>NZ_JBEPMB010000001.1:0-1707407 GCF_040545545.1 Limnomicrobium aquaticum
CAGATCTGGAATTAATGCCGGCACTAATGCCGGTTCTAATTTCAGAACATCGCCCATTTGGCCCGCTCAGCAAAAAGCGCTCACCGGACGCTCACGATAATACGGTGGATCGACATTTGTAAGGCCTTGGCAGCGTCGAACGTCTCTTAAACGCGATTCAGGTGGCTAACCGTAGATCGCTTCAATTCATATGCTCGCTAGGGCGAAATTGGTGATTTTGTCGATACGGGCTTGATGGTTCCGTCAGGCGTGGCTTTATTATTGACTCGCATGGTCACCCGAAATCTTGTACCGGGGGACATGAAATTAATTGGATGTCTCGCGTCTTATTTCTTATGATATCAGAGGATTAGTTTGGTTCGGAGGTTTTTTTCCCTCCTCCGCTACCATTTTTTTCTCAATGAAATCATGTTTTTTGTCAGGCCTTATTCCGTGTGGAATGTTGTCGTTATGACGGGTCATGCCGTTACGGAAGTCGTCAGGATCAGAGCAGCGAGAGCTGTGTTATCTCTCACTCAGAGTGACAACTACTCCTTCCCTTGAACATCAACGTATTCAAGTACTCCCGATGTCTTTAAATAATCAAGAATCACCGTATCACCCCATTCCGCAAGGATGGCTTTGACAGATTTGGTTTTTGAGATTGGCAGCATAAATATTCCAGGATCTTTGTCTGCCACACTCGTGGGGTCACTCATGCGCCTGAAGTAGCTGAGAGCGCCTTCCATATTTCGTCTGCACCGATACTGGTTGTCGATCGCTTGGAAAACGTCATAATCTGTCGGTGGGCCAGAGGTTGAAGTGCGGTAATCTGATGATTCCCGTGACGGTATCAGTCCGAAAAACTCCTCTGACTGGTGCTGTGTGAGCCATACGGTTAGTAATTTATATTGATTCTCGAGTTTAGCCCTAAGCCTAACAGTCTCCTGAGCATAGGTATTTCGCTTGTCTGTTGTTACTAAGGACAGAACCGCTTCGTATGGAGCAGTCAGTATCGTCGCGTCAAAATTGTCTGGAAGGGTGATACTGCCATCGTCTGGTAAGTTCAAAACAATGCCATCCATTTGGTCGTACATCGTGATGCTTTGCTGACAAAGATTCTGATATGTTTCAAGAAAATTGGAAAACGCTTGGTTTCGTGAGCTTTTATCAACGGATTCCAATGCTGCATGCACCTGCTGGGAGGCAAAAAATATTCCTGCAACTGCAGCGGCTGTTGAACAGACGTTGAGCACGGTGGCAAGGGTTGTTAGCCATATTTGAAAGCGAACGGTTACTTGCTTGCCTTGAGACTTTGCGAGCTCTGAATCTGAATCCACGGCATTCTCCGGAACCTGATGACGTTTTCCCGAGGTTACCCAATGCGAAACGAAAGGAAACAACCTTCTTCTAGATTTTCCTTAATTCACCGAAGTATCTATGGAGTTGTTTATCTCGTGAGGTCTGCGAAATCACCGCGATGAGTTCGTTCGCAACAGGCCGGATGAGCTAGGGATTGCGTGGTGTGGATAATTCTCTTTCTGCGAGTTGGTACCCGCTCTTTGCGCTTTACGCCAGCGTCTGCCTTCTCTTTGCGCAATGGTTCACGCATTGCTGGATCTCGTCGAAATCGTTCAGCCCGTACCAGAAGACTTTCCATTTTTCCTGTTTGAAGCAGCCGTCAGACTGGGCGTAGTAGAAGATGTTGACCTGATTGTTGTGGCGCGAGCGCCAGAACAGACGGGGGGTTTCGTCGCGCATGATCTTCCAGACCGCGCGGCCCAGCCCTTCGCCCTGTGCGTCGTCGAGAACCGCGAACTTGTCGAGATAGGGGATGCCGTCTTCTTCGGTGACGATCACGGCGGCGCGGTAGTTTTCGCTGACATAGGCGCGATAGAGGCGGGTGGTTTCGAAATAGTCGTCGACCAGCCGGCGCCCGAAGCTTGATTCGATCAGTGCGCGCATCTGCTTCAGGTCCAGCTCGTCCCAGGAGGACACGCGCAGCACGCTTTCGCCGCGGCGTACAAGCGTGCCCGAGCCCTTATGGGTGAAGAGTTCGTTTGCCAGATGCGCCGGGCTGGTGATGGCAATCGAGGATTCGAGCGGCAGGCGGTCGAGCATGTCCTTCATGCGGCGGAGCGTGAAGGTAATGGAGCCCTTCAGGGCGGGTTGCCGGGAGAGTTGCTCGTATTCGGTGGACAGGTTGATCGAGTCGACGACGCGGCCGCTTGGGCCAACCAGACCGCCGTCCGCGGTCAGGAAAATGACCTTGAAGGGTTGCAGCACCTGCACCATCTCCTCGATGGCGCAGCCGGAATCGATCTTCAGAATCTGGCCGCCGGCGGTTTCGCCGAGACTGCTGATGACCGGGATGGAGCCGGCCTGGAGGCTGGACTCGATGGGGGCCAGGTTCACGCCCGAAACCTTGCCCAAAAGCCCGAGTGCATCGCGATCCGCATAATCCGCCTCGAAGACGCCTCCGATGATGGAGGTGGCGCGCGCACCGCTCTGCTGAAGCGTTTCGACCAGCCGAAGGTTCAGTTGCTGAAATGTCCGGCGCAGGCGCGCGAGCGCTTCCGGCGTCGTGTGGCCGTCACCGGAACCGGCTGCGGTCTTGCCGTCCGCTGCCGCGAGTTCTGCTTCAAGCCTGGGACCCGCACCCAGCAGGACGACCGGCGTCAGCCCCACGTCCTGAAGGAACGACAGCGAGGACGCAATCGCCTCCAGTTCGTCCGTCAGCAAGGCCTCATCGAGGCTCACCACCGCAAAGCGCTTGGCGTCCAGCTGCGAGAAGCGCTTCAGATATTGATTGATCTCCTTGGCGCTCGCCATGACGGAAAGCAGCCGCAGGATTGTCTGACGCGTATCGCTTTTGGGTGCAGTCATGGTCATCGAAGCGCTCACAGGGGCCGGGAAGCGGCAGTAAACATGAGCCGTCGCGGGAGGCAAGGCGGGGCAATCCGATCTTGCCCGATTTTTGCGCGAACTGCCCAAGTTCCGGTCGGGGGGAAATGGTGCGTTTGTGGCCCCTTTGTTCCCCGTATATTTCGCCAGTTCCAAAAGCGAGGGTTGAGAGCCTATACGCTTCAAACCGGGGATGGGCCTATCCAGGTATGGAAAGGCCTCCGATTCCGGAGGCCTTTCAAAGTCATGTTCGGTGGGCGAAAGACTGATTTAGCGTTCGCAGATCAGGCGGCCCCAACGGTTTTCCCAGCAGCGCATCTGGTGGTGGCGGCGCCAGGGGCGTTCATAGAAGCCGAAGCGGGGGGCGTCATAGCGTTCGTAGCGGGGACGGTGTTCGTAGCGGCGTTCGTAACCATTGTGCCAGCCGCGGTTCCACCGATCATGGACGACGAAGATTTCGTCAGCGGAAGCGTTGACCGGGATGGCGGCGAGCGTGCCGAGGCCGATCACGGCTGCCAGGAATGCCTTGCCGATAAAGTTGCTCATCGAATTTCTCCTCAAATGCCCGGGTTGGCGGGGGTTCCTCGGCGCCATGTCCGCGGACGATCCGTTTGTCTCTCAGTCGCTTCATCAGCGAACGATGACACCCTAGCCCGGCTGGCCTGAACGATGCCGGAATGTGCCGTTCATCTGGTGTTCATTTCAGGGCGCTGTGCGCGTCAGCGGGGTTGAGACGCGGGCGGCGTGGACGCGTTTCGGTGGCGGGCGAGGTGCGCGCCATCCCCTTCTGATCTCTCAGGCGTCGTTCGAGGATGCGGCGGGCGGCGTCTTGGGGTTGGCTGCCTTCGGCGCCTTTGCGGGTTTGACAGGCTTGATGTCGCGCGCGGCCTTCAGCATGCGCTTCGTCGCCTTGGCCTGGTCGTTCATCATCTCGATCTGCACCTGCTGGATTTCGGTCAGACGCTCCCACTGGCGGTTCAGCAGGTGATCGACCTTTTCATGCAGGTGGCGGATTTCCAGTTCGGCCTTCAGGTTGACCTTGTATTCGTTGAGGGCACGCAGCCGATCCTTGGCTTCCTGGCGGCGCTGGCTCATCATGATGATGGGAGCCTGGAAGGCGGCGAGTGTCGAGAGGATCAGGTTCAAGAGGATGAAGGGATAGACGTCGAAGGCTTCCTTCTCGCCCAGCGCGACGTTCAGCGCCATCCACGCCCCGAGGAAGGCGAAAAAGCCAATGATGAAGGTCCAGCTTCCGCCGAAGGCAGCCACCCAGTCGGCGACCCGGTCGCCGATGGTGCGCACATCGTCATATTCGTCTTCGATGTTCTCGGTTAGTGTGTCATGCGTCTTGAGGCTTTCCACCACTTCGTTTTCGAGGGAGGAAATCTCGCCGCGCTCGTCCTTCAGGAGTTCGGCGATATAGCGCCCGCGCAGGTCGTCCATGGCGCGGCGGCTGACATAGTCGTCCGAGGTGATGGTGGGATGCTGGTTGCGGATGTACTCGGCCAGTGCCGGGCGCAGGTCGTCGACGCGGATGGCGTCCTTGCGCTTCAGCGGCGCACCGGTGATGGCATCGACCAGACGGACGGATTTCTGCTTGGCGACATTGAGGTTGCTCGAATAGGTCTCCATCTTGACCGCAGCGGCCGTCTCACCGTCGCCCGCGTCGAAGTCGACGATGGTGTTTTCCGACATGTCCTCGTGTTCGAGCGTGGTGTCAGTCATGGCAGAGCTATCCTCTTGTCGGGCCTGTCGTCTGGAGCAAAGGCAAGGCTTCGGGCGAGCGCAGCGCTTTGAAAGGCGCGCGCATTTTCGAATGCTCATGCCATCATCAGACGACAGAACCAAGACAATTTGCAAGCATTTGTGACATCTGCGTCGCTCCGGAGCGAGCGTCGGGTCCAGCCGTGCCTCATCCGCGGCTCGGCAGCAGAATGAATGCCGAACCGATCAGGCAGATCGCAACGCCGAAAATATCCCAGCGGTCGGGTCTCTGGCCTTCGGCAAGCCACATCCAGCCAAGCGACATGAGGATATAGATCCCGCCATAGGCCGCGAAGGCGCGGCCCGCTGCCTCAGTGGGAACCCGCGTGAGAAGCCAGGCGAAGAGCGCCAGCGACACCATGCCCGGCGCAAGCCAAAGTGACGATTTCCCAAGCTTAAGCCAGGCCCAGAACGCGTAGCATCCGGCAATTTCGGCAAGCGCTGCAGCTGCGTAGACGAGATAGGTCATGGGCGGGAGAGTTGCACAGAGGAGGCGGGTTTTCCAGAGAGGTGACCACCATCGCCTTTGCCTCACATGGCCAGCATGCTCCTGTCAATTTCGGCAATCGACCGTGCCCCGGTCAGCGTCATGGCGACGCGCATTTCCTTTGCGATCAGGTCGAGGAGGTTGGCGACGCCGGCTTCGCCGTTAGCTGCGAGCGCGTAGATGAAGGCGCGGCCGAGCATGACTGTGTCCGCACCGAGCGCCAGCATGCGCACGACATCAAGCCCTGAGCGGATGCCGGAATCGGCGAGCAGCTTCAGCTCGCCCTTCACCGCATCGGCTATGTCAGGCAGGGCGCGGGCGGTGGAGCGCACGCCGTCGAGCTGGCGGCCGCCATGGTTGGAAACGATGATGCCGTCGGCGCCGAAGCGCACGGCGTCGCGGGCGTCTTCGGCATCCAGAATGCCCTTGATGAGCATCGGGCCCTTCCAGAAGTCGCGGATCCATTCGAGATCCTTCCAGGAGATCGACGGATCGAAATTGTTGGCGAGCCAGCCGATATAGTCTTCGAGCTTGGTGGGCTGGCCGCGATAGGCGGAAATGTTGCCGAGATCGTGGGGACGGCCGAAGAGGCCGACATCGAAGGCCCAGTGCGGGTGGAGCACCGCCTGCACCATGCGGCGGAAGGCGGCGTTTGGGCCGGACATGCCGGAATGGGCGTCGCGGTAGCGCGAACCAGGGGTGGGCATGTCGACCGTGAAGACCAGCGTGGTGACGCCGGCGGCCATGGCGCGCTCCAGTGCGTTCTTCATGAAGCCGCGATCCTTCAGCACATAGAGCTGGAACCAGATCGGCGCCGATGTGGCTTTCTGCACTTCCTCGATCGGGCAGACCGAGACGGTGGAGAGCGTGAAGGGGATGTTGCGCGAGGTGGCGGCGCGGGCGGCCTGCACTTCGCCGCGCCGCGCATACATGCCGGTGAGGCCGACGGGGGAGAGCGCCACGGGCATTGCCATCTTGCGGCCGAAGAGCTCGGTCGAGATGTCGAGGCTTTCCACATTCTTCAGCACGCGCTGGCGCAGTTCGATTTCCGAGAGGTCGGAAACGTTGCGGCCAAGCGTGTATTCAGCGTTCGCTCCGCCATCGATGTAATGGAACAGGAATGGCGGCAGGCGGCGGCGGGCGGCTTCGCGATAGTCGGAAGGGGAAGAAATGATCATGGTCGTTCAGGTCCTTGAAAGTGTTGCGCGAAGGGCTCTAGCGCGTTCGATGCGCGCGCGCTCCTCGTCTATGGTTCGAATGGTTTCAGCGACGAATGCGATATGCGTGTCGGAGGCGAGGCGGGCGGCATCCGCGTCGCCGGCGGCAATCGTGTCGACCAGTGCCTGATGCTGCTCCGACAGGCGCTCGAAGGTGCGGGGCACGATGTAAAGCTTGTCCAGGCTTTCGGAGATGCTGCTTTGCAGGAGGCCGAACATGCTCGACATGACCGACCGCAAAACGGCATTGTGGGAGGCGTCGGCTATGGCGAGATGAAAGGCGGCGTCCGCATGGGACTCCGCTGCGGCGTCGCCCTTGTCATGGGCTTCGGCAAGCGTATCGACACATCGGCGAACCAGGTCGATGTCCTCCGGCGTGGCGCGCAGGGCAGCATGAAAGGCGGCCTGGCCTTCCAGACCGCGACGAACCTCCAGCACATCCTGGCCGAAGCCGGGATTGCCGGCTACGAACGGGGTGAGCGGATCGTTGATAGTGGTGTTGGCCCAGCGCGCCGCAGCCGGCTCTGCAATGATGTTGCCGCCCTTTCGGATGATGATGCGGCCGTGCGCGGCAAGACGCATGAGGGCTTCCCGCAGACTATTGCGCGATGCGCCCAGCATGTCGGAGAGCGCCCGTTCAGACGGCAATCGATCGCCCACGGCAAGACCCCGTTCCCCGATCAGCGCCTCGACAGCGCGCTCCACGCGATCCGTCACGCTTTCAGGGGCGGAAGAGGCGGCAGTCGGCGACATGGTCGGATAACCTCGTTTGCTCGTGATGGGGTGGAGGATCAGGCGTCTTTCCTCCTGCGCCCGATTCGGTCCTTCACTATGCCCAAAGGCGCTGCCGCCTGCCAGATTGCGACGGGCGGCTGCGGGTTTGATCAAGGGATCATCCACGGTAGCAGATAGGCCTGTCCCGTCGTGATGATGCCGACGAGGGCGGCGAGCGCCAGACTGTGCCTGACCGTGAAACGGAAGAGATCAGATTCGCGGCCGATCAGTCCTGTCGCGGCACAGGCGATGGCGATCGACTGCGGCAAGATCATCTTGCCGGTCACGATCGGCGCCCGCTTGATGACCATCGTGTCGAGCAAGGGGACGCTGACATGGCTCACCACGCCGGCGAGATAGCCTTTCAACTTCAGAAAGGTCAGCGCGACGAAGAAAAAGATAATCGGTGCCGCGGCGATCAGGCTTGAAAGCCAGATATTGCCAAGCGGGTCATAGACTTGGTTCCAAGCGCCCATTGTCATCCTCTCGGGAATGGTTCTACCAAAATCGCAGGCTTCGTGGCTTATGATGGCATTATGGTCAGACCAAGTCAAATATTTGGCGTGAAACCTAAGTCTAATGGCGAATTTGGTCCTACCAAAATCGTTGGCGGCCGGATTCGCAAGTTCCATCCGGAGCTTCGGTGCGAGGTAAGGATGTCGGCAAGGCTTGCAATTTCTGCGTCAGTCGGTCGTCCGAAAGACATGCCGTTTTTCATGTGCAAGTCGAACGGAGAACGCCGCAGTATTGCGCCGTACGCACCGCTAAAATGCCCGTGTTTGCATTACGATAAATTTAGACTTTGACGTGCATCGTCGCAGCTCATGTCAATTATGAATTTCAGGTGCAGCGCGTTTCATGCAAGATGATGGTCACATCCAGCGCGTAAGGGCGAATCTGATGGGCTCCGGCCTCTTCGCCTTTGTGCTCGGTGGGTGCTGGGGAATAGCCTTTTTCATCGTTGACCGGCCACTGGTTGCTGCGATCGTGACCTGCATGGCCTTGTTTGGCCTCGGCATGTTCTGGCTTGCCAGCCGGGGGCGCATCGCTCTAGCCGCCTGGCTCATCGGGCATCTTCTGCCGATTTTTGCCGGTCTGCTGTGCCTGTTCGACAGGGCACCGGAAGGTCTTCATCGCGCGTCACCGCTGCATTTCCTTTCGTTTGCGCTGGCCGGCTATTTCATTTTCCGTGGCAAAGGCATCTATCTTCGATATGTCCTGCCGGCCGTTTGCCTTGTGGCCTATGTCGTCCTGTCTGCCACGTCGATCGGGTTTCACGATCCCGATCTGATCCTCCCGGAAGGTATGGCGCTGGCCTCGGTGTGGGTGAACACCGCAACGGGGATGATGAGTTTGATTTTCATTGTCATCGTCATGAACACGGACCTGACCGTACGCCGCTCCCTGGAAATCGACATGCGCAAGGCCATCCAGGATGGCGATTTCCAGCTCCACTATCAGCCGCAGATCGGTGAAGAGGGGCAGATCGTGGGAGCGGAAGCGCTGATCCGATGGCGGCATCCGCGGACGGGCAACATCCCGCCTGCCGACTTTATCCCTCTCGCCGAAGAAACGGGCCTGATCGTTCCCATCGGCAACTGGGTCCTGCGCGCGGCCTGTGCCCAGCTTGCGCTGTGGGAGACACAGCCCGAGACGCGGCATCTCACCATGTCGGTCAATGTCAGCGCCTCGCAATTCCGGCAGCCGGACTTTGTCCAGAGCGTCACGGAGATCGTTCGGCTCAGCGGCATCACGCCCTCCAGATTGAAGCTCGAGCTGACGGAAAGCATGTTCGTGGACAATGTCGAATCCACGACCGCGAAGATGAATGCGCTGAAGGCCATCGGCATTGTCTGGTCCTTGGACGATTTCGGCACGGGATATTCATCGCTGAGCGTTCTGCATCGTTTCCCGCTTGGACAGATCAAGATCGACAAGGCCTTTGTCCGCGACATGCTGACCAACTCGTCGAACATGGTGGTCACGGAAGCCATCATCGCACTGGCGGCAAACCTCAACCTGCAGGTCATCGCCGAAGGCGTCGAGACGGTGGCGCAGTTGAACAGGCTGCGGGAAGCCGGCTGTCTTGCCTACCAGGGTTATCTTTTCAGTCCGCCTGTCGATATTGAGGCATTCACCAAATTGCTGGCGCCCGAAGCCGCCTCAACCGTGTGGTCCTCCTGGCCGCGGCCATCCGTACCCTTGATCGGGCTCGACCGGGTCGCCATGTCTCGCCCGACACTGCGGTAAGCGTCATCCCGGCGAGGTTTTGCCGGTCTTGTCCTGCGTAATGCGCACCTTGTGCTGTTCCAGCAAGGGCCCAAGGCGCTCCATGTTCTTGATCCGAAACGCTTCGGTGCTGGCGACGGGCGGCCAGCCCAGTTGCGACCCCGTGTTGGCGCGGACCTGCCGTGGGGTGACGCCGAAATAGGATCGGAAGGCGCGACCGGCGGAGGTGTGATCGCGCAATCCCCAGCGATGCATGACGGCGTTGATCTTCTCGTGCCGCAGCGTCGCGTCCAGAAGATCGCGGTAAACGTTTTCCAGCCGGCGTTCCAGAATGTATTTCATAAGCCCGCCGCGCTGCTCGAACATGCGGTAGAGCGTTGGCCGGGTCATGCAGAATTTTGCGGTGATGGTTGCGGGGTCGAGGCCGGCATTGCCCAGATTTCCGTCGATCCAGCGACAGATCGCACCGAACTGGTTCTTGCGGAGATGCGCGCGCGCCATGGAGCGCCGGTTGACGTGAGCGCCGATGACGGCTGCGAACATCGCGGCCAGCGATTGGCATTCCGCATCTGCCTCCTGCGGGGTCATATCCGGTAGGCGCAACCAAAGATCTTCCATATGCATGGTCAGTGCGACATTGGCTTCACTTTCGGGTCGAAGCGCAAGGCCGTGGATCACGCTCGGGTTGGCGACCAGCGGCAGCAGAAGGTCCGGTGGAATCGTGAGCCCCAGGTTATCGACGCGGTCAGCCACGATTGTGCTCGGCCGGGACAGATCGAAAAAGGTCAGCGCTCCGGTCGGAACGTCAATCCGCTCGTCTTCAAGCGTGACGGAGAAGCTGCCACTTCTGTAAAAGACGGCGATGAAGTGTTCGACATGCGTCAAAGCGACCAGCGCCGTGGAGCGGGTGAGGATGCTGGCTGACGACGTGCAGGTGGACATCTGCATCGCGCCCAGGTCGTAGACAGAGACCTTCATCTCAAAGCGTTCGGCAATCTCGGCACTCGGCGCTTCAAGGTCGAACATCTGCGCGACCACTTTCCGCGCCGCCTCAAGCGGCTCGGGCATGTCGGGCGCGATGTCAATGTGGACGAAAGGCAGGCGCGATGAGCGTTCGTTCTCGCTCATGTCCGATGGCTCCAGCGGACCCAGGGGTATGGCCAAATGTTCGAACAGTCACGCGCCAAAATTACGTCCTCTCTTTCAAAACGCTGTCTCCGAGGTTTCGCAGCCTTGCGAAATCGAGATTTTTTCGACCCAGCGTCTCAAAATGCACTGCCTGATGCCCCGGAATATTGCGAACCGACGAGGACTTATATATTCAGAAAACATAATACCAAGCAATTTCAGAGTTTTATATTCGCCCCAGTGGAAATTTTCAGAGGTAACGATTTAGCGGCGGCCGGGCTTTCCTGGCCGCCGCCTGCGTTTCAGGATGTGGGTTGGATGATCTCGCGCACAGAAATGCAGCGGCCCGGCCACACATCTCGACAATGTGCAGCCAGGCCGCCGTCCTGGAGGATCAGAATTTATAGGCGACGCCTACGCGGAACGTGTTTCTTTCCAACGCAACACTACGATTCGAGAAGCCGAACTGAAGCGACGAGAAGTCGTAGTTTGTCCGACCGTAATTGTCGTAGATGTATTCAAAGCGGCCTGTCCAGTTCTGGCTGAAGGCATATTCGACGCCGGCGCCTGCGTTCCAGCCCACGAGATCCTTCCGAATGTTATCGGAGTTCCCGTTCGGGTTCGACTCGGTCACGCGATCGTCCGCAAAGGAAACGCCGCCTGCACCGTAGAACAGGAAATCACCTGCGGCGTAGCCCACACGCGCGCGAATTCGTCCCGCATAGGTTCCTTCGGACGTTGCATTTCGAGGTTGGTTTCTGGCGTTTGTATAGGCTCCGCTCTGCTTCCAGGCGTCCACGCCGAATTCGCCCTCAATGCCCAGAACGAAAGGATTGACCTGATAGTTGAAGCCGGCCAAGCCACCGCCCGTAAAGCCGCCGGGGAAGAGTGTCACGCTGCTCGATCCACCCGGGCTTATGAGCCCATTCCAGCCGGTGGCACCGCCTGCATAAGCGCCCACATAAGCGCCGGTCCAGGTGTATGCAGGTGTCTCAGCGGGGGCAGCGGGTGCCGGATCGGCCTTCGCCATGTCAGCCGCAAAGCTGGCAGAGCACGACAGTGCCAGCAGCACGATTGTTGTCGCGATTTTTTGTCCCATTCCCAAATATCCTCAATTTCCAAATTTGGCTCAACGCTTCGCCCGGTTGCGAAGTAGACAGGCCGGTTGTAGGCGGGAAGTCTGCGCGCCGCATCCTCCATTTGGGGGATAGGTGCGCGTTGTGCGGCGATTTCGCTATCGAAGGTTGGGGGGGCTGGAGCGAGGGAAAACATCCCTTAAATATTCGGGAAATGCAGCTGCTGCGATGGATCGTGCCACAACAAGAAATTGACATTGGCAACTGAGATACGATACCGACTTCAGATATTCGCCAGGGATTTTTTAATTTTTTGTGCCGGTTTAGGCGCAGGGGTCACATGTCTGATTTCAGAGCTTCGGTTGGCGAATGGGCGGGTTTGTCCCAAGCTGGGAAACCTATCGCATCGTCACGATCGCGACGGAAAACCCACATTGCTTTGATCGGTCCTCGTGCCTTGCCCATAGTCTTCGTCCCCCTGCCTGCTTTCTCACGCAGGCCGCGCTATTCCGGCCAGATCGGTTCCGGCGTCTCCGACCAATCCTTCAACGCCCGTTATGACGCGAGATTTTGATGAAACATTTTCGATCCATACTGACGCCGCTCATCCTTGCTTTTTCTCTTGCAGCTTCAGCGTCGGCCGCGCCGCTTCCCAACGGCATGACCTCCCTGAGTGAGACCTATGGCGACTGGCTCGTCTCATGCCAGATGCAGAATGATGCGCCGCGCTGTCAGATGACGCAGACGCAGACCGAGCCCAAGAGCCAGCAATTGTTCCTGGCCATGGAAGTTCGCCGCAACCGTGACGGCTCGATGGACGCGACCCTGCTCCTGCCCTTCGGGCTGGCGCTGAAGAACGGGGTGACGCTTCAGGCGGATCAGGCAAAGCAGATGTTGAAGGCGGAGTTTTCAACCTGCCTGCCGAACGGCTGCCTTGCGCCACTTGGCATCAACGATGCGACCGCCCAATCCATTCTGTCGGCAAAGGCACTGAACATCGGCGCCGTGGCGGCAGCCGAAGGCAAGGCTTTTACCGCAACTGTTTCCCTGAACGGTTTTGCTACGGGCTGGAACAGGCTTGCGGAACTCGCCAAGTAAGCGGTTCGGTCTGCATGAAATGAGACCGCGCATTTCAACGCGGAAAGTCGCGTGGATGGTCTCGGCCCAACGTTCAGCGGGACGGCAAATGGTGCGTGCCCTGCCGGTAGAGCCTCGGCGATACCGCGGTGTGGTTGCGGAAAAAGCGGCTGAAGTGAGCAATGTCCGAAAAGCCGAGCCTGCTTGCGGCTGCACTCAGCGACTCCTCTGACACCACGGTCAGGCGGATGGCATGTTCAAGCCGCACGACGTTCTGGAACAGGCCGGGCGACATGCCGGTGCAGGCCTTGAACTGACGGAAGAAATTAGCGCGGCTCATGCCGATATCGGCGACGATGTCGTCGATCAGATCGAACTCGCCGTCGTTCTGCTGCATGTATTTCACGGCGCGTCTGATGCGCCAGTCGATGAATTGCGGGCGCGTTTGCCGCTCGAAACCGTGACTTGCGCCACTGAGAATAGTCGACAGCACCAGCCTGCCCAGCAGGAATTCCATGTCTGCCGTGGAGGGGGAGGCGCCGTTCAGGCAGTCGTGGACTTCCATCAGAATGCGGTAGGTGTCCCGCGAGACCCGGCCTGCGCTGACCTTGAAGAAGTCGAGCGGATTGAACTCGCCGAGATCGGAACTCAGCGTCGCCAGCCAGTCGGAATCGATATAGAGCGCAATGATCTGCGTGGCCGGCTGGCCGGGACGAAAGACGAATTCATGAGGGCGCCACGCATCCACCAGCACCGCCGATTCGTCCGTCAGGGGAATATGTCTGTCATCGACGATGAAGCTCGAATCCGCGCCGCCAACCTTGAACAACATGTGACAATAGGGATGCGCATGGCGCACGAGGCAATGCTCCAGCTCGACAAGCGCGACCCGGCCAAAAGCCCCCAACATGACACGCACACCTGTCGTCATGGCCTCACTATATAAGCATTCATATATCTGAAGAGAGCAGAAGGAGATCCGCCTTGCAAGTCGGGAATTGACTTGGCATGAGCGGAACGCAATAGGATATCCGCCGACGCGGATTGGAGAGGAGAAGCCAGTTGGACGAAGAGGGTCCCCTTCGACAGAAACTGGTGCCTGCCGTCGAACGCAGTTCGATCATTCTCGATATCGTGGCCGAGGCCAAGCGCTATCCGACGGTCTCCGATCTGGCGCGCGAGACGGGCCTGCCGAAGAGCACGGTTCACGGTCTCTGCATGACGCTGACGCATCTGGGCCTGCTCATGCGCAGGCCCGACCAGACCTATGTGCTTGGGCCCCATCTGCTGAAATGGTCCAACGCCTTCGACCGGCAGACGGATATCGCTGCGGAATTTGCCGCGTTGTGGGACCAGTCCCAGGTTGCCAGTGACGCGATCGTTTCGCTCTGTATTCTTGACGAACTGGATGTCGTCTTCATCGCCGCGCGGCAGCGCAGCGCGCTGGAGCGTTTTGCGGTCAGACCGGGAATGCGACTGCCTGCGGCCTTCTGTGCGGCCGGCAAGGCGATCCTGGCTCGCTGGCCGGATCACGAAGTCCAGCGCGCCTTCAAGTCCTTTCCCGCACCGCTCACCGATCGGTCCGTTGCCGATCTCGGAGCATTTTCCGAGGAACTCCGCCAGATCCGCTCCGCTGGTGTTGCGGTGGAAATCGGCCAGTGCCAACGCGGCGTGACGAATTTCGGAGCGCCTGTTCTGAATTCGCTCAACCGGACGGTTGCCGCCGTGCTGGTCAGCGTTGATGCGGAAGAGGTGGCAACGGCCGAAATGCAGGATCTTGCGGCCCATGCGTCCGGTCTCGCTGGCCGGCTTTCGCGGCGGCTCGGTGCAGAAGCCGGCGTGTAAGCAGCCAGCCGCCATCAGATCGCCCCGCGACGCTGGCGGCGCTTGCTCGTGGTTTCCGAGGACAAATCCCCGAAATGGCCGCAGATCATGTCGATCACCACATCGGCATTGTCATGCTGTGGAAAATGACCGTCATGGCGCAGCATCACCCATTTCATTGGCCCATGAACACGATCGGAGAGCGCTTCCATCTGACGCTGCGCACCATATTCGTCCTTCAGCCCCTGGATGAGCAATAGCGGCGCCGTCAGCGCGCCGACACGATCGAGAACCATGCCGGGGTTGGCGGTCAGCGTTTCGCATTGGGCAGACCAGCAGCGGATCGCGCCAAGCGTATTTGTATGGTCCGCGCCGAGTTTTTCGATGTCTTCGACACAACGGCTCGGGTCTACGCGTTCCGGCGTATGGACCTGCGGGCATATGGCGACCATGCGGCCGACCATCCAGGGATGCGCGCTGGCAAACAGCACGGCAACCGCGACGCCATCGCTATGGGCGACAATGTCCACCGAGGTGAGACCAAGGGCGCGCAGCAGAGCAGGCAGGAGAGCATGTGCCTCTTGAGACAGAGGGTCGGTCGATGCCAGGTGCCCGCATTCCGGGCTCGCGCCGCGGCCGGGCCGCGAGTATGCGATGATGCGGCGTCCGGGAAACCGGGCGTTGAGACCCTCGGCGATCTCTTCCGCCGAATGGATCGAACCGAGGCCATGCGTTACAAGAAGGATCGCCCGGTTTTGTCCCGCGCCGTTGTCGAGAGTTTCGATTCCGCCGGCGTCAGTGTCGATGATCTGGCGGCGCCAGGGCGTTGCCTTGACGATGCGCGCGCCTTTCGTCCTTTCGTCCTGTCTGAATTGAAGCATGCGCCCCTCCCAAGGCATGATGTTCGCGCCGCAGGCTTGTTGCCATTTCTGCACTGAACGCCTCGGATCATGACATCATCGGGCAGGGCCGGTAAGTCCGGACCGCCGCCGGAACTTGCCCAAAAATCTCATTTTGTGCACTGGAAGCCCTTCACCCGCCTCGCATCTGATCGTTTGCGGGAAGGTCTGCACCCATGCGGTGAGACAGGCGGGTGGCCATCTGCTTTACGTTGTCGATGACGGTGTTGCGGTCGCTCATCGCCTCTGCGTCCAGTGTCAGGCTGACGGCGACGCCCGCGATGGGACGGTTCTGGGCGTCCAGCACGGTTGCGCCGAAGCAAACCATGCCTTCGGCGACCTGTTCCTCGTCGCAGCTGTAGCCCTGGTGTCTGATGATCCTGAGTTCTGCGAGTAGATCATCGATCGTGCGGACGCTGCGTCCGGTGCGCGGGGCGGGCAGACCTTGCGCGTACAGCCGACGGATTTCGTGGTCCGGCATGTGGCTCAGGAATGCCTTGCCCGTTGCGGTAAAGACGGCCGGTAGCCGCATGCCGACGCGGAACTCCAGTGACGAGCGGCTGCGGGCCGCGTTGCGCGCGGCGATATAGACCACCTCCGCGCCATCCTGGACGGTGAGCGTGATCGTGGCGCCCGGAAGGCCGGTTTCCTGATCCCAGATGGCGGCGAACTCGGTCGCCACGTCCGATTGCAGGGTGAAGGCATTCGACCAGCGCATGACATGCGGACCGAGCTGGAAGGTCTGGTCATTGCGCCGAATCAGAAGTTCGAGATTGACCAGCGTCTGGCAAAGCGAATGAACGCTGGAGCGTGCGATGTTCAGCTCTCGCGACAGATCCGAGAGGCTGAGAAATGTCTTGGAGCGCGCCACGACGTCGAGAATGCGGGCGCCGCGTTCCAGCGCCGGCGACTGCTGCGTCTTGGTTTCCCTCACGTCCATGAAACGCTCGCACCTTCAATTCACCGTCCCCATCTGTCGCCTTGTATAACCTATTGACATTTGTTCCGTCCAGAGAATAGTGTTCAACATATTGAACAGTGATCGAAATGAAGAATGCGAGTTTGTTGGACTTCGCATAAGCAGAGGGTGGGAGGTTTCAGGCATGGTCATGAGCGTGCGCGACTGGGCTGTCCGTTTTGGCGAGGCCTCGGATCGGGACCCGACCATCGGGGCCATGGCGCGGTATTTCACCTGCCGCTATCTCTGGGACATGGGGCCGGCCAAGGTCATCGTGGAAATGCGCGACGGCCGCGTCCATAGCATCAACACCGATCCGCAGCCGCTCGACCCTTACGATTTTGCCTTGAGGGCCAGTGCTGCCACCTGGCGTGAATTCGCCAAGCCGGTGCCGGAGCCCATGTATCACGGCATCTGGTCGGCCAGCTTCCGGCGCGATTTGAAGATCGAGGGCAACATCCTCGTCATGATGCAGAACCTGCGCAATTTCACAGTCCAGTTCGAGCTGCTTCGCAAGGTCGGCGTGCCGGTCTGAGACGTCCCTTAAAGCCCACAGGATCAACAGGAATGGCCAAGCACTCTCCCGTTATCGGACGCTACGTCACCATCGAGGTCGACGGCTTCGAATACAAGGTCTTCTACCTGCGTAACGGCAGCGGTATTCCGCTGGTCTGCCAGCACACGGCAGGCTGCCATAACCACCAGTGGCGCGGGCTGCTCGAGGACGAGACGATCACGCAGCACTATGACGTGATCGCCTACGATCTGGCGCGTCACGGCAAGTCCGATCCGCCGCTCAACAAGGAGTGGTGGAAGGAAGAATATGTGCTGACGGCGCAGCACTACATGAACTTCATCATAGCGCTCTGCGATGCGCTCGAACTCGACCGGCCGATCTTCATGGGTTCGAGCTTCGGCGGCAATGTCGCGCTGCAGCTGGCACTGCACCACCCCGACAAGTTCCGCGCCGTCATTCCCGTCGAGGCGGCGGAACATGCGCCGGGCTTCTATCTCGACTGGTGGCGTCATCCGCATGCCAATGCGGCGCAGGTTTGCGCGAGCGGTGTGTGGGACCTCATGGCCCCGCAAAGCCCGGACATGGATCGCTGGCTCACCTGGCACTACTACACGCAAGGCTCTGAAGCCTTCAAGGGCGACCTGTTCTTCTATTCGGTCGATCACGACCTGCGCGGCAAGCTCGGCAATATCGATACGCGGCGCTGCCCGGTGATCATGATGACCGGCACCTATGACTATCTGACGCCGCCCGAGGCCACCGAGAACACGGCGCGCCAGATCCCTGGTGGCATTTATATCGAGATGGAGGATATCGGCCATTTCCCGATGTCGGAAAACTACCCGCTCTTCGCGGTCTATCTGAAAGAAGCACTTCGCCTGATCGAAGCGCGGACCTGAAATCGTAGCCGAGAGCGGATGACGAGCCATGAAGATCATTGAATTCGACGACAAGGGACGGCGCATCGAGAGCGATGCATCCGCACCGGCGCGGTCCGGGAACGCCTCGTCGCTTGCCCCGCGCCCCAGTTTCTCCCCGGCCCCGAAGGAAGCGCCGCGTACGAGGCGCAAGTCTTCGGGGATCGAATTGCACATGTTCCAGACCGGAACGCTGAAAACGAAGACGAAATACATCAAGATGAATCAGGGCGAGGGGGATTTCGAAATCCCCGTGCCGTGGTTTCTGATCAAGCACCCGCAAGGCAACGTGGTCATCGATGGCGGCAATGCGGTGGAAACGGCCATCGACAAGCGCGGTCATTGGGGCGCTGTGGTCGAAGCCTACGATCCGGTCATGTCGGTCTCGGAAAACTGCGTCGATCAGCTGAAGATGGTCGGCGTCAGCGCGCAGGATGTGCGCTATGTCGTGCAGTCGCATCTGCATCTCGACCATACAGGCGCCATTGGACGGTTCCCCAAGGCGCAGCATATCGTTCAGCGCAGCGAATACGAATATGCCTTCAAGCCGCACTGGTTTTCCGCCGGTGCCTATATCCGCGCCGATTTCGACCGGCCGGGCCTGAACTGGAAGTTCCTCGGCGGCGAGTTCACTGACAATTTCGATCTCTTCGGCGACGGCACTGTGCGGATGATCTTCACGCCCGGCCATTCGCCGGGACACCAGTCCTTCCTGATCACGCTGCCGGAAAGCGGGCCGATCCTGTTGACGATCGATGCCGCCTATACGGTGGATCACTGGGAAAACCGGGCGCTGCCGGGCCTTGTCACGTCCTCGACGCAGGCGGCGGACTCCGTCGCCAAGCTCAGGCGCATCGCCCAGGACACGAATGCCATGGTCGTCACCGGCCATGACCCGGTGACCTGGCCGGGCTTCCGCAAATCCCCGCAGGATTTTTATGACTGATCGCTGGACCGGATGACCGGCCCGCAACTAGGAGGAGAGTTGGAATGTTACGCAAACTGGTATGCGCAGCGGCCTTCGTGGCCGTCTCCGCAAGCGCCGTCTTCGCCGCCGGCGTTGACGAGATCAACCCGGATGTCGCCAAGCGCCTTTACAACAAGGAGATGCTGGACCCGATGCAGCCGATCGGGCCGAGCAAGTGGCGCGATTTCAAGCCGAAGAAGGGTCCGCCGTGGAAGATCGGCTATGCCTCGTCCTATGCCGGCAATACCTGGCGCGCCGCCGCGATGGACGAACTGCAAAAGGTCATCGTGCCGGAGTGGAAGAAGCTCGGCCTGATTTCCGATGTCGTCGTCACCCAGTCGAACCTGAACGATTCCACGCAGATCCAGCAGATCCGCCAGCTCGTCGATCAGGGCGCGGATGCCATCATTCTCTGCTGCTCCAACCCGACGGCGCTCAACGCCTCGGTGAAGTATGCCGCCGACAAGGGCGTTCCGGTCTTCTCGATGACCGGCTACCTGACCTCGGAATATGCCATCAACTCGTCGGTCAACTATCAGGTTGGCGGCTATGAGATCGGCAAGGCCATGGCCGACCAGCTCGGCGGCAAGGGCAATGTTCTCGTCGTCGAAGGCATTCCCGGCACCTCCGGCTCCGACAGCCAGAACCGCGGCGTTCTCGCAGGTCTGAAGTCCGCTCCGGATATCAAGGTCGTCGGCTCGGTCGCGGGCATGTGGACCGACCAGGTCGCCCAAGGCGAAGTGCAGAAGTGGCTGGCCACCAACCCCGGCAAGCTCGATGGCATCGTCGTGCAGTCGGCTGCCGAAATGGGCGTGCTGCGCGCCGTCCAGCAGGCCGGCCGTGGCGAAATCCCGGTTGCCATCGGCGGTGAACTCGGTGCGCTCTGCTACTGGCGCAAGAACCCGAAATATATCAACGCCTCCTATCAGCTCTGGCCGGCGGCAGACGATATCCAGCTGATGTGGCACATCATGATGCGCACGCTGGAAGGTCAGGGCCCGAAGATCCAGTCGATCCTCGTCGATCCGGTGAAGCTCACCTATGACGATCTCGCAAAGGTGATGGACGAGAACTGCAACCTGAACAGCGCCGAATGGCTGAAGGTCGGTGCAGACCACTGGGGTTACAGCTCGGCCTATCTCGACAACTTCTTCCTGCGCCCGGCCGATCCGCGCGCCTTCAAGAAGTAAACGCCTGACGGGCAAGGCCGTGCCGGAAACGGCGCGGCCACCCGAACCACCGTTTCAACCTCAGTGTCTTTCGTTTCATCGGTCGCGTCGCGACCAGATGGGTAGTCTCATGACGTCCACAGCTCCAGAGATCGCACAGCCTGCCGGCCGGGAGACCATCCTGGTGCGTGGCGTGAAGAAGTATTTCGGGCCGACCCGGGCGCTCGACGGGGCTTCCTTTTCGGCACGCGCGGGCGAAATCCACGCCATTGTCGGCGGCAATGGCTGCGGCAAGTCCACCATGGCCAAGGTCGTCTCGGGCATCCTGCCGGTCGATAGCGGCACGGTTTCCATTCTGGGCGAAACGCCCTCCACGCCGGCCGAAAGCCGGGCATTGGGCATATCCACGGTCTATCAGGAAGTGCTGGTGGCGGACGAAAGCTCGGTCGTTGACAATATCTTCATGGGCTCGGACCGGCTCTTTTCCAAGACGCTCTCGCAGGAGCGCAAGGTGGCGCGCGCCGCCGAGCTGATGGAGGAACTGTCCGGCGAGCCTGTCGATCCGCATGCCCTGGTTGGCACGTTGCCGCTGGGCCTGAAACAATGGATCACGATTGCGCGCGCACTTTTGTCTGAACCGCGCATCCTGATCCTCGATGAAAGCTCCGCCGCACTCGACTTCGATTCCACCGAGCGGCTGTTTGCCCGGATGCGGGCGCTGCGCGATCGCGGCACGACGATCCTGATCGTCACCCATCGCATTGCCGAACTGGTCCGAATTTCCGACCGCGCCACCGTGTTTCGCGACGGCCGCGATGTAGGCGTTCTGGAAAAGGAAGACATTACCGAAAAGAACCTGCTGCGGCTGATGACCGGCGAGGACCGCTCGGCAGGCCATGCAAATGCCCAAGCCCCGCAGCCGAAGACGTCCGAGCGGGCGATGAAGGCGCGCAAGCTTGCCGTCTGGCCGAATTCCAAACCTTTCGATTTCGATCTGCGGCGGGGTGAAGTGGTCGGCATTGCGGGTCTGGACGGGCAGGGGCAGGACGCCTTCGTGCGCGTTCTGGCCGGGGTCATGGGTGCATCGCAGGGACTCGTGCAGGTGGCCGCCCGCGACGGCACATGGCAACCTGTTCGAAACCTGCCGGAGGCCGTGGCCAACAAGGTGGCCTATGTGTCCGGTGACCGCAAGCGCGAGGGCATCTTCGCCTCGCTCTCCATCTTCGAAAACATGGTCATGCCGCTCTATCGCGAGAAAAAGCGCGGCGGCATTCTCGGCTTCATCGATCGCGGCACGCTGTCCACGCTGTTCAAGCGCGAGGCGGAGAACCTGCTGATCAAGTTCGGCGTCAAGGAAGACCGCATCACCTCGCTGTCGGGCGGCAACCAGCAGAAGGTGCTGATCGGGCGCGGCTTTGCCATGCGGCCCGATGTCATCATTCTCAACGATCCGGCGCGCGGGATCGATGTCGGCGCCAAGACCGAGCTTTACCGGCATCTGCGCGCCTATGCCGAAGAGGGCAGGGCCGTGATCTATCTCTCCTCCGAGATCGAGGAGTTTCTGGGCTTCGCCACCCGCGTCATCGTCTTTCGCGATGGTGCGCCGTTCGATGCTTTCGACGGACGGAGCCTGGAGCCGAAGCGCGTGCTGGAGGCCATGTTCGGCCAGACCGGCGGCGAAGGACTGAAGGCTGCCTACGGTCTGCGTCCCGGCGCACTGCAGGCTGCCGGCGCATCCGCCGGCGCCGTCGCTGTGCAAAGCGACGGCCCGCGGGTGCGCGTTGACGTTCCCGCCGAAATCAGGCCGCAGCCGGCTTCCGCCGCACCGGTTCAGGCCGGAAGCGTGGCGCATGCGGTGCCGGCGGAACGGTTCGCGAATGATCCATCACCTGCGCGCGCAAAGACCACACCAACGGTGAAACCCATCCGCATCGTCGAATTCGGCGAAAACGGCGCGCGCATCGAAGGAGGGCGGACATGAGCCTTCCGGTGAGGCAGCAAGAGACATCCGGTGCGGAACCGGTTGCCGCGAAGGCGGCCGAGCAGGGCGGGCGCTCCAACCCGTTTCTGCTGATGCCGATCACGCTTTTCTTCGCGCTTCTGTCGATCGCGGTGCTGCGCACGCCAAGCCTCATGACACCCTCGGGCATCGGCGCGGCCATCATCGTCGTTACGCCGCTCATTCTTGCGACCTACACGCTCATGGCATCGACCATTGCAGGGCGCGGTACGGTCGACTTGTCTGTCGGCCCGCTGATCGGCTTCATCAACGTGACGATGATCCAGTTGCATGCCGGCGGCGTGCTGGAAAACCCGATCCCTGTCTTCCTCTACTGCATGGCGGTGGGCGCGGCCTATCAGTTCATTTTCGCGCTGATCGTCATCTTCGTCCGCGTGCAGCCGATCATTGTGTCGCTGTCGGGCTATCTGGCGCTGTCGGGTATCAATCTCGTCATCCTGCCGCGACCGGGTGGCGTTGCCCCTCCCTTCATGGCCGAATGGGGCTATGGCACATCGATCTTCTCGCCGGTTCTGGTCATCCTGGTGCTGGCGACGGTCGCCTGGCTGCTCTTCACGGCGACAGCCTTCTACACCCACCTGCGCCTCATGGGCTCGGACGAGCGCGCGGCCTATACGTCGGGCGTACCGATTACCATCGTGCGCATCGGCGCGCATCTGATCTCGGGCTGTTTTGCCGGCCTTGCCTCGATCTGCTTCACCGCGCTGATTTCCTCCGGCGACCCGTCGCAGGGCACGACCTATACGTTGATCGCGGTGACGGCGCTGGTTCTGGGCGGCGCATCGCTTGCCGGCGGGCGGGGTGGCGTCTTCGGCTCGGCGCTCGGGGCGCTGAATCTCTACATGATCACCTTCGTGCTCTCGAGCTTCAACTTCGGCTCGGTCCAGAGCTTCGTGACGAACCTTGCCTATGGCGCGATCCTCGTCATCTCGCTGCTTCTGACGCTGCTGATCCCCGTCATCCAGCGCCATATCCGCAATTTCTCGCCGCTGCTCTATTTCGTGTCGCTCGGCGTCGTCGTGTTCGGCATCGCGCTGCATGCCACGTTCGACTACACGAGCCTCGGCGAGGCGCCCGCCTATCTGCCCGGTCCGATGGACATGCAGAAGGCGCTGACCGCACCGCTCGAGATCGCCACGCTGACGCCGCAGACCCTGGCGCTGAGGGCTCAGGCCATGCCCTTCGTCTTCTTCTCCATCCTCCTCGCCGTACTGGCCGTCTTCCTGCGTCTTGCGGTTGGCCAGGCGAGCCGGCGCAGCATCGGACCGGCGGTGGCCGTGGTGGTTGCCGCCCTCGTTCTCGGCGGTGCATGGGTCATGCATGAGGGCGTTTCAGTGCCGGGCACGGAGGCTGTTCGCTAATGGAAAAGCTGCCACAGATCGGCCTTCCGGCCCGCATTCTCGGCCTCGTCATAGCCATCCTGCTCGCCGGTCTCGGCGCGGGCTTCGGCTTCGCGCAGGGCATGGCCGTGCAGGTCGTCATCCTGTCGGCCATTGCGACGCTCGCGCTCACCGTCTGGGCCTGGCGCTATGTCATCGGCCAGTTTGTCGATACCGAAACCTTGGTCGCCGATGGGCCGAGCCCGTTGCGTCAGGCCTGGATGCAATATCGGTGGCCGTTGATCGGGCTGGCGCTGGTGCTCGCCGCCTTCCTGCTGCTGTCGCTTTCCATTCCGGGCTTCTTCAATATCTGGAATGTCCTGTCGCTCATCATCCTGCTCGCCATTCTTGTCTTGACGCGCACGCTCGGCCGGCAGTTCCAGCAGAACCGCTCCGCCTTCATCGGCATCATGGTTCTGGCGGGCCTGTTCTCCGTCGGCTCGATGAACATCGAGGGATTTGCCTCGGGCAACAACATCAAGTCGATGCTGCTCTTTGCCTCCTTCCTTGGCATTGCTTCGATCGGCCAGACGCTGGTGGCGCTGCTCGGCGGGCTCGATCTGTCGATCCCCTTCATTATCGGCGGGGCCAATGTCGGGCTGCTCTATCTGATCGGCCTCGGCGTGCCGCCATGGCTCGCCACGATCATCGTGCTGCTGATCGGCACGATCTTCGGCGTCATCAACGGGCTGCTCAGCTATCGTCTTCAGGGGCAGGCGCTGATCGTGACGCTCGGCACGGGTTTCGCGATTTCCGGCGGCGTGCAGATCGTCACCTCCATCGGCTCGGCCTATTCCGGCAACGTCTTCGGCACCGTGCCGCCGTGGCTTGCCAATATCTCGGCCATGAACGGAACCACCTTCGGCCTGCCGTTCCCGCCGGTCATTCTCGTCTGGGCGCTGATCGCGCTGATCCTCATCGTCGGGCTGCGCACGACCGTCTATGGCCGCTACCTCTATGCACTCGGCGTCAACCGCACGTCGGCCAGCCGCGTGATGATTTCCGAAATGCGCTACTGGGTGATCATGTATGCGCTGTCCGGTTTCTTTGCAGCACTCACCGGCGGGCTGCTGCTCGGCTGGTCCGGCGGCGGCTTCATCGGGGTGGGCGATCAATATCTCTTCCTGACGCTGGCGGCTGTTGTCGTGGGCGGCACGTCGCTCCTTGGCGGCGCGGGTGGCTACGGTTTTACGGTCATCGGCGTGCTCGTGCTTCAGGTTCTTTCCAGCTTCCTGGTCGGCATCGGCCTCGATTTCAAATGGCAGCAGTTCATCTTCGGCCTGCTCATCCTTCCCATGGTGGCGCTCTATGCACGCTCGCCGCATATCCGCACGCAGATCTGAGGTGAACGCAATGCGACACGACCTTTTCCTTCAAGGAGGACAATGACTATGGCGGTCTATCAGACACCCGACCTCACTGCGGCCAGCTTCTCCGCCGACCTGTTCGGTCTTGCCGCAACCACGGTGCTGCTCCTGATGGGAACGGCCTGGATCGGCAAGCAGTGGAGACTTCCCGTCGTGCTTTGCGCGCTGGCGGCGCTGGTTGGCGTGGGCTCTGTCCACGAGGCGCGCGAGGCGTGGTTTGCGGGTCAGGGCGTGCCGGTCGTCTATCACTATGTCGGCTGGGCGGTGTCCATGCCGCTCCAGGTGATGGCGCTCTTCTTCCTCGCCGGCACGGCCGGTAAGCTTTCCGCCGGTCTGTTCTGGCGGCTGGTCATCGTCTCCATGCTCATGGTTTTCGTCCGCTATCTCGGCGAGGCGGCCTTCATGCATCCCACACTCGCCTTCCTCATCGGCCTCGTCTTCTGGCTCTATCTGCTCGGCGAATTCTATTTCGGCCGCATGGACGATGTGGTGCGGTCTTCGACCGGCGATACGCTGCGGCGCGGCTATTTCTGGCTCCGGCTGATCGTCACCATCGGCTGGGCGATCTACCCGCTCGGCAACTTCCTTACCGCCTTTGCCGGCATGACCGACGATGGCAGCATCTCGGTCGCCTACAACGTCGCCGATATCCTCAACCGCATGGCCTTCGGCATCGCCGTTCTGTCGACCGCCGTCCTCTCGTCCGAGGAGAAGGCCGGTGCCTGATTTCCATCATTTGCCTGAAACCCCTGCTCATTCAGAAGGAATACGTCCATGAAGGGTGCAGACGTCATTGCCATCATCATTCTGGCGGCCATCGTCATTGCGGTCGCTGCCTATCTTCTGCACTGGCTTTATCGCCGTTCCACAAAGGATGTCAGCTTCGTGCGGACCGGCTTCGGCGGCGAGAAGGTCGTCATGGGCGGCGGCGCGCTGGTGCTGCCGATCCTGCATGACCTCACCGAGGTCAACATGAACACGCTGCGGCTGGAAGTGACCCGCGCGCGGGAAAAGTCGCTGATCACCAAGGACCGCATGCGCGTCGAGCTCACCGTCGAGTTTTATGTCCGCGTAGCGCCCAATACGGATGCGGTGGCGACCGCCGCCCGCAGCCTTGGCAATCGCACGATGAATGCCGAGCAGCTCAAGGACCTGATCCAGGGCCGCTTCGTCGACGCCATGGGTGGGGCCGCCGCCAAGATGACGCTCGAATTCATCCACGAGAACCGTCAGGCCTTCGTGAAGGAAGTGAAGCAGGAAGTGGCCGAAAGCCTTGCGCTCGACGGTCTTGAGCTGGAATCCGTGTCGCTCACCTCGCTCGACCAGACCGACATCAAGCTCTTCGACCCGTCGAACACATTCGACGCCGAAGGCCTGACGCATCTGACAGAGCAGATAGAAAGCCGGAAGAAGAAGCGCAACGACATCGAGAAGGACACGGCAATTGCCATCCGCGCCAAGAACCTCGAAGCCGAAAAGCGCAGCCTCGAGATCGAACGCGACAGCGAATATGCCCGGCTCTCGCATGAGGCGCAGGTCGCCATTGAGCGGGCGTCAAAGAAGTCCGAGATCGCTGCCCAGAACGCCCAGCGCGAACGCGAGATCGAGTCGGTCAAGCTGAAGGAGCGCGAAGCCGTCGAGCGCAGCCGCATCGACATGGAGCGCGAAGTCGAACGGCTGGAAATCCGCCGCCGCGAGACGATCCAGATCGAGGAACAGGCCCGCGAGATCGCCGTCTCCATCAAGTCCAAGGAACGCTCCGAGGCGCAGGCCGAGGCCGAGAAGGCGCGCGCCGCGATGATCGAGGCGCAGGAAAAGGTGATGACGGTTCGCGACACCGAGATCGCCAACCGCCAGAAGGCGATCGAGCGCATCGAGGCCGAACGCGCGGCGGAAGCCGAAGCCGCCCGCATCCGCATCCTGGCAGAAGCCGAAAAGGCCGCCGCCAAGGATCGCGCCGATGCCGACCGGATCGCGGTCGCCGCACTGGAAGAGCGCATGAAGGTCGAGGCTGCGGGCAAGGAACGGCTCAATGCGGCGGAGAACATGCGCTCCGACGCAAGCCGCCGCTCGGCGCTGCATCGCTCGCTGGTGGAGAACCTGCCCGCGATCATCCGCGAAAGCGTCAAGCCGATGGAGAAGATCGAAGGCATCAAGATCCTGCATGTGGAAGGGCTTCCGGGCCTTGCCGGCGGCGGATCGGGCCAGCTGGTTGCCGGCGACGAGGCGGGCGCGCCGCGTGACGGGAACCTTGCCGAACAGGTCGTCAGCTCCGCGCTGCGCTACCGCACGCAGGCGCCCTTCGTCGACACGTTGCTCGGCGAGATCGGCCTGACGGCCGAGACCATCCATCGGCCGCATACGCTGAGCGACCTTTCCAAGGTCGTCTATACCGAGCCGGCGGCACCTGTTGCCTCCACCAAGGAAAAGAACCGGCCGAACTGAACCTGATGTCCGGCCGGGGTCTGCCCGGCCGGTCGCCTCCGCCCGCGTGACGATGCAGGAACCCTTCCATGAGCCAGACCGACGCCCGTATTGAACGCTCCGTGCTGATCTTCGCGATCTGGGCCGTGCTCGGGCTTTTCGGCCTTTGCGTCTTCCTGGAGGGCATGAAAACCGACTGGTGGGCCCTCTCGAGCGCCGGCGTTCTCGCGATCGTTCTGGCCTTCGTCGCCCATATCGTCGTCAACGGCCTGTTCGACACCGGCTTTACGCAAGGCGAAGCGGCACTGGGGATCGGCGCCTACGGCGTGCTCGGCCTCATCTTCGTGATCTCGGCGACGGGCGGCGACATGACGATGGCGGACTATTACTCCGGCCTGACGCTCTTCGGTGTGCTGGCTGCGGGTTTCCTCGCCTATCTGTTCACGCGGCATGGTTTGCGCGGGGCGTTCTCGCGCTTCCATATGAAGCCGACCGACGGATCGGAGGCGCATTGATGATCTGGCTTCCGCTCTTTGCGCTGTTCTATTCGATCGTCGTTCTCTACTGGGCGCGGCTCAGTGCGCAGGCGAATGGCGACTACCAGACGTTCTTTTCCGCCGCTCACGGCCTTTCGCCCTGGATTTCGGCGCTGGTGATTGCGGGCGCGAGCCTCTCCGGCTGGGCCGTGCTGGCCGGCGCGGACGAGATAGGCCACCATGGTTTCGGGCTCGCCGCCACCCTCCAGGCCGGCGTGGCGCTGGCGCTGCCGGGTGTCGTCTTCTTCAAGCGGATATGGCTGCTGGGCCAGCGGTTGCGGGTCTCCTCGCTGACCGAATTGCTGCGCGCCTATTGGGGCTCGGAGTTCCTGACGGCATTTTCCGCTGTCGTCGCTGTGCTCTTCGCGGTCGCCTTTGCGGGGCTCCAGCTTCATGCGCTGTCGCAGCTCGCCTCCGATCTCGGCGGCGGCCTTGTCTCGCAGGAGATGGCTGCGGCCCTGCTTGGCCTCATTCTGTTTGCCTATGTCGTCATCGGCGGCATGCGTGCCGCAGGCTATCTCGGCGCGATCCAGTCGGTCGTCGCGGGCGCTGCCATTGTTGCGCTGGCCGGCTTCGCGCTGATTGCCTCGGGCGGATTTGCCGCGATGAATGCGGGGCTTGCGAAACTCGCGGCCGATCCCGCAACGGCAACCCGCTTCATCGTGACAGGTGTCGTGCAGTTCACGGCCGGTCTCGGCAAAGAGGCAGCCGCCGGGCATGAAGGCACGGCGCTTGCCAGCCTCTCCTTCGCCATGGCGCTGATGGGCCTGCAGGCGAGCCCGATGATCATGAAAGTGGTTCTTTCCACCGCAAGTCCGCGCGGTTTCGCGGCCGGGCAGACCTGGGTCATGGCCGGTGCGGCAGGCGCGCTTGTTGCCTTCTGCATCGCCATTGTCGGGGCCAGCGCGCTCATCGATCCGGCACATGCGCTCACGGGCCTGCTGGCCGGTCTCTCGCCCTGGTTCTCGGCCTGGATATTCCTGGGTCTGCTGGCGGGCGTGCAGGTCATGGCAGCGGTCGCGCTCCTGTCTGCCGGGGAGACGCTGGTGCGCCATCTCTACAAGCCATTCTTCCATGCCAGTCTGTCGCGGCGCGATACGGTGACGCTGACGCGCGTCGTCATCGGCCTGCTCGTGCTGGCCAGTGTGCTCATGCAGGTGCTGACCCCCGTGGCGCTGACGCTTCTCGCCTCGCTCGCCCTGCCGCTCAGCTTCCAGCTCTGGACGCCGCTGCTCGGCATGACCTGGTTCCGCTGGATCACGCGGCCGGCCGCCGTAACCGGCGTCGGCTTCGGTATTGCCGGCGTGTTGCTCACCGAGCCATTCGGCATCTCGGTCCTGTCCTTCTTCGGGCTTGATCTGCCCTGGGGGCGCAATCCCTGGACCATTCATTCCGCCGCCTGGGGCATGGCTGCCAATGCCGCCTTCACGCTTCTGATCTCCGCCTTCACGCAGAGGCGCGGCTTCGGCGAGGAAGGAGAGGAGGCCCGGCGCTTCCTGTTCGGTCAGCTTGCCGGCAGTCCGCGCGTTCGTGCGCTGCGCTCGACTGCCTGGTCGGCAACGCTCGCCTGGCTGTTTCTTGCGATTGGTCCAGGGCTGGTTTTCGGCAATTACGCCTTTTTGGGTACGGATGGCCACTGGGTTCTCGGCATGCCCTCGCTCTGGGGCTGGTCGCTGACCATGTGGGTGGCCGGGCTCGGTCTGGTCTGGTTTCTCTCCTACAAGATGGAACTGGCAAGCCCGGCCCTGGTTCAGGTGCCGGCCTATGTGCCGCGCCCGCGCCTGCGGGTGGGGCAGGCGCAAGCCGAGATGCGCCGCCGCCGCGCTGCGGTCATTGTCATTGCTATCGCAGCCAGCCTTTTGGTCGTAACCGCGCTCGCCTTCGGCCACCGATAAGACACATGAATATCAAGGGAAGAGTGACATGAGAGCCAGAATTGCCCTGCTGAGATCCATGGGGACAGCGCGTCCCTATCAGGACACGAAGCCGCTCGAGATCGTCGAGGCGGATCTGGAGGATCCCGGCTTCGGCGAGGTGCGGGTGAAGATGGCTGCGGCCGGGCTGTGCCATTCCGACCTTTCGGTGATCAATGGCGACCGTCCTCGCGACATGCCGGTGGCGCTGGGCCATGAGGCTTCGGGCGTGATCGAGGCGGTGGGGCCGGGGGTGACGCGCTTCTCCCCTGGAGATCACGTCGTCCTCGTCTTCGTACCCTCCTGCGGCCACTGCGTTCCCTGCGCCTCCGGCCGGCCGGCGCTTTGCGAGCCGGGTGCGGCGGCGGCGGCCAAGGGGACGCTGCTCGGCGGCGAACGGCGGCTGCGCTACAAGGGTGAGGCGATCAACCACCATATCGGGGTATCAGCCTTTTCAACCCATGCCGTGGTGTCCGAAAACTCCTGCATCAGGATCGACAAGTCGATCCCGCTCGATCGCGCGGCCCTTCTCGGCTGCGCGGTGCTGACGGGCGTCGGCGCGGTGCTGAACTCGGGTGAGCTGAAAATGGGTGAAAGCTGCGCCATCGTCGGCCTCGGAGGGGTGGGCCTTGCCGGCTTGCTCGGCGCAGTCGCTGCGGGTGCGGAAACGATCATCGCTGTCGATATGGCCGAACACAAGCGGGCGCTGGCGCAGGAGCTTGGCGCCACGCATGCCATCGACCCGACCAAGGAGGGGGCTGTCGCCGAGGTCAAGGCGCTGACCAGGGGCGGCGTCGATCTGGCGGTGGAACTCGCCGGGGCGGCCCCCGCATTGAAATTCGCCTACGAGATCACCCGTCGTGGCGGCACGACCGTCACCGGCGGCCTGCCCAACCCGAGGGCCGAATTCACCATTCCCGCCGTGTCGCTGACGGTCGGCGAGCAGACGCTGAAGGGCTCCTATGTCGGCTCCTGCGTGCCGGTGCGCGACATCCCGCGCTTCGCCGCCATGATGCAGGCCGGCAAGCTACCGATCGAAAAGCTGATGACGCATCGGATCACGCTCGACGAGATTAACGAGGGTTTCGAGCGGCTGGCCACCGGCGAGGCGATCCGGCAGGTCGTGGTGTTCTAACCGCCCTGGTGGGGTTTGAGAGATGGGAGGTGCTTCAACGCGGCCGGGGTGCTTTGCGATCGTTCTCGCAGATCACTCTTTTTGTATGGCCATATTGTCAGAAACGGGCACAAGGGCTTCAAGCCTGTCTCAGCAAAAACGGTTGCGCGGGTTGCTTAAACCCCCGGTTCTCGAGGTACCACCCTTCCCATTATCAGGCACTAGACTTGCCGGCCTGGACGATCCATAATTTATTCTAAGATTAATCCATGGATCATCCAAGTGGACCCTCTCAGCGATGTGATCGCCCTACTTCGGCCGAACACGGCCGTCTCGAAGCCTATTTCCGGCCGGGGCGCATGGGCGGTGCGCTATGCTGCTCATGATGCCCCCGGTTTCACCATCGTTCTGAAGGGCGAATGCTGGGTCACTTTTGAGGGCGAAGCGCCCTTGAAGCTGAACACGGGGGCATTCCTGCTTCTGCCGGCCACGCCGGCCTTCACGCTCGGCAGCCGATCCGACATCGTTGGGACGCCCACAGAGCCGATGGATGTGCCGGTTCGTCACGGAGAGCAGGAGGGCGAGGCTGATTTCACAGCGCTCGGCGGAACGTTTAGCATCGAAACGGCGAATGCGCCGCTGCTGCTTGCCCTGTTACCACGCATGATCCATCTCCCGCCGTCAGAGGGAAGAACGGCGCGCCTCGGCCGGTTGATCGATCTGATTGCGGAGGAATGCCGGAGCGAGGAACCTGGCAAGGACATGATACTCCAACGTATGCTGGAGGTTCTTCTCATCGAGGCTCTGCGCTCGCAGGGAACGACGATGGATGATGACCGCGCCGGCTTGCTTCATGGCATGCGTGATCCCGCTCTGGCGCGCGTGCTTGCGGCCATGCATACCGATGTGCGGGCAGACTGGACGGTCGCAGGCCTTGCCCGCATCGCGGGTCAATCGCGTTCCGCCTTTGCCGCACGCTTTGGCGCGGTGCTGGGCTGTGGCCCGATCGAATATCTCGCTCGCTGGCGGATGGCTCTTGCGAAAGACGCTCTGCTTCGGGGTGCCAAGACGCTTGACCGGATTGCAGACGACATCGGCTACGAATCCGCCAGCGCGTTCAGCACGGCCTTCCGCAAGCGGCTCGGCTACCCGCCGGGGCAATTCGCCCGAATCAATGGCAGTCGCTTTCGCGTCGGAGGCTAAAGCGACACCAATCCTTATTTTGGACGATTGGAAAATATGTCTGGACTTTTGATTATAGATCGTCTCACCGGTCGGCGCTATCAAGGAACCATCCGAAACGAATGGAGGTTCCCATGCAAACGATCTTGATTACCGGTACATCCTCTGGCTACGGCCTGGAAACGGCCCGCCACTTCCTCGACAAGGGCTGGAATGTCATCGCCACGATGCGTCGCCCCGACGCCAGCCTTTTCCCGGCATCACCGAAGCTGCGTCTTTTGCCGCTCGACGTGACAAACGATGAGAGTATCGCGACAACGGTCGCGGCGGCCGGGCCGATCGATGTTCTGGTCAACAATGCCGGCATCGGCGTTGTCGGCGCATTCGAGGCGACGCCCATGGCACATGTCCGCAAGGTTTTCGCCACCAACACGTTCGGCGTCATGGCCATGTGCCAGGCGGTCATTCCGCAGATGCGTGGGCGCCGGTCTGGCGTGATCGTCAACGTGACCTCGAGCGTGACGCTAGCCGCCATGCCACTTGCTGCCGCCTACACCGCCAGCAAGCAGGCGATCGAAGGCTTCACCGGTTCGCTGGCACATGAGCTTGGCTACTTCAATGTGCGGGCGAAACTGGTGGAACCGGGCTACGCACCGACGACGCGCTTCGCCCAGAACACGGATGTTCGGATCGAAGATCTGATCCCGCCACCCTATGCCGGTTTTGCAACGCCGATCTTCGAGGCTTTTGCGCGGCCCGCCATGACGACGAAGGAAACGGATGTCGCAGAGGCCGTCTGGGATGCCGTTCATGATACGTCAGCCCGGCTTCAGTTTCCCGGTGGTGCCGACGCGGTCGCACTCTACGAAGCGGGTAATGGGTGAGGCCAGACACATTGCCGAACGTGGTGCGGCATCGACCCTGGTCTGTGCCGCCTCTTTTCGGTGCACCCCACAATCCGGGGTGCCCGAATCTCTGCCCGACGAATGCCATCGTTCTTTCCGTACGGCCGACTGTTATCGATCCGGAGGCAAGGCCCATTGCGCTATAGGCAACGATTTCGGCATGAAAACGGAAAGGCGGTTGGAAGTTGGCGCACCACGCCGGGTGAAGACGAGAACTATGTCTACGCTATAGCCCTCCTTTAGGAGGGCATCAGAATGTCCCGCGCGCAGTCGAACGGATGGTTCCCACCCCCATCAGCGTACAAGCAGGGCAAGCGCCCGGGCCACTAGGCTGTCGGCAAATTGAAGGTCGAGCGGCAGATGACCAACGAGCAACCGATAGAAAACGGGCGCGTAAATCATGTCGAGCACCGTCTCGATATCGACAGGCGACACTATCTCGCCTCGCGTGACGGCCTCGCCTATGAGGCGCCGCCCGGCTTCCCGGCTCGATAGGATGACACGGTTGCGAAAGGCCTTCGTCATTTCGCTTTCGGGATCGGACGCTGCCAGCGCCAGCGCGATCTGGCGCCCGCGCGTCGTTGCAAAAGCCGTGACAAGGGCTTGCATCTGGGCGCGTAGCGATCCCGCCAGGCTGCCCTTGGCCTTGTCCGCCTGCAAATCGGGATCGGCCATGAGCGCCGCCATCGCCAGCTCGCCGGCATTGGCCCAGTTACGATAAAGGGTGGGTTTGCTGATCCCCGATTTCGCGGCGACGGCTTCGATGGTTAGCCGACCGAACCCCTCGCTCAACAGAATGTCGCGCGCCGCTTGCAACGCTTTGTGACGCGCCGGCGCGCTCGGTGGCCTGCCGCGCGGGCGCGGCGATAATGATTGATCTTGACTCATTTAATTACGTTCCGTATCGTAAATTAAATATCTTTGCAAGGAGCGATCATGTCGTCCATCACTTTGGTATCACCCTATATCGTGGTGCGCGGGGGTGAAGCGGCCATCGCCTTCTACAAGGCTGCCTTTGGCGCCGAGGAAATCTTCCGGATGACTGACCCGTCTGACGGGCGCATCGGCCATGCCGAGCTGCGCTTGGGCGAGAGTGTTGTCATGCTCAGCGACGAGTATCCCGATTTCGGCGCGGTCAGTCCGGACACGATCGGTGGTTCCCCGGTGACGCTGCATTTGTCCACCAAGGCCGTCGACGCGGATGTGGCCCTGGCTGCCGCGCATGGTGCCACCGTGTTGCGCGCGGCGACCGACCAGAGTTTCGGGGAACGCAGCGCGCTGGTGCTCGATCCCTTTGGTCATCGCTGGATGTTGTCGCAGACGATCGAGACAGTATCACCTCAGGAAATGCAGCGGCGCTGGAATGAAGAGACCGGAGCATGACCGCCGACGAACAGGCGCTGGTGGATGCCGAGGCGGCGTTCAACCGCGCGATGATCTCCAACGATCCCGCGAAAATCCGTGAGTGCATCAGCGCGGACTGGATACTGGTGACGCCCGAGCGCGGCCCTATCCCCGGCGCGGCCGTGTTGGACGCGATCGCCAGCGGAACCCTCGTTCACGATACCATGACGAAGCAGAGCAGGGTTGTTCGCGCCCTCGGCGATACGGGTTTCGTCACGGGCCGGGGTCACAACACGGGCTGGTTCCGCGGTGACCCGATCAGCGCGGATGAATGGATCACCGACATCTATCGCCGCGTCGAGGGCCGCTGGTTGTGCGAACTGACACATCTGACCCCGGCGGCTGCGCCCGACGAGAAGGCATGACGCCATAAATGCCGGCACGGCTTGCAATGTCGGCCCGGCATCCTCATCGCCTCCGTGTGAAACGTCCCGGACAGGAAGAAACTGGGTTCCGCGCGCCCTGGCACTGGTTTGACAGTTGGATCGCACGTGGCCCAACTTTCCCGATCTGAACGACGAGAAAGGACCGGAAAGATTCGAACTTTTCTGCCGCCGAAAGCCGCCGTTGCTACGCTTCTCCACTCACAAACTGTCGCGCGCGTTTCATACCGGCGCAGTTCCGGCGGCGCATGCGTAACATGGAGGGCAATCGGCGGAATTTGGCGCACCGCGCCGGGTGAAGACGAGAAATACATCTACGCTATCGCCCTCTAAGGCCCTCCCGAGTTCCGCGACTTTTGGCTGCCCGCTCTCAAACCTCTACGCCGGTGGCCTTTTTTCGTCTCGCCGCGCGAGCAGTGCAAAGACTGCAGCCGCGCATATCATGGTGATGCCGGCCAGCACCCGCGAGAGGGTCGTGAAGGCGGCTTGATATGCCTGCGTTACGGTCGAGCTATCGAGTTGAGGCGACAATACCGTCACCCCCGCCGCGTCGCCGATCGCCAGCCGCTGCCCAGCCTGCGCCAAAACATCGCCGGACAGGCCGGGGCCGTGATGGAGTGCCGCCGCGATCAGCGCGGCGAGCGTAGCACTGACAACAGCGAGCGCCACGCCTTCACCAGCCACGCGCACCGTGCCGAAGATGCCGGTCGCCATCCCAGCGCGTTCCTTTGGCACCACGCTCAAAGAAAGGCCGTCCATCAGCCCCCAGGGCAGGCCGCTGCCGATACCGATGAGCAGCATCGGCGCGATGATTGATCGAGCATCTCCGACCTCCACCGTCCCCAGCCATAGCAGCCCGGCCGCCGCGGCGACAAGGCCGATGCCAGATAGCAGGCCTGACGAGACACGGCGCGCGAGCATTGCTGCTACGGTAGGGATGACGAGCATCGGCGCGGACAGCGCCAGCATCAGCAGGCCGGTCTCGATCTCGCTGCGCCCCTCGACGCCGATGAAACGCAGCGGAAGCAGGACAAGCAGGACAACAAAGCACGCGCAAGTCGCGACTGGAAGAAGCTGGACGCCGACGAACCGCCGATAGCGAAACAGCGACAGGTCCAGCATAGGGCGCGCCATCCTCAGTTCGACAACGACGAAGGCCGCCATGAAGGCCACGAAGGCCGCACCGAGGGCAAGCATCGCCGGGCTGGTCCAGCCGACGGCGGACGATTGGATCATCGCCACGGTGAAGACGGTGAGCATCGCCGTGAAGCTGAGGGCTCCCGCCCAGTCGAGGGTGCTTGCCTCCGGATCTCGCGTCTCGCGCATGCGCGGCAGCCCGAGCAGCAGCGCTGCCGCTCCGACGATCGCGCTGGTCAGGAAGATGGCCCGCCAGCCGACGCTCTCTACCACGAGGCCGGTCACGACCGGCCCGAAGGCAAGGCCGACACCGAACGTGGTGCCCAGCAGGCTGAAGGCGCGGGTTCGCGCCTGACCGACGAACTCCTGCGCCAACGCTGCGCTGCCGCCGGCCAGGGCCGCCGCCGCGCCGACGCCCTGGCCGGCGCGCAGCAGGTCGATCAGCCAGACCGAGGGGGCGAGCCCAAGCATCAGCGAAAAGCAGGTGAACGTGGTCACGCCGATGGCGAAGATCCGCTTGCGGCCATAACGATCGGCCAGAGTTCCGGCCGCCATCATCAGGCTGCCGAAGGTCAGCATGAAAGCGTTGGTGATCCAGGTGAGCGCCACAGCGCTTCCGCCGAGATCCCGGCTGATCGCCGGCGTCGCGACCGCGCCTGCGGAAAAACTCAGCGGAAGAGTCAGTGCAGCAAGGCAGACCGCGCCCAGCACCAACGTGCTTCTATCCTGGACTTGGGGGGTATCGATCATTCTGTGCTCTCCGGCTCGGGCGGTTGCGGGAGGTGCCCCCCCACGTCGAAACCCATTTCTCGCTCATTGCCGGGTTGACGATAATCCGCCGGGCGATCCTTTCATTGTGTCCTATGGGGATGTAATAATGCGCTATGAACAATCTCAGCGACATCTCCGCATTCGTGCGAGCCGCGGAACGCCTGAGCTTTGCGGAGGCCGGGCGTGACCTTGGCCTGTCGTCATCAGCGATCGGCAAAAGTGTGGCGCGGCTGGAGGCGTCTCTCGGGGTACGGCTGTTCCATCGCACGACCCGGCGTGTGTCGCTCACCGAGGAAGGTGCGCTGTTCCGAGATCGTTGCCGCGGCATCCTCGGTGACCTGCGCGACGCTGAGGAGCTGGTCACTCGCAGCATTGGCACGCCGCGCGGTATGCTGCGGATCAGCCTGCCGACCATCGGCTATCGTTTCCTGCTGCCGGTATTGGCCGAATTTCTTGGCCGCTACCCGGGGATTGAACTGGAACTCGACTTCAACGATCACCTCGTTGACGTCGTCGATGGCGGGTTCGACGCCGTAATCCGCAGCGGACTGCTGGCGGATTCGAGTCTCATGTCGCGCAAACTCGGCCCGTTCCGCTTCGTGCTTTGCGCGGCGCCCTGTTATCTAGACCGCAAGGGAACGCCCGCCCGACCTGCCGATCTGGCCCTGCACGATGCGCTGCGCTTCCGCTTCCCGACCTCCGGCAAGATCCAGGACTGGAACATCTCTGTCGAAGCGCCGGTGCCAGGCATGCGCACCGTGCTGACCTGCAACAATATGGAGGCGATGCGGGCCGCGGCGATCAATGGCCTTGGTATTGCCTATATGCCCGACTTTCTCGCCGAAGACGCGATCCGGGGCGGCGCGCTAGTCAGCCTCCTGGACCGCTTTCTCGTCGATCCCGGTCAGTTCTCCATCCTATGGTCGTCGGGGCGGCAGATGTCGTCGCGCCTGAGGGCCTTTATCGACTTCGTGGTCGGACGCCTTTTCTGTGGCGCGGCGCGACCTTTTGGACAAAACGGCGTTAGCTTTCGGACACGAAAACAAAAAATAGAACGTCGCTAACGATTGGGTTGCTGATGGGCGCGGGCAATCGAAGAAAGTGCACGCCCATCAGCATTCTTAGTTACCCTTCAGCATGGCAGCCTTAAGAGTTCGCCACGCATAAGCTGCAGCCAAGCTGACCACTCCGTTACCGGCCGCATCGGATCGGTCCATCCGATTTTCCAGCCCATCACCCAGTCCGAAAAATTCGGGTTGAAGGTCAGGTCTCCTGTCGAGGATCTCGGCCCAGCTTGCAAACTGATGTGGAGCGGGTGCGAAGACTGGAACCTGAACGTCCGTGTTGGCGTCGCCCCGCAGGCTTTCATCAAAAGCCAGATGTGCGTCCAGAGGCGCGCCACCTTTCCCAGAGCAACCTGCGAGCCCGTTTGAGTGGGGTCGTCCCTGAACTTCATCCCGGCCGACGAAAGCTCCAGTTCGATCCGGTTGCAGTATAGCGACTTTGTCGGCGTGGGCCATAATGAAGACGCGTCTCCGAATCTGGCTCGCGCCACATTCGAGCGCGCTGAACAAGCCCGCTTTAACTCTGAAACCCATTGATCGAAGGTCGCCGATGACAGTGGAGGCTCCCAACGACAAGTGACCTTCGACATTCTCGAAGAAGCACCATTCCGGTTCGACCTCGGAGACGATGCGTCGGATGCTAGGCCAAAGATGGCGGGGGTCGTCTTCTCCTTTTCGCAAGCCGGAAAAGGAGAATGGTTGGCATGGATATCCTCCAGTGACGAGATGAACCTTTCTACGCCAAGGCACGCCGTCGAAGGTGGTAACATCGTCCCAAACAGGAGCGTTATCCAAGGCCGCGTCAGCCATCCTCGCCACGAGGGTGGCCGCTGGGAAAACTTCCCGCTCAACGTAGCAGACAGTACGATATCCGGGTTCTGCGATATGGAGGCCGACCTCCAGTCCTCCAACGCCAGCGCAGAGGGCAAGTCCGTTAAGCCTATCATTTCTCTGGGAATATAAAGCCACACGAGTTTCTCCAATTAGGTCGCTCTCGGCGATCTTGTGAAGGGCTCATTGGCCTCAGATGATTCATGGTGCCGCAACGACGGCATTTGATCTTGATAACAGCGCGAATCGCCTCTGCTTGGAAAAGCAAAGCGCCGCACTGGCAGCGTATATTCTCCATTTTTTAACCAGACGTAATCCACAACCCAGTCGGCCCCTCGGGGCCACAGGTGCGGAGGTTATCCTTGGTCGCTTCCGGGCGGGTTCGGTCGCCAAACTTCATCCCGCCTCCGGCCTTCGGGCCGGCACCTGGTACTTTCCGATTGCTGTCGCCGTCGGCGACCACATTTTGTTTAAGATCGAACCCACCGGCTATTTCCGGCGTAATCCGCCGGCAGCGGGTCCATTGATAGAAGCGTGCGCTGCGCAGCCAGCACCGCGCCGGCAGCTGCGGCAAAGGCATCAGCCTTCGCGAGCACGGTTGAGGCCATCTGAGCGACCGGAACTTGATCTGCGGCGGCAAGAATAGAGAGTAGCGGCGCATCTGCGCTCGCATCCGCAATGATTGCTTTTGCTTCGGTGACCTGTTGCGACCAAGTCTCCCGCTCTTCCTGAGAATATGGGGAGCCAATCAGTGCAAGGCGGCGGGCGCCTTCAGCGCGGATCATCTCGGAGGTGATAGCCTCAGCGTAGGGCGCTGTCTTATTGCCGGCCGCAACCCATTCAAGATACAGGCCGTAGTCGCGATTTCCCGGATCTGCAGGTATAACAGCGCCATCGTCAATACGAATTATCCAGCCCATTCGATCAAGCTTATATGTCATGTTTTAGAGTTCCGCGTTGAGAGAAATGTTGCCCACCCATGTGTTCGAACTTCCGCTCGGCGACGACAAATATGCGTTGAACGAGTCGACGTATGGGTAGAATGACGGTCCTGTAAACGAACCACTGAATGATGTTCGTGTCGGTACTAGAGCAGGCGTAGCCCTCATCCTCGCCAGATATCGCGTCGATTGATAAGGAGAATATGAAGCAGAACCGGCAAAATCGATAATGTGGGCAAACGATTGGAAATAGCGGAAGCAGTACAGTTCAAGAAGCGAAGGATGAATAGGCGACTGTGGATCGTTCTCGTTGGACGCATCTCCCTCGACAAACGATTCCCACGTAACATCGTAATTGCCAGCTTGGCGCGGTGTTAGAATCTTCGCCACAGCCAAGTAGTCGTTTCCGGCGCTGCCTCTAGACTTTGCCGCGATCGACGGAATAGTGACGACCCAGCAGCGTCGATTTGTCGATGAGTTGTAGATTGTGGTCGGGCTGCTACCAGCGAAGATCATGGTGGTGACGACCTGCGCTGACGGCGAACCGCCCGTGCCAAAGTTCTGAACAATCTCAGCCGCCAGCGTCTCCGCTCCGGCCGGGCCGCTCATCCAGCTCGTAAATGTTGCCAATCCGGATGCGAGAGCATCAACAAACTCTATTCTTTGCTCGATGCGAAGTGTTCCTGTTGTCGGTGCCGACGCGAACGTATGACGCATCGTGGTGCGTGCGTTCATGGCGAAACCGCTGCCAAGTGCCAACAAGTTTTGTGAAACGGTGACGCTCTGGTTCGTGTTGTTGGTCACGTACCAGCGGTCAAAAACGTACGCTGATGACCCGGCCGCAATGGTCGCACTGCCACGCTGAATAAGCTGACCTGATGTATTGAGAAGCTTGTTCCGCTGGCCAGAAAGTGAGCCGCGCGACGCTATGTCCTGCAGTTTCGATAATGCATCAATATTGACGCCATCGGCAAAGACAACCGCTCCGCTGGCCTTCGTGATGCGCATGAATTGGCGCCATGCTGTGCCATCCCAAATCTTGTATGAGAGATAGCCCGCGACAGAGCTATCTGCCCAAATCGTACCGACCAACTTATATGCCGGTGCTGCAGCTCCCTCATGACACGACAATGCGCCATCCAGGCTCCCGTTCAGACGAGCAGCGACATCCGTTCGCGCCGCCGGAGCGGCCGATTGCATTCCCCATATTGCTGGTTGCACCATAATTTTATCCTCTAATGAACTGCGCCGTAGCCCTTGGCCACGTAGTCGAAGGTCCTGACGACCGGTGATCCGGTGGCATCCTTGATGATGATCGAGAAGCCGCTTTCCGATTTCCCGCTGATCTCGGCATATTCGCCGGTCCGAAGGTCTTGAGCGGCAATGCCGAGACCCTGGAGCGCTTTGAATGGCGGGTTGAATGTGATGGCCGCGCCACCGGTGCCAACTGGCAGGTCGTTTCCAGCGACGATGCGATCGGGCATATCGACCACAATGACCAATGAGGATACGACCGGCGTCACGTCAGATTGACCGGATATCAATTTTGCCCGGAATTTGAAGGCGCGACCGGCGACGTGCGAGATTGTCAGAGGCACCCAGTCCGACCATGTGGCCACGCCGGCAGGGTTGTCTTGCGTGAGTGCGACTTCAATGGAGACGTCCCACTTGTTCGCCACATCGCCGAAGAAATCGGAGCCGTCGAAGAAGTCTCCATCGCCAAAAAAGTCGACACTCGATTGAACACCGCCGCCATCAATCTGAGCGCTGATACGAACGGTATAGGTGTCCCCCAGGTCGATCGTGTTGTCGAGGTCGTAGTAACCGGTCGCGAAATATCCGCCATCGCCGAGGAAGAAATCGGTGCCATCGAAGAAATCTGCGTCGCCAAAAAAGTCGCCCTGCACGGTCAAACGCAAGGTCTCACCATCGAAGGACGTGTTTGTTTTCGCGCCGACGAATGCGGTGTCAACGACAGTTTCAACAGCGTTGAAGGCGGTCACCGACGTCACGTCAGACACGATCAACGCAGCATTTTCAGATGGGATCCCGGCAACACTCACTGCCTTGATCAAGTAGGTGCCAGCCATCGTGCCGATCTGCACCTGGCCGCCGGTGACATTTGTCACGAGCACCGTGGCAGTCTGCCATGAAACTCCGGCCCGCAACGAGGAATAACGGATCTCGTAATATCCAGTGATTTCGTCCTGTGTCTGATCCCATTGGAGGATCGAATTATCGCCAGTAACAGATATCCTGAAGTTTGAGACGTCGCCGGGTGCCCCTGCAAAGATGGACGCAGTCGCATTGCCAAAAAGCCAGCCGGACACTTGACCATTCGAGAATATCGCCCGCACCCGGATATCATAGGAGCCGACCGCTACATCGGTCACAGTTGCCTGATGCGTCGTTGTCGTGATTGCAGATGACCACTGATCTGAGCCACGCGGCGCATATTGCAGATAAAAGCGCAAGACCGTGGCGACGTCCGACATGGTCCAGCTGATTGTGAGGGCAGACGATGCGGGGCTGGTGGACCAAACGCTTTCGACCACAGAGAGGTTGGCCGGAGCAACCGCGCCGTAGTCAATCGGTCCTGCGATGCCTGTTGAGAACGCCGGTATTGCGCCCTTGTCGGCCTGCATGATGGCCGGCGCGTCGTCTACGAGTTCAATCTTCGCGGTGAGATCGGCCTGCGCCGTCACCGACTTCACGCGCAGCACAACACTTTCGAGTGTGTTCTCGCCGAAGAGTACAAGATCATCTGCTTCAGGCAGTGCGCCGGAGCCAGCCAGATTGAACGTTCTGAACCCTCCAGCTACACCGACAATCGTCCGCACGATCGACGAGCCGTCCACGAGCCGGAAGCGCATGGAATAGGTTTTGCCGGCCTCCATGATAAAGGTGTCATCGATGGTGACGACGTCCGGCGCGGCCGAGACCCACTTCACGCGCGCCGAGCCAGCGCCCCAGAGCACAGTATCGTGGTTGACGCGAACGCGGTCGCCACGGGTGCAGACCAGGTGCTCGAAGTCCGCGTAGAGCGAGTGGACCTCGCGCTGAAGTCTGAGCTGAGCGATGTGATAGCGGCCATGACGCCAGATCAAGTCTGGTTCTGTTTGACCTTCAAAATTGATGCCTTCCAACTTTGTCGCATTGCCTACAGAATAACCGTCATCATAGACGACGCGTTCATCGAGCTGATAACCGTTCTTCGCATTGATGAACGAGACCCGAAAGCCATGCGGGAGGTCCGCATAGGCCCGCGCCGACTGGAAACCCCAGGAGTTGCGCGGCGAAAAATGCTGGACGATCGGTGAGTTCTCGACATCCCACACGACACCCCATTTTCCATCGCGGATCGACACAGCTGCGCGGCCGGCAGCAGCGATCATCGTTAGCGTGTCATAGACCGACTTGGCCTCAGTCGTGACGTAGTCGAACACGAAGCCATTGGCGACATTATAGGCATGCCAATCCTGAATCGACTGCAGGTCGATCATGCTGTCAGGCACGGGCCGCGCGTTTGCGTCGCCCTGAAGCACATAACGGAAATTGTCGGCCGGGTTCCTGGTATTCTGATCGTCAACCCATGTCGCACCGTTCCAAGCTTTCATGCGCGGCTTTGCGATCATGTTCAGCTTGTCGACCGTGCCGGACAGCGAGTTCGTCGCCTGTATCTTGAGGTCTAGAAGGGTCAGCTTCTTCGGAAAGTTTACGGGCTTCACGGGCCGGCGCCCGCGAACGGCAATCCAGTAGACCGATTCAGAAACTGTATCGCTGCCCGAATAATCGGCGGTGATCTTGCGCACCCGAACGTCATACTGACCGGATGCAACGCTCCAGGCGAGCGTTCGCCTCACGGCCTGCGGTGAGCTGCTGGCGATCGACACGGTACCGGCCGAGACCCATGCACCGCTCGACTTCGCCGCATATTGCACTTCGACGGTCACCGCATAGTTGACGCGGTTGCCGTCGGACTTCTGGTAGCGGTAGACGCCGTTGGGAAACGAAAAATCGACCGAGATCGTCTCAATCTTGTCGGCCGTGGTGCGCACCGTCCAGTCGTCGGTGCTCTGCAGCAACACAGACACGCTCTCTTCATAGACGGGTGCCGTATACAGCGTCAGAGCTTGCGACGTGCTGTCGGTGATGATTTCGACCTGTGCACCTTCGAACTTCGAAATTGGCGTCTCACCGATCTTAATATCCGAGACGTCGATCGTGCCGTAACCGATGACAAAGAGCATCCGCAGATACTGATCGTCACCCGAGATCTCCGTATATTCACGCGCGCCATAGGGTGGCGAAATCCGGTGTGTCCCGAAAATGACCGGGATCGCTCCATAACGTTGAGCGGAATTCTGGCCTCCGGCAATCGAATAGAGTGTCCGTGTGCTGTCACTTTGGCCGAGGCTATTGGTCGGCGCGGAGTTTGAGACAGGAAAAAGCGCATTGATGGCAAGTGATCCGGCGACCGAAAGGCCGACGCCGATCGCGCCGGTAATCGCCGTCGCGATGACCGTGCCGCCGACGCCGAGTATTGAAATAATCGGGGCTGCAAGGATAGGCGCAAGGAACACTGCCGCGATGGAGACGACGACGCCCAGGATCGCCCGAAAGGCATTTTGACCCGGAATAACGACAATATTGACGGTCGCGCCTGGCTTGACACGGACGCGATGCCAGCGGCTCCGCTCAACCGGATGACCGGAGATCGTCACATACATCGCGCGACTGATATGGAGACCGTGGAGATCGCGGGCCAGTTCGACGATCTCGGCCAGCGTGAGACCAACCGGCGCTATGAAATGCTCGCGCTCTGTCCGGAGTGGCGAACGCCGAAGCCAAACGTCAACGCCGGCGCCGGGCTCTATAATCTCCACTTGACTAAGGTTTTCCAGCTTCATGCGCGCACCCGGAAGTATCCGACGAGGCGGGAGCGAACCCGCATGTCGTCGGCACGAACGAGACATGAGCCGGGTTCGCCCTCGGAATGGAGGATCATTCCGCCGGCGACGAAGATGCCAACATGGCTTTCATCCCGACCGCTGCGCATCAGGGCTACATCGCCGTTTGCAGGTTCAGAAATCTCAATCCAGTGCGCGGCGCGTTCTGCCTCGATCAGCGCACCGATTTCGCGATGGTGAAACGCACGGGCTTTCATTTCGGCCGAATAGGCAGGTATCTGAAGGCCGAGCACGTCGCGGTAGAAAAGGAACACGATCCCCCAGCAATCGGCGCCCGAATAGTCCCGGCCGTGCGCGATATAGGGGATGCCAATGAAGCGCTCGTCCATCAGAACAACCCCGGAAATGCGCCGGCCGTGAACGAACCGCCCGGAAACGGTTCATTGACGAGCGGATCGGCTACAAGGTCGATCGAGACAGATTTTTCGCCGATCTTGGCATTGCCAAGCTGGAGGCCTGGCAGCGCAATTTCGACTTGATCAGGAGCTGACGCCAGGACGATCTCGACCCTGATCGTCGCTGGCGTCGAAATCGACCTCAGCATCGCGACTAACTGCTGTTCGGTGTTGTCGATTACAAGCTGAACCCGAGGTGCGCTGTCGGCCTGGTCGTCCGGCATCGTGAAGTCGAACGGCAGGAACAGATACTGATTACCACGGCTGTTCGTCGCATAAATCAGCGGATCATCCGAAATCCGCTCGGTCGGGTTCGACGACAGGTAAATCGGCGCAGAGAGGTCCGGATGCGTGATCGTCAGTAGACAGATGACGACTTCATCGGTCTCCTGGGCAAATGCTGCCGTTAGAAATCTTGGCGAAAGGTTCCGGCTCACGGCAGCACCTCAAGCTGAATACTGACCCTCCATTCGATGCCATCTGGAACCCAGGTATAGGACTTCGTCATTCTAACGAGCACGGGCGCGCCGCCGCGTGGATGTGGGAAGTTGAAGGCTTTCGCCCGGCCTGCAAGATCGTTGGCAACAAAGGCTTCGAAGATGGTGAACTCTGCGTCTGTCATGACCATCGACCCGTTCATTGTCGAAACGGCCGCCGTTGACCGGCGGCGCACCTTGGCAGGGCCGATGGACATTTCGGATGCAACGAGGTTATCCGGCGATGTTCCGGCGAAGTCCTCGCGCAGAAAATGTTGCGGGAGCGTGTTGGGCCAAGATGCTGTCATCGACGCGACAAGCTCCTGTTGAGCCCAAACTGAGACTGGATCGCGCGGCCGGTGTTCGATCCGACCTTCGAGACCTTCTCTGCGACTGCCTCGTCAATCATCACGTCAATGGCGACACCGTTAGCCGTCGAACGGTCGCGAACCTTCACGTTTGACCCGTTGCCGTTGATGATGTTGATGACCGGCGCAGCCGAGGCGACAGAAGTCTGACCCGCTGCGGGCCACGTCGGCGCGGCCGGGATATTGCTATTGGCAACGGGCACGACGTATCCACCCGAGGCGTAACCTGCACGCGCCTGGCGGTGCATGGCATCGAGAGGGCCGAGGCCGATTTTATCGACGGCACGCTTTGAGAAGACGAATTCACCGCCATGCACATAACCGGCAATCGACTTCTCATCGATATTGCCGGTGAAGCCACCTTCAGACCAAAGGCCCGGAAAGCCCGACATCACGGCGGATTGGAACTGCGCGGATGTGTTAAACGCGCTGACACCGACCTTCGTGAATGAGCCTAGAAGATCAGTAAGGCCAGAATTGCCACCTGATTGAGCTGCCGCGAGCGCTTGGCCGAAACGGTCAAGACCTGAACCTAGTTGGCTCAATCCGGACGCGGCCGAGTTCAGACCAGTGCCAAGCTTCCCGCTTGCATCCGTTGCACCTGTCAGACCGCGACCGAGCGCATCCGAAGCAGTGCTGGTAGCGTTTGTTGTAGAGCCGAACTTTGCGAGTGCTGACTCCGCGCCGCTCAGCCTGGCGCTGAAACCATCCGCCCCCTGCGGGTTCTGGAGGGACCAGCCACGCGGACGCTCGAAACCTGCAAACGCCGCAGTTGCGTCATTCAGGTTCGTCGATTTGAGCAACCTCGACAGAGCGCCACTTTCTGAACTCTGCAATTCCTTCCAAGCATAGTTCAATTGCGCTGAAACGTTAGAGAGATTACCACGGCCGCCGATCGCGTTCAGCATCGCTGGTGCGCGATCGTTCCATTGGAATAGCCCGAGCGCATCCCCACCATCGCCGACAGCCGTGGGGTTGAAACTGCTTTCACGCGCTACATTGCCCATGATGCCGGCAATCTGGAAATCTTTCAGTCCCTTGCTCGCAAAGAAGTTCCAGACTTGAGCACCCACACCGCCCTTGTCGGTCATTGCCACCGCACCGCCGACCAAATTATCGTTGGCGGCACCGGAAAGACCGCTCAACAGACCACCCGAACCGACCGCGCCGTTGATAATGACGCTGGCTGCGTTCACATTCATTGCGCCGATCGACGACGTTGTCGTTGAAGAGACGGCCGAGCCACCCAATATCGATCCGATGAGGCCGCCGGCGTCTGCAAGCGTGCCATAATTCGTCCCGAACAATGCGTTCTTCAGCGGGTTACTAAAACCGAGCTGGATGAACGACTTCTGGATGTCGGCGAGAACGGAATTGACCGCACCGGCCCAATCACCTGTCCGTAGCGCGTCACCAATTGAATCGATCGCGCTTTCGCCCGTCGTCTGAAGGGTGTTCCAGGCATCCTGCAAGCGGCTAAGCCTTGTGGCCTGGTCCGCCTCCTGAACTGCGCCTACGCGCATCTGTTGTGCCAGCTGGCTATTGGCGGTGATGCCCTGGTCACGGATCTGCTTTTCCGCCTTGGCGAGCGCCAGAGCGCGGGACCGCGCCGCTTCGCTTTGGCCGATCAGCGATATTTCGAGGCGGAGCTGCTGGAGATTGTCCGCCTGATCGCGCAGGATGTTCGTGGCCTTGATGGCCTCTTGCAGACGGCCATACTCGGAAGCCGCCTGCTTAATGCGCGTGATTTCTTCGCCGGAGACAGTAGTTCCTGCCTTTTCGGCAGCCGTCTTGGCTTCGGTGAGCAACCGAAGCTCCATCCGCTGCGATTCGATGGACGATGTCGTCTGCCCGATCAGCGACAGCTCCAGTCGCGCGCTGGTCAGCGTGTCATCGATGGAACGTGCCCGATCGCGCTTCGCCTCGGCAAGCTGCTTTTCAGCAGAAATCAGCGCCTGTTGCCCGGCAAGTTCAATCCTGTTTGCCCGATCCGTGGAGCTTTCGGACGGATTGAACTGCGCGGCGGCGGTCGCTCGTGCAGCTGCGGCCTTCTCCTGGGGGCTCTTAGCATCCGTCGTCAGCCGGTAAGCGTCGATCTGTTGAGTCTGCAACTCTGTCTTCGACGGCGTCAGCTCGGCGAGCCGCTGTTGCTGCTTTCCGGAGTCGAACACGCCGAGCGGATCGAGGCGCGAACCCTGAAGGGCAATTTGCGCCATGATATCGACTGTCTTCTTGGCCTCACCGTTCAGCTTGTAGAGATCTTCTGCAAGCTTGATGAACTCGTTGCCGACCTTCGCGAAACCCGGATTGGCATCATCGATCCGCTTGATCGCTTCAACGAAGCCATCGACATCGGCACTGCCATTCTTGATGCTGGTTTCCAGATCGGAGAACGCCTTTCCGAACTGCTCGGCAAATCCGGGAATATTCGCGTACTGTTTGCCCACCGCGAAATCAAAGAACTTGGCGTTGAGGGTATCAAAGGCCTTCTGCTGCTGCTTTTGTGTCTCGACAAGGCCGGCGCTCGCATTTGTCTGAGCAATGATCTTCTGCGCCTCAGTGTACGTCTTCGCCTCATTGGTCGCGACGCCCCACGCTTCGCCTAGTTCCTTGACGCGGTTCGCTTGTTCCTCAATTACATCGTTTGCAGTTTTCCCTTGCGACGACGACGTGGTGAAAAACTGAATTGCGGCAGAAGCCGCTACGGTGAGACCGATCGTGACCAGCGAAGTCATGCTGGCCATTTCGGCAAGTCCACTCAGAGCGGTCGAAGCCGCCTGCTTTACGGACATTCCGGCAAAGCCGCCCGCAAGCTGTGAGCCCTGTTGCATCCCGACCATAAGGGGGTTCATCCCCATAGCCGATGTCATGGCAATGTCCTGAAACTGGAACATCGCGTTGCTTGCCGCAATATTATTATTGGCAGCACCACCGGAGCGAACCGCCGTGTTTCGCCCCTTGATCACATCGATCGAGGCCAAAGCCGCCTGACGCTGACGCTGGATGGCGGAAGTCATTTCATCCGTCGAGATCGCGCCGATCCTGTTCGCCTCGCGGATCTCGGTCAGCCGCTCCCGATAACCGCTGATGACCGCGTAGACCGGATTGAACTTCGTGCGCAGCTGATCAAGCTGGCGGCCATAGGCCTCGATATCAGACCCTCGATCCGGAACGATCGAACGGCTGGACACGACACCTTCAGCAGCCGCTTTCCGCGCGATATTGAGGCGATCAACGTTAGAGATAAGCGCATCATAGGCGTTCTTTTCCCGCAGCCTGATTTCGATTGCGTTGGTGGCCGAAAGCGCGCCGACCTGCTCGGCCTGCGTGATTTCAGCAATCTTCGCCTGATAACGCTGCTGGGCTGCAAACAACGGATCGAACTTCGCCTGAAGCCGGTCAAGCTCCTGCCCATAGGCTGTAATGTCGGCAACGCGGCCGTTACGATTGGCGGCAGGCGCATCAAGGCGCGCGAAGGTGGCGATGAGCCTATCCATGCTCGGCTGCGCCGATCCGGCCGCAGCTCCGATAGAGGCCAGCGTTCGGCGCGCATTTTCGCTGGAGCGAGACAGCGAGGTCGCCGCCGCTGCATCACGGTCCATGGACGATGCGTGCCGGTCCAGCGCGCCGGCGCTCTGAACGGCCTCTGTTCCTAACGCGCCGACATCTTTCCGCAGGTCATTGGTAGCAGCCCTCGCCGAGGCGGTCTTGGCCTTGAATACCATCTCGAATTGCATCTGAGCGCTCATGCAGAATTCCCTTCGAGAACGGAGAGAGCCGCATGCTCCATCACCTGAAGATCAGAAAAGACAGACGATGGAAATTCAAAGCGGCGCAGCACAACATCGACGCCGGCATAATCAAGGCCAATCCAACTCAAACGGGACGGCAAGGCAACGACCCGCCACTGCGTATCGCAGGCGAGAAAAGCCATCACGCTATCCCAGTTCGAAGGTGCCACTTTGAATGCCTCACTCTCTTGTCGGCTGATTTCCGATTGATCGACGCGGTGTCCCATCGCCTCGAATTGAGCCGCCACATCCTCATCGAGAGTGGCGGCTTCTTGCGGATCGGCGCGGCCGAGGCGTGAGAAAGCCCACGCGCGCGCCGCCGCCCTCAGTTTCCCAGGCGCGCCTCTTGCCCGTTCAGGCTGTCGGCATAGGCCTGATAAACGGCAGTGCGGAACCAGCTGTGCTGGAGAGCGAGCCGGAAGTTTTCTTCCGTGAAGGCGACGGCCGACTTGTCAGAGCCCACCACGTCATCCCAGCCCTTGCAGACATCCATGAGCTGCTTCTGCTCGTGGTCCGCGCGGTCCTTGGCAGTCGTGAGGTTCTGATAAACCTCGTCAGACGCCAGCGCCTCGTCACGCCCCTTCGGCTCGAACTGAATTTTCAGGGTCTGTTCGATGATTTTGCCGGCCGCTTCCGGGTCCGGAATGCGGACCTTGACCGGCCACCAGTAGCGATGCGTGGTCTCAAGAACGAATTTCATACCTTGTGTCTCCTGAAGGTAATGAGCTGGTTGGATCGCCGCCCGATCGGAGGCCGATCAGGTGAAGGTGAGTTTCAGTTCGTCGCGGCCGTTGACGGGCACGAGATCGAGCGGAAGCGAATAGTTGAGGATGCCATCCGTCTGCCCCTGGCTCGGCTCACCGATCTGCACCTTGGGGGCGGTGATGGTCAGGATGTTGCCGGCTTGGGTGCCATGGATGATCGACAAAGCTCCGCCTACCTTCGTCAGCGACTTGTCGAACCAGTTCACCTCGGAGAGCGCCTTAGCCTCGACGACCGCCGTGCCGGTAGACGAGCGATTGGAGACAACGACGCGTTCATCGCCAATCAGGAAGCGCGGCGTGAGCGTGTTGCCGAGATCGAGCGAAATGCTTTCCGCGACTGCGTTCCAGCCATGCAGGCTCACGGTCGTATTGGCCTTGCTGACATGGACAGGCGTACCCCATCCGGTATCGCTCACTGCAGGCATGGACCCGAGATCGGTGATCGAGCCGAGCATGCCGACGATATTCACGCGAGCCTTCGGATAGTTCTTCGTCACGAATGACGGCGCGATGCTGGCCTTCGCGCCCACGAAGACATGCTGGACCTTGTCCGAGATGAAATAGATCGAAACCGTCTCATCACCGTCTTCGATGATGGTGTATTCGACCTTCGTGGCAGCCGTGACGGTCTCGGCAAAGTTGGCTGCACGCAGAAGGCTAGCGAACTTAGGCGGCGTGCCCGGCGTGCCGGAGCCGGCAAGCTCAAGATCGCCCTCGATCCGGCCATAGATGCCCGCGAGAATGACGCCCTGGTTGCCCATGTAGGGCAAGAGGCGGTCGCGCGAAACGCGGTCGCCGGTCATGGGCGTGAACGTCACATTCGACAAGATAACGGCATTCGCCGCCACCGGCACGGAGTCGACGCCCTGGGTGACTTCCGGCTTGACCAGAATGGCAAGCTTTCTGAAAAATCGCGAGTTGCTCATGCTTCGCCTCTCTTGGCAGTGGTGGGCTTTTCGGCCTTCACGTCAGTTTCAGTGTCGGCCTCAGTTGCAGGCTCGGGCGAGCCAACAGGCTCTTCGAGCTTCGAAAGCGCGCCGGTTTGGGGATCGCGGACCCAACGCCCGCCTGTCTCTGGCTGATCCATGTCACTCCTCAAGCGTTAGATATCGCGTGGTTTCCCACGTCTGGACGTAGACTGAGACGCCGTTTCCGAGCGGCGTGTTCTGGCCGCCGACAAGCTCGCAAGGGTCGCTCATGTCAGTGGGTTGCCACCCTGCGATGGCCTGCTCGATGGCGGTCTTGAACTCGCTGAACTCGGCGGCACGCATCGAGCCGAGCGCATCGCCGTAGTGGCGAAGGATGATCGCGGTCAGGAACTGTTCGACCACGAGCTGACGGAACCCGCCCATGAGCTTGTTGGCATTGGCCTTCTCACGCCACGGAATGACGAACGTCGTTCCGCTCGGCCGGGCCGTCGCCTTGCCGATCGCGTCCAGGTCCTCGGCCATATCGACCGAAGGCAGGATGGCGGCGCGGTCCTTCAGACGCTGTTCAACCAGGTCCAGCATCACCACCCCCTCAAAGCGTGTTCGGAGAAGACTTCGTCGGGTGCTGAAAACATCGTCGTTCCGGAAGACTGGCTGGGCGTATCGCCGTTAGAAACTGGCAGCGTGATCGCGCCCTTGGCGACATCCTTCAGCGCGGCAATCGCGTTGTCGTAATCGGTCACGACCCATTCCGGCGGGTCGGCAAAGTGAAGGCGCCAGCGGGCGATATCGATTGCCCAGGTGCGGACGAGATCGGGAACGACGGAAAATGGAAGCGTGTACTTGGTCGCCACATAACCGTTGACCAGGTTGTCGGCATGAGCCAAGGCGTCGGCGACGACGCCGGCGTCAATCACACCGTCACGATCGCGGTCGGCAATCTGGCGGATTTCGGTCTCGCCAGCGCGCGCAATCAGGTCATCAAGCGTTGCATAGGTCATCGGACTACCATTGGTTTTCGGGAAATCGGGGCGGATGGTGGCATCATCCGCCCCTCTTCAGGGCCGGCTTGGGAGACTTCGGAACGGCCCTATTTCGTCGCCTTGCCGGCAGCGGGCGCAGGGTCGCCCTCAGTGGCAGGCTTCGTCGCATCGGCCAAAGCCGTCTCCAGTTCGGTCACGCGATTGCGGAGATCGGTGATCGTACCGGCGGCGTCCTTCTGATTGTCCGTTGCAGCGGCAACCTCGGCCTTCGCATCTTCAAGCGCCTTACCCAGGCGATCGACCTCAATCACCAGCTTTTCGTTCTCGCTGGAAATCGTTGCAACTGCGTTGTTGGCATCGGTCAGCGACTTGCGCAGGTGATCGTTCTCGGCCACCAGCTTTTCGTTTTCGCTGGCGATCGTCGCAACTGCAGTCTCAACCGCGTCCTTAATGCGCTGATCGGCAAGAACCTTCGCGACCTCTTCGACCTCCGTATCGAAGTCCACCGCCAGCGGCGTATCAGACGTGTCGAAGGGCTCGCCGAGCTGCTTTGCAACACCGGCGGAGACAGTGACCGTTACGCCAGCGCTCAGAACCTTGCCGCCAATCTTGGCGGGAGCCGCAAGCGTGACTGAAACCTTGTTATCGTCCATGGCTCATCCTCCCCTTACGACGGCTGCGCGCCGGCCCCGATGAAGAGAAAGCCGCCCTCGGCACCCGTGAGGATCGGACGGCGCTCCACCGTCGTCGGATAAATCCAGCTACCGTTCCGGTCCTCGAAATACGGCTGGTTGACCTGCGGATAGCCGGAAAGCTCGTAGGTGTAGGCGTAGGATGGCACCTGAAAATTGTCGCCCGCGTCGGGCACGTAGGCGAGGATGGCATCGTCACCCCAGACATCGTTTGCGAGCATGGAGTCGTCGGCCGTTTCCGGCAGGTAGACGGCAGCGCCCACGACGACCTTCTTGATCTCGAAATAGGCAGCCAGCATTTCGACCGTGATGCTGTCACGGCCCGTATACTTGAACTGTTCGATAATCTTGGGGTGCTTACTGAGCGCATTCTTGGCGCTGGGGCCGAGGGCCAGCGTGTTCGGGTAGCGGCCGATCGACTGACGAATGACTTCCTTCGCCGTGTCGAAGTCATCCTTCGGGTCGCTCGTCGGGCTTTTCCAGCGATCGGACCCGGTAAGCATGAGCTTGTGATTGTTGTCGTAGTTGCTGGCCAGGCGAGCGATATTCGCCGTCTCGACCTCAAGGCCGAGATCCACGACTTCGAGCACCATGTTGATTGCGCCGGCGCCAAGGTCGATACCGGGCACGCTTTCAGCCTCTTGCTGGTGTTCGAGCGGCACGACGGCCTCAAGCGAGTCCTGGGCGAGAGAGACCGGATCGGAAGCATAGCCATACTGGACGCGCTTCCTATCCGTGCCCGGCGCGCGCCGCGTGTTGAGAAGGCGAAAAGCCTCCTTGCCGAACTTGATGACGCGCATCGAGCGGTTCGGGATCGTCACGCGCGGGAACAGCTCGTGCGAAATGAAGCTGGAGTTGCGATAGCCGCGTGCGTGGGTCGAAAGGATCGGATCGACGACGGCGGCGGTGCGATTGTTGAGAACATTGACCATGAGCGAAGACAGTCCTTAGCGAATGAAAATCTTGACGAAGGCACCATCGGCCGCGTCGGTGAGTGCGCGGGCAAAGGCGTTGGCAGGTGTGGCACCCGCCGTCTTCACACCGCCCGTTGCGGCCGAAACGAGCTTGTCTCCCTTCGCAATCGCGCCCTTCGCGCGGACGCGGGCAGCGCCGATCAGCACCACGCCGATATCGTCGCCGGCCTTGCCGGGATTCTTGGCGACGCCCTTCACGGGCGCGTCATCGGCCGTGACCTTTGCGTCGTTGTAACCCACGAGGTCGAAGGCCTCGACATCCGTGGTGAGTGTGCTCGTGTCCGAAAACACATCCATGAGATACTGCATTGTCGGTGGGCTCCTTCAGGTCAGGAAACGGCCTTGACGGCGATGATGTATTCGGTGCCGGGATGTTCGCGCTGGTAGGCGAGCGCCCTGACATGGGTGTCCAGCCGTTCGCGATCGACGCTGTGACCGTCAGCAGCGAAGCTCACGGCAGCATCCTTTCCGACGGGCGGCATTTCCGTTGCGCCGAACGAGACGATCTTCGGCTGCGCTTCCAGCACGTCGCGCAGCGCCTTGTGCAGAGAAACGGAAACGGTCGAAGAGCCATCAGCGAACGAGACGGCAGTTGCCGCCGGGAGCGCGTTCAGGATCGCAACGACCTTGTCCTTCGACGCGGGCAGCAGCTTGCAGCCGGTGACCAGCGATTCCGCGAAGGCAACGTTGTCGGCGTTAGCGATTTCGCGTTCGCGCGCTTCAATCGCGGCAACGCGGGTGGAGAACTCGGCTTCGCGGGCAGCGAAGGCCGGATCGGCTTTGTTCGTCACAGGAGGTTCCTTGTTGGTGGGTGAAGAGAAGTTCGGATAGCGGCCCGGCTCGGGGTCTTGTTCCTCCAGCCAGTCGATGCGGTAGCCGGGCAGCGCCTTGTCAGCATCGTCGAGGCCGAACTTGTCGATGAAGAATTCCCGGAGCTGCCTGAAGAGGCCCGCCGCGTCCTCGAAGCCGCCAAACTCGACGGTGACGGCGTTGCCGCTGTCGTCGGCGGAGAACTGGACGTTGGCGAGCCCCGTGACGGCCGGCGGCGTTCCGCCCAGGAAGCCGATGTGCTTCGGATACCAGGTGCCGGGGATCGGATTGGCCGGCGCTTCCGGGCTATGGAAGGAAAGCGAGACCTTCTTGTAGTGCCCAGCCTTCACGGCTTCGGCGAAGGCAGGCGCGATCTCACCGACATTTGCGAAGAGGCGATCGGCCTTGGCATCATAGTCGAAGCTCTTGGCCCAACCGAAGGCCGGCGTATCCGTGTTCGGATGGCCGACGACAACCGGGGCCGGCGCGGTCGCATAGGCATAGGCATCCGCCATCGCCTTCAGGTCGGCCGCGCTAAAGGAAAGCTGCCGGCCGTCCATCGCCGTGAAGGTGCCGGTGCGGAAAACTTCGATACGTGCGGTTTTTTTCGGAGCGGGGCTCTGCATGTGGTTCTTTCCAGTGCAATACTGGATAGACCATGCATCAGCGGGTGATTTGCCGCGTCTGGACAATAGGTCCGGTCAAGCGGACCCACTCCCCTTCAGCGGCCACAATGCGTCAGGTCAGGCGACGTTTCAAGGCCGGGCTGCGATCGGTAAGCCAAGATGCCATTCGGATGCCCTCACAATCGATTTTTAACGGGGGTCTAACGGGGGTCGATCCGGAATCCGGTATGAGCGGACATCGCGACCCGGCGCGCGCGTCTACGGGCGGGTTTTCTGACCATCCGCTTCGACCCTAAGCCAATCCTGGGCAATGCCCAAAATTATCCTTTCCCCCTCCTGGGTGACGCCGGCAAATTGACGTGCCGGTATCGTGATCGTGTGCGCACCGACATCGACATCCCGTGCGAAATTCGACCGCGACTTCCGGACGAACTTTTGATGCAGCGTATCCGTCTTCTCATCATAGCGCTGGTAGATCGTCTGCTTGCGGGCGGGCTGCTCGATGTCGCCGCCGAAGTTATGGATCGCAGCATAGGGCACCGGAGTCCCGACACGAACTTCCGTCACCGTTGCGACCGAAGAAAATGAACCTGAGAGACGGCCCCGCGCGCGCAGGATGCGGATCGGCGTCAGGCGCATCTGTTCGCGCCGGTGCTTCGTCTTCTCCTTCAGCCCCTGCCATGCCATGCCGGCGGGCGTTTCCTCCCGGTCGAAACTGTCATGGATGGAGTTCAGCAGGTACTCGCCGACGTTTTTGTAGAAGCCCATCGGGTTGTCCATGTGATCGACGAGTGAGCCGAGTTGGCCTACCATGCTCTGGTCATTGATCGTGAGGCTGTAGGTGACGGTGACGCCGGTCATGTGGACAACTCCTCTCTCAAACCTTATATCTGGACATGTCAGGCACGCGATGACCGATGATGGTCCAGGTAGCTCCCTGGCATAGAGGCCGGATCATTCCCGGCCTTTTTTATTTTGTCGGCCGCTTGTAGAGCAGCTTTCCGCCACGGCGCTTATCGATCGCCTTGAAATCCGGCTCCCCTTTCTTGGTGGTCGGGTTGTAAGAGGTGACAGCCTCCCAGAACCGTTGTCCGATCTCGAAGACGACCTGAATGCCGTTTCGCGGGTCAACACGAATATACCTGCGGTCAACGATCAGCTCTTCGACATCGGGATTGATGGGATCGGACTTGCTTGCGACCCCAATCCAGATTTCGTCCGGGTCCAGGAGCGTTTCAGCCATCAGCGGCGTTAGAATATTCCGCCCGCGCTTCATCACCTTCATCTGACCTTGCGCATCCTTGAACAGTTGATCCGAAATCGGGATCACGTCGCCGGCAACGTCAGTGAAGAGCACCGCTTCACCACGCTTTGCGCCGAATGCCTGCAAGAAGGCATCCACGTAATCTTCCGGCTTCAAACCTTCCTGCATGGGCGTGGACTTGAACAGCTTCGCATTCTTGACCAGGTCGTCGATCGGTTCCGGAGTGTCTATTTCGACGGCATGGCGAGGATTGCCGAAGGATGGTGCCCCCTCTTGCATAAGTGCGGACGGCACAAGGCCAGCTTCCCATTGCGCACCCGGCATGTAATCCCAGCCATACCCGACGCCGGCGGGGATCTCTATAAGTTTGCCCGTGACAGGATCAACGAAGGGTCGCGTCCCATCATCTGGCGCCTCGTCGGGGCCGTCCTTACCAAGCCGCTGAAGATCGGCTAACGACAGCGTCCGGACACCACAAGAGCAAAGCCAGTCGTTCGGAGGGTAATGGCTGATCCACCAGGGATCATCATAGCGGAGGACCTTGCCGTGCCATGCTAGGTGCAGCGGGCGCGGCGTCATGGGCGTGCGCGTCTCGCCTTCCCGATATTCCCAGAACGGACGAAGCTTGACCACATCCGGGTCAAGCATCTGCTTCAGCCGGCCTGCCATATAAGAGGTGCGAATGTTTGTCTCGAAAATGACTCGAGTCCGCCAGCCGCGCTCGCCCTTGTAGCTCCAACCATATCTGGCAACGATCTGATCGAAGTCCTGGCGGAACCGGTCCAACGTGGTACCGTCTTCGATCGCCTTGGCAATGACCGTCTGGAAATCCGACAGCATGTCGAGATCGGTCGCGCCGGCGACAACAAAGCGCCGGTCATGAACGCCACGCATGGCGTCGGTCCACGCGTTCGTCGGCTTTCCGCGCTTCTGGCTGAAGAAATCGATCTGCTCTTTGAAGGGCTGATTGAACGCATCTACCTGGGCGAAACTCGCTCCCGGTTCAGAATCGAGAAACACGGCTTCCCGACCCTGAAGGCCGGCGAGCTGGAGCGCATCACCGATGACATTGCCGAGCGCGATCGGCGACCACTTCGCGCCGAGTTCCAGAATGGCACGGGCTGCGGCCGGGAGATCGGCGGCCTCATCGAGCGCATGCTTAACCGCGTCGATGCGCCGATCGAAGTGATTTCCCGTCGCCTCTTCGAGCTGATCTGCAAGTCCGACCGCGCGAGGATCTCGCGTGGCGAAGCAGACATGTTCATTAAGCCGGAGTTTTTTTTTACGTGGCTCGGAGAAGAGAGCGGCAAAGACCGGATTGTTGTCCGCCATCTGGCGGAGATCGCGCCCGCGCTTCCCGCCATCCATGAAGGCAAAGCGAGCCTCAACCAGTCGATCAATGGCGGTGTTGGAAAGATGATCCGTCAGGCCGAACGACGTGATGTATTCGCGGGCGAAGTCATCGTCGTCAATCTGCCCGGCCGTGGCAAGTACGCCCAGGAGCGCATCATTGACGGCCGTCGCCGCCTTGGCCTTCGCCTCACCGACTTCGGCCTCAGCCTTTTCGTTCTTGGCGCGCACCCGCCAAATATCCGGAACGCCGGCACCCGGATAGTTGTAGTCCACGAGCCATGTCAGCAGCTGCGCCTTCAAGGTGTCTGACAACAGGTCAGCGTCACTGTCTACCAGAAGCGCAAGCATTTCCTCATGCGTCTGGGCAGCAGCCCTTGAGCCAACATTTCCGATATCGGTCGTTAGCGTTTCGCCGGTCACGGTGATGGAAATCTGCTTGTCCCAATAGGCCAAGAAGTCCTGGTAATGCACCGTCCCGCCGCGCGCCGCCTCAAGGAACTTGATGTCGGTGCCGATCGGAACTGTGATCGCCGAGCTGCTACGCAACTGGCGAAGCGTATTGAGAAGCTTGACCTGCTCATCATTCAGCGTTCCGTAAGGCGTCATGCCCATAACAGTCGGGCTTGCAAACTTTTCGAGGAAGTGCAGCCAGAAGGTGATGCCCTCGCGCTTAAAGAGGACAGGCCAGAAGAGCCTGGTTCCGAGACCAAGGCCATAAGGGTTGTTTCCCTTGACGCCGAAGCGGTGGACAATGAACTTCCGCTCGGGCAGCTCGATCCCGTCGCGCATATTCGTCCAGGTCAGCAGCCGAGGGCGCCAAGTTTCGTCGAAGGCAAAACGGCGCTGGTCATGGCTGACGATCTTTTCCGGGACGATGCGATTGCCGGATCGCTGCCACACGATTTCCGAGACCGCATAGCCCTTCAGCGTCGCGTCGAGCAGCCCTTCGCAGATGCTGTCGAAGGGAAGCGCCTTCAGCGCCTCCCGGCAGAAGTCTGCGGCCGCGATATCGCGCGGGCTATCAGACGCCGCCTTGATCTGCCACTCACGGGCAAGCAGGGTCTTCTTGCGCTTCTGCAGCATAGCGAAAGCATGCGTGTCGCGCTCAATCTCATCATAGATCTTCAGACCCTTGCCGCCGCCGCGCTGGATAAGCGTATCGTCCTGGTGCAGCAGCGCGCCGCTGTAATACGGGATCGTGATGTCGTTCTTGGCATCCGCGATCAGCGTCGCGGCAGACGCCGGCATGTTCTTGCGCGGCTCTTCGGTCTTTGTGTCCGTGGTCGCGGTCATAGGCGATAGTCTCCATAGCCTGCCGAGCCGCCATCGTCAGAATACGACGCGGTCATGATTTGGTTGCCCTGACCTGCCGAGCCGCCGCCCGCGTAAAACAGTGCGTGTTGCCAGAGCATGTCGAGACAGTCCGGCCCGTCGTCGTGGTCGGCATCGGGCCATTGCTGAAGCTGGTCGATCAGGGTTTGTTGGGTGGGGTTGAGACGGATCAAGCCCGCCGCGATCGGCGGCTGAAGGCGCTCGATACGCAAGTTCTTGTCAGCGCTGGGCGTCACGGGAATGGCGGAAATCCCCACTCCCTGCTTTGCAGCCGTCGCCATAAGCGTCGTTCGCAAGAACTCCTGAAACTGGATGTTTTCGACAAACCAGAGAAGGCAGCGATATTGGCGCTGCAAGGCAATGGTGTCGGAAATGATGATGTCTGGCAGACGTCGGCGGATGGATGCCTCAAGGACATCCATCGTGCCATGCAGGCGATTGAACCCACCGATAAGGATCGCCGATGGATCGCGGCCATGCCCCTTCTTTCCTAACGACGGATCGATGGCCCCGAAATGTATGAGGTCCGGAATGCGCAGCGTCCAGAACGTCAGTTCCTTGAAGGGGCTCGCCTCGGAAATCGGCTTGTTCTGATACTCGCATGCAAAGCTGTCATGATCGCCGGCGCGCTCCAGCATGAGGAAGATGAGCGGCTGGACGGCCGGCCAGTTAACCACCGCGCCCGCGTCCATCTCGATCTTCTTGGCCGCATAGAAGGCGCGAGCAGCATCTTCGCCGTCGTTCCGGTAAACCTCTTCAAAGGCGTCCCAAAGGTCCATGCGATCCGGCCATTTGACGATTGCCTGAAACTCTGTCGTTCTCCAGACTGGCGACTTCGACGCGCGGACCAGGACAGCATCATAGTGCAGGACGGTGCCGACCCAGATGACATCCATCGAGCCATCGGGCGGGCCAACCTTCAGCGCCGCGCGGTTGATCCAGTTCTCAAGCTTCTTGCGCTGCTCGGGCGAACGCACGGCCTCGTCATTTTCCAGATCGTCGAAGAACATGAGGTCAGGACGATAAGGACCATGACGCCGGCCGCGAATCTTCTTGGCTGCGCCCAGGCCCTCGATCCGGATATTATTGCGGGTGACGATCTCGCCTTCGCGCCAGACACGGCCCGCACCGAAGACATCCGGGAAGTCATACGAGATGCGCGGATTCGTCGTCAGCTCGGCCTTGATGGCCTCAACCAGGAGCGCCGACTGCTCGTAGACATCGGTCACTTCCAGAATATATCGCTTGAGAGCCTTCACAGTGCAGAAGAGCGCAAAGCCGAGCGAAAGATGCGTGGACTTTGACGAGCCGCGGGGCGCAACGAAAAGGTCGCGGACACCCTTGGCACTGGCGAGGATTTCCGGGCAGCGCCTGAAAATCTCCCGGTGGAAAAGGCTGTGTTCACCGCGAACATAGTGGGGCAGATAGGTTTCCATGAAGAACTGGAAACCAGTCTCCGGATCATCGAGCTTTCGCAGCCGTTCTGCCCTGGCCTTCGGATCGGCTGGAAACGCCGAAACAGATAGCTCAACCCACCTGGACAAATCTTCCGCCATCTTGGCGAGATTGTCCTTGAAGTCCTTCGCGCTGACATTGGCCTTCAGATTGGGGCGCTTCATGATCCGTAACGACGTGCCAGTTGTTCGCCGAAGGGCTCGATGATTTCGAGGATCGCCGCGATATGCTGCGGGAAGTTCTCACGCACGAACTCGACGAGATACTGCATGACATCCTGGGCAACACCCAATTCCGAGATCTTCGGAGCGAGCTTGCCGGCGCTGGCCGTCATCTTGGTCATGGCATCCGCCAGTGCGACCAGGTGTTTCACCTTCTGGTCAAGCCCCAGCTCGCCGTTCTTGATCTCATCAAGCAACGACTGCGCCATGATCATGAAGTCTTCGACCACCGACGACACGACAGTTTCGATGCCTTCACCGGCCATCAGCGAGGCCGAGCGGGCTATATCCCAATCGTCACCGTTTTCCTTAGAAGCCTTTTTCCAGCGTCCGAAAGTGGCCTGGGAAATGCCGAGCGTCATCGCGATCGTCGCTTGCGTCATGCGGCGATAGACGTAATCCGAGCGGGCCTTGCGGCGAACGTCCATATCATTCGCCATCTTTAGCGTTCCCCTTACCAAGACCGAGCAGATCGCGGACGAGGCGCGGCGGGTTGCTCGATGCCGTCTTGATCCACAGGATGAGATTGCGGCCGGCGATCCCGTAGGTCGCGGCAATTGCGTATCCCCAGGAACCGGGGTTCTCGGAGACCCCAAGCACATCAAGCGTCAGGTCAGTTGCTACGGTCGCGACGAAGACGCCTGCGATGATGGACCCGACAGCCGTTAGCCAATCATGGCTTCGCCAGTCGAGAATAACGGTGATGACAGCCGCCAGCCCTGACGAAATCAGGGTGGCGACCTTCAGACCGAAGATGGTTTCGGGGCCAGTCACTTCGTGTTCTGCCTTTCCTGCGGGGATGCTGCATCGACGGCTGCGACAGCGGCCTCGCGGCGCGCCTCACAAACGTTTCGGGCCGTCCGATCGGCGGCCCAATGGTCGAAGACTTCCGCACGCGGCATATCGCGATCCGGCTTCGGCGAGTTCGCCGGGCACGGTTCGCGGGCTTCGGGCGGAAGGGTAGATTTGACCGCAACCGTTCGAACGACGGGCGGGTTTTCGTCAGTCCGGGAGCAACCGGACGCGAGCACGGTCGAGACCAATAGCACTGCCGTTAGGAAGTTTCGCATTCTGAGCCTTCAGGGTGGAGAGTTGGGCGCGGAGATCGGCAATTGTGTTTGCCGCTTCCGAATTGAGGCGCAGGGCATCCTTGGCCTGGTCCGCCTCGGCCTGCGCGGCAAGGGCGTTGGATTTCTCGACTTGCCCCGTCCAGAAGTAATCGCGGCTTTCCCGTTCCTGCTTTCGCGCGGCCTCGATTATGTCGCCGACTTTGTCGATAGCCCGGTACGCGAAGAACGCCGTTCCGAGGACCAGCGTTGCGAAAATAAGGAGAGCAATGATCGCCTTCGTCATAGTTTCGGGGATCATCGAGCAACGAACCCGCCACTGGAACGCGGAGCCGCCGGCGGGACTGGCGGGGGCGGCTGATCGGAAACGTCGGAATCGGTGGTCGGCGGCAACGCCAACGTCGGATCATCGCCGCGCGCCTGGGCAACGGCGAAATCCTTCGAGCCATAGTGGCGATGCAGCCCGAGCATGGCGCAGAGCATGCTGGCCATGGTCGGCACGGCCATCAAGCCGAACGTCACGGCCTGCTCTTTGCCGTAGATCGCTCCGGCCGTCAGGGCCAAGATAACCACCCATGCCATGACGGCGGAGGCGGAAAGATGCGCTTTCGTGGTGCTATAGGTCGGCTTCATGGGCCTCAAACCTCGCTCTTGGAGACAGGTGCGCCGGACGGCGAAAGCAGGACACGACCACCGACAGGCGCTTCGCCGGTTTTCGGCCAGCGGACACCGCCGGTCACGAGACGGCTCTTGTCCACGCGCGTGATCGAAACCATGTTGGACTGGTTGCCGCCCAGCACGTGGAAATGCGTCTGGTCCTCGCCGACATAGAAGCCGACGTGACCGCCGCCCTCACGGGCAAACACAAGGATCGCACCGGGCGCGGGAGATACCTCGCTGCCGAACGTACGCCAGTTGAGCGCGCCGAGAGGGTTGGTGGGCAGGAACTCCTTGGGCAGGGTCGTAGCAAGGACGTTGCTGACGAAAAGGCCACACCACGGAATGTCGTCGTTGGTGTAGAAGCCGGCAACCCAGCCGCCGAGACGCTTGGCCCAACCGATAATCGTCGGGTTCGAAGCGGACCCTGCGACTTCCTTCAGACCCATGAACCGGCGCGCCTCGCGCATCCAGATCGGTTCGGCCGGCACCTTCTGCGGAAGGATCGTGACGATGTTGCTGTCGGACTTGGGATCGGCGCGCAATGCGTCAACCGTCGCCTGATCGGCCTTTCCTGTGACTGGCAGGCCCTTCGCCTGCTGGAAACGCTGAAGCGCTTCGATGACGGCGCGCCCCTCCGCATCGTCCATCTTGCCCATGTAAGCGCCATGCGTGCGCAGACGCGAAATCAGCCATTGTGCAAAAGTCATGTGTCACCCCGTTGTTTGGGGCAACCTATGCTAGCTCGGTTGGCTGATCTTCCGGACAACTGGTCCGGTCAGTCGTCGAACAGCTTTATTTGATCAGGATTTTCAGTCCGGTTCGCAACGCGGCGAACATGCCGCTGCGAAATTCCGAGCGCGCGGGCGATCTCCCGGCGCTCCTTGCCCTCGCTCTGAAGCGCCAGCACGTCGGCGCGTGCGGACTTCCGAGGACGCATATGCGGGACATAAATCAATTGGCCCGCGAGATAGTCACATAGCGCCTTTCCGTCCTCGTTGCCAAGAGCGAGCAAGATCGGATGGCTTTCATCGGGATTTTTCGGGAAGGCGATTTCCGTGCCGCCATAGGCCGAAATGAGCTTCAGGACGATGGCAACACCGAGGGTGTCGGCCATCTCCTGAAGGCTCAAGGGCAATGCAGCGATGGAAACGTTAGAGACCATGCTTCAGAATGCCCGCACGGTTTCTGGCTCCGGCAGCGCCTGGCTGTCGAGAACGATGTTTCGAACGGTGATCACGATGCTTTGAACCGTGCTCGCACGGGGCGATGGACGGTAGACAAGACGCGCCGTCATGGTGCCGTGTGGCGAACGATGTATCGACGAAGAGCCCTGAAGGGCGAACCCGTCGCTGATCATGGCACGATGCAGTGGTGTGATCGACGGCGCGAGTATGGTCAAGGCTTCGAGAGGCAAGCGCACGATCGTGCGGTGAGACTGGCGGTTGCGGCGGGTCATTTGCCACGGGCCTCCATGGCTTTCAGGGCGCTGATGATCGGGTCGGCCTGGGCGAAGGTCATGAAGTCCGGATCGTCAACGCCAGCGCGTTCCTTAACGAAGGACCGCAAGGCCTTGCGAGAGCCATCCTGTATGACGCCCTTGCGATGGCAGGACTTCCAAAGCGCGTGAACCATGCGGATGTATGGTTTCGTCGAAGCCGGCAGTGCCTTCTTCGCCCCGGCCGTCTTCTTGAACCCCAGCCGCTCCATTTCCTTGATGACCGCGAGATGCTGCTTTTCAGTCATTTCCCGAAGGGATGCGACACCCGTGACGCGGACCAGGAGGGCGCGATAGACCTCCTCTTCAAGTTCGAGCTGGCTCTTGGCGATGTTGATGATGGCGGTGGCGTTCATCGCGCGCCCTCGCAATCGGACTTAATGTCCCCGGCAAAGCCCTTGGTCATCGGGTTATGATGATCCCGACGAATCGTTAGGGGGCAAATATGAACATTGCTGAAGGTATCGCGCTCTTGCAGGGCACCACCGCAACCATCGACGGAATTGCCAAGACCTATAAGGCGGTCAAGGAAGCTATTAAGGGCGACAAATCTGGCGCGGGCACTGACTTGGCCGGGGTCAACCAGGAACTCTCCGAGGCACTGGAGGGCATGCTGCTCCTGAAGCAAACGCAACTGAAGCTCTTGGATATGCTCATCGAGCTGAAGCAGGAGAAGCTTGCGTTCGATCAGGAACGCGCGGAATTGGATCGCTTTCGCGCGGAGGCCGCCAATTACATCATGAAGGAAATCTCCCCTCACTCGTTCGCTTACGTCCTGAAGGACGGCATCAAATCCGAGGGTGCTAGCCCCTACCTTTGCGCACGCTGCTTTCAACAGGGAAAGAAGTCCCTTCTTCAGCTGAAGAAACGTGATTTCAACATTGACACGCTTGAGTGCAATGCGTGCAGCACGCCGGTATCCGTTCCAAACGACATCAAAGGGGAAGTGTACGTCGTACCCACCCGTCGTCAGGGTTGGCCATTCGACGACTACTGATTTTCCATTGAATTTCACTGCACACCTTCCTTTTGAACGGCGCGCGCGGCGTGGAGCGTCCGATAGACAGCGTCCTCGCGCACGTGGATAAGGTTGGAGATATCGAGCGTGTCGAAATGGCCGGAGTTCCAAAGGATGATGCAGGCAAGCGCCTGAGTGGCTTCCATAGGGCCGGCCATGGCCGATGAGCCGGACTTCTTTTCGTCTGTGAGCTGAAGTTCCCTCATTGGGCACCCGCCGTTTCTTCCGACTTCGGCGCGACCGAAGGGAAAAAGCGAGGAATAAACACCCGCGCATAGACGAGGTCGCAGCTCATGCCTTCGAGACGCGCCGAGTCCCAAAGGCCTTCGTCATCGCCGAAAATCGTGGCGACTGCTTCCGCCGGCGTGCGGCGGAAGGTATGCGGCAGGATGGTCCCGCGCGGGGTCCGCAGGGCATAGCCCTTGCTGTAGGCGTGATCGCTGGACCGATCATCCATGGGTCGGCTCCAGCTCTTCAGGCCGGCACCGCGAGGTGCGGCGATCGCCCTGAAACAGGACGCGCACGAAACGCGCGTCCTCATCAGCATCTGAGTGCACGCGGCCAAAGCGGCCGGTGACATTGTGCTGGACGAGCTGCCCGGCACGAATGTTCATTTCGGCAGCATAGCCCGCTTCAAGCCCACCCCTCATGCTGCACCTGCCATTTCCCGCTGCACCTGGACGCGGGCCTTGCCAAGCCAAGCATGGACGAGACCGGAAATGCCGCTCGTGCAGCTCACCCGGATACCCGACATCGTCAGGACGTGGGTGTTCCCAGATTTGTGGTTGGCGCGATATTCGCGCGCCAAATCTTCCATGAGGATGCGATAGCTATCTTCCCGGTCTTTCACGCGGTCGTAGATGAGCTTTCCAGAGGCCTTGTAGGCAGCTTCGATAACGGCAGAGCGTTGTTCAATCGTGGTGATGATATTGGTGAGGTTGCTCATCACGCACCTGCCTTTGCCAGATCGATCGTAATCGCCTGAAACTGATCGTTGATCGAAGCGCGGCGGTAAAAGCGGACGTACTCTTTCGAGCCGGTCACCCGGATCGAATTGCGGATCGCATCCATGGCCCGCAGCCAGCGTTCGTCCTCGATGTCGAGACGAAGCAGCATGAACAGTTCGGAGCGGTTGATCTGCCCCTCCCTATCCGTGTTGAAGGCCCGCGTGATGATCGACTGAATTTCCGGCCGGCTATCCGCGGTCCATTCGGTCATGCATTCGTCGAGCAGGCTCTTGGCGATCTGCAATTCGGGACCGAAGTCGATTTGATCGGCAACCTTCACCTCGACCTTCATCAGGCCGTCAAAAGTCTGATAGGTGCGGTTTCCCTTTTTCCCGCCAATCTTGGTGCCATATTCCTGTGCCAACAGGGCGTCGAAGGCACCGAGGTCAAGCATGGTGTGGCTGCGGAAGCGGTTGATCTGGGCGTTTAGCTCAACCGCATAGCCGATGATCTTGCGAACGGTTTCATCCTGCAACTTGTCCGCCGCTTTGACATTGGCGAGGGCGATGTGGTCGCCCTTGGCGTTGATCATGAATTGCTTCCCGCCCATTTCGATGATTTCGGCGTTCTGCGGCACTTCGTTGGTAACGGTATCCATGTTTCAGTTTCCTCGGTTTCAGGTGTTGTCGGTGGGATTGGGGAAGAGTTCGCCGCTGCGACGAGCGACAAATTGGGCGAGCGAAACGATGTTGCTTTTGGGATTCGTGTCGCCGCCGGCGGGCAGAGGCATTCCAGCCAACCGAGCTTCCATTTCCGTGCACTGATCTTCACAGATCTTCAGGAACTCACAGATGTCCGTGAGGTCGTGGGGCATGATGCTGAAGCCAAGCTCCTTATGCGCATCAAACTTGACGCGGAGCATCCTGAGATAGGTCGATGTTCTAACCATTGGCGTGGTCTTTCTTGAGGGGATCGGGTGAAATGGAGGGAGACGACATCAGCTCGCCATCAAGCGCGACGTGAGGCCGGCCGGTGAGGCAGAAAATCCGCTCTTCCATGTTCCGGGCTTCCAGTTCGAACGCGCGCAGCGTTAGAAGAACACCCTTCGGGTCCTCTACGCTTGCGGTATCGCGCAACCGCTCACGCATCTGCTTGATGGCGTCAGACAGCATCGCATTCTCCGGTTTTCTGGTTTTCGGGGTTTTGCGAGCAACCCCGGCAGGCAGCCCATTGCTTGAGCCGGTCGGGGTCGCTCATCGTCATCGGCGCGGAATGATGTTCCGTGCACACGCTCTGCCCGATCGGAGCCCGTAAGTGCGGGCACCAGACCTGTTGCGAGTAGAGCGCCATGACCTTCGGCGCGATCTTCGCAGACACCTTGTCCATCCTGGCCGTGTATTTCCCGGCACAGAGAAGCGAGACAGCCGTTCTGGAAATGCCGAGTTCGTCCGCAATTGCCTGCTTGGAGCGACCATCTTTCGCGGCCTCGGCACGCAGCACGTCGATCCATGCGGGATCGGCGAGCGCCATCAGGTTGGCTTGACGCATGGGACGGCCTCCCCGGTGTTGAAATCGAAGAGCGTCCGGTTTTTCGGGCGATAGACCGGCGCGTTAGAGCCGGTATCCATCAACAGTCGGTAGCGCTTGAAGCCGTTAGAGGTCAGCCGTGTGCCCTGCTGGCGAACCGGAAGTTCCGCCACATAACCGGCCGAGCGTAGATGACGCAGGTACCACGCCGCATTATTCTCGGGGTTTTGATCACCCTCGCGTGCGGCGATCATGGCTACTTCGCCGATCGTGAAGGTGTTGGACATGCGCATGGCAGTCCAAAGGCGCTGCCGGAACGTGTCCGGCAACGGCTTGCGGATCGTCACTGTGTCGGGACGCCAAGGCCCCGGCTTGATGACTTCTCCGGCTCTGGCCGCGTCCAGTCCGGCCGCCGTGAGCTGGTAGCAGCCGGTTTCGACCCGCTCCAGGAGGCCACGAAAGATGAGCTTTGCCGCGCCGTCAGAAACCTGCCGCCGTGTCAGCTCAAGGCCCACCACGAGTTCGTCGATCGTCTGGCAAGCGCCATCTTTCAGGCTGGTCATGATTGTCGTGGGCAGATAGCCCTGCTGAACCGCCTCGCCCATCAGTATTGCTCCGGAACGAAGATCGGCTGATTGGTGTGGCGATCGTTGACGATCGGTTGGCCCGCCATGTCAGCCAAGGTCACGCCCTGGTCACCGATATCGGCGGCGTCCATGCGCAGGCCGAAGCGCTCGATATTCGCGATGGCCTCAAGAACCTCGCGGTTGAAGCCCTGCGACACCTTCAGAACGAACGTGGCGAGATCCGGAGCAACCTTGACCTCGCAGCGCTTTTCGATCAGCAGGCGCACATCATCAATCGTGGCCTTCTCGAAACGCACCTTCTGGCTAACGCGTGACGCGACCTGGGGGAACCGGGTCAGATGGTCGTTGACCTTGCCCATGCCGACGAGAATGACCGGAAGCTCGATGATGTCCGAGATATCGCGGACGGTTTCGAGGATGGTTTCCTTCTTGCTGATATGGTCAGCCTCATCGACCACGAGCGCGAAATTGCGCCGCGCCATCTGAGCACCGGCATTGCGCAACGCCAGCTCCTGAACCACCTTCTGAAACTTCTTCTGGAACGAATGCGGGGGCTGGTTGACACGCAACTCTTCCAGCAGCTCGTTCATGAACCAAGACGGCGACCATTCCTTTTTCGCGCGCAGATACACCGCACCATTCTGCGCAACCCATTGCTTCAGCGTCGTCGTCTTTCCAAGGCCCGGCAGGCCGTCCACAACGGCTAGGCAAGCTTCCTGCGCGCCGCGCTGCTCAAGGGCAGAAAGGGCGGTGAGGAAGCGCTTCACGTTGCTGGTCTCGACAAAGGTATTTTTCATGCGTATTTTCCTTGTGTGTGTTGCTGTCAGGCAGCGGCCCTGATGAGGTTTCGAAGCGCATCAAGGTCGATGCCTGACAGTCTGAAGAGTTCAATTGCGGCGGGGCGCTCAAGGCACCCGCGCAAGACGCGAACGTGGTTACTGGTGAGCTGGTCCGGATTTTCGAGCGCCCACACTGCCAGTTCGACATCACTGGCAAAGGTCCGCCTGCGGGGCGGCTCGACGGCTCCGGAAGCCGGTCTGAAATTCTCCTGATCATTATCGACGACAAGCATCGGCGCGGCCGGCGTCGGCTCGGGCATGATGTCGATCGGCGACATGACAGGCTGGGCGGACGCTTCCAGGAAGCGACCGACTGACAGTTCGGCCTCGACCTCGGCCAAATGATCGTTGAGACGGCGGGCACGGGCATTGGCGCGCTTTTCGAGCGCGGCGCGTTCCATCGTGAGCGGAATGTAACGCTCTTCGTTGCCTGCAAAGACGGCAACACAGATCAGACGGCCCATCTGCTCCTCACCGGAGCGGCGATCGATCTCGCGGACCCAAACCTTGCTGGCGTCGTGGATGTCGTAGCCGACAAGAACGTATTCGCCGTGGAACTCTTCCAGTTCCATATGGAAATACGTGTTGGTCAGCCATTCGACCATCGCGCGGGAGACCTTGCGCCGGACATAGGGGCGGAACAGGTCGTTCTTTTCGTGCTCCAGAACCGGGACGATCTCGAAGCCGGTCGAAACGTGATATTCCCAATACTGGTTGGGCGACATCTTGCCCGGCAGCGACGAGTGCGGCTTCGCGTTATAGGAAGCGATGGCATTGACACAGGCCGTCATAAATTCCTGCCAAGACGGCAGCCGGTTCGATGTCCCGGTGAGCTTGATATCCTTCCGCGTCGCCTTGAATGACCGCTGGCGCGCCTGCCGGTCCATTTCCTCGCCGATATAGGTTTCGTATTCCTTCGCCAGCGAGTTCCAAACCGAGCCGTTAAACCGCTCGATGATGCCTCGCGCCTGCGAGTTCTGAGGCAGGGAGTGCAGTTTCGTGATGCCAAGCCGTTCCGTCACGCCGGTGAGCTGGTTGTCGAGAACGTCGTTCTTGAAGCCGGGGCCACGGTCCACGTAGAAAATCGCGGGAATGCCATGGTGTTCGCAGGCGAACCGGAGAGCATCGACAACACCGATCGTGTTTTCAGCGAGACCGAAGGAGAAGCCGACGCACCGGCGCGTTGCCACATCGACGATGCTGGTGATTTCCGGCCGGAAAGGCTGGCCGTGGATCGGGTGCGCAATCTCAGCGTCGAACGTCTTGCCGTCTGCCGTGTAAATGCATCCTGGCAACAGTTCGTCGGTCGATCGCAGGGTGTAGGCCATCCGGCTTTTCAGCGTAAGCGAGCCTTCACGACCGCGATGCTTCTCCACATTGCCGAGGCGAGCCATAAGGCGGCGCACCTGATCGTAGTTCGGGGGCATGATATGCGCCGGTAGAGCACCCTTGAATTTCTCAAGGGCGTCAGTCAGGCATGGCTTTTGCGGCTGAGCGTAGAAGCGCAGGAACTGCCAGAACCACGACGGGACATCCTGCTTTTCCTTGGTCGGCAGCGGAGCAAGCGCGCCCACGCCAACCGTATCGCGCAGCTTGAACCACTCGTAAATCGTCGCCCGACCAACAGTCGTTTTGCCGGATGCACGGTCATTTGCCACGGCAATGACTGAAGAGAAAACATCGAGCGCTTCCGGCGCGGCAACGAAAGCCTGAATGGCCTGACGCTGCGAAAGCCCGTTAGAAACCTGATACATGTCGATGGCCGACAGGATCGCAGAGCGGGCATTCATCACGTCGCGCTGCCGCGCCGTCAGGTTCGCCGTCGATAGCTTCTCCCGGCGAACGATTTCCTGCGTTTTCTTCGCCTGCTGGCTGACCACCACAAGCTCACGGGTCGCCTCGGCATGGATCGCCGATTGCAGCTCGTTGGGCAGGAGCGAAATATGGTATTCGAAGCCGCCGCCGCCTTGTTTGCCGGAACGCTTTCTGGCTAACGGACTGGCAAGCCAGCCTTCCCGATCTATGCGGTCTTGAACACGGCGCTTACTCCACGGCATAGCCTCAATTTTGAGGCGCTCGCCGGCTTCTGCGATCTCAGCAGCGGACAGGTAGGTCATTTCAGGAGCCCCCCGACGCGGCCGCGCAGGGTCGCCCGCTTGCGCTCAAGCTCTGCAAGGCGCTCTTCTGTCTGCCAAAGCTGGATGACTTCTGCATACCTCTCGGGTACGGCAACGAAACCGGAAAACCCGCAGACGAAACCGAGCAACTCGTAGCAGTCTGTTGCGTCCAGCAATGCAATGAATCGTTCCAGCGTGATCTTGTGATCGCGCCGCGCTGCAGACGCGTAGCAATCGAGCATGTTTTCCGTGACGTTCTGTCCGAGGTAGTCGGACATGTCGGCCGCGATCTGCGACCGGGACTTTCGGCTACGCGCCATCGCCTCGGAGAGGACGCGTGCTATCTTCACGTCCAGCGTTCCGCCCTTCGACACCTCCGGCTCGAATGCCGGCGCGACTTCCGGGGGTTGGTAGTCTCTCAACAGGTCCAGTGTGTAAGGATCGCGGCGCTTGCTCATGGTCAGATGCGACCCCGGCGCTTGAGAGAGGCGATAATCCGCTCTTCATGTTCGGAAACGACGGTATCAAGCTCATCGTCCTTCAGCCCGCCGAAGAACTTGCTCAAGGTGGCGATGCTCTTCTGCAACTCGGCCAAGCGGGCATCAACATGGGCTGACGCCACCGTTGCGGCGACCTGGGCGGGCAGCTTACTCAGCGTGTCATTGACCGCTGCGACCTTCCTTTCGACATGCGTGAGGACGCGGCCGTTAGAAAGAATGGTCAATGCGTCGGGAACGTTCGTCGCGCGCGGTGGCGTGGCGAAAAGCAGGTCCAGAACCTTCGCCTGATCGGCAGGCGTTTGCTCCGCCAGCTGCTTCAGGCCGGCTTGATGGTCGGCCAACCACGTTCCTTGGCAGCGATGACGTGAGGCGGGGGAAAGGTCTGTCCAGATTTTCACGGCCAGCTCGATAGCGCGGCGGGACATACCGATTTTCTCGGCGGTTGCGGCGGTAAATCCGAAAGCCTCTTCGCTTTCGGTATCAAGACGCAATTTTTGCGTTTTGATTTCCGACTTACGGTCACCGCCGCGCTTCGCCTCTGGATGCAGGCGCTCATAGACCTGCTTCAGCTCGTAAAGATGCTGGCAGCGGTCGAGCTTGTTCAGATCAAAGCCAGCAAGGTTCTCCAGAACCTCTTCGAGACGGGCCTCATCGTTGGTTGTCGCGTTGGAAATCGTGACCGGGATCGCATTCCAGCCTAGCAGGCGGCAGGCTTCAAGGCGCTTGCGGCCTGCAACCAGGCTATAGCGGTTGCCGACAGCACGAACGCGGATGGGGTGCAGAAGGCCGGCCGAGGCAATGACCGATGCGAGACCTGCGGCCTCGTCGGGATCGAAGGAACGGGCACGATTTTCGGGAACGTCGATCCACGCAAGCGGTGCACTCTGCACGTCAGTCTTGGCGGGAACGGAAATGGTGGCTTTTTGCGTCTTAGGCATCATGGAACCTGTAAACAGTCTGGAAGTTCGTTGCGGAGCCGCCCGAGGGGGGCGTGGGGCGGCTCCGCGAGACCGCGCCGGACGCAAAACCGGATCGACGCGGCAAAGGGTTGAACCGTAAGGCCTGAATCGGTCTATGGTTGCGCTACCGGATTGACCGGATGCTCACTTGAGGGAGACTGACATGCCGAAAGAGAAGTTCTGGGCCGGAGGCCTGTCGGATGTTCGGATTGAGGCCGTGACGCGCCCGGAAAGACTATTTTTAGTGATCGAGCAGAAGACGGACGAACAACCGGCGTGCTGGTTTGATCTGACAGTTGACCAGGCACGAGCATTACAGCGTCAAATCGGTATCCACCTGTCGGCTTTGGAACCTGAATTCGAATAGCGGCCCGCACCAGTATTTCAGCAGCAAGGCGGCGGATGGAGGCCGTCATACCGCACCGCCTTCCACCGAAAGGCTGATTTCGCTCTCCAGCTTGTTATGACCCGGCCGGCCAGCTGACAAAACAGCGCTCATGCAGCCACCTGCATGTCAGTGGACGCGTTAGATTTTTGACTTTCTAACGGCGGGTATTTCGCGGTATCAAGGATGCCGGAGCTTCTTCTTGGGTAACGGTTCGGCCAGAGCTTTTCGGGCTTCTGTTCGATGAAGGCAGCAAGCGCAGCCTGCCCCTCATAGTGCGTCGTGGTGTTCAGTTTCCGCAGCAAGGATTTGTGAAAACCACAACGAACCGCGAGTTCGGTCAGCGTCATGCTGCGGCGGTGGACTTCGGCCTTGATGGCCTGCCAGTCCATGACCGGTTGCTGTTTACTCATTGGGATTACTCCGCTGAAAAACGGGTGCTGCAACACCCGTTTTTTTGGTGACATTTGAGAACAAGTGCGAAGCGCAATCGCGGTTCGCACTTTCATTGATAAGCTACGATTGGGATTTTGTAAATCCCAATCGTAGCTTATGGCGGAGCTGTATTGGCAAAACCGGAAACAATAAAAAGCGCTTTAGGACAAAGACTTAGGGATATCCGGGCACACCTCGGAGACCCGGCAAGAGAGGATTTTTGCCAGCGCTTGGGGATATCGAAGGGATCACTTGCCAATTATGAACGCGGTGATCGGGTTCCTGATTCGGATGTGATTGCGGCTTACGTCACAGCACTAGATGTGAATGCCAATTGGATTGTCGCCGGCAGAGGAGCCATGTTCGAAAAGGAACGTCCAGTTAAGGGAAAATCGGCGACGATGCTGAGCGGCTTTGAGAAATTGCCACAAGATTTGCAAGATGACCTTCTGGCCATCCTGCGAATTGACCTCAAGCGCGCCGGACTTTTATAAGCAAAGGCAGTCGGTCGTCTTCCTGAACTGCCACGTCAAGTCGAACATCCCCTAACGCACCATGTACTGCGGCCTCGAGTTCGTCGAGTGCCCTGTGCAACCGTGGAATTGCAGCGGCTCCGGCCGGGGCGGCGGTGGCCAGCATAATGGTTAGAAGGGTACGTCTATGCATAACTTCCTCATGAACTCGTAAAAAATACGTGAACAAATGTGGAACAAATATGCAAGCCTTACAAGAGACAGTTGCAGACCTTAGTGTTATCCACCGCAATCCACAGCTGAACAATGCGTCAACGAAGCACGCAAAAAGGCCTCCCGGAGCAGGCCAATAAATTGTCACATAGGCTTCGGCGTGGGCGGGAACTTGCCGCCGAGCTTGTAGGGCCTGGTTGGATGCGGTGCCGGTCCCGCACCTGGTCGCACACCGCGCCATCCGCTCATCGTCATGCACTGGATGACGAAGTCGTTTCGACGCATATCATTTGCAATCGCGTTTCCGATCCCAGCCCCCATTACGTACTCCGCCGATCCCATGGCAAAGTATCCCTGATCAACGGAAGATGAAGCCATCTGACAACGAGCAAGCGCCATTTCTACCGGCAGCGGTGGACTGGCGATAATCGGCTCCCAGGTCATCTGTGTGTATGATGTCTGGCATGCTGCCAGCAGGCACAGGGCGGACAGCCCCGCTATATTTCTGACTTTCATTGAATACCCACCTCTTCACTAGAGGCCGCAATTTATGCGGTTGACGCACTGCTTTGCAAGTCACTGGAGAGTCTGCCCAGCCTATGTTCGCGCTTTTCCACGTCCCACCTTGAGAGCGTGTCCCACGTGGGAGAAGTTAAGAAAAACACTTAAGAATCAGAGCTATGAGCAAGGTGGGACGATTTTTGTTAAGGTGGGACGTTTCGTCCCACCTTCATTTTGTCCGGCGCGGCCCGTGATGCAGCGCTTTGACTGCCTACAAGAGGCGGAACGCCTTCGATCTTGCGTACACTCGGGCTCTTAATCTCATATTTTTCAGAACGTTGCGAGAATGCGCGACTGTCAGCGGAGATGGCAGAACAATGCAGGAAGAATGCGCGAATCTGTCCAGAAGATTGCGCGATTTTTCTGCACTTTGGCGGGGTTTGTTTCATTTTCTGCCCGACCATCGTTAGCGCTTGGCTGTCCTCAAGCTGTTGATTCATAAGGCTTCGCGGGGCTCAACGGCTTTGATCGTCGCTGTCCAGAAGGTAACACCCCCCTACATTTTCATCGACCCGGCTCGGTGATTTGCACGGTATTTGAAAAGACAATCGCCGATCGACAACAGGACCAAGGTCCGCCAGATCGATGCCGGCTGTAGGGGGGTGTTACCTTCTGGACACGGCACAAAAACTAGCTATTCCGCATAAGTTGTTGAGACGAAAATAAAAATCGACGTTCGAAGTGTTTTCGATGTCTCGGACAAAATGCAAAAAGCCTGTCAAAATGCGCCTAAAATCGCGCAATCTTCTGGACAAAGTCGCTCATTCTGATTGCATTCCTCTTGCACCCGGTGCGCAAAATGCAACGTATTGATCCGTCGAAAGAAAATTCGTTAGAGGCGTTGGCAGGGATGATGTGCAGTCCGCGAAATCAGGCCGAAATCAGCTTTCGGCAGGCGAGCGGATAGAGATCAAGGTGAGACGAAACGTCCCACCTTGGCTAAAAACGTCCCACCTTAAAAATAGCACATCATTTCAACAGGTAAGCGGGTGGCCTTCAGCAGGGCAGGCGCGACAAGGTGGGACGTAAAAAAGCCCCGATCAGAACGCAATAATTTCGTTCTGATCGGGGCGCTGGGATCAAGTGGCAATTATTGCCACTTGATATTTCGGGTCACGCCAGCCCCAGATTGATGAGGATTTCGGCGGCTTCCTTAACGGTCGGCAGAGCCATGCCGCGCGGGAGGTGATCGGGCAGCGCCTGCCATGCCCGGCCCAAATTGCCTTGGGCTTCTCCCTTCATGAGTCGCATCAATGGAAGCACCCATACCGGCGCGGTGTTCTCCGGTACGGATGCAGGCGGGGAAGGTGGTGACGGCAGATCAAACAGCCTATCGGTTTCCGCAACCATTGCGGGTAGATCGAGAATGCGCGCGATGATGGCGTCAAACGTCCGAGCTGGCAGACTGGCGACGTGATAGGTGTAGCGCCTGCCGGTGCCGGATTTGGCGATGGCCCGCCGCCAGTTGCCAAGGGTCGCCTTTCGCGTGATGCCAGCCCGTGACGGCGGGAGGCCGGGGAGCCGCAGCGCCGCCAGTTCTCCCGCGTCATACCATTCCTGAATCTTGTGGCGTTCGCGCACGATGCGAAGCAACAGGGTTTCGAGGTAGGCAAGCCGTCGTTGATTGAAGGCCCATTCGGATGCGGGCACATGAACAGTCAGGTCAAGGCTGTAGTCATCGCCCATGTCTCTACCTCAACCTGCCATAGACTTGGGCGCTTGAATGCTCAAGTTCGGATGCGCGGAAACGAGTTCCTGTATCACCCGCTCGACGGTTGCCTGTTTCAGGTTGAGTGATTGGGCGATGCTCCCGATGTCTACATCTTCGACGGTGGTGGTGGTGACGATCTCCGTGGTTTCAACCGTCGTGGTGGACTTGCGGGCTGTGTCCTTCGACCTTTGAAGGGCTGCAACATCAATGTTCGTGACCATGAGGATGATATCTGCCACGTCCTCGACGGGCAGTTTGAACCGAGTTGCCGCATATTCGAGCGGGCGTAGACGCAGATCGGAGGCTTTGACGCGATCAAATTCAAGACGTGTCGCAGAAGCGATTTCCTCCAGATCGAAAATCAGGTTGTCCAGAATATTGCATATCCCGAACGCATCACCCTGAAGATCGCCGCCACCATTATGCAAGGCGATATCCAGCAGATTGGAAAATCCCTTCAGGGATGCTGTCGTGTTGTGAAGCGTTTCGAGGATGTCGGAAAGGTTCTCGAATTCATAGGTGACGTTCTTCGGCATGTCGGTCTCCGCTGAGCGCTTTCTAAGGCGCTAGTTGCCTGCCGCGACCATCGCGGCAGAGACCGGGAGTTAGAAACCGTCAGCGGACGGCAGCGGGGCCTTTAGGCTTTCGCCCTGGACATACGCCACGCCCTCCCGGTCGCAACGGTGCAAACGAAAAAATGCGTCTGCAGGATACGCGACCGATGCCCGGAAACCGGACATAAAAAAAGCGCCGTTCAGGCGCGGATTGACTTGGAAAAATCAGATGGCAATTTTTGCCTTCTGATCGCCATCTATCGCACCGTCCTTGGTGGCACTGACCACCGCTGATTGGGTTTCTACGCCCGTGCCAATTTTCTAACGCTGATTTGCCCATTGTGCAAGGGGTCGGATCAGAAGCCCAAAATTGGCTTCTGATTTTGTGCTTTGGAAGAACGAAATTTTTGCGATCTGCCAAGTGGCAATTTTTGCCGTTTGCCAGAAGCCAATTTTGGGCTTCTGCCAGATATCGTTCTCTCGGAGGATAAGGGGGGGGCGGCTGGCCATCGCTATAGCCAGCCGCGAGCCGGAAGCCGCTCCATTGCGGCGGAAGATGTAGCTTCCGGCTGGAACGGCAACGGCGTGAGAGCCCGTTCAAACATCTCACGCCGCCATGCACTCGTGCCGATGACGCCCACAAGGACCCAAACAGGCGTCATGACCGGACCTTCGGTCCGTATGACCGGTTTTTAAACAGGACATAATGTCCGGTCATTGCGGCGTTGGAGAGCGGAACGGCTGGCGATGGCAAAAACACAGAATGCAATTTCAACCAAGGGGCAATTCACGGAAATTGTCGTGGATGCCTTTGGTGATGATATCCTGAAGACGCTTCAAACGGAGCTTGGCGGCTTGGAAATACCCTTTCCGAAACCCGAAGGCATGTCTGAAACGCACGTCCTGGCGCAGGTGCTCGGCTACGATCTGGCCGTCGATCTCGTGCGAGAGGTGGGCACCGGCTTGATCTACATTCCGCGCGCCAACGGCCGGGATAACCGCGACGATGAATATCTGAAGGCCTACAACGCGGGCATGACACAAGCGGAAATCGCGCTGGTCATGAAGGTCAGTCAGCGGCATGTGCGCAGGGTTCTCAACGGCGCGCTCGGTATCCGCAACCGCAATTTTCTGCGCTGGGATCGTCACCACCGCAGCCACAACAAACTCTCTGCCGAAGAGGTCCAGAACCGCGAGAGGGTTTTGAACGAAGTTCTGGACGGTGAAATCACCATCGAGGCGGCGGCTAAGGAACTGAACCTCAGCGTCTCGCTCACTACCCGAATTCTGGAGAGTTTCGTCAAAGTTGGTTCGCGCCGGCCTTTGGAAGTCGGTCGGACACGCCCACACGCCAAGTCTAACGCGGGTCTAACGGGGATCGCCGGAAAATCCGGCACCGGACAGCCCGCCGCGCCCGAAAACCGCGCCAGCGGCCTTTAAAACCAGCTTTCAACCTTAGAGGAAAACATGACTATTCTGAACAATGCATCCGCACGCGTAATCGATCCCATCCTGACCGGGATCGCACAGGGCTATCAGCACGCCCAGCGCGTCGGCCACATCCTGTTTCCGGTTGTCGATGTCTTGCAGCGCGGCGGCAAGGTCATCGAATTCGGCCGGGAAAGTTTCTTCAACTACAATTCGCGTCGCGCGCCGGGCGCGAACGTCATGCGCATACAGTTCGGCTATGAGGGAAAACCCTATGCGCTTTCGCAGTTCACGCTGGACGGCGTGGTTCCGCGTGAACATATGGAAGAAGCTGAGGCCGTTCCGGGGATCGATCTGGGCAAGCGGGCCGTCAATACGGTCATGAATACGCTTTCGCTGACAACCGAAATCGAACAGGCGGCGCTAGCAACCAATCCTGCAAGCTATCCGACCAACAACAAGCTCCTGTTGACCGGTTCCGATTGCTGGGAGTCTCCGCTCAGTGATCCGATCGGCGATATCGATGCCGCAAAAGACCAGGTGCGCACCACCTGCGGCGTTGAGCCCAATCGTATGGTGGTCCAGACCAAGGGCTTCAAGGCGCTGAAGAACCATCCGAAGATCGTGGAGCGGTTCAAGTACACAACGGCGGACTCGATCACGACGAAGATGCTTGCCGGCCTCTTCGGTCTGGACGAGCTGGCCGTTGGTAAAGCCACTTATGTCGACGACACGGCCAAGGATGCGCCGTTTCATGAAGCGTGGGGGAACTCGGCTGTTCTGGCCTATGTTCCCGTGCAGGACCCCGCCGCAGAGCAGCCGTCTTTCGGCTACACCTACACCCTGAAGGGATATCCCCTTGTCGAGCAGCCGCGTTGGGATGGCGATATTCGTTCGTGGCTCTACGGCGTCACCTATGAGCGCGCGCCGGTCCTGACAGGAATTTCATCGGGCTTCCTCTTCCAGAACGTCGTTGGGAATTGAAAATATGGCCGGTCAGTCATACGGACCAATTGAGATTTTCCGGGCTGGGACGTTCACGCCGATGAATGGCGAGCCTGCCAAAATCACGACTCGGGAGTTGAAGGAAATTGCCAGCACCTACGATCCTGTCAACTATCCCGCGCCCGTGGTGATCGGTCACCCAAAAACCGACACACCCGCCTATGGCTGGGTCGATAAGCTCTATGTCGAGGGCGACAAGCTCATGGCGACGACGAGGGAAACCGTTGCCGAGTTTGCCGATATGGTGAAGGAGGGCCGATACAAGAAGGTTTCGGTCTCCCTTTTCCTACCCAACAGCACAGCTAATCCGAAGCCGGGTTCTGTTTATCTGCAGCACCTTGGTTTTCTTGGGGGTGCGTCACCTGCCGTTCCCGGTCTGAAACCAGTCCAGTTTTCTCACGTGGCCGGTGGAACCTTCGATCTTCAGCAGAGCGTCGAGTTTGCGGGCTTTTCGTCGGGGGAGCGTCGGGAATTCGAAGCGCTCCGACGCGAACGCGCTGCTATGCGCATTGAACGGCTTATCGAAGACGGCCGGGTTTTGCCGGTGTTCAGGGATGAGGTCGTTGATTTTGCCGCATCGTTGGACAGTTCGGACACCATTAGCTTTGCCGATGGGCCGAAGACGACAAGCCGCGACTGGTTTTTGAGCTACCTCGAACGTCAGCCGAAAGTCGTGTCCTTTGGCGCGGTCGATGTCAGCGGTGATCCCTTTGCAGGAAAACCCCAGTCAATCGTTATACCGAATGGCTATACCATCGACCCGGCCCGCCACCAGCTCTACCAGCGCGCCCGCGAAATCGAGCGTGCGAAAAACATCAGCTTTGCCGAGGCCGTTGACCTCGCTTCGGAAGAATAGGGAAAGGGCGGATCATTGGCAGGTAAAATGGAATTTGAACTGGTTTTTAAGGCACAGACCAGTGCAGCGCGGGCTGCAACCAGCGACTTGCGCAAGGAAGTCGGCGCGTTAGGAACTGAGGCCAATCAAGGAGCTGAGGCCTTTTCGCGCCACGCTGCATCAATGACGCGCGATGCGACGGCGGCAGGTTCGCTGTCTAGAGAGGCTGAAAACGCCCGTAAGACGCTTGCATCCATCAGCGTCGCTGCCGGATCGGTTGCCAATACGCTTAGCGCGCCTGTCGCCAACATGGACCGGAACAATGTGGCGAAGAAGGCGGCGGCAGATGGCACCGTTGCAAAGCCCAGCGTTGTTCCTGCAAACTCGAATTCCGCTGCTACGAATGCAATGTTCCAGTTCCAGGATATTGCGATGACGTCGGCCATGGGGATGAACCCGCTGATGGTCGGCCTTCAGCAGGGCTCGCAGCTTGCGGGTGGCTTTGCCGGTATGAGCATCAAAGAAGCGGGCGCGGCGGCACTCGGGGGTATTACGGGTCTGCTTAACCCGGTCTCACTCGTCACCGTTGGGCTCACGGCTGCCACCGCCGCAGCTATCCAGTTTTTCACGACATCCTCATCGGAGGGCAAAACGGCCAGTGAGGTCATCGAAGCGCAGGCGAGCTTGGTCAAGGAGCTTGCGGCAGCGTGGGGTGTCGCGACGAATGAGGCGAAGACGTACACGGATGCGCAGAAGATCATTGCGCAAACGAATGCGAGCGCCGGCCTTGTCGAGACGCAGAAGCAACAGCAGAAGGCCTTTGACACCCTCAACGCCAAGTTCTTCGAATTCGGCGTGGGCAAGCAGTACAATGCTATTCCGGGATTTGCCGAACAGTTCGGCAAGGCTTTCTCCGATCTTGAGGACAGCATCAAGAACGGCAGCGCCGATGTCGATGGTTTCGTTGAATCGATCAAGCGCATCGATGATGCCAATCCGGGTTTCTCGAAGGTTGGCAACGAGTTCATCAAGCTTGCCGAAGACCTGTACAAGCTGAATGGTGAGGCGAAGAAGACCGTCGATATCATGGCGCAGATTGCCCTTCAGGGGTCGCGCCTCGACCCGCTCGGGGTGTTTGACGCCGGAAAGCAGCAACAGCGGCTTGCCGATCTTACACCGTCGAAGACAGAGTTGCAGGCTCAACAGATTGACGCTTACCGGCTGACGACGGATGCGAAGAGCCCCCAGGAGAAGGCTGCAGCCGCACGGGCGACCGCTGCCGCGCAGTTCAACCCGTCCGAAAGCTCCACGGATCGGGCAAACCGCATCGAGCTTGCGGGTCAGCAGGCGTTGATTTCTGCTGAAAAGCAGCTTGCCGAGGCGAAGCGCGATCGTGTGCGGTCCATTGATGACACGCTGACAAGCGCTCGTCTGGAATTGGGGCTCATCGGGCAGACAACTTCATCAATTGAAACGCAACGCATGGAATTGCGTCTTCTCACCGAGGCGAAAACAGCAGCGGACAAGGCCGGAACGACGGTCTCCGGAGAGGAGATCACACGCATTAAGCAGGCGGCGGCGGAGTATGGTCGGCTTCAAGAGGCGATCAAGGGGACCAATATCCTGAGAAATCAGACGGATAATATCCAGCAGCTTCGTCTTGAAATCGCGCTTGTAGGTCAGAGCGCTGCCGTTAGGGCGCGCGCGCTTGCTCTTGCCCAGGCGGAGAAGCGCATCCGTGATGAAGGCATTACCGCTAACGGACAGTTGGCGCAAACCATGCGGGAGAACGCTCAAATTGAGGCGGATCAGACGACACAGCTCAACCGCCTTCAAGACGCCTGGAATACTGTTCAGTCTACCGGCGAGAGCGCGATAGACGCGATTGGCGAAGCCATCCGCACAGGCGATTGGGTCGGTGCAGCCAATTCAGTCATCGCCGACATTCAAAAATCTATCATCGAACTGGGTCTTACGAACCCCCTGAAAAATGCTCTTCTTGGCACGAACTACGGCACGTTGTCTGATGCTGGCGGCGTGATCGGCCAGTTGATGGGCGGGGCAGCGGTTTCCCCGGTGACGCCATCATCTATCAGCGCGATGAATGTCACCGCCGCCAGTGTCGTCATCAATGGCGCGATGCAGGGCGGTGGGCTGATAAACGACTTGACTAAAAGTCTTACCAGTGGGGTCGCCAACGACAACATGCAGGCCGTCTACCGGCAGGCAATCAAAAATATCGAGTCGAGCGGCGGCAATTATGGTGCACTAGGCCCGGTCACAGCGAGCGGTGACCGGGCCTATGGCGCGTATCAGGTTATGGGCTCAAATATCCCGTCTTGGACTAAAAACGCGCTCGGCAAGGCGATGACGCCAAGTCAGTTCCTCGGTTCACCTTCCGCCCAGGACGCTGTTTTTGACAAGTATTTTGGCGGCTATGTTAACAAGTATGGGCCGAGCGGCGCGGCGCAAGCGTGGTTCGGTGGTCCCGGCTCGGTTGGCGGCAGTGGTCAGGGCCGCGACATGCTTGGCACATCTGGCAATGAGTATGTGAACCGCTTCAATGCCGATGTCTCGAAGATGTCGAGTTCGTTCAAGATCGCGGACGGCTCTTCGGAGGCTCTTGGACGCAGCATGTCCGGCGCGTCCGATGCAACAGGTCGCCTTGGCTCTGGGCTTGGGGCGGCCACCAATGGTCTAAGTCAGTTCGGAAACGGTGTTGCACAGATGGGTAGCCAGCTTGGCAATATCCTTTCCAACGGCGGGGCAGGCACCGGAAACAATTGGTGGCAAGACATCCTGGGATCAATTGGAAAGTCACTCGGCGGCGTTTCTCCGACATCTCCTCTGTGGGCTGCAAATACGACGCTTGGCAGCTTCTTGGCGCGCGGCTTCGATGTCGGAGGATTTACCGGGAATATCGATGAGAAGTCGATTGCGGGCTATGTCCACGGTGGCGAGTTTGTTTTCTCAAAACTCGCTGTAGATAAGATTGGCCTTGGCCCTCTTGATGCCATGCACCGTCAGGCGCGCGCCGGCTATGCTTCGGGTGGATACGTCGCGTCGGTTGCAAACAGCAATGTTCCCGCCGCGCCGATGTGGCCTTCGGTCGGTCAAACTGCCGTCGCCTCGGCCTCTCCCGTCATCAACATCATCAATGGGAATGGGTCGAACGTAAAGGTGCGTGATCGTTCGACCTCAAACGGTGTTGCTATCGATGTGATGATTGACGAGGCCGTCGCAGAGAAGGTCTCAAAGGTAGGGTCAAACACAGGTCGCGCGATACAGTCTCAGTTTGGTTTGAACAGGGGTCTGTCGCGGCGATGATCGTATTTCGGTCATCCAAATTTTATGTTTTGGTGTCCAGAAGCTGGCGCTGATTTGTCCAAAAGGTCGCGCCGCGCCACACCGGCTGCATCCGTGCAGCGACTGGCGGTGTTCCGCGTTCGCAATCTAACCATTAATAGAGCAAAATGGCGCACCCGACAGGATTCGAACCTGTGACCTTTGGAATCGGAATCCAACACTCTATCCAGCTGAGCTACGGGTGCTTGCCTACGGCTTTCGCCGATCCGATGCGGCTTCTTAGCGTGTTCGTGCGGGCGCTTCAACTCGAAATGCGATTGCGCCCACGGGTTTCTTGGATGCCCCGATCTGTGTAAGGGGTAAGGAAGGCCGTTGTCGTCAGGAGAAGTTGGGCTTGCGCTTTTCGAGGAAGGCCTTGAGGCCTTCGCGGGCGTCGGGGCCGGTCTGGGTCATAGCGGCCGTGAGGCTCTCGACATAGAGGCCGTCGGCGCGGCTCATGTCGTTGATGCGGGCGATGCCCTGAATGACCATCTGGTTGATGAGCGTGGAGTTGGTCGCGATGTTTTCGGCCAGTTCCTTCGCCTTGGCGAGCGCTTCGCCTTCGCCGACGAGATAGTGGGCAAGGCCGATCCGCTGGCCCTCTTCGCCGGAATAGATGCGGCCGGTCAGCATCATTTCGGTCATGCGGTCGGGGCCGACGATGCGCGAGATGCGCGCGGTCGCGCCGCCGCCGACATAGATGCCGCGCTTGCCTTCCGGTAGCTGGAACTTGACCGAGGGCTCGGCGATGCGGACATGGGTCGCGGCGGCGATTTCCAGACCGCCGCCCATGACGGCACCCTGCATGGCCGACACGATCGGCAGGCCGCCGAACTGCATCAGGTCCATGACTTCATGCCAGCTGCGCGAATGACGGAACACGTCCACCGAGTTCCGCTCGACGGCTTCCGAAAGGTCGAGACCGGCGGAATAGTGCCCGCCTTCGCCGCTGATGATGACGCAGCGAACGCCCTGCGGCGGGGCGGAGAAGAAGGCGCGCAGTTCGGCGAGCGTGCGGTCGTTGATGGCGTTGCGCTTTTCGGGGCGGCAGAAGGTGAGCCAGGCGAGATTGCCTTCCAGGCTGATCCGGATATTCTGCTTGCTGTCGGTCATCGGTCTCGTCCTCCCCATGCGCGATCGGCATTTAGCCGTTGTCTTCCAAATTAGTTATACAGTATAACTGTAGCGAAGCTTGGGCAAGGTGCGCTATGGCGAATTTTTGCAATTGGTGCAGAAACATGTAATCTTTGCCAAACCTTCGGGGCCAAAACCTTCGGGGAACGGGAGGCATGCCATTATCAATTATTCAGTCCTGAGCGAAGCGGTAGGCTATAGGCTGCGTCGCGCGCAGCTCGCAGTCTTCCAGGATTTCGGCGAATCCTTCGCCGCCGAGGGCCTGCGCCCTGCCGATTTCTCCGTCGTTCTCCTCATCAAGCACAACCCCGGCCTCAAGCAGAGCGAGGTGGCGGAAGCGCTGGGCATTCAGCGCGCCAATTTCGTCGCCATTGTCGATGGGCTCGAGGGCCGCGATCTGGTCGAGAGGCGGAAGTCGGAGACGGATCGCCGCGTCCAGGCGCTTTATCTCACGCCGCTCGGAGAACAGTTTGCCGAGAACATGCTGGCCACCTGGCAGGCCCATGAAGATCGCATGATCGCGAAGCTCGGCGGACCAGAGGCCCGCGACGAGCTGATCCGCCTCGTTAACCGGCTGACGGAATAGCGATCACTCTCACTTCGGCTGCATCCGCAGTGCGCCATCAAGGCGCACGGTTTCGCCGTTGAGATAGCTCATCTCGATCATCGAGGCGGCAAGCCTCGCGAAGTCTTCCGCAGAGCCGAGGCGCGACGGGAAGGGGATCGAGGCGCCGAGGCTCGCCTGGATCTCATCCGGTAGTTCATTCATCAGCGGGGTCTTGAAGAGACCCGGCGCGATGGTGTTGACGCGGATGCCGATCTTGGAGAACTCTCGCGCCGCGGGCAGCGTCATCGCCACGATGCCGCCCTTGGAGGCAGCATAGGCAGCCTGGCCAATCTGGCCTTCGAAGGCGGCGACCGAGGCAGTGGAGATGATCACGCCGCGCTCGCCGTCGGCCAGCGGCTCAAGCGCCTGCATGCGGTGGGCGGCAAGGCGCATCATGTTGAACGTGCCGATGAGGTTGATGCGGATGACGCGTTCGAAGGCGGCGAGCGAATGCGGACCGTCGCGTCCGACGATGCGGCTCGCCGTGCCGATGCCGGCGCAGTTGACGAGGACGCGGGCCGTGCCGTTCTTTGCTTCAAGGGCGTCGAGGGCGGCGATGGCGCTTGCCTCATCCGAGACGTCGCAGCGTGCGAAGGTCGCGCCGATTTCGCTCGCCAGCGCTTCGCCGAGGTCAGCATTCAGGTCCAGAATGCCGACCTTTGCGCCTTTGGAGGCGAGGAGCTTCGCGACGCCCGCGCCGAGGCCTGATGCGCCACCGGTGATCGTGACCGAGATTCTGTTGATGTCCATGGGGTTTCTCCTCTGAAGCGTGACGCTATGTAAAATTGAGGGTTGAATTCGCGGCCGTCCCTCACCCCGCCTCCGCTATCGCTCGGCGACCCTCTCCCCGAGGGGAGAGGAGGGCGTCGCGACGCTGCGGCTCTTCCTCTTCTCCCCAGCGGGGAGAAGATGCCGGCAGGCAGATGAGGGGGCGACGAAGCCGAAACCTGTCTCCTTAACCCTTCCTGTTGGCCACCAGGACATGTGCCGGAATCTCGGCCGCATAGAGTGCTTCGCAATGCGCGGCGCGCGCGGCCATGACGGCGCGCTGGTTGAGCGAGCCCTTGTCGGTGATCTCGTTGGCATCGGGCGAGGGCGGCGTTTCCAGAATGATGGCGCGGGCGACCATGGTGGAGGAGCCCGTCGAGTGACGGGCAAGATCGTTGAGGCCGGCCTGGATGCGGGCAACAAGGGCCGGGTGCTTCGCAATCGCTGCTGTGTCCTCGACAGTTGCCAGTTCCGGAAATTCGCGGCGGCAGGCGTCGTAGTCGAGGAAGAGCAGGCCGCCGATATGCGGCAGATCTAGCCCGGTGAGCACGAGGTCGCGCACCAAGGGGGCGAGGCCGCGTATGGTGGCACCGCGCACGCTTGCCATATTGACCCAGGTGCCTGTGTCGAGTTTGAAGTCTTCCGTCACGCGGCCGTCGAAGAGCAGGCCCTTCGTGATGTCGTTCAGGTCGTGATAGCGCAGGGCATCCTGCATCAGGTAATAGCCTTCCTCATCGAAGGCTTCGGCCGTCTTGTCCGCCTGGCGCCAGTATCCGGGCGTGATCGAGGCACCCTTGACGCGGACTTCCATCTTCTCGCCATTCGGCACCAGCTTCATCTCGGATCCGGCCGCTGGCAGGCCGATCTCGCCGGGACGGCCGACGGGCCAGACAGTTGTGGAAAGGAACGGACCCGTCTCGGTCGAACCATAGCCGGTGATGATCATGATCTTCTCGCCGACCGTTTCCATGGCGAGGTCTTCCAGCGCCTTGAAGACATGGTCGGCGAGGCTGGCGCCGGCATATTGCAGAACCTTGACGCGGGAGAAGAAGCGCTTGCGCAACGTCTCGTTCGACCGCAGGTGTTCGACCAGCATTTCATAGCCTTTGGGCACGTTGAAATAGAGCGTGGGGGCGATGTCGAGCAGGTTGTGGACAGTCTTGTGGATGCCGATCGGCGTCGGTGCGCCATCGTCGATATAGAGCGAGCCGCCATTGAAGAGGGCGATGCCGAAATTGTGGTTGCCGCCGGCAGTGTGGTTCCAGGGCAGCCAGTCGACGAGAACCGGCGGCTCGTCCTTGAGGAAGGCGAGCGTGTCGCGGATCATGATCTGATTGGCCGAGATCATGCCTTGCGTGTTGATGACTGCCTTCGGCTTGCCGGTGGAGCCGGAGGTGAAGAGGAACTTCGCGATCGTCTCGGGGCCGAGATTCGAAATGGCGATATCGACGGCTTCCGTCGCCGGCTGCGTGAGAATCTCGTTGAGATTATGCGCGCCGGGCACGGTGGAAAGGTCGCCGGTGCCGAAGACGGGGATGCTTTCCAGCACGACGGCGCGGATAGCGTCTTCGTAGAGCTCGATATGTTCGGCAAAGACCATGCCGGGTGTGATCAGGTCGAAGACGTGATGCAGCTTGTCGAAATCCTTCGACTTGGTCGAATAGGCCGGCGCGATGGGGGCGTAGGGCACGCCCGCGCTCATGCAGCCGAGCGCCACGAGGCCGTGGTTGACCGAATTGCCGGAGAGGATCACGACCGGGCGATCTGCGGAGAGTTCGTGGTCGATCAGGTATTGCGCGATCGAGCGGCTGAGATCGCGTGCTTCGCAATAGGTCACGCGACGCCATTCACCGTTGGGCAGGCGATCGGCGAGGAATAGACGGTCCGGTGCATGTTCCGCCCAATATTCCAGCATGGCAATGGTTGAGACGGGGACATCGCCGATCGGCGCGACCGGACGGATATAGGTAACGCCGTCCTTGCCCGTCGAAACCGAGACGTCGAGCGTGCCGAAATTGACGGGGCGAATGCCCGGCATGGATATCACTGGCATGTGTTCCTCCCAAAACTAGTTATTATATATAACAATATTTTGAGGAATGCAAGGCGGGAACCGTTGCTGCGCCTGTCCCTTTCGAATGGCCGAGCCCGCCGATCTCGGTCAAGTTGCTTGTGCGCACTCATGGCTTGTTCTATGGCGGGGCATCGTTTTGAGAAGTGGAGATTTGAGTGATCCGGCACATCGTGTTCTTTACGGTTTCGGAAGCAAATCTTGCAAACGCGCGCTCGCGTCTCCTGCGCCTCGGCGAGATACCGGATGCGAAGCTTTTCGAGGTTGGGATCAACCTGAAGCGCGATTTGTACGCCAACGACGTCGATCTCGTTGTCTATGCGGAGTTCGAGACCGTGGCCGATCTCGATGCCTACAAGGCGCATCCGCTTTACGGCGAAATCACCGCAGCCGTGCGTCCGCTGCGCGACACGCGCGTTGCCGCCGATTTCGACAGCGTTTCGGCGGCGCAGTTTTAACTCAGGGAGGTCATGTCGTCGTGAAGAAGCCGATGCTGAATATCGATCCGGAACATCCGATCTATCGCCCGCTCTGGGTTCGGCTGCTGATCGTGGGCATATTGGCCGCGTGGTCGGTGCTGGAATTGACGAAAGGTTCGCCCTTCTGGGGGACAATTGCCGGCGGGGTGGGGCTGTTTGCGGCCTGGGAACTGTTCTGGCGCTATCCCGAGCATCGAGCCAATGCCGATGCCAAGGCGGCCGCGCAGGCGGAGGCGGACGCGGCGCGGGCGAAAGAAAACGAGGAATAATTTCCTCAGCGACTTGTGGACGGCAGGCGTTTCAGCGCTTCGTCGATCAGCAGGTTGGCGATCTTCATGCGCAGTGTTGCCTGTTCGCGCCATTGTTCGTCCACCATGTCGGGATGGTTCTGGCGGGCGAAGGCGCGGCGCAGGCTGTGCAGCGCTTCGGCGGATCGGGCTTCCGAAAGTTTCAGGTCTTCGGCCACATCCTGCGGGGTGAGGCGGGAGAAGGTGCGTGCCTCCAGCCGCTCGAAGGGCGGTTCGGTTTGAGGCTCACCCGCTGAGGGCGATCGGTCCTCGAAATCGAAATAGGCATCGTGGAGCCGGCTCTCGCCATCGGGCAGCGGAATGCCGATGGGTCTTCCGACGAAGCCGGCACCGAGGCCGCGAATGCCGGCAGGCACGTCTCCCGCGTCCGTGAGGTCTGCTTCCTCTTCCCGCTCTTCGGCGAGACGCTCGAGCACCGCGTCGAAGAGGCTTTGTCCGAAAATCATGGCGGGCGTCCTGTCCGGGTTCGTCTTGGGCGTTGGCGCAGGGCAGGGCCTGCTTTGCTCGTGCAGTGGCCGGTATTCATGACGATGCAAGCCTGTCCGAGCCTTTTTGTGGCAGGCCATTGTCCCAGAAATGGTCGGCTTTCCCGGTTGACAATGACGGTTCTGCGGTGGCGATTACGGACATTACGAGCCTGGAGGGCTGGATATGAATATTGCAAGACCCGTATCGTCCGGAAATCCCTGTCCATTCCTGCGTGCCCTCGTGGCGCAAGGGCTGGTGAACGACGATTTTCAGCCGATCGGACGTCTGTCCGATACGATCTGCGAAATCTCCAGAGCGAGCGACGGCGGCAAACCGCTGCCTTTCCTTCTGGTCGCGCTGATTGCGCTGGCAGCCAACGGACTTTCGCCGGCGCAAATCTGGCGTAACGGGCAGCAGGGCGTTCATCTCTCGGGTCTTCGCGGCGGGCCGCTTGACAAGCGCGGGGTGGGTTCGCGGGTGATCGGCGTTGACGGCGAGGCAAACGAGGCGCAGCTGGAGCGGCTTGCAGGCTTCGGCTCGATGAAGACGGATAGCGCGGGGGCGACCGAACTGGGCCTGGACGACGCCGAGATCAAGCGATTCATGGAGGCGAACTGGGAACGGGCTGCCGGCAACCGTCGCGCCATCGACCGAAAGCTGATGGATGGGGAGTGGCCGGTCCTGCTTCAGGTTCTCGGCAAGCCGGGCGTTGGAGGCCGTTATCTCGCCATTGCCGATATCAGACGGCTCGTGGTTGACCGGGCACTGCCGGAACGCATCGCCTCGCGTTTGAAGGGCTGATCAGCCGACCGTCAGCAGACCGAAGGATGTGACGATTGCCTCATGCTGGTCGCGCGTAACCGTGAGCGCCCGGAATGAGGCCATGGACTGGAAATCCAGCTCGTCGAAGCTCGCGTGCGAGAGGTTGGCGTGGTCCAGCACCGCGCCGGCGAAGTCGATATTGGCGAGGCTGGAGCCGCGGAAGCTGGCGTGGTTCAGCTTTGCGCCGGCAAGCGAGGCGTCTCGCAGGTCGCAGCTTTCGAAAATGCTGTCCTGAAGATCGCCGGGCGCAAATTCGGCATATTGCATCTTGCAGCGGATGAAGCGCAGTCCGCCGGGGATCACCTGGCTGCGGACCTTCCTTTGCGCCTCGATATCGGCCTTGAGGCCGGGCGCTGCGCAATCGGTAAAGGAGAGCATATAGCCCTCGCAGCCCACGAACTTGTTGAGTGAGAGGTTGGACTTTTCGAATTCAGCCTTGGAGAGGTCGCAGTAGCGCCATTCGCTGCCCGTCTCGCTCTCGGCGAAGACGCAATCCTTGAACGTTGCTTCCTTGAAGGACGAATGGTCGAAGCTGCAGCCGATGAAGCGGGCTGCGCGGAAGCTCGCATAGTCGAAATTGCAGTTGATGAAGCGGCAGGCGCGAAACTCGACTTCACCGATGTGGAATTCCTGAAGGTCGTCTCCGTCGAAACGCTCACCCTCGACAGGTGTCGCCGCATTGATCGCCTGTTCCAGCGTCCGCATCCTGAAGCCTCCCGGTTTTGCGTGACCTTATCGGCAGGGGCCGGGATTCGTCCATGTCATATTGCCGTCAAATATCTCGGGTAAACATCCCTTGTCAGCGAGAGGCGAGCCACGGATGAACTGGTGCCGCGCGGACACAGAGGAAGGTCAAGCATCGCTTGGCCTTTTTTCGTTTTCAGGCGAGCTTTTACCCTCAGCTCTGGCTCTGGCTTTGCGACTGCTCCGGTCCTTCAACCACGACTGCGACCTTCATCGTTTCCGATGAAACGCCATGGATCATGCCCGATATGGGGCAGGCGTCCTTGTAATCGAGGCCGATGGCGACGCGAACGTAGTCTTCGTTGGGGCAGATGTCGTTGGCGGCGTCGAAACCCACCCAGCCGAGACCGTCGACATGGGCTTCGGCCCAGGCGTGGCTTGCGGTCTGTTCCGGGTTGCCGGGCATGTGCAGGTAGCCGGAGACGTAGCGAGCGGGGAAGCCCATCTGGCGTGCCGCTGCAATGAAGACATGGGCGTGGTCCTGACACACGCCGGTCTTCAGGTCCATCGCCTGTTCGGCGGTGGTCGCGGCATCCGTCGTGCCGGGCGTGTAGACGATGCGCGCCTTGATGCGGCTCATCAGCTGGTGCAGCTTCGGCAGGTCATCGGCCGCATCCAGCGATTTGACAAGTTCGCGGATGAGCTTGCCAGGCTTGGTCAGCGGCGTGTCACGGCGATAGAGCCACAGAGGTGCATAAGCGGTGTGAGGTCCCAGCACGCCGGCCTTGTCGATTGTTTCGACCTCGCCCTCGGCGACAATGCGGATTGAATGCTGCTCGCCGTTCAGGGAGACCAGTTCGGTGAAGTTCTGAAACTGGTCGTCATAGCCGACTTCAAGCTTCGCGCCCTCCACGGAGGTCTTCCAGGAGATGACGGTCTGCGTCGGGCCGGATTTCGGCGTGAGGCGCAGGCGTTGCAGCGAATACTGCACCGGTTCGTCATAGGTATATTCGGTCGTGTGGCTGATCTTCAATCGCATGGTGCGGTCCATTCGGGCTCAATAGAAGCGATAACCTTCGGAAATCTGCATTCCGAGCCGGTTGTTGTGGCCGATGAAATCCTCAAGGAATTCATGCAGACCCTGATCCATCACATCCTTGATCGAGCCCTTTTCGAGCAGCCGCAGCGTTGCATCCGCCGTGTCATGGGCGTCGAGACGCTGTTTGTACTCGCGTTCCAGATAGGACAGGTTGCTGACGATCTTGTCGTAGCAATAGTGCAGCGAGCGCGGCATCTGGCCGTTGAGGATCAGGAAGTCGGCGATATTCGCCGGATTGTAGACCGCATCATAGACCCAGCCATAGGCGCGATGCGCCGAGACGGAACGCAGGATGGATTCCCACTGGATATTGTCGAGCGATGAGCCGACATGGGAGACCGATGGCAGCAGCACATAGTATTTCACGTCGAGGATGCGGGCCGTGTTGTCGGCGCGCTCGATGAAGGTGCCGATGCGTGAGAAATTGTAGATCTCGTTCCGGAGCATCGTGCCGTGAAAGGCCCCGCGCACGAGGCCGGCGCGGCGCTTGATCGTTTCGATGACGCCCGGCATGTCCTGCGGGCGCACCTTGCGGGCGAGCAACTGCTTGAGGTCGATCCAGAACTCGTTCGTCGCTTCCCAGGTTTCGCGCGTCAGAGCGGTGCGCACCATGCGGGCATTGTTGCGAGCCGCTTCAATGCAGGAAAGGACGCTTGAGGGGTTGTTCAGGCTTCTGAGCATGAAGTCGATGGCGTCGCTATCCGTGACGGCCTCGTATTCTTCCAGGAACGCCTGCTGCATGCCGGCGCTCTGGAGAACACCGTCCCAGTCACCGCCCGTTCCGCCGGAGCGGGTCAGCGTCATCCGAAGCCCAGCGTCGATAAGGCGCGCGATGTTTTCGGCGCGCTCGATGTAACGGAACATCCAGGTGAGTCCGTTTGCAGTCCGTCCGAGCATTCTCTCAGTCCTCCAGAACCCAGGTGTCCTTGGTGCCACCGCCCTGGCTGGAATTGACGACCAGCGAGCCTTCCTTCAGCGCCACGCGGGTCAGCCCTCCGGGGATGATCTTGACGGTCTTCGAAACAAGGACATAGGGACGAAGATCGACGTGGCGGGGTGCCACGCCGTTCTTCACGAGGATCGGCACCGTCGAAAGCGACAGGGTGGGTTGTGCAATGTAATTGGCGGGTTTGGCCTTCAGCTTCTCGGCGAATTCCAGCCTTTCCTTTTTGGTGGCGGTCGGGCCGACGAGCATGCCGTAACCGCCCGAGCCGTGAACTTCCTTCACCACCAGTTCGTCAATGTGCTCGAGCACGTATTTCAGGCTGTCTTCTTCCGAACAGCGCCATGTCGGCACGTTTTCGAGCATCGCCTTGCGGCCGGTGTAGAATTCGACGATTTCCGGCATATAGGAATAGATCGCCTTGTCGTCGCAAATCCCGGTTCCGGGCGCGTTGGCAATGGTGATATTGCCGGCGCGGTAGACATCCATGATGCCGGGAATGCCGAGCGCGCTGTCCGGACGGAAGGTCAGCGGGTCGAGGAAGTCGTCATCGACGCGGCGATAGAGCACGTCGATCGCCTGATATCCGAGGGTGGTGCGCATGCAGACCTTGCCGTCGATGACGCGAAGGTCCGAGCCTTCCACAAGCTCGACGCCCATCTGGTCGGCGAGGAACGAGTGTTCGTAATAGGCCGAATTGTAGATGCCGGGTGTTAGAACCGCGACGCGCGGCTTGCCCTTGCAACCGGGAGGGGCGAGTTCCTGAAGGCTCTGGCGGAGCTGATAGGGGTAATCCTCGACCGGCCTAACCTTGTTCGCATAGAAGAGTTCCGGGAACATCTGCATCATCGTTTCCCGGTTCTCCAGCATGTAGGAGACGCCGGACGGCGTGCGGGCATTGTCTTCCAGAACGTAGAACTGATCCTCGCCGGTGCGCACGATGTCGGTGCCGACGATGTGGGTGTAGACGCCGCCTGGCGGGCGCATGCCGATCATTTCAGGCAGGAAGGTGGGGTTCTTCTCGATCAGCGCGCGGGGAACGCGGCCAGCCTTGATGATTTCCTGCTTGTGATAGATGTCGTCCAAGAAGGCGTTGAGCGCGATCACGCGCTGTTCGATGCCCTGAGCCAGTTTTCGCCATTCACGGGCGGAAATGATGCGGGGAATGATGTCGAAGGGGATGAGCTTTTCCGACTGGTCCTCGTGACCATAGACGTTGAAGGTGATGCCAGTCTTCCGGAATATGTTTTCTGCGTCGCGCGATTTTGCAATCAGGTTTGCCGGATCCTGTGCCGCATACCATTCATGATAAGAGCGGTATGGTGGCCTCGGATCTGCGCCTGCATTCAACATTTCATCAAATGCCAATGCCGTGTTCCCCCGTTTTTTATTCATATGAATACAACAATTCCGATAATGCAAGAACCATGCACAGTTCGAAGCGAAATATCTGGATTTCTCATAAATGACTGATTTTCAATAAAGTTCCATGAAGATGGGCTACTCGCATGCATGCGCGCTGCTCAAAAAACAGGCGCGATCAAGGGCGTGCCCGGAAAAGGCCTGCGTGCAGTGTTCAAAATTTGGGCAGACGTCAAAAGTCCGGACTGGACCGCGTGCCGCAATCGGCCTATGAAACGACCTGCCGGGTGCGCCGGTCCATCCCCAAATTCCCCGGCTCGTCATGATCGATCGTCTTATACCCGTTGTTTTCGTGGCCCTCTGGTCGACCGGTTGGATCGTGGCAAAGTTCGGCGCGTTTCACGCCAGCCCGCTTCTGTTCCTGGTTATCCGCTTCGCGCTGGCGGTCGTGCTGTTTTACGGGATCTGCCGCGTCAGCGGTGCCAAATGGCTGGAAAGCCGCGCCGCGACCCTGCATGCGGCCGTCAGCGGCGTCTTCCTGCATGGCATCTATCTCAGCGGCGTCTGGTGGAGCATTGCTCACGGCGTGCCGGCCGGGATTTCCGGCCTGATCTCTGCTCTGCAGCCATTGATGACGGCGGTCGCCGCGCCGTTTCTGGTGGGGGAGAGGCTTTCGGGCAAGCAGAAGCTCGGGCTCGCGCTCGGTTTCCTGGGTATTGTCATCGCGATTACGCCCAAGCTGATGGCGACGGATGCAAGTGCGGTTCCTTTGCTTCCAGTCCTTGTCAATGTCGCGGGGATGGCGGCAGTGACCTACGGGTCGATCTATCAGAAGCAGCATCTCCATAGCGGCGATCTGCGGACCATCGCATTGCTGCAATATGTCGGCGCATTCGTGGTGCTGACGCCGCTTGCCTTCCTTGTCGAGGCGCCACATTTCGACAATTCGCTTGCCGTCTGGGCGACGATGGCATGGTCGGTGCTGGCGCTTTCGGCGGGCGCGATCGCGCTGCTTCTCTATCTGCTGCGCAAGGGGCAGGTGTCGCAGGCGGCCTCCCTGAACTATCTCGTGCCGGCAGCGGTCGCGCTTCAGGCCTGGGTTCTATTCGGCGAGGTGCTGACCGTGCCGATGATCGTCGGCGCGGCGGTCGCGGCTGTGGGGGTCTACTTGACGACGCGCAAGGGTTGAAGCCTAAATCCGCATCTTAGTCTCTTGGATGCCAGTCTCGGTCCTTGGTAAAGGGCGTCATGGAAAACACCGCTACCGTCGATAGAAATACCCGGATCGATGCGGCTCGGTTCGTTGGATTTTGCGCTGTCGTGCTTCTGCATGTCTCAAGCGTGGATGCGGGAAGGATTTTCGGATGGCTGGGCGTCGTGAACGGTGCCACACGTTTCGCCGTGCCGATGTTCTTCATGATGACAGGCTATCTGCTTGCAAATTCCTCCCGAAGCCCATGGCAGATCGTATCCCGCTACGTCCGGCGTCTCCTGCCAGTTTTCGTCTTCTGGGAGCTGTTGTACTACCTTTTCGATATATTCGTTTCAGGGCTTCGTGGCGACAGCGCCCCGCTTGTCAGTCCCTGGCAGGAAGCCTTGCAGATCGTCTTTACAGGCGGCTTGGCCTTTCATCTCTGGTACATACCCTGGCTCTTGGTCACGGTGGCGATTTTTGCCTGGCTGAGAGCATGGCTGACGCCTTCTCTTGTCTTTGCCGTGGCGGCGGCTGCTTTCCTGATCGGTCTTGCAATCGGTCCTTACAATATCGAAAGCGGGCTTTTGCCTTATCTCTCCCGGATGATGGATAGTCCGGAATCCTTCGACGCCCGCGATACCCCGTTTTTCGGGCTGCTTTTCATGTGGTTCGGTTCCTTCGTGGCGACGGCAGGGGCCATCAGGCGGTCGTCTTGTCTGTTGCTGGGTCTGATCGCCCTTTTCGGGTTCGGGCTGCAATTCGGCGAGTCGCTTCTGATCGTTATCCGTTCCGCAGACGCGGGACATCTGAAGTCGGGCTCGTTCGATGTTCTGTTTGGCACCGCGATCTATTCGGGAGCCGTGTTCCTGCTGCTTCTCAGGTATTTTCCGCTAAAGCTTGCCGATAGGCTCGCCCCGCTCGGTCGATATGCGCTTGGCATGTATTGCCTGCATGCCTTCTTCATCCTGCTTGTCTCGCAGGGGGATCTGAAGTTTCTGTCCATCAACGGCATGAACGTGCCCGAGCGCCTGGGGCTTGCGGCGGCGGTCATCGCGGTCACGACCGTGTCGCTCCTCGCGATCGCGCGCATTCCTGGATCACGGCGGTTCTTACGCTGAATGCGCTTTCGCATTCCGGCGGGATCGCTGAGTCGGGAATTCATATTTCATTAACGATGAAATCAGATCGTTAAAATTTTAACTTCTCTGTTGCCATGCAACACCATTAGAATCAGCCAGATAAACGATATTGCAGGAGACCTTGCATGCGCCGTCTGACTGCATTGCGGCTGGCTGTTCTTGGGACATTGATGCTGGCATCTGCGCTGTTTGCAGCGCAGCCTGCTGAGGCCGGCTATGCGCATTTCGTGCTCGACGCCAACACGGGCAAGGTGCTGGCGTCGGAAAATGCCGACACGCTCAACCACCCGGCATCTCTGACCAAGATGATGACGCTCTATATGACGTTCGAGGCGCTGCGTGCCGGCCGTATCGGCTGGGACACCCGCATTCCGATGACGTCGCGCGCAGCTCACGTCATTCCGCTGAAGCTCGGCGTCAGGGCAGGGCAGTCGCTCACGGTTCGTGAGGCCGTGCTCGGCATGATCGTGCTGTCGGCCAATGATGCGGCCGAGACGATGTGCGATTATCTCGCCGGACGCGGCGATTGCGGGTCCATGCTGACGCGTAAGGCGCGGCAGCTCGGCATGACGCGGACGACGTTCCGCAACGGTTCCGGGCTTCCGGACTCGCGTCAGGTGACGACGGCGCGTGACATGGCCCGATTGGGTGTGTCCCTGATCCGGGATTATCCGAGTGAATATCGTCTCTTCTCGACGCGTGCCTTCTCTTTCCGCGGGCGGACGATCCATGGCCATAACCGGCTGATGTATCGCTATCGCGGCATGGATGGCATCAAAACCGGCTACACGAATGCTTCCGGCTTCAACATCGTCACCGCGGTGAATGATGGCGGCAGACGCGTGATCGGTGTCGTGATGGGCGGACGGACGGCCGGCGCGCGCGATGCCAAGATGGCTGCTCTTCTGAACATGTCCGTGCCGATCGCGCTTGCCCGTCGAGACAATGCGCCCGTCCGCGAGAGTGCTCCCGCGCTCGTCGCGACCCGCGTTGCGCCGCCTGTGGCGGTTGCGGCGGAGCCGGAGCGCGAGCCCCAGCGCGAGCCCAAGCGTGAGGAGGCCGTCGTCGCCTCGCTCGGTTCGGTGCCTCTGCCGGGTTCCCGCTACGATGCTCTTGCCAAGCCCGCGCAGTCGGCCAAGGCACCGGTGAAACCCGTGGATGATGCGGATGAAGATGTCGCGGCAGAGACAGAGGCGGCACTGGCGAACGAACAGCCCGATCCCGACAATATGTCGAGTGACCCCGATACGCTCTGGCAAGTCCAGATTGCGACGGCCAAGAGCGAGGACGATGCGCGCGGGTTGCTGGAAAAGGCGCGCGGCAAGGCCGGACCGAGCCTCAATGGCGTGATGAATTTTGCGCAAAACGCCGGCGGTGTCTACCGCGCGCGTTTCATCGGCTTCAGCAGCCGCGAAACTGCGGAGAACGCGTGCCGCGCGCTCAAGGCCAAGTCCTTCTCCTGTCAGGTTATCTCCGGGAACGGCTGATCGTCGACCTTTAGGATAGGTCTGTCGCCCTCACCTGCAACTGATAGCGCTTCGAACGGATCGAACCCGGCAGCCATGTCTGCCGGGATTTTTCCATTTCTTGTGATCTGTCAATTTTCTCCTGCGTAGTGAACATATAGGTGCAATCTAATGTTTAATTAGGAATCACTAATCTGTGGTTCCGGAATTAACTTTTGGTTTGGAATTTCTTTCTAGCGTGCGAGGGATCCGATCTCAGTTGGGCCGGATCCTCCCCCGAACAAGGCCCGAATGACTTGGGTGTCGCCGTGCAATGTCCTCATTCCGAGTCCGTCATGCCTTCCGCACGAGAAGGCAGGATCCACTGGCGAGAGAGCAGATGTCAGTTCTGGCGAACATATCTATCAAGGCGAAAATCCTGTCCATTGTCGTGCCCCTGTGCGTTGTCGGCCTGGGGGCGACCGGCAGCATGGCCTATTTCTACAAGAACGCGGATAATACATATTCCGACTTTCTGACCACTGATAGCGTGGCTGCCATCCAGATGGTGCGGGCTGCAACCGCGATGGTCAGCGTGCCCTACAGCGCCTATCAGCTGGTAGCCTACGATAACTCGGATCCGGGCTATGCCGGTGTCAAAGCCTTCTACGATTCTAGCAAAAAGGATATCGTGACGCGGCTCGACAAGGTTGTCGCCTTGACGCCGGAAGCTGCTGTTGCGGTCAACGATTTCAAGACGCGTGCGCAGGTGCTGTTCGACGTGATCGACAAGGCTGTGCAGACAGATCTGGACGGTAAGAAGGACGAAGCTGCAAAAGTGCTGGCCGGCATCGACCCCGCCGTTGACAAATGGCGGGCCGATCTCCGCGCATATAACGATTCTCGCCAGGCGGCGCTGCTGAAGAAGAGCGACGATCTGTCCGACATTACGGACAGGACGATCATGACAAGCCTCGGGGCGGTCGGTTTCGCGTTTATCCTGGGCATCGTTCTGTCGCTCTATGTCGCGACCCGCGGCATTACCGGTCCGATTTCCCGTCTGCGTGAGCGTATGGCCGCGCTGGCATCCGGCGATACGGCTTCGAAGATCGACGGGTTGGACCGCAAGGACGAGGTGGGTTCCATGGCGCAGGCCGTGCTTGTCTTCCAGGAGAGTGCCATCGAACGCATTCGTCTGGAACAGGAAACGGAAGCCAATCGCTCGATGAGCGAGAAGGAACGCATCGAGCGCGAGAAGCAGAAGGCCAGGGAAGCGGCCGACGTTCAGTTCGCCGTCGACAATCTGGCGGCGGCACTGGCCAAGCTTTCGGATGGGGATGTCTCCTACCGCATCCGCGAACCCTTCGTTGCCACGCTTGATGGCGTGCGCAGCGACTTCAATAACTCTGCCGACAAGCTTCAGGCAGCGCTTCGTTCCGTCTCGGAAAATGCCCGCGGCATCGATGCCGGGTCGAGCGAGATCAAGGCAGCCGCCGACGATCTGGCCAAGCGCACCGAGCAGCAGGCTGCAGCGGTTGAAGAGACGGCCGCGGCGCTCGAAGAAATTACGACGACCGTTCGCGACAGCACCCGCCGGGCGCAGGAGGCTGGACAGCTTGTCAGCCGTGCCAAGGCTGGTGCCGAGCAGTCGGGTCAGGTCGTCAGCCAGGCCGTTCTTGCGATGGAGATGATCTCGAAGTCGGCCAACGAAATCTCCAACATCATCGGCGTCATCGATGAGATCGCCTTCCAGACGAACCTGTTGGCTCTGAACGCCGGCGTGGAAGCTGCGCGCGCCGGTGATGCCGGCAAGGGCTTTGCGGTTGTGGCACAGGAAGTGCGGGAACTGGCGCAGCGCTCGGCGACTGCAGCCAAGGAGATCAAGGCACTGATCACGACCTCAAACACGCAGGTCGAGCAGGGCGTGAAGCTGGTCGGGGAGACGGGACGGGCGCTGGAAACGATCGTCACTGAAGTTCAGGAGATCAACCGGCACGTTCTGGCGATCGTGGAATCGGCGCAGGAGCAGGCCTCGGGCCTCGCGCAGATCAACACGGCTGTGAACCAGATGGATCAGGATACACAGAAGAACGCGGCGATGGTGGAAGAATCCACTGCTGCGAGCCACAGCCTCGCCACCGAGGTCGTCTCGCTCAACCGGCTGCTGGCGCAGTTCAAGTTGGCCGAGGGCGGTATGGTGGCACCTGCGCCGGTCCGGAATGTTGCCCCGGCTGATCGCCCTGCCGTCTCACCGGTCAAGGCGATGGGTCGCAAGATTGCCTCCGCGTTTTCGGGGAATGCGGCAGTTGATACAAGGGGTGACTGGCAGGAGTTCTAAGACCGGAAAGACAGCGGCCAAAACAAATGAGGCCCCGGCGGAGCGGTTCGCCGGGGCCTTTGCATTTCGGGACCAGCGGGTTCACGCCGCCATGTCCTGCAGGGGGTTATCAGCCCTGGGCTGCGCGCGTGTAGCCACCGGGCTTTCCGCCGCGGTTGCCGCGCTTCTGGCCGCCGGGGCGGTCGCTGCGGTTGCGATCGCCGTTCGGACGGCCGGCCTGATGGTGACCGTTATTGCCCTGCTTGCGTTCGCCAGCCTGAGCCTCGGAATGCGGGCGGCGGGCCGGACGTGCGGTCTGCTCGCCGCGGACTTCCGCGCCTTCGCCACCCTGCTGTGGACGGCCCTGGCCCTTGCGGTGCGGCTTGCGGGCCGGGCGGGCAGCGCCGCGCGACGGCTGATTGCCGGCGCCGCGTGTATCGGCCGGCGGCTCGCCGCTGGCAACGGTGAGCGCGACCTTGGTCAGCTTCTCTATGTCGCGGAGCATCTTGATTTCGTCCGGTGCGCAGAATGCAATGGCAATGCCTTCCTTGCCGGCGCGGGCCGTGCGACCGATGCGGTGAACATAGGCTTCGGCGACGGTCGGCAGGTCATAGTTGTAGACATGCGTGACGCCGGGAATGTCGATGCCGCGGGCCGCAACGTCAGTCGCGACCAGAACGCGCATTTCGCCATCCTTGAAAGCCTTCAGCGCACGCTCGCGCTGGCTCTGGCTCTTGTTGCCATGGATGGAGGCGGCTGCAAAGCCGATGTTTTCCAGATGCTTCGAAAGCTTCTCGGCGCTGTGCTTGGTCTTGAGGAAGACCATGGCGCGGCCGTCCGGATTGTCTGTCAGCGACTGGCGAAGCAGCTGCGTCTTCTGGTCCTTGCCGGTGACGTGATGGACGAACTGCTCGATCTTGTCGGCGGTCTTGCCGGGCGTGGATGCTTCGACGCGGATCGGGTCGGTCAGGTATTCCTGAGCCAATTCCTCGATCTGCTTCGGCATGGTGGCCGAGAAGAGCAGCGTCTGGCGGCGCTTGGGAACCATTTTCGAAATGCGGCGCAGGTCGTGGATAAAGCCGAGGTCGAGCATCTGGTCGGCCTCGTCAAGGACGAGGTAGCGCACGGCTGTCAGGTTGACGTCGTTGCGCTTGCACAGGTCGAGAAGGCGGCCGGGGGTGGCGACAAGAATGTCGGTTCCGCGGGCCAGAAGCTGGGCCTGCTTGTGGATCGATGCGCCGCCGACGACGAGCGCGATGCGCAGCTTGGTGTCCTTGATGAAGGAACGCAGGTTGCCGGCAATCTGGTTCACCAGCTCGCGGGTCGGAGCCAGGATCAGTGTACGCACGGCCTTGGGTTCCGGGCGCTGGTTTTCGGTCAGCAGATGCTCGATGATCGGCAGGCCGAACGCGGCCGTCTTGCCGGTGCCGGTCTGGGCGAGGCCGATGATATCGCGGCGCTCCAGCACCAGCGGGATTGCCTTCACCTGGATCGGGGTCGGCGTGGTGAATTCCATGCCTTCCAGTGTGCGCAATGTGCCGGCAGAGAGACCGAGGTCGGAAAATTTAGTCAAGGTTATTCAGCCTTTCGGGGACGCAAACGCCGATTATCCGGGGCACCATGATCGGGCTCCGGGTGTCGTTCGCGTCAAGAACCCCGCGTGAATTGGGAACTTGTGGGTTAAGTTGATTTGCTTTCAGCGCCGCCGGCGTGGAACCCGGCATCAATGCAACGCGCTTTTCCTTCTGTTGCTCCGACAGGTCCTTGCCATGGTCGGCGATTGCAACGGCCAGCTCACGCGGCGGCCGGAAGGGGAAAGCTGCATGCTTCTCTTACGATTGGGCCGAAATGTCAAGAGTGTGCGGGTTGATCAGGGTGCATTGCAGCAATGGACGCTCGATTGGCAACATTGGTTAAAGCTGACAGCCGATGGTTAACCAATTCTTTAACGCTCCGTGTGCCTAATTAAGGCAATGAAAGTGCAATAGGATTCGGGAGAAGGCGAAGTGCAGCAAGGCGTGGACCTGCTCGCTATGGCGTGCCAGAGACTGGCGCGCACCCGTGTTCCTGCCTGCATCAAGGACTCCGAACTGCGCTATGTCGCCGTCAGCGCCGCTTTCGCCGGGATCCACCATCTTCCGCCACAGGATTTCATCGGCCTGACCGATGCCGACCTGCCGGATGCGGCGGAGGCTGGCCTTCGCGACGAGTTGGAGCGCAAGGCCATCGTCTTCGGCTCCGAGGCCGACATCCTGATTTCCGTGGGCCTGGCTGAGCGCCCTCAGCGCCTGAAGATCGAGCAGTTTGTCAGCGAGACAGGTGCCATCTTCCTCTACGAGCATCTGGAACCGGCGCCGCCTGTCGTCGCCGTGCCGCCGGCGCTGTGGTGGGAAACCACCGAAACGGGCGGTGCGAGCAACGTTGCGCCGGCGCAGCGGGTGGAGGATCCGGAGCCTGCCTTTCTGTCGGTTCTGAAAAATGCACTCTCCCATATCGATGCGGGGATACTGATCGTCGATCCGCAGGATCGCGTCGCCTTCGTCAACGAAAGGATGGTGCAGCTCTATCTGCCCTATATGGGGTCGATCAGGAAGGGCGAGACGATCTCGGATATCCTGACGCGCGGGATCGAGCGTGGGCTTGACCCGATGGTCGATACGACGGACCGGCGGGCTTGCGAGCGCTGGGTGGAAGAGCGGCTGGGCGCCTATCGCCAGACCCTTTACGAGAATGTCAGCCGGCTTGGAACCGGCCGCTGGATCAGGGCCATCAATCGCCGCCTTGAGAACGGCTATGTCGTCGGGCTGCGTCTCGACATCACGGACAGCCAGGAGCGCGAAGCGCTGCTGATCAAGCAGAGGGACGAGGTCAGTCTCTACAAGTCGATTCTCGATGCGCTGCCGGTCCCGGTTTTCGTGCGCGACGAAAGCCACATCATGATCTACGCCAACGCGGTCGAGCGCGAACTTCTCGAAAGCCGTCAGCTTCCGGCATGCGGCGCCGATGAGCGAACGGTGTTCGGCGACGAGGCCGAAAGCTATATCGAGGAAAATGACAGGGTGCTGGCAACCGGCGAGGTCTCGGTTCGCGAGACCGTCATGCGGCACCGGGCGGATCAGGGCGCCCATATCCAGTCGCGCATCAGCCGGGCAATGCTCCCGGATGGCAAGCGCTATGTGGTTGGTTCGCTTCTCGACATGACGCCGCTTAGAGAACGGGAACTGGAGCTCGAGCAGGCCCGCAATCAGGCAGAGGCAGCCTGGCAGCAGCTCTCCGACATCATGAACAGCATCGACACCGGGGTGATCGTCATCCGGCAGGACGATCTGATCGTCGAGCTCGTCAACGAAAATGTCTTGCGCAAATGGGCGCATACGGAGCTGGCTGGACTGATCGGCAGAAGCTTTTTTGACATGATGACGCATAGCGTCAGCAATGGCCATTTTCAGCTCACCTCCGAACAGCTTGAGGCAGCACAGGAAAAATGGAGCGCCTTTCTGAAGGCGGGCGAGCTGCCGATCCGGGAGTTCGTGACGGCAAACGGCGACACCTATCTTGTCCAGTGCCATCCGATTGCCGGCGGGCGGGTGGTTCTGACATTCAACGACATCACCGAGGTGCGGCGGCAGGACCGCGTTCTCGATGAGGCGCGCGCCAAACTGGCGGAGACAGGCGAGTTGATGGACAAGGCGCTGGTGACGATGTCACAGGGCCTGCTCATGATTTCCCCAACCGGCCAGATTCGGATGGCAAACAGCACGATAGACCGACTGCTGGACTTGCCGCCGGGCATGATCGAGGTCGGCGGCGGTTGGGAAAGCGTCTTCGCGCATTGTGCTGAACGCGGTGATTTCGGGCCCGACCCGGTGGCCTTCCTGGAGGATCTGCGAGAGCATGCTTCAAAGGGGCTTGCGCGCGACGTCAGCTTCTGTGTTGCAGACAAACGCTGGATCAGGCTGGAAATCAGACCGGTGGATGATGGCGGCGCCATCGCACTTCTGACCGATGTGACCGAGCTTCGCCGGCGGCAGGAGGACCTGGAGCGCCTCTTGCGCCGCGCGGCCAAGGCCGACCGGGCGAAGTCCGATTTTCTGGCCACTGTCAGCCACGAGTTTCGGACACCAATGAACGGTGTGCTGAGCATGGCGGAGCTCTTGTCGCGATCCGAACTCGATACGCGGCAAAAGACCTATGTGAACGCGATTACCAAATCGGCGAAGTCGCTGATGACGCTCATCAATGACATTCTCGATTTCTCCAGGCTCGATTCCGGTCATCTCGAACTGCATCCCATTCATTTCAATCCTCTGGAATCGGTGGACGATACCGCGACGATTCTTGCAGCAAAGGCCGAGGAGAAAAGCCTCGCGATTGTTGTCTCCCCGACGATTGATATTCCAAAGCGTGTCTTTGGCGATCCGCTGCGCTTCCGGCAGATCGTCTTCAACCTGATCTCCAATGCCATTCGCTTTACTGATCGCGGCCATGTGGAAATCAGGCTTTCCGCTGGCCCGCGCCATGGCGGCAAGCGAATGCTGACGATTGAGGTGGAGGATACGGGGTGCGGAATTTCGCCGGATCGTCAGCTGGCGATTTTCGAGACCGCCTCCCGTTCCCAATCGACACGTGCGGGGCATACCGAAGGCCTGGGCATCGGCCTTCCGACCAGTATCGGGCTCGTCAAGCTCTTCGGGGGCACGATCGAACTCGACAGCGAGGTCGGCATCGGCAGTACGTTTCGGGTCGAAGTGCCATTCGAATGCGCCGACAGTCGCAATGAAGACGATGAGATCCTGCCGACCGTCGGCAGCCGGGTTCTCGTGGTGGATGAGATTGCCGTCTCCCGGCGGTCTATCGAGACCCTGCTGGCGGGATGGCGGTTCGACGCCACGGGCGTTGAGACCATCGGCGACGCGTTTGACATTCTCGAAGCGGCAGAGAGTGTCGGACTATCCATCGACATACTCGTGCTCAGCAGCACGCTGGAGCGGCGGGGCGCGCGAAAGCTGATCGAACGTATGCGCGACGATCCACGGTTCTCGGAAATTTCCGTCGTGCTGATGACGCCGGTTCTGTCGGACAGCCTCCAAGGGGTAGCAGAGATCGCGGTGGAGGCGCAATTGCAGCGGCCGGTCCGAAGCTCACTGCTCCTCGGCGCGCTTTGCGATGTCATGGCCGCCCGTCGGCGCCGGGGCAAGCCAGCCGCCACCAGCGTGGCAGCGATGCAGGCGCAGGCGCAAGTTACGATCGGCGAAGGCGCGGGCAAGATCGATACGATCGACGTTCTGGTGGCGGAAGATAACGAGGTGAGCGCGCTGGCCTGCGAGCAGATCCTCAAATCCCTCGGTCTCAACTTCCGGATCGCGCGCGACGGCGAGGAGGCGGTCCAATTCTGGAACCTCTACAAGCCGGAAATCGTCTTCATGGACATTCTGATGCCGCGCATGAACGGCTACGAGGCGACGGCTGCGATCCGCGCTGCGGAGTCGGCGCAGGCGCTGAGCCGCACGCCCATCATCGCCATCACCGCCCGCACGCTCGAGCATGACCGCAACGCCTGTCTTGACGCTGACATGGACGATTATCTGCCGAAGCCGTTCACACCGGAGCTACTGGCCGGCAAGATCGACATCTGGCGTTCGCTCGTTGCCGGCGAGGCGAAGATCACGGACGATTTCATCCGATCAGCATGAACTTGTCGACATCGACAAGACCGCGATCGGAAATCTTCAGGTGAGGGATCACCGGCAGCGGCAGGAAGGCAAGCTGCAGAAATGGCTCTTCCAGCGTTGCACCTAGCGCGAAAGCGGCTTGGCGCAGATGGTGCAGCGTGTCGCGTACCGCTTCATATGGCTCAAGGCTCATCAGGCCTGCGACAGGCAGGGCGATCTCCCCGGTCACCTTGCCATCCTGAACAACCACGAAGCCGCCATTGATGTCCGAGAGACGATTGGCGGCAATCGCCATGTCCTCGTCATTTGCGCCAACCACGCAGATATTGTGGCTGTCATGGCCGACTGTGGAAGCAATTGCGCCCCTCTTCAGGCCGAAGCCCTGAACGAAGCCGTTGGCGTGGTTGCCGTTCTTGCCGTGGCGTTCGATGACCGCGACCTTCAGGATGTCGCGCTCGAAATCGACGGTCGTCTGGTTACCATCGACGGGCAGGCGGAAGCGGCGATGTTCCGTAATGATCTTGCCCGGCAGGACGCCGATGACGGAGGTCTCGCCCTCGGTTGCCGGAACGCCAAAATCGGCCGCCTTGACCGTGCGGGCCTTCACGCTGGCGAGGCCGACGGGCGCGACGGGCTTGCGGGTCCCGAACAGGCTGTGCGTTACCTCGCGACCGGCCGCGAAGACAGTCTCGGCCTTGCAGTTCTCCAGGCTGTCGATGATGACGAGATCGGCGCGCCAGCCGGGGGCCACGAGGCCGCGGTCGCGCAGGCCGAAGGCGCGCGCGGCGGAAATGGAGGCGGCACGATAGATCGCCAGCGGGTCGACGCCGTGCGCAATCGCCGTGCGGATCAGATAGTCGAGATGGCCCTGTTCGGCGATGTCGAGGGGATTGCGGTCGTCGGTGCAGAGCGCCAGGAAGGGTGAGAGCCGCTCGGTCAGGATCGGCATCAGCGCGTGCAGGTCCTTCGAGACGGAGCCTTCGCGGACCAGGATATGCATGCCCTTGCGAATCTTCTCCATCGCCTCGGCCGCACTCGTGCATTCATGGTCGGTGCGGATGCCGGCGGAGAGATAACCGTTCAGGTCGTTTCCGGAGAGAAGCGGGGCGTGGCCGTCGATATGGCTCCCCTGAAACGCTTCAAGCTTGGCCATGCAGACCGGGTCCTTGTAGACGACGCCGGGGAAGTTCATGAATTCGGCAAGCCCGATGACCTTCGGGTGATTGCGATAGGGAAGCAGCTTTTCGATCGGCAGGTCGGCGCCGGCGGTTTCCAGATGGGTGGCCGGCACGCAGGAGGAGAGCTGCACGCGGATGTCCATGATGGTTTCGAGCGCGGAGGCGAGAAAGAATTCGATGCCCTCGGTGCCCAGCACGTTGGCGATCTCGTGCGGATCGCAGATCACCGTCGTGACACCATAAGGTAGGACGCAACGGTCGAATTCGTGCGGGGTTACGAGGGAGGATTCGATGTGCAGATGCGTGTCGATGAAGCCCGGCACGACAATCTTGCCGGAGATATCGATCTCGCGTTTGCCTGAATAGCTCCCGCTCGTCCCGACAACCGTGTCGCCGCAGATGGCAATGTCGGATGCGACGAGTTCGCCGGTCACCAGATCGAAGAAGCGACCATTCTTGAGGACGATGTCGGCCGGCTCGCGGCCCGTTCCCTGATCGATCCGCCGTTCCAGTTCGCTCATGCCTGCACCCTTGTCCGATTGCCGTTGGCGCAACTTAAGCAGACTCGCGGGCAAATGCACAGGGTGCAATCAGGCGATCAGCTGTTCATTGCCGCGACGGTACCATTGAGGATGGCGGCGAAGGAGACCCAGGCGAGATAGGGCACGAAGAGGATTGAGGACACGGGATCTGCTCGGCGCGTGAGCCAGATGAAGGCGACGATGGAAAGCCAGAGCGCCACGATCACAGCGAAGGCGACCCACATCATGTGCAGACCGAACCAGAGCGGCGTCCAGCTCCAGTTGAGCAACATCTGCACGATCCAGACCTGCATGGCCGGTCCCTTGGGGTCACGCAGGAACGTGCGGGCGAAGGCGATGGCGATGAAGACATAGAGAATTGTCCACACCGGTGCGAAGAGCCATGACGGGGGATTGAACGAGGGCTTGTTCAACGTCCAGTACCAGTCGTCGGGCCCGATGGTCGTTCCGATGCCCGCGCCAACGGCGATGACGGCGAGGATGGCAACCGCGTGGATGAGAATTGGCTTGAGCGAGCGGCTGTCAGTGTTCATCGTGATCTCCTTTGCATTGAATACGCGGGAGGAGGGCGAAAGGTTCAGCAGAATAACGGATTGCCCTCAAAAATGACCGATCAGGAGGACAGCGGCTCGTTCTCGGTCCGCTCTACATGGGCCTGCTGAAGCGCCAATGCCCCTTCAACGAACTTTTCGATGACGGAAAGATCGGCCGGCGAGAAGCGGGCCAGCATGGCGGTTCGCTCCGTCGACAAGGGCTTGTAGAAGCGCGCCAGCGTGTCGCTGGCGGGTTTGGTCATGGCGACGAGAACCTTGCGCCGGTCCGTCCCGTCACGCTGCCGCTCAAGGAAACCGCGCTTCTCGAGCCTGTCGATCATGGAGGTCGCGGCGGCCGGCGTCAGGCCGGAGGCGACCGCAAGCTGTCCGGCGGTTTTTGCCCCGTCCATCAATGCCTTCAGGCAACGGTGTTCGGCGGTGATGAGCCCGAGCTTGTTTGCCACGGCCTCGTCAAAGGCCTGAATGGCATCCTGCCATTGGCCCATCAGTTGCAGGAGGTGCTGGTGCATGTCGGGGCGATGTTTAGCGGGCGAATTCAATTCGGTCATCTAACAATCTCGCGACAGCAATATTCATTCATTGCATGATGGGGTGATTTGGCCCGAGTGGCAAGGCGCTTATAGCGGCCATTGCCGACGGTATCATGTCGGGAGAAATGGTTTTCGGGCAATCCGTCGATTTTGCGGGCGAGGCTGAAAGCAAGGAGGGCGGCCTGAGCCGCCCTCCCTAATTTCTTGCGTTGAGCCGGTCGGATCCTCAATTGATCAGGCGCGGCATGGCGACGATCTTGTTGAATAGCGCTGTCATGGCGTCGTCGATGCCCTGCGTCGTGGCTTCGAAGTAGAGGCCCGGCGACGAGCAGGCCTTCATGCGCTGGCCGATCTCGCTCTGGAAGGGAGAGATCCACTGATCGTACCAATCATTTTTCAGCGGCAAATAGGTGGTGTAGAGGACTGCAATGGTGAAGCCTTGCCTTTTCAGCGTATCGCAGACGGTGGTGTCGATGGGTTCCTGGCAGCGCGGCCCCCATGTCTGGTCATAGAAGAGCGGCTTGGTGCATGTTGCCGACTTGTCGCTGTCGCCAACGCCATCCGAGACGAGGTAGATGATCTTCTGCGGCGAGCTGGGGTCGGTGCCGGTGCCAGGGCGCCCCAGCTTGGCCGTTAATTGTGTGAAGGCGGTATCGAAGTTGGTGATCCGGTCGCCGTAGAAACCTTGTCCTGGGATCGTCATCAGGTTGACATTTGCCTTGGCGGTTGCGGCGGCTGTGTCAAGGTCGGTTGTCGGCGCGACGACTTCCTGAAGCTGCATGTTCTCGGCCGACTTGCCGAAGGTATAGACGCCCATGCGATACAGGCTCGTGTTGTTTCCACGATTTTTCGTCGCTTCCTGCAGCAATCTTGCCGTGGCTGTAGCGACCACGTCAATGCGCGTTGTCACGTGATTGTTTTTTGCGATGTGGTAGTTATCGTTCTGATCTTCGCGCACGCTACCATCGGGCATCGTTTGGCTTATGTGGCAGGCGAATGCGCATCCGTTGGGTTCGGATTGGGTCGTCGTGAGGCGGATCATATTGTTGATGTCCGTCTGGGTCGCGGCGATCCCCATCGACGGCGTGTTGTCGAGCAGGAGATAGAAGTTGCGATATGTTGCTGCTTCGTAGCTTGCAGTCGCGTGGCCCGCGACCGTCACAATGGGCTGGCCCAAAATCTGCGCGAGATAGGTCGGAACCGTGGCCTTGTAGTTCACCACCGAGGTGATGTTCTTGCCGGATTTCACGATGCTGGCGTCGATTGAATCGATCCTGTAGCCCGTGACGTGCTGCAACTGGCCGCGGAAGAAGGCTTTGGCGTCCTCCTGGGCAATCGGGATCGTGCCGTCGCCTTGCATCGCAAACGCAGCCCGCATTCCGGGGGAAGAACCCGCAATGGCCGCGAGCGCTGCCGCGTCGCCGGCACCCTGAAGTTTCGCCTTGACGGTGAGTGCATTTGTAAAATCGACTGCAAGGCCGGCTACGCCAATGATCGGGACGATCAAAAGCGCGGTCATAATCCCGAAATTGCCTGCTCTATCTCTTAAAAATCCGCGCAACATATTCAAACTCCGCGTCTAGATTAAACCTGAGATAGCGCAGAGTGTTTAAATTCGGCCGAAGATAATTGGTAAACTTGTTCCTATACGGCCGTTCTGGCCGGTTCCGGGACAGCTGACTTAGAGCGTTTCAGCGTTTCATAAGAAGCGCTGAAACGCTCTATCTCCTCGTTTTTCCGCAATTCCGGACGCGAAACCGGTTTCCACTTTCGCTGGAATTGCTCTAACGAAAGACAGCCCCGGTGAGGGGCTGTCTGGTCAATCGTTTAAACAATTTTAACGGTGCTGCGCTGCCGTCAGATGTTGTTCATCAGAACGTCGCGCAGCTTGTCGAACAGTTCGTCGATCTGCGCCTTGGTGATGATCAGAGGCGGTGAGAGAGCGATGATGTCGCCGGTCGTGCGGATCAGCAGGCCCTTCTCGTAAGCCTTGAGGAAAGCGGTGAAGGCGCGCTTGGTCGGTTCGCCGGCAATGGGGGCGAGTTCGATGGCGCCGATGAGACCGACATTGCGGATGTCGATAACGTTGGGGCAATCCTTCAGCGAGTGGAGCGCATTTTCCCAATAGGGGCCGAGCTCGGCGGCGCGGGTCAGCAGGCCTTCTTCCTTGTAGGTGTCCAGCGTGGCAAGTGCTGCGGCAGATGCGATCGGGTTGCCGGAATAGGTGTAGCCGTGGAAGAACTCGATGAGATGTTCCGGGCCGGTCATGAAGGCATCGTGGATGTCCTTCGTGACGAAGACGGCGCCCATCGGGATGACGCCATTGGTCAGGCCCTTCGCTGTGGTGATGATGTCCGGCTTCACGTCGAAGAATTGGGCGGCGAAGGGCGCGCCGAGGCGGCCGAAGCCGGTGATCACTTCATCGAAAATCAGCAGGATGCCGTGCTTGGTGCAGATCTCGCGGAGCTTGGCGAGATAGCCCTTCGGCGGGATGAGAACGCCGGTGGAGCCGGCGACCGGCTCGACGATGACGGCGGCGATGGTCGAGGCGTCGTGCAGGGTGACAATGCGTTCCAGTTCGGTGGCGATATCAACGCCACCATGTTCCGGAATGCCGCGCGAAAACGCGTTCTTGGCAGGCTGGTGGGTGTGCGGCATATGATCGACGCCGGTCAGCAGCGTGCCGAACATCTTGCGGTTGGAGACGATGCCGCCGACCGAGATGCCGCCGAAGTTGACGCCATGATAGCCACGCTCGCGGCCGATGAGGCGGGTGCGCGATCCGTCGCCCTTTGCGCGGTGATAGGCAAGCGCCACCTTCAGCGCCGTCTCTACCGATTCGGAGCCCGAGTTGGTGTAGAGGACATGCTCCATGCCTTCAGGGGCGATATCGACAAGGCGCGAGGCGAGTTCAAAAGCCTTCGGGTGGCCGAGCTGGAAGGCCGGAGCGTAATCGAGTTCGCCTGCTTGGCTGGCGATGGCCTCGGTGATCTTCGGACGGCAGTGGCCGGCATTCACGCACCAGAGACCGGCGGTGCCGTCGAGAACGGTGCGCCCGTCATGGGTCGTGTAATGCATGTCCTTTGCACCCACAAACAGACGAGGCTCCTTCTTGAACTGGCGATTGGCCGTGAACGGCATCCAGAAGGCGCTCAGGTCATTCGGTTTTGCGGTGGTGCGGTTGGACATTTGCCAGGTCTCCTGAAGGGACTTAAGGGTTTCGGCGACGCGAAACCTCATTCTTTATCATTCGGTCAAGTTAACAGTGCGGATTGTCCCGTCAAGACGGCGAAAAAACGGGGTTCATGATCTTTTTTGATGGTCGATCACGCCCGCGTGCCGTGTTCTCTTCCGACAGGCTCGCGCAAGTTTAGCAATTGATAATCGATGACTGGAAGCGCCCATCTCCACTGGTGCTCTTTCCGACGTTTCAGGAATTGCATTCCGAAAGGCTGCATGGTCAAGGGCAACATGGACCGAGCAGCGGAGAAACGTGACCGGCGGCAATGATAATCGCCTGAGCGTACATGATGAACGCACATCGTCTCGCTCAGGCGGCTTATCCGCAGAGCTGTTCGTTTTTATATTTTTCCGACTTGGCTGATCACGCCATAAGCAACGGGACGCGCAGTGGGCATCCTGGGACCTTCCCGCTCATGAGAGCGGGTCGCCGCCAGGCGAATTTTCGCAGATCAGATGCTGCCCTTCGACTCGACCATATAGAGAGCGTCGAGCGTATTCAGGAGGGTCCGAACCTGCGGGTTCGGGCTTGAATAATAGATCGTCTGTGCGGAGCGGCGAGTCTTTACGAGGTTCAGGGCCTTGAGCTTCGACAGGTGTTGCGAGAGCGCCGACTGGCTGAGCCCAACCTTCTCGGCCAGTGCACCAACGGCTATTTCACCTTGAACCAGGTTGCACAGGATCAATATTCGCTTTTGATTGGCCAATGCTGACATCATCAGGGCTGCGGCGCCGGCGTTCGAGTACAGATTGTCCAAATTCATCAAAGTATACTTCCGGAAGTGTCTAGGCTTCACCATGGCGAGGGCGGACATAGAACCCGCCTTAAGCGACTATAAACCAAACAATTTGGTTTGCATATCGATATATATCGCTATAGCAATATCTCAGAATCTTCTAAAGTTTGGTGAATTGTTGTTTTATGTCAATTAGTTGGCCAATTCGATGCGGCGCAAGGCACCGCGCTGCTCGACAATGATGCAATCGGGTTCAATCGCGGCGAGCCTGTAACCGTCGGGAATCAGTTTGCTTGATTCCGCTTTCGACGCGCGTTCAACCTCTTGTGTCAAAGACAGGGGAGAGAGACCTGCGGGCAGATTAAAATCCTCACCAGCGAGCGCATAGGCTCGGCCGAAGCCGCCGTTGAGGCTGGCTGAGACAGGGCACAGTCGCAGGAACAGAAAGTCCGGGAAATCCACGTAAAGCGCAGCTTTCGGGTGTCGTCTGAGAAAGCGTGTTCGAAGATGCGCACGCTCTGGGTCATCCGCCACTACCGGCAACGCATCACATTGAAGGCTGATGCGCGGCCAGGCCAGCGGGTCGCCTTTGCCGGGTTCGCCGAACAGCAGCGAGCAGCGCGGATTGGCCAGCAACGCTTTCGTGTGGGCCGCAAGGCGTGAGACGAGGATGACCGGCCGGCTGGCGCAGTCGGTTGCCGTCAGTACGCGGCTGGAATTCGGATACCCCGTTTCGGGATCGATGACTGCGATGGCCGCGAAGCGTGCCGTGACAATAAGATCGCGCGCCTGTTGGCGAGCCTGATCATCGGTGTCTCGCAGCACCTTCGGCTTGTCGTCTTTCGTCATTCCGTTCGTTCCTTGCCGCAGACCCGGGTCGGGCACACGGCTCAATGTTACAGGTACTATCTACCTACAACAGTCGATGAGGATGCGGAATGTTTCAGCTCGAGCCGAGGCGAGACAGATGGATGCCGCCCGGTACACGATCCGGAAACCCGGATCAATTTTTGAAGACACGCGGCTCAAGGAGGCCGCGGCCGGGCTTTTATCAGCCGCCCGGCCGCTCAAGGTCTCAATCGTCGCGGCGGCGGTGCCGGGTCAGGCCTTCAAGAATGTCCTGGGCAGAGATCGTGCCGATCACTGCGCCATTCTCGACAACACCGGTCACGCCCGGCGTCTTCGCCATGGCATCGAGAACGAGGCTCAACGGCGTATCTGCCTGAACTGTGCCGACGACGGTGCCGTTTTCGGAGGCGCCCGGCTTCATGACGTCGCCGGCGGACAACATCATGATCGGGTTCATGTGCTGAACGAAGTCGGCAACATACTGGTTGACCGGGTTCTTGACGATATCCTGTGGCGTACCGCACTGGACGATGCGCCCGCCTTCCATGATGGCGATGCGGTTGCCGATGCGGAAGGCCTCGTCAAGGTCATGGCTGACGAAGATGATGGTCTTCTTGAGCTTGCGCTGGAATTCCAGGAGTTCATCCTGAAGACGCGTGCGGATCAGCGGATCGAGCGCCGAGAAAGGCTCGTCCATGAGCAGGATCGGCGCGCCGGTGGCGAAGGCGCGGGCAAGGCCTACGCGCTGCTGCATGCCGCCCGACAGTTCATTCACCTTGCGGTCTGCCCATTGCGTCAGGTTTACGAGCTGAAGCTGTTCGGCGACCTTGGCCTTGCGGACGGATTCCGGCTCGCCGGCAAGTTCCAGGCCGAAGCCGACATTTTCGGCCACCGAGCGCCAGGGCAGGAGGCCGAACTGCTGGAAGACCATCGAGACGGTATGCATGCGGAAATTCCGCAGCGCACTTCTCGACGTCTTGTAGGGGTTCAGCGAGCCGCCATCGGTCTTGACGGCGACTTCGCCGCGCACCACCGGGGCAAGGCCGTTGACTGCCCGCAGAAGCGTCGATTTGCCGGAGCCTGAGAGGCCCATGAGGACAAGGATCTCGCCCTCGTTGATCGTCAATGTGGCGTTTGCCACACCGAGCACGAGGCCGGTTTCCTTGCCGATCTCGTCGCGCGTGTGGCCCTGATCGACCATCTGGAGCGCGCGGTTCGGATTGTCACCGAAGATGATGCTGACATTCTCGAAGCTGACTGCGGTCATGCCGTTTCTCCTTCGTCGAAGAACTTGAAGATGCGGTCGAGAACGATCGCGAGGATGACGATGCACATGCCTGAGTCAAAGCCCATGGGAACGTTCATCTGGCCGAGTGCGCGCTGCACCAGCGTGCCGAGACCTTCGGCACCCACCATCGAGGCAATGACCACCATGGAGAGCGACAGCATGATGGTCTGGGTAATGCCCGCCATGATCTGCGGCAGCGCGAAAGGCAGTTCCACCTTGGTGAGGATCTGCATCGGATTGGCACCGAAGGCTTGCGCGGCCTCGATGAGGGCAGGGGGCGTCGAGATGATGCCCAACCGGGTGAGGCGGATCGGCGCCGGGATCGCGAAGATCACCGTTGCGACGAGGCCCGAAACTGCACCGAGACCGAAAAGGATCAAGGCCGGGATCAGGTAGACGAAGGTGGGGATCGTCTGCATCAGGTCGAGGATGGGTCGCAGGATTGCGTAGAACCAGGGGCGGCGGGCCGCGAGAATGCCAAGTGGAACGCCGACGATCATAGACACGCCTGTTGCCGCGAGAACCAGGGCCAGCGTTTCCATCGCCTCGGTCCAGTAGCGCTGGTTGTAGATCAGCAGCATGCCGACGGCGGTCAGCACCACGACGCCGAACTTGCGGCGCACGGCCCAGGCAATCAGACAGAAGGCGGCGATGGTGATGAAGGGATAATAGGGTGCAATCGCCGTATCTTCAACGAACCTCCCCAGAAGCAGCCAAAGAATGGCGTCGATCGAGCTTTGCAGAACCGCCGCGATCGCATCGAAGAAGCTGCTGAGATTCGTCGTCAACCAGTCGACCACGACCTTGGCCCCCCGGCCGATCATGATCTTGTTGTTCTCATCCAGTAGCCAGCTATGGAGCCAGTCCATTAGGTTCCCCTTTTTTGGTTTTCGGTTGGCTGGTATGCGGCCGGAGCTTTTCGCTCTCTTCTTGACGTTTGTTTATCATCGTTCGCCGGACAACCGTCTTGTCGGCCTGCGGCCCAATATATCCAGTTTACGCAAATGTGTCGCAACTTGAAGAGCGGGGCCAGTGAATCCTTATGCGCAAACAAAAAAGGGCGACCCGAGGGCCGCCCTTTGATCTGCGCGGGAACGATCAGAGGCCGAGAGCCTTCTTCACGGCCGCGTCGGCGTCGCCGCCGTCCTTCGTTGTCACACCGGCGAGCCAGGGCTTCACGGCATCCGGATGCGCCTTGAGCCAGGCCTTGGCCGCGTCCTTGCCCTGCATGCCCTTGTCCATGATGGATTCCATCATCTCGTCTTCCATGTCGAGGTTGAAGACGAGGTTGTTGAGGAACTTGCCGACATTCGGGCATTCGCTGACATAGCCGGCGCGCGACATCGTGTAGACGGTTGCGCCGCCGAAGTTCGGGCCGAACGAGTCGTCGCCGCCGGTCAGGTAGGTCATCTTGTACTTGACGTTCATCGGGTGCGGTGCCCAGCCGAGGAAGACGACCGGCTTCTTGGCCTTGTCGAGCTTGGCGACCTGCGCCAGCATGCCCTGTTCGGAGGATTCGACCAGCTTGAAGTCCTTCAGGTCGAACTTGTTGTCCTTGATCAGGTCGAGGACGTTCTTGTTGCCGTCGTTGCCCGGCTCGATGCCGTAGATCTTGCCGTCAAGTTCCTTCTTGTGCTTGGCAATGTCGGCGAAATCCTTGATGCCGAGAGCGGCGCCAAATTCATTGGTCGAAAGCGTGTACTTGGCGCCTTCGAGGTTGGCGCGCACGGTGTCCACCGTCTTGGCATCCGTGAAAGGCTTCACGATCTGCGTGGAAGAGGGCATCCAGTTGCCGACGAAGAAGTCGAGCTGCTTGTTGGCCATGCCGGTGTAGATGATCGGCAGGTCAAGCTCCTTGACTTCGACCTTGTAGCCGAGGGCGGTCAGAACCGTCTCGACAGCGCCGGTCGTTGCCTGGATGTCGGTCCAGCTCACCTGGGCGACGTTGATATTGCCGCAGCTTGCCGGTTCGGCTGCCTTGGCAGCACCGGCTGCAGCGGCAAAGACGAACACGAAGGCGGCCGTGGACTTCAAAATGGAACGCGTCATTACGGAGTTCTCCCTCTTTTGGATGAGCTTTATCAATCATCCTCGGTGTCAGCGAAGCATCAAATTCCGCCGAGTTCAAGGGCCTATTCGGGCTCGTCTTGCGCCGCAAGCGTCCGCCTTCGCAAATGCCAATATAAATGTCGCAAAGACATCACTGGTGAAAAAATCTGTGATTTCCGGCGCTTGCCAATTGGCTTCGGAAGGTGGTCGGGGCCATGGAAAAGTCGGCGCAACGTGCCGTCGCTGAATTTAAGGCACAGTGCGCAAGTTCACGGGATTCGAGAGGGCGACCGCATGGCCAAGTTCTATTTCAGCTATTCGACGATGAATGCGGGCAAGTCCACCATGCTGCTTCAGGCCTCGTATAACTATCAGGAACGCGGCATGCGCACCGTGATCCTGATCGCCGCCTTCGATGATCGCGCGGGCAGGGGCAAGGTCTCGTCCCGCATCGGGCTGACCGCGGATGCCATTCCCTTCCACGCGGCGGACGACCTGAAGGTGCTGGTCGAGGACCTTATGAAGGAAGGACCGATCGCCTGCATCTTCGTGGACGAGGCGCAGTTCCTGACGCCCGAGCAGGTCTGGCAGCTGGCGCGCGTCGTCGATCGCCTCAACATCCCGGTCATGGCCTATGGCTTGAGGACCGATTTCCGCGGCAAGCTGTTTCCCGGCTCGCAGGAACTGCTGACCATTGCGGATGAGTTGCGCGAGGTGCGCACCATCTGCCATTGCGGGCGCAAGGCGACCATGGTCGTCCGGCTGGACGAGGCGGGGAAGGTGATCAAGGAAGGCGCGCAGATCGAGGTCGGCGGCAATGAGAAATATGTGTCATTCTGCCGCCTTCATTGGGATGACAAAATGCAGGAGACTTGATGTCGGTCAAGGCGGTGACCCGCCTTGTGTCTTAGGAGAGCACTGCTCGGGGTCCGTCCGGCGTGGCGGGCAGAGCGCAATCGAGGTGGGAAAGGAATGAATATGTATCTTCGCATGCTGATTGCTGCTGCGGCAGTCTCCGCCAGTGCGGGTGTAGCGCTCGCCGATGGCGACGCGGCCAAAGGGGCGCAGGTTTTCAAGAAGAATTGCATGGTCTGTCACAACGCGACGGATGCAAAGGCCAAGGTCGGCCCCAGCCTGCAGGGCGTTGTGGGTCGTCCGGTCGCCTCCGTGGCCGACTTCAAGTATTCGGACGGCATGAAGACCTTCGGTGCCGGCAAGACCTGGACCGAGGAAGAGCTGACGGCCTATCTGCCGAACCCGAAGGATCTCGTGCCGGGAACGAAGATGGCGTTTGCGGGCCTCAAGACGCCGCAGGATATTGCCGACCTGATCGCCTATCTGAAGAACCCGCAGTAAACGCGGCTGCGCCGGGGCTGTCATCTGCTCCGGCGCGTGCTTCCCCAGTGCAATCGACGTGCAACAGCCGGCGCCTCTCGTGGCGGCTGAATAAATCACATTGCTTTGACTATTGGCCCATTTACGTTGCGGGTATATCCCTACATACTGATGAAGCGTTCCGAACAAGGCGGATATCTGTTTCGGTTGTGGGGGGTGGCGGGCAGGCAATCACAAAGGTTGCGGCCTGTCGAAACGAGGCGGGGGCCTATCGATGCAAGAAGATTATCAAGACGCGTTCCGGCAGCTGATGCATGACGCGCCGCTTGTCGGGATGTCCGATCGCGAGATCGTGGCCTGCTTTTCGGAATGGCTGCTCTTCGACTGTTGGCGCTTCGATGGCAAGGATTTCCATATTTTCGGAAATTTCCGCGCGATTGCGGATATCGTCGACGTGGTCGAAGTCGACGGGCAGATCACCTACCAGGGCAGGTTCAGCGAGGAGGGGCGCGATCTTGCCCGCGAGAAGCTGTTTCCCGCGCTGGAAAGCAAGGGGCTCATGGTTGCACATTACCCCCTCCAGGTCGGCGACGGTCCCAATAAGGACTTCGTATCGATTGGCGAATACAAGCCTCTGGAGGACGGTTCATGTGGGATGATCGGCGTTGCTTTCGAGCGCTTCAGTCCGCTGCGGCAGGTTTCCGTTTCTGAAAGGGGCGAGGCCCCGGCGGACGTCAAGGCAACGGACTAGCGCCGCCATTTCCGGCCTGCAGGGGCTGCGGGCCAGATATTCAACTCTTCCGATGGGGCATCGAAACGTGAATCTCTATTATCAATTGACGGGCGGCCGGTCGCTGGGTTCCTTGCCGGCTTATCTCGAAATGAGCGACGCGGATGCGCTGCGTCTGGTGCAGGCCCATGTCCGAATCGGCATATGGAGGTCGGATCTGGAAAGCGGTCATACATTCTGCTGTGCAGAAGTGCGTCGCATTTTCGGTCTGCCGGACGTGGATGGCCCGATCGACTTCGCTCTTGCTGCCCGAGCCATTCACCCGGAAGACGAGACGCTTGCACTCGAACTCGTCGAAACGGCGGCGCGTGAGAAGGGCTCCTACCAGTTCGTCATGCGCGTGGCGGAAGGCGGTCAAGGCGAATTTCGCTATGTCCGCGTGGTCGGACGCTACCGCGCCAAGCAAAACGGTGAGGGCGACATTATCGGCATCTGTCACATGATCCCGGATGCCGCGCAGCCTGCCTGATCCAGCCGTTATCCATTAGCGGTCCAGCACGTCCCGGATTTCCTGGATGTTCGAGCGCACCCGCAGCACGTAGAATCCCATCGTGGCGAGGTGGGTCGGCATGATCCAGCCGTCTTCCGCGCCGTTGGAAATGATCGCGGGCTGGATCTTGAGCGCGGACTTGAACTGCCCCTGCAGCCTATCCCAGAGCGGGCCCAGATTGCGCTCCTTGATGACATTGGCAAAGTCGGCGCGGGTGCCCGCAAGGATGGCGTTGTAGCCATAGAGTTGCCCGAAGGCGAACCAGAAGCGGTCGTCGGCACGCGTGTCGAACCAGCCGCCGCCGTAATTTTCCGAGCGCTCGCGCAGGATATCGGAGGTCGAGCCGAGAGAGCTTGCAACCCGATCGAGGAACTCCCGAAGATTGTCAGCACGCGCGTCAAACGTTGTCGTGCAGACGGAAAGTTCCTTGTTGAAGTTCGTGAGGTCCTTGATCGCGGCGCGGTAGACGCTCGGCGTAGGCGTCAGCGGACCGAAGGGAGACGTGCTCCAGTACCACTTGTCTTCGCCATATTGCATGTTGGAGCGCGCGCTCTGCAGATTGTTGTTGATGCCGGATGTACCGCGCATGCGGCCGAGCGTATCGACAAGTTCGACGGTTGCCCGACGGACGGCCTCGTTCACGCCGCGCTGGAAATTGGCCTTGTTGTCAAGGAATGGCGTATGATCCCAGTCGACGCCGAAGAAGCCCAGCTTGTAGAGGATCATCGAGGAGATCCACGCATTCTGGTTGACGTTGAAATCGGTGAGTTCGATCGCCGTCTCCGCAATGGCCGAAGGCTGGCAGGTCTGAGGCGAACCGTCCGCCTTTGCCGTCAGCGCCGCGCCGGCCGGAGCTTCCCGCGTGGAATATTTATGGACGTCCACGAAGCTCGTGTTGAAGTTCGTCCAGACCTGCGTTTGCCATATGAAGTAGCCGTAAAGGCCAACCAGCAGCAGAAATGCGAGCGCAACGGGTGCCTGCACCATCCAGTGGCGGTCGCGAAACCAGTTGGCGATGCGCAGGAAGGGCCAGGCAATCGCTGCAGCGATCCGGCCGATCACTCGCCCGAGGCTGAGGAAAATCGTCTCGAAAAACGTGATGACCGAATCCAGCATGAACCTCGCCCTTGTATGTCGCAGGTTTTGGAAGGCCAGCTGCCGCCTGCGGGTGAACATTTAGATAGTTCACCGACAGGCTCCACGCAACGGTGCCAGAATGGTATGCCGCACTACCTTGTGTAGCATTATGGTTCAGGTTTATTCCTTTTGCGTGAGTAAGTCTCTTCTTATTTACATATAAATTCGGGTCCATTGCTAGGTTTTCGAAAACTGCGCTGATCCAATTCTCACTAGTTCTCGTAACAACGCAATTTTTTGGCCTCGCGGAGTGTCGCTCGGATGAAACACTTCAGAAGTCGTTAATAAATGCGTGCAAGAATCTTCATCAATCACGGCAGGTTGCCGTTGGGGTATGAGGGGCCACCGATGTTTGGACTGAAATCTGGTTTGTCGAGCGCAAAGATGCGCGCGATCGATACGTTGCGCGCGAACGTCATGATCGCGGACGCGGACCTGCGCATCACCTATATGAACACGGCTGTGAAGAGCCTGCTTTCCGAAGTGGAAAGCGAACTGAAGGCGGAATTGCCGCGGTTTTCGATGGAGACGCTGCTGGGCAGCAATATCGACGTTTTCCACAAAAATCCCAGCTACCAGCGCGACATGCTCGCCAAGCTGACGAAGCCGCATAACGCGACGATCCGCGTCGGCGGACATGCTTTCGACCTGCTCGTGACTCCGCTGATGAACGGCGGCAAGTCGGAAGGCTTCGTCGTCGAGTGGTCGAATGCCAAGGAGCGTCTGCTCAACAACGACTATCGCAACCAGATGGAAGCGATCTCGCGCGTGCAGGCTGTCATCAGCTTTACGCCCGACGGAAACATCATCACCGCCAACGGCAATTTCGAAAAGTCGATGGGCTATTCGCTGAACGAAATCGTCGGCAAGCATCACAGCATGTTCGTCGACAAGGAATACGCGGCAAGCCAGGCCTATCAGGACTTCTGGCGCGATATGCGCGAGGGAAAGTTCCGCGCCGATGAGTTCGTGCGCTACGGGAAGAACGGCAAGCCCGTGTATCTGCAGGCCTCCTACAACCCGATCCTGGACGAAAAGGGCAAGGTCATGAAGGTCGTGAAGTTCGCGACTGACGTCACCGACCGTGTGAATGCCGTGAACACACTGGGCGACGGGCTGAAGGAGCTTGCCGCCGGCAATCTCGACCAGCAGATCGATACGCCCTTCCCGCAGAACCTTGAGCGCCTGCGCCACGACTTCAACGACTCCGTCAAGCAGCTTGAGGCCGCGATCAACTCGATCGGCGCCAACGCGAACAATATTTCCTCGAGCGCCGAGGAAGTGCGTTCTGCGGCGGATTCTCTTTCGAAGCGCACCGAGCAGCAGGCCGCATCCATCGAAGAAACCGCAGCAGCGCTTGAGGAAATCACCACGACGGTTGCCGATTCCTCCCGCCGTGCCGAAGAGGCAGGGCAGCTGGTGGCCAAGACCCGCGAGAATGCGGAGCGCTCCGGTGAGGTCGTCAAGGAAGCCATCGAGGCGATGAGCGCCATCGAAAATTCTTCCGGCCAGATCGCCAATATTATTGGCGTGATCGACGAGATCGCCTTCCAGACCAACCTTCTGGCACTGAATGCCGGCGTTGAAGCCGCACGTGCCGGCGATGCCGGCAAAGGCTTCGCTGTCGTCGCCACGGAAGTGCGCGAACTGGCGCAGCGTTCCGCCAATGCCGCCAAGGAGATCAAGTCGCTCATCACCAAGTCGAGCGATCAGGTCAAGCAGGGCGTGGCGCTGGTTGGCCGTACGGGTTCGGCGCTGGCCGACATCGTCGTTCAGGTGCAAGACATCAACCGCAACGTCAACGCGATCGTCGATGCGGCCCGCGAGCAGGCAACAGGCCTCAAGGAGGTCAACGCCGCCGTCAACACGATGGACCAGGGGACGCAGCAGAATGCGGCCATGGTCGAGGAATCGAACGCCCAGAGCGCGACGCTGGCGACCGAGGCCGAAGCACTGGCTTCTCTGCTCCAGCAGTTTCGCACCCGCGGTTCCGCACAGGTCGGTCGCCGCGCTGCACCCGCGCGTGCACCGCAGGCCGCAACACCCATGTCTCGCCCGGCGGTTTCACCGGCCCGCCAGCTCGCCACCAAGGTCGCACGCTCCTTTGCGACCGGTGGGGCAGCGACGGCCGCGGCTTCGGATTGGGAAGAGTTCTGATCACGCCGGTCTTCGCTATCGGGTTCTGAAACGACAGGAGATCGCGGGCAGCCATTTCGCAAATGGCTGCCCGCGGCCGTTTATTTTAGATATATCTTAAGTCTGATGGCACATCTTTTGTAAACGAATGAACTGATATGTTCGGCTTAGGAAATGATCTGCCGGCACCTGGGCCGCGTCGATCCGGAAAATCCGCTCTGCAAAATCTCCGAGGATGCGCGTGTTCAATATCTCTCCTGTTTCGCAGAATAATGTATTCCGAAAGCGCCGGATCGCGCGCCTGAACGAGATCGTCGCTGATCATGTCGCGGCGAAGGGACATTGCCGGCTTCTCGACATGGGCGGCACGACAGGCTTCTGGCGGGTGTGGCGCGACGAGCTTGACTTTGCCCATCTGACAGTCACCTGCGTGAACCTTCCCGAGGTCAGGCAGGAGGACACGGGCGACCTTCCCGTCGTTGCACGCGCTGGCAATGCCTGCGCCATGCCGGAATTCGAGGATAACGCCTTCGATGTGGTCTTTTCCAATTCGGTCATAGAGCATGTCGGGCTCTGGGCGAACAAGGTCGCCTTTGCCCGCGAGGCGCGTCGGCTGGCGCCAAGCCATTTGATCCAGACACCCAATTTCTGGTTCCCGGTCGATCCGCATTCGCGCTTTGCCTTTCTGCACTGGCTGCCGCGTCCGGTGGTCTATCGCGTTCACATGGCGATGCGCACCGGCTTCTACCCGAAGACGGTCGATCTCGATGAAGCCATGACCTACACGGAAGATGCCGACATGCTCGACAGGCGGCAGATGGCGCATCTGTTTCCCGACGCCGAGATCGAGGGGGAGACGTTCATGCTGATGACGAAGTCGTTTCTGGCCGTTCGTCACAAGAAGCCCTGAACCTCCTGTTCATGCGGCCGCGGATGTTGGTCGTCCTGACGTCGAATTCCGTTGAACCTGTTCTGGTCGCTTGTTCAGAACGAACTGGCCGACCAGTTCGACCAGCCGGTCCACCTCACCAGCAAGTCCATGGGTCGCTGCAGTCGTTTCCTCGACCATGGCGGCATTCTGCTGCGTGATATGATCCATCTGGTTGATTGCGGTGTTGATCTCGGCAAGTCCCACGGACTGCTCCCGGGAGGCGATGGCGATGGCATCGATATCCACCGCGATGTCGCTGATATGAGTCTCGATGCTGACCAGCGCGTCGCCCGTCTGCCGCACCAGATCGACCCCGCCCGCTACCTCCCGATTGGAGCGGTCGATCAGTTCAGCGATCTCGCGTGCGGCGCGCGCCGAGCGCTGGGCGAGTTCGCGGACCTCCTGGGCAACCACGGCGAAGCCCTTGCCGGCCTCGCCCGCGCGTGCCGCCTCGACGCCGGCATTCAACGCCAGAAGGTTCGTCTGGAATGCGATCTCGTCGATCACACTGGTGATCTGTGAAATCTGGCCGGAGGCTTCCTCGATCCTGGCCATGGCGACGATGGCATTCTGCACGACCGCGGTGGAGGATGTTACGTTGCTCTTTGCGTCGTTTGTGCGGGCGTGTGTTGCAGCCGTGCGTTCGGACGCATTACGGACATTGGCGGTAATTTGTTCGATGGCTGCGGCTGTCTCTTCGAGCGCTGCGGCCTGCTGTTCGGTTCGTCGCGCCAGCTGGTCGGCCGAGGAGCCGAGCGTGCGGGCACTGCCTTCGATTTCGCGCGATTTCTCAAGGATATTTTCCATCACGCTTTGGAAGGCGGCAAGCGAGGCGTTGAAATCGTGCCGCAGCGTTTCGAATTCGGCCTTGAAAGGTGTGTCGAGCGTGGCCTCGATGTTGAACCGCGCAAGCCTTTTCAAACCGTTGCCGAGTTCGGAAACAACATTCTTCAGATCGGCGGCATACTTCGCCTGTTCTGCGGCATGGTCCGCGCGTTCGCGGTCGGTGAGCTGGCGCCGGAGCGCCGCCTCGTCCGCCAGCGCGACCTTTTCAATGGCCGATTTTCGGAGGATCTCGATGGCCGAGGCCATGGTGCCGATTTCATCCGACCTTTCTGCGAAGGGTACCGCATGCGCATTGTCGCCGGCCGCAAGGCGGCCGACATAGGTCGAAAGCGACAGAACCGGCGTGATGCTGCGCCACTTGAAGACCAGCAGTCCCAGCCAGAGAACGAAGAGCGCAAGGACTGCCACTGCCGCAGCGATCGCGGTGTAAAGAACGGTCTCGCCGTGTGCGATCTTCTCCTGCTGTTCCAGATAGGCAGCAGAAGCTTTGACCAGCCGATCCACGGCCTGTTTCTGAGCCTCGAAGGCATCGCGAAGATGGTCGAATGCAGTGGCAATTTCGGCGTTGTTACGCCGCTTGAGAGCCGGGACCGCCTGATCGTTCATGACCGTCCAGAAGGTCGCGCTGGTGCTGCTTATATCTTCCGTCACCAGTTTGCGGAGGTGCGGCGGGATGGAGGCGGCGGCCCAGAAGGCGTAGCGGGTTTCAAAATCCTTCTGCAGCCCAGCAATCCGGCCCAGATTCCGTTCCAGCATATCCGGGTGGACGGCTGCCTCGGTCGCGTGGAGATAGGCTTCGACCACAAACATGGGCGGCGGCAGGATATCGGCAATCAGGTCCTTTGCATCCACGATCTCCAGATAGGTCGGGCCTTCAACCCTGACTTTATGCAGCGTGTAGCCCATGGTGGCGATGACCGCGAGAAAGGCCGCGGTCAAGGCGGCCGCAAAAACAACGAGGCTTCTGGAAATAGTTATGTTCACCGCGTCAATTCCCCCATTTGCGGTCGTTCCAAACCAGCGCCCCCGCAAAGGCAGTTGCGTGTCACGACGACTGCGTGTGCAATTCCATGTTGCGCAAGATGTCACTAAAATTCTAAGGAATCTGTTAACCATCCGGGGGCGGAGAGTGGCTCTGCAATCGATATCCCTAAAGTTAGGGATATCTAATGAGACGGTGTCGTCTCCTGCGAACCATTCGGTATTGCTCACCAGCAGTATCGATAGTCGCCCTTGCGCCGGATCACGTCGAGATGGAGATGGGTCTCATGCGCAGCATCGCTTCCCGGACCCAGCACGGTCGTAAAGAAGAGGCAGGCTGACGCCGTGACCGCGCGCTCGAAGGCGCCGACGAGCGTGGAATCCTTTTCGCGCGGCTCGATCACGAAGGTCGTGCCGTTCGAAAAGGTGAAGCCGGCGATGTCGATGGCATTGCCGTGGGCGTGCTCTGAAATCTTGCCGCTTTCGGCATTATTGCGGTTGCGGCAGGCGTAACTCGTTGCCTGATTGAAGGCGATGATCTGCGGTGCGTTCGGACCATAGGCGATCTCGGCTGCCGGCAGCACGGAGGTTTTAGCCCACCGGGAAAGTGCAAGCGCGGTCTGGCAGCGCATCGTGGCTTCGGGTGCCAGTTTGATGCCCGGTAAAACGGTGCGCACGGTGAGCGGCTTGTCCACGCCGCAGCCATTGCCGTCATCGATGGGCTTGGCTTCCGAGAATTCCACGCCAGCCTCTTTGAGATCGGCCATACATGCGGCATAGGCCTCGGGCTCATCCTTCTCCGGGGGCTCTGCCTTCGTTTCCGTGGGGGCAGGGGTCTCCTTGTTCTCGGGAACGGGCGCTGCCTGATCCTTGGGCGTAGGCTCCTTTGCCGGCTCTGACGATTTACCATCTGCCGGTGCGGACGGCTTCGGTTCTTCCTTGGGTGTGTTCTCTTTCTCGGCAGGCTTGTTGGCGGGTTTCGCTTCTTCGGGCCTGCCGCCGGAGGCGCCGGGTTGTGCTTCATCCGCCGGAAACTTCGGTTTTTCTTCCGGAATGGGTGGCGTTGCGGGCGGCGTGTCCGGACGCATTTCTGGAACAGGAACCCTGTCCTCCGGCACAGGGGCTTTTGCGGCGGGTTCCGCCGCAGTGGCTGCAAAGGCGCACAGGAGGGCGGCCAGCAGAATGAAACGTCCTTGCACCATCGTACCTCCTACGTGGATGGAGATGAAGCTTGCCGACGTTAACGCCGATCTACCCTTGTGGTTCCGGCCGGGAAAATCGGCCTTGCCAGTCGCGCCGCGCCGCTGTAACAATCCGCGCATGAAAAACGCGCTGACGATTGCAAACTGGTGGTGGGCTCGCTGAAAGGCGGCCATTGCCAGTTGTTGTGTCAAGCAAACGCTGAAGCCGCCCCGGAAAATTCCAGGCGGCTATTTTTGTATGTGCCGTTTGGAATTGGGGCCGAACGGGAGAAGAGGACGACATGAATACGCGTGTTCTGGATGACGGTTCCGAACAGTATGTGACGAAGGGCGGGGTCACGATCTCGCGCAAGCGTCGCGAAGTGCCTTACGAGAATGCCATCTCCAGCTATATCGACAAGTTGGACGAGCGGCGCGGGGCGGTTCTGTCGTCGAACTACGAATATCCGGGCCGCTACACCCGCTGGGACACGGCAGTGGCCGATCCGCCAGTCGGGATTTCCTGCAACGGCCGCACCATGTGGGTCGAGGCCTATAACGGCCGCGGCGAAGTGATCCTGGAGATGATCGCCGAACGTCTGGCCACCATCGCCGACATCAAGATCGATGCCAGGGCCGCCCGTCGTCTCGATTTCACCATCCAGAAGCCGAGCCGCATCTTCATGGAAGAAGAGCGCTCCAAGATGCCGACGGTGTTCACGGCGCTGCGCGCCATCACCGATCTCTTCCATTCGGAAGAGGATGCAAGCCTCGGGCTCTACGGCGCTTTCGGCTACGATCTCGCCTTCCAGTTCGACGCCATCGACCTGAAGCTGGAACGTCCCGCCGACCAGCGCGACATGGTGCTCTATCTGCCCGATGAAATCCTCGTCGTGGACAACTATTCCGCCAAGGCCTGGGTAGATCGCTACGATTTCGAGAAGGATGGCGAAACGACCAAGGGCAAACCGTGGGACATTCCGGCGGAGCCCTTCCGGCCGACTGACACGATCCCGGCGCGCGGCGATCATCATCCGGGCGAATATGCCAAGCTGGTGACGAAGGCCAAGGAAAGCTTCCGTCGTGGCGACCTGTTCGAGGTGGTGCCGGGGCAGAAGTTCATGGAGCGCTGCGATAGCAAGCCCTCGCAGATTTCGCGGCGGCTGAAGGAAATCAATCCGTCGCCCTATTCCTTCTTCATCAATCTCGGAAACCAGGAATATCTTGTCGGGGCATCGCCGGAAATGTTCGTGCGCGTGACGGGCCGGCGCATCGAGACCTGCCCGATCTCGGGCACGATCAAGCGCGGCGAGGATGCGATTGCCGACTCTGAGCAGATCCTGAAGCTCTTGAATTCTAAAAAGGACGAGTCCGAACTCACCATGTGCTCGGACGTGGACCGCAACGACAAGAGCCGCGTCTGCGAGCCGGGTTCGGTGAAGGTCATCGGTCGCCGGCAGATCGAGATGTATTCGCGCCTCATCCACACGGTGGATCACATTGAGGGACGTCTGCGCGAAGATATGGACGCCTTTGACGGCTTCCTCTCGCACGCCTGGGCCGTGACGGTGACCGGTGCGCCGAAGCTCTGGGCGATGCGCTTCATCGAGGCGCATGAGAAGAGCCCGCGTGCCTGGTATGGCGGCGCGATCGGCATGGTTGGCTTCAATGGCGACATGAATACCGGTCTGACGCTGCGCACAGTGCGGATCAAGGACGGGATTGCGGAAGTGAGGGCAGGGGCGACGCTGCTGAACGATTCCAATCCGGAAGAGGAAGAAGCCGAAACCGAACTGAAGGCATCCGCCATGATTGCAGCCATTCGCGATGCAAAGGCCGGCAATACCGGCAAGGCCGGCCGCGACGTCGCCAAGGTGGGCGTCGGCGTGAAGATCCTGCTGGTCGATCACGAAGATAGCTTCGTCCACACGCTGGCCAACTATTTCCGCCAGACGGGGGCGACGGTGACCACCGTGCGTTCGCCGGTTGCGGATGAGGTGTTCGACTCTGTCAATCCGGACCTGCTGGTGCTGTCGCCCGGACCGGGTAGCCCGAAGGATTTCGACTGCGAGACGACCATCAAGAAGGCGCGTGCGCGCAAGCTCCCGATCTTCGGCGTCTGCCTCGGTCTTCAGGCACTGGCGCAAGCCTATGGCGGGGAGCTGCGGCAGCTGGCGATCCCCATGCATGGCAAGCCCTCGCGTGTGCGTGTGCTGGAAGCCGGCACGGTCTTCTCCGGCCTTGCCAAGGAAGTGACCGTCGGCCGCTACCACTCGATCTTCGCCGACCCCGCCACGCTCGATCGTGATTTCATCATCACGGCCGAGAGCGAGGACGGCACGATCATGGGTATCGAGCATGCCAAGGAGCCGGTCGCTGCGGTGCAGTTCCATCCGGAATCGATCATGACGCTGGGGCAGGATGCCGGGATGCGGATGATCGAGAATGTCGTGGCGCATCTGGCCAAGCGGGCGAAGGTGAAGGCGGCCTGATCCGCAACAGTTGGTGCTTTTCAATTGCAATGGCGGCGCCCGCACAGGCGTCGCCATTTTGCGTTCGGTTTTACCGATTCGACGGCGGGGCCTCGACGATCAGCGAGACGATGCGGCGGACGATCGGTACGGCAACGATGGCCGCCGGGAAAGCGATCGGATAGGTGATCATCCATGCGCCGAGGGTGCGGGCACCAAGATCCGGCGCAAAGCCGACGGCGCTGTAGGTCGCTGCGGCCGACACAAGTCCCGACATCATGAGGGAGAGGATCATCGGCGAAACGATGTGGGTTGCATGGTGCGGCAGCTTTCTGATGCGGCCGTGCTTGGAAACTGCAGTATGCATTGTGTGTCTCCGGGGTTGGTTTGAATGACAGGCACACTGTACCTCCGGGCCCTAATGTGCGAAATTCCCATTATTCTCTCTTTCAATGTGAATAATTGAACATGCTGAACTGGGATGACCTGAAGTTTCTTCTCCTCCTGGAGGAGAGGGGATCGCTGGCTGCGGCCGCCAAGCGGCTGGGCGTCGATCATGTCACGGTCGCACGGCGAATTGCCTCGCTGGAGGAGGCGTTGGGCGCCAAGCTTGTCGACCGCCGTCAAAAGCGTACGCTGCTGACTCAGGCCGGACTTCGTATCGCGGCACATGCCCGGCGTATGCAGGAGGAGGTCTACGCGCTGGAGCGCACGGCATCGAGCGTCAGGCCCGACATTGCCGGGCCGCTCTCCATCAGCGCGCCGGCGCTGATTGCTGCCGAACTGATTGCGCCCCGCCTTGGAGATTTTCTCAAGGCCCACCCCGCGCTTGAAATCACGCTCAGGGGCGATGTACAGACGGTTTCTATCACGAGGCGAGAAGCGGACATCTCGGTCAGGCTCTCGGCGCCGACCGATCCGACCTTGATCCGCCGTCAGGTCGGCACCTTGCGCTATCGCTGCCTTGCGAGCCCGGACTATGTGTCGGAGATTGGATTTGCGGCCTATCGCTATGTTCTCTTCGACCATGGCGATGAATTGCTTCCACACGAGGCCTGGATGAAATCTCTTGCGGGGCCGTCGTTTGCCATTGCCCTGCGCAGCAACGATCTCGCCATTCAGCTCGCCGCGGTGGCGGCGGGCGCAGGTGTGGTGGCGGCGCCGGAAATCCTGGGGCGCCGCTTTGGCCTTGTCGACGCGCATCCCGAAAAGCTCTTCTTCGACCGCCATGTCTGGCTCGGCTGGCATGAAGATCAGAGAGGGCAGCCGGCCATCGAGGCGGTCACTGCCTTCCTGGGGGATTGCCTGAAAGGCGACCGCCCCTCCTGAGAACGGGACCGTTGTTGCCCGCTTACGCTCCGGCAATTGTCATTCTCGCTCCGTTTATCTCACCGGAAGTACAAAAACCAAGCAATTTCATAAAGTTGTCGCATTACGAAAAATTAATTCGTTCATCTATTGAATGGGTTGACTATGACGAAGTGCGGCGCAATATAGCCCTGCTTCCGGCCTGCCAAGGCGGGCAACGCCGGAGCGCCTCATCGTTTTGAATAGCCAAGACATATCCGCGACCAGGCAGCCTGCGCAGACGCAGCGGCCTCAAGGCAAGGGTGAGCGCCATGACGCTTGTTTTCCGCATCCTTCAGCCCGCCAGATACCATGAAGAGTCTGTCGACCGAATAAGTCGCTGACCCGCAGCGCGCGGGTCCTTATCGCCGGGATCCTCCGGGATCCTGTGACGTCGCATCAATATTCGGATCATTGACCATGACCTTGCATCATCCGGCTCTCGAGGCCGGTCGCAAGACGTCGCGCATACCCAATGTCTGGGATGCCGCCGCCTTCGGCCTGCTGTTTGCAACCTTCGTTCTCTTCATTCGCGGCGGTCACGAGACCTTCGCGCCGATTGACGCGCTGTCGTCGACGCCGATCTCGCTCGACACGGCGAATCTGCCCGAATATGCGCTGCGCACCGTGCTGCGCATGCTGGCGGCCATTGTCGCCTCGCTGGTCTTCACCTTCATCTACGGGACGCTGGCGGCCAAGAGCCGGCGGGCCGGGCTCGTGCTGATCCCCGTTCTCGATATCCTGCAATCCGTGCCGGTGCTGGGCTTTCTGTCCTTCACTGTCGTCGGCTTCATGGCACTGTTTCCGGGGCAGGTGATCGGTGTCGAACTGGCCTCGATCTTCGCGATCTTCACCAGCCAGGCCTGGAACATGACCTTCAGCTTCTACCAGTCGCTGCAGACGGTCCCGGCCGACCTGGAGGAGGCCTCGCGTTCGTTCCGGCTCACGGGCTGGCAGAAATTCTGGCGGCTCGAAGTTCCGTTCTCCATGCCGGGACTGGTGTGGAACACGATGATGTCCATGTCGGGCGGCTGGTTCTTCGTGGTGGCCTCGGAAGCCATCTCGGTCGGCAACACGACGATCACGCTGCCGGGCATCGGCTCCTACACGGCGCTCGCCATTCAGGACAAGAACTTTGCCGCGATCGGCTGGGCAGTCGGCGTCATGCTGGCGATCATCCTGGTCTACGATCAGCTGCTGTTCCGGCCGCTGGTGGCCTGGAGCGACAAGTTCCGCGTCGAGCTTTCGGCAGGCGGCGATGCGCCGCGCTCCTGGCTGCTCGACATGGTGCGCCGCGCGCGCATGTTCCGGCGGATTTTCCTGCCGATCACGCGTTTCGTTTCGGCGCTTCCGCGGCAGCGGATGGCTTTTCCGGTGGCGGCACCCCGCGCGGCCATGACGGTCTGGCGGAGCGTCTGGGTTGACAGGCTCTGGGTGGTCGCCGTTGCGGCAGCCGCGCTCTATGCGCTCTGGCTGATCTGGTCCTTCGTGGCGACGGAGCTGACGGGGCCGGAGATGCTGAATGTTGTCTGGCTCGGTTTCCTCACCATGATCCGCGTCGTCGTGCTGATGGCGCTGGCGACCGTGGTCTGGGTGCCGATCGGGGTGTGGATCGGACTTCGGCCGAAGGTGGCGGAGCGGGTGCAGCCGCTGGCGCAGTTTCTGGCGGCGTTTCCGGCCAATATCGTCTTCCCCTTCGCGGTTGTCCTGATCGTACACTTCAAGCTGAACGCCAATATCTGGCTGTCGCCGCTCATGGTCTTCGGTACGCAATGGTACATTCTGTTCAACGTGATTGCAGGCGCCAGCGCGTTTCCGAACGACATGCGCGAGGCGAGCTCCATCTTCCACATTCGTGGCTGGAGCTGGTGGCGGAAGGTCATCCTGCCCGGCATCTTCCCCTATTACGTCACGGGGGCGATTACCGCGAGCGGCGGCTCCTGGAACGCGTCCATCGTGGCCGAGGTTGCCAACTGGGGCGACACGAAGCTGACGGCGGTGGGGCTCGGCTCCTACATCGCCAATGCGACGACCGCCGCTGACTATCCTCGCATCGTGCTCGGCATCGCCGTGATGTCGGCCTATGTCATTCTCTTCAACCGCCTGCTCTGGCGCCCGCTCTATGCATTCGCGGGTAGCCGGCTCCGTATGAACTAAAAAGGAGGGCGCTATGTCCAACGTTGAATTCAATCTCGCTGAACACCCTGTCCTCGTCGATGTCCAGGGCATGCGTCAGGTCTATCACAAGGGCGACAATCCGGATCTCGTCGTTCTCGACGATGTTTCCGTGCAGATTCGCGAGGGTGAGATCGTGGGCCTGCTCGGCCGCTCCGGCTCGGGCAAGTCGACGCTTCTGCGCATCATTTCGGGCCTGCTGCAGGCGTCCGCCGGCAAGGTGCAGTGGTGCGGGAAGCCAGTTAAGGGGCCGTGCGAGGGTCTCTCCATGGTGTTTCAGAGCTTCGCGCTGTTTCCCTGGCTGACCGTTCTTGAGAATGTGGAAATCGGGCTGGAGGCGCAGGGTGTGGCAGCGGCAGAGCGCCGGCAGCGTGCGCTGCAGGCCATCGACTTGATCGGCCTCGACGGGTTCGAGAATGCCTATCCGAAGGAACTGTCCGGCGGCATGCGCCAGCGCGTCGGCTTTGCCCGTGCGCTGGTCGTGCATCCGCGCCTCATGCTGATGGATGAGCCCTTTTCGGCGCTGGATGTACTCACGGCTGAAACGCTGCGCACCGATATCATCGACCTCTGGATCGAGGGCCGGCTTCCGGCCAAGTCGATCCTGATGGTGACGCATAATATCGAAGAAGCGGTTCTGATGTGCGACCGCATCATGATCTTCTCGTCCAATCCGGGCCGGGTGGCCGCCGAGATCAAGGTCGAGCTGATGCATCCGCGCAATCGTCTGGACCCGGAATTCCGGGCGCTGGTCGATGACATCTATGCGCGTATGACGCAGCGGGAGCCGGTCGGGAAGGTCGAAAGGCGCGTGGCCGAAGGCTTCCCCGGCACGGGGATCGGCATGGCGCTGCCGCGCATTTCGACCAACCTTCTGTCCGGTCTGATGGAAGCGCTGATGGCGGAACCGTATAACGGCGAGGCCGATCTGCCGGATATTGCTGGTGAGTTGCAGATGGAGGTGGACGAGCTTTTCCCCATCGCCGAAACGCTGCAATTGCTCCGCTTTGCGGAGCTTGAAGCCGGGGACGTGCGCTTGACCGAGGTCGGAAAGCACTTCGTTCACAGCGATGTCGATACGCGCAAGCGGCTCTTCGCCGAACATCTGGTGAGCTACGTGCCGCTGGCAGCGCTCATCAAGCGCGTGCTGGATGAGCGGCCGACACATATGGCGCCTTACACGCGCTTCTGCGAGGAGCTGGAGGACTATCTGTCGGAGGACATGGCCAAGGAAACCATGGGGGCCGTCATCTCCTGGGGCCGTTATGCCGAACTGTTCAGCTATGACGGTCACGCCCGGCATTTCAGCCTGGAAAATCCGAGCTGAGGCAAGAAGTGGAGAGCGGGAGCCTCATCAGGTTCCCGCCGCCTTGTCGTTCTTGCGCTTCAGGGCGCGCAGCAGAAGCGTGGCGAGCGGGCCGATGAGGCCGATGAGTGACGTGTCGAAGCGGCCGCGCAGGAGATTGCCGGCGAGCGTGATGTCGCCGGTGGCCGATTTCGCTTCGGTGATGAGCGCGTCGAGTGCCGTGGCGTGGAGTTCCTGGGCAAGCTGCAATTCCTTCCCCGGCTTGCGCGTGTTGGCGATCAGCACGAGCAAAAGGGTCAGCACGAAGCTGGCGCCGGCGATGGCGAGCGCTGCGAGAACTGGCCCCCACAGAACCTTCAGGAATTCATAGCCGGCAACGCCCAGCATGATGAGGCCGAAGGCGCCGACGACGAGGGCGACGGTGAGAAAGGCGATCTGCGACATGCGCGCCCTAAACGTCAGATCCGCAATGACGGAATCGACGCGGATCAACACTTTCAGCGACTGGATGAGATTGTCTATACGCATGATGGGAAATCCTATCTGAAGGCAATGGCGCCGGCCACGAGGCCCAGAACGAAGGCCGCGGCGGCCACGACGAGGGGGTGTTCTTCAAGCGCTTCCTCGGCCTCGCCGGCCTTGGTCGCGAGATAAGTCTGCAGTTCGGCGATGGCGTCGGGCGTCTCCTCGGTTTCGGCGTCCCCAGGCGCGGCCTCCGCTGCGGCAGCCGGCTTTTCGACGGCGGGTTTCGCCGCCTTCGTCTGCAGGTGCTTTACCTCTTTCAGCAGCGTTTCAAGTTCCTTGCGGATCGTGTCCAGCTCGGCCATCGGCGTACTCCCGGCTTCGGTTTCATCGCTTGGCGGGCAGTCTACCCGGCGGAATTGCAGGCTCGTTGACATGTATCAAATCAATGTCACAGCACTCAAGTATAGCTTGTGCTGTGAAAGTATAGCCTATGCTAAGTCACAGAGAATAAAGGGTAATTTCTGTATTGCGGCATTTTAGTCCTTGCTCTTTCGAGCTTCGCCAGATATGTCGCCGTCAACTCAACACATCATTGAAAGGGCGAAGCCATGGATGCCGAAACATCCAAGTTGATCCGCCGCATCGCGTTCTGGGGCATTCCGCTCTCCCTTTTTGTCATGGGGCTGAAGGCGCTTGCCTGGTATGTGACGGGCTCGGTGGCGCTCTTGTCCGACGCCCTGGAATCGACCGTGAACGTCATTGCGGCAGGCCTTGCCTATGGCGTCATCAGCTATGCGCAGAAGCCTGCCGACGAAGACCATCAGTTCGGCCATCACAAGGCGGAATATCTCTCGGCCGTCGCCGAGGGCATGCTGATCATCGTTGCTGCGATCCTGATCGTCTGGGAAGCGGCGGGGCATCTTACGAAGCCAGAACCGATGGACGCGCCGATCCTCGGCCTCGTCATCAACGGCGTGGCGGCGATCATCAACGCGGTCTGGGCATGGTTGCTGATCAAGGTCGGCACGCAGCATCATTCGCCGGCGCTGAAGGCGGACGGGCGGCATGTGCTCTCCGACGTGGTGACCTCGGGCGGGGTCATCGTTGGCCTGATTGCGGCAACGCTCACTGGCTATACGATCCTCGATCCGCTGATGGCGATCGGTGTGGCGATCAACATTCTCTTCGAAGGCTGGAAGGTCATATCTCAATCGGTCAATGGCTTGCTCGACCGTGCCGTGACAGAGGAAGAGGATGCGGCGATCAAGAAGGCGATTGCGGAGAATGCGGCCGGGTCGCTCGGCGTGCACGATCTGCGCAACCGCCGTGCCGGACCTGCTGTCTTCATCGACTTTCATCTTGTCGTGCCGGAGAGCATGCCGGTGGGCGAGGCGCATGATATCTGCGACCGGATCGAGAATGCGCTGCATGAGGTGATTTCCGGCGCGAGCATTGCTATTCATGTGGAGCCCGAGGGCGAGACGCCGCATGGCGTGCGCGTGAATATCGCCGCGCACAGGTCGCTCAAAAAGCGGGCGTGACAGAAAAGGACAAGATGATGAGCAAGACTGACGTTTCGGGCCTGACGCAGCTGGGCGCGCATGTCGACGCGCCGACCACGCCGGAAACGGCGGTTCTGGAGCGTGTGCCGAACGGCAACGAGGGAACGAAATATGTGGTGCGGTTTACCGCGCCCGAGTTCACCTCGCTCTGCCCGATGACGGGCCAGCCGGATTTCGCGCATATCGTGATCGATTACGTTCCGGGCAAATGGCTTGTGGAATCGAAGTCGCTGAAGCTCTTCCTCTTCGCTTTCCGCAATCACGGGGCATTTCACGAGGATTGCTCGGTCTATATCGCCCGACGCATCATCGACCTTCTCGATCCGGAATGGCTGCGCATCGGTGCCTACTGGTATCCGCGCGGCGGGATTCCGATCGATGTGTTCTGGCAGACGGGTGAGCCGCCGAAGGGTGTCTGGCTGCCGGACCAGGGCGTGCCGACCTATCGCGGACGAGGTTGAGGTGAGGGCGGATTGACCGCCCTCATTATCTTTTTGCTTTTACGCAATTCCGGACGCGAAGCCGGTTTCCACTTTCGGCTCGGAGCTGTTCCAGCGATCAGGCATAGTTGCTGTCGTCGAAACCGCCGTCGTCGTAGCTCGACGTATCGTAGTCGTCGTCATTGCCACCATCGGTGTTCTGCGTGGCGTTGCTCATGTCGGCCAGCGCCGACTGTTCGCTGTCGTTGCCGTTCTGCCAATTATTCGACGGATCGGTCTGATTGCCGTTGCCGAAGAAATTGTTGACGACAGTTTCCTCGACCACCGGGGCGCCTGCGACACCGCCGGCGCCAAACAGGCCGCCATTGCCGAAATGCGGCGCGAAGAGAGAGCGCACGGCGTCGGCCATGAGCATGCCGCCCGCAACGCCGGCCGCCGTGGTCATCGCCCCGGCAAGAAAGCCGCCGCCGCGCGAGGGCTGTTGGGGGGCGGCATAGGGCGGCTGGGCCGGTTGCGACCACGGGCCCGGCTGCGGTGCGCCGCGCGTATAGCCGCCATCATAGGCCGGAGCCTGCGGACCGGAACGGCCCCAAGGGCCAGGTTGAGGTTGCTGTGCACCCTGGCCCTGTCCATTGCCGCCAAAGAGCGAGGAAAGACCGGAGAGGAAACCGCCCTGCTGGCCCTGTTGCCCCTGCTGCGCGGTCGCGCCCTGCTGGAGATCCTTCACCTGCTGCTCCAGCTGGCCGATACGGGCGGCGGAGGCTTCCAGCCCCTTTTCCTGCAGGATCACGGCCTGGGCAAGGTAATAGGCGGCGTAAGGATGGCGGGCGAGTTCGTCACGGATCATCGTCTCGGCGTCCGGGTCACGCGGCGTCGAGGCGGCCTGGCCCACGCGGGCGAAAAGTTCGTTGAGAAGCTGACGTTCTTCGGGCGACATGGGTCGGGTCCTTTGCGGGCATGAGGGGTCGGAGCAAGACATAGGATCGCAATCGCGGCCTTTCGAGGTCAGCCCGATTACAATTGCGTAACAATGCCGGCGGTTTCTTCCTTTCCCGATGGGGACAAGGGGGGCCGTCTTAAAGGCCTTTTAATTGTTGCATTGTTTTCTTGCCGCGAACGCCTTATCTCAGAGGCTATCGATGAAGAAAGATTCTGGAGTATCCGCGCATGCGCCTTGAAGAAGATGACGACGACAAGAAGACAGAAAAGCCGCTTGGCAAGGACGCGGAGGCGAATCTATTCAAGTCGCGGTCCATTTTCATCTATGGCGGCATTACGCAGGAACTCGCGCAGCGCGTTTGCGCGCAGCTCGTGGCTCTTGCCGCAGCCAGCGACGAAGACATCAAGATTTTCGTCAATTCGCCGGGCGGCCATGTCGAATCGGGTGACTCCATCCACGACATGATCAAGTTCATCAAGCCGAAGGTCTGGATCATCGGCACGGGCTGGGTCGCCTCGGCCGGCGCTCTGATCTACGTTTCCGTGCCGAAGGAACAGCGGCTTTGCCTGCCGAATACGCGCTTCCTGCTGCACCAACCGTCGGGCGGCACGCGCGGCATGGCGTCGGATATCGAAATCCAGGCACGCGAAATCATCAAGATGAACGAGCGCCTGAACAAGATCTTCTCCGCTGCCACGGGCCAGCCGGTCGAAAAGATCGCCAAGGATACCGACCGCGACTACTGGCTTTCGGCTGAAGACGCCCAGAGTTACGGTCTGGTTTCGAAGATCATCACCAGCCAGTCCGAAATCGGCTGATCGGGTTGATCTGAAGGATCAAAGGCCTCGCGCTTTAACCGGCGCGGGGCCTTTTTCGTTTCGCGGCGACGGCGTCGCGCAATTTCTGAAGCTCATCAGCGGTCAGTGCGCGGCTCTCGCCCTTGGGCAGTTCGCCAAGCGGAAGATCGCCAATGGCGACGCGGACAAGCCGCAGCACCTCGATATCGAGTGTTTCCAGCATGCGGCGGATCTGGCGGTTCTTGCCTTCGTCCAGTTCAATCTCAAGCCAGGCATTCTTGTCGCCTTCACGCAGGATGTCCGCGCGACGTGCCTGAAGAACATCTCCGTCATGCTCGACGCCGGTGATGAAGGCGGCGAGCTTTTCAGGGGAAACCAGGCGGTCGATCCGGACGTGATAGGTCTTCGGCACATGCGTTTGCGGATCGAGCAGGCCTTGCGCGAATTCCGTGTCGTTGGTGAAGAGAAGCAGGCCTTCGCTCGCCTTGTCGAGCCGTCCCACGGGCGAGAGATGGGCGTGATCGAGATGTTTCAGGCAATCGTAGACGGTTGGGCGGCCTTGCGGATCGTGGCGGGTGGTGACGAGCCCGCGCGGCTTGTTCAGCATGTAATAGACGAAGGCCTCGGCAGCGACCGGCTTGCCGTCTACCGCGATCCTGGATGTTGCGAGGTCCACCCAGGTTTCCAGATCCGTCGTCTTCTTGCCGTCGACGCTCACGCGGCCGGCCAGAACCAGCGCTTCGGCCTGCGTACGCGAACAGAAGCCGAGCTTGGAGAGAGCGCGGGCTACGGTGACGCGCTTGCTGCTCTCGCGAGGCTCAGGCGTGCGGCGTGGGGTAGGCGGCTTTCTGTCGGCTGGCTTTCGCATTACGTCCTTCACAAAATTATGCCACGGTTGACCCGTTTGACACGCTCACATAAAGCCTGAAACACCTTATCGCCAAGCCGGCTGGATCAAAGACCATGCAGAATTTCGATGACATCACCCGCGAGCTTGTCACGCTGCGCGACTATTGGCGCTACGCGATCTCGCGGTTCAACGCCGCCGACCTGAGCTACGGCCACGGCACGACGACGGCAGGGGACGATGCGGCATTCCTGCTGCTGGACTCGCTCGATCTGCCGATCGACGTGCTCGATCCGTTTCTCGATGCCCGGCTGCTGCCCGACGAGCGCCGGCTGCTTGCCGAGCGGATCGAGGAGCGCGTGACGAGCCGCAAGCCGTCCGCCTATCTCACCGGGCGCTCTTATATTCAGGGCGTACGCTTCCATGTCGATGAGCGCGTGATCGTGCCGCGCTCGCATATCGGCGAAATCCTCTTCACCGAATATGGCAGCGAAGAGGGCTCGTCCTTCCTGCCGGACCCGGCGCTGGTCGAAAGCGCGGTCGATATCTGCACGGGCTCTGGCTGCCTGGCGGTGCTTGCCGCCAAGTTCTTCCCCTTCGCTTCCGTCGACGCGGTCGATCTTTCGGAAGACGCGCTGGAAGTCGCTAAGATCAATATCGACGAGCACGATGTCGAGGATCAGGTGACGCTCCATCACGGCGATCTCTTTGAGCCGCTGGCTGGCCGCACCTACGACCTCATCATCACCAACCCGCCTTACGTCGACGCCGAGACCTTCGCGGCCTATCCGCCGGAATATCAGGCCGAGCCGGAAATGGCCCATACGGGCGGCGAAGACGGGCTTGATCTCGTGCGCGTCATCCTGGCTGAAGCGCCGAAGCACCTGAACCCCGGTGGCGGGCTGCTCTGCGAAATCGGCTCGGGGCGAGACATTCTCGAGGCGGAGTTTCCGCATCTGGAGTTCCTGTGGATCGAGACGGAGAATGCGCCGGATTCGGTTTTCTGGATTACGGCTGAGGCGCTTGGGGTGGAGTGAGGGGCGGTTGCGCCGTCACTTTTCGGAGTTCTTGAAAAGAAGACCCCTCCCCACCCTCCCCACAAGGGGGAGGGAGACACTGTCGTGCCGGTTTCCCGTCTCTGAACCGTTGTGCCGTTAGCGACGGAAGTCGTGTTCGGCAGCTGCTGAGGTCGAGATTGGTGGCGACGGCGCGCCTTTCCGTCTCCCCCCTTGAGGGGGAGATGGCGGCAGCCAGAGGGGGAAGCGACAACCACCTCTGCAAGCGAAGGCGTGCATTTTTTTCCACCGCCGATCAACGGTTTGCGACCCCCTCAACCTTGCCAAGCCCCTTCCACTCTGGTCTGTCTCCCTGCTCGTATAGACCAACACCCGGCCGCATCATGCTCAAAGACTTCTCCCCGCAAGCCTTCACCATGGGGCTACTTGCCGCGTTCGTCGGCTTTGCCAGTTCGTTTGCCGTCATCCTGCACGGGCTGACGGCCGTTGGGGCGACGGCGGGGCAGGCGGCTTCGGGGCTGGCGGCGCTTTCTGTGGCGATGGGCGTTCTCGGCATCATCCTGTCGGTGTGGACGCGGATGCCGGTGTCGGTCGCGTGGTCGACGCCGGGGGCGGCGTTGCTGGCCGGGACCGGGGCGATTGCCGGCGGGTTCGGCGTGGCGGTCGGGGCGTTTCTGGCCGCGAATGTGCTGGTCGTGCTGGCCGGGCTGGTGCGGCCGGTTGGCAATGCGGTGACGAAGATCCCGCAGGCGGTGGCAAGCGCCATGCTGGCGGGCGTGCTGATGGAACTGTGCTTTGCGCCGGTCAAGGCTGTAGCGGCGTTTCCGGCGGCGGGGCTCATCATCTTCGCGGCCTGGGCGGTTGCGGGTGCGTGGAACCGGCTGATGGCGGTGCCGGCGGCCCTTCTCGCCTTTGCGGCGCTGACGGTTTATCACTTCCCGGCGGGCGCTTTTGCGACGCTGCCGACGGCGAGCCTGCCGTTTGAATGGGTGACGCCGGGCTTCAGCTGGCAGTCGATGATCTCGATTACCGTGCCGCTCTTCTTCGTGACCATGGCCTCGCAGAACATACCGGGCATCACCGTGCTCAAGGTCAACGGGTTCGAGCCGCCGGCGGGGCCGCTCTTGGCGGGAACGGGTGTGCTGTCGATCCTTGCTGCACCCTTTGGCGGGCACGGCGTCTGTCTTGCGGCGATTACCGCCTCCATGTGCGCCGGACCGGATGCGCATCCGGAGCCGCGCCGGCGCTACTGGTCGGCGATCATGGCCGGCATTTTCTACGTTCTCTTCGGGCTGTTCACCGGTTTCATCACATGGTTCGTGGCGCAGGCGCAGCCGATTCTGATCGAGGCGGTGGCGGGGCTTGCGCTCTTCGGAGCCTTCTCGGCCTCGGCCAGTGCAGCCTTCAAGGACCCCGACACACGCGAGGCTGCGGCCGTCACGTTCATGGTCACAGCCTCGGGTCAAAGCTTTGCGGGAGTCTCCGGCGCCTTCTGGGGATTGCTGGCCGGGATCGCGGTTTATGCCCTCGGAAAGGGCATCAAGCGGAAAATTTGATCAACCTCTTGCCAATTTCGCGGGCAGCGCGTATACGCAGCCTCATGACGAACAGCTTGAAGAAATTTTCGAACGAAATCGCCCGCGGCCATCGCGCCATGCGGAGCCGTTCGGCTGCCGTCAAATCGCTTCTTCTTCTCGGCCTTACGCGCGGTTGCCGGGTCCTCTGAAGAAGCGCCCGGCGGCCGAAAACCGCCTCGGGCTCTCAAATCGCTTCTTCGCAATCACCCCATGAACTGAATTTCGGGCCGATTCGCCCGCATTCGTGTATCGCCAAAGCGGGCCTCATGGTCTAAGAGCGATCGCGACTGGAAGTTTCGAGAAGAAGCGATGATCAAGCAGACCTACCATCCCCAGGACGGCATGCCCAATGCGGCCGTGAAGTATCAGCCCTATCCGCAGATCGCCCTGACCGACCGTACATGGCCGTCCAAGACCATCGTGACGCCGCCGATCTGGTGCTCGGTGGACCTGCGCGACGGTAATCAGGCGCTCATCAACCCAATGGGCCATGATCGCAAGGCGCGGATGTTCCAGCTGCTGCTCGACATGGGCTTCAAGGAAATCGAGATCGGTTTCCCCTCCGCCTCGCAGACCGATTTCGACTTCGCCCGCTGGTGCGTGGAAGAGGGCGGTGTGCCGGAGGATGTGTCGTTGCAGGTGCTGGTCCAGTGCCGGCCCGAGTTGATCACGCGGACTTTCGAGGCGCTGCAAGGTGCCACCAAGCCGATCGTGCATTTCTATAATTCGACCTCCGAGCTGCAGCGCCGCGTGGTGTTCGGCAAGGATGTCGCCGGCATCAAGCAGATTGCCGTCGATGCGGCCAAGATGATCCGCGACATGGCAGAGAAGGCCGGCGGCGGCTTCCGCTTCGAATATTCGCCGGAAAGCTTCACGGGCACTGAACTCGAAGTGGCGCTGGAAATCTCCAATGCCGTCATCGAGGTCATGCAGCCGACGCCGGACAACAAGCTGATCCTGAACCTGCCGGCAACCGTCGAGATGGCGACGCCGAACATCTATGCCGACCAGATCGAATGGATGTGCCGCAACATTCACGATCGCGGCAATGTCATCGTCTCGCTGCATCCGCATAATGACCGTGGCACGGGGATCGCCGCGACCGAACTCGGCCTGATGGCCGGCGCGGACCGCGTCGAAGGCACGCTGTTCGGCAATGGCGAGCGCACCGGCAATGTCGATATCGTGACGCTGGCTCTGAACATGTTCACGCAAGGGGTCGATCCCAAGCTCGACTGCTCGGATATCGAGCGCATCAAGGCCGTCTACGAATATTCCAATGAGCTGAAGATCCCGGAACGCCACCCTTATGTCGGCGAGCTGGTCTATACGGCTTTCTCCGGCTCGCATCAGGATGCGATCAACAAGGGCATGAAGGCGATCAAGGTCGCCAACAAGCCGCAATGGGAAGTGCCTTACCTGCCGATCGACCCGCAGGACGTCGGGCGCTCCTACGAGGCGATCATCCGCATCAACTCGCAGTCGGGCAAGGGCGGCATCGCCTATATCATGCAGGAAGACTACGGCATCAACCTGCCGCGCAACCTGCAGGTCGAGTACCGCGACGAGATCCAGCGGATCACTGACGAAGAGGGCGTGGAAGTTCAGCCGAAGCGCATCTACGAGCACTTTATCGAGCGCTACGTGTCACAGCCCGGCGCACGTCTCAAGTTCGTCGATCATCATTCCTATGTCGATCCGGCCCATCCGGGCCTGCGCATCGTTGCCGCCGAAATCACCGACAAGGGAGAGAAGAAGCGGATCGAGGGCAGGGGCACCGGGCCGATCGACGGCTTCGTCAACGCGCTCTCGACCTATCTCGGTTTCGACATGACGGTGAACGATTATTCCGAGCACTCGCTCCAGCATGGCTCGAATGCGTCTGCGATCTCCTATGTGGAGGTTTCGGCCAAGGGCAAGAAGCTTTTTGGCGCGGGCATCAACACGAATATTGTGACGTCGTCGCTGGAAGCGATCGTGTCTGCGGCGAATCGGTTCGTCTCGGAATAAGGCGCTCTGCGCCGCGTTTTTCGGGGGCTCTGCATGAGCCTATCTAAGCAGATCGATCACAATGTCGAACAACGTCGCGCCGCCGATCGGCGCGACGAGAAGCAGGACGAGGTTCAGGCCTGCGATCCAGAAGAGGGTCTTTTGCTGGTTCAGCGTCAGCTCTGGTCGCGGGTTGCGGTCCTTCTCGGGTCTGTCGCCCGGCCCATGTCCGTTTGTGTCCAGATACATCTGGTGGCCTCCTCTTCACATCTGAGATTACGCAAAAAGGACGGGGCCGGATTTAAGCCTTAATCCGGCTTTCTGGACGGCGCGTATGTCCCGGCATGAGAGTTGCGAAGCGAACAAACAAAGCTGATCTGCCGCAGAAAGATTGCGCGGCATGCGGACGCCCGTTCACATGGCGCCGCAAATGGGAACGTGATTGGGAAGCGGTGCGCTACTGCTCCGATCGGTGCCGGCGCGAAAGGCGAAAACCGTCGCCCCCGTAATCCGGCTCAGGCGCAATTGTTGGCGGAACCATGTGCAAGCACGGCCTCGAGAGGCTGGGGTCTTCCGAGATAAAAACCCTGCATCGTGTTGACGCCCAGACGTTTCAGCAGTTCGACCTGCTGCTTGGTCTCCACGCCTTCGACAAGAACATGAACGCCGCGATTGCGCAGCAGCCGGACGATGTCCTGCAGCATGCTTGAGCCACGGGCCGACTCGCAATCATGCAGGAAGGCACGGTCGATCTTCACCACGTCGAAATCGAATCGGCGCAGCCAGGCGAGGCCGGCGAACCCCGTGCCGAAATCGTCGAGCCAGACCTGAACGCCGAAGGCACGCAGCTGCTCGATGTTTTTCTGCGCCTGGGTTTCAAGCGCAATGTCGATGCCTTCGGTCACTTCCAGCGCGAGCTTCTTCGGCGAAATGCCGAATTGCCCGATGATCTCGGTGACCTGCAGCGGGAAGCCGGGTGTCTTAAGCTGCATGGCGGAAACGTTGACGGAAACGACGTCGCCCATGCCGTGCCTTGCGATGTCGCGGCAGGCCTGCTCGATGGCCCAGCGCCCCAACTGGTGGATCGCGCCGGTCTGTTCGGCGACTGGAATGAAGACGGCAGGGCTGATCAGGCTGCCGTCGAAGTCGCGCAGACGCATCAACGTCTCGTAACCGATCAGCTCGTTGGTCCGGGTATCGATAAACGGCTGGTAGACCACGGAGACAAGCTCGCGTGCGATCGCCAGCTTGAGCAGTTCGGCAAGATTTTCGCCCGATGCGTCGCGCGAGGTTTCCGCGGGATCGTAGATCGTGAATGTCGCGCGTCCGGCAAACTTCGAGGAGTAGAGAGCGCGGTCGGCCTGCTGAAGCAGGACCGTCAATTCGAGGCTGCCATCGTTGCGGGTCATTGTTGCGCCGGCACTGATCGTCACAATGTTCCGGTCGTCGCCACGGTCGGGATGGGGAATGGCCAGTGCTTCGACGCGCTTGCAGAAGATTTCTGTCAGCTCGCGAAGTCCTGTCTGCGAATTGACCTTGGACAGGATGACGAATTCCTCGCCGCCATGGCGACCGGCAATCGCGCCGAATTCGTCTGCGGTCTGCGCGAAGACGCGGGCGAGTTCGATCAGGCACTCATCACCCGCATGATGGCCAAGGCTGTCATTGAAGCGCTTGAAATAATCGACGTCGACCAGAATCAGGCCGATCTGCTCATTCTCCGCAAGCCCGTTGCGCGTCATGTTCAGAAAGTGCTGGCTAATGGCGCGGCGATTGCGAAGCCCGGTCAGCGGGTCCGTTTCAGCAATCTTTTCGAGCTGCTGACCTTTTTCGATAGCGACCTTTTCCTGGATCTGCGCCTGCAGCGAATGAAGGAAGGACGTGTATCGCTCGAGGCTCAGCTGCCAGGAAAAGTAGAGAGACAGGAGGAGGATCGAGATAAAGTAGAGAGACAGCAGGCTCCGTGCGACCTGGTTGATGTCCAGCGACACCATCAGTCCATAGACGAAAGCTATCGTGACAGTTGCCGATGCGAGAGCCGAAAGCCAGAACCGGAAATTGAAGAACAGATTGGCTCCGAGAACGAATATGGTTCCGAAAACCATGAATTGCGAAAGTGTAACCTGTTCGGACGAGTGTAAGGCGGGAATCAGCCAGCCGATTGCAGCAACCATGATTCCGGTTGCTGCTGCAAGATGAATGAATGTCAGCGAGCGTGTGGTTCTGGCGGCAAGCTCAACGAGGGCCACGAACAGGATGCCGACCCCGATGCGCACCATGATCAGTGTGCCGGCAACGTCGGGGAGCAACAAACTGTCGAGGAAGCAAAAGAGTCCGTTAACGAAGGCTGCGGCGAGGATGCCAAGACGCACGGTGCGGATGTTCTGGTCCGCGTTCTTCTGCATCAATAAGGACAACAGAAAGGGATCGGCTGGTTTCCACCATGGCCGGTGCAGGGCAGCGACGGCGCGCCGCGCGACTTCGTCAGTCAACTCCATAGGCACCATTTTCCCTTGTAGGCGAAAATAATTCACCTTTTGGACGAATTGACACGGTTATACCTGTCACTGTCCCTTTTAATGCTATTTCTGCTAATCCAAGGTAAACGCGGCAAGTACGTTTCTTGCAAACGGTTGCGATCAGCCTAACGCAAAATGCGCAAATTAACCAAATTTTAATTAAAAACTTTCGCAATTTCCAAAACGCGCTACTCTTCCGGACGTGGAAGTCAGGGCGGTCGATTGAGGAGTTGCGTGTATGCAGTCGACAAAATCGCATATCGATGAACAGAGCATGATTACCCCAGCGCTGGTCGCGCGGTTCGGACGGGGTGCAGCGGAAATCCTCGATGAGGTGAAGCTGCGTGAGAAGAGAGCCCAGCTGGCGCTGGTTCTCGAACTGACCCGCCAGCGTTTTGAGCGCGGCGAAAATACCAGCGAAACAGTGGCCCGTCTGGCCGCCGACCTTCACGATCTCCGGATCTCGGCCGGGTCGGCCGTCTGGAAACATCTGATCCCGATTGCGCAGGCGCATCCGGTCAGGGAGTTCCTTCTTCAGGACCCATTCACCAAATGGTCTTTTGAGAAGCCCCGTGGTTATTCGGGTGATGCAGGCCTGCTGGACATCATCTATCAGCATCCGGCGGCGAGCGAAGTCGTCGGTGCGGCCTCGGAACTCGGGGCCGAGATTTTCGCCTATACCGTCCAGGCGACCACGTCGGTTGCCGCCCGCGAACGCCGCGAAATTCTGGCTCGCGAGGTGGATGCGGCTGCGGCTATCAGTGACAAGGCTGAGGTTCTTGCGGTTGCCTGCGGGTATCTGCGTGAGTCGGAGCTTTCGCAGTCTTTCAGAGACGGGAAGCTTGGCCGCTGGGTGGCACTTGATCAGGACGAGTCGAGTGTCGATGTCGTTGCTGCTGCCAATCCCGGCACGGCCATCGTTCCCATGGTCGGCAATGTCAGCGGGCTGATGCGCCGCAACTACGATCTCGGCTCGTTCGATCTGGTCTATGCGTCCGGGCTTTACGATTACCTGCCCTATGCGGTGGCCGTTCGTCTGACCCAGCGCCTCGTCGACATGCTGAAGCCTGGCGGAGCCTATCTTTTCGCCAACTACAGCGACGAAATCCGCACCGACGGCTACATGGAGACTTTCATGGACTGGCCGCTGATCCTTCGGTCGGATGAGGATATGCGGGGCATCGTGAATGCCGCGGTCGACCGCAACAAGGTCGAGACGGAAGTTTTCTACGGTGAGAACCGGAACATCGTTTATTCCCGCATTCGCCGGAAGAGTGCCTGACACGATCCGTCGCCCGGCTTTGCCGGGCGACGTCCAGCCTACGCATCTCCAGTCACAGTCTTGCCCGGCCTTGCTTCCCTGCATGGTCGGGCTCCTTTTTGCTCTGGATCAATGGCGATCGAGATAGGCGCGCCAGCCGCCGAGATGGGTGATGTCCTCGGCGCCATCGGTGCCTGCGGTCTCGCAGAGGAAGCCCTTGACGCTCGTCCCGTCTTCCAGCCGGATCGTGCCGATGCCGAGCGGGGAGGGTATGCCCTGCATGAATTCACCGAAGCGGGAAAGCGGGACCGACCAGACTTCAAGCGCGATGGAGGCGCCGTTTTCCGAGCGCACCAGTCCTGGCCGTTTCGGCGGGCCCCCGGCCAGCGCGTAAAGGCGATATTGCGGGGCGGTGCGGCCGGCGAAGAGGAAGCGTCCACCGCGCCCGGCGATCTCGTGGTTGAGTGGAAGGCCGCTCATGTGCGCGCCGACAAGCGCGATCGCCATCTCGTCCGCGCCGGGAGCGGGAGCGGAAATCGCGGCGCCATCCGTCGGCAGCGCCCAGCCCGTCGCTCCGAGTGTGACGCCGGCGCCCTCATGCAGCATGCGTGCGATACCTGCGAGGGTACCATCCGCGCCGCTCTTGCCCAGAAGCGTGACACTTCCGGGGCGACCGTCCTTGCGGGCCGCCACGGGAACGGCGATGCCGGACATGTCGAGCAGGTTGACGAAATTGGTGTAAGTCCCGAATTTGGAATTGGGGCCGATGGGGTCCGCTTCCAAATCCTTTACGGTGAAGAAGCAGGGGATGGTCGGAACGCAAAGGCAATCCACCGACTCAAGCATCGGCTCCGCCTTCCGCTTGAGGTCCGCCAGGCGGTAGATGCCTTTGAAGGCATCAGCGGCTGAGAGTTTTTCCGCACCGCTGATGATCTGCCGGGTGACCGGATGCATGATCTCCGGCCGCTCCTTCATGATGTTTTCAGTCGCTGCATAGCGCTCCGCCACCCATGCGCCCTCGTAGAGCATGGCAGCGACCTGATAGAGCGGCGTGAAGTCGAGTTCGACAATCTCGTGGCCGAGTGTTTTCAGCGTTTCGCAGGCGGCGGCGAAGGAGGTGGCCTGGACCTCGTCGCCGAAGAACAGGCGCGTCTTTTCGTCCGGCACGCCGATCTTGAGACCTTTGGCGGGCGTGGCAAGCTTCATCGGCGCGAAGCGTTTCGAATAGGCGTCCGCTTGGTCGTAAACGCTGGCCGCCGCATAGGCCGCGAAGGCGTCATCGACCGTCAGTGCGAAGACCGAGATCGTGTCGAGCGTGCGGCAGGCCGGAACCATGCCCGTGGCCGAGAGGCTCCCGAGCGAAGGCTTGAGGCCCACAATGTTATTGAGCGCTGCCGGCACGCGGCCGGAACCGGCCGTGTCCGTGCCGAGCGAGAAGGTGACGATGCCCCGCGCGACCACGACGCCGGACCCGCCGCTCGACCCGCCGGGAACGATCTCCGGATCGAGCGAATTCTTCGGTACGGGATAGGGGGTCCGCACGCCGACAAGGCCGGTGGCGAACTGGTCAAGATTGGTCTTGCCGATGACGATGGCGCCAGCTTCCCTCAGCCGTGCCACCACGAAGGCGTCGGTCTTGGCGTCATAGGCAAAGTCCGGGCAGGCGCAGGTGGTTGGCATGCCGGCGACGTCGATATTGTCCTTGACCGCGAAGGGGACGCCCCAGAGCGGCTTGGCCGGATCATGAGGGCCGAGCGCTGCGGCGGCAGCGACCGTTTCAGCCTCTTCCGGAAGATGGATGAAGATGCCCGGATCGTCGGCGAGGCGGATCCGGCGGTAGACTTCAGCGATGACGGTTTCGGGCTTGAGGCCGGCGGCGTAGGCGCTACGGAGCGAGGAGAGGGTGAAGGGCAGGCTTTCGATATTCACGGGGTATTCTCGCTTCACTCGAGGATTTTCACGGGCTTGGCCCATTGGATCAGCACGACGCAGCCTTCCTGCGACTGGACGGAATGCACGGTTCCTTGCGGGTTGGTGACCAGCGTGCCGGTCTCGTAAAGCCCGTTTTCGTCGCTTTGCGAACCTTCGAGCACAAGGATCGTTTCCAGCCCCTCGTGGAGATGCTGCGGTACTTCCGCGCCGGGCTGGTATCGGAGCAGCGCGATTTCCGGCTCGCCGCGCACCAGGCGGCAAATATCCACGCCGTCGCGAAAATATTCGAACTGGCATTCGCGCCAGCCGCCCTGAAGGAATTCGGGCATGTTGATCGCAGTTGTCATGACAGGGCCTCCACGATGCTGGAAACGGGGGCCACCCAGCCGACAATCGCGCCCTGCGCGGTCATCATGTCGATGGCGGCCTTCTTGAATTCGGGGAAATAGCTTTCGGTCGCGTCCTCGGCGAGCAGGCACTCGTAGCCCCGGTCGTTGGCCTCGCGCATGGTGGTCTGCACGCAGACTTCCGTCGTCACGCCGGCAAAGACGAGCTGGGTGATGCCGCGTTCCTTCAGCATGTCGCCGAGAGGGGTGGCGTAGAATGCGCCCTTGCCGGGCTTGTCGATGACGATCTCGCCTTCAACCGGATAGAGTTCGGGCACGATATCCGCACCCGGCTCGCCGGAGACGAGGATGCGGCCCATGGGGCCCGGATCGCCGATGCGCAGCTTCGGATTGCCGCGATCCTTCTTTGCGGGCGGGCAGTCGGCGAGATCCGGCCGGTGGCATTCGCGGGTGTGTACGATGGTCAGCCCGGCCTTGCGGAAGCCGGTAATCAGCGCGGCGGTCGCCGGGATGATGGCCTGCAGGCGGGTCACGTCGTTACCCAGCGTTTCACCAAAGCCGCCGGGCTCGACGAAATCGCGCTGCATGTCGATGACGATAAGTGCCGTCTTCTCGGGCTCAAGGTTGAAGTCGAAGGGTCGTGCCTTGATCGTCGCCATCAGTGATGCCCTGCCATGTATTTGCCGATCTCGCCGATTTCGGCGCTCGCCGCCGGGGTCTCGTAGGCGATGTGTCCTTCCGACATGACCAGGATTCGGTCCGACAGCTCAAGGATCTCGTCGAGGTCTTCGCTGATCAGCAGCACGGCGGTGCCGGCATTGCGGGCGGCCATGATGCGGGCGCGGATTTCGGCCACGGCGGAAAAATCGAGGCCGAAGCAGGGATTGGCGATGACGAGCAGATCGACCTCGCCGGTCAGTTCGCGGGCGAGCACCGCGCGCTGCACATTGCCGCCGGAGAGCGAGGCAATGGGCGAGGCGAGCGAGGCGGTCTTGACCTTATAGTCGCCGACCAGACGGGCTGCTTCGGCCATCATGCGGCGGCCGTCGAGCCAGAACTGGTTCTTGCCGCCCTTGGCGTCGAAATCGCGGAAGAAGATGTTTTCGGCGACCGTCATCTTCGGCGCGCAGGCGTTCTTCAGCGGCTCTTCCGGCAGGTAGCGGACGTTGAACTTGCGGGCCTCGGTCCGGCTCGCCTTGTATGGCGTGTCCTTGACGCGGATTTCGCCTTCGTCCAGCGGGCGCTGGCCGGCGAGCATCTGCATGAGTTCCATCTGGCCGTTGCCGGAAATGCCGGCGATCCCGACGATTTCGCCGGCCTTGACCTTGAGATCGCCGATCTCGATGGTCTTGAAGCCGGAGCGGTCGGGCGCCTTCGCGCCCTTCACCTCAAGGATGACATTGCCGCTGGTTTCGACGCGCTTTGCGGAGCGGACGAGTTCCTTTTCGCCGATCATCATGGCGGCCATGTCGGCGGTCGAGAGATCGGAGACCTTGCCGCCGCCGGCATATTCGCCACGGCGGAGCACCGAGACTTCATCGGCGAAGGCGGTGACTTCGCGGAACTTGTGGCTGATCATCAGGCAGGTGAGATCGCCCGCCGTGGTGAGCCCGCGCACCATACCAAGCAGTTCGTCGGCCTCCGATGGCGTCAGTACCGAGGTGGGCTCGTCGAGGATGAGGAACTTGCGTCCGAGATAGAGCTGTTTCAGCAGTTCGAGCTTCTGCTTCTCCCCGGCGGCCAGCCGGCCGACCGGGACATCGAGCGGCACCTGGAAGGGCATTGTCGCCATGAAGGCAGACAGCGCCTCGCGCTCTTGTCCCCAGTTGATCTTCGCCGGCACGTCGGCGCGGCTGATGACGAGGTTTTCGGCGGCGGTGAGCGAGGGCACAAGCGTGAAATGCTGGTAGACCATGCCGAGCCCGAGATCGTGGGCGGCGCGGGGGTTGGGAACCTCCACCTCGCGTCCGTCGATGGTCAGCTGGCCAGCGGTCGGCCGGTTGAAGCCCATGATGCATTTGACGAGCGTCGACTTACCGGCGCCGTTCTCCCCCAGCAGAACATGGAAGGAGCCAGCGGGCACCTTGATCGAGACATCGCGCAGCGCGGTGAAATTGCCGAAGCGCATGGTCATGCCGAGCGTTTCGAGCGAGAGTGCGCGTGCCGGCGGGTGAGGAGTGCGTTCGAGAACGTGGTTCATGGCAGTGCGCTCACCAGTTTTTCAGCATCGGAAACCGAGCCGAAGACGCCGCCCTGCATCTTGACCATCTTGATCGCGGCAGCATGGTTGCCGGGATCGGTCGCGCCGCAGCAGTCTTCCAGGATCAGGCATTCGAAGCCGCGGTCGTTGGCCTCGCGCATGGTGGTAGACACGCAGACATCGGTGGTGATGCCGGTCAGAATGATGTTTTCGATGCCCTTGGTGCGCAGGATGAGTTCGAGATCGGTGGCGCAGAAGGAGCCTTTGCCGGGCTTGTCGATGATGATCTCGCCGGCAATCGGGTAGAGTTCATCGATGATGTCCCAGCCGGGTTCGCCGCGCACGAGGATGCGGCCGCAGGGCCCGAGATCGCCGATGCCCGCGCCGATCTGCTGCGAGCGCCAGCGCTTGTTAGGCGGCAGGTCGGAGAGATCCGGGCGGTGGCCTTCGCGGGTGTGGATGATGTGGTAGCCCTTTTCGCGCATGGCGGTGAGGACCTTCTTGATCGGCTCGATGGGCGCGCGGGTCAGCGAGAGGTCATAGCCCATCTTGTCGACATAGCCGCCTTTCCCGCAGAAATCGGTCTGCATGTCGATGATGATCAGCGCGGTGTTTTCAGGGCGCAGGTCGCCGTTATAGGGCCAGAGATAGGGGTCTGCCTTTACGGTGGTCATCGTTGCGGTCTCCAGTCGTTATTTGGTGATGCTGAGTTCGCCGGGGGCAGACGTCATCGCCCGCGTGGTCGAACTGGTGGCAATGAGAAGGCCGAGGGTCAGCACGTAAGGTGCGGCGTAGAAGAGGTAGTAGCCTTGCGTGACGCCGACCGATTGGAGGGCTGGTCCCAGCGCACCCGCGCCGCCGAAGAGGAGCGAAGCATAGGCGCAGTTGATCGGGCTCCAGCGGGCGAAGATGACGAGTGCGACGGCCATCAGGCCCTGACCTGACGAGATGCCTTCGTTCCAGCTGCCGGGATAGTAGAGCGAGAGATAGGCCCCGCCGATGCCGGCCAGCGCCCCGCCGGCGGCGGTCGACCAGAGGCGGACGCGATTGACGTCGATGCCCAGCGCACGGGCCGCGTCGGCACTGTCGCCGGCGACGCGGATGGTGAGGCCGACTTTCGTGTTCTTCAGCATCCAGGAGGCGGCGATGGCCAGTGCTATGCCGGCGATGAAGAGAACGTTGACGCGCAGTGCTGCCTGCACCTGCGGCACATCAGACCACCAGCCGAGCGAAAAGGCCGGCAGATGCGGGGCGACGGGCTGGATATAGGGTTTGCCGAAGAAGAAGGCGAGGCCGGAGCCGAAGATCATAAGCGCAATGCCGAGCGCAATGTCGTTGACCTTGGGCAGTTTGCAGATCCAGCCATGGAAGAGGCCGAAGAGCATGCCGAAGAAGGCGGCTGCGAGCAGGCCGAGCCAGGCGGAATTCGTTTGATAGGCCAAGGCGTAACCGCTCATGGCGCCGAAGACGAGGGTTCCTTCGAGGCCGAGATTGACGCGCCCGGAGCGTTCCGTCAGCGCTTCGCCGACCGAGACGAAGATGAAGGGTGTGGAGACGCGGATTGCGCCGCCGAGAATGGCAAGGGGCACGCCCCAGAGGCCGATATCGGTCGTCATGTGCGGTCTCCCTTCATGAGCTTGACGATGCTGACCTTGTCCTGCAGCGCATCGGACAGAAGGATGGTGATGAAGACGATGCCTTCGAGCACGAGAATGGTGGCATCCGGCAGGTCGAGTCGGCGCTGGATGAGGCCGCTGGAGGCTTCAAAGCCGGCAAAGACGATGGCGGCGGGGATGATGGCGAGACCATTGTGGCGGGCGAGGAAGGCGATGAGGATGCCAGTGTAGCCGTATCCGGCGGCGAGCGAGGCATTGGCCGAACCATGGACGGCGGCCACCTCGAACATGCCGGCGAGCCCTGCGAACGCACCGCCGAGCGCGGTAAAGCCGATCATGAGGAGACCTGCCGGAAGGCCCTGAATTTGCGCCGCTTTCACATTGCCGCCAACGATGCGGGCGGCGAAGCCCCAGGTCGTGCGCTCGATGAGCAGCCAGCAGAGAATGCAGCCGACGATGCCGACGGCGAGGCCCCAGTGAACGCCGGCGCCGGGGATCTCGCCGATGCGCCAGGCTTCGGGCAGGGGTGCAGTCGAGGGCTTGTTGAGGCTCGCCGGATCGCGGAGCGGGCCTTCGACGAGATGGTTCATCAGCGCGATGGCGATATAGGCCATGAGCAGCGAGGAGATGGTTTCGTTGACGCCGCGCAGGTGCCGTAGTGCACCGATACCGCCGATCCACGCGCCACCGGCGAGGGCAGCGGCGAGGCCCATCAGGATGATACCGAGAAAACCGGGGAGGCCGGGGGCGAGCATGGCGACCGCACCGGCGGCCACACCACCCAGAACGATTGCGCCTTCACCGCCGATGATGACGAGGCCGAGGCGGGCGGGGAGCGCCACGCAAAGGGCGGCAAGAAGGAGAGGGGCGGCGCGGGCGAGTGTGTTCGTCCAGGAAAAGCCGGTGCCGAAGCCGGCCTTGTAGACGATCTGGAAAAACTCGATCGGCGACTTGCCGAGAAAGAGAAGGAAGATCGAGAAGATGAGCATGCCGACGAGGAGCGCTGCGAGCGGCAGCAAGATCGCGTCCAGTTTCCGGCCCAGCGTTTCGGCCGTTTCGGCATTGATGGCCCCGGTCGTGGGGCTCGCAATTCCTGCTTCCGTGGTCATGGCCTGTTGTTCCTTCGGATCATGGGAGGAGCCGCGCGCCGGTGAGCGCGCAGCCAGGTCCGGTCTGTTCACGCGGGCTTGTCTGGAGAGGTCCGGTCATCAGAGATGTTCGCCACCCAGATCACCTGATCGCCTTTTGCTTCCTGAAGCTTGAGGAAGTAGCCGTCGAGGCAGACGAGCGGCGCCTCTGTGTTCTCCGTTGCGCCTTCTTCGGGCCCGAAGCCCTCGGCGGCGTCAAAGGATAGCGGGGCCTGGAAGGACCAGGATATGAAGCCGCTGGTCGGGTTCCTACGCTTCAAGCCAGTCATGACAGAATTCGAAAACCCGCTCATGAAGTCGACCCGATGACGCCTTCAACGAGGTAGTTCATGCTCTCGAGCTTGACGTCGGTTTCGGCAAAGGCCTCGCCGTCCTTGGCGACAACATTGCCCTTGTTGTCCTTCAGCGGCCCCTTGATGACCGAGAAGCCGCCCTTGAGGATGGTTGCCTGCGTCGATTCGAACTGTTTGCGTGCCGCTTCGCTGACGGCGGGGCCGAGCGGGCTCATCTTGATGAAGCCTTCCGAGAGGCCGCCGCGCACGAAGTTCGGGATCGTCTCGCCCTTGAGCGTGGCGTTGACCATGTCGGTATAGACCTTGCCCCAGTTCCATTCGGCGCCGGTGAGGTACTTTTCCGGTGCAAGCTTCGACTGGTTGGCGTGGTAGCCGCAGAGATACATGCCGCGGCCGGCGCCGGTTTCCATGACAACCTTCGGACCGTCGACATGGCAGGTGATGACATCGACGCCCTGGTCGGCCAGCGCGTTCGTCGCTTCTGCTTCCTTCACGGCCAGCGACCATTCGCCGGTGAAGATCACCTGGCAGGTGATGGTCGGGTCAACCGAGCGCGCGCCGAGCAGGAAGGAGTTGATGTTCAAGAGAACCTGCGGGATCGGCTTGGCGGCAACAAAGCCGATCTTCTTCGTCTTGGTGGCGTGGCCGGCGGCAATGCCGTTCAGATACTGCCCCATGCCGATATAGCCGAAATAGGAGCCGACATTCTTCGGGTTCTTCTCGGTCCAGAGGCCGCCGCAATGTTCGAAGCGGACGTCCTTGTATTTCGGCGCGAGCGCCAGGATGTGGGGGTCGAAATAGCCGAAGGAGGTCGGGAAGAGCAGTGTCGCACCATCGAAATTGATCATCGATTCCATCGTCTTCTGGACATCGACGGTTTCCGGTACGCGCTCTTCCTCGACGACCTTCACGCCGGGGATCTTCTTGACGACGGCAGCGCCTTCGGCATGCGACTGGTTATAGCCATAGTCGTCCTTCGGGCCGACATAGATGAAGCCGACGGTGAGACCCGCCGCGCGGGCGACGCCGCCCGGCAGAAGGCTGGAGGCGGCAGCAAGGCCAGCGACGCCTGCCGTGTTTTTCAGGAACTGGCGGCGATTGGGTGTCCAGATTTTCGTCATTGCAATGCTCCCCGGTGCGGTTCGAAAATTTTCAAAATGTCTTGTCTCTCGCGCGCCCTGATCCTTGGGAAGACCGTCGCGCCGAATTGCAAGGACACGTTATTCGTATGGACCCGCAAATGTCTTGTGCTATGTTTTGGCCAGGCCGCTGCAAAAAATGCAGCAGCAGGGAACGAAGACGATGCGCCACCTGACGACCTTCCGCTATATCGACGCCGTGGTGAAAGCCGGCTCCATTCGGGGCGCGGCGGAAAGTCTGGCGATCACGTCGACAGCGCTCAACCGGCGCATTCTGGCGATCGAGGAGGAGCTGGGCGTTCCGATCTTCGAGCGGCTGCCGCATGGGGTGCGGCTCTCCAGCGCCGGCGAGCTTCTCATCCACCACATCCGCAACCAGATGTCGGACATGGAGCGGGTGCGCTCGCAGATCGCCGACCTGTCCGGCGTCCGGCGCGGTCATGTCTCGATCGCCTGCAGCCAGGCATTGCTGCCCTTCTTCCTCCCGACCGAGATCTCGCTTTACCGGGGTGAGCATCCGAACGTCACCTTCGGCGTGCATGTGCGCGACCGCGAGGCGGCGGAGCGGGCGCTGGTGGATCACACCGCCGATATCGCGATCGTCTTCGAGCCTGTGCGGCTCGCTGATTTCATGACGCTGATGCGCGTGTTCCAGCCGGTTCATGCCGTCATGGGGCAGGGCCATCCGCTGGCGGCAAAGGAGGTACTTCGCCTCAGCGATTGCCTCTCCTATCCGATTGCGTTGCCGACTGCGCCCTATGGCGTGCGGCATCTTATTGACATGGCGATGCAGACGGCCTCAGCGCGTGTGGAGCCGGTGATCGAGTCGGACAGTTTTGAGTTCCTGCGCAATCACGCGGTCGCGGAAAATATCCTGAGCTTCCAGATCCCCATCGGGCTTTCGCAGCAGACGAGCACGGGAGAGCTGATTTCGCGGCCGATTGACCGCCGCGACGTGCCGGCTGGTGTGCTCTATATGGGGCAGTTGAAGGGACGAACGCTGCCGGTGGCAGCGGCGCGTTTCGCGGCACAATTGTCGGCGTCGCTGGCAGCGAAGTTCGAAGTCTCCTGAAACGCGAAACGGCGCCCCGTGGGGCGCCGTTCCTGTATGTCCGGACTGGAGGGTCGGGAATAGCTTTGTTTGTCGCACATCGCGATCACAAGATCGCGAAACACGAGACATGCTTCAGTCGTCCATCGTTTCCAGCTTGCGGCTGAAGGCGATGGCGCCGAGTGTGCAGACGGCGCCCGAGAGCAGATACATGCCGACATAGGCGACGCCGAAGGAGGTCGCGAGGCCAAGCGCCACGAGGGGCGCAAAGCCTGCACCGATCAGCCATGCCATGTTCGACGTCAGGGCAGCACCCGAGTAGCGGTAGACCTTGCCGAAGCGCGAGGCGACCGCCCCGGCTGCCTGGCCGAAGGACAGGCCGAGCAGCGCAAAGCCGATGATCACGAAGGCATCGAGGCCGCGCGAACCATAGGAGAGCAGAACCGGTGCCACGATGCTGAAAATTGCGATCAGCACGGCGGCCACGGCGAGCAGGCCGCGACGACCGATCCTGTCGGCGATCACGCCGGAAAGAATGATCGTGCCCGTGCCGACGATCGCGCCGACAAGTTCGACCAGCAGGAAGCTCGAAATGTCATGATCCGTGGTCAGCGTCACCCAGCTCAGCGAGAAGATCGTGACGAGGTGGAACATGGCAAAGCTGGCAAGCGGCGTAAACGTCCCGATCAGCAGATCGACGCCGTGGTTCTTCACGAGATCGACGGTGCGGACGGGGGCAAGTTCAGCGCGGTCGAGAAGCGCGCCGAATTCCGTGGTGGCGACGAGCCGAAGACGGGCAAAGAGCGCCACGACGTTGATGGCGAAGGCCACGAAGAACGGGAAGCGCCAGCCCCATTCCAGGAAGTCGGCCTGGCTGATGGCCGAATGGAAGTAGGCGAAGAGACCGGCGGCAAAGATGAAGCCGATCGGCGCACCGAGCTGCGGCATCATCGCGTACCAGCCGCGGCGGTTCTGCGGTGCGTTGAGCGCCAGAAGCGAGGCCAGACCATCCCATGCGCCGCCGAGCGCGAAGCCCTGGCCGAGCCGGAAGACGATGAGAAGGGCGATCGCCCAGTTGCCGATGTCCTTGTATCCCGGCAGGAAGGCCATGGAGGCGGTGGAACCGCCGAGGATCAGGAGGGCGGCGACCAGCTTCGTGCCGCGGCCATAGGCGCGGTCAATCGCAGTAAACACCACCGTGCCCACCGGACGGGCGAGGAAGGCGAGAGAGAAGACCGCGAACGACAGGAGGGTGCCTGTCAGGCGGTCCGTGAAGGGGAAGAAGAATTGCGGGAAAACGAGGACCGAGGCGATCCCGTAAACAAAAAAGTCGAAAAATTCGGACGAACGGCCTATGATGACGCCGAGCGCGATGCTGCCGGGATCGGTCTTGCTGTCCGCATTGATACGCCGCGCATCGCGCTCGCTGGATGACGAGCTGGGCGAGTGCGAACGAGGCTGGTCTAGTGATGCACTGTATGAATTCATAGGCTGCTCCTCCTGCAGAAAACGCGGCTCCGAGGATTTTGTTCGAACCAAATTCTCCCAAATCGGTTCGAGCTCGAAACAGCGCCCTGAACACCACTATGCGCCTGCAAAATTGCTGCGTCAAATGGCCTCATGAGCAATTGCAACAGAAATCGTGATTGTACTTTGAATTCAGTATTTTAAAGTCTTCGCGAACGCAAAAGACCGAAAATCGCCACAATTTTTCTTGCGTTGCGGCAAATCGGCCTATGGCCTTCTTGATCCAGATCATTTACCTGCCCGTTTCGGGAGGGAGAGGACGAAGCTGGAATCGGAAAATGCGACCTGAAACAAAGATGTTATCAAAGGCGGGGCTCATTGCGGCACTCGCCTTGCCTCTTGCTTCCTGCAACATGGTAGTCATGTCGCCTTCGGGCGATATTGCGACGCAGCAACGCGACCTGATCGTGGTCTCGACCATCCTGATGCTGCTCATCGTGGTTCCCGTCATCTTCCTGACGCTGTTCTTTGCCTGGCGTTACCGTCAGTCGAACAAGACTGCCAAATATGATCCGGAATGGCATCATTCAACCCGCCTCGAGGTCGTGATCTGGTCGGCGCCGCTTGCCATCATCATCGCGCTGGGCTCGATCACCTGGATCAGCACCCATACGCTTGACCCCTATCGTCCGCTGGACCGCATCTCCGCAGAACAGCCGCTTTCCGCCGATCACAAGCCGTTGACGGTCGAAGTGGTCGCGCTCGACTGGAAGTGGCTCTTCATCTATCCCGAACTCGGCATTGCCTCGGTCAACGAGCTTGCCGCACCGGTCAATACGCCGATTCGCTTCAAGATCACCTCTGCTTCGGTGATGAACTCCTTCTACATTCCGGCTCTTGCCGGGCAGATCTACGCCATGGCCGGCATGGAGACGAAGCTTCACGCCGTCATCAACAAGCCCGGCGAATATGAAGGCTTCTCGGCCAACTATTCCGGCGCTGGCTTCTCCCACATGCGCTTCAAGTTCCATGGCCTCGATCAGGCCGGCTTCGACAAATGGGTTGCCGAGGTGAAGGGGAGCGGTCAGCCGCTCGACAAGGCGACCTACATGCAGCTTGAAAAGCCGAGCATCAAGGAGCCGGTCCGTCACTATGCCACGACCGACACGTCACTCTACAGCGCCATCGTCGACATGTGCGTCGAGCCCGGCAAGATGTGCATGAGCGAGATGATGGCCATGGACAAGGGTCTGATCTGCCGCATCCCCGAGCCGACGACAGCCGCCCGCGAGGAAAAGGCCATCCGCCCGGCCACCTGATCCGTACACTACGATATGATCCCGGCCGCTTCACTCCGCGTTCTCACGCTTTCAGCGGCCGGTTGAAAACCGTTTCATTTGCAAGAACAAAGTTGAGGTAATCCGATGACTGCGGATTGGACATCATTGCTGTTCGGGAAGCTCACTCTCGAAGCCATTCCCTATCACGAGCCCATTCTGGTCGTGACCTTTATCGGGGTTGCGATCGGCGGGCTGGCCGTATTGGGCGCGCTCACCTATTTCCGTCTCTGGGGCTATCTCTGGAACGAGTGGTTCACCTCGATCGACCACAAGAAGATCGGTATCATGTATATCGTCTTTGCCATCATAATGCTGCTGCGCGGCTTTGCCGACGCGCTCATGATGCGCTTCCAGCAGGCGATTGCTTTCAACGGGCATGAGGGATATTTCCCGCCGCATCACTACGACCAGATCTTCACGGCACACGGCGTGATCATGATCTTCTTCGTGGCGATGCCGTTCGTCACGGGCCTCATGAACTTCGTGGTACCGCTGCAGATCGGCGCCCGCGACGTGTCCTTCCCCTTCCTCAACAACTTCTCCTTCTGGATGACGGTTGCCGGCGGTATCATCATCATGATCTCGCTCTTCGTCGGCGAGTTTGCCAAGACCGGCTGGCTTGCCTATCCGCCGCTCTCCGACATCGCCTACAGTCCTGACGTCGGGGTGGATTATTACATCTGGGGCCTGCAGATCGCCGGTATCGGGACATTGCTTTCGGGTGTGAACCTGATCGCGACCATCCTCAAGATGCGCGCCCCTGGCATGTCGATGATGAAGATGCCGGTCTTCACCTGGACCGCCTTCTGCACCAACATCCTGATCGTCGCTTCCTTCCCGGTTCTGACGGCCGTGCTCGCGCTGCTCACGCTCGACCGCTATGTCGGCACGCATTTCTTCACGAACACGGATGGCGGCAGCGCCATGCTCTACGTGAACCTGATCTGGATCTGGGGCCACCCGGAAGTTTACATCCTGGTCCTGCCGGTCTTCGGCATCTTCTCGGAAGTCGTTTCGACCTTCTCGGCCAAGCGCCTCTTCGGCTACACGTCGATGGTCTACGCCACCTGCGTCATCACCATCCTCTCCTACATCGTGTGGCTGCACCACTTCTTCACGATGGGTTCGGGCGCGAGCGTGAACTCCTTCTTCGGTATCACCACGATGATCATCTCGATCCCCACAGGGGCGAAGATGTTCAACTGGCTGTTCACGATGTATCATGGCCGCATCAAGTATGAGGTCCCGATGCTGTGGACCGTCGGCTTCATGGTGACCTTCGTCATCGGCGGTATGACGGGCGTCCTGCTTGCCGTTCCGCCGGCCGACTTCGTGCTCCATAACTCGCTGTTCCTGATCGCGCACTTCCATAACGTGATCATCGGCGGCGTGGTCTTCGGTGTCTTTGCCGGCATCAACTTCTGGTTCCCGAAGGCCTTCGGCTTCAAGCTCAATGCCTTCTGGGGCAAGATGTCCTTCTGGTTCTGGTTCATCGGCTTCTACTTCGCCTTCATGCCGCTCTACGTGCTCGGCCTGATGGGCGTGACCCGCCGCATGAGCCAGTTCGAGGATCCGAGCCTGCAGATCTGGTTCGTCATTGCCGCCTTCGGCGCCTTCCTGATCCTGCTCGGCATCGGTTCGTTCATCATCCAGATCGCCTATTCGATCTGGAAGCGTGACGAGCTGCGTGACGAAACGGGCGATCCGTGGAACGGCCGTACACTGGAATGGTCGACCTCGTCGCCGCCGCCGGCCTACAACTTCGCGTTCACGCCGGTCGTTCACGAGATCGACCAGTGGTGGTTTATGAAGAACAATGGCTACCGCCGTCCGCTCTCGGGCTTCATCCCGATCCACATGCCGCGCAACACCGGCACGGGTGCAATCATCGGCGGCCTGAGCATCGTCTTCGGCTTTGCCATGGTCTGGCATATCTGGTGGCTGGCCATCGCGTCTTTTGTCGCGATCGCCGTGGTGACCATTGCCCACACCTTCAACTACAACCGCGACTTCTACATCCCGGCCGAAGAGGTGTCTGCTGTGGAAGCCCGCCGTTCCCAAATGCTTCCTGCGGAGTGAACCGATGAGCGCCAACACCTCGCATCATGCGCAACCCGCCGGTGAGCTCACCTTCTACATGAGGGAAGAGCACCATCCCGAGCAGAGCACCATGCTCGGCTTCTGGATCTACCTGATGAGCGACTGCCTCATCTTCGCGATCCTGTTTGCCACCTACGCCGTCCTCGGCCACTCGTTTGCGGGTGGCCCGGACGCCAAGGAACTGTTCGACCTGAAGCTCGTGGCGATCAACACCGCCATGCTGCTCTTCTCCTCCATCACCTATGGCTTTGCCATGCTGGAGATGGAAAAGGGCAACAAGGGGCTGATGATCAGCTGGATGATGGTCACCTTCTTCTTTGGCGCCTGCTTCCTCGGTATCGAACTTTATGAGTTTCACCACCTGATCGGCGAAGGCGCCGGCCCCTGGCGCAGCGCCTTCCTGTCGGCCTTCTTCACTCTGGTCGGCACGCACGGTCTGCACGTCACCTGCGGTCTCGTTTGGATGGCGGTTCTCATGGTGCAGATGAACAGGTACGGCATCAACGCCGCCAACAAGCGCCGCATGATGACGCTCAGCATGTTCTGGCACTTCCTCGACGTCATCTGGATCGGCGTCTTCTCCTTCGTCTATCTCATGGGAGTGCTCTGATATGGCTTCTCACGCTGACAGCCACGCACACGGCGATCACGGTCATCACGACCACCACCATGGCGACCACGCGAGCCACGGCACCTTCGGCTCCTACATGACCGGCTTCGTGCTCTCGGTCATCCTGACGGCGATACCGTTCTGGCTGGTCATGGGCAATGTCCTTGACGACAAGACCGTCACCGCCGTTCTCGTCATGGGTCTCGGCCTCGTGCAGATCATCGTCCACATGATCTTCTTCCTGCACATGGACACCAAGTCCGAAGGCGGCTGGAACATGATGGCGCTGCTCTTCACGGTCGTCCTCGTGCTGATCACGCTGTCCGGCTCGCTCTGGGTGATGCATAACCTGAACACCTACATGATGCCGTTGACGATGACGCCGGAAGCCGCCAAGCAGCTTCCCTGATTTGAAGAAGGCGGCCCGCTCGATCGGCGGGCCGCCCTTTGCCATTTTCATTGCGGGGAGGGGAGGTTCGAAGTCATGAACGATATGCCCATCTCCGAAAGCACGGCTCCGAAAGCCCCTCGCATATCGCGCCTGATCGGCATCGGATTTCTCACGCTTTTCTTTTTCGCGACTTTCATCGGCCTTGGGGTCTGGCAGGTCGAACGTCGTTCCTGGAAGCTTGACCTCATTGCGCGCGTCGATGCGCGCATCCATGCGGATGCGAGCCCGGTTGCCGATGAGGCGGCATGGCCGGCCGTGAATGCAGCCAATGACGAATACCGCCATGCGACGGCGTCTGGCCGCTTCCTTCATGACAAAAGCGCACTGGTCTATGCCGCGACCGAACGCGGTCCCGGCTATTGGGTCCTGACCCCCCTGCAGCTTGAGAGCGGTGCAATCCTCTATATCAATCGCGGCTGGGTGCCGACCGACCGCAAGGATGCTGCGAGCCGAGCCGAGGGCGATCCCACGGGGCCGGTTCAGGTGACGGGCCTGTTGCGGATCACCGAACCCGGCGGTACGCTGCTGCGCTCCAACGATCCGTCAAGCGGGCGCTGGTATTCGCGGGATGTCGAGGCGATGGGTAAGACGGCGGGTCTGACCCATGTCGCTCCCTTCTTCATCGACGCAGACGATACGCCCAACCCCGGCGGCCTACCGGTCGGCGGGTTGACCATCATCCGCTTCCCGAATTCTCATCTCTCCTACGCGCTCACCTGGTTTGCCATGGCGGCGCTGTCACTGCTGGGCGGGGCAATCCTGATCCGGGCCGAGCGGCGGCGATAAAATCCTTCCGGCACTCATAATTTTGCCTGAAACAAACTGTGATCTCGTCAGTTCCAAAGCGCTTTGGATTTTTCCTTGTGCCGCGTCGTTTCTCTTGGCACAGTCCAGCAAATCAAATTCAGGGAGGAAGTCATGACCATCCGCGTCACCGTATGGGGCGAGAACGTCCACGAGCAGAAGAGCGAAGTTGTCCGGGGCATCTATCCGGACGGCATGCATAATTGCATCGCGTCTGCGTTGAACAAGAACGAGGGAATTCAAGCCTCTTCCGTTGTTCTGCAGGATGCCGAGCATGGCATGACGGCGGAGCGGCTGGCGGAGACCGATGTGCTCGTCTGGTGGGGCCATGCGGCGCATGGGCAGGTGGACGATGCCATTGTCGAGCGTGTCTGCGAGGCTGTCTGGTCTGGCATGGGCATGATCTTCCTGCATTCGGCACATTTTTCGAAGCCGTTCAAGCGGCTGATGGGTGCGCCGTGCAATCTCACCTGGCGGGAGGCGGGCGAGCGCGAGCGGCTGTGGGTGACCTCGCGCAACCATCCGATCACGGCGGGTCTGCCGGATCATTTCGAGCTTGAGAACGAGGAAATGTATGGCGAGCCCTTCGGCGTGCCGGAGCCGCTGGAGACGGTGTTCGTCAGCTGGTTCCAGGGCGGGGAGGTGTTCCGCTCAGGCCTCACCTACAAGCGCGGTGCGGGCAATGTCTTCTACTTCCGCCCCGGCCACGAGACCTATCCGACCTATCACGATGCGAACGTCCAGACCGTCATCCGCAATGCGGTGAAGTGGGCCTATAACCCGATGGCGCGTGTCGCCAAGCCGACCGATGCGCCGAACGTGCCGGTCGACAGGGCGCCGGAAAAGATCGAGGAGCGCGGCCCGAAGCTGCACATGGCCGGCCAGCAGGGCCTGCGGTAAGGAGTGCCGGACATGACGATCAGACTTCTCATTCTCGGCACCGGGGGCATGGCCAACAATCACGCCGAGGCCTTCAAGGCAATTGACGGTGTGGAAATCGTTGGCGGCGTCGATACGCGGCCGGTGCAGCTTGAGGCCTTCTGCGACAAGCACCAGATCGAGCACCGTTTCGCCACGCTCGATGAAGCCATCGCCTGGGGCGAATTCGATGCCGCCACCAACGTGACGCCGGATTCGGCGCATTACGCGACCACGCTGGCGCTGCTCAAGGCCGGCAAGCATGTCTTGTGCGAAAAGCCGCTCTCGACCGATTATGCCAAGGCGAAAGACATGGCGGATGCGGCGAAGGCTGCGGGCGTCGTCAACATGGTCAACCTCTCCTACCGCAACGGGGCAGCCCTTCAGCGCGCCGCCGAGATGGTGGCGAAGGGCATGATCGGTCCCGTCCGCCATTTCGAGGCGCAGTATCTGCAAAGCTGGCTGACGCAGGCGGCCTGGGGCGACTGGCGCACCGAGCCGCAATGGCTGTGGCGGCTCTCCTCGAAGCATGGCTCGAAGGGCGTGCTTGGCGATGTCGGCATTCATATTCTCGACTATGCGACCTACATCGCGGGCAGCTTCCCGACTTCGATTTCCGGCCGTCTCAAGACTTTCGAGAAGGCGGAAGGCAACCGGATCGGCGAGTACGATCTGGACGTGAACGACAGTTTCGTCTGCCATCTGGAGCTGGCCAACGGCGCGATGGGCACGATCACCGCCACACGCTTTGCCTCGGGCCATCACAACGACCTGAAGCTTTCCATCTACGGCGATGGGGGCGGGCTGGAAGTGCGCTACATCCAGAATGAGAGCAAGCTCCTCGCCTGCCTCGGCTCGCAGGACATGGCGACGCAGACATGGCGGGAAATCGAGACGCCGGCGGTGAAGAGGGTCTATGAGGTCTTCATCGATGCCATCAACGGCAACGGGCCGATGATCCCGGATTTCGAGCGGGGTGCGGCCTTGCAGTTCCTGCTGGATGCGGCGGAAGAGTCGGATCGGCAGAAGGGTGCGAGTGTCGAAGTCACGCTCGGACGGGCGTGAGGTTCGGCCCTGCGGGCCGCCCCTCATCTGTCCTTCGGACATCTTCTCCCCGCTGGGGAGAAGGGGGAGACTGCCGCAGCGTCGCGGGTCCGCCTCTCCCCTTGGGGAGAGGGTCGCCGAGCGAAGCGGAGGCGGGGTGAGGGGGCTTCTGGCTCCCTCCTATCCGTGTTTCACAACACGATCTGCAATTTCACGTCCGTCGGCCTCGCCTCCACGGCGCGATCGAATGCGGCGACCGAATCCCTGAACGCGAAGGTCTCCGTGATCAGCGGCTTCAAATCGATCTTGCCCGACGCGATCAGCGCAATCGCCCGGTCATAGACATTGGCGTAGCGGAAGATTGTCCTCAGCGTTGCTTCCTTTGCCTGCAACCCGACGATGTCGACCGGGACCGGATCGACCGGCATGCCGACCATGATGCAGGTGCCGCCCGGCGCCACGACATTGGCGACATCGAGGACGGCGGGGGCCGCGCCCGAGGCTTCGAAGACGATATCCGCGCCCCAGCCTTCCGTAGTCGCGCGGACGTAGTCGAGAAGCTTCGTGTTGCGGACATTGACCGTCTCGACGCCCGGATATTTCCCGATGATGTCGAGCTTCGGCTGGGCGACATCGGAGACGATGACGCGCGAGCAGCCGCCGGCGAGTGCGGAGAGCGCGGTGATCATGCCGATGGGACCGGCGCCCATGACGACGGCGGTGTCGCCCGGCTTGATGCCGGCCTTGAGTGCGGCCTGAATGCCCACGGCAAGAGGCTCGACCATCGCGCCTTCGGCAAAGCTGACATTGTCCGGCAGCTTGAAGGTGAAGGCGGCGGGATGGACGACTTCGGGCGTCAGGCAACCGTTGACCGGCGGCGTTGCCCAGAAGCGGACGGCGGGATCGACATTGTACATGCCGAGCCGCATGGCCTTGGAATTCAGATCCGGAATGCCCGGCTCCATGCAGACCCGGTCGCCAATCTTGAGATGCGTGACTTCCGTGCCGACGGCGGTCACGGTGCCTGCCGCCTCGTGGCCCAGGATCATCGGCTCCTTCACAACGAAGGGGCCGATCTTGCCGTGGGTGTAGTAATGCACGTCCGAGCCGCAGATGCCGACCGTGTGGATCGCGATGCGAACGTCATGCGGGCCCAACTCGAGGCTGACGGGATAATCCCGGAGGCTCAATCGGCCCTTTTCTTCCAGTACCAACGCCTGCACTAAGCTGCTTCCTTCGACAGAGCCACATACCGGGCGATGTGGTAGTCCACGTCGCCGAACATGTGGTCTATCATCACCAGCCGTTTGGCGAAATGACCGACGGCATATTCCCAGGTCATGGCGATGCCGCCATGCATCTGGATGGCTTCTTCGGCCACCAGCCGGCCGATTTTTCCGGCAAGCGTCTTGGCGGCGGAGACGGCCATTTCGCGTTCGACGCGGGAGCCATCGAAGCGGCCGGCGGCGTTGATGACGGACGAGCGGGCCTGTTCGATTTCCAGGAGCACGGTTGCCATGCGGTGTTGCAGCGCCTGGAACTTGCCGATGACGACGCCGAACTGCTTGCGGGTCTTCAAGTATTCGATGGTCATGTCGCGGGCGACTTCCATAGCGCCGATGGCCTCGGAGGCAAGTGCGAGATTGGCGCGGGCGATAACCTTCTCGATGGCCGGCCAAGCCTTGGCTTCGCCGCCCAGAAGGGCATCCGCGCCCACCGTCACATTGTCGAGACGGATTTCGGCGGCGTGGAGGCCGTCGATGGAAGGGTAGGACGTCCGGGAGAGGCCGGCGGCATCGCCGGGCACGAGGAAGAGCGAGAGGCCGTCTTCGTCCCAGGCAGCACCCGAGGAGCGGGCAGAGACGACGAGCAGATCGGCTGCACCACCATTCAGCACCACGGCCTTTGCGCCGTTGAGCACATAGCCGTCGCCCGATTTCTTGGCGGTGGTTTCGACATGGCTGGCGTCGTAGCGGCTTTTGGGTTCGCCATGGGCGAATGCGAGCTGCTTCGTGCCGGCAATAACCTCTTCGATGACGGCCTTCTGGTCCGCATTGCCGAGTTCGGCAATCAGCCCGCCGCCGAGGATGGCGGTGGCGAGGAAGGGTTCGTTGACGAGGCCGCGCCCGAGTTCCTCGAAGAGAACCGTGACGTCGAAGGCCGCGCCGCCAAAGCCGCCGTCGTCTTCGGAGAAGAGTGCGCCAATGGCGCCGAGTTCAGCAAATTGCGCCCATTTCTCCGCGCTGAAGCCGAGATCGGTCCGGGCTGCCTTGTTGCGGGCGTCCAGCGTGTGGGTGTCGGCGATGAGGCGCGCGACGCTGTCCTTGAAGAGCTGGCGTTCTTCCGTGTGGGTGAAGTTCATTTGCCTTGCTCCCCTTACAGTCCCATGACCGTTTTCGAGATGATGCCGCGCTGGATTTCGTTCGAGCCGCCGAAGATGCTGATCTTGCGGTTGTTGAAGTAATCCGGCGCGACGCCGAGGGCATAATCGGGGCCGATGGGCTCGCCGTTATAGCCTTCCTCCAGCGCTTCGGAGACAAAGGGCATGGCATAAGGCCCGATGGCGCGGCGGGCGAGGTCGTTGATCGCCTGGCGGATTTCCGTGCCCTTGATCTTCAGCATGGAGGAGATCGAACCGGCGGAGGCGGCGGCATCCGGAGAGGAGAGGACGCGCAGGTTCGTGGTGGAGAGCGCGTCGAGTTCCATTTCCACCTGCGCGACGCGGGCGGCGAAATAGGGGTCGTCGGAGAGCGGCACGCCACGCACCGTCTCGGCCTTCGCTATGCGTTTCACCTCGGCAAGTGCGGCCTTGGAGGGGCCGATGCCTGCAATGTTGGTCCGCTCGTGGGTGAGGAGATACTTGGCATAGGTCCAGCCCTTGTTCTCCTCGCCGATCAGGTTTTCGGCCGGCACGCGGACATTGTCGAAGAAGACTTCGTTGACCTCATGCGTGCCTTCCAGAAGGATGATCGGGCGCACCGTGATGCCGGGGCTCTTCATATCGACCAGAATGAAGGAAATGCCTTCCTGCGGCTTGCCTTCCGTTCCGGTGCGGACAAGGCAGAAGATCATGTCGGCATATTGCGCGAGCGTCGTCCAGGTCTTCTGGCCGTTGAGGACATAATGGTCGCCGTCGCGCACGGCGCGGGTCTTGAGCGAGGCAAGGTCGGAGCCGGCGCCGGGTTCGGAGTATCCCTGGCACCACCAGTCGGTGCCGTCGAGAATGCGCGGCAGGTAATGCGCCTTCTGCGCGTCCGAGCCGAATTTCATCAGCACGGGGGCAAGCATCTTGAGGCCGAAGGGGATGATGCGCGGCGCACAGGCGGCAGACGCCTCGTCATCGAATATCTGCTGCTGGACCGGCGTCCAGTCGGCCCCGCCATACTGTTTCGGCCAGTCCTGAGCCAGCCAGCCACGCCTATTGAGCGTCGCGTGCCAGCCGACCATGTCTTCCTTGGTCAGCGTCTTGTTGTGGCGCACCTTGTCGGCGAGCTGCGGTGACAGCTCTGCCTTGAGGAAGTCGCGGACTTCGGCCTGAAAGGCGAGGTCTTCGGGCGAAAAACTCAAGTCCATGACGATTCTCCTCAATCGAATTCGATGGCGACGACCGCGCCCCTCCCTGGACGTTCATTCGGTCGTCATGGTTGCCGGCAGGCGCGTGCGGGTCTTAGCGCCCTGCCTCAATTCCAAGACCCGCCAGCGCGAAATTCGTGCATTGGCGGGCGATATTTCTGCGGTCGTGCGCCGTTTCGCCGGGGCGTGGCTTGTACCAGAAGATCGGCGAGTTCAGCGTCATGAACATGAGCTGGCGCGCAATGCCGAGATCGTCGTAACCGATCGCGCCATCGGCGGCGGCCTCTTCCATCACGGTGCGGAACAGTTCGGAATAGCGGTGGCGCGAGTCGATCAGCGCATTCAGCCGCTCGCGCTGCTCGGGCGTGGTCGAACCGCGCACATGGATCTCGACGCCCTGCCAGACGGAATGCTGGTAGGCTTGCGTTTCGATCATCGACAGGCAATGGGCAAAGGCCATGTGGCTCAGCCGCTTCACCGCGGACGCTTCCATTTTCAGGCAGGGATCGACGACGGCGTAGTTGAACTGCATCCCGACTTCGGCCACTGCGAAGAACAGATCGGCCTTGGAGGCGAAGAAGTGATAGATGCGGCCCTTCGTAGAGCCAAGCTTGCGCGCGACGTCGTCTATGCTGGTCGAGGCATAGCCGCGCGCCATGAAACATTGCGCCGCCATGTTGAGAATATCGATCTGACCTTCTTCGACCAGGCCCGCCGGAATGGCGCCCAAAGCTGGAACGTCGCCGGCGCTCGCCTCGACAGTGCCTTGTGGGGACGCATTGGCGCTCATGCGGTTCCGTTCTCTCCGGTTCTGCGCCGCGTTCACATGTAACGGCCTTGGTGAAAATTAGACATACTACCGAGTATGTTGTCAAGCGGTCCTGTTTTGGGACACACCCGCAGGTTAAGGATTTTTTGTCCATATTCTTTAGGTCGATCTTATCCCGCCTATGGTTTTCTTGCCCCATCGAAAAAAGATGCTCTCGCTATCTGTTCTGCGAAGGAGAAGAAGATGAAGGACAAGATCAGGGAACTTTTGGGCAAGCTCGGCGGCCTGCCTGTGGCGGTCGACACGCTCGCGGATGGCGCGGATCTCTACGCGGCCGGCCTTTCTTCCTTTGCGTCCGTGCAGCTGATGCTCGGCATCGAAGATGCCTTCGACATCGAATTTCCGGATCACCTGCTGAACCGCAAGTCGTTCGCTTCGATTGACGCGATTGCCGAAACCGTTGCCGCGATTGTCGAGGGCAGGGAGGCTGCGTGATGAACATGATGTCTGAAATTCGCGGCGCCGGGCTCGTCGAGCGCGCCCGCGAAGTCGCCGCCATTGCCGCAAAACACGCAGACGCCGTCGACAAGGAAGGCCGCTTCCCGCACGAAGCCGTTGCCGCCATGAAGTCGGCGCGCCTGTTCGGCATCCAGGTTCCGATCCTTCTGGGCGGCGAGGGCGCCACCATTGCGGAGATCGCCGAAGTCTGCTCGATCATCGCGCAGGAATGCGCCTCGTCGGCGATGATCTTCGCCATGCATCACATCAAGCTGTCTAGCTGCGTCTCGCACGGCATGGGCGATGAATGGCATGAAGCCTTCATGCATCGCATCGTGCGCGAACAGCTGCTGCTCGGCTCGGCCACAACGGAGGCCGGCATCGGCGGCAACCTGCGCAATTCGATCTGCGCCATCGAGGTCGATGGCGACATCTGCCGCCTGACCAAGGAAGCGACCGTCATTTCATATGGCAAGCAGGCTGACGCGATCCTCATCACATCCCGTTCGCACAAGGAGGCTGCCTCGACCGACCAGGTCATGACCGTGTTCCTGAAGGACCAGTACACGCTCGAACAGACCCATGTCTGGGATACGATGGGCATGCGCGGCACCTGCTCGGATGGCTTCCTCTTCAAGGCGGAAGCGCCGAGCGTGCAGATCCTGCCGAAGCCGTTCGCGGAAATCGCCGCCGAGTCGATGCTGGCCACCTGCCACCTTCTCTGGTCGGCCACCTGGTATGGCATTGCGCTCAATGCCGTGACCCGCGCGCAGGCTTTCGTTCGTGCTGCCGCCCGCGCCAACCCCGGCACCACGCCTCCCGGCGCGCTGCGTCTGGCGGAGGCCACTGCCGAACTGCATCTGATCAAGTCCAACGTCATTGCCGGCATCGAGCGCTTCGAAGCCGCCAAGGAAGACCCGGCGCAGCTTTCGTCGATGGGTTTTGCGGTGGCGATGAACAACGTCAAGATCGCGACCTCGCAGATGATCCTTTCGGTCATCAACCAGGCCATGATCATCTGTGGCATTGCCGGCTACAAGAACGGCACGCCCTACAGCGTCGGCCGCCACCTGCGCGACGCGCATTCGGCCCAGCTGATGATTTCCAACGAACGCATCCTGTCGAACACCGCGACGATGCTGACTGTCCATAAACTCGACACGAGCCTGATGGGATAATGTGATGGATATGCAAGTGACTTTCCTCGACCGTCTTTTTGACAGCGGTCTTCTCATCGACACCGGCGTTGAAGGCCTTTACGCCCGCTCCGGCACGTTCGAAGATGTCATCACCGGCTTTGAGCGCCTGATCGACAAGTTTTCCGGCGAAACGGGTGCCGAAGTCATCCGCTTCCCCCCCGGCATGAACCGCAGCTATTTCGAAGGCTCGGGCTACATGAAGAACTTTCCGCAGCTGGCGGGCACGGTTCACTGTTTCTGCGGCGACGATCTGGCGCATGCCGATCTCATCCAGTGCATGGCAGCGGGCGAAGACTGGACCGGCGGCCAGAAGGCCTCTGACATCGTGCTGACGCCTGCTGCCTGCTATCCGCTCTATCCGATCGTCGCCAAGCGCGGCAATCTGGGGCCAAGCGGCGGTCTCTTCAACATCCAGTCCTATTGCTTCCGCCATGAGCCGTCGATGGACCCGGCCCGAATGCAGCTCTTCCGCATGCGCGAGTTCGTCCGCATGGGCAAGCCGGCCGACGTCATGGCCTTCCGCCAGGAATGGATGGAAAAGGGCAAGGAACTGATGGCGCAGGTGGCGCTGCCGGTCGATATCGATGTCGCCAACGACCCGTTCTTCGGCCGCGCCGGCCGCCTGATGAAGAACAACCAGCGCGACCAGAACCTGAAGTTCGAACTGCTCATCCCGATCACCTCTGTTTCCAAGCCGACGGCCTGCATGAGCTTCAACTATCATCAGGATCATTTCGGCAAGACCTGGGACCTGAAGACCGTGGACGGCGAAACCGCACATACGGCCTGCGTCGGCTTCGGTCTGGAGCGCATCGCGCTCGCACTCTTCCACCACCACGGTCTCGATCCCAAGCTGTGGCCGAGTGAGGTCCGCGACGCCCTCTTCGGGTGATCCGATGACGGGCATTCTGAACGTCACGCCCAACGGTTATCAGCCGCATGCGCTCCATTCCCCGGAGCGCATGTGGCCTGAAACCAATTGCTATACCGATCTCTGGATCGAACTGCTCGCCGCCCAGGGGCTTGCGCCGCAATCCATGCTGGCCTTCACGCTCACCCAGGATTTCGAAGGCGACCAGATGACCTTTTTCAAGGTTCCGCTGGAAGACCTTGAAACGCTTTACGGAATTGTCGTTACCGAACTCGCCATCTACGACCGTGTCGAGATGCATGTCGCCGAGCAGGCGGCGCGCGGACGAATCTGCCTTGTCGAGATGGACAGCTTCTACATGCCCGACACACAGGGCGTGGCTTATAAGCTCGAGCACGGCAAGACGACGGTTGCGATCAACCGGATGGATCTCGAGCACAAGGAACTTGACTATTTCCACAATGCCGGCTTCTTCCATCTGGCGGGCGAGGATTTCGACGGGCTGTTCCAGATGAATGCGGGCGAGGGCGCGCTGCCTTTCCTGCCCTATACCGAATTCGTCAAGCTGCCGGATTTCTATCCGGAAGAGCGGGAATTGCGCGAGGAGGCGCTGTCGCTCGGCCAGTATCACTACGACCGCCGGCCGGCCGAAAACCCGATCGCCGCCTTTTCCGCGATCTTCCCCGAGGCCGCCGCGAAGGTCGCCGAACGCCCCTTCGGCTTCTTCCACAAATATGCGTTCAATACGCTCAGACAGGCGGGCGCGAATTTCGAGCTTTGCGGCAGCTATTTCGAATGGCTTGGGCCGGAGTTTGCGGAGCCGGCGGCGCATGCAATGCGGATTTCCGAAGTGATGAAATCGGCCCAGTTCCAGCTGGCGCGCGCGGTGACACGGAAGAAGTTCGAGCCGCTGACGGGCGCGCTGGAGCCTGCGGCTGAGGCCTGGGAGAAATTGATGGAGAGTGCGGGCAGGGCGCTGGGGTGAGGCGCCCACCAATCTCCCCGTTGTGGGGGAGATGGATGGAGTGGGGCGCCACAAACTGTCCGTCATGCCGGACTTGATCCGGCATACAGCCAGCCCGCGTCTGCGGGCTGAAAGGACTCTAAGAAAAGAGTCTTCTGCGCGAAGGACTTCGCGCGCTGGATCCCGGATCAAGTCCGGGATGACGATAAGAAGGGTGGTCGCGAGTCCGTTTCCATTCGCCGTCGCTGGGTGATTATAAACTGAGAAAGACGATGACAAACCACGCCGCCCCATCCGCCCAACCGACGATCTGCCGTCTGTCAGAAGGCTGGGTGATGGAGTTGACTGCGCCGGGCGCGTTTGCCTCTCCGAGTGACATAACGGCAGTCGAGGACTTCATCCCCGCCTTCGTGCCCGGCACGGTGGCGCAGGCGCTGGAGGCGGTGGGGCGGTTTGACCGAGCCCATCCGATGCCGCTCGATGATCGCGACGCGTGGTATGTTCTGCGCCTTGACGAGGAGCCGGGCGATGCTGTTCTCCGCTTTGAGGGGCTGGCCACCGTGGCCGAGGTCTGGCTCAACGGCGACCGGGTACTTGTCAGTCAAAGCATGTATTTGAGCCATGACGTTGCCGTGCATCTTCAGGGCGACGACCGGCTGGCGATCTGCTTTCGGGCGCTGGGGCCGCTGCTCAACAAGAAGGGCCCGCGCGCGCGCTGGCGGCCGCAGATGATCACGCCGCCCGGGGTGCGGCTGTTCCGCACGACCACACTCGGGCGCATGCCGGGTTGGTGCCCCGAGGTGCACGCGGTCGGGCCATGGCGGCCAATCTCGGTTATTCGACAGGCGAAGGATCAGCCCGGCGAGGCAAGGATTTCGGCGCGGCTGGATGGACAGGGCTGCGGGCATCTCGCCGTGCGGATCGATCATGCCGAGGGGGCAACAGTCTCCTGCGCCGGAGCGTCCGCCAAGGTGGTGAATGGATCCGCCGTGCTGGTGTTGCCGGGCGTCGAAGCGTGGTGGCCGCGAACGCATGGCAAGCCGGTCCTGCATGACGTGACGCTTGAGTGGCAGGACCAGCACATCGTCCTCGGGCGCACCGGCTTCCGCCAGATCGAAGTGGATCGCGATGCGGACGGACAGGGCTTCGGGTTGAAGGTCAACGGCGTCCCGGTCTTCTGCCGGGGGGCGGTGTGGACCACGGCAGATATCGTCAGCCTGCCCGGCGGGCGCGAGGAATACCGGCCGTGGCTTGAAAAGGCGGCGAGCGCCAACATGAACATGATCCGCATCGGCGGGACCATGGCCTATGAGAGCGCAGAGTTCTTCAAGCTTTGCGACGAACTCGGCCTCATGGTCTGGCAAGAGCTGATGCTGGCCAATTTCGATTATCCGGCCAGCGACGAGACTTGGCTTGCCGATCTGAAACAGGAGGTCGCGCAACTGCTCGACCGGACTTCCGCCTCGCCATCGCTCACGGTCGTTTGTGGCGGCTCGGAAGTCTATCAGCAGGCGGCCATGCTGGGCCTGCCGGAGAGCGTCTACAAATCGGACCTGACCGAGACGACCCTGCATGAACTCGTTCGCGAACATCGCCCGGATTGCGTCTGGGTTCCCAATTCGCCCTGCGGCGGGGCGATGCCGTTTTCGCCGAATTCGGGCGTCACGCATTACTATGGCGTCGGGGCCTATATGCGGCCGCTCGAAGATGCCCGGCGCGCCAATGTCCGCTTCGCCACTGAGAGCCTTGCCTTCGCACATGTGCCGGAGCAGAGGACGCTCGACAAGCATCTGCCTGTGGCTCCGGTCCATGATCCGCGCTGGAAGGCGCGGGTCCCGCGTGACCGGGGAGCAAGCTGGGATTTCGAAGATGTGCGGGATTTCTATCTGAAGCTCCTTTACGACATAGAGCCGGAAAGGCTGCGGCGGGAACACCCCGGCCTCTATCTCGATCTGTCTCGTGCCGTGACGGGAGAGGTGATCGAGACGACCTTTGCCGAATGGCGGCGGGCGGGTTCGTCCTGCCGCGGCGCTCTCACCTGGACTTTTCAGGACCTATTGCCTGGTCCCGGCTGGGGGCTGATCGATGCCACGGGCAGGCACAAGCCCGTCTGGCACGCCCTGCGCCGCGCTTTCCGTCGGCTGCAGGTCATGCTGGCCGATGAAGGGACGAATGGCGTCGATCTCCATGTCGTCAACGATTTCGGGGCAACGGCTGAGGTCACGGTCGAGCTGGTCTGCCTGCGCGACGGCGCGGTGCCGGTGGTGTCCGGCCGGCGCGATCTGACGCTGGAACCGCATTCAGTCTCGACGATTGCGGCGACCGAACTCTTTGGAGCCTTCTTCGATACGGCCTATGCCTTCCGCTTCGGCCCGCCTTCGCATGACGTGACGGTCGCCCGCCTGATCGACCGGGTGAGCGGCGGCGAGATTGCCAGCGCCTATCATTTCCCGCTGGGCCGTTCGGCGGCACGGCGCGATGTGACGTTCACGCTCGAGCTTGTCGAGTCAGATCAGGGCTTTGCGCTCGATGTCTCGACCGATCGTTTCGCGCAGAATGTGCAGATCGATGTTCCAGGATTCGAGGTCTCGGACAACTGGTTCCATCTTGCGCCGGGCAGAGCGCAGCGGATCTTGCTCAGCGGTGACGGCAAGCCATCCGGTGAGGTTAGACTTGCCGGTGGACGTTGTGTCTCAAGGTTCTGAGAGATTGAGTCCGGCTTGTGGGTCAAGCCGTTCTTCTTGAACCGGAAACGGGATCAGACCCACTTAAGCAGGCCGTCCGGGAAAAGCGGTGATGGCGGACCTGATTGCGATGGTGCACGGCCTAACGGTTCTTCGCGCCCGCTTCCAGCGCCACCTTCGCGATTTGCTCAAGCACCGTTTGCTGCGCCTGTGGGACGGTCACGTTGTGATCGCTGTCGCCGAGCGAGACGAAGCGCGCGTTTTCATAGCGACCGAGGCCGGAAAGATCGCTGCCGAAAACCATGCGGCTCTGCTCCAGACCCGGATCGTGCTGGCCATAGGCGAGCACGACGGGAAGCCTGCGTTCGGCCAGCGTCCGGAAGGCGGCATTGATCTCGGCCTTGAGACGGTTCCCCGCGGAGAGGTTGCCCAGCGCGGGCTCGATCTTGTTGTAGAGCTTGGCGGCGAACCCCCGGACGATGGCTGAACCAGCGGCCTTGAGGTTGACTTCGCCGCGCAGGATGCGGCGGAAGGTCTCCGGGTTCATGGCGCGCTTGGAATAGTCGCCGAGCGGCCGGGCGACGTTCTTCAGGGCATCCTCGACCGTCTTGGCCGGGTCCCACACAAAGGCGTAGGAGTTGACGACGACGATGCCGGCGGTAGCTTGCGGATGGGCAAGACCGGCCTGGAATGCATGGTAGCCGCCGCTGCAGCGGCCGGCCAGAACCACCTGCTTGCCCGTGAGCGCCTTCAGCTCTTCAAGAGCGACACCGACGTCGCGGTCGAGGCTTTGCGAATAGAGCATCTGCGCCGGATCGCCGGAAATGGCGGGACTGTCGGCAATGCCGGCTGCGTCGAAGCGCAGGCTGGCAATGCCCCGCCTTGCCAGTTCCCTGGCGATGTGCACGCCGGAATTGGCCCAGGCGGAGGCGCGGTCGTAACTCGTGCTGACGAGCAGGACGGGCGCACCTCGCGCGTCTCCGATGGGCTGGCAGAGCGTGCCGACCAGACGGCCGCCGTCGCCGAAGCGATGGCCGGTCTCGCGATAGCCATCGCCGGTCAGGGGTGCTTGCAATGGAGACCCGGCAGGTGTCGCTGCCAATTCGACCGGTGCCATTTTGCGAACCCAGCGTGCGATCTCTGCAACGAGAGCCGGGGGCGTGCGCGAGATCAGCGGATTGACGACGAGGCCGTCGAAACCGTCATAGGGGAGACGGGAGACGGGGGCTCCGGCACTTTCCAGCGCATCGGCGAGAGCGCTGTCGCTGTCGCGGCCCGCACGGCAGACCGCCAGCACGGGCAGGGGGCGGGAAAGCGTCAGGTCTGTATCGCGCAGCTTGCGGATGGGCGCCGCGATCCCCTCGGGCATGGTCATGCCGGCAATCGTCAGGCCGCCCGTTTCGACATGCCCGGCATCAAGGCCGAGATCGGTGGCGATCATCTTCCACCAGAGCCCGGTTTCGCGAGCATAGATGCGGCCGGAGGTCACGGGGGCAAGAAGGGCAATGCCGCTGAGATTGTCGATACGGGCCCCGGCCAGCAGTGCGAGTGTCGCGCCGAGCCCGTGACCGAGAAGGATGATCTTCGAGGCGCCGGAAAGTCTTTGGGTCTCCCGCGCGGCTGCGGCAATCGCGCTCAGCCAGTCTTCCAGGCCGATCTCTGCCGGTGCTTCGGCGGAATCGCCGGTGCCGGGCAGGTCGAAGCGCAGGCTTGAAATGCCCTGACCCGCCAGTGCCTCGCAAATCTCCCGATAGAACTTGCGCACCGACATGTCTTCGAAGCCCCATGGGCTGACGAGAAGTGCTGCGGTGTCCGAGGGCGTGGCATGGAGAAGGGCAGGGGTGAAAATTCCGGCGAGGCGGTCGAAGCGGACGGGCATTCCGGAAACGGTGGAAGCAATCATGGTGCTGCTGCTATAGGCGTTCATGGCGTGTCAACCTGGCCCTGGCCGGGCGCTGCAAGATCGATGATGCGGACATAGAGCGGTCGCAGGCGCTGCGGCACCCGCACGGAAAGGCCGGCAAGCGTGGTCTTGTCGGCGGGGTCGACGGCCCGCATGAGGCGCAGCGCAGGCACGTAGACGAGTGCGCCGGCGACAATGCCGACCAGCACGCCCGCGACGCCCGGCAAAGCCTGCGTTGCCGCATAGGCCACTGCGGCCGTGACGAGGGCCGCCAGGGCAATGCGCAGGATGCGCAGGACGATACCGCTATTGTTGCCGGATTTCGGGATGAAGCGGATGATGAAGAGGCCCATCACGACATAGGTCACATTGCGCATCGCGGCAGCGCCTTCGCCACCCAGAAACGGAACCGCTGCGAAAAGTCCCAGAGCCATGGCGATCGACCCGACGATCGTCGTTCGCAGGCGGATATCCTGACGGTCCATGGCAAAGACATATTGGGTGCAGAGCTGCACGAACATGGCGGCGGGGACGCCGGCGGCGAGAATGGTCACGATAATGCCGGCCTCCCGGAAGGCGGGGCCGTAGATGCTGGTGACCAGCGGTTCGGCGACGGCGGCGAGACCGAAACTCATCGGCAGCGTCAGATAGGCAAAGTTGCGCATCACGGTGACGAGAAGGTCGGAGGACAGCTTACCGTTTTCCTCTGCGTGGGCCGCGTAATAGGGAACGAGGCTGCCGGTGAGCTGCATGGGCAGTTGCAGCGCCAGATTGGCAAGCGAGGTTGCGACCGCATAATAGCCGACCGCTTCGGAGGTGCGGAACTCCTGGAGAAAGACGATCTCGGGTCGTGTCAGGAACACGGCGGCGACGATAAACTCGATGATGATCAGGAAGGATGTGCTGGCAATCTGTTTCGGCTGCATGCCGCAGCTGTCAGGCTTGGTGCGCAGCACGTTGAACGTTGTCAGGAAAAGCGGGATCTGGCCGAGCGCATAGCCGGCCAGCGCGCCCTCGACGCCCCAGTACCAGGCGCCGATGCCGACGCCTGCAACCTGCAGCACCGCGCTGACAGCGGAAACGCGAAAGAAGAAACCGAGCTGCTGTTCGCCGATCAGGAAGCTCTTGGCAAAGGAGGCCAGCGACTGGGTGATGAACAGCCCGCCTGTCAGCAGCGCGATGACCGGCGTCGAGGCCAGGCCGTGATCGGGGCCTTCGTAGTGGAGCCAGAGGGTAGACGCGACAGCAAGCCAGAGGGTTGCGGCCGTCACCGGCCAGGCAAGGAATGCGCCGAAACCTCGGCGGGCCTTGCTGTCATAACCGCGGGCGACCAGCTGCGGAAGGATGCGGAGCATGGAGATCCCGGTGCCGAGTTCCGCGATCAGCGAGCCGGTGACGACCATCCAGAGCGAAAAGGCGATCATGCCGTTCGCCTCCGGTCCCAGGAGGCGCGCGACCAGAACAGACGACGCGAATCCGGTCAGCAGCAGGGCCAACCCGGCCGCCGCGTTGAGAACCGAATTCTTCACGATGCCGCTGTTTACAGGTTTCATCTCAAGTCCAATGCCAGACACGGCTGTGCCATTCCGGGATTGACCCTAGGGTCAAAAGCTTAAGAGATACGATTGGCCGCCGCGCCGGTGCTGCGGAATTCAAGCCATGGTTTATCGCGACTTAAAATTGCGCCAGCCGTAGAGCCGGCCGCGCAGCATGGCCAGCGACCGGCGCGCGAGCGTCGGCTTCCCGGTTACCGTGTAGACGAGGAAGCCGGCGGCGGGACGCAGAAGCTCGGGCAGGAACTCGAAGAATGAATAGCCGTGGCGGCGCATGACGAAGCCCTTGCCCCGGCTATATCCGTACATCTTGGCGATGTGTGCGTCGGGATTGGCATTTGGCTGCTCTTCCGGGTGGAAGCCATAGAGTGCCCGGCGGAAATAGCCCTTCGCACCTTGGGACAGGCACCGCAGCACCAGATCCTGGCCCTCGCCGGAATTCCACGGTGTGCCGGATCCTGCGCCCAGATCCTCGTCGAAGCCGCCCGCCTTGCGGTAGGTCTCCGCACGGAAGACGATGACCCATTCGATCAGCACGTGCCAGATGTTGGCCCGCGAGATCTCAGCATCCTCGGCGACGAAGGAGACCATGATTTCCTTGCCGTCCTTGTTGAGTGATCGGCCGGAATAGATGTCTGCCGGTTCCGTCTCGATGAGCCGGCGCAGCGTCTTGAGAAAATCCGCCGGATACCAGCTGTCGTCGTCTGGAAAGAGGAGCCACTCGCCTGTCGCATGCCGCGCGCCGAGATTGCGGCCTCGATCGAGGCCTTTCTCCTTTGACCTGATGTGACGGATCGGGAAGCGGTCCTCATAGACCGCAAGGATCGGAACCAGCCGATCGTCGGCGTTCTGGTCGACCACGATCAGCTCGAAGCGGTTGTCGTCCTGCGCGCTCAGCGTGTCGAGCAACAGCCGCATTTCGACATCGCGGCCGAGTGTGGAGGCGACCATCGAGATGAGGGGAGGGTTGATATTTACAGAGGGTTCTTGCGGCATTTCCGGGTCCATATCGACGACATGGGCGCCACCATAAAGGCCTGCCGTTAAAGATTGGCTGCAGCGCCCTGCAACCGGAAAACATGGTGAATCGCGTCTCGCACGGATTGACCGATTGTTAATCATACTCTGGCAATTTCGCTCCCAGAGACCTTTGCTGATTGGTTGGTTAATCGGGATCGTATTGCGTATGGATATCGACATTTTTCAACTGCCGGGCATCTTGCGTCGCCGCTGGGCCTATCCGGCCGCGTCAACGGCGCTGTGCGGCGTTCTTGCCCTCGGATTCGCAACCCTTCAAACGCCGACCTATCGGGCCTCTGTCCAGCTGATCGTCGATCCCGCCGCGTTGCAGACGCCCGTGAGCGATCCCGCTGCGGCGGCTGGTGGCGGAGCGGCCGGCGCATCCGCGCAGGCCACGACCGACAGCCAGCTCTATGTCATGCAGTCTGCCGAAGTTGTCGGCCCCGTCGTCGACAAGCTCAATCTTCAAAATGATGACTGGCTGGCCGCGCCGCGTTCGGGCGGTCTTCTCGCGCGCCTCATCGGCGGCAAATCGCTGAGTGAAGCCGAGCGCCGTCGCGAAGCGATGGATTCGCTTGCTGACGACCTGTCGGTGGTTCGCGCCGACCAGTCGCTGGTCTTTTCCATCAATGCCAAGCATCCGAACGCCAAGATGGCAGCCGATATCGCCAACGCGACGGCAGACGCCTATCTCGCCCAGGTCGACAAGAGCCGGGCGGGCAGCACGCAGCGCATCGGCGATACCCTGAAGGATCAGGCGGCGGCACTTTCCGCCAAGCTGCAGAAGGCGCAAGCCGAAGTCGAGGCCTACAAGGCCGCGCATGGACTTTATTCGACGCCTGCCGGCGGGCTGGTCGCCGACCAGCAGCTTGAGGCGCTGAACCAGCAGCTGGCCGCAGCAAAGACCCGGGTCGAGCAGCAGAAGACGATTTACGACCAGGCCCAGAAGGTTACCATGGCCGATATCCAGGCCGGCGCGATCCCGGAGGCGCTGCAGTCCAACGCGCTTGTCAGCCTGCGCACGCGCTACGCGCAGCTTCTCGATTCGGAAGCGCAGCTTTCGGCCAATCTCGGCGAACAGCATCCGCAGCTGAAGGCGGCCCGCGCGCAGGCGGCCAGCATGCGCACGTCCATCACGTCGGAGCTGGACCGCATTCGCGCGTCGCTCAAGAACAACTATCAGCGCGCGGTTGGCGACCGGGACGCGCTGCAGGCGCGCTACAACGACATGCAGAAGGCGCTGGCGCAGACCAGCGATTCCCGCACGCGTCTGACGCAGCTGCAAAGCGAGGCGCAGGCCCTGAAGGACATGTATCAGAGCACGCTTGCCAGAGCCGAGGCGCTCGGCGGCAAGGCGGCACCCGATCCAACCTCCGCCCGCGTCATCTCTGCTGCGGTTCCGCCGGTCAAGCCTTCGGGCGCGCCAAAAATCCTGGTCCTGATTGCCGGGCTGCTGTTTGGTGCCGCCGCCGGCTCGGCGCTCGCCGTGCTGCGGGAAATGTTGAGCCAGGCAGGCACGCCCGGCGGCCCCGGTCGTCGCAGGCTTCAGCCCGAAACGGTTGCCAATACCTCTCAGCCGCCCGTGACACCGCCGGAGGTCGTGGCTCCCGGTCCTGTCACCAGGGCGCGCGTCAATTCCCCGGTCATCCGGACGGCGCCCGCCGCGCAGACCGAGATCGAACGCGCTGCGGAGACGATCCGCGCCCGTTTCGGTGAAAGTGGAGCCTCGCGGGCAGAAGTGATGTTCTATCCGGCCGCCGGCGTCGGGAACCTCGACGCTGTGATCCATGACGTGGCAACCACACTGATCGGCATGGGCTCGGTCGTGCTTCTCTCGGACGGCATGGAAGCCGTCGCAGAAGCACGCGCGCGCCTTGTTCGCCGCGGTCCGCGTGTGGCACTGGCAGCCCCCTCCGATCCGAAGGACGGCTCGCTTCGTTATCGTGCGGCGCCCGGAACCTCCCTCGTCCGCCGCGAAAACAACGGTCCGATCCTGCATCTGGCCAACGGGGCGGGTGACGCGGCAATCGCCATGCTGCCCGGCATCGTTGACCGTGCGGACGCCACCTTCATGGTTGTCACCGCCGATACGCCGGTCGAGGAAATCGAAAGCCTCATGCAGAGCCTGTCTCAGTGGGACGGCAAGCTTCTGGGCGCGATCGTGGTCGAGAGCCGAGGCTGAGCATGGCGAGCCTGACGGGGACAGTTCCGCCGCAGCCGATAGGCGGGCGCGCGCCCGTCACGCCGGTCGAGCGGGGCGAGAGCCTCGCGCGCTCGCTTTATCTGCTGGCGATCATCGCCGTCCTCGGCGGGATGCTCAACAACACGTTCCTCTGCTTCGTCAATACGCGCATCTTCGCCGTGCGCGACAGCTATGTCATGCTGGGCGAGTTGATCTGCATTGGCTGCGCGCTGATCGTCGCGCTCGACCGCAAGGTTGGGCTCTATGTCAGTTTCAGCGTGTTCCTGGGCTACATGCTGGTGCTCTTTGCGTTCCGCCAGCAATTTGATCCCAAGCCGATCCGCGATATTCTGGTGCCCTTCGCCTTCTATTTCGCAGGGCTTCGTCTCGCCAATCTGCGCCTGGCCGATTTCCTCGTCGCATCCTCGGCGATCTTCGTCCTTGCCTTCGGCGTGTTCGAATATTTCGCGGTAGAGAAGTTCCTCGATAACTTCAACGTGCTGAGCTACTACCTCGCCAGAGGGTCGCTGACGCTGACAGATACGTTCGGGCATACGCGCGGCCTCTTTATCAGCGGTCTGAGACCTGAACCGCGAACGATATTGCCCTTCCTCGGTCAACACCGCGTGTCGTCGGTCTTCCTGGAGCCGGTATCGACGGGGAATTACGGGGTGATCATCTATGCCTGGGCGCTGTTCCGCAAGGAAATGCGGGTCTGGCGCTGGGTGACCTTCGCCTGCGCTTTGGCGCTCATCGTTCTCGCGGATGCCCGTTTCGGCCTTTATTCCTGCATTGCGATGACGCTGCTCAGGCCGTTCTTCCAGATCCTCCCGCGCACGATCTGGCTGGTCCTGCCTTTCCTGATCCTGACGCTTCTCACCATCTACGGACTTGTCAGCGGGACGCATGGCGGCCCCAACGACATCAGCGGCCGCCTCAACGTGACGGCGCATCTCATCACGCAGCTTGGGGCCGGGGTGATTCTCGGCGCCGAAGTGACGGACAAGTTCACGGCGGACTCAGGCCTTGCCTATTCGCTGACCCAATTCGGGCTAGCTGGTTTCGTCGGGCTTTGGGCGCTCTTCGTCTTCGCGCCGGGCAAGACGGCAAGAGCGTGGAACTTCCACAGCATGGCGATCATCTATCTGCTGCTTCTGATGATCATCTCCAATTCCGGCTATTCGCTGAAAACGGCCGGGCTTCTCTGGTTCATTCTCGGCACGGCGAACGGCGCGAGGCCGGAGGGCGAGGGGGCTCAGAACCCGGCGCAGGACTTGTCGCCCAATCCGGGACCGATGAGGCTCGCGAGCTGAGGGCGGTCGCCCTCCCTGGTGGGGGTGACGTTGTTGATTTCGGTCGCCGGCCACCAGTCGCCCGCCACCCAGTAGGTCCAGCCGATCCAGACATCCTTGGCCGTGTTCATCGCCTGCACCATGTCGGCAATGCCCTTGAGGCATTCGGGCTTGCCGCTGCCGCCGAATTCGCCCAGCACGCCGCGCCGCTTGTTGGCCCTTAGCCAGTCCGTCACCTTGTTGATCGCGGCAAGCGCGTCGTCGGCGCGCGGGCAGGTGTCATGCGTGCCTGAAAAATCGCTGTCGAGATACTGGTGGAATTCGAAGGCGAAATTGTCCGCCGGATCGGTGACCTTGATCATCTCCGCAGCACTTGCGCGCTCCCATTCGCGCGCCGAGGTCCATTCGACGCCGGGCACGAGGATGAGGTTCTTCGCACCCGTCTCGCGGATCGCGGCGACGGCGGCACTGGCGGCGGGCTGCCATTGCGTGGCGGGCATATGGAAGGGTTCATTCATCACGCCGAAATAGATGCCGTCCTGATTGGCGAATTCGTTCGCCACTCGACGCCAGAAATCGGCGAAATCGCCATAGGAGACGAACGGCGTGCCGATCTGGATATCGTCATAGGTGGCGAAATTGTGCGGGTCGATGATGACGCCGAGGCCTGCCTTGCGCATCTGAGCAACAGAGGTCTTCAGCCGGCCGAGTTCGTCCGGGTCGAGCTGCTGGTTGAGGACCGGCTGCAGGCGCTCCCAGAGGATTGGCAGGCGCACGGTGTTGAGCTTTTTCGAGGCGAAATAGTCGATGATCTTCTGCGACGGGTAGGTGTAATCGGTGTTGACCTTGGCGCCGCGGCCGTTGAATTCCGCGCCCGACAGGTTGATGCCGCGAAGGCAGGTGGCGCCGGCGGGGGCTGCGACGGACCCCGAAAGCAGAATGGCAAAAAGGCTCTTGGTCAGGGCGCGCATCGACATTTGCTCCAGGGTCTATCGTTTGAGGACGCGATCGTAGAGATCGGCATAGCGGCGGGCGACATGCGCCCAGGCATAGTCCGCCGCCTCTGTCATGGCGGTCGCGCGCGCGGTTTCGTCCGCGGCCCGCGCGTCGAAACTGGCGGCAATGGCGGCGGCGGCGGCTTTCGGGTCGATGAAATCGGCGAGACGCACCGTCTTGTGGCGCGCGGCGAGCGTCTGGTAGGCGTCGTTCGGCTGGAGAACCGGGATAAGCCCGGCGCTCATGGCCTCGACCGCGACAAGGCCAAAACCCTCATATTCGGAAGCCGAGACGAAGAGGCTCGTCTCGCTCATCAGACGCGCAATCTCCGCATTCGAGGCGTCGATCACCAGATCGACGGCGTGTTCCAACCCGTGCGCGGCGATCGCCTGCCGGAGATCGGCTTCGGTGAGATCGGAGGGGACGCCTGCGATGGTGAGTCGCCATTCCGGGTCGCGGTCGACAAGCGCGCGCATGGCGGCAATCAGCCTCGGCAATTGCTTGTTGGCCGAAAAGCGGCCGATGGTGATCATGCCCTTGACCGGCGTTCGGCTGGCGCAATCGGCGAATTTCTCGGTGTCCGTCCCGTTCTCGATCAGCGTGGCGCGCGGGCCGGCAATCGGCGCGAAGCGGGCAAGGTCGGACTGACTGCAGCAGACGAGCTCGCGATAGGCCGTGGTCGACAAGCGGGTCAAGGTGTTGAACCAGAGCGCCTTGATGGCGGCATAGTTCTTCGTGTGGAAGAAGCCGCCATGGGTGGTGGCGATCATCGGTTTGCGATGGATCATGCGGCCAAGGGCCAGCGCATCGAAGAAGAAGTCGACGGCGTGGACATGAACGAGATCGGCATCGGCGAGATGCCGAAAGACCTGCGGTGCGATGGGATAGCGCGTCGAACCGCGCCAGGGAATGCGGATAATCTCGATACCTGAAATCGTTTCACGGGCGGGCAACGTCTCGTCCCGTGCGACGAAGAGGCGGTCCAGCGTGATGACCCGCGTGCGGTAGCCGAGACCCGGCAATTGCAGGCACAGATTGGCCACGACATCCTCAAGCCCGCCGCGATTGGGCAGGAACTGTCTGACGACATGGGTGACGAGCGGCTGTGCATGGTGGATCGAGGGGGGCATTGCGGGCAGGGTCTCCGGACTTCGGCCGGATCATGCGCGTGAACGTTGAGAATTCGCTTAACCGCACCGTGGCAATGCGGGCAAAACGTACTGGAATGGTGAATATCGGCTTTACCCGTCCACTCAATCGATTAAAAGCAAATGAATAGGCTGCCTTGGGAGGGCGCCGGAGGAGAATTCGGGTGGAATTGCTGCACAATCCGGCCTTTCTGGTCGCTGCGTTTTTTGCCGTTGGCATTGCGGGCCTGTCCAAGGGCGGATTTGCCGGGGCGGGGATCATCGCCACGCCGATCCTGGCGCTGGTCATGCCTCCTGTTGAAGCCGCCGCGCTGATGTTGCCGATCCTGCTGGTGCAGGATGCTTACAGCCTCTGGACCTATCGCGGCACGATCGACTGGCGCAACATCGCCATTCTGCTGCCCGCAGCCGTGGTGGGCATCGCCGTGGGCTATTTTCTCGCCGCCTACATGTCGGAATTCATCATCAGCGCGGTCATCGGCGTCAGTTCCACCGTCTTCGCCATCCGCAGCCTGTTCTTCGCCAAGGCCGAACTCGCGCCGGCCAAGAAGGCCGACGTGCCGGCGGGGATATTCTGGGGTGCGATTGCCGGCTTCACCAGCATGATCCTGCATGCCGGTGGCCCGCCGTTCCAGATCTATGTTCAGCCGCAGAAGCTGGAACGCGATCTGTTCATCGGCACGAGCACCCTGTTCTTTGCCGCCGTCAACTGGATCAAGGTGCCGCCCTATCTGATGCTTGGCGAGTTGAACGTCGATATCCTCAAGGTCTCGCTGACGCTCGCGCCGCTGGCGCTGATCACCACCTATTTCGGCGTAAAGCTCGTCCGCCGCTTCTCGACGGAGAGCTTCTACAAGATCATTAATGTCCTGCTTCTTCTGGTCGGACTGAAGATGATGTGGTCGGCGGGCGTTGATATAGTCCGCTTCTACGCCTGAAACTCCTGGCTCAGAGCAAACGCAGGCTCAATTCATAAGCGGCAGGCCCCGTCTGCAGTGAAAGCGGGCCGCCGGCCATCAGCGCCACGGCGTCGCCTGCGCCAAGCGACAGGATGCCGGTGACGCTTGCCGTTGCCACCGGCGAGGTTGCGCCGCTCGCGCTCCAGCCGAGGCTGGAGGCGGTGCCATTGACGGCGACCGCAAGTGAGGCGGCTCCCGTTGCCTGAAGATTGGCGCGCATGGCGATCATGTAGAGCCCGGCCGCCGGTACGATCAGCGGCTTGCCACGCCCGCCCGAAAGCGTCGAGCCCAGCGCGAACCCGCCTTGCATGACGCTCATCGTATCGAAGCCGACAAGGTTGCCGGCGGAGAGCGTATGGCTTGCGCTTGCCAGTGTCGCGGAGACAAGGGGCTGGGCCGGCATGCGGACAATACCATCGCCGCCGATTTCCAGTCCGACAGTCCACGAACTGCCGTCCGGGCTTGCCTTGAATTGCAGCGCATCATTGCCAAGAAGTCCGATTTCCGCGCGGCCCGACCAGTTGGACTGGAAGAGCAGGGAGGCCGTGTCCGCGCTCGCCTGCTTGTTGAGCTTCATGCGGTGACTGTGGCCGGCATGGTTGAAGAGGGTCGCTTCCGAGGAGATGGCCAGCCGGTTGGTCGCGTCGGGCGTGGCGGAGACGCCCAGCCGGTCCATCACCGGGCTGGCGAGCGGATCGACCCAGCTCGTCCCGTCGAAGATGCGGGTGCGCCCGTCTGCCGCAAACAGAGCCCGCCAGCCGGCGCGGGGCACGAGGAAAATCCACGCGCCGTCGATGAAGAAGGCCAGCCGTCCATCCTTCCCCGCAAAGGCTCCCGTTCCGGAAGCGGCCACCAGATACAGCGCACCTTCCACGGGACTTGCGGGCGGTGCGGTGAGCGTCGCAACGATCAGCGCGTTCGTCGCTGCATCGAGAATCTGCAAAGCCTCGTTGTGTGTGATGTGCTTCATGGCCTGGGAGGGCAGGATATAGGGCAGCTTCAGGTTTGGTGTTGTATCGGTCATCGGAGCCTCGCGAGTATGTGATGCCGACAAGGCTAGAGCCGGCGGGCGAGGCGGGCAGGATTGCGGAGTGGGGCGCTGAAAAGATTGGGGGTTTCCGTATCGTCGTCCACGGCTTACGTCGTTTAACGTAACCGCTCGGCGCGCCTCGCGCTTGAACGCTCCCGCGCGACATGCTTTTGATATCCTATGCCAGTGAAGCGACAGACATGACAGCCAGACAGCGCATCATTCCCGTTCGGCGGGACTATAACCGCTGGGTGGCGAACCAGACGCTGGAAGACTATGCGCTGCGCTTTACCGCGAAAAGCGCGCGGCAATATTCCCCGGCGCGGATTTCTCAGACGGCGATCGGGGCGATTTCGTTTCTGGCGCTGGAAGCCGTCGGCGGGGCGATCACGCTCTCCTATGGCACCACGAATGCGATCTTCGCGACGGTTGCGGCCTGCGTGCTGTTGCTTCTCATCGGCATTCCGATCAGCCGCTATGCCATCCGTCATGGCGTCGATATCGATCTGCTGACGCGCGGCGCGGGCTTCGGCTATATCGGCTCGACGCTGACCTCGCTCATCTATGCGAGCTTCACCTTCATTCTCTTCGCCATCGAGGCGTCGATCATGACCGGGGCTCTGGAGCTGGCCTTCGGCATTCCGCCATTGGTGGGCTATGTCATCTCGGCGCTCGTCGTCATTCCGCTGGTCATGTACGGGGTGCGGCTCATTTCGCGCTTCCAGATCGTGACGCAGCCGGTCTGGATCGTGCTCAACATCCTGCCCTTCATCTTCATCGCCTTTGCCGATTGGCAGAAGGTGATCCTATGGCTTGGTTTTTCGGGCGTAGGGAACGCGCCTGCGGCCTCCGGGCAGTTCGCACCATTCCACATCGCGGAATTTGGTGCGGCCTCTGCCGTCATCCTCGGGCTGATGTCGCAGATCGGCGAACAGGTCGACTTCCTGCGCTTCCTTCCCGCAGGCCACAAACCGGCGACGCTCTGGCAGCGGTTCATGCGTTTCCTCGCCGGGCCCGGCTGGGTGGTGGTCGGCGCGCCGAAGCTGCTGGCGGGGTCGTTTCTGGCGGTTCTCGCGTTGTCGTCGGGCGTACCCGCCGGTTCGGCAGGCGATCCGGCGCATATGTATGTCACCGCCTTCGGCTACATGGTGCCGAACCACACGGCGGCTCTGGGGCTCACGGCGGCCTTCGTCGTCGTCTCGCAGCTCAAGATCAACGTCATGAATGCCTATGCCGGGTCGCTCGCCTGGTCGAATTTCTTCTCGCGGCTGACGCATAGCCATCCGGGGCGCGTCGTCTGGCTGTTCTTCAACGTGGCGATCGCGCTCCTGCTCATGGAACTCGGCATATACCGGCTGCTGGAGGAGACGCTGGGCGTCTTCTCGATCATTGCTGCGGCCTGGCTCTGCACGATTTCGGCCGATCTCTTCATCAACAAGTCACTCGGACTGGCCCCTCCCGGCATCGAGTTCAAGCGCGCGCATCTTTACGACATCAATCCGGTCGGCACCGGGTCGATGGTGATCACGGCGGCGATTGCTCTGGCTGCTCATTTCGGCGCCTTCGGTGATCTGGCGGCGTCTCTGGCGATCTATATCGCTCCGGTCGTCGCCTTCATTGCGGCACCCGCCATCGCCTGGGCGACGAAGGGAAAATACTACCTGGCGCGCAAGCCGCGGGCGCAGTGGAAAAACCTTTCCACCATCACCTGCTCGATCTGCGAACATCCGTTCGAGCCGGAGGACATGGCGTGGTGCCCGGCCTATTCGGCGCCCATCTGTTCGCTGTGCTGCTCGCTCGATAGTAGATGTCATGATCTGTGCAAGCCAAAGGCGCGGCTGAAATATCAGGTGGCGACGGCGGCGTCGGTAGTCTTGCCGGGCCCTGTGGTCGAGAAGCTTTCCACGCGGCTTGGTCGTTATCTGATGACGGCGACGGCGGCCATTGCGGCCATTGGTGGCATTCTGTGGATGATTGCGGCGCGGGCGAGCCGGGGAGCGCCGGAAACGGCGCATGTGGTGGATGACATCACCTTCGCCGTCTTCTTCGTATTTTCGATCCTGGCCGGCATCGCCGCCTGGTTCTTCGTGCTGGCCCATGATAGCCGCGTTGTGGCTGAAGAAGAATCCTCGCGGCAGAATGCGCTTCTGCTGCGCGAAATCGCCGCCCACCGGAAGACCGATGCGGCGCTTCAGGATGCGAAGGATGCGGCAGAATCCGCCAACCGGGCGAAGAGCCGGTATGTCGTGGGTCTGAGCCACGAATTGCGCACGCCGCTCAATGCCGTGCTCGGCTATGCGCAAATTCTCGAGCGCGACGCGACGATCCCGCAGCCGCGCCAGTCGGCGATCAAGGTGATCAAGCGCTCGGCGGAGCATCTCTCCGGCCTGATCGACGGGCTGCTCGACATTTCCAAGATCGAGGCGGGGCGGCTGCAGGTCTATCAGGGCGAGGTCAATATTCATGATTTCCTTGATCAGATCGTGGACATGTTCCGCCCGCAGGCGCAGGCCAAGGGCTTGGAGTTTCTGTTCGAACGTCAGCCGTCGCTGCCGCGCTATGTGCGCACCGATGAGAAACGGCTGCGGCAGATCCTCGTTAATGTCATCTCCAACGCGATCAAGTTTACCGACGAGGGCCGTGTCAGCGTGCGCGCCGACTACCGCAGTCAGGTCGCGACCTTCTCCGTTTCGGATACGGGGCGGGGAATTTCCGAGGCGAACCTGCCGCATATTTTCGAGCCCTTCCAGCGCGGCGATGCCGACAGTATCCGGCCGATGCCGGGGCTTGGGCTCGGGCTGACGATCACGCGGCTCTTGACCCATATGCTCGGCGGCGAAATCGCGGTGACGAGCAGGCCCGACGAGGGGACGACCTTTGCGATCAGGCTCGGCCTGCCGCCAGTCAGTCGTGCGGGCGCGGTCGAAAGCGCCGAGCGTTCCATCAAGGGTTATACGGGGCCGCGGCGGACGATCGTCGTCGTTGACGACAATGCCGATCATCGCGATCTCATGCTGGAAATCCTGCAGCCGCTTGGCTTCACCGTGCTGACGGCCGAGGGCGGGGGTGAGTGTCTGGCACTTGTGGCCGCGTGCACGCCTGATCTGTTCTTTGTCGATATTTCCATGCCGGGCATCAATGGCTGGGAGCTTGTGCGGCGTCTGCGGGAGGGGGGCACCCGCGCGCCGATCCTGATGCTGTCGGCCAATATCGGCGACGGGGCAAGTGCCGCAGGTGAGACCGGGCACGACGACACGATCGCCAAGCCCTTCGACATCAAGCAGCTTTACGTCAAGCTGCAATTGCATCTGAAACTCACCTGGGCTTATGACGACGAGGTGGACGAGGCGGCTGCGGAGGCCGGGGCGGACGTCTCGCCGATTCGCGCACCGTCGCCAGCGCAATTGCGCGAACTCGTGCAGCTTGGCGAAATCGGCTATATTCGCGGCATCGAGACGAAGCTCGCGGAGATGGCGGAAGACCCGGCTCATCGGCCCTTTGCCGAGGCACTGGGGCACTATGTGAAGGCATTCGACATGGCAGGCTATGCGCGCTTCCTTGAGGGCATGAAGTCGGAGGCTGCCGATGGCTGAGCCGCGCGATATCGTACTGATCGTGGACGATAGTCCGGAGGCTTTGGGTTTCCTGACCGATGCGCTTGAGCAGACGGGCTTTTCCGTGCTGATCGCGACAACGGGCCAGGCGAGCATCAATATCGCCGAAAGGATCACGCCGGATATCATTCTGATGGACGCCGTCATGCCGGGACTGGACGGGTTCGAGACCTGCCGGCGGCTGAAGGCGAATGCGGCGATTGCGCCCGTGCCGGTCATCTTCATGACCGGCCTGACCGAGACGGAGCATGTCGTGCATGCACTTGAGTCCGGGGGCGTCGACTATCTGACCAAGCCGATCAATATCGATGAACTCAGGGCGCGCATCCGGGTGCATCTCGCCAATGCGCGCTCGGCGCAGCATGCGCGGGTGGCGCTGGATGCGGCGGGGCGGCATCTGATGGCAGTGACGGCGGACGGCGAACTCAAATGGACGACGCCGCAGGCATCGAGACTGCTCAATCTCGCCTCCGGCAGCGACGCTGGACAGGCTGCCATAACCCGCGAAATCGCCCGCTGGCTGGGCGCACGAGGCCATGCAGGCTTCTCGACCGAAACGCCGCTCGCCATCGGCCTCGGCGATCGGGCGAGCCTGCATCTCAACTATCTCGGCGAGGTCGGCGCCAACGAAATCCTCTTCCGCATCACCTCGGCCAACAAGGAGGCCGACGACGAAATCCTGAAGCGGCAATTCGGGCTGACGGGGCGCGAGGCGGAGGTGCTTGTGTGGATTTCCAAGGGCAAGGCCAACCGCGATATCGGCGAGATTCTGGGACTCTCGTCGCGCACGGTGAACAAGCATCTCGAGCAGATTTATGTGAAGCTCGGGGTGGAGAACCGCGCATCGGCTGCAGTGAAGGCGGCGGCGATGCTGCATGAGGGGTAATCCTTCCTCTCCCCCTGTGGGAGAGGAAGCGATTTCAACATCTTAGCTTTAGCTAAGTGTTCGAAATCGCAGGTGAGGGGTTCTGACTTGGGCATATGCACCGAACACCCCCTCACCAAGCCTGCCGAACCAATCGCCTGCGGCTCTTGGGTCAGGCTATCCTCTCCCACAGGGGGAGAGGAGGGGCGGCGGATCACCTCACAACCCCTTCGCCTGTTCCCTCAGAATGAACTTCTGGATCTTCCCCGTAGATGTCTTCGGCAGTGAGCCAAACACGATGGTCTTGGGGGCCTTGAAGTGGGCCATGTTGGCGCGGCAAAACGCGATGAGGTCGGCTTCGGTGACGGTGGCGCCGTCCTTCAGGCCGACGAAGGCGCAGGGGGTTTCGCCCCACTTGTCGTCGGGCCTGGCGACCACGGCGGCCTCCATGACGGCAGGGTGGCGGTAGAGGATGCCTTCGACCTCGATGGAGGAGATGTTTTCGCCGCCGGAGATGATGATGTCCTTGGAGCGGTCCTTGATCTGGATATAACCGTCCGGATAGACGACCGCGAGGTCGCCCGAGTGGAACCAGCCGCCGCGGAAGGCTTTCTCGGAGGAGGAGGGGTTCTTCAGATATCCCCGCATGACATTGTTGCCGCGAAAGAAGATCTCGCCCATCGTCTCGCCGTCGGCGGGCACTGGTTCCAGAGTCTCCGGATCGGCGACCATGAGCCCGTCGAGCACGGTATAGCGCACGCCCTGGCGGGCCTTCAGCCGCGCCTTTTCGGAAATGTCGAGATCGTTCCACTCGTCATGCCACGCGCAGACGACGGCTGGACCGTAGGTTTCAGTCAGGCCATAGGCGTGGGTGACATCGAAGCCCAGTTCATCCATCGATTCGAGGATAGCAGCCGGCGGGGCCGAGGCGGCCGTCATGATCGAGACCTTGTGGCTGATCCCCTTCTTCATCGCGTCCGGCGCATTGGCCAGCAGGCTCAGCACGATGGGCGCACCGCAGAAATGGGTGACCTGCTCCCGCTTGATCAGGTCAAAGATCGGTTCGGCGCGCACGGCGCGCAGACAGACAGACGTGCCGGCGGCAGCCGCGATCGTCCAGGGGAAGCACCAGCCGTTGCAATGGAACATCGGCAGGGTCCACAGATAGACCGGATGCTTGCCCATGCCCCAATCGAGGATATTGCCGAGCGCGTTGATATAGGCGCCGCGGTGGTGATAGACGACGCCTTTCGGGTCGCCCGTGGTGCCGGACGTGTAGTTGAGGCTGATGGCGTTCCACTCGTCCGCCGGCCAGACCCATTCGTCGTTCTCGTCGCCCTCGGCCAGAAGGTTGTCATAGGTGTCGGAACCGATCTTGTGGCCGTCGGGCCATGTCGGGTCCTCGATGTTGATGATGGGAATGTCGCGCCCTGAAATGTGGAGCGCCTGTTCGGCGACGCCGGCGAACTCCGGATCGACAATCACCATCCTGGCTTCGGCATGGTTGAGAATGAAGGCGATGGCGTCCGCATCAAGACGGGTGTTGATCGTATTGAGCACCCCGCCGGTCATCGGCACGGCGAAATGCACTTCGAACATTTCCGGGATATTGCCGGCTATGACGGACACAGTCTCGCCGAGACCGATGCCGCGGCGCTTCAGGGCGCTCGCCACCTTGCGCACGCGCAGCCATGTTTCGGCCCAGGAGCGGCGGACGTCGCCGTAAACGACAGCAGTCTTCGTCGGATATATCGCGGCCGTGCGCTGAATGAAGCCCAGCGGCGTCATCGCACTGTAATTGGCGTCGTTCTTGTCGAGGTCGTGGTCGTAAATGCTATGCGCGCTGTGAATATTCATTTCGTCCTCCCAAAGCAGTCGTCGTGCATCGTCTTCAGCGAAATATGTCTCCTGATCTCGCGCCGATGCATCTCGTCCCTGACCGCATCTTCTATCCTCCCGATGCGGGGCCGTAACTACAACTTTGGGATGGATTCTGACAAAAGAAAAGGCCCGATGCGAAGCGCACCGGGCCCTTTTGGTCCATCACGACGGAAGGATCGGCTTAGAGGCCGGTTTCCTTGTAGGTGTACTTGCCGTCGGCGCCCTTGCCCCAGGTGTACATCGTGTAGTCCGGACGGGTGATGTCGCCCTTGGCGTCGAAGCCGATGTCGCCGATCACGGTCTTGAACGGACCCTTGGCCTTGGCGGCTTCAGCAGCAGCCGTGCCGTCGTTCTTGCCGGCAGCCTTGGCGGCCTGGGCGAAGATCTGGACGGCAGCATACGAGTAGAGCGTGTAGGCTTCCGGCTCGAAGCCAGCCTTGCGGAACTTCTCGACGGCGTCCTTGGCGTTCGGGTTGTTGCGCGGATCCGGCGGGAAGGTCATCAGCGTGCCGTTGACGGCGTCGCCAGCGATCGAAGCCAGTTCGTTCGAGGTGATGCCGTCGCCCGACATCATGGTTGCCTTGACGCCCTGGTCAGCCATCTGGCGCAGGATGAGGCCGGCTTCGGTGTGCAGACCGCCGAAGTAAACCATGGTGACGCCTGCGCCCTTCATCTTGGCGATGAGGGCGGAGTAGTCCTTTTCACCCGGCTGAATGCCTTCGTACATCACTTCCGTGATGCCGGCGCCGTTCAGAGCCTTCTTGGTTTCGTCAGCAAGGCCCTGGCCGTAAGGCGTCTTGTCGTGAACGACGGCAACCTTGGCGTCCTTGGCGTGCTTGGCGATGTAAGCGCCGGCAACAGCGCCCTGCTGGTCGTCACGGCCGCAGGTACGGAACGTGTTCCACAGGCCGCGCTCGGTGAACTTCGGGTTGGTCGAAGCAGGCGTGATCTGCATGATGCCGTTTTCGGCATAAACTTCAGACGCCGGGATTGAAACGCCGGAGTTGAAGTGACCGACGACGAACTTCACGCCGTCAGCAACGAACTTGTTGGCAACCGAGATGCCCTGCTTCGGGTCGGACACGTCGTCGCCGAGCTCGATGACAACCTTCTCGCCGTTGATGCCGCCAGCAGCGTTGATGTCTGCGACAGCCTGTTCGGCGCCCTTCTGAAGCTGCGCGCCGAAAGCGGCGTTCGGGCCAGTCAGGGGGCCAGCAACGCCGATGAGCAGGTCAGCCCGTGCAGCGCCGCTGTAGGCAACCATTGCGACCAGCGCAACGGCGGACAGAAGTGACTTTTTCATTCTGTAACTCCCAAATTCAAGCGGGTCAGTTTATTGATTCGCCGATGCAATACCCACCAAAGATCGCACCGGCTATTTAAGAAGCGAGAGTGGAACACCCTGCCTCCGTCCCTCTGGTCAGGCCTTGTCCTTCCATGAGAAAGGCGAGGCCTTTTCATAAAGCCAGTAGTAGGCGTTCACCATCTGATTGGTCCGCGTGTAGCGGTAGCCAGCGGTAGAGAACACCAAAAGTACAACGAAGTCCATGACATAAAACAAGACAGCGTTGCCGTAGAACATCGGGCCGTTGAACAGCGCGTGATGGATGAAACGAACGGCCACGGCGAGCAGAAGCGTGTAGATCACGACCGCCGGATAATTCTTCCAGCTCTGCGATGCGCCCTTGCCGGACATCCATGCCGTCCAGAAGCACAAGAGCATCACGACAAAGCGGATGACCATGTGAACGGTATCGTCGGTTTCGAAAAACAACCCTTGCATGATTACTCTCCCTTGCCCGACATCAATGCGCCCCGCCTTCCAGATAGGCCGCGCGGACCTCCGGATTGGCGAGAAGTTCAGCGCCCGAGCCGCTCATCGTGATCGAACCGTTCACCAGAACATAGGCGCGATGCGAAAGCTTCAGCGCGGCAAAGGCGTTCTGTTCCACGAGGAAGACGGTGAGGCCCTGCTGCTCGTTCAGAAGCTTGATCGCGGCGAAGATCTGTTTGGAGACCAGCGGCGCGAGACCGAGCGACGGTTCGTCCAGCATCAGCAGCTTCGGACGGGCCATCAGCGCGCGTGCAATCGCCAGCATCTGCTGTTCGCCGCCCGAGAGCGTGCCGCCGCGCTGGAACTGGCGTTCCTTGAGGCGCGGGAAGAGGGTGAACATCTTCTCCACGTCTTCCTGGAAGAACTTCTGGTTATCCAGGCTCGCGCCCATCTGCAGATTTTCATAGACCGTCATGCGCGGGAAGATGCGGCGGCCTTCCGGCGACTGGGCAATCCTGAGCCGTGCAATGTGGTGCGTCGGCATGCGGGTGATGTCCTGACCGTCGAATAACACCTTGCCGGTGCGCGCCTGCGGGCTGCCGCAGATGGTCATCATGAGCGTGGACTTGCCGGCACCATTGGCGCCGATGAGGCTGACGATTTCGCCCTTCTTCACCTCGACATCGACGCCTGCCAGCGCACGGATGTTTCCGTAGAAGGTTTCGACGCCTTCGACCTTGAGCAATGTTTCAGCGGTCATCAGTTCGCGCCCTCTTCGACTTCATGACGGACCGTCTCGACTTCATCGTCGTCGACGCCGAGATAGGCTGCGATGACGCGAGGGTCGTTCTTCACATGGGCGGGGTCGCCGTCGGAGATCTTCTGGCCATATTCCAGCACGACGACGTGGTCGGAGATTTCCATGACGACGGACATGTCGTGTTCGATGAGGAGCAGCGATGTACCGTTGTCGGCGCGGATCGATCGCAGGAGCTTGTTGAGTTCCTGCGATTCGCGCGGGTTGAGACCGGCAGCAGGCTCATCAAGGCAGAGCAGTTCCGGGCCTGTGCACATGGCGCGCGCGATTTCCAGACGACGCTGTGCGCCGTAGGGGAGGTCGCCGGCCGGGTCGTCGGCGCGGTCGATGAGGCTCGCCTTCTCCAGCCAGTAGCGTGCCTTTTCGACCGCTTCCTTGCTCGCATCCTTGTAGGTCTTGAAGCCGAGGAGGCCGAGAACCGTGTAGCCCGAGGCCTTCATCAGCGCATTATGCTGCGCGACGAGCAGGTTTTCCAGAAGCGTCAGGCCTGAGAAGAGCCGGATGTTCTGGAAGGTGCGGGCGACCTTGGCGTCACGGGTGACTTCGAAATCGGCCATGCGCTCGAGATAGAAGGACTTGCCGCCCTTCTGCTGCATGGAAATCATGCCCATCGTCGGCTTGTAGAAGCCGGTGATGCAGTTGAACACGGTGGTTTTGCCGGCGCCGTTCGGGCCGATGAGGGCCGTGATCTCGCCGCGGCGAACTTCGAAGGAGAGGTCGTTGATGGCCATGAGGCCGCCGAAGCGCATCGACAGATGCTCGACCTTCAGGATTGCGTCATTGTTCATGGTAGATGCCACTGCGCTCATCAGCCGTGTCCTTCCTTGGTGAAGGAGCCGGATACGGCCTTGCGCTCGAAGAGGAAGGCTGTGGGTTCGCGACTGCCGACGAAACCGCGGGGTCTCACCAGCATCATGATGATCATGGCGAGGCCGAAGATCAGCATGCGGTAGAGTTCCGGCGTGAAGTCGGGACCGAAGACAGCTTTGAGGAAGTCCATCTCACGCAGCAGTTCCGTGCCGCCAACCATGGCGATGGCCGCAACGGCGATGCCTGTCAGCGAGCCCATGCCACCGAGAACCACCATCGACAGGATGACGGCCGATTCGAGGAAGACGAAGGATTCCGGCGAGACGAAGCCCTGGCGTGCCGCAAAGAACGAGCCGGCGAAGCCGCCGAACATCGCGCCGATGGCAAAGGCCGTCAGCTTCGTCGTCACCGTGTTGATGCCGAGCGACCGGCAGGCGATTTCGTCTTCACGCAGCGCTTCCCAAGCCCGGCCGATGGGCAGGCGGCGCAGGCGAATGGTCACGAAGGCCGTCAGCAGGCAGAGCAGCAGGATGAGATAGAAGAGGAAAACCTTGTAGTATGCAGAGGACGGCGCAAGATGGAACATCTTGGCGAAACCGTTCGGCGAGGCATCGAAGGGAATGCCGAAGAGGGTGATCTTCGGAATGCCGGAGATGCCGAACGTGCCCTTGGTCACATCCTGCCAGTTGATGAGAACCAGGCGGATGATTTCCCCGAAGGCCAGCGTCACGATGGCGAGGTAGTCGCCCTTGAGCCGCAGCACGGGGAAGCCGAGGATGATGCCCCAGAAGGCCGAGAGAATGCCGGCGAGCGGCAGCAGGATCCAGAACGAGAAGCCGAAATTGATCGACAGCAGCGCGTAGGAATAGGCGCCCACAGCGTAGAAGGCGACATAGCCGAGATCGAGCAGGCCGGCGAGACCGACGACGATGTTGAGACCCCAGGCCAGCATCACGTAGATGAGAATCTGGATGCCGAAGTTGTCGATATATTTAAGAGACCCTTGAGCGCCGAAGAGCGACAGGATGATCGGCGGGTAGAGAACCAGCGCGAGGATGGCGAGCTTCGAGAAGTTGCGCTTCACGAAACCGGCGTCTTCATCGACCGTGGGGGCTGCCGATTTGGCAGCCTTGCTGGCGGCGCGCCACGGCTGCAGCCAGGCGACCATGGCGAAGCGGCCGACGAAGGCAATCGCAACGAGGATGGCCAGCAGGCCCCAGCGCGGGACGATGATCAGTTCGTTGCGCATGTTCTGATCGGTCTTGAGGCCGACGAACAGCACGAACATGAGGAAGGTCATCACGGCGGTGAAGGCTGCTTCGCGCAGAGCCTTCGCCGTCAGCGAACCGGTCGAAACGGTGGACGGATTGGTTACGGTTGCCATCGGATCAAACCTTTTCGACTTCCGGACGGCCCAGAAGGCCGGACGGCTTGAAGATCAGCACGAAGGCCAGGATCGCGAAGGTCGCGACGTCCTTGTAGGCGATCGTGAAATAGGCCGACCAGAGCGATTCGATGAGACCGATCAGCAGCCCGCCGATCACCGCGCCCGGCAGGGAGCCGATGCCGCCGAGAACGGCTGCGGTAAAGGCCTTGACGCCAGGCACGAAGCCGTCGGTGAAGACGATCACTCCGTAATACATCAGGAACATCGTGCCGGCGACGGCGGCAAGCGCTGCGCCCATCACGAAGGTGATGGAAATCGTGCGGTCGACGTCGATGCCGAGAAGGGCGGCCATCTTGCGGTCCTGCTCGGTGGCGCGCTGGGCGCGGCCCAGCGGCGTCTTTTCAACGATGTACCAGAAGGAGGCGAGCAGGACGACCGTGATGATCACGATGAGGATCTGCTTCAGCGAGATCGAGATGCCTTCGATCGTGTAGACCGAGTTGACCATCTGCGGGATCGGCTTGTTGCGCGGCCCTTGCGTCACCTGGATGAAGTTGGACAGTGCGATCGACACGCCGATGGCGGTGATCAGCGGCGCGAGGCGGAAGGAGCCGCGAAGCGGGCGATAGGCCACCCGCTCGATGGACCAGTTCCAAAGGCTCGTGGTCACCATCGCGACGATCAGCATACAAAGCAGCGCCACCGCAATCGGAGCACCGCCGAAAACTGTCATGATGAGGAGATAGACGATGAGGCCGGCAAAGCCGCCGAGCATGAAGATATCGCCATGGGCGAAGTTGATCATGCCGATGATGCCATAAACCATCGTATAGCCGATTGCGATCAGGCCATAGATGGAGCCAAGAGTCAGCCCGTTGATGAGCTGCTGGATGAAATACTCCATATTTTTCCCCTAGATGCCTGTTGTTCCATGCATCTTTTTATTGCGTGCCTTATTTTTGGGCCTTGGCACAGACCCTCATTCCATACCGCTTTCGATCCAAAAGGGAAGCAAAAACTTCCGGTTTTTGCGGTTCCTCACGATACCCTCCGGTACGGTTCTTGTTTTTGCCCTGCAGCATGGCTGCGACGGGCTCGAATCGAGCCGCAGAGGAGGTTTCTTTCGTTTCGTCAAGGCCGACAAAAAGCGCTTTGGACTTCTCTTGCAGCAATTTCATACGTGAGAAACCAGTTCCGATGTTGCATGCGACAAAAACTATCGGAATTGCGACGGTCCCCAGGCATGTGCGAATTTCCTGAATTGCCCCTTGTCCTACGTCAATTGACGTATGTCGCGCTGCACAATCCCGTCCGATAGTGCCCAGGCCTTGCGGCAGACCGCCGCCAACACAAATTCCAGAGGGGTTTTCGGATCATGAATTTCAAGACCAAACTCATGGGCCTGGCGCTTGCCGCCGCCATGTCATCCACTGCGATTTCCGGCGCTTTCGCCGAAGATACGATCAAGGTCGGCGTTCTCCACTCTCTGTCGGGCACGATGGCGATTTCCGAGACGACATTGAAGGACGTCATGCTCATGCTCATCGACGAGCAGAACAAGAAGGGTGGTCTTCTTGGCAAGAAGCTCGAGCCGGTCGTCGTCGATCCGGCTTCCAACTGGCCGCTGTTTGCCGAAAAGGCGCGCGAACTGATCTCCAAGGACAAGGTTGCCGCCGTGTTCGGCTGCTGGACCTCCTCGTCACGCAAGTCGGTTCTGCCGGTCTTTGAAGAGCTGAACTCGATCCTCTTCTACCCCGTTCAGTATGAAGGCGAAGAGTCCTCGCGCAACATCTTCTACACGGGTGCCGCGCCGAACCAGCAGGCCATTCCTGCCGTCGACTATCTGATGGAAAAGGAAGGCGTGAAGCGCTTCGTTCTGGAAGGCACCGACTATGTCTATCCGCAGACGACCAACAAGATCCTGAAAGCCTACCTGATCTCCAAGGGCGTCAAGGAAGACGATATCAAGATCAACTACACGCCGTTCGGCTTCTCGGACTGGCAGGCTGAAGTGGCCGCGATCAAGAAATTCGGTGGTGAAGGCAAGAAGACCGCCGTCGTTTCCACCATCAACGGCGACGCCAACGTTCCCTTCTACAAGGAACTCGGCAACCAGGGCATCAAGGCCGAAGACATCCCGGTCGTTGCCTTCTCGGTTGGCGAAGAAGAACTCTCCGGCATGGATACCAAGCCGCTGGTCGGCCATCTGGCTGCCTGGAACTACTTCCAGTCCGTGGACACGCCGATCAATGCCGAATTCATCAAGGAATGGCACGCCTATACGAAGAACGACAAGCGCACCACCAACGACCCGATGGAAGCCGCCTATATCGGCTTCAATGCCTGGGTAAAGGCCGTCGAGGCTGCCGGTACGACGGACACCGACAAGGTGCTTGACACGATCATCGGCGTCAGCGTTCCGAACCTGTCGGGCGGCTATTCGACCGTCATGCCGAACCACCACATCACCAAGCCTGTCCTGATCGGCGAAATCCAGGACAACGGCCAGTTCGACATCGTTCAGCAGACGCCGGCCGTGGTTGGCGACGAATGGTCCGACTATCTCCCGGACTCCAAGGACCTGATCTCGGATTGGCGCAAGCCGATGTCTTGCGGCAACTTCAACGTCAAGACCGGCAAGTGCGGCGGCAAGGGCTCCTGATCTTCAGCGATCGCAAATCGGAAGGCGGGCGTTTGCGCCCGCCTTCTTCCTCCTCAGCATTCCACCTGAAAATCGATTGAGGCCCATGTTCAAAGCGATCCAGACAGTCCTCGGCGCTCTCATCCTGGCCTTGTTCGTCGCCATGCCGGGTGCCATCACCGCCGCCCGTGCCGCCGAGGCGACCAGCGCGATGGTGAACGCGCTTGCGTCCGACAATTTCAAGACGATCGAAGATGCCGTCAATGCGCTTGCCGCCACCGGCGATGCTGCCGTGGTGCCCGCCCTTGAGGCGCTTGCTGATGGCGAACTCTATTTCCGCAAGGCCGACAAGCAGGCCTTCATCGTTGAGAAGTCCGGCTCCAAATTCAAGCTCATCGATCCGCTGACACAAAAGGCTGTCGGCGAGGAGGCCAAGACCGCCATCGACAAGATCAAGGTCAATAACAGCCTGCGCCGCGCCATTCGCGACGCGCTGGGCGGCTTGACGCTGCAGTCGAAGGACCGCGCCGTGCGCCTCACCGCAGCGCAGACTATCCTGAAATCGCCGAATGCCGAGGCCGTGCCGCCGCTCGACGCAGCGCTCGCCAAGGAAACCGATGGCGAGGTGAAGAAGGTGATGACGCAGGCGCGTGCCGCCTCGGTGCTTCTTTCCACGCTAGGTCCAGATGAGAAATCGAAGGCCATTGCCGAGATCCGCGCGGTCGGCGGGCAGGATTCGCTGTCGCTGCTCTCCTCCATTGCGGGCACGGTGGACGATAGTCTCAAGCCGCAGGTGGCTTCGGCGATCAAGTCCATCCAGAGCTCCCTGGAGCTGTGGAACGCCGCGCAATATGTCTGGTACGGCATTTCGCTGAGTTCGGTGCTGCTGCTGGCGGCCATCGGTCTTGCCATCACCTTCGGCGTCATGGGCATCATCAACATGGCGCATGGCGAGATGGTGATGCTGGGTGCCTATTCCACCTTTGTGGTGCAGGAAGTCATTCGCCAGAAAGCACCGGGCCTGTTCGACTGGTCGCTGGCGATTGCGCTGCCGGTCGCATTCATCGTCGCCGCCCTTGTCGGGCTTGCCATCGAACGCCTTGTGATCCGACATCTCTACGGACGTCCGCTGGAAACGCTGCTGGCCACATGGGGCATTTCGCTGATCCTGCAACAGGCTGTCCGCTCGATCTTCGGCGCGAACAACCGCGAGGTGGGGAATCCTTCGTGGATGTCCGGCGCGTTCGAGCTCGGCGGTCTGACGATCACCTGGAACCGCATGTGGATTGTCATCTTCACCCTCGGCGTCTTCTTCGCCCTGCTGACGTTGCTCAAGCGTTCGCCCATCGGCCTGCAGATGCGCGCCGTCACGCAGAACCGCCGCATGGCCTCCTCCATGGGCATTCGCACCCCCTGGGTCGATGCCATGACCTTCGCGCTCGGTTCCGGCATTGCCGGGATTGCGGGCGTGGCGCTCTCGCAGATCGACAACGTCTCGCCGAACCTCGGTCAGGGCTACATCATCGACAGCTTCATGGTCGTGGTGTTCGGCGGGGTCGGCAATCTCTGGGGGACGCTGGTCGGCGCTCTCTCGCTCGGCATCGTCAACAAGTTCCTTGAACCTTACGCGGGCGCAGTGCTCGGAAAGATCATCGTTCTCGTGCTCATCATTCTCTTCATCCAGAAAAGACCGCGCGGACTCTTCGCGCTCAAGGGAAGGGCGGTGGAAGCATGATCACCTCCTTCCTCCTGAAATCGCTCGACCGGCGCGTTTCCATCGCGATCCTTGCGCTGCTGGCGATTGCCGTCCTCGTGCCGGTCCTGAACCTCGCCTTTCCGGAATCCAGCGCGCTGCATATGCCGACCTATGTCATGCAGCTCTTCGGCAAGTATCTGAACTACGCGCTTCTGGCGCTGGCGCTCGATCTCGTGTGGGGCTTCTGCGGCATTCTTTCGCTCGGCCACGGGGCGTTCTTCGCGCTCGGCGGTTATGCGATGGGCATGTATCTCATGCGCCAGATCGGCTCGCGCGGTTCCTATGGCGACCCGGTCCTGCCCGACTTCATGGTCTTCCTGAACTGGAAGTCGCTGCCGTGGTTCTGGCATGGCTTCGACATGTTCTGGTTTGCTTGTGTCATGGTGCTTGTCGCGCCCGGCGTGCTCGCCTTCATCTTCGGCTGGTTCGCCTTCCGCTCCCGCGTCAACGGCGTCTATCTGTCGATCATCACCCAGGCCATGACCTATGCGCTGATGCTCGCCTTCTTCCGCAACGACATGGGCTTTGGCGGCAACAATGGCCTGACCGACTTCAAGGACATCCTCGGCTTCGAAGTGCAGGCCGGCTCGACGCGCGCGGTTCTCTTCTCGGCCTCGGCGATTGCGCTCGCGCTGTCGCTCCTGATCGCCTCGGGCATCGTGCGCTCCAAGGCCGGCAAGGTGCTGGTGGGTATCCGCGACGCGGAAAGCCGCACGCGCTTCCTTGGTTATCGCGTCGAAAACTACAAGCTCTTCACCTTCGTCGTTTCGGCGATGATGGCGGGTGTGGCCGGTGCGCTTTATGTGCCGCAGGTCGGTATCATCAATCCGGGCGAATTCGCGCCGGGCAATTCCATCGAAGTCGTCATCTGGACGGCGGTCGGCGGGCGCGGCACGCTGATCGGCCCGATCCTCGGCGCCATCCTCGTCAATGGCGGCAAGACGATCTTCACGGGTATCTGGCCTGAATTCTGGCTCTTCGCGCTCGGCGCACTCTTCGTCGCCGTCACGCTCTTCCTGCCCAAGGGAATCGTCGGCACCGTTGCCGAGTTCATGGCCAAGCGCAAGGCGAAGGTTGCGGCTGACAAGTCGGCCGAGACCGAGGCTGTACAACCGGAGGCTGCCCAATGAGCGACATGAAGACCTACAAGCCGAACAGCCTTCTCTATCTCGACGGCGTCTCGGTCTCCTTCGACGGCTTCAAGGCATTGAACTCGCTCTCCTTCGTGGTCGAACCCGGCGAGCTTCGGGCGATCATCGGGCCGAACGGGGCGGGGAAGACCACGATGATGGATATCATCACCGGAAAGACGCGGCCCGATAGCGGCGAAGTCTTCTTCAACGGCACGGTGGACCTGACGACCAAGGACGAGGCGGATATCGCCCAGCTCGGCATCGGCCGCAAATTCCAGAAGCCGACCGTGTTCGAAAGTCATACCGTCTGGGACAATCTGGAACTGGCGCTCAACCGCAAGCGCGGCGTTTTCGGCACGCTGTTCTACAAGCTGTCGGGCGAGGACAAGGATCGGATCGAGGAAATTCTGGCGACCGTGCGGCTGACGCATCGCAAGGACGACTTCGGCGCCAATCTCTCGCATGGGCAGAAGCAATGGCTGGAAATCGGCATGCTGCTCGCGCAGGAGCCGCAACTGCTTCTGGTCGACGAGCCGGTGGCCGGGATGACGGATGCGGAGACGGCGGAAACGGCGATCCTGCTCCGCGAAATCGCCAAGACCCGCTCCGTCGTCGTGGTCGAACACGACATGGGCTTCATCCGCGACTTGGGCGTCAAGGTGACGTGTCTCGCCGAAGGGTCGGTGCTGGCCGAAGGGTCGATCGATTTCGTGTCAAACGATCCGAAGGTGATCGAGAATTATCTGGGGCGATGACATGCTGACCGTTGAAAACGCAAACCTCCATTATGGCGCGGCGCAGGCGCTTCGCGGCGTGTCGCTGAAGGCCGAGATGGGGAAGATTACCTGTGTGCTGGGGCGCAACGGGGTGGGCAAGTCCTCGCTGCTTCGCGCCGTCACCGGCCAGCATCCGCTGTCGGGCGGCGAGATTGCCTTTCAGGGCAAGGTGCTGAACGGGCTGCCGCCTTATGCGCGGGCGAAGAGCGGGATCGGCTATGTGCCGCAGGGACGCGAGATCTTTCCGCTGCTGACGGTGAAGGAAAATCTGGAGAGCGGCTATGCGCCGCTCAAGCGGGCCGATCGGAACATTCCGGACGATATCTTCAGCCTGTTTCCGGTGCTGCAATCCATGCTCTCCAGACGAGGCGGCGACCTGTCTGGCGGGCAGCAGCAGCAGCTCGCCATCGGCCGGGCGCTGGTGACGCGGCCGAAGATCATCGTGCTGGACGAGCCGACCGAGGGCATCCAGCCGTCGATCATCAAGGATATCGGGCGGGCGCTGAAATATCTGCGCGATTCGACCGGCATGGCCATTCTGCTTGTGGAACAGTATCTCGATTTCTGCCGCGAACTGGCGGACTATGTGTATATCATGGATCGCGGCGAGATCGTTCACGAGGGGCTGGCGGAAACGCTCGACACGCAGGAGGCGCGCCGGCACCTGACGGTGTGATCACTCGCGAGATATAGTGAGTTGCGCATGCCTTTCTGTTGTCTGGTCCGGTTCTTGCTTTTTCGTGGGCGAGGCCTGGAGACAAAATCCGGCCGATCGGAAATGAGCAGCAGAGAGTGTCGGGAATGAGCGTGCAGGAAGCGGTGACAGGCCGTCCGCAAAGAGCCAAGGGAAGCGGCAGGCTTTCCGTCAAGCGCTCAGGCGGCAAGAGCCGGATCGATACGCTTTTTCAGGAAGGCTGCGCAAAAATCAGGCTTCCCGACACGTTCGACGAGACGCTGGAAGCCGTGCTGATCAATACATCCGGTGGGCTGACAGGCGGCGACCGCATTTCCTGGGCCGTCGAGGCCGAAGCCAATACCGATGTGACCGTGACCACGCAGGCCTGCGAGAAGGTCTACAAGGCGAGCGAAGGTGCGGCCGAAGTCGAGGCGGTCCTGAAAGCCGGTGAGGGGGCTCGGCTCTCCTGGCTGCCGCAGGAAACCATACTTTTCGACTATGGTCATTTGAACCGACGCCTCGATGTCGATCTCGCCTCCGATGCGGAATTCGTCGGCGTCGAGGCCGTAATCCTGGGGCGCACGGCCATGGGCGAGCTGGTCAATACCGGGCTCTTCCGCGACCGCTGGCGCATTCGCCGGGCCGGACGGCTCATCCACGCGGAAGATGCGCGGCTCGATGGCGCGGTCAACGACATTGCGAGCCTTGCTCCTGTGCTGGCCGGAAATCTAGCCTTTGCAACGCTGCTCTATTGCGGTCCTTCGACGGAAGCGCTTCTGCCTAAAATTCGGGCAGTGCTGGGCGATGCGGATGCGGGCGCGAGCCAGTGGGACGGCAAGCTGATCGTCCGGGTTGCGGCGCCCGATGGACAACGTCTTAGAAAAATCCTGAGCCCCGTCATTTCGCTCTTGCGCAACGGCGCGGCCTTGCCGAAAGTCTGGAATACCTGACGTCTTTCAATACAGCGGATTCTCCATGAACCTGACCCCACGCGAAAAAGACAAGCTTTTGATTTCCATGGCTGCCATGGTGGCGCGCCGCCGGCTGGAACGGGGCGTGAAGCTCAACCATCCAGAGGCCATCGCGCTCATCACCGACTTCGTCGTGGAAGGCGCACGCGACGGCCGGCCCGTTTCCGAACTCATGGAAGCGGGCGCGCATGTGATTACCCGCGCGCAGGTCATGGAAGGTGTAGCCGAAATGATCCACGACGTGCAGGTGGAAGCGACGTTCCCGGACGGGACGAAGCTTGTGACCGTGCATGAACCGATCCGTTAAGAGGTCTTTTGTTTTACGCAATTCCGGACGCAAAACCGCGTTGCACTTTTGCTGGAATTGCTTTGGAGAGAGAACCATGATCCCTGGCGAAATCATTGCCGCAAAAGGCGAAATCGAACTCAATGCCGGTCTTCCGGTCGTCACGATCGATGTGTCGAATGCCGGCGACCGGCCGGTGCAGGTCGGCTCGCATTATCATTTCTACGAGACCAATCCGGGCCTGAAGTTTGACCGGGACAAGGCTCGCGGCCTGCGGCTCGACATTCCGGCGGGAACGGCCGTTCGCTTCGAGCCGGGCCAGACGCGCAGCGTCAATCTGATCCCGATGGAAGGCAATCGGGAAATTTATGGCTTCCGCCAGGATGTTATGGGCAGGCTCTGAAATGTTTACGAAGTATCTACTTCCGTTTCTTGCGCCTTTGATGCTGCTCTTTGTCACCCCGGCATTTGCCGATGACGATGTCGCCTGCAATCCCGATGGCACGCAGATGGAGATGAACGCTTGTTCCTCTGATGATCTGCAGAAGGCTGACGACGAATTGAATGCCGTCTACCGCGAGGCCATGGCCTTTGCGAAGTCGGAGGATGCCAAGACCGACCCGCAGTCGGACGACGAAAGCGCTGTTGCGATCCTGAAGAAGGCGCAGCGGGAGTGGATCAGGAAGCGTGACCGCAAGTGTGGCCAACCGACTGCCGACGGCGGCTCCATGCAGTCGACGGAGATTGCCAGCTGCCGGGCCGAGCTGACCCAACAGCGCACGGAGGAGCTGCGTTCTCTGCTCGAAGATGGTCGTGCGGCCGCTGCGGATGCGGAATCGGAAGGATCGAATTGATCATGAAAACGTCTGCGCTGTGCCTTGTCCCTTTTGCGCTTCTTCTGGCGCCCCCGGTCTTTGCCGAAGACGAGATGAAGTGCAATCCGGAAGGCTCGCAGGCAGAAATGAATATCTGCGCCTGGGATGATTTTGCGAAGGCGGACAAGGAGCTGAACGCGATCTACAAGAAGGCGGTCGCATACACCAAATCGCAGGATGACAGCTATGCCGATCAACCCAACCTGAAGGGCGCGTCGGCTGCGTTGAAGAAAGCGCAGCGCGCCTGGATCGACTACCGCGACGGCCATTGCGAGGGCATCGGCTTTGGCGCGCGGGGCGGGTCGATGGAGCCGATGCTGGTGGCCGGTTGCCAGGAAGAGCTGACGAAAAAGCGAATTGCCGACCTGAAGGCGTTGATGGAAGAGGGCGATCAGTAAGATGGGTGGACCCTGCAGGATGGAAGCAGGTTGGGGTCTATTTCGCGGCTTTATGAGCAGCGCGTATTCGGTCGGCCTGGCGGCATCCCTTTTCTTCTGCTCTCAGATGTCGTCGAGCAGCGCCGGAGAAAAAGTGAAATGCAATCCGGACAAGTATTCGCAATTTGATCTGAACGTCTGCGCCGCGGAAGATATGCACAAGGCAGATGATGAGCTGAACGCGGTTTACAAGAAGGCGTTAGCGGATGCCGCGGAGCGGGATATCAACCACGCCAATCGGCCAGAACTTCGGGGGGCCGTCTCTGCGTTGAAGAGTGCCGAGCGCGCATGGATCGACTATCGCAATGGCAATTGCAAAGGGGTGGGACTTTCGGCGGAAGGCGGCTCGATGACGATGATGGTTTTTGATCAATGTGTCGCGAAAATGACCCGCAATCGGATTGAAGAGCTGAAGGTTCTTATGGACAAAGGGGCGTAAGAATATGGGCCGCCTGTTCATGGTCGTTGGCAATGGCGATATCGGTCCGCAGGCGCGGGCTGCGATTTCTGACGCGCATGCCGTGATGCGATTCAATGATTGCCGTTCGGCGGGAGAGGACGCGGAGCGCACGGATATTGTCGTTGTCTGCAATACCGGCCGGCCGGGCAAGAAGATGCTGGAAGAGCCGGCTTGGCGGGCACATCCTTCGGTCGCCGCGGCCAATGAAATCTGGTGTGTTCGCGACCCGGCCAAATTTGCCGAGATGCGCGCGCCATTGGCGGTCACCCATCCCGAGTTGGACGATTTCTGCGACGATTACACGGACGGCTTTCGTGACTACGCCGAGGCGGAAGGCAAGGGGTTCCGCATCATTCCGCGGGCGGTGCATGAGCGGCTGGATGAAGCATTGTCGGCATTTTCGCCCGCGCCCTATGTGACGCCATCGACCGGCCTTGTGACCATTGCTGACCTGATCGAGAACCGCATGGACGCCGATGATCGCATCGGCTTGGCCGGCTTCTCGCATCAGGGCTGGGACGGGCACCCCTGGGCTGCCGAAAGACAATATATCGAGCCGCTGGAGGCCCGTGGCCTCGTCACGCGGATCACCGAAACAAAACACGCATAATCCGGATCAGGAGTTTACGGCTCATGTCTTACAAAATGTCCCGCGCGGCCTATGCCGGCATGTTTGGCCCGACAACCGGCGACAAGGTTCGTCTGGCTGATACGGAACTCTTCATCGAGGTTGAGAAGGATTTCACCACCTATGGCTCTGAGGTAAAGTTCGGCGGTGGCAAGGTCATCCGCGACGGCATGGGGCAATCCCAGGTGACGCGCGCTGCGGGTGCAGTCGACACTGTCATCACCAATGCGCTGATCGTCGACCATTCCGGCATCTACAAGGCCGATATCGGCCTCAAGGACGGCCGCATTGCCGCCATCGGCAAGGCCGGCAACCCGGACACGCAGCCGGGAGTCAACATCATTGTCGGCCCCGGCACGGAAGCGATTGCCGGCGAGGGCAAGATCATCACCGCCGGCGGCATGGACAGCCACATTCACTTCATCTGCCCGCAGCAGATCGAGGAAGCGCTGATGTCGGGGCTTACCTGCATGCTCGGCGGCGGCACGGGCCCCGCGCATGGCACGCTTGCCACCACCTGCACGCCCGGTCCCTGGCACATCGCCCGCATGATCGAGGCGGCGGATGCCTTTCCGATGAACCTTGCCTTCGCCGGCAAGGGCAATGCCTCGCTGCCCGGCGCGCTCGAAGAAATGGTGCTGGCGGGTGCCTCGTCGCTGAAGCTGCATGAGGACTGGGGCACGACGCCGGGCGCGATCGATTGCTGCCTGTCGGTTGCCGACGAATATGACGTGCAGGTGATGATCCACACCGATACGCTGAACGAGTCCGGCTTCGTCGAAGACACGATTTCGGCGATCAAGGGCCGCACCATCCATGCCTTCCACACGGAAGGGGCGGGCGGCGGGCACGCGCCGGACATCATCAAGATCTGCGGCCAGCCGAATGTCATCCCGTCCTCGACCAACCCCACGCGGCCCTACACGGTCAACACGATTGCCGAGCATCTCGACATGCTGATGGTCTGCCATCACCTGTCGGCGTCGATCCCGGAAGACATCGCCTTTGCCGAAAGCCGCATCCGCAAGGAAACGATCGCGGCGGAAGATATCCTGCACGATATCGGGGCGTTCTCTATCATCTCCTCCGACAGCCAGGCCATGGGCCGCGTCGGCGAAGTGGCGATCCGCACCTGGCAGACGGCCGACAAGATGAAGCGCCAGCGGGGCGCCCTGCCGGAAGAGACCGGCGACAACGACAATTTCCGCGTCAAGCGCTACATTGCCAAATACACGATCAACCCGGCGCTGGCGCATGGCCTTTCCCATGAGATCGGCTCCATCGAGATAGGCAAGCGCGCCGATCTCGTGATCTGGAACCCGGCCTTTTTCGGTGTGAAGCCCGATATGGTGCTGATCGGCGGCACGATTGCGGCCGCCCCGATGGGCGACCCGAATGCGTCGATCCCGACGCCGCAGCCGGTGCATTACCGCCCGATGTTCGGCGCCTATGGCAAGGCGCTGACGAATTCCTCGGTCACCTTCGTCTCGCAGGCGGCACTGGATGGCGGTCTGAAGAACAGGCTCGGCACGGCGAAGAACATGATCGCCGTGAAGAACACGCGCGGCGGGCTCACCAAGGCTTCGATGATCCACAACGCGGCTATGCCGCATATTGAGGTGGACCCTGAAACATATGAAGTGCGGGCGGATGGGGTTCTGCTGACATGCGAGCCGGCGACGGTTCTGCCGATGGCGCAGCGGTATTTCCTGTTCTGATGGGGCACTCTGAGCGGGTGCCTTGCGAGGAGGGGGCATGCGCTATCTGAAATGGCTCGCCGTCGGCTTGCTTGCCATCGTCTTTCTGGCGGTTGCGGGGATGTTAATTCCCCGGCCGCTCTTTCCCCCTGCCACGGCTTCCGACCAGGGGCAGGCGGTGCGAACCATTCTGGTTCTGTCCAACCCGATCCACACGGATCTGGCCTTTCCTCTGGATGAGGAAACGCTCGGCTATTTTCCGTTTCTGGAGGCGGAGGGCCTGCCGGTTCGGCACCCCATGGCGCGCTGGATCATCTTTGGTTGGGGCGGTCGCGCCTTCTACCTGGAAACGCCAACCTGGGCTGAACTGAAGCCGATGCCGGTGGTCAAGTCGCTGACCCTTGATCAGTCCGTCATGCATGTCGAAGTTGTCGGCGAGCTGAACCTGCAAAATCCTGCGATCTACAGCATTACCATCCCAAAAGGCGACTTCGACAGGATGGCCCGTGCCGTTGCCGGGTCTTTCCGTATCAGTGACGGAACGGTGCAGGCGATCCCGGACAAATCCTACGGCCGCTCCGATCGCTTCTTCGAGGCGAATGGTTTCTTCAACGCCCTGCTTGGCTGCAACACATGGACAGCTTCCATGCTGCGGCAGGCTGGCTTGAGAACCGGACTGTGGAATCCTCTGCCGGTTTCGCTTATTCGTTCGCTGTCTATGTTCAATGGCTGATGGCTGCCTGCGCGGCTGAGGAGAATTTCATGATCGCCTGGGCACTCTTCATTCCGGCCTGTTTCGCGCTCAATTGCGCGCCGGGGCCGAACAACATGCTCGCCTTTTCCAATGCCGCGCGGCTGGGTTTCGGCACGGCCTGCCTCGGCGGGTTGGGGCGCGTGCCGGCCTTTGCCGCGCTGATCGGGGTGACGGTTCTGGGGCTTGGGGCGGTGCTGGCGGCCTCGGCCGAGGCTTTCGTCGTCATCAAGATCGCCGGCGCCCTCTATCTTGTCTATACCGGCATCCAGCTGCTTTTGAAGGCCAAGCAGTTTGCGGAGATGCAGTCTGGCGATGTGGCGCTGAGGGCGTTGATGCGGCGGGATTTCACGATGGCGATTGCCAATCCGAAGGCGATCGCGATCTTCACTGCCTTCTTTCCGCAGTTTCTCGATCCGTCCATGCCTGCCTGGTCGCAGCTTCTGCAGATGGGCGGGGCTTTCCTCGTTCTCGAGGTTCTGGCTGTCGCACTTTATGCGGCGGCAGGGGCCGTTCTCGGCCGTTTCATCAAGTCTGCGCGGGTTTTCATCAACCTCAATCGGGTTGTCGGTGCGGCGCTGATTGCTGCTGGCGGGTCGATGGCGCTGTCGCGTCACTGACGAAACGGAACATGGACAAAATGTAATCTCTGCATGTGCGTGCGCTGCAACATTTTTGTCATATCGGGGGCACAGACCGCTTGCCTTTCGGCAACTAATTCGATTTGATTTCACGCGTTTGCGGAAGGGTTTCCATGTTACGCGCGATCTCGGTTCTGGCTCCCGGCGAGCATCATTCTGCGCCGGTCGATACGGTGGTGCTGCCGCATGACGGGCGGCATTTGAGGCGCAAGCTTCTGCATCCCGAAAGTGGCGGCATGGTCATGCTGGACCTGAAGGAAACCGTCATGCTGGCCGATGGTGATCTTCTGTCGCTGGATGACGGGACCTTTATCAGGGTCGTGGCGGCGCAGGAGGAATTGCTCGAAATTACCCCGCGCGACCGGCTGCATCTGATCGAGCTTGCCTGGCATCTCGGCAACCGGCATCTTGCCGCTCAAGTCGAGGAGGGGCGCATTCTCATTCTCCACGATCATGTCATCGAGGACATGCTGATTGGCCTTGGCGCCACGGTTCGTCATGTCCATGAACCTTTCCAGCCGGTGCGCGGCGCTTATCATTCCGGAGGGCATGGACATGCACATGGCCATCACCACCACTGAACGTCGCCATACAACGGCGCTGATCCGCCTGATGACGTGGCTGTCGCCGGCCTTCCCGATCGGCGCCTTTGCCTATTCGGGCGGGTTGGAACGGGCGATCGCCGATGGCCGCATCGGCGATCGGGCGGGGCTGCAGGTATGGCTCGACGGGCTGATGACCCATGGCGCGATGAAGACGGACGCGATCTTCTTCTCGCTGAGTTACCGCGCCTGCGGGGAGTCCGTGCTTGCCGGGATCAATGATCTGGCGCTGGCGCTCGCGGGCTCTGCCGAGCGGTTGGGCGAAACGGTCTCGCTGGGAACCGCCTTTGTCGATGCTGCGCGCGATTGGCCGCATCCGGTGCTTTCGGAGGTACGCGCACGCGCCGATGGGCGGGTTGCCTATCCGGTTGCGGCGGGCGCGATTGCCGGGGCGCATGAGACTGGATTGGAGGCCGGGCTTGCCGCATATCTGCATGCCAATCTCAGCCAGCTCGTTTCCGTTGCCATTCGTTGCGGCGTGATCGGGCAGCGGGAAGGCGTTGGCCTCATCGCCTCGTTCGAGAGCCATGTCGCCTCGCTTGCCGGCGAACTCGTCGATTGCTCGGAAGACGACCTCGGCTCGGCCACCTTCATTGCCGAGATTTCGTCGCTGAAACATGAGATACAGACGACGCGGCTTTTCCGCTCCTAGTACCTTTTGTTTGCACGCAATTCCGGACGGCAAACCGGCTTCCACCTTTCCTGGAATTGCTTTGAAATTTGGAGACTGATCCCATGAAATCGCAGAACGGTCCCTTGAGAGTGGGCATTGGCGGCCCGGTCGGGTCGGGCAAAACGGCGCTGACGGCGGAACTTTGCAAGGCGATGCGTGGCGACTATTCGGTCGCCGTCGTGACGAACGACATCTATACGCGCGAGGATGCCGATGCGCTGGTGCGCATGCAGGCGCTGACCTCGGACCGTATCGTCGGCGTCGAGACCGGCGGCTGTCCGCATACGGCGATCCGTGAGGACGCGTCGATCAATCTGCAGGCAATTTCCGGGCTGAACCAGCGCTTTCCGGATCTCGACGTTGTGTTCATCGAATCGGGCGGCGACAATCTCGCGGCGACCTTCTCGCCCGATCTCGCCGATATCACCATCTATGTAATATCCGTTTGCCAGGGCGAGGAAATCCCGCGCAAGGGCGGGCCGGGGATAACCCGCTCCGACATGCTCGTCATCAACAAGGCTGATCTTGCGCCGCATGTCGATGTCGACCTCGGCGTCATGGAGCGTGATGCGACCAAGCAGCGGGCAGGGCGCCCCTTCGTGTTTTCCAACATGAAGCGGGGCGAGGGGGTCGGCGCAATCGTCGATTTTCTGAAGGTTCAAGGCGGGCTCTAATCGCGCCCGATTGATTGGCTAATACCAAGGATCATTGATTAGAACCCATTTGACCGGATCGATTTTGACTTCCGGCTAGGAGAAAACCGCAGTCGGACCACAAGGTCCGGCGAGGATTTTAGACGATGTCCGGAAGCCAAAAGCGACCGGCCCCGGAGGGGTGGCCTGGAAATCGGCCACCGGAGGGCGTCGAAATCCTCGACCGATGCTTTTGCATCGCTCTCCGGTTTCTCCTACCCGGATGTCCGTTTCCAAGCCATCAAATGGGTTCTAATCAATGATCCTTGGTATAAATGAATTGGGGCGGCTCACTCTTTCTTTCGAAAGAGACGAACCGCCCCGTCCACCCCCGTGGAAACGTATAGGCTTAGAAATTCCTCAGCGCGTTCACGTCGCCGATCTCGATGATGCGGCCGTGGACGCTGACACCCGCGGACTTGAGCGCCGAGAAGGCGCGCGAGAGCGCTTCCGGTGCGAGACCCAGCTTGCCGGCGAGCAGGCTCTTCTGGAACGGCAGCCGGAAGCGGGCTGTGCTCGCATTTTCCGGGCAGTTCTGCAGGATGAAGTTGGCGACCCGCTGCGGCGCGGTGTGCAGCCGGTCGTCGGCGACACATTCCAGAGCCTGGTCGAGATTGCGCGACAGCGATGCCATCAGCGCGATCCCGATTGCGGGGTCCTGCGAGGCAAACTGCTTGAGCTTGTCGACTTCGTAACGGGCCATGGTCACGGATTCGGCCGTCTGCGCGCAGAAGCGATGCGTGCCGCCGTTGAACATCACGCCCTCGGCGAATGTTTCGCCGGGACCGTAGATGCCGATATCCGCCTCGCGGCCGTCCTTGCTCAGCCGGAAGACGCGGACAAAGCCGGTCAGCACCGTGTAGAAATAATCCGCCTTTTCACCCTGCTTGAAGATCGGATCACGCGCTTCGTGGCTCGCCACGGTCACATGCTCGACAATCTTGAGGGCCGTAGCGGACGGCAGTTCGCTCAGGAAATAGGATCGCAGAAGAATCTCTTTTTCGCGAACGTTCAATTTCAAGACCTTGATCACAGTTTAAATCCCCCGGCCTTACGGGTCTCGCCCAAGGGGCGACCCATAGTGCAGCAGCGCGCAGGATCGAGCTTGTCGTCAAACCGGTCAGGTCGATGTCCCAACCACCCAACGCTGCATTGGGACTTTCATACCGCTTTCAGGCGCGAGACCGTTTGATTTCGATCAACTCCTGAAATGATAATGGCCGGATTTTCATCCGGCCATTGTCTTCGGTTCCGATCTTTCGGGTTACTCTGCCGCCAGGTTCGGCAGCGCCCGGATATTGCCGGTCGCGCGGTTGGCGGCCTCTCGGTCGGCCTTGGTCTCGAGTGCCGAGAGGCGCTCTTCGAGCGACTGCACGGTGCGGCCCGTTTCCGCAACGGCGGAGCCAAGCTCTTCCGCAGTCGGCGGTTCCGGCTCTGCCTCCTTCTTGCCGATGACGCGACCGAACATGCGGCCAAGCAGGCGAGACAGGTCATCCATGATGAGGAAGAAGGACGGCACGACCACCAGCGACAGCACGGTCGACACGATGATGCCGCCGATCACCGCGATCGCCATCGGCGAGCGGAACGCACCACCTTCGCCGACGCCGAGCGCGGACGGCAGCATGCCGGCCGACATGGCAATCGACGTCATGACGATGGGCCGTGCGCGCTTGCGGCCGGCCTCGATCATGGCCTGAACGCGATCGGCGCCCTTGTGCATCGTCTCGATGGCGAAATCGACGAGCAGGATCGCGTTCTTCGTCACGATGCCCATCAGCATGAGGATGCCGATGAGAACGGGCATGGAGAGCGAGTTGCCGGTGACGATCAGGCCTGCCGCGACGCCGCCGATGGCGAGCGGCAGCGAGAACAGGATCGTGAACGGCTGTATTACGTCCCTGAAGAGCAGGATCAGCACCATCAGCACGAGGAGCAGGCCCAGCAGCATGGCGTTGCCGAAGCTCTTGACCATTTCTCCCTGAACCTTGGCATCGCCGCTTTCGAGGAACTGGACGCTTGCCGGCAGCTTGACTTCGGCGGCCGCAGCCTTGAAGCGTGCGGTGGCCGTGTCGAGGGCGACGCCCTGCGGCAGGTCGGCCCCGATGGTGACCACGCGGTTGCGGTCCTGACGCTTGATCGAGCTAGGCCCTTCCGAGAAGATCACATCGGCAACGCTTGCCAGCGGCACGGTTGCGCCTGCGGCCGTCTTGAGGCGGATCGACTTGATCGCCGCCAGATCATGACGCATGTCGAGCTTGAACATGACGCGGATCGGGATCTGGCGATTGTCCAGCGAGATTTTCGGCAGCGCAGCATCCGCGTCGCCAATCGTTGCCACGCGCACGGCTTCGGCAATCTGCTGAACGGTGATGCCGAGACGGGCGATCTGATCGGAATGCGGCACGATGCGCAGTTCGGTGCGCGGGAGCGCGCCTTCCGAGCTGACATTGGCCAGAACCGGCTCCTGGCGCAGGCGTGATTCGAGCATGGCGACGGCCTTGTTCAGATCCGCCTCGTTGGCCGAGAGGATATTGAACGACAGGTCGCGGTCACCGCGATCGTTGAGGCGCAGAAGGCGGACGTCGGGAATATCCTTCAGCTTGGCGAAGACTTCCTTTTCGATGTCCCATTGCGGGCGCACGCGACCCTTCGGCGTGACCTTCGGGAGATACTGGCCGATGACCGGCAACTTGCCGGCGAGATCGTTGACGAGAGCCGTCACCAGCGAAGCTTCCTTGTGCTTCAGGAGCAACGTCACAGTGGCCTTGGTGATCGACAGGTCGCCCTTCGGCGAGGAACCACCGAGGATGAAGACATCCTGCACGCCTGCGATATCCTTGACCTTGTCATAGATCGCGGCTGTCGACTTGTTGGTCTGGTCCAGCGATGTGCTGGGCGGCAGTTCGACGGACAGCGTGACGCGGCCGGAATCTTCCGGCGGCAGGAAGCTGCCGGGGACCTTGCTGAGCAGGATGAGCGAACCCACCAGAAAGCCGATGGCGGCCAGCAGCGTCACATAGCGCCAGACGGAGCGGGTCGTCGTGCGGATGAGGCCGGTATAGGCGCGCATGATCGCGCCGTCATGATCGGCATGGTCCGGCACGCTGTCTTTCGACCGCATGAGATAGGCGGCCATCATCGGCGTGATGAGGCGCGCCACCATCAGGGAGAAGAAGACCGAGAAGGCGACGGTCAGGCCGAACTGCACGAAATACTGACCCGGAATGCCCGGCATGAACGAGACCGGCACGAAGACGGCGATGATCGTGAAGGTCGTTGCAATCACCGCGAGGCCGATTTCGTCCGCCGCTTCGATGGCCGCGCGATAGGGGGTCTTGCCCATGCGGATGTGGCGGGCGATGTTCTCGATTTCCACGATGGCGTCGTCGACCAGGATACCGGTCGCGAGCGTCAGTGCGAGGAAGCTCACGAGGTTGAGCGAGAAGCCCATCAGGTCCATGACCCAGAATGTCGGGACCGCCGAGAGGGGCAGAGCCACGGCTGAAATCAACGTGGCGCGCCAGTTGCGCAGGAAGAGGAACACGACGATGATGGCGAGAAGCGCACCTTCGATCAGCGTGTCGATGGCTGCCTCGTAGTTGCCCACGGTGAAGTACACGCTGTCATTGACAAGCTCGATCTTCACATTGGGGTTCTTCGCCTTGACCTTGTCGAGCGCCTTCTGCACCTCGTCGGCCACCGTGACTTCGCTGGCGCCCTTCGCACGGAACACGGCGAAGGTCACGACCGGATTACCATCGAAGTTGGAGAAGGAGACCGGCTCCTTGTAGGTGTCTGTAATCGTCCCCAGGTCGGAGAGCTTCACGAAGCGGCCGTTCGGCAGCGCAATCGTCTTCTGCTCCAGGGCTGCCACCGAGCGGGCATCGCCCAGCGTGCGGATGGTCTGTTCGCTGCCGGCGATCTGGCCGCGGCCGGCGCCCAGATCGGTATTGGTCAGGCGAAGCTGCGTATTGACGTCGGAAGCGGAGACGCCGAAGGACTTCATCTTGAGCGGATCGAGCTGGATGCGGATTTCACGATCCGCGCCGCCGAAGCGGTCGATGCGGCCGACGCCCTTGGCGCCCTGCAGCGAGCGCTTGACCGTATCGTCAACGAACCAGGAAAGTTCTTCCAGCGTCATGTTGGCGGAAGAGACCGCATAGGTCTGGATTGCCTGACCCTCGACGTCGATTTTCGAAACCTTGGGGTCATCGATGGAGGCGGGCAGCGTGCTGCGGATGCGGTCAACCGCATCCTTGACGTCCTGGAGCGCCTGGTTGGTCTTGACGTCGATGTTGAAGATCACGGCTGTCGAGGAAAGGCCATCGGTGATATTCGACTGGATGTAGTCGATGCCTGAGATGCCGGCCACCGCATCTTCGATGATCTTGGTGACCTGGCTTTCAAGCTCCGAGGGTGCGGCGCCACTCTGGCTCACCGCGACCGAAATGACCGGCACGTCGATGTTGGGGAATCGCGTGATCGGCAGCTTGTTGAAGGCCTGAATGCCCATGAACATGAGCAGGAAGAACGCCAGAAGCGGCGCGACGGGATTTCGGATTGACCAGGCTGAAAAGTTCATTGTCCCCTTAAACCCCTCAGTTCGTCGCGGAAGGCAGCGTATCGACCGGCTTCACGCGGTCGCCGTCACGGACATAGGCGCCCGCCTTGGCGACGACCTTGTCGCCCGGCTGCAACCCCTTGCTGATTTCGATATACTGTCCGTCCTGAATACCGGTCTCGACCGGAACGATGCGTACCGTGTCGTCCTTGACCATGCGCGCGGTCGTCGCTTCGCTGTTGGTCGTCACGGCGGTGACCGGCAGCGAGGGTGCGGTCCGCTCGGCGACGACAATGTCGGCCTGGGCATACATGCCGGCGCGAACGGTATCCGGATTGTCGATTTTGATCTCGACCGAGCCGAGGCGTGTCGTGGTGTTGACCGTGGGGTCTACCCGCAGCACGGTGCCCGATATCTTGCCACCGGAACCGGCGAGTGAGATCATCACCTTCTGACCCTTGGCGACCTTGAGTACATCTTGTTCGGCGAGGTCGGCCTTCAGTTCCAGCGCTTCGTCGCGGATCAGGGTGAAGAGTGGTTGGCCTGCACCGCTGGCGATTGCGCCGACCTTTGCGGTGCGGGCGGAAATGACGCCATCGACCGGCGCCTTCACCTCTGTGCGTGACAGCTTGAGATCGATATCGGCAATCTGGGCCTCAATGACCTTCATGTCGGCCGCATTGGCCTTCAACCCCTGTTCGGCAGAATTCAGCGAGGCGGCGGCGGACGTTGCGGCGGCCTTCAACTGGTCGAGCTGGGCAGTGGAGATCGTCCCGGTCTTGGAGAGCGACTCTCCGCGGCCGAGCTGGCGATTGGCTTCGTCCAGATTGGTCTTGACCGAAAGGCGCTGGGCCTCGGCCTGGGCGCCGGCGGCAATGACCTTGGCCTTGTTGGCTTCAAGCTGGCTCTTCTGCAGGATCAGGGTATCGTCCATCAGTGTGGCCAGCACATCGCCGGCCTTCACCTTGGCACCGACGTCTGCCTTGAGCGTCTTGATCGAAAGACCTTCGACGAGCGGCTGAACATAGACTTCCTCGACCGGTTGAATGGTGCCGGAGGTCAGAACCCGGTCGGTCAGCTTGCGTTCGGTCACGGCCGTCACAACGATCGAAGGCGCGTTCAGGGCCGGCTTCGCCGCAGGCGCATCTTCTGCAAAGGCAGGTGCAGCCATCAGGATTGCTGCTGTTGCGAGCAGCCAGTTTGCTCTGGAAGTCTTCGTCGTCATGTCCGTCTTGAACCCTTTGCCGATGCACCTTCAGGTGCATTCCCGCGAACTTCATTCTGTCCCGTCTGTCCCAACGTTCACAGACCGGAACCCCCTCATTTGCAAGTCGAATAACGTATAGTTGTTAAGTTTCTAAGCATTGAAAAAGCGAGATAACCAATCAAATAATCCTATGTTTCCCATCACATCCGGACATGACCGGCAACAGGTGGAAAACGATCTCGCGGCATGTGGGGATCAACTGCTCTGATAACAAGAGAGCTGCTCCATCTGGACCTGTTGATAATACAACATATCCCGCGAGATTATTCCAGTCATTTGCGGCGCTGCAACAAAGCGATGATCTGCGCGCCGTCATCCCCTTTACGCGCCCGCGAAGCAAACGGTTTTGAATGAAATGCAACCTGTCATTCGTCAATCGGCGTGAGACGTATTTCACGAAGCGCCAAATGCAGGTGACAAGGACTGGCCAGGAAGGCGAAGTCCCTGTCGGAATCGATATATCGTGTAGCTCTAAAATTCAATTGCGTACATGGATGACTACTGCCAGAAGCTGGCAGGAGCGAGCACGGAACCTCACAAAATGAGAATGCGCGGGCATTGCTGCCCGCGCACCCCTTCTTCAGCCTTGTGCCGCTTACTTCTTCAGCGCAGCGTCGGTGATTTCATGCGTCCAGGCGCCTTCCGGCTTCTTTGTGATGATCTTCTGGGCCAGGACGGCAGCTTCCGTGCGCTCGTAAGCGGCCTTGTCCAGGACGCCTGTGGAATCGCCGAGCAACTTGGCGACTTCGCCCATCATGTAGACCTGATGTTCCTTCGTCTGCGCGCCGGTCGAGTCATTGTCGAGAACGATGCCGGCTGCTTCCTCCGGATGCGCCTTGGCATAGGCCCAGCCCTTCATGGAAGCACGGACGAACTTGACCATGTTGGCCTTGAACTTCTCATCCTTCAGCTTGTCGCCGAGAACGTAGAGACCGTCTTCGAGGAGGTTGGCGCCCATGTCGGTGTAGTTGAACACGGTGAGCTTATCGAGCGTGAAGCCGGCGTCGATGGCCTGACCCAGTTCGTTATAGGTCATGACGTGGATGCAGTCGGCCTGCTTCTGGATGAGCGGCTGCACGTCGAAGCTCTGCTGGAGAACCTTGACGCCGTTCGCCCCACCTTCGGTCGTAATGCCTTCCTTGTTCATCAGCGCGAAGAAGGGCACTTCGTTGCCGAAGAACCAGACGCCGACCGTGCGGCCCTTGAAGTCGGAGATCTTCTTGATCGGTCCGTCCTTCGGGCAGACGATTTCGAGACCGGCGTTCTGGTAGGGCTGCGCGATGTTGACGAGCGGAACGCCCTTTTCGCGGGCGGCAAGGGCTGCACCCATCCAGTCGACGATGACGTCTGCGCCGCCGCCGGCGATCACCTGTTCCGGCGCAATGTTCGGGCCGCCCGGCTTGATGTCGACGTCGATGCCTTCTTCCTTGTAGAAGCCCTTGTCCTTGGCGACGAAATAGCCGGCGAACTGGGCCTGCGTGACCCATTTCAGCTGCAGCGTCACCTTTTCGGCAGCGTGCGCGGCGACGCCGGAAAGGGCGAGCGCCGTGCCGAGCATGAGCGAAGCAATTGTCTTTTTCATTGTTCAACCCTCTTTTTGTGTCTCCCGTCCACCACGGACGGAACCTTGATTGAGGCAGGTTTGCCTGCCTTTTACCTCTGTCCCCCACGGACAGAGGGATGCCAGAACGTGACCTTCCGCTCGATCAGCGCGACGATCCCGTAGAAGAGCGAGCCGGCGATGGCGGCGGCGAGAATTTCCGCCCAGACCATGGCAGTGTTCATGCGGCCCATTTCGGTCGAAATGCGGAAGCCCATGCCCACCGAGGGCGAGCCGAAGAATTCGGCGACGATGGCCCCGATCATGGCGAGCGTCGAGTTGATCTTCAGCGCGTTGAAGATGAAGGGCCAGGCGGCGGGCAGGCGCAGTTTCATGAGCGTCTGCGGCCATGTGGCGGCATAGGTGCGCATCAGGTCGCGTTCCATATGGCCGCTCGCGGCAAGGCCGGTGATCGTGTTGATGAGCATGGGGAAGAAGATCATCGTGACGATGATCGCAGCCTTGGACGGCCATTCGAAGCCGAACCACATGATCATGATCGGCGCGAGGCCGACGATGGGCAGCGCCGAGACCAGATTGCCGAGCGGGAGCAGGCCCGCCTTCAGGAAGGGTGAGCGGTCGATGAGGAACGCCGCAAGAAGCCCCGCGCCGCAGCCGATGGCATAGCCGGGCAGCACTTCCTTGAACACGGTTTGCCAGACGTCGACGGCGATGATTGGCAGGGCATTGAGTGCGGCGGAGACAATGATGCTGGGGGCGGGGAGCAGGATTTCCGGGATGGCGAGACCGCGCGTCAGCAGTTCCCACAGCGCCAGCAGGCACAGGCCAAAAATGGCTGGCACGAGGAAGCCGATCTGCCGCTCGGCAGTCGGACCAGCGGGCTTCAGGCGGACGAGATATTCGTTGAGCGCCCAGCTTCCGAGCCAGACGGCGAGCGCCAGTATGATGACGACAATCGCGCTCATGCCTGCGCCTCCGGTCTTGCGCCCATCAGGCGATAAACGAGACGCTCGATACCGCCGACGAGGAAGACAAGCAGACCGGCCACGATCGAGGATACGAAGAGCGCCGCCCAGATCTGGATCGTCTGGCCATAGTAGGAGCCGGAGAGGAGGCGCGCGCCAAGGCCCGCGACCGCGCCGGTCGGCAGTTCCCCGACAATCGCGCCGATGAGCGAAATGGCGATGCCGACCTTCAGCGAGGCAAAGAGGAAGGGAATGGCGGCGGGGAAGCGCAGCTTCCAGAAGAGCTGCGAGCGGCTGGCGTAATAGGTGTGCATCAGATCCAGCTGGATGATTTCCGGCGAGCGCAGCCCCTTCACCATGCCGACGACGACGGGGAAGAAGGAGAGGTAGGTCGAGATCAGCGCCTTGGGGAGGAGGCCGGAAATTCCGATGGCGTTGAGCACGACGATCAGCATGGGCGCGATCGCCATGATCGGGATCGTCTGGCTGGCGATGACCCAAGGCATCATCGACTTGTCCATGGCGAGGTTATGCACGATGCCGACGGCGAGTGCTACGCCGAGCACAGTGCCGAGCCCGAAGCCGAGCAGTGTGGCGGATAGCGTGATCCAGGCGTGATAGACCAGCGAGCGCTTGGACGTGATGCTCATCGTGGCCGTGGAATTCCAGATTTCGGTGACGATCTGGTGTGGCGCGGGCAGCAGCGGTTTGTCCATCGCATAGGATTTCAGCCACATTGCGCCCGTTGTCAGCACCTCGCCCTTGCGGGCGGCTTCCTCGACCGCAAGCGTGCGGTTCATGAGGAGGGCGGCCGCATACCAGGCGGCGATGATGACCACGAGGACGGCGAGGATGGGCCAGATCTTGGTGCGGAGATAGCCGTTCATTCGGAAGCCCTTTTGATTTGAAGGACTTCTCTAAATCGCGAGATCAATGCTTCAGCTTCTGGTTCGTCAATTCCGTCTAATATCTTGATCGTCTTGCTTCCGTAGTCGAAATTTACGCCAGACGGCTGTCTGATGGGATTGGTCGCAGAATTCAATTGCCTTGTCGATCGCGACTCCGTCCATCGAAACCGGGAAATCTGGTCTGGGCGGTAATAACGCTTGCGTGCGAAAGGCCCAATTCTGGAAGCTATGGTCAAAGCTTGACTGTTTGCTATCGCGGTTTGCGAGCCCAGCAAAATCCATACGAGTTGGTAGATAGAATATGTCCAGCCTATTGACCAAGCCATCAGCCAAAAGATCAGGAAGGCTCGGCCATTGAAATCCGCTGTGCTCTTTGCCTGGGTGAATGCCACATAGCCAGCAACTGTCCAACCGCAGAGCCATACAGCCTTGAAGACCGTTTGAAATGTAGCCTCGCGAGGCCGCCAAGCGTAGGTCAACTCGCCGCTATTGTTTTGCAGTCCCGCAAGCAGAGGTGGAGCTTTTTCGAATTTGATGGCCTCAATCGTCATAGCTATGCCCCGCCTTCAGCCCTTCGCGGACGCGGTGGGCAATGGCCAGAAATTCCGGTGTTTCGCGGATGTCGAGCGGTCGTTCCTTCGGCAGCGTCGATTCGATGATGTCCGTGACCCGTCCGGGGCGGGGGCTCATGACGACGATCTTGGTCGAGAGATAGACGGCCTCGGGAATAGAGTGGGTGACGAAACAGATCGTCTTGTTGGTGCGCGCCCAGAGTTCCAGAAGCTGCTGGTTCAGGTGGTCGCGGACGATTTCGTCGAGCGCGCCGAAGGGCTCGTCCATGAGGAGGAGATCGGCGTCAAAGGCGAGGGCGCGGGCGATCGAGGCGCGCTGCTGCATGCCGCCGGAGAGCTGCCAGGGATATTTCTTGCCAAAGCCGGAGAGATTGACGAGCGATAGCGTATGGTCGATCCGCTTCTTCTGCTCGTCCTTGGAATAGCCCATGATTTCAAGGGGAAGGGCGATGTTCTTCTCGATGGTGCGCCACGGGTAGAGCGCTGCCGCCTGGAAGACATAGCCGTAGGATCGGTTCTTGCGCGCATCTTCTGGCGTCGTGCCGTTGACGAGGATCTGGCCTTCGGTGGCCTTTTCGAGATCGGCAATGACGCGCAGGAACGTCGTCTTGCCGCAGCCGGAAGGACCGATGAAGGACACGAAGTCGCCCTTGCGCACGTCCAGATTGACCCCGGTCAGCGCGTTGACGGGACCGTCATTCGTCTGAAAGGTCAGGCCCAGATTTTTCGCCGAAACGACGGAAGACTGATTTTCTGCCATGTTCACCCAGTGTATTTTATGAGGCGCTGCGCTGGCCATTTTCGCTCTTGTTCACGTCGCGCCGATGATGTTCCCCGGACTTGTCGTCCTTCTTGTTTGTTTAGAGGTTGCTCCTATGTCATCCGGCAATGACCCCGAATGCAAGCTCATTCGTCCTGCTCAAGCCTATGACGGCAAGCAGGGCTTCTCCTATGTCGAGGGCATTTCGGCCGAGACGACCGGCTCGACCGGCATCGCCATGATGCTGCTCACCGTCCCGCCCGGCGGCCGCGCCAAGGCGCATCTGCACGAGGCGCACGAGACCGCGATCTATGTGCTCTCCGGCGAGGCGACGACCTATTGGGGCGCGGAGCTCGAAAACGCCACAGTGACACGAGCCGGCGATATGTTCTACATCCCCGCCGGCGTCCCGCATCTGCCGGTCAATACCGGGACAGAGCCGTGCTCGGCGATCATTGCGCGGACAGACCCGAGGGAGCAGGAGAGTGTGGTGTTGTTGCCGGAGCTGGATGGGGTTGTTCCGAATTAAGCCGGAGCCAGCCACACCCCCCTCTGTCCTGCCGGACATCTCCCCCTCAAGCGGGGAGATTGGCTGGGGGCGCGGGCTTCCCGCCAATTCGGACCGACGAGGCCTCATGCCTTCTTCTCCCATGCCAATGCGCCGGCCAGCAGGATGAGTATGCCGCCGGCAACGGCCTCGATCCAGAGCACCACCCGTTCCGTGATCACCTTTGCGAGCGCGGAAAAGGAGAGCGCATAGATGAGCAAGACCGGCAGTTCCAGCAGGATCGAAACGCTGCCGAAAACCATCATCTGCAACGCGACAGGCCCATGCGGGTCGATGAACTGCGGCAGGATGGCGACGAAGAAGGCGAGGTTCTTCGGGTTGGCCGCCTGAAGGCTGATGCCCTTCCAGTAGAGCTTCAGCGGCGCACTCTTGGCGCGGGGCATTTTCGAGGCTTCGGCGAAGGGCGCGTCATGTTTTTCACCGCGCCACCACGCCTGAACCAGCGGCAGAATCATCTTCACGCCGAGCCACGCCAGATAAAGCGCGCCGACGATCTTCAGCACATAGAAGAGCGTCGCGCTGGCGATGATCAGCGACGCGACCCCCGCAGCCGAAAGAGCGAAATAGATGGCATTGGTCGTGAGGATACCGGCGGCCGCGCATTGCGAGCGCCAGAGCCCCTGTCGCATCGACAGGCCGACGACCAGAAGCACGGCGGGACCCGGCGAGAGGCAAAGCAGGAACTCGGTCACGGCAAAGGCCGCCAGATTGGACCAATCCATCCGTCAGACTCCCGAAGCCGGTATCCCCGTGCGCTGCACCTTGCGCGGCGCGGTCACTTCCTTCCAGGTCGACAGTGCCGACGACACAGCCGGGAAGGGGTCGCGGGCGACGAACTGGCCGTGGCCTTCGCGGGTCTTGATGCTGGACTCTTCGACGGCGACGTAGCCGCGGGTCAGCGTGAAGCGGGGCAGGCCCTTGACGGTCTTGCCTTCGAAGACGTTGTAGTCGATGGCCGATTGCTGGCTGGCAGCCGTGATCGTCTTTTCCCGGTTCGGGTCCCAGACGACGATGTCCGCATCGGCGCCCACGAGGATCGCGCCCTTCTTCGGATAGACGTTGAGGATCTTGGCGATGTTGGTCGAGGTGACGGCGACGAATTCGTTCATGGTGATGCGGCCTGTCGCCACGCCATAGGTCCAGAGCATCGGCATGCGGTCTTCAAGCCCGCCTGTGCCGTTCGGGATCTTGGTGAAATCGCCCACACCGTAGCGCTTCTGCTCGGTCGTAAAGGCGCAGTGGTCGGTCGCGACCACCTGCAACGAGCCCGACGCGAGGCCGGCCCAGAGGCTATCCTGGTGCTTATTGTCGCGGAAGGGGGGCGACATGACGCGGCGGGCGGCATGGTCCCAATCGGGGTTGGCATATTCGCTCTCGTCCAATGTCAGATGCTGGATCAGCGGCTCACCATAGACGCGCATGCCGTTCTGGCGCGCGCGCCGGATGGCTTCATGGGCCTGTTCGCAGGAGGTGTGGACGACATAGAGCGGGACGCCCGCCATGTCGGCGATGATGATGGCGCGGTTGGTCGCTTCGCCTTCGACGGAAGCGGGGCGGGAATACGCATGTGCTTCCGGGCCGTTATTGCCTTCGCCGAGCAGTTTCTGCTGCATCTGCGCGACGATATCGCCGTTTTCGGCATGGACCAGCGGCAGTGCTCCGAGCGCTGCGCAACGCTGGAAGGAGGAGAACATCTCGTCGTCATCCACCATCAGCGCGCCCTTATAGGCCATGAAGTGCTTGAAGGTGTTGATGCCCTTCTCTTTGACGATGGTCTCCATCTCGTTGAAGACCTGCTCGCCCCACCAGGTTATGGACATGTGGAAGGAATAGTCGGCATTGGCGCGGGTCGACTTGTTGTCCCAGCGCTTCAGCGCGTCCAGCAGCGACTGGTTGGGATCGGGCAGGCAGAAATCCACCACCATGGTCGTGCCGCCGGCAAGACCTGCGCGCGTGCCGCTTTCGAAGTCGTCCGAGGAATAGGTGCCCATGAAGGGCATTTCGAGATGGACATGCGGATCGATGCCGCCGGGCATGACGTAGCACCCGGTCGCGTCGAGGGTTTCATCGCCTGAAAGGTTCGGGCCGATCTCGACGATCACCCCATGCTCGATCTTCACATCCGCCTTGTAGGTCAGGTCAGCCGTGACGATTGTGCCGTTCTTGATGACTGTGCTGCTCATGATGCTGTTCCCGAATCTTCAGTTGTTTTTTGCGTGCCTTACTCAGACAGCCCATATCCGTGTGTAATTTCGTCGAAACACTTCAGACGAACTTTGTCGTCTTTCAGGTTTGCGCATTTCATCAACTCGCTTCTGTATAAATCGCTCTCCCGCCCTGCTTCGTTACATTCCTCTGCGCGAAGGATTGAAGCACCGCAAACTAGGAGAAGAAGCGACATAAACAAAAACGATCGCATTAAACCTCCCAGTCTCTTTGGATTGCCCCATGGAAGCTGCTCACACCCGCGTTACGATCCGCCGCTACGCTGGCCCGTGCTTGTCTTGCTGCCTCGTGGTAATATGCCTTGCTTTCCATGTCCGGCACCCAGATTTCGACGGGCTTATAGCCTTGCCGTAGTAGAGAGGCCCTTTCTTCCGGAGTCATTTCTATAGGTCTTCCCATGACGATTTCCCCAATGGCAAACAGCGCGTTACCTGCGATGCAGGTTCGCTGCGTGCTGCCTAAGTGGATGATGAATATCAGGCTTCGACCAAATCGAGGCGTTTTTCGATTCGAAGGACGCGATCATCGAGCCGGTCGAAACGGTTCGAGATGATGGCATATTGCTGTTCGAGAACACCCAAGCGGCCCTTGACCTCTTGCATGTCTTCGGAAAGCCGCTCGACGGTCGAACGAATCGCCCGAAGGTGTTCGAGAACGAGATTGTCTGTTGCCATGTGCTCTTCTCCTGAAGAACGGATTGACCCGAACAGAGGTTCGGCCGGCTTAATCGGAATTCTCGATAACGTTCAACCTCAGACCAAGTCCAAGTGTGGTTCTGCTCTGTCCAGCCGCTCGTCAATACGGTCGATGCGGCGCGAGACGCTGGCGTATTGCCGTTCGATAATGCCGAGCCGCTCCTTGATTTCCAAGAGGTCGGTCGAATGCTTTTCCTGCGTCGCGCGGATGGCGCGCAGCATTTCAAGAACAAGATTCTCGGTAGATGGCGACATGGCTCACTCTCCGGGGCTTTGTTATCCACCAAAGATAATGCCAACGCGCTCACTCCACAATCCCCGCCGTCTCCACCACGGCGCGCAGCAATACGTCCGCGCCTGCGCCCGCCCATTCCTTGGAAATCTCCTCCGCTTCGTTATGCGAGAGCCCGCCGACGCAGGGGCACATGACCATGGTGGCGGGGGCGACCTTGGCGGCCCAGCAGGCGTCGTGGCCGGCACCGGAGATGAGGTTCATGTGGCTATAGCCCAGGTCTTCCGCTGCCTTGCGGACGGCGGAGACGAGGGTGGGGTCGAAGGTGACCGGGTCGAAATGGCCGACGGCCTCGACGGAGCAGCCGACGCCAAGGGCTTCGGCGATGGCGGCCGCTTCCTTCTCGATGCGGGCGCGCATGCCGTCGAGCTTGGTCTGGTCCGGCGAGCGGATGTCGACGGTGAAGATGACCGTTCCCGGCAGCACGTTGCGGGAATTGGGCGAGAACTTCACCTGGCCGACACCGCCGACGCAGCCCGGCTGGTTTTCCATGGCGACCGTCTGCACCATTTCCATGATACGGGCCATGGCGAGACCGGCGTTGACGCGCATGTTCATCGGGGTTGATCCCGTATGGGCCTCGCGGCCGGTGAGCGCGAATTCGAGCCACCAGAGGCCCTGACAGTGGGTGACGACGCCGATCTGCTTTTCTTCTGCTTCCAAAATCGGACCCTGTTCGATGTGATATTCGAAATAGGCGTGCATCTTGCGCGCACCCACCTCTTCATCGCCGATCCAGCAGATGCGGGCGAGTTCGTCACCGAAGCGCAGGCCTTCCATGTCCTTGCGATCGTAGGCGTAGTCGAGCGAGTGGATTCCGGCAAAGACGCCCGACGCGAGCATGGCGGGAGCAAAGCGCGCGCCTTCCTCGTTCGTCCAGTTGACGACGACGATGGGATGCTTCGTCTTGATATTGAGATCGTTCATCGAGCGGATGACTTCGAGGCCGGCGAGCACGCCGAGCACGCCGTCATATTTGCCGCCCGTCGGCTGGGTGTCGAGATGCGAGCCGACATAGATCGGCAGGGCATCCGGGTCCGTACCCGGGCGCGTCATGAACATATTGCCGATCTTGTCGACGCCCATCGTGAGGCCTGCGGCCTCGCACCAGGACTGGAAGAGCTTGCGGCCTTCGGAATCGGCGTCAGTCAGCGTCTGGCGGTTGTTGCCGCCGGCAATGCCGGGGCCGATTTTCGCCATGTCCATCAGGCTGTCCCACAGACGATCGGCGTTGACGCGCATGTTCTGGCCTGGTGCAGCCATGGAAATTCTCCTCAGTTTTTATGGCGGCGCGCCGCTTTTGCGCGGTCTTCGCCTTGCTGTTCCGTCCGGCCGTGCTTTTCTTGTTTTTTCACAAATTCCGCGTTGCGTTTGTAAATTGCATGACGGATAATTTGACCGGTTGGTAAACATTACAGCTTCCGTTGCTGCACTCAAGACGAAAAAAGCGGTCGATTCAGAGAAAATCGTCATCGAGTGCCAAATATGTTCGCAGTGCCTTTTCAAAAGGCAATTCTGCCCCTTCGGGCAGACGATGAGGGGTGACATGGCGATACCGAGAGCGGCGAAGACGCAGCGCAGAACACGCATCCAGGAGGAGAAAGAGGAGGTTATCCTTGAGGCGGCCCTCGACGTCTTTTCGATGCACGGCTTCAAGGGCGCGACCATTGATCAGATCGCCGAGGTCGCCGGCATGTCGAAACCCAATCTGCTTTATTATTTCCGCACGAAGGAGGCGATGCACCGGGCGCTGATCGACCGCGTGCTGGACACATGGCTGGACCCCTTGCGGGAGTTCGACGCGGATGGAAATCCGGAAATCGAGATCAAGAGCTATATCCGCCGCAAGCTGGAAATGGCGCGCGACTTTCCGCGAGAGAGCCGGCTCTTCGCCAATGAAATCCTGCGTGGTGGGCCCTCGATCGTGGAGGAGTTGGACGACCTTCGAAAGCTCGTGGATGAGAAGGCGGAGGTGATCAGGGCCTGGGTCAAGGCCGGCAAGATCGGGCGTTGCGATCCTTATCACCTGATCTTCTCGATCTGGGCAACCACCCAGCACTATGCCGACTTCGATGTTCAGGTGAAGGCTGTGCTTGGTCCCACGCGCAGCGGCGAAGGCCGTTTCGAGGATGCCGCGCGGTTTCTCGAGCAGCTTTACATGAACGGACTTCAGGTCAAAGCTTAACTGCACTCTCTGTTCTCGTCGCCAATAGAATCAACACCTAAAGTTAAATTCCTTTGTCCTATTTGTGCACGAGTTTACATTTTTACTGCACGTTAACATGGACTCGGTGTATTCCTGCAATATGTATGCAGACATTGTAATGTTGCAGCGTGGAATTTCCGGTTGGCTTAGTTTTTTGTTGAGCTTCCGGGCGAGATGTTATGCTAGGCTTCATGACGTGGCCAACGGGTCGGCGGAGGCCGAGGGGGTTTGTGCACTTGAAGGGGAAGATGTCCTATCAGGAGATCGAGCGCATTGTGGACGCTGACGCTGAACTCGACGAGGAACAGCGTTCGCGGCTTCTTGATTTACTGGCTTCAGTACGAGACCAGGCTTCCCTTTCCGAGCTGCTGTCGGCAGCACTTGACCAGTTTTCCGACGAAATTTTCCTGAAGGACCGTGATGGCCGGTACATTCTGGCCAATCGCGAGTGCGAGTTCGCGCTTGGACTGCCGTCAGGCGGGCTCAAAGGGAAATTTGATCTGGAGCTGTACGGACCGGAGTTTGCCGAACGGTTTCGCGCCGAAGACGCCGAGATATTTGCGACCGGAAAGCCCATCTACTGCGAACCTTTCCGGTGGAAGTTGCCGCAGGGTGGCACGCGGTGGAATCAGACGACGAAATATCCGGTCTTCAACGCAGAGGGCGAGGTTGTCGCGGTTTGCGGTCAGGTGCGGCAATCGACGGAAGCGATGCAGTCTCGCGTCCTTCTCGAAGCGCAAATCGACGTGCTGGAAATGCTTGCCGCAGGAAGGCCGCTGGCGGAGGTTTTTGCACGGATCACAGTTCTGTGCGAAGGCCTGCTGGAAGGCTTCTGGGCCTCTCTACTGGTCCTCTCCGACGACAGAACGGTCGTCGCCGACGTCATCGCTCCATCGATGGCGAAGGAATACGGCGAGGCACTGATCGGCCTCATGATCGCCGATAACCTCGGAACATGTGGTACGGCCTGCTATCGTGGCGTCCCCATCTACACAGAAGATATCCTGAAGGACCCCAACTGGACGGCCTTCCAGTCAATTGCTGCGCCTTACAGTTTGCGCTCCTGCTGGTCCATGCCCTATTTCAACGCCGACGAAACGGTGCACGGGACATTTGCACTTTACTCGCGCCAGCCGCGTTTGCCGAGCGAGTTTGAGTCGCGCTGTCTGGCGCTGGGGGCCCGGCTTGCCGAACTGGCTATCGAGCGGGAACGCGTCGCCGTGCAACTTCGCGTGATGGCCGAGCGAGACAGTCTGACCGGGCTGCCGAACCGATCCGCCTTTTCCGAAATTCTTTCGCGTGAACTTGCCTCCGCAGCGGCAGAGGGCCGCGCCGTCGGCGTCGCCGTTCTGGATGTCGATGATTTCAAGCTTGTCAACGATCGGCATGGTCACGCGGTCGGTGACGGATTCCTGAGCGCCATCAGCGCAAGGATGGTCAACGCCATGCGGCCGGGCGATGTTGTTGCCCGGCTCGGCGCCGACGAATTTGTCGTCGTGCTGCGCAAGGGGGAAGGGCGGGACGCCAGGACCGCGCTTCGGGAGTTTCTTTCAGCGCTGCGCAAGCCGGTCGAGATTGATCACGTGCGGCTCGCGGTTTCCATGACGGCAGGGCTCGCCATTTTCCCTGCCCACGGCCACGATGCCCAGGAATTGCTGAGCCACGCTACGACCGCCATGCATCGTGCCAAGCAGATGGCGCGTGACCGCGTGGAGGTCTACGATCCAGAATTCTCGCGTCTTCAGGAACAGCGTCGCCAGCGCATTGAAACCTTGCGGGAATCGATTGCGACAGGAGGCATCGATCTCGATTTTCAGCCTCTCATGAACCTGCACGACGGCAGTATTTACGGGTTTGAGGCACTCGCCCGCTGGCAGCACCCGCAGGAAGGCCGCCTGGGGCCGGCGGCGTTTATTCCGCTGGCCGAGCAGGAGGGTCTGATCGTCGAGCTGGGCGGCGCGGTGCTGATACGCGCCTGTCTGGAGGCGGCGCGCTGGAACAGCGAGTTCGGGGTCCGGCGCAGCGTTTCCGTCAACGTTTCGGCGCAACAATTCTCCGGCGGCGAAATCCGCAGGCAGGTACGCGACGCTCTGGAGAAGAGCGGTCTCGATCCGGCGCTTTTGGAGCTGGAGCTGACGGAGTCGATGCTGCTGGACGACGAGTCGACCGCAATCCAGATCATGAGCGAGTTGAAATCGCTCGGTATCTCCATCGCCATTGATGATTTTGGCACCGGCTTTTCCAATCTCGGTGCCCTCGCGCGGCTGCCGCTCGACCGGCTGAAAATCGACCGGTCAATCATCAGCGACATCGAAACCAACGACGCGGCGGCATCGATTGCCTCCGCGATCATCGCCATGGGGCAGCGGCTCGGACTTCGCGTACTCGCCGAAGGGGTCGAGACTGCGGGGCAGATGGAGTTCCTGGGCGACAATCATTGCGACGATCTCCAGGGTTACCTCCTCGGGAGACCCGTGCCTTCAGGCGACGTGCCGGAACTTTTGCGCAGGCGACCGCCGGGTGCGGGCGCCATCGTTGCGCAGCCCGTTGCCAATCGCCGGACTGTTTCGGGCCGCCGACGCTGACGTGCCAAATCGCCACCTTGTCACTTGCTCACACCCGTGCTTAAGCGGGGGATACGAAGCAGGCTGTATGGGAACAGGCGATGAGCGACGAAGAAACCATTACGCTTTACGAAGCCATCGGCGGCGAGGAAACAATCCGCAAGCTGGTCGCGCGTTTCTACGACCTCATGGACACGCTGCCTGAAGCGAAGAACTGCCGCGCCATCCATCCGCCAAGCCTCGACCGCTCCCGCGACAAGCTTTACGATTATCTGACGGGCTATATGGGCGGACCGCAGCTCTATGTCGAAAAATACGGACATCCGAGGCTGCGCGCCCGGCATTTCAGCGCGCCCATCGGTGTGGCCGAGCGTGACGAATGGCTCTTGTGCTTCCGCATGGCGATGGATGAGACGATCGCCCATCCCAAGCTGCGCGAGATCATCTGGAAGCCGGTCGAGCAGCTGGCGCATCACATGCAGAACCGGGAAGAGGGTGAACCCCATGCATGAAACCACACGCATCCGGCTTTTCGGCGTCTTTGCCGGTCTCTTCGGCATGTGCGGAATCGGCCTGGCTGCCGCCGCGTCGCACTTGGACGATCAACGGCTTCTGGGATCGGCCGCGCTGATGTGCCTCGTTCATGCGCCGGCACTGGTCGGTCTCATTGCTGCGGGCAACCGTCTGCGCTTCTCCACACTTTCCGGAGCCCTGCTCATCCTCGGCGTTCTGCTCTTTGCCGGCGATCTTGTGAAGCGGCACTTCACCGGGACCGGGCTTTTCCCGATGTCGGCCCCGTCCGGTGGCGTGATCATGATGGCTGGCTGGCTTTTGACAGCCGTGGGTGCGCTGTTCCCGCAACCTTCGCGAAGCTGATCCCACGAGCAAGTTCCGGGCGAGGTGCTGCCCGGATCGCTGACGTATCCGGGCAAGATCGTTTCAATGTTTCTTGGAAACGCTGAAACGATCCATCTCTTTGTTGTGACGCAATTCCGGACGCGAAACGGTTTCCACACTCGCTGGAATTACTCCAGCCCACATGGCCGATCAGATGAAGACGATCATATCCTTGGTGACGTCCGCCTTTGTCGCATGGGCAATGAGAAGGTCGGAACTTCCGAAATCGAACAGGAGGCCGGCAGCGGTATCCTTGCCCTGGCTCAGGAACTCCGCCACGCTTGCATAGCCGCTGTTCTTTACCGCGATCATGTCCAACTCGTCTGCGCCGAGGCGAAAATCCTCCACCGTCACCGCGCCGGCGACCTTGCGGTCGAAGACGAATGTGTCGTTGCCAAGACCACCATTGAGGAGGTCGTTGCCGCCACCGCCGAATAGCGTGTCGTTGCCTTCGCCGCCATAGAGGAAGTCGTTGCCAGCCAGACCGTCCAGCTTGTCATTGCCGGCGCCGCCATAGAGGACGTCCGAGCCATTGGTGCCGTTCACGGTGTCGTTGCCCGCAAGTGCGAAGACGAAATTGCCCGTCAGCGTGTCGTTTCCGGCGGTGCCCTGAAGGCTCTTGGCATAGGCCATGTCCTGGTCGAGCCAATCGAGCGCGCCGCTGAAGGTCATGTCTTCCAGGTGATCGCCTGCGACCTCGTAATTTCGCGGCGTGTGCAGAGGTCCGCTATCGAGGAAGATCACCTGCTCGATACCGGAGATAATGTTCATCCCGTAGGTTTTCGAGAAGAGGGCGAGCGTTCCGTCTGCCAGCTTGCTGACGGTCCAGTCGCTCATCGTGCCCTGGAGCTCCAGGGTGTCGCGGCCTGCGCCGCCTTCGACGCGGTTGGCCCCCGTGCCGGGTCGGATCGTATCGTTGCCTGCCATGCCGTCGATATAGTCGTTACCGCGATTGCCGGCGAGCTTGTCGTCGTAATTCGTGCCGACGATGAAGGCGGAGTCGCCGACATGGCCGTAGCGGTCAGACGACTTGTCGAGGTCCTGCACCCAGGTCGTGTCGCGTGTCAGACCGCTGAGGTTCGATGCAATCACCAGACTGTCGCGCGTGGTGAATTCGTAGAAGTGCGAATCCATGATCCGCTGCAAGGCGTCCGTGGTGATGCCCGCGATATGCGCGCTCCAGCCGCCGACAATATTATAAAGCGCGAAGGGTCCCATGGGCCAGGCGGGGCTGGCGTAATCGTCGCTGAAGAGGATGAGGTTGTCGGTCGAGGAGTGCAGCTGGTAGTCCTGACCGATGAGGCCGGGCGCTGCAGCAACCGCCTGTCCGAAACTGCTCCAGTCGCCGGCGGCGCGATGGACCACATCGTTCTCATAGCCGATATTGAGCACCCGATCTTTCTGGTCGTAGATGTAGGGCACTTCGTAGGCGATGTAATTGCTGTTGGCGAAGAAGCCGCCCGACAGGCTGTCGGCAAAACGCGCCATGACATTGGTGTAGCCGGCGCCCAGCGAATAGCCGGTGACGATCACATCCTGTGCGCCCAGATGATGGGCGACGGCGTAATTATGCACTGCGTTGAGCAGCGGCTCCATATTGGCGGCGATCTCGCCGCTGTTGAGCTGGAGATAATCGAGCACGTCGACAGGCGAGTTGGTGCCGATGAACGTCACGGATAGGCCGACGACATGGCCGGCGCTGTCATGCTGCTCGAGAATCTGTGCCTGCGGGCCGCTATAGGTCGTGCCGCTCAACGGGCTTTTGATGATGTAGTAACCGTCCAAATCCTGCGAACTTGCACTGAGGCCAAGGGCAGCGGGGCCGACCTTCGACCAGCCGGCGGGCAATTCGAGATGCATCTTGTTGGCCGTCAGGCCATCCGGGAGGGTATTGCCGATCTGGTTGACCAGCGAGGCGACGTTGATCCCGAAGATCTTGTCCATCTGCTCGTAGGTCGCCAGCTTGAACGCCGTATCGACGAGGGCCGCCGATTTTGCGGCCGAGTAGTCCTTGTATCCGAATATCCCCGTGGCCGGGTTCGGTGCCTGCGGTGTGGACGCAGATGCGGCGGGCGTGGGCGCGGGCAAAAGCGCGCGGGAAACCGTTCCGTCGAAAAAGGGGAAACTGGACACGATGGTGCTGGTCGCAGCCTTTGCCAGCCAGTCCGGCGATGTGAATGTCATGGACATTCCGTTGAACATGTCGGGCAGCATGCGATCGAACATGCTGCCGAGACCGCCGAGGTTGAAGCCCGGAAGCGAAAGCTGCTGCAAGCCAAGCAGCCCCGCCGGTGACTGGCCGAAGGCCTGAAGATAGTTCAGCTGCGCAGTCGAATAGATGAAATTCGCCATGAGACACTTTCCTCCCAGATGTGTTCCCGTGCACGTTTCAGAACCGCAACCCCCTCAATTGCGACCCGTAACTGGCAGCATCATTACTTACGTTTACGTGTTCGTCAATTTGAATCCTCGAAGAAGTCGAATTTCTCTATATATTTATGACCACTAAACTATTGCGTTTCATATGCATTTTTACGCTGCAGGAATTGTTTGACTCGCGCGTGAGTGTCATTTGATGTCGGTGGGGTCATCCCTTCACGCGTGTTTCAGCCGTCCGTCCCTGATGTCCTGAAGGGCGCGCTCGAGGCTCGACTTGGAGCCGTTGCGCAAGGGAATGAAGCGCTTGCCGTGCTTCTTGCAGCCGGTCTTCACGCGCAGGCAGGCGTCGTGGCTGATGCAGTCGATGGGGCAGAAGACGCAATCGACGGAGGGAAGAACCGTGTCGATGCGGCTCACGGCTTCGCGCAGGCCGCCATCGTGGTGGATGAGTTCCGCCCCATGCGCCGAGGCGATCTGGCGCAGATGCGCCACCTGGCAATCGCGTCCGCCGACATAGAGAAAGCTCTTCAGATCCGCGGTGTTCTCTTCGGGTCTACAGTCACCGCCGCTTTTCCGCGAATCCTGTTTGCCCGCATTTCTCGAAGCCTTTTTCGCCACTTGCACTCTCCAGAAGATGTCCAGTGGCGGCAACATACAAAACATGATTATTTTGGTAAAGATTAAAGTGGATGAAAGGAGTCATCTTTTTTCAGAAAAGAAAAACATCCTATTTTCTGCTGCGAAAACAAAAGGCGGCCCCTTTCGGAGCCGCCTGCCTTGGGAGGCAATTTCCGGTGTCAGGTCTAGTAGGGCAGGCCCACATAGTTCTCCGCCATCGAAAGCTGCGCGGCCTTCGAGCCGGTGAGATAGGCGAATTCCGATTGCTGCATGCGGACGCCGAATTCGCCTTCGGCCTCGAATGTGTGCATCAGCATGGTCATCGACCAGGAGAAGCGCTCGGCCTTCCAGATGCGCGACAGGGCGCGGCGGGAATAGTCGTTAAGAGCGGCCATCCTTTTCTCGCCGTAGAATTCCTGCAGGCCGGAGAACAGGTAGTGGATGTCCGAAGCCGCGAGGTTGAGGCCCTTGGCACCGGTCGGCGGCACGATATGGCCGGCATCGCCTGCCAAGAACATACGGCCGAAGCGTAAAGGTTCGGCGACGAAGGAGCGTAGCGGCGCAATGGACTTTTCGATCGACGGGCCGGTCTTCAGCGCTTCGGCCTTGTCGGCGGGAATGCGACGGCGCAACTCGTCCCAGAAGGCGTCGTCCGACCATTCTTCGGCCTTGTCGGTCAGGGGAACCTGAACGTAATAGCGGCTGCGCACCAGCGAGCGCTGCGAGCAGAGCGCGAAGCCGCGTTCGTGATGGGCATAGATCAGCTCATGATCGACCGGCGGCACGTCGGCCAGAACGCCGAGCCAGCCGAAGGGATAGACCTTCTCGAAATTCTTGACGCCCTTGTCCTGGACGCTGGCGCGGCAGGTGCCGTGGAAGCCGTCGCAGCCGGCGATGAAATCGGCGTCGATGCGATGCGTGACGCCATCCTTTTCATAGGTGACGTAAGGGTGGTCGGTGTCGAAATCATGCGGCGTCACATTGCCGGCATTGTAGATCGTCAGGCCGCCCGTCTCGATGCGCTTGTCCATCAGGTCGCGCGTCACTTCTGTCTGTCCATAGACCATAACGGAGGTGCCGGTTAGGCCCTGGAGGTCGATGCGGTGCTGGACGCCATCGAAGGAGAGGCTGAAGCCCTCGTGGATGAGGCCTTCCTTATGCATGCGCTCGCCAGCCTTCGCCTTGTCCATCATGCCGACCATGCCGACTTCGAGAACGCCAGCGCGGATGCGGCCGAGAATGTAGTCGCGATCGACACGGTCGATGATGATGTTGTCGATGCCCGCATTGGTGAGCAACTGGCCGAGCAGAAGGCCAGACGGGCCCGATCCGACGATAACGACTTGCGTGCGCATTGGTATGCCTCCCGGATATTGGGGCTCTCCCACCCCGCTTTCAATCTTGCCGAATGATAAATCCGGGGTGCTTGCGCACAATGGAGAAACCGGTCAAAATATTGTACTTTTGAAACATCGGGAGATGCTGCATTGCGGCAAGCCGTGCCCACCTATGCGCTCTATGGCGAAGACCGCTCGGCGGTTGGCGATTTCTGGATCCATTCCGAATCCATTCCGGCGCGCAGCAGCGTCAACCATTGGGAAATCCGGCCGCACAGGCATGAGGCCTTCTTCCAGTTCCTCGATATCAGGGGCGGCGAGGGCGAACTGGTTCTGCCCGATCGCGCCACCGCTCTTGGACGCGGGTCGCTGGTTACGGTGCCGCCGGAGCGGGTTCATGGTTTCCGATTCTCGCCCGACATTGACGGAAACGTGCTGACCTTCGTGCTCTCGCGGCTGCCTGTCGTGCCGGCGGCGTCGCTCATGGCAAGCCCGCTGGTTCATCGGCCGGAAGAGGGGGGAGAGGACGCGCGGCTGGTGCGCGATCTCATCGCGCGCATCAATTCGGAAGTGGCGGCGGGCTTCGGCATCGATGGCGAGTTCGTGCGCGCCAGTCTTTCGGCGGCGATGATCCTGATCGGTCGCATCGGTGCTGCCGGCGGGCGGACGGCGGGTGAGGCGGAGCGCGACATCGGACGAATCGAGAAACTGAAGACGCTGATCGCGCTCCATTTCCGGCAACAGCAGCCGGTGGAGTTCTACGCCGAGAAGCTGTCGCTCACGCCGGTTCATCTCAACCGCGTCTGCCGCAAGATCACCGGCCAATCGGTCGGACAGCTGATCGCCGAGCGCGTGATCGAGGAGGCGCGGCGCGATCTCGTCTTCACCTCGATGACCGTCCAGCAGATCGCCTTCGATCTTGGATTTTCTGACCCCGCCTATTTCAACCGGCTCTTCTCGCGCCAGACCGGCATCACGCCGAAAGCCTGGCGAAACCGCGAGCAGCAAAGGCTTGTCGACCAAAATTGATCATCGCAAAGTGACGATCATGCTCAAGCTTTGGGCAGGCCAAAAAAATCGCCGCAGTCATATTTTTACCGTTTGATAAAATTTTTGAACTGGGTTAGCGTTCCTCCACTAGCCGTTACACATAGGGGAACAACATGGGACGACTGGAACCTGGGATCCATGCCGGCCGGCTTTCGCCCGCCGAATACGAGAAGAATTTTTCCGAGCTGCATCCGGTCTTCAACGACCACGAAGCGCTGGTTGCCTCGGATCGCTGTTATTTCTGTTATGACGCGCCGTGCATGACGGCCTGTCCCACCTCCATCGATGTGCCCTTGTTCATCCGTCAGATTTCGACGGGGAACGCGATGGGTGCTGCCAAGACGATTTTCGACCAGAACATCATGGGCGGCATGTGCGCCCGCGTCTGTCCCACCGAAACGCTCTGCGAGCAGGCCTGTGTGCGCAACACGGCCGAGGAGCGCCCGGTCGAGATCGGCCGTCTGCAGCGCTATGCGACCGACAAGGCGATGCATGAGGGCAAGCAGTTCTACACGCGTCCGGCCTCGAACGGTAAATCTGTCGGCGTTGTCGGCGCCGGTCCGGCAGGTCTGGCGGCGGCGCATCGTCTGGCCATCAACGGCTTCAACGTGACGGTCTACGACCATCGCGAAAAGGCCGGTGGCCTCAACGAATACGGCATCGCCACCTACAAGGCGACCGATGACATTGCCCAGAAGGAAGCGGACTACATCCTCTCCGTCGGCGGCATCGATGTGCTGGACGGCGAGATGCTCGGCCGCGACTTCAAGCTGGCCGATCTGAAGGCCAAGCATGATGCCGTCTTCCTCGGCGTCGGCCTTGGCGGCGTCAATGCACTCACCGTCGAAGGCACGCATGAATATGGCGTCATCGATGCGGTCGAGTTCATTGCCAATCTGCGTCAGGCGGACAAGAAGGGCGATGTGCCGGTCGGCCGTCGCGTCGTCGTCATCGGCGGCGGCATGACGGCGGTGGATGCGGCGGTGCAGGCCAAGTTGCTCGGCGCCGAAGAGGTGACGATCTGTTATCGGCGCGGCCAGGAGCAGATGAATGCCTCGCTCTATGAGCAGGAGCTGGCCGCCTCCAAGGGTGTGCTGATCCGCCATTGGCTCGCGCCGAAGTCTGTCGCGAGCCATAACGGCCATGTCTCCGGCATCACGTTCGCCTATACGCATCTCGAAAACGGACTTCTCAAGGAAACCGGCCATACGATCGATATCGCCTGCGACCAGATCCTGACCGCCATCGGCCAGACGCTCGACATTGCCGGCCTCGACACGGTCAAGATCGAGAAGGGCAAGATCGTTATTGACGAAGAGGGCCGTACCTCCGTTGCCGGTGTCTGGGCCGGCGGCGACTGCGCAACCGGTGGCGAGGACCTGACCGTCTCCGCCGTCGCCATGGGTCGCGATGCGGCCATGTCCATCATCAAGGCTCTGGCCTGAGAGCGCGGGAAGGGATTTCGAAAATGGCTGATATCCGCAACAATTTCGTCGGCATCAAATCGCCCAACCCGTTCTGGCTCGCCTCCGCGCCGCCGACCGACAAGGCCTATAATGTCGAGCGCGCCTATGCCGCCGGCTGGGGTGGCGTCGTCTGGAAGACGCTGGGCGAGGAAGGTCCGCCGGTCGTCAACGTCAACGGTCCGCGCTATGGCGCGATCTGGGGCGCCGACCGCCGACTGCTTGGCCTCAACAATATCGAGTTGATCACCGACCGCCCGCTGCAGATCAACCTTCAGGAAATGAAGGCCGTGAAGAAGAAGTGGCGTGACCGGGCGCTGATCGCCTCCATCATGGTGCCGTGCGAAGAGGACGCCTGGAAGGCGATCCTGCCGCTGGTGGAAGAGACCGAGGCCGATGGCATCGAGCTGAACTTCGGCTGTCCGCACGGCATGTCCGAGCGCGGCATGGGTGCCGCCGTCGGCCAGGTGCCGGAATATGTCGAAATGGTCGTGCGCTGGTGCAAGCAGTATACGCGCATGCCGGTCATCACCAAGCTGACGCCGAACATCAGCGACATCCGCCGCCCGGCGCGCGCGGCCAAGAACGGCGGCACGGATGCGGTCTCGCTGATCAACACGATCAACTCCATCACCGGCGTCGATCTCGACACCTGTTCGCCCACGCCATCCATCGACGGCAAGGGCACGCATGGTGGCTATTGCGGCCCGGCGGTCAAGCCGATCGCGCTCAACATGGTCGCCGAAATTGCCCGGGATCCGGAGACCTACGGTCTGCCGATCTCCGGCATCGGCGGTGTGACGACATGGCGCGATGCGGCCGAATTCCTGATGCTCGGGGCCGGTAATGTGCAGGTCTGCACGGCGGCCATGACCTACGGCTTCAAGATCGTGCAGGAAATGATCACGGGCCTTGAAGCCTGGATGGACGAGAAGGGCTATGCCACGCTCGATGACTTCCGGGGCAAGGCTGTCCCGAACGTCACCGACTGGCAGTATCTCAACCTCAACTACATCGCCAAGGCGCATATCGACCAGGACGCCTGCATCAAGTGCGGCCGCTGCCATATCGCCTGCGAGGACACCTCGCACCAGGCGATCACCAACATGGTCAACGGCGTGCGCCACTTCGAGGTCATCGAAGAGGAATGCGTTGCCTGCAACCTCTGCGTGGATGTCTGCCCGGTCGAAAACTGCATCACCATGGTCGAGAAGCAGCCCGGCGAAATCGACAAACGCACCGGCAAGGTCGTCTCCGCCGATTACGCCAACTGGACGACGCATCCGAACAACCCGATGGCGAAGGTCGCTGCGGAGTGAGCACACTCACTTAAGTGAACAGCGAGGCCTCCGGAAACGGGGGCCTTTCTATTTATGGGTGTAGCCTCTGCTGGATAGCCTGACGCAATCTTGGATTGCCATTTTCGCGTGTCACTGCTTTGGAGGCATGTATCATGGAAGTCAGCGCGACGTCATCCCATCCTTATCGGCTGGAAGGTTTTACGAGAATTTCACCCGCGTCTGAGAATTTCTCAGACCTGGTTCGCCCGAGTGCAGACTTGCCGGTCGACGCCGGGCAAAGTTCAAATCGGGAAGAGGCCGCCAACCTGATGTGGCACGATGCGAAGGAGACCAGCCTGAGCGATGCGAGCGAGGGTGTTCGATCCGCCTTTGACAAACTGCATTCAGCTGACAGGCCGGAGGGCCTCTCCGATCAGGAGTGGATGACGCAGCTGACCGCGAGCATGGGCGCAACCGACTCCATTTACGCCTATCTGGCGCTCGCGGAACAGAACTCCCGTGACAGCTACGTGTCCGGCAAGTCTCCCGATATCATCAAGATGAACCTCAACGGCCATATCTTCACCCACGCGGTCAAGGTTCTGGACATCTCCTCGAGCATGGTCACCTGCAACGTGCCCATGGTTCCGGACATTGCGCCACGCGCTGCGCCTGAATCCTGATCGGGAGCGAATTGCCGCCGCGGGGGCTCAGAACTTCGTGTCTATGCGTTTAGTGCCGTACGCAGGGCGGTTGCTCCATCCGTCTCCCCCCTTGTGGGGGAGATGGCGACAGCCAAAGGGGGACTTTGTCACAACCGCCGGAGCAAGCTGATAGAAAGACCCCTCCCCAACCCTCCCCACAAGGGGGAGGGAGCGCGAGCGTCGCGCCAGCCTCCATTTACTCCGTCTGCTCCTCGAACAACCTCAACGCCATGAGCGCGTGTCCCAACGTTCCGCCGGCGCGGACGGCGGCGGCGATCATGGCGGTTTCGGCCAATTCCTCGGCGGATGCGCCGGCTTTCGCGGCGGCCTTCGTGTGGACGTCGAGGCAGTAGGCGCATTGGGTGGTGAGCGCCACGGCGAGCGAGATGAGTTCGCGGTATTTGTGCGGGATTGTCCCGTCGTTGCGTTCGCAAGCGTGGTTGAAGGCGAGAAAGGCCTTGGCTTCCGTCGGGGCGAGCGATGCGAAGCGCGGGACGGTCGCGAGGTCTTGCGGTTTCTGGTATTCCGTCATGATCTCACCTCGCCAGATATTCGCGCAGCAGCAGGCGGGCGCGATGCAACCTTGCCTTCACGGCCTGCCTCGAAAGGCCAAGCGTCGTGCCGATTTCGTCGATGGTCATCTCGTGCAGATCGCGCATGACCGCGACCTCGCGATAAGAAGGCGGCAGCGCCTCGAAGGCGGCGGCGAGGTCGAGGCGCAACTCGCTTTCCTGCCGGGCGGCGAGCACCCGCTCCAGCGCATCGTCGTCCCGAGCGATCAGGCCGACATCGCGGGCGAGCTTCATGCAGGTCCGCTGCACGACCTTGAAAAGCCAGCCGGAAAGCGCCGCGAAGGCCCTGATCGCGCCGACATGGCGGGACAGCAGCCACAGTACCTCCTGTGTCGCATCATCGATGTCGGATGAGGTGCGGCAAGAGGCGCGGGCGTAGCGGCGTATATCCGGCTGGGTCCGTTCGAGCAACTTCAGGATTGCCGCCTGATCGCCGCGCTGCGCGGCTTCAAACGTCTCGGAGGGAATAGTCACCGCGCTCATGATCTCTTCCCCGTGTTGATCCCCGCCACCGCACAGGCCGGGCACCAGCCGATGAAGCCGGTCAGCGCCAGCCCGATGCCGGAGACGGCTGCGAGCCAGTTCCACGGACCCGATAGAAATGCCATGCCGAGCACGATTGCCGCCGCCCCAAGCACGATGCGCAGGCCCTGTTGCGTGCGTCCGATGTTATTGCGGTAGAATCCCATGTAAACCCTCCTTCGCGGAACAAGACGGATCGTCTTGCCGGTAAAGAGGCGGGGAAGAGCCAAAAGGATTCGCGGATTTTCACTTTTTTCGACGAAATCTGCGGCGCGCTGCCGAAGCTCGGCACCGATCAACAAATTTGCGCCCGCCTCACCAATATCTGTTGGTAATGCGCGTCGCCTCGTGAAAAGCTTCGCTTCCGACAAGACGAATACGAGTCCCCGCATGTCCCAGCTCAAGACTACCCATAATGCTCACGCCAGAGGCCGCGAAAAGCTGATGGCGCATCTGGCGATGCTGTCTTTCGCGCTGCTGATCTCGGGCTCGTTTTCGCTCGGCGGCATTGCGGCAAAATATGCGCCTTCGGCGGCCATCAACGCGCTGCGCTACATCCTGTCTGTCGGCGTCATGTGGGTTGTTGCCTCGCAGGTCATGAAGGTGAAGCTGACGATCCCGAAGGAGCCGTGGCGCTATGTCGTGCTCGGCCTGCTGATGGCGGTCTATATGTTCACCATGTTCAAGGCGCTCGAATTTACCTCGCCGGTGGCGACGGGTGCGGTGTTCACGCTGATGCCGCTGATCTCTGCCGGGTTTGCCTGGTTTCTGATGCGCCAGCACACGAAGCCGGCAGTGCTGCTCAGCCTCGTCGTCGCGGCGATCGGTTCCGTCTGGGTGATCTTTCGTGGCGACATCAGCGCCATTCTCGGCTTCGATGTCGGGCGTGGCGAGGCGATCTATTTCATCGGCGTGGTCTGCCACGCGGCCTATGCACCTTTGCTCCGGCTGTTCGGGCGGGGCGAGCCGCCGATCTTCGTCGGGTTCTGGGCTGTCGCGGCAACGGCGGCCTGGCTGATGATCCCCGGCATTCCGGCGCTCATCCACACCGATCTTGCCGCGTTCCCGGCCGAGGTGTGGCTGGCGATCCTCTATCTCGCAGTCGCGACCACGGCCGTAACCTTCATGCTGCTTCAGTACGCTTCCATGCGACTGCCGGCGTCAAAGACGCTTTCCTATGGCTACCTGACGCCGTCCTTCATCATCCTGCTCGAGGGCCTGATTGGTCATGGCTGGGTGAGCCTGACGATCTGGGTCGGCGCGCTGGTGACGGCGCTCGGGCTGGTGATATCGGGCCTGCTGCCGGACTGAGGAATGAGCTCAGGGGATGGCGGGTGCGGGGTTCGGCCCGGAGGCCGGCTTGCCGTCGTCAGGCTGCGGAGGGGCAATGTCATGCTGCCGCAGAAGGAAGATGATGACGGCGATGATGGCGACGCCGCCATGGAACCAGTAGGCCAGCCTGTAGCCGCCGAGGTCCGTGAGCCAGCCGGCGACAATGTTGCTGGATGACGCGCCGATGCCCTGGATCGTGCCGACGACGGCAAGGCCAACATTGAAGCGGCCGGTGCCGGAGAGAATGCGCTCGACCGCAATCGCGGTGGCAATTCCGATCAGGCCTGCGCCGACCCCATCCAGCACCTGCACCGGATATATCGATCCGAAGGATGGAACGGCACCGGCAATCGCGCCGCGAACCGGCAATGCAATCAGGCCAATGAGGATGACAGTCGCAAGCCCCAGGCGCCGGATCAGGAAGGGGGCGGCAAGCGCGACCAAAATCATCGCGACCTGCGACACGCCAGTGATGATGGCGGTCGTGCGGAACGGGGTGCCGAGCTGGATCGAGAAACTCTGCGCGATCAGCCGGCTGATGGGCGCGTTGCCGAAATGGAAGATCATCAGCACCACCGCCAGCGCCAGCAGGCCCCTGCGTTCGAAGAGTACGCCAAATCCCGATGGCCCAGCTTCGCCTTCATCATGGGCGAGTCCACGCGCCACCCGATTGTCGATCTGTCCGGGGTCGATGGCGAGCACCGCCACGATGGTGGCAATGGCGGTGGCGATCATCAGGTAGACGATACCGGCCATGCCGAAATAGATTGTGCCGACGAAGATCGCCGCGAGCGAAAAGACATTCCCGGCGTGGTTCCAGAATTCGTTGCGCGAGACCTGGTTCGAGAAGTGTTTCTCGCCAACGATGCCGAGCGTCAGGCCCATGAGTGCCGGCCCGACCACCGCGCCGACGATTGCCGTGGCGGATTGGCCGCCGAAGACGGAGTAGTTGTCGGGGCTGGCCAGCGTCCAGAGTGCTGCGGCCGTGACGAAGATGACCGGCAGGATGATCAGCGTGCGCTTGTAGGGTGACGCATCGACCAGCGCGCCGAAAAGCGGCGTCGCAATCATCCCCAGCACGCCACCGATCGTTGCGATCATCCCGAGGGTGAAGGGGGACCAGCCATTGGTGGCGAGAAAGCCATCAAGGAACGGGCCGAGACCATCGCGGGCATCGGCGAGGAAGAAGTTGAGGGCGGCTAGCGCGAAGATCGAGCGGTCGAACGGGCGGGAAGGAACCGAAGCGGCGGCCATGGAAATACTTTCGCTATGAAAACGAGCCGGTAACGGCAGCGCCCCACTTTTTGTTCCCTCGGCCCCGGTCATCGTCCGTGCCAAAGCATTGCGTATTTATTATTGATCACTAATATAAATGGGCAGGAGATTTTATTTTGGAGGTTAAATATCTTCGGGCTTCACAACGCTTGCTTTACAAGAGGAATCTGAAAATCGACTTTGCGATTATTGAAACTCGCTCCACCCTGTGCCACTAGTGCAATTCCGGTGAAATCCGGATCACCTGAAATGCTCTATCCAATTGTTTTTTTCGAAGTCCGGACGCAAAACCGCTGACGCACTTTTGGCTCGGACGTGCTCTAGGTAAAGGGCAGTCCGGCGACATACAAAAGATCGCAGGATACAGCGGCGTTGGGGAAACATGGACCACATAGAACGTCGTTCGCTGACCGGGCGCCTGCAATTCATCGTGGCCCAGGAGCGGTCGAAAACCTTCCGCTGGACCTTTGCCTTCAGTCTGTTTGCAGCAGCCTTCGGGGTGCGCCTTCTTATTGATTCCCGCCTTCCTCCAGGATTTCCCTACCTCACCTTCTTTCCGGCGGTCATCGTTGCCACGCTGGTCAGCGGGTTGTGGCCGGGGATTGTCTGTGCCGCCCTCGGGGGCATCGCGTCGTGGTATTTCTTCATTGCGCCGGTCAATTCTTTCGAGCTGACGCCGGGCGCGGTGCTGGCGCTCGCCTTCTACACGTTCATCGTCGCGGTCGATATCCTCATCATCCACACGATCAGCGTGACGACGCGGACACTTGTGCGTCAGCGCCAGGCTCTGGCGCAGCTTGCGGCCTCCAGGGAGAAGGAAAATATCCAGCTTCTCGAACAGGATGTCCTACAAAAGCAGCTGAGCGCGGAGCTTGTTCACCGGCTGAAGAACCAGCTTACGCTGGTTCAGGCCATCGTGAATCAGACGACGCGGTCGGGCGGCGAGCCGGAGGCCATGTACACGGTTCTCAGAGCACGCATCGGGGTTCTCGCCGGCGCGCATGAATTGCTGGTGCACGGCGTGGCTGGTGTCGCCTCAGTTGCCGACCTCGTGAGCAAGGCGATTTCGATCTACGATACCTGTCAGTTCGACGTGGGTGGGCCCGATGTCAAGGTGGCGGAGCGGGCGGCCGTGTCGCTCAGCCTTATGCTGCACGAACTGGGGACGAATGCCGCCAAATATGGGGCCCTATCCGTAACGAGCGGTCGTGTTCATATCGGCTGGTCGATCGAGGGAGACGAGAAGCCTGTCTTTAAGCTCATCTGGAAGGAAGAGGGCGGGCCGCCCGTTTCCGCGCCGAAACGGCGCGGCGCGGGATCGCGGCTGATTTCGGTGGGAATAGGGTCCGGCAGCGATGTGACGCTGTCTTTTGACCCAGCCGGCCTCGAGTGCCAACTGACCGTTCCGCTCGATCAGCTGCAGATGTAGCCACTTGCAGTTGTCTTTGCGAAGGGGCGTTGGGCACCGCCCGCGTGACGACGTAACCATTGAGGGATCGGTGGAGGTCACGGAAACGGCGTCGGAAAACTCGCCGGCGGCGCCCAACGGTGGAACAACTCGTGAGCTTGCGCATTGTTCCGCGGCCGGCGTGCCTTCTCGCAAGCGTCGCGCTGTGCTAGAGACCGCCGCCATCGCCTTGAAACGCCTCGCGTACCCGTCCCTCCGGAACCAAGCCTCCCATGAACCTGAACGATGCCTCCTCCCTCGCCATCGTGGCGATTGCCGCGCTGACGGCGCTCGGCCTTCTCGTGCGGCCCTTCCGCTGGCCGGAGGCCGTGTGGGCGGTTCTTGCGGCCGTTGTTTTGGTCGTTTCCGGGCTGATCGCCTGGCGCGGCGCGCTGGCCGGGGTTGCCAAGGGGCTCGATGTCTATCTCTTCCTCATCGGCATGATGCTAATCTCGGATATCGCGCGGAAAGAGGGGCTGTTCGACTGGCTGGCGGCAATTGCGACAGGGCACGCCAAGGGGTCGCCGCGCCGGCTCTTCGTGCTCATCTATCTCGTCGGCGTACTGGTCACGGTCTTCATGTCGAACGACGCGACGGCCGTCGTGCTGACGCCCGCCGTCTATGCGGCATGCAAGGCGGCGAAGGTGCGCGACCCGTTTCCCTATATGCTGATCTGTGCCTTCATCGCCAATGCCGCGAGCTTCGTGCTGCCGATCTCGAACCCGGCCAATCTCGTCATCTTCAGCGGCGGGCATATGCCGGCGCTCGGCACGTGGTTCTCCATGTTCGCGCTGCCCTCGGTCGTGTCGATCGTCGTCACGTTTGCCGCGCTCTATCTGACGCAGCGGCGGGTGATTGTCCAAGACAGCATCTCGACTGATGTGGAGCCTGTTGCGCTCAGCCACGGCGCGAAAATCGCAGGCCTTGGCCTCATCGTGACGGCGATTGCGCTGCTCGTGGCCTCGGCGCTCGATTTCGATCTCGGCTGGCCGACCTTCATTGCGGGCTTTGCGACGCTGTCGCTGGTCAGCCTGTTCAACCGCGAAAACCCGGTCGGCTACATGAAGGAGATTTCGTGGAGCGTGCTGCCGCTGGTCGCGGGGCTTTTTGTCGTCGTCGAGGCGCTGGGGCAGACGGGCATGATCCAGTCGCTGGCCGCCACGCTCAACGCCTATGCCGCGAGCGATCCGAAGGCGACGGTCATGGGGGCGGGCATAGCGACGGGGCTTGTGGCGAATATCGTCAACAACCTTCCGGCGGGCCTGGTGGCGGGCAGTGTCGTCAATACAGCCCATGCCTCACCGGCCATTTCCGCCGCCGTGCTAATCGGCATTGACCTCGGGCCGAACCTCTCCATCACCGGCTCGCTTGCCACCATCCTCTGGATCAATGCGTTGCGCCGCGAAGGCATCGATGTCGGCTTCTGGCGCTTCCTGAAGATCGGCTTCGTTGTCATGGTGCCGGCGCTTCTGGCGACGCTCGCCAGCGTAGCGCTTGTCGCCGTTTGAATTCCGCTTGTGTGCGGGGGGATAGGCGTCGGCTTGACTTGAGTCACGATTTCGCTGTCCTTGAGGGATAAGGTGAACGCTGCTGCTTTACGCTGTATTCGACAGGCATTCGAAAGGGAGGGATCGTCATGACGCTGTTCTCGGAAGTTTCAGGCGATCCGACCGCAAGGCCGCCAGTGGTGCTCATCCACGGTTTCGGCGGCAGCGCCGCCGCGTGGGACGCTGTCGTCTCGCTGCTGCCGGAAGATCTGCCGGTGATTGTCTATGACCTGCCGGGACATAATCGCTCGCTGCATACGGAAGAGCGCGGCGGGGCGGGGAAGATGGCGAAGGCCGTGCTTGCCGATCTCGATGCCCAGGGCATCTCGGCTTTTCATCTCGCTGGCCATTCCATGGGGGGCGCGGTGGCGGCGCTCATTGCCATGCGGGCGGCGGCCAAGGCCAGGTCGCTGACGCTGGTGGCACCGGGCGGCATGGGGCCGGAGATCAATGCGCATGCGCTGGAGCGCTTTGCGCAGGCGCTGACGGCCGAGGAACTGACAGATGCGCTGCGCATCATGACCGCGCCCGGTGTCGAAATCCCGGCCGATGTCATCGAAAGCATGGCCATGGACCGCGAGCGGCCGGGTGCCATCGAGGCGCTGGAGGAAATCTATGATGCCATGTTCACCGAGCAGTCTTCGCCGGTGAAGGCGCAAGGCGTGCTGCCGCTCGAGCTTCTGGAAACGCTGAAAATGCCGGTGGCCGTCATCTGGGGCGACGACGATGCGATCCTGCCGTCGCATCAGATGGATCGCCTGCCGGAGCATTTTACCAAGCTTCGGATTCCCGGCATGGGTCACATGCTGCTGGACGAATGTCCGGCCAGAGTCGCCGAGCTGATCGTCACACAGACCGCCTGATGCGGATGAGGTGAGGCGGAACGGGCTCTCGCGCCAGCGCTGCGAAAAGGTCGAGGCCGAGCGCTCTGCCGGTCTCAAGCTCCTCCAGCAGCGCACGCAGCGCCGGCTCGGCGGCAATGCGCGCATCCATGATCTCGCGCAGCGGCTCGCTCAGTTCGCCGTCCAGATAGGCGGTGACCGTCTGGGCGATGGATGTCGCTGGAGGAAAATCTTCCTGTCCGACTGCGGATATAATTTCGTTTTCAGGCTGCATATCTCTCCGTTCCCAACATGGCGGCCAGTCTCAGGCGCGCCGTCGATAGCCGGCTCATCACCGTGCCAATCGGTATCTGCAAGATGTCGGCGGCCTCGCGGTAGCTGTGGCCTTCGACATTGACCAGCAGGAAGACCGAGGCGAGGCCTTCCGGCAGGCGGGCGATCATGGCGCGGGCCTGTTTCACATAGACCGCATCCTCGCCCGCCGGGCCGATCTTCAGTTCCGTGTCTTCTGCCGCGTCCACGACGCCGCGGCCGAGCCGGACCTTGCGCTTTCTCACCTCGTCGATCCACATGTTGCGCATCAGCGTGTAGAGCCAGCTTTCAAGCTTCGCGCCTTCCGGCTTCATCGCCCGCTTGGCCAGCGCCTTGTGGCAGGTGTCCTGCACCAGGTCGTCGGCGTCCGCCGTGTTGCGGGTCAGCGTGAGCGCGAAGCGGCGAAGCCGGGGCAGTGCGCGGATCAGTTCCAATTCCTCATGTGTGGCAATCGTCGACATCGGTGTTTCCGTTGGCTTGACGTTTCGGTTGCCTCCTTTATTCGGCAGTTTTGCCTGCGCCGCTGTTTCCGGGGGAACAAGGCGGGGCCTGTGGGTGAAACAAAAAGGCGGCAACGCCGAGCGCTACCGCCTTTGGGGATGGTCTGGGCCGAAGCCTTGGCTCCTGATTTCTCAGTAACGCGTCTTCGACGCGATCGTCTGTTTCAGAGCCGTGTAGGCCCAGGTGTTGCTGCCGCCGCGTGCGCTGATTTCGGCGAGCTGCCTGTTGGCTTCCTTCATGTTGCCCTGCTCGACATAGGCCATGCCCATGTAGGAGCGGGCGAGGATGAAGTTGGGGTCTTTTGCCAGCGCCTGCTGGTAGTAGCTCATGCCGAGCTTGACATTGCCGGCCTTGCGGTTGGCATAGCCCTTGTAGTTCAACACGCGTGGCTCGTTCTGGTTCTTCATGGCGGAGAGAACCGTCAGGGCATTGCGATACTGCCTGGCATAGGCGAGTTCGCGTGCGGCGTTATAGAGCGTGTCGTCGTCAAGGCTCGACTTCTTCGGGTTGACGCACTTCTTCTTGTCCTTGTCCCACACCTCGCCGTCCTTGCACTTGGTCGAGGTCTCGGTCTTTGCCGGCGGCTGGGTCTGGTCGGTCTCGGAGCCGACAGCGAAGGCTGCGGCCGGCATGGCGACGGCAATTGCCAGCGCCGCAGCGAGTGACTTGAACGTGAGCGTGGTCATGGATTTCTCTCCAGCTTGATCAGGGCAGCGTTGATTGACGACTGCTTTCGCAGTCAAACCAGCATGTTCCGGGACTTTGCGACAATCAACAGTGATCAAATGTTCGCGAGCTTGATTTTAATCAATCGATTGATTAAAAATATCGCGTAGGAGGCCCTCATGATCAAGCAGACGAAATCAGGTGGCGAGGGGACAAGGCTGGCGCTGATCGAGGCGGGGCTGAGGCTTTTTGGCACGCATGGTTATGACGCGGTCTCGACCCGGCAGCTCGCGGACGCTGCGGAGGCGAATATCGGCTCGATCGCCTATCACTTCGGCGGGAAGCCGGGCTTGAGGCTCGCCTGCGCGCAGTTTGTGGCAGAGCGGATCGCCGGGCTTGCCGCGCCGGCAATGGCTGCGCCGCTTCCCACCGATCCGGCGCTTGCGGCTGCCATCATGGAAGGCGCGATAGAGCGGTTCGCGCGCTTTCTCGTCTCCTCGCGCGAGGCCGGCACTTATGCTGCCTTCATGTTGCGCGAGATCATGCAGCCCGGAGACGTCATGGACTATGTCTATGACACGCTGATTTTGCGGGCGCATATGCGGCTTTGCGGGCTCTTCGGCGTGGCGACGGGGCTCGATCCGGAAAGCCAGCATGTCAAGGCGGCGGTGTTTTCGCTGCTGGGGCAGGTTCTCTATTTCCGCGTCGCGCGGCCCATCGTGCTGAAGCGTATGGGTTGGAACGATATCGGGACGGCTGAAGCCGACGAACTTGTCGCCGTCTTCAAGACCAATCTCAACGGGCTGATCGCAGCTCACAAAAAGGGGTGATGTCATGGCAGGTTTCTTCTGTGCGCTGCCGGTGATCAGCGGCTTGATCGCCTCTTGCGGCGCGGGCGCACCACTCGCCACCGGCTATGTCGAGGGTGATTATGTGCTGATGGCGCCGCTGGATGTGGCGCGGGTCGAGACGATCTCTGTGCGTCGCGGCGATCGGGTGAAGGCGGGGGCAGGGCTCGCCGCGATGGAAACGCAGGACGCCGAAATTGCCGTGCAGCTTGCCACGGCCGCATTGGGCCAGGCACGCGCGCAGCTTGCCAACCTGCAGGAGGGGCGGCGGCCGGAAGAGGTGGCGGTCATCCACGCCAATCTCGTCTCGGCGCAGGCCCAAGTCGAGGATGCGCAGCGCACCTTCGACCGGCAATCCGATCTCCTGAAGCGCGGGATCGCACCGCAATCGGATTACGACAAGGCCAAGACCGCGCTCGATCTCGCCACAGCCGCCGTGACGCAGGCCAATGCCAATCTGGCGGTGGCTCAACTGCCGGCGCGTGAGCAGGAAATCGATGCCGCCAAAGATACGGTCAAGCAGGCGCAGGCCTCGCTCGATCAGGCGCAATGGAAGCTCGGCAAGCGAAAGCTGATCGCGCCCGCCGATGGCATCGTGCAGGACATCATCCGCCGGCAGGGCGAGGTCGCCGGGCCGTCGCAGCCGGTTCTCTCGGTGCTGCCGGATGGGGCGGTGAAGCTGCGCATCTATATTCCGGAAAAGGACGTGTCGCGGCTGAAGGTCGGGTCGGTGCTCGCGGTCAATTGCGACGGCTGCGCGGCGGGCATCAGGGCGCGGGTGAGCTATATCGCCGATGGTCCGGAATTCACGCCGCCGGTGATCTATTCGCTCGAGAACCGGCAGAAGCTCGTCTACATGATCGAGGCGCAGCCGGAGGGCTCGGCGGATGGGCTGAAGCCTGGGCAGATCGTCGATGTGCGGCTGGCTGATGGGGCAGGGGCGGGCGCGTCATGACCAACGCGATCGAAGTCTCCGGGCTGACAAAGACCTATAGCGGCAAGACGGTCGTCAACAATGTGACGATGAGTGTGGCACAGGGCGAGATTGTCGGCTTTCTGGGCCCGAACGGTTCCGGCAAGACGACGACGATCCGCATCATGTGCGGGCTCTTGACGCCGGATAGCGGTTCGGGGCGGGTGCTGGGTTATGATCTCAACACCGAGAGCCTGAAGATCAAGAACGAAGTCGGCTACATGACGCAGAAGTTCTCGTTCTACGAGGACCTGTCCATTGAAGAGAACCTGATGTTCGTGGCACGGCTCTACAAGCTCTCGCCGCCGGGCGAGCATGTTGCGAAGACGCTGGAAGACCTCGGGCTGACGGCCCGGCGCAAGCAATTGGCGGGGACGCTCTCCGGCGGTTGGAAACAGCGCCTCGCGCTCGCCGCCTGCATCATGCACGATCCGAAACTGCTGTTGCTGGATGAGCCAACTGCCGGCGTCGATCCGAAGGCGCGGCGGGAGTTCTGGGACGAGATCCATAGACTTGCGGGGCGGGGGCTGACCGTGCTCGTTTCCACCCATTACATGGACGAGGCGGAGCGCTGCCACCGTATCCATTACATTTCCTACGGGTCGCTGATTGCCAGCGGCACGGTTTCAGAGGTCGTGCAGAACGCGGGGCTCTCTACCTTCGTGGTCGAGGGACCGGAGATCGGTGCGCTGGCGGATGAACTCAGGCAGACGCCTGATATCGATCAGGTCGCCCCCTTCGGTTCGGCCCTTCATGTTGTCGGCGAGGACAAGGCGCGGTTGAGCGCGGCGCTTGAACCTCTGCGGCTCCGGCCGGGCGTCACCGTCAGCGAAGGCGAGACGAGCCTTGAGGATGTGTTCATCCAGTTCATGTCGAGTTCGAAGGACAACATGGCATGATGGCCTCGCTCTTCTCCTTTCGCCGGCTTCTGGCGCTGCTGATCAAGGAATTCATCCAGATGCGGCGCGACCGCATTACCTTCGGGATGATGCTCGGGGTCCCTCTGATGCAGCTCGTGCTTTTCGGCTATGCGATCAACAGCGATCCGAAATATCTGCCCGCCGTGCTCGTCAGCTCGGGCACCGACCAATATGTGCGCGCCATGGTTTCTGCGCTGGAACTCACCAACTACTATCGCTTCGTCAAGGTGGGCGCGACGGGGCAAGAGGCGGAGGCGATGATTGCGTCCGGCAAGGTCTCCTTCGTCGTGACCATCCCTTCGGATTTCGCGACGCGGGTCGAACGAAACGACAATCCACAGATCCTGATCGAGGCGGATGCGACCGATCCGGCGGTGGCCTCTGGCGCCATCTCGACTCTATCGACGGTGACGTCGCAGGCGCTTCTCCGGGAGCAGGGCAAGCAGGCGGAGGCGGCAGAGGCGGCGGACAATGCGCTGCAGGTCATCGTCCACAAGCGCTACAATCCGGAAGGCATCACGCAATACAACATCGTGCCGGGCCTGCTCGGCGTCATCCTGCAGATGACGATGATGATGATGACGGCGATGGCGCTGACGCGGGAGATCGAGCGCGGCACGATGGAGAACCTGCTCGCCATGCCGGCCAGTCCCATCGAGATCATGCTGGGCAAGGTGCTGCCTTATCTCGGCGTCGGCTCGGTGCAGGTGGTCGTGGTGCTGACGGCTGCGAAGCTGCTGTTCGGCGTGCCCTTCGTCGGGTCGCTGACGCTGCTGCTCTTTGCGATCCTCATCTTCGTCTTCGCGCTGGTGATCCTCGGCTACACGTTCTCGACCATCGCGCGGACGCAGATGCAGGCCATGCAGCTCACGTTCTTCTTTTTCCTGCCATCGATCCTTTTGTCGGGCTTCATGTTCCCGTTTGGCGGCATGCCCTTATGGGCGCAATACCTTGGCGAGATTTTTCCGATCACGCATTTCCTGCGCATTGTGCGGGCGATCATGCTGAAGGGTGCGGACTGGAATGCCGTGTCCTTCGAAATCTCGATCCTCGCCGGCTTCATCGTGCTCTACATGGCACTGGCGCTGATGCGGTTCCGGCGCACGCTGGATTGAGGTGGCTTACAGCACCTCGTCCAAGCTCAAGCTGAACGTCCTGGCATCATCGTTCAAAGCATAGCGCTTGTGCCGGATCGACCAGCGTCCCGGCTCCCCGTCGATGTCGAAGAGATTGAAGCCGGCAGGCGGCTTCTTTCCGCCCGGCGATTGGGAGGCAGAGGCGATGCAGATGACGGGCACGGGGCCGTCGCGACCGGCCAGTGTGTAGCGCGTGTTGAGATGGGTATGGCCGTGCAGCACGAGTTCGGCGCCCGCCTCATGCATGACTGCGGCGAAGCGGCGGATGCCGACCATGCGCTTGTGGTTGGCGGCAGCACCCCGGATCGGCGGATGGTGGATGAGGACGACGCGCGCAAAGCCTTCGTCACCAAGCAGGCGCAAAAGGTCGAGCGTGCGGCGGGCCTGTCCGCCGCTGAAGTATCCGTTCGCCGAAAAGGGCGGCGTCGCAACCGCAGTTGAGCAGCCGACAATCGCCACCTGTCCGCGCCGGCGCACGTATGGAAACTGGCGCGCCTGCGAAGGGACGTCGGCGTCTCCGACCATATAGTCGTTCCAGGCAGCAGCGGCCCGGCCAGCTGCTCCGGGCACATAGGCGTCGTGATTGCCCGGCACGACCGAGACGTCGAGAGGCTTGCCGACGCCGGAAAGCCAGACTGCGGCATTGCGGATTTCCGTTTCCGTCGCCAGATTGACCAGATCGCCGGTGACCGCGACATGGTCCGGTGCATGCGTCTGCATGTGCTCCAGCAATAATTCCAGCGTATTGCCGAAGAGATGCTTGCGTCTGTTGCGATGCCAGTTCACATAGCCGGTGATCCGTTTTGACAAGAGATCGCGGATCGGCACATCCGGCAGGGGGCCGAGATGGATGTCGGAAATATGAGCGAGCCTGAACATGGGTTCTGGTTAGCAGGTCGCCGGCCGATCGTCAAAAACGGTTCGTGCTATGGATTGGGAGAGTGATCAGATGAAACAACCCCGCGATCCGGGCGCGCTCGGGCCTGTACGCAAACCGCTGCTGCAGGTTCTGCATCTCTGGTTCCGCATGAAGCGCGGGTTGACGCTCGGCGTACGCGCAGCCGCTTTCGACGACAAGGGCAGGGTTTTTCTGGTGCGCCACACCTATGTCCCTGGCTGGCAATTTCCCGGCGGCGGTGTCGAGGTGGATGAGACGGCGCTGGAATCGATGGAGCGCGAATTGTTCGAAGAGGGCAATGTGACGTTGGGTGCCGCACCGCAGCTATTTGGCGTCTATTTCAACAGCCGCATCACCAATCGCGATCATGTGCTTCTCTATGTCTGCCGGGATGTGCGCTGTCAGGTCCCGAAAGTGCCGGACAAGGAGATCGCGGAAACCGGCTTCTTCGCGCTCGACGCTCTGCCGGAGACCACGACCCAGTCCACCCGGCAGCGCCTCAAGGAGATCGCCGGCGAGGACGAGGTGGCACAGGTCTGGTGACGTGTTTCACCCCCGCCCGTGCGGACCCGTCAAATCCATGACCGGCCCAACCGGCACGATCCCCGTCGGGTTGATCGTGTGGTGGCTGCCGTAATAGTGGTGCTTGATGTGGTAGAAATCCACCGTCTCGGCGATGCCGGGGTGCTGGTAGAGGTCCTTCAGGTAGGCCGAGAGGTTCGGGTAGTCGGCGATGCGGCGGATGTTGCATTTGAAGTGGCCGACATAGACCGGGTCGAAGCGGATCAGCGTGGTGAAAAGGCGCCAGTCGGCCTCCGTCATCCGGTCGCCGAAGAGATAGCGGCCCTTTGAAAGGCGCGCTTCCAGCGTGTCCAGCATGTCGAAGAGCGGGCCGATATGGCTTTCATAGGCTTCCTGGGTCGTTGCGAAGCCGCATTTGTAGACGCCATTATTGACCTTGTCGTAGATCTCGGCGTTGAGCGCGTTGATTTGCTCGTGCAGTTCTTCCGGATAGAAATCCTCCGTCGAGCCGGTCAGCCCGTTGAAGGCGGAATTGAACATGCGGATGATTTCGGCGCTTTCGTTGGAGACAATCGTGTTCTTCTGCTTGTCCCAAAGCACCGGCACAGTCACGCGGCCGGAGTAATTTGGATCGGCGCGGGTATAGACCTGCCAGAGAAAGTCCGAGCCGAAGAGGTCATCCTTCGTGCCGCCATGGCGATCTTTGAACTCCCAGCCGTTTTCCAACATGTAGGGATCGACGATGGAAACGCTGATGAGGTCTTCCAGTTTCTTCAGCTTGCGGAAGATCAGCGTGCGATGCGCCCAGGGACAGGCCAGCGACACATAGAGATGATAGCGGCCTGCCTCGGCCTTGAAGCCGCCTTCGCCGGTCGGGCCGGCGCTGCCGCCGGCGGTCACGTAGTTGCGGAAGCGGGATTCCTGGCGCTTGAAATGGCCGCGCGTTTCCTTCGTATCGTACCAGACATCGTGCCAGACGCCGTCAATCAGCATGCCCATGGGTGTTCTCCTTTGCCTGGAACATAGTTCCCCTATCGTGACAGGAGTACCTTTATTCCGATGAACAGTGTGTTTTTCGGTTTGCGTTCTGCCAGTTTCCTGCTATCGGCGATTTCGACAACAGGAAAACCGCAATGTTCGGAAGAAACCCGCGACGACGCTGAAGATCGAATTGAACGCGCCTGGCGCATCGGCGCGAAAATCTGAATAGATTTTCGCAAAGAACGATGCGCAAGACAAAATGCTGAAGTGTCCTTTGTGCGTCCTGGTGGACGCACGGCGCTTCAGGAAGCGCGACCGATTTTCCATGTCTGTTCTGTTGCGGTTGATTTCCTTCCCATGAAAAAGCACGACTTCCTGTATCTCACCGAAGATGCAACGCATGATGCCGTCATCGAGTTCATCAATGACGAGGCCTTCGGCCCCGGCCGCTTTACCAAATCCTCGCAGCGCATCCGGGAGCAGGGGCCGCATGACCGGTCGCTCTCCTATGTCGCAATCGACCACGGCGAAGTGATCGCCTCGGTGCGGATGACGCCTGTTCTTGCCGGGACCTTGAAGGGTCACCTTCTGGGGCCGCTGGCGGTGCGGCCGTCACACAAGAATATCGGGATCGGGCGCGAGCTTGTCCGCATCGCCGTCGATGCGGCGCGGCGGAAGGGTTCTCAGGGTGTGATCCTCGTCGGCGATCCGCCTTACTATATGCCCCTCGGCTTTGAGAAGGTCGCGTATGACGCTCTGAAGTTTCCCGGCCCGACCGATCCGGACCGGATATTGGTCGTGCCACTGATGGAAGGCGCTCACGATTTGATCCGGGGCGATATCCGTTGGCGGGCGGACTGATCAGGCGGCCGGTGCCGGAGCGGCTTCGGCTTCCTTTGGCGCCTTCGCGGCATAGCGCTGGGCGAGTACGGCGCAGGTCATCAGCTGGATCTGGTGGAAGATCATGATCGGCAGAACGATCGCCCCGACTGCCTGGCCGGCGAAGATGGCGTTTGCCATCGGCACGCCGGAGGCGAGGCTCTTCTTCGATCCGCAGAAGGTGATGGCGATTTCGTCCTCGCGCGAGAAGCCGAGCTTGCGGCTGCCGAACATGGTGATCGTCAGCATGACGGCCAGAAGTGCCGCGTCGATGACGAGGATGAGGCCGAGATCGGCGAGGTCGAAATTGTGCCAGATGCCTTCGATCATCGCCTCGCTGAAGGCGCCATAGACCACCATCAGGATCGAGCCCCGATCGATCGGCATGAGGATTTTCTTGTGCGCGCGGACCCAGTTGCCGATCCAGGGCTGAAGAAGCTGTCCGGCGATGAAGGGCAGCAGAAGCTGCGTGAAGATTTGCAGCATGGCATCGAGCGACACGCCGCCATGACCGCCGGCCGAGAGGATCAGGCCGCAGAGAAGCGGCGTCAGGAACATGCCGAAAATGTTGGAGGCCGAGGCCGCGCAGATCGCTGCCGGCACGTTGCCGCCCGCCATCGAGGTGAAGGCGATGGAGGACTGCACCGTCGAGGGGAGGGTGCAGAGATAGAGTACGCCGATGAAGAGCGTCGGCGAAAGCACGCCCTTGAGCGCAAAGCTCAGACCGAAGCCGACGAGCGGAAAGAGCCCGAACGTCACCAGCACGATCATCAGATGCAGCCGCCAATGCAACAGGCCGGCAATCACCACATCCCGCGACAGGCGCGCACCATGCAGGAAGAAGAGCGCGGCAATCGCAATCTTCGTCGCGGTCGAGAACCATTCTGCCGGCTGGCCGTAGATCGGCACCTGCGAGGCGAAGAGAACGGTGAGCACAAGGAGAATGGTGAAGGTGTCGGGGAGGAAGCGTTTCATGGGCGAAATCCGGAACTTGCAGTGGCTTGCAACCTAAATCATCGCAGATCATAATGAAAACGCTAACAGTTATTGGAATTTGCAATAAATGCTCAATCTCCAGCATGTGGCGACCTTTGTCGCGCTCCAGCAGTCCGGCAGTTTTACCGGAGCGGCCACCCGGCTGGGTTTGAGCCAATCGACGGTCAGCCAGCATATTCAGCGGCTTGAGGAACATCTGGGTCGCAAGCTCATCTGGCGGACGACCCATGCCGTGCGGCTGACGCCGGATGGCGAGGCGCTGATCAGCCACGCGCGGGAGATGCTGGACATCGACAGCAAGGTCTCGGCGCTGTTCAACCAGACGCGGTTGCGCGGCCGCTTAAGGCTCGGCATTTCGGAGGATTTCGTCACCTCGCGGCTGACGGCGGTGCTGGAAAGCTTCATCCGCCAGCATCCGTTGGTCGATCTGGAACTGACGGTGGACCTGAGCGGCGTGCTCTATGAAGCGCAGGCCAAGGGCGATCTCGATCTCGTGCTCGCCAAGCGGCTGAAAGACGAGGCGCGGGGGCGGTTCCTGCAGCGCGAGCCGCTGACATGGCTCGGCCGCGACCGACATCTGCAACTCGACAGCGGCGCCGCCATTCCGCTCATCACCTATCCGCAGCCGAGCATCACGCGGCGCATCGCCATCGAGGCGCTGCAAAAGGCTGGGATTGCGTGGCGCATCGTCTGCACCTGCAACAGTTTGAGCGGGCTGACAGCGGCTGCGGCAGCCGGAATGGGCGTGCTGGTGCAGCCTGTCGCCATGGCGCCGGCGGGTTTGGTCGAGGTAGAGGTGCCGCAGCTTCCGGCGCTGGAGGCGGTGGAATTCGTTCTCGTGCCCTCGCGTGGAGTTGACCCGAAGATTGTCGAGGCGTTGTGGCGTGAGGTGGAAGCGCGGATCGGCGGTACAGCGCTGTAGTTGGAGAATGCCTTAAGCGGCAGAATCATCGCTCATCAGGCGTGACCGTTATTCCTGGTCGGGCACCGCGAAGACGAGGCCGAATATGGGGGCAAACCGCTCTAACACCTCAGCGAATATGTCGTCTGAAACTTTGTCTCTGGACTTCTCAGCATTTCGATTGCGCCAATCCATCGACTTTACCTGATCAATCTGTATGACACCTGTGACCGAGGTTCCCGCGCCCATCAACTGGATTGCAAAGCCATTCAGGCGCGACGCGTTGCCCGCGGTGGCAATGGGCGCGATGAAGGCAAAGCCTGTCGCCATATTGAATCGGAAATCTGAGAGTATGAGCCCGGCGTGGCGCCCGCGCTGCTCCTTGCCGGCTGAAGGCTGCATGTCGAGCCACCAAATTTCACCGGCAGCCGGGATGTTGGGCCTTACCAAACTTCATTCCCCGCAGCAGGCGCATTGATCCATTCCTCTTCTTCCGGGGATCGGGAAGAGCCGGCGTCATATCCTTCCAGCAATTCTTCCAACGTATATTTCGGCTGACGGACCTTGATGGTCTTGGCGTCTCTTGAGACCGGTTCTGCGATGACTTGCCGTCCCTTCACCGAAACGATCATCTCCTGCCCTTCCGTCAGGCCCAGCATGTTGCGGGCAGCCGCAGGCACTGTCAGGACCAACGACCCGCCGGCCTTCTTGAGCTTGGAGGTCGTCGAAAAGTCCTTGCTCGTCGCTGGGCCGCTTGTCGTCGCCATTCGCTTCGCTCCATAAATGTAGAACATTTATATAACATCGAACACGGTGGGCTGCAAGCGAGGCAATTCTACCGACTTACCGCCCCTCGCGCCACCACATGGCTGAGGCCGCGAAGAGCAGGGCAACGAGGCCGATCAGGCCGTTGAAGAGCGGCAACGTGTCAATGCCCTTCAATACGGATTCGTTCGTCAGACGGAAGGCCATGCGATCATTGCCTTCGATGCGGACATTGCCGTTGACGGTCAGGATCTGCGGGAGCGGTTCCGCGCTGCCGTCGGCCTTGGCGAGGCGCGTGACGATGCCGTGCGTTGCATCTGCCATCGGCTTCAGCGTCGCCGTGGTGGAGATTTCCGATTTGAACTCGGGTGCATCGACCGCACCGACATGGGCAAGGGCGGAGAGTTCGCCATTCGTGACCTTGAAGAGGCCGGTTTCGCCGGCGGCGACGGAAGCCCTGTAAAGGCCCGGCTCCGAAGAAACGAGCTTAACCTTTTCCGTCTTGCCGGAGGGGTAAGTGATCGTGGCTTCGCCGGGATCGGTGCCGATGGTCTGGCGGGTGATTTCGAGATTGCGACCGCTGGCGCGAGCGGTCAGCGCCTCTTCCTCCAGCGCGGGTTCCTTCATGAGCCAATAGGCGATGCGGCGATAGAGCGAGGCATGGGGGCCGCCCCCCTCAAAACCGCGCGACCAGAGCCAGCCTTCGTCTGACAAGAGCATGGCGATACGGCCCTGTCCGGCGCGGTTAAGCACGAGAAGCGGATCGTCATTGGCGCCCTTCATCACGGCGCTGCCCTGTACGTCGGAGACCCCGACCGTACGGAACCAGCGGCCCCATTTCGGCGGCTCGCTCTCGGACCCTTCGAGCCCACGGGTGACGGGGTGTTTCTTGCCGAGATCGGTGAGGCGCGGATAGAAGCCTTTCTGATCCAGTTCGCCGGTCGGCTGGGCCGGCAGAATGTCTGCCAGCGGTGTATCGGCAATCGAGTTCGGGCTACTGAATTCCGGCCCCGCCGCGATAAGCAGCGCACCGCCCTTTCGCACATATTCGGCGATGTTGTCATAGTAGAGGATCGGCAGCACGCCGCGGTTCTGATAGCGGTCGAATACGATCAGGTCGAATTCCTTGATCTTGTCGACAAAGAGTTCGCGCGTCGGGAAGGCGATCAGCGACAGCTCGTTGATCGGCGTGCCGTCCTGCTTTTCCGGTGGACGCAGAATGGTGAAATGCACGAGATCGACCAGCGCGTCTGACTTCAAGAGGTTGCGCCAGGCGCGTTCGCCCGCGTGCGGTTCGCCGGAGACGAGCAGCACGCGCAGGTTCTGCCGGATGCCGTCGATCAGCTGGACGGCGCGGTTGTTGCTGTTGGTCAACTCGCCCGGTACGGCGGCGACCTCGAAATCGACGACATTGGTTCCGGCGCGGTTCAGCTTGAAATCGAAGCGCGTGTCCTTGCCGGGCTCTGCCTTCAACGATCCCACCTCTTCGCCATTGATGCGGATGGTCACGTCTGCCGGCGTACCGATCGGCTTTCCGTCATCAATGACGCGGAAGGTCAGTTCCTGCTGGGCGTTGACGAGGCTGAAGCGTGGCGCGCGGACGACCTCGATTCTGCGGTCGAATTCGTTCGGCCGGCCGGTGATCAGCGCGTGGACCGGCGCGTTGAAGCCCGGCAGCTTGCCGGCTTCGGGAATGTCGTGGACCTGGCCATCGGTGATGAAGACCGCGCCTCCGATGCGGGCGGGAGCGACATCTGACAGCGCTTCGTTGAGCGCCGCAAAGGCCTTGGTGGAGGGAGATTCCTCCTGGCCGTTGTCGCGCACCTCGACGATGCGCGGCTCGATGCCGGGGAATTTTGCGAGGCGGTCGGTCAGGTCCTTCAGTGTGGCATCCGTTTGGCTAACGCGCTCGGGCATCAACTGGCTCTGGCTGCGATCGACCACAATGGCGACGATGGTCGGCAGCGGCTCGCGGTTTTCCGATACGAAGGACGGGTTGGCGATGGCCAGAACGAGAAGGCCGAGCGCGAGCGCGCGCAGCCACGCGCCGCGCATGCGCCGGAAGAGGCCGAAGCCTGCCAGCAGGAGCGCCGCGACGCCGATGGCGATCATGGCCGGGAGGGGAAAGAACGGGGCGAAGGCGATCATGTCACTGCCCCAGCCGTTCGAGCAGGGCGGGGATATGCACCTGATCCGATTTGTAATTGCCGGTCAGCATGTACATGACGATGTTGACGCCTGAACGGAAGGCCATGTCGCGCTGCCGTTCGTCCGGGGGTACGGTCGGCAGAAGCGGATTGCCGGAACGGTCGGTCGCCCAGGCGCCGGCGAAGTCATTGCCGGTGATCAGGATCGGCGACACGCCGTCGCCGCGCTGCACCGGGCGTGCCGCATCGCGCTTGGCGTCGCCCGTCGCCTCGATCCAGAGCGGACTTCCGGCATAGCGGCCGGGAAAATTCTGCAGGAGGTAGAAGGATTTCGTCAGCACATGGCTGTGCGGCACGGGCTCCAGCGGCGGAATGTCGAGGCTGGCGAGGATCGCCTGCAGCCGTTCGGTATTGGGTCCGGCGGCAGCGCCTTCGAGGCTCGTGTCCTGATCGCGCGTGTCGAAAAGCACGGTTCCGCCCGCGCGCATATAGGCGTCGATGCGGTTGATCGCGTCCTGCGACGGCATGGGTGCGGTTGCCGTCACCGGCCAATAGATGATCGGATAGAAGGCGAGGTCGTCCTTCGCGATATCCAGCCCCACCGGATCGCCGGGCTCGAGCGAGGTGCGGTAGCGGATGAAATCGGAAAGGCCCAGGAGGCCGGCCTCGGAGATGCGGTCCACATCTGCCTCGCCGGTGCGGACATAGGCGAGATGGGTCGTATCGAGGGCCGCGATGATCTTGTTGTCGCCCGGCCGGGAATCGTCCGCTGCGCGGGCGTCATGCGGCATCAGGGTCAGGGTAGCACCCAGCGCTAGAACGATGGCGGCGGCCGAGCCAGCTCGCCTGCGGCTAAAGAGGCCGGACAAGGCTCCGCCCATGACGAAGACGGCGATAGAGTCGGCGACCAGCAGGAGGAAGGCCGTGAGCAGGAGTGCCGGGCGCAGCTCCGTCGTGCCGGAGCCGGCAAGCCCTGAAGCGGTGACAGCCAGGCCCTGCGGGGCGAAATTGAGCGGAGCGAGCGTGTCGCCGGGGCGGAAGAGATTGAGCGCGGTGAAGCCTTCCTCCGTGCCGTAAAGGCCGGGGGGCGTGTCGAAGCTCGGCGTCGGCACCTTGCCGGCGGCGATGGTCAGCGGCTTGGCCCCGGAGGTTTCCGCCGTCAGCACGCCATTGGCGTTCAGCAGGCGGAAGGGCGCCAGCGTTTCGGCTGTGCCGGGGGCGGCTCCGCCATGGGCGCGGGACATCTGGGTGATGCGGCGAAGCATTTCGACGAAATGGCCGGAGAGTGCGAGGTTCGACCAGCTTGTGTCGGCGCTGGTGTGGAAGAGCACGATCTGACCCGCCTCCAGCTTCTTGGCGGTGACCAGCGGCGTGCCGTCGGCGAGGCTTGCCCATGTGTGTTCGGCCAGCGTGGGCGAAGGATTGGCGAGAACCTGCCGCGTGACGGTCACGCCATCGGGTTTTGGCAATCCGGCAAAGGGGCTCTTTTCGGGGAAGGGGGCAAGCGGTTGCGGCTCGCTCCAGGATAAGGCACCGCCGAGCGAGCGTTCGCCCTGGCGCAGATCGACCGGCACGAGCGGATCGTCGGCCGGCGCTGCTGCAAGTCGGGGACCGGCGAAGCGCACCAGCGTGCCCCCGGCCTTGATCCAGTCGAGGATCTGCGGATAGGCGGCTTCCGGCAGCTTGCCGATATCGGCTAGAATGATGACGGACGGCTTCTCGGCGATCAGGTCGGGGATGGCCTTGGCGAGGTCGGCTGCGCCCGGCTCGGCAATGTCGGCGTAGGGCGAGAGCGCGCGCTTGATGTAATAGAGCGGCGACAGAAGCGGCTGCGACAGGAAGCGCGTTTCGCCGCTGAGCAGGCCGATGCGACGCCGCTTGAAGCCGTCGTCCAGCAGATAGGTGCCGCCGGCCTGACGGCTTGCGGTGATTGCGACACGGGCGAAATCGTTGCGCAGTTCGATCGGCGCGGCGATCTTGCCGGTGGCGACCGTCTCGCCGTCCTTGAACTCCGCCGTACCCTTCATCAGCACGCGGCCTTTTTCATCCAGCGCATCGAGCGCAATGGTTTGCGGGCCCTGAGCGAAGGGGCGGGTCACGGTGACGTCCGTGTTGTCGATGCCGTTCTTGACCTCGGTGATGGCGGCAACGGTATTGCGGGCGGAGTAGAGCCATGTTTCACCGGGCTTGAGGCTGGCGGCGAGGCTGGTGAAGTCCTCATCCTTCCCGGCCTTGATGCCGCTGGAGACGAAGGCGAGCGTGCCGGGCGGCGTCGTGCCGAGAGCGGTTGCGAGGCTTGCGAAGGCGGTCCTGCGGTCGGCTTCCAACGGGCGCGGTTCGGCGGCCTTGAGGCGCGTCAGGGCCGTGTCGGCGGAGGTTGGAACCGGGTCATTTGCCTGCTCGGCGGTGAGCGTCAGCGAGACGGGCACATCGGCGCGGCCGGCTTGCTCGATCAGGGCTTCAGCGGTCGCGACGCGATCTGACCAGTCCGGGGCTGCTGCCCAGTCATTGTCAATGACCAGCGCCAGCGGCCCGGCCTTTGAGAGCGTGTTGCGATGCGGGTCGAGCATTGGGCCGGAGAGCGCGAGGATGACCAGCGCGGCCAGCAGCATGCGCAGCGCCGTCAGCCACCACGGGCTGGTCGCCGGCGTCTCTTCGCGTTTGGCGATGCGGGCAAGGATGGCGAGCGGCGGGAAGATCTCGCGCGCCGGGCGCGGGGGCGTGACGCGCAGCAGCCACCAGATGGCTGGCAGGGCCGCCAGCGCCACCAGCAGGATCGGATTGGCAAACCCGAGAGCGCCCATCAGCGCGCGCTCCCCTGGCCGGAGAGATAGATATGGGCGGAGACCAGGGCTTCCGAGGCCGGCCGGTCGGTCGAGTGGCGGATGAGCGACCAGCCGATATGGCGAAGCTCGGCACCCAATGCATCGCGGTTTGCGGCATAGGCGAGGCGATAGTCCTCGGCCAGTACCTCGGCGCGTCCGGCGGTGAATTTCTCACCCGTTTCGGGGTCGGTGAATTCGGTGCGGCCGGCATAGGGGAAATCGGCCTCGGCCGGATCGGCCACCATGATCAGCGTGCCGCGCAGACCACGGCGGGCGAGCGGGGCGATGCGCTCCACGATCTTGTCGAGAGGGTCGAGAAAGTCGCCGATCAGCACGATTTCGCTGGCGCCGCGGATCATCGAGGTATCCGGCAGGCCGCTGACATTTTCTGCATAGGCGAGCGCGGTTGCCAGCCGTTCTGCAGCGTTGCGGGCGGCAATCGGCTCCATCAGGCCCGGCGCGCCGATGCGTTCGCCCGAGCGGGCGAGCACTTCGGCCAGCGCCAGCATGAGGACGAGCGCGCGGCTTTCCTTAGAGACCTGCCCGAGCTTCGAGCGGTACATCATGGAGGCGGAGAGATCGGCCCAGAGCCATACGGTGTGGGCGGCCTGCCATTCCTTGTCACGGACGTAGGTATGGTCGTCGCGGGCGGATCTGCGCCAGTCGATGCGGGCCATGTCTTCGCCCGGCGAATAGGGGCGGAACTGCCAGAAATTCTCACCGATGCCGCGGCGGCGGCGGCCATGCCAGCCGGCGCTGACCGTATTGGCGATGCGGCGGGCTTCGACAAGGCAGTCGGGCACCAGCGCTGCGCGCGCCTTCGCACGGGCGAGAATTTCCGCTCCGCCCGTTCGCTCGACTGACTGGCCGATTGGCGCCATCCCTATTCCTTTACTTCGCGCGGAGAATGCCGGCGATGACCGACTTGACCGTCATGCCTTCGGCGCGTGCGGCAAAGGTCAGCGCCATGCGGTGCTGGAGCACGGCTTCGGCAATGGCGTGGACGTCATCGACGGAGGGCGCAAGCCGGCCTTCGTAGAGCGCGCGGGCGCGGGTGGCGAGCATGAGCGACTGACCTGCGCGAGGGCCGGGACCCCAGGAGACGTTGCGGTCCGTGACTTCGTTGCCATGGCCGGGGCGCGCGGCGCGCACCAGCGCAAGGATCGCTTCGACCACGGTTTCGCCGACCGGCATCTTGCGGATGAGGTTCTGGATTTCGGCAAGACGATTTGCGTCGATGACGCGGCCTGCGGTGCGCTCGGCAACGCCGGTGGTCTCGAGCAGGATCTGCCGCTCGGCGGCGAGTTCCGGATAGGGAACGTCGACCTGCATCAGGAAGCGGTCGAGCTGGGCTTCGGGGAGCGGATAGGTACCTTCCTGCTCCAGCGGGTTTTGCGTCGCGAGCACGTGGAAGGGGCGGGGCAGGTCGAGCCGCTTGCCGGCGACCGAGACGTGATATTCCTGCATGGCTTGCAGCAGCGCCGACTGGGTGCGCGGCGAGGCGCGGTTGATTTCATCCGCCATCAGAAGCTGGGTGAAGATCGGGCCCTGAATGAAGCGGAAGGAGCGCTTGCCCGCCTCGTCCTGGTCCATGACTTCGGAGCCGAGAATATCGGCCGGCATCAGGTCCGGCGTGAACTGCACGCGGGCGGCGTCCAGCCCAAGCACCGAGCCGAGCGTCGTCACGAGCTTGGTCTTCGCAAGACCCGGCACGCCGACGAGCAGCGCGTGACCGCCCGAGAGCACGGCGAGCAAAGTCTGCTCGACAACGGCTTCCTGGCCGAAGATGACCTTGGCGACTTCCTGGCGGATCGCGGCAATATCGGCGAGCGCGCTTTCGGCAGCGGCCACCATGGCGGCTTCGTCCATCATCGGTTCGCTGCTGGTGACTGCCGTCATGCGGCTTTCTCCTCAAGGTCCTGGTTGTCACAGTTCGAATCGAACCGGAACGGTGGTCCGATCATTTCCTCCTAACTTATAGCGCGCAGGCGGGCTGACAAGCGCAGGCGGAGTGACTATTTGACTTCTGACGGTAAACCGGGACCAAACAATGGCGGATGACAGGCTGGACAAGGCGGGCGATGCGGCGGGGCTGGCGGCGATGATCGCGCGCGCGGCGGACCCGAAGCGCGGCCTGCCGCCCGTGGATCGCTGGAATCCGCCCTTTTGCGGCGATATCGACATGGAAATCCGGGCCGATGGCACATGGTTCTATATGGGAACGCCGATCGGGCGCGAGGCACTGGTGCGGCTCTTTTCGACCGTGTTGCGCCGTGACGAAGACGGGAAGACCTATCTCGTCACGCCTGTGGAAAAGGTCGGCATCCGCGTCGAGGACGCGCCGTTCCTCGCCGTCGAGATGACGCGGACGGAGCGCAACGGCGAACAGGTGCTCACCTTCCGCACCAATGTCGGCGACATTGCCGAGGCCGGGCCGGAGCATCAACTGCGTTTCGAGATTGCCGGCGAGCGGGGCGAACTCAAGCCCTATCTCCATGTGCGCGGACGGCTGGAGGCGCTGGTGTCGCGCGCCGTGATGTACGATCTGGTCGAGCTGGGCGAGGTCGTGGAGATCGAAGCTAAGGCCATGTTTGCGGTTCGCTCGGGCGGGGTCGTGTTTCCTGTCATGCCGGCCGACGAGCTGGAGAGGCTGTCGCAATGAGCCTTTATTCGGCTGATGAGTTTCGTCGCCGGGCGTTGCGCCAGGTCGGTCAGCCGGAAGGGCTCGATTGGGCTGATCACGGCGATATTCTGATAAATCCCGGTTTTGCAGACGCTTTGCAGCAATTGAAGCTGCGCGACGCGGCCGTGCTTGTGCCAGTCATCGATGACGGGCCGGATGCGCGGGTGATCCTGACCCAACGAACCTCGAAGATGCGCAAGCATTCCGGTCAGGTCGCCTTTCCGGGTGGCGCAATTGATCCGGAGGATATATCTGCCGAAGCGGCAGCACTGCGCGAGGCGGAGGAGGAGATCGGGCTGCAGCCGGAATTTGTCGAGACCGTCGCGCGGCTGCCGGATTACCGAACGTTTACGGGTTTTTCGATCACGCCGGTCATGGCGGTGGTGAAGCCCGGCTTTGAACTGAAGATCAACCCCGACGAGGTCGATCATGTCTTCGAAGTGCCGCTATCCTTCCTGATGAATGGCGAGAACCACATTCTCGATAGCCGCACGTGGGAAGGCGGCGAACGCTTCTTCTATCGCATGCCCTATGAAAACTGGAATATATGGGGCGTGACGGCGGGCATCCTGCACACCGCCTGGGAAAGATTATACGCATGGTGAATGTCGCAAACGAGGCTTGGTTCAACGCGCCGGACCTGAAAAAGGCCATGGCGCTTCTCAACGCCGATGGCGGGGAAGGACGCATCGCCGGGGGCGCGGTGCGCAACAGTCTCATGAAGATCGCGATTGCCGATGTCGATCTGGCGACCACGCTGAAGCCCGAGGAGGTGATGGCGCGGGCCAAGGCGGCGGGCATAAAGGCGATCCCGACCGGCATCGATCACGGCACGGTGACGCTGGTCATCGACGGCCGGCCCTTTGAGGTGACGACGCTGCGCCGCGATGTGACCACGGACGGGCGCCGGGCCGAAGTCGCCTTCACCGACGACTGGCAGGAGGATGCGAGCCGGCGGGATCTGACCGTCAACGGGCTCTATGCGGATGCGACTGGCGAGGTCATCGATCTGGTCGAAGGGCTTGCCGATATCGAAACGCGCACGGTGCGCTTCATCGGCGATGCCGAGACGCGTATCCGCGAAGATTACCTGCGCATCCTGCGCTATTTCCGCTTCTTCGCCTTCTACGGCTCTGGCCGTCCGGATGCGGCAGCACTTCGCGCGATGGCGCGCGAGAAGGACGGGCTGAAGCGGCTCTCGGCCGAGCGGGTCTGGTCGGAGCTGAAGAAGCTTCTGTCTGCCGACGATCCGGGCCGGGCGCTACTCTGGATGCGCACTGCGGGTATTCTCACGCTCATCCTTCCCGAAACCGAGAAGTGGGGCATTGATGAAGTGCCGGGGCTGATCGCTGCCGAGCGTGCCTTCGGCTGGAAGCCCGATCCGCTTTTGCGGCTGGCCTCCATGGTGCCGCCGGATGTCGAGCGGCTCACCGCGATGGCGGAGCGGCTGCGGCTCTCGAAGCAGGAGGCGGCGTTCCTGTCCGAATGGGCGGCCTCGCCGAAAATTCCGGAAAAGATTGCCGCCACGGCGTTTCGCAGGATGCTCTATCGCTCTGGCAAGGGCGGGGTCATCGTGCGCCTGAAGCTTCAGCTTGCCATCGTGCGCGCGAAGTCGGAAAGCGATACTGCGCTGATGCCTGAAGTCGCGCGGTTGAGTGCCTTGCTGCGGGAAGCGGCGAGTTGGGTCAGGCCGGTTTTCCCGCTGACGGGCGCGGATGTGCTGGCAAAGGGCGTATCGCCCGGCCCTCGGGTCGGAGAGCTTCTGAGCAAACTGGAAGAGGAATGGCTTGCAGGCGATTTCAACGGCGAGAGGCCGGCGCTTCTCGCGCGGCTCGATACCTTACTGTGAGGCTGTCTTCACGGCGGTATGAACGCGTGTCATGCGGCGGCTGACGCGTTGCTCGGCGAGCCCGATGCGCTTTTCGCCATCCTGCTCCAGCACCTTCAGGAGACGCATGGACGGGCTGAACATGGCGACCCGGTTGCGGCCTTCTTCCTTGGCGGCATAGAGCGCGCAATCGGCGGCGGCAACGAGATTGTCGAAGTTCAGACCGGCCTTGGCGACCGAGGCGCCCCCGATGCTGACCGTGAGCGGCAGCGGACGGCCCTGGCTCTGGATGGCTGCGTTTTCCACGTCGCGGCGCAGATCGTCGAGCAGCATATGGGCGCTGCGGTCGCGGTTTTCCGGGATGAAAACGGCAAATTCCTCGCCACCGATGCGGCCGAACAGCACATCGCCGGGCAGCCGGTTCTTCACCGTGCGGGCGAATTCGACCAGCGCGCGGTCTCCGGCCTGATGGCCGAACTGGTCATTGATTGACTTGAAGTGATCGAGGTCGATCACGGCGAGCACTGCTCCGTCGCGCGCATCCTTGAGGGCGAGTTCCGTACGGTGCACGAAGGCCCGGCGATTGGCGACACTGGTCAACATGTCTGTTTCGGAGGCGATGCGGTGGCGCTGCTCGGAACGCTCCTTGATTAGCATCAGAGCGCCTGTGGCGATGACGATGACGTTGAGGAAGGCTTCCAGCATGAACAGCTTGAACCAGAGGGAGGCCACCCTTCCTGCGACGATCGGTGCAGGATGTGTATAGGTTACGATCATGTTGGCAGCGTGGAAGAGAGCGTGGAGCATGAGAAACCCGACGAGGAGCTTCGTCATGGAGAGTTCCGAATTCCCTTCGCCGGTGTGGAGCGTGTAGGCATTCAGAAGTGCCATCATCGTCACGACCGCCGACTGCAGAATGATCGTGTTGTTGGGATCATGCCTAAGAGCCGGGAACATGAGATGCAGGAAAAGGACCGCTGCGGGTATGCCGATAATGAAGGACGGCAAGACGTCTCGTTTGCCGAACGCCCGGAAGCCGGACCAGGAAAGCGCAAAGCAAAGGGCATTGAGGCATGTTGCCACAACCATCGCAGCCTCGGAGCCCGCGCCCATCACTGCCACCGTCAGACCCGATGCGCAACCGACGACGAAACTCAGCGCCCAGAGGCCGGCGGCCGTTTCCTTGCGATCATTTCGCCATATGACGCACATCGCCATGGCGATGGAGCCCATGGCGATAATAATGCAGATCATGATCGTGGGTACGCTGATAAAATCCATGACTTGTCTCCGAGGCCCAAACCTATGAGGACAAGCTTAAAGAAACGGCTAACATGCCGGTGCGTACGTGCGATTCCTCTAAAATTTTACTGGTAAGAAATCAGGCAGCAGGATTCTCCTGCCGGATGCGTGCCTTGATGTTTTCCACCATGTTTTCCCGGACAAGGGTTTCGCCGTGAACCTCGCGCAGGTGCTCAACCGCGCGGCGCACGACTTCGGCTTCCTCTTCCGCCCGCGTATGCCATTGGCAGCCCGGAACGAGGGTGGCGCATTCAAACAGTCGCATGATCCTTCTCCCGCTGGTTTGATTGATTTCAAACCGCGCAGGGCGCGACAGGTTCCATGCGCTTTCGTTCCTGATTCAGGGCCAGCGTACCATGGGAGGCAGCGAGGAGAGGATCGACTCGACATTGCCGCCGGTCTTGAGACCGAAGATTGTGCCGCGATCGTAGAGCAGGTTGAACTCGACATAGCGCCCGCGGCGGATCAGCTGTTCCTCGCGGTCCTGCTCCGTCCAGGGATTGTTGAAGTTTGTCTCGACAATCTTCGGATAGACCATGGCGAAGGTGCGTCCGACATCGCGGGTGAAGGCGAAGTCGGCTTCCCAGCCGCCCTTGTCGTCGGGCGAATGCAGCCAGTCATAGAAGATACCGCCGATGCCGCGCGGCTCGTTGCGGTGCTTGAGATAGAAATAGTCGTCGCACCAGGCCTTGAACTTCTCGTAATCCGCGACCGCTTCGTTGTGGCGGCAGGCGAGTTCCATGGCGCGGTGGAAGAGCTTGGTGTCGGGGTCGTATTGCGTGCGCCGGCGGTCGAGCACGGGCGTAAGATCGGCGCCGCCGCCGAACCAGTGCGACGTGGTGACCACCATGCGGGTGTTCATGTGCACGGTGGGCACATTGGGGTTCACCGGATGGGCGATGAGCGAAATGCCGGAAGCCCAGAAGCGGGGGTCCTCGTCCGCGCCGGGAATGGTCGAGCGGAATTCGGGCGAGAATTCACCATGGACGGTGGAGGTGTGGACGCCGACCTTTTCGAAGACGCGGCCGGTCATGATCGACATGCGACCGCCGCCGCCGCGGCCTTCGTCGCGATGCCAGTCCTTGGGCACGAAGCGGCCGGGCTCACGATCGGAGAGAGGCCCGGTCAGCTTGTCTTCGAGCGCTTCAAAGGACTGGCAGATCTGGTCGCGCAGGCTTTCGAACCACTGGCGAGCCGCACCCTTCCTGGCCTCGATGTCGGGCGGCAGGCCCTTCGGTAAGCTCGGTCTCTGCATTCAGGCTATTCCGATTCCGATCAATGTCTTGCGCGCGCTCTTTTGAGCATTGAGTCATCTAACAGCAGCGTGACGTGGCTTCCAGCCCGTCAATTGACTCTCCCACGGGAAATGCCCATCTTGAGGCCAAATATCGCAGGTTTAGTGTGAGGCAGCATGGCGCGGATACCCGGGCCTCCTCCCATGAACGGGCTGAGGCGCAAGATTGCAGAAGGCCAGCAGGCGCGGGCCGGCGCGGGCGAAGGTCGCTTCGTGCGGGAGACCTTCATGCTGCCGCGTGAAGATGCGCGGGCCAAGGCACGCGAATGGTTCGACAATTTCCCGAAGGCGGCCTACTGGACCGAGGTCGAAAGCTGGCGGCAGCTTCCCGACGGAGCCATCGAATTCACGATGCGCCGCCTGCCATCCGCCGATTGATCAGCTCGGCGATCTCGCCTGCTTTCCAGCTCTTCCGTGCGCCGCATTCCGCGTGTTTGACCAGATCCACCACGGTTTCGTTGGCTGGGCAGGGGACGCCGTGGCGGCGGCCATGCCCCACGACAGTGCCGTTGAGGAAGTCGATCTCGGTGCGGCGACCGGCGGCGAAGTCGTCTGCCATGGACGAGCGGGCGTCGCGGGTGATCTTCTGCAGCTTGAGGCCGGTGCGGTTGAAGAACCAGTCGGGCGTCGTCAGGAAGTGGGGGATCAGGCGCGGTGGCAGCGGACCCAGCTTTGCGGGCTCGATGTCCTCGGCGCTCATCACCTCCAGGCACTCGCTCTGCAGCGTGGCCAGAAGCCGCCGCCAGGCGCAGTCGGAAAGCTGTTCATGGAGTGTCAGGCCGGACAGCGCGTTCAGCGGATTGTTGAGGTTGAGGAGCAGCTTGCTCCACTTCACCGCCCGCATTTCGTCCACAAATTCAACCGGTGAGGCCGTTGACTTGAGGGGTGCCAGAGCTGCTTCCAGGACGGCGTTCCGAGCGACAATGATGTTGCCGGCGCTGGTCTTGCGGACATGGGTCGGTGTGGGGCGGATGACGTTGTAGGGCACCATGCCTTCGACAATCGTCATGCCCGGCAGGAGCGGCTGCAGCCGGGAGGCGTTTTCGACGCCGTTCTGGAGCGAAAGGATGATCGTGCCGGGACGGGCATGGGCTGTGATCGCCCTTGCGGCCTCAAGGTCGTCCGTCGTCTTGACGCAGAGCGCGATGATGTCGGCATCGGCGAGGATGTCCGGCCTGTCGGAAACGACGAGGTCCATTGGTGCGAACAGATGGCTCTCGTCATCGCCTTCGACGCATGCCCCTTCATCGGCTGCCGCCTGCACGACCGAGGGGCGGCCCACGAAACGGATGTCAAGGCCGGCGGCAAGCCAGGTCAGGCCGACATGACAGCCGATCGAGCCTGCGCCGAAGATGACGATCCGGGGGCCTGCGCTCATGATGCCTGGACTGCCTTTCTCTGTTCGGGACGGTTCAACAGTTCGGCGATCGCAATTGGAAGGGTCAGCACGAAGCCGGCCACGGCAATCGCCGGCCAGCCGAAATGTGCATAGAGGACGGGTCCCAGCGCCGACGTGATCGAGCCGCCGACGAAGATGGCGGTGATATAGGCGGAGTTGATCCGGCCGCGCTCTTCCTCCGACAGGGCATAGATGAGGCGCTGGCTGATCACCTGGTTCGACTGGACACAGGCATCGAAGAGGGCGGCTGCGATCATCAGCGCGACGACCGCGCCGGAATAGACGAGGTAGTCGGTCAAGGCGAGGATGAGGGCAGCGCCGAGGCCCGCCGTGATCGTGGCCGCCCGCGACAGGCCGCGATCCGCGACGCGGCCGGCGAGCGGGGCCGCCAATGCGCCGCCGGCACCGGCCAGTGCGAAGAGCGCGATCTGCTGCTGGTCGTAGCCGAAGCGGTCGGCCAGCATCAGCGGCGCGGTGGTCCAGAAGGCCGTGAACATGCCGAAGAGCGACATCTGATAGGCCATGCGGCGGCGAAGCACACCGTAGCGCATCGTGGCGGCGGTGGAGCGGAGTGTCTTGAAATAGCTTTCCTTCGAAGCCGGTCTGCGGATGGGCAAAAGCGACCGCAGCAGCAGGCCGATCACCAGCGTGATGGCAGCGGCGGTGAAGAAGACGCCGCGCCAGCCGGCGACGCTGGCTAGGAAGCTCGAAAAGGGACGGGCGAGCATGATGCCGGTCACCAGCCCCGCCATGACGGTGCCGATCACGCGACCGCGCCGCGCGTTGGAGGCCATGCCGGCGATCATCGGGATCAAGACCTGCGCGCCGACGCAAGCCGAGCCCGCCACCACTGCGGAGGCAAGGAACGTAACCTCGTTGCCGGAAAGGCCGATGGCCGCCAGCGCAAGCGCCGTCACCACCAGGCTCGTCGTGACCATCATGCGGTTCTCGTAGCGGTCGGCGAGCGGCACGATGAGGGCAAGGCCCAGCCCGTAGCCGATCTGCATGGCGGTGACGATCAGGCCTGCCGCCTGCCGCGACAGGCCGATATCGCGGCTGATCGGGTCAATGAGCGGCTGGGCATAATAGATGGTGGCGACCAGAACGCCGGAGCCAATGGCCGCAAGCCAGACCATCAGCGCGGTCGGCTCGGGTGTGGCATCGGGTTGGACTTCAGACATTGCGGCACTCGCTGACGACATGGCGGGAGCATCGACGCGTGTCGCGGTCGGCTTGCTCCGAAGGCGGATCGGATGGTGGGAACCTGGCAGACGCGGGCACTGAAGGCCTCGCGAAGCACCGGCATCTTAAACCGGAAGATCGCTCGCAAACAACCCGTTCCGACATCCCTATATTCACTCAATTACGAACGATCGGCGAAACGGGATGTCAACGTGTCGCTATTAATGTGATCGTTGAAGAGGTGCGAATTTCCCTGAAGAATCGCGGGAGAAGCACCGGACGAACACGGGAGACGGCAATGGCCGGGGTCTCATATAATGGCAGTGCAGCGGGCGCTCTGGCGCTGCTGACCGGATCGACGCAGGCGCTGGAAGACCAGCAGCGCGTGATGGCGACCGGCAAGAAGGTCGATCAGGCCTCCGACAATGCTGCCTACTGGTCGATCTCCAAGGCGATGAAGTCGACCGGCATGTCGATGACGGCCGCTGCCGATGCCTCGGAACTGGGTGCCTCGACCGCCGATGCTGCAAGCCTCGGCATGAACAAGGCGACCGAACTCGTCCAGGACATCCAGACCAAACTCATCATGGCCAAGGCCAAGGGTGCAGACAAGAGCGCGCTCAACACTGAAATCGCCCAGCTGAAGGAACAGCTGGGCACGGTCATGAAATCGGCAGGCTTTTCCGGCCAGAACTGGCTGTCGAGCGGTCCTGCGAAGCCCGGCACGACCTCGCTCGTCGCTTCCATCTCCACGAACAAGGACGGGGTGACGGTCGTCAACGGCCTCGACTTCGACACGTCCAAGGTCAATCTCGCCTCCACCGGCAATGCTGCAGACGGCCTTCTGACCAAGGATTATGCGGTGACGGTAAAGGGCGGCGGCAGCTACAACTACCATCTGCTCGACGTCGGCTCTGCAACGCCTGCCGGCGGCAGCGAGATCGCGCTCACAAACGCGACCAGCGATGACGAGATTAATGGCATGATTTCGGCGGTCGGCGGCATGCTGAACAACATGTGGGCGGGTGCTTCGGAACTCGGCTCCATGTCCGGCCACCTTCAGGGCACCTCCGCCGTGATGCAGCGCCTGCAGGATACGCTGGACATCGCGACCGGGCGGCTGGTGGACGCCAACATGTCGAAAGTTGCCGCCAATATGGCCGCGGCTAAGGCCGCCGCGCAGTTCAGCACGATGGGCCTCAACATCGCCAATCAGCAGGGCGGCAATTCCTTCGGGCTTTTCCGCTGATCATAAGACCGGCGCAAACCCGCCCGTCTGCCTGAGCGCTTCTCCCGCAATCATTGCCGCCGAGAGTGCGACATTGATAGACCGTTGGCCGGGCGCCATTGGGATGAGGATGCGTGCATCCGCCCCCTCATGGACATGATCAGGCACGCCGGCGCTTTCCCTTCCGAACAGCAGGATGTCGTCGGGCCTGAATTCGAAGTCCGCGTAGCTGACGGCGGCCTTGGTGCTCGCCAGCACGACGCGGCGGCCGCTTGCCTTGCGCCATGTCTCGAAGGCTTCGAAATTGACATGCCGGGTCATCGTCACCGAAGCGATATAGTCCATGCCGGCGCGTTTCAGGTTCTTGTCGGACAGCACGAAGCCGGCGGGCTCGATGATATCGACCGTCATTCCCATGCAGGCGGCAAAGCGCAGGATCGTGCCGGTATTGCCCGGAATGTCCGGCTGGTAGAGGGCGATTTTCAGGTCGGGCATGGGTTATGCTTCTTCAAACGATGATTCAACGGCTTCAAAACCTGATTCCATTAGGCCGGGCAGGGCGTTGAATACAAACGGTTTTGTAGATGCTTTCCAATATCTGTGGCGATGCTGCCACAGATTGTCAGCAATGCCTTCTATTCATTTTTCGGGGTGGTCAAGCGGGTTGAACGCGGTTATGTTCGTCACCACTTTCAACCCGATCAAGGAGGAGGCATTGATGGATCACATTCCGGTCTGGCGCATTCGCCTTCTTGTCCATATCTGGGCCGACATCCGGCTGTCCTGACGGGTTTTTGAATTTCCAGTTCAATTTCGGAAATTTGCGTTCGGACCTTCGCGCCGAGCTATTCCTGTCATCGTCCGGATTCCCTGTTTCAATAGTTTGCCCGCATCTGAAGTCGGGCCCAAGAGGAGAGAACCGCCATGTTCGGCTGGTTTGAAAAACGCATCAATCCGTTCCCGCCGGAGGTTCCGCAAACGCCGCCGGCGCGCTTCCTGGCCTTCTGCCTGCATTATTCGAAGGGTGTCATCGGCTGGCTCGTGCTGATGGCCGTCCTGACCGCGATGATCTCGGTCGGGGAAGTCATGCTGTTCAGCTTCCTCGGCAATATCGTTGACTGGCTGACGCACGCCAACCGCGAGACCTTCCTTCGCGACGAGGGCTTGCGGCTCGCCTTCATGGGCGGCTTCGTCCTCATCGGCCTGCCGTTGATCGTATTGGCCCAGTCCACGGTCATGCATCAGGTCCTGCTCGGCAATTACCCGATGATCGCGCGCTGGCAGATGCATCGCTATCTGTTGCGGCAGACCGTTTCGTTCTTTGCGAACGAGTTTGCGGGGCGTGTGTCGACCAAGGTCATGCAGACCTCGCTTGCCGTGCGCGAAGTGATGATGAAGGTGCTCGACGTTCTCGTCTACGTCGTCGTCTACTTCATCTCGATGCTCGCGGTCGTGGCGGCTGCCGACTGGCGGCTGGCCATGCCGCTCGTCTTCTGGCTCTGCGTCTATATCGGCCTGCTCGTCTATTTCATCCCGCGTCTGAGGAGGATTTCCGAAGCGCAGGCGGACGCGCGCTCGATGATGACGGGCCGGATCGTGGATAGCTATACGAATATCTCGACCGTCAAGCTGTTCTCGCATGCGGGCCGTGAAGAGTCCTACGCGAAGGAGGGGATGCAGGTCTTCCTCGAAACGGTGCATGGACAGATGCGTTACGTGACGCTCTACCATTCGCTGGTCTATTTCAACAATGCGGTGGCACTCTTCCTCGTCGGCGGTCTTGGCCTCTGGTTCTGGCAGTCGGGTGAAGTGGCGATCGGCGCGCTTGCCGTCTCCATGTCGCTCACCATGCGCATCAACGGCATGTCGCAATGGATCATGTGGGAAGTCTCGGCGCTGTTCGAGAATGTCGGCACGGTCTATGACGGCATGGCGATGCTGTCGAAGAAGGTGGACGTGGTGGACCGAGATGGCGCCAAGGCCGTCTCCGCCTCGAAGGGCGCAATCCGCTTCGAGGGCGCGCGCTTCCACTACGGCAAGAACAAGGGTGTCATCGAGCATCTCGATCTGGCCATCCAGCCGGGCGAGAAGATCGGTCTCGTCGGCCGCTCCGGTGCCGGCAAGACGACGCTGATGAACCTGCTTCTGCGTTTCTACGATCTGGAGGCCGGGCGCATCACGCTCGACGGGACGGATATTGCGACGCTCGAGCAGGATTCGCTGCGTTCGCAGATCGGCGTCGTGACACAGGATACCTCGCTCTTGCATCGCTCCATTCGCGACAACATCGCCTATGGCCGGCCGGATGCATCGGACGAGGATATCATTGCGGCGGCGAAGCGTGCCAATGCCTGGGAGTTCATCGAGACGCTCGAAGACCAGAAGGGCCGTCGCGGCCTCGAAGCGCAGGTCGGCGAGCGCGGCGTCAAGCTCTCCGGCGGCCAACGCCAGCGTATCGCCATTGCCCGCGTCTTCCTCAAGGATGCGCCCGTGCTCATCCTCGACGAAGCGACCTCGGCGCTCGACTCGGAAGTGGAAGCCGCGATCCAGGAAAACCTCTTCGCCCTCATGGAAGGCAAGACGGTGATCGCGATCGCCCACCGGCTTTCGACGCTGACCGAAATGGACCGGCTCGTCGTGCTCGAACAGGGCGCGATTGCCGAGACCGGCTCGCATGGCGAATTGCTGACGCAGGGCGGGCTTTACGCCAGCCTCTGGGCCCGGCAGTCGGGCGGGTTCCTGGCCGATGAGGATGGCGAGCCGGCAGACGTGGAGCAGGCGGCGGAGTAGGCCGCCCGTCCTCTCCCCTTGTGGGAGAGGATAGCCTGCCCCAAGAGCCGAAGGCGATTGGCTAGGCAGGCTTGGTGAGGGGTGAATGCAATGATGCGAACCCCTCACCAAGTGCGCCCAGCACTCGCCTGCGGCTCGCACGGGCTTACTATCCTCTCCCACTAGGGGAGAGGACGGGCCGCCACCTCACCAAATTGTAACGCCCCATCCCTCCCGCATGATGCTAGTCTCATCCTGACAAACATCGACGCGGATACCGCATAGGGTCTCGCCCGTGGACCCTAAGACAAGAAAGCAGCGATCCTTGAAGCGCCTATTCGAACTTTTCGAGAGCTGGATCCCGCCGTTTGACCGTCGGAACGATCTCACCCCGCCGGAGAATGTCTGGGGGTTCATCTGGTTCTATGTGGGGCAGGCGAAGTGGCCGTTCCTGCTGATGATGATCATGGGCGCGATGGTCGGGGCGCTGGAGGCGGCGCTGTTCTGGTTCGTCGGGCGGCTCATCGATATTTTCGCCAGCATTCCGAAGGATGCCGGCTGGAGCGGGCTGATTGCGGCGCATGGTTATGAACTGGCGGCGATGGTCGTCATCGTACTCGTCGTGCGCTTCCTTGTTACGGCGATCGGAGCCCTCGTGGAGGAGCAGGCCATCGTCGTCGGCTTCTTCAACATGGTGCGCTGGCAGTCCTATCTGCATGTATCGCGCCAGCCGCTCGCCTTCTTCCAGAACGACTTCGCCGGCCGCATCGTTACCAAGGTCTGGGCGGCGGGGCAGGCGACGGGCGATTTCGTCACTTCGATCCTGCAGGTCGCCTGGTTCGTCGTCATCTACACCATCTCGACCATGGCGCTGGTGGCCCGTCTCGACTGGCGGCTGGCGGCGCTGGTCGCAGTCTGGATCGTCGCATTTGCGGGGCTGGCGCGCTATTTCGTGCCTCGCATTCGTGTCCATTCACGCGATACGGCGGAGGCCGGTTCGATGCTCAATGGTAGGGTGGTGGATGCCTATTCGAATATCCAGACGCTGAAGCTCTTCGGCCGCTCGGAGGACCACGATGCCTTCATCCTGTCGGGCTTCCACACGTTCCAGAAGACGGTTACCCGATTTGCCCGTTTCATCACCGGCGTGCGCTCGTCGCTGGCGCTGCTCTCCGGCATCATGATCTCGACCTTCGGCGCGCTCTGTGTCGACCTCTATCTCGCCGGTCATATTTCGGCGGGTGGCGTCGCCTTCTCGCTGGGTCTCGTGCTTCGGCTCAATTTCCTGCTGGGCCGTCTGATGACGCAGCTCAACGGCATCATGCGCAGCCTAGGCTCCATCCAGAACTCGGCGGAACTCATTTCCAAGCCCATCGAACTTCTCGACAGGCCGGATGCCGTCGAGCTGGCTGCGAAGGAGCCTGAAATCCGCTTCGAAAACATCCGCTTCCATTACGGCAAGGGCGGCGGCGTGATCGACAACCTGTCGCTCACCATCCGGCCGGGCGAGAAGGTGGGCATTGTCGGGCGCTCCGGCGCCGGCAAGACGACGCTCGTCAATCTGCTGCTGCGCTTCTATGATCTGGAAGGCGGGCGCATTGTCATCGGTGGGCAGGACATTGCCGCGGTGACGCAGGAGTCGCTGCGATCCAGGATCGGCATGGTGACGCAGGATACGGCGCTCCTGCATCGCTCCATCCGCGACAATATCATGATCGGCCGCTGGAACGCCTCGGAAGCCGATTTGGTGGCTGCGGCGGACGAGGCCGAGGCGCATGATTTCATCAAGGGGCTGAAGGACCAGCGCGGCCGCTTGGGCTTCGACGCGCATGTCGGCGAGCGTGGCGTGAAGCTCTCGGGCGGTCAGCGCCAGCGCATCGCCATTGCCCGCGTCATGCTGAAGAACGCGCCGATCCTCGTTCTGGACGAGGCGACCTCTGCGCTCGATTCGGAAGTCGAGGCTGCGATCCAGGACAATCTGACGCGGCTCATGAAGGGCAAGACCGTTCTGGCGATCGCGCATCGGCTGTCGACCATCGCGGCGCTCGACAGGCTCGTCGTCATGGACAAGGGGGCAGTCGTGGAAGAGGGAACGCATCACGCGCTGATCGAGCGCGGCGGTCTCTATGCACAGTTGTGGGCGCGCCAGTCGGGAGGCTTCCTGGGTGGTGACGAAACTGACAAAACCGAAAGCCCAAGTCCTCGCGCTGCCGAATGAATTCGGACCCGACTTGACAAAGCTCAAAGCTGCCACTTTTCCCGCGACATTGTGCCATCCCTCAAGCGTCACGTCTGGACATGAGGTCTGATCAAGCTTAGAACCTCGGTCGGATCGAGGGGAATCTGTGGCATTTGTTTGCCGCAGGCATCGAATCATGGGACGAGTATCGCAATCTTTTGCGTAGGGGATGATGAAGCCGTGAGCGACCACGACATGAACAGCCAAACCATGGGCGAGCCTACTCGCCGCGACTTTCTGTATCTGGCCACTGGCATGGCCGGCGCTGTTGGCGCTGTGTCTGTCGCCTGGCCCTTCATCGACCAGATGCGGCCCGACGCCTCCACGCTGGCGCTGGCCTCCATCGAAGTCGACGTGAAGGCACTGACGCCGGGCATGTCGCTGACGGTCAAGTGGCGCGGCAAGCCGGTCTTCATCCGCAACCGGACGGACAAGGAAGTGCAGGAAGCCGCTGCGGTCAAGCTGGAGGAGCTGAAAGACCCGAAGGCGCGCAACCAGAACCTGCCGCCGGACGCCCCGGCCACCGGTGCCGACCGCTCTGCCGGCAAGGGCAAGGAAAATTGGATCGTGATGATCGGCTCGTGCACGCATCTGGGCTGCGTGCCGCTCGGTCAGGCGGGTGAATATGGCGGCTGGTTCTGTCCCTGCCATGGCTCGGTCTACGATACGGCTGGCCGTATTCGTAAGGGTCCTGCACCGGAAAACCTGGCGATGCCGATTTTCTCGTTTACAAAAGATACCGTCATCAAGATCGGTTGACGGGAGGGGACCTGATAATGAGTGGTGGACATTCTTCTTACGAGCCGACAACCGGTCTTGGGAAATGGGTCGATTCCCGTCTCCCGCTGCCGCGCATGGTCTATGATAGCTTCATTGCCTATCCCGTGCCGCGCAACCTGAACTATGCCTACACGTTCGGCGCCATGCTCGCCGTCATGCTGGTGGTTCAGATCCTGACTGGCGTCGTGCTTGCGATGCATTACGTGGCCAATATCGATCTGGCCTTCGGCTCGGTCGAAGGCATCATGCGCGACGTGAACCATGGCTGGCTCCTGCGCTACCTGCATGCCAACGGCGCCTCCTTCTTCTTCATTGCCGTTTACCTGCACATCGCCCGTGGTCTTTACTACGGCTCCTACAAGGCGCCGCGCGAAATCCTCTGGATCCTCGGCGTGCTCATCTACCTCCTGATGATGGCCACGGGCTTCATGGGCTATGTTCTGCCCTGGGGTCAGATGTCCTTCTGGGGCGCGACGGTTATCACCGGCTTCTTCTCGGCCTTCCCGCTGGTCGGCGAGTGGATCCAGCAGTTCCTGCTCGGCGGCTTTGCCGTCGGCCAGCCGACGCTGAACCGCTTCTTCTCGCTGCACTACCTTCTGCCCTTCGTCATTGCTGGCGTCGTCATCCTGCACGTCTGGGCGCTGCATGTGACGGGCCAGACGAACCCGACGGGTGTGGAAGTCAAGTCGAAGACCGACACCGTTCCCTTCACGCCCTATGCGACGCTGAAGGACGCACTCGGCGTCGTGATCTTCCTGCTGGTCTACAGCTGGTTCGTCTTCTACATGCCGAACTATCTGGGTCATCCGGACAATTACACGATGGCGAATGCGCTGAAGACGCCGGCCCATATCGTTCCGGAATGGTATTACCTGCCATTCTACGCGATGCTGCGCGCGATCACGTTCAACGTCGGTCCGATCGACTCCAAGCTGGGCGGCGTGCTGGTGATGTTCGGTTCGATCATCATCCTGTTCTTCCTGCCCTGGCTCGATACGTCGAAGGTTCGCTCCGCCGTCTATCGTCCCTGGTACAAGCTGTTCTTCTGGCTCTTCGTGGCAGACTGCATCCTGCTCGGCTGGCTGGGATCGCGTCAGCCGACCGATACCTACACGCTGATGGCGCAGTTCGGCACGCTCTACTATTTCGGCTTCTTCCTCGTCATCATGCCGGTTCTCGGCCTGATCGAGACGCCGAGGCGGTTGCCCAATTCGATCACGGAAGCCGTGCTCGAAAAGAGCGCCAAGGCCTGATGCGAGCGGTGGAGAGGAACAAATACATGAAAAAGCTTGTTGCAAGCATCGCCATCGCCGCCTCGCTCGTCGGTTTCGTGAGTGTCGCGTCTGCTGCCGAAGAGCACGATCTGAAGGCCGCAACCGAACATGCCATCGAGGGCGGGCATTTCCCGGTCCTCAAGCCGAAGAACCAGGACTGGTCCTTCGCCGGCCCGTTCGGCAAGTATGACAAGGCCCAGCTACAGCGCGGCCTGAAGGTTTACAAGGAAGTCTGCTCGGCCTGTCACTCGATGAAGCTTGTGTCCTTCCGCAGCCTGGAAGAACTCGGCTACAACGAAGCGCAGGTGAAGGCCTTCGCCGCACAGTATGACGTGCAGGACGGACCGAACGGGGACGGCGAAATGTATACCCGCAAGGGCGTTCCGTCGGATCACTTCCCGTCGCCCTTTGCGAACGAGGAAGCAGCCGCTGCCGCCAATGGCGGGGCGGCTCCGCCCGACTTCTCGCTGCTCGCCAAGGCGCGCGGCGTCGAGCGTGGCTTCCCGACCTTCATCTTCGACATCTTCACGCAGTATCAGGAAGGCGGGCCGGATTACATCTACTCGCTGCTGACCGGATATACGAAGGCGCCGGAAGGCATTCAGGTGGCTGAAGGCACGCACTTCAACCCCTACTTTGCCGCCGCTACGGCTCTGAAGATGCCTCCGCCGCTCTCCGACGGTCAGGTCACCTATGACGACGGCGCGCCTGCCACGCTCGACCAGTATGCCCGCGACGTTGCCGAATTCATGATGTGGGCCGCCGAGCCGCATCTCGAAGAACGCAAGCGCACCGGCTTCATGGTCATGGTCTTCCTCGTCATCTTCGCCGGTCTCGTGTACCTCACGAAGAAGTCGGTCTATGCGAACAAGGAACACTGAGGCTTAAAAGCTCAGTCGAATTGAGAGAGGCGGTCCGAGAGGGCCGCCTTTCGTATTTCAGGAAGGCGGCGAATTCTCTTGTTGCTTGGCGTGGATGGTCAAAGTTCGCTGAATGCGTCTTCGTCTTCCAAGCTTTCCCATTCGTCGAAGGTTGCCGAGATGCTGATCAGATAGTCGGTTTCACCAAATTCGAGTGCCGGCATGGGCGCTTCGCATGGCACTACAGGCAATGCATTCTCTTTGCCCGCATCGCTGTGCGTCGGATCTATGTCTGCGGGAATGGCCCGAGGTTCCGTGGGCATGGGAGTTCTGCTTGAAAGTCATTATAGTTTGAACATCGACCTTGGAAAATACGCGTTGCAACCTTCATCACGCGCTGTCAAAACAGGCCGAAAGGAATCCCATCCATGACGCTGACTGAAGAACTCATCGCCGCCATCCGCAACATTCCGGACTATCCGAAGCCGGGGATCATGTTCCGCGATATCACGACGCTGCTGGGCAATCCACGCGCCTTCCGCCGCTCGGTGGACGAGCTGGTGCATCCCTTTGCCGGCACGAAGATCGAGAAGGTTGCGGGCATGGAAGCGCGCGGCTTCATCATCGGCGGCGCGGTCGCGCATCAGCTTTCGGCCGGCTTCGTGCCGATCCGCAAGAAGGGCAAGCTGCCGCATGACACGGTACGCATCGCCTATAGCCTGGAGTATGGCGTGGACGAGATGGAGATGCATCGCGACGCCGTGCAGCCGGGTGAGAAGGTGATCCTCGTCGATGACCTGATCGCGACCGGAGGCACCGCCGAAGGGGCCGTGAAGCTTCTGAAGCAGATGGGTGCCGAGATCGTTGCTGCCTGCTTCATCATCGATCTGCCGGCTCTGGGCGGTCGCAAGAAGCTTGAGGCGCTCGGCGTTGACGTGCGCACGCTGGTCGAATTCGACGGGCATTGATGTCAGAGAATGAGGCTGCCGGAGGCTTGGGACTGCATGGCTGAAACATTGCGCGAAAGCCTGACGGCGGCGGCTCAGGCCGGGATCATTTCCTCCGGCCAGGTGGAGCCTCTTTCCCGGTTCGTGGAGGCACGGGCGGCGCTGCCGCCCGGCGGCACAGCGGATGAGCCGAACCGCGAGGAAGATAGCGAAATCCCGCGTTTCATCCGCGGCTATCACGACATACTCATCACGATCGGCATCGCCGTGGTGCTGACCGGGATAGCCGGTCTCGCGCCGATCTATCTGGCCGTTGCCGCGGTCATCGTTCTCGCCGAAATCTTCGTCTACCGGCAGCGGCTGGCGCTGCCGTCCTTCGCCCTGACCATCGCCTTTGCGCTCTTTGCGGGCTGGACGATCATTGGTCTCGATCGCAGCTATATATCGGGTGAGATCAGTGCCGTGTCGGCCAGTGCGTTGCATGTGGCGGCCCTTGCGGCGGCGGAATGCGTGGCGCTGGCGGTCTTCTACTGGCGCTACCGCGTGCCCGTGGCGCTGGCTGCGTTGCTGATCGCCGGCGTTGTTACCGTAACAGTATTGGTTCTGTCCGCGCTCTATCACGGCGATTTCGAACAGTATGCGACGATGCTCTTCTTGATCGCCGGGGTGCTACTCGTCGGGATTGCGATGCGCTTCGACCTGACCGACCCGAAGCGGCTCTACACCCGCTCTGACGTTGCCTTCTGGCTCTATCTGGTGGCAGTGCCGTCGATCCTCAAGGGCATCTTCGGCAGTGTGCAGCCGCAGACGACACAGGGTGCTGCGCTGGTCGTTGTGGTCGTTGCTCTCATGATGATCCTCGGGCTGTTGCTCGATCGCCGCGCCTTCGTCACAGCCGGCCTCATTTATCTTGGTTATGCCTTCGCGGCATTGATCGGCACGGATACCGGCGTGCTGGGCGGCCTTGCCACAAGCAACCTGATCATGTGGATCCTCGTCGCCATTGGTCTCATCGTGCTCACTGTTGGCTTCGGCTGGCGCTTCTTCCGCCAGATTCTGCTCAGTGGATTGCCGGCAACGCTGCGGGCGAGTTTGCCGATACTCAGATAATCATCGTTGCGCCATTGCGAGCTTCGTCGCCATTGCCAGGAAGGCGAGGCCGAAGGTTCTGTTGATCCAGGTGGCGATTTGCGGATGGTTGATCACATGCTGCCTGATGCCTGCTGCGCATAGTCCGTAAATTCCGAAGAGGATGAAGGTCATGGCCATGAAGGTGAGGCTCGCCTCGATCATCCTGGCCAGAGCATCGGGAGCGGTCGCGCCGATGAATTGCGGCAGGAAGGCCAGAAAGAACAGCGACAGCTTCGGATTGAGCAGGTTGATCAGGATCGCCCTGGTGACGATGCTCGTGCCTGTGTGGCCGCCGCCTGCCTCGGATATCGGGGATGTTGTGGGCTTCGAGACGATCAGGCCATAGGCCATATAAGCGAGGTAGGCGACGCCGAGGAGCTTCAGGATATTGAACGCCATCGGGCTGCCATGCAGGACGGCAGCGAGACCGGTGAGAGCTGCTGCCATATGCGGAACGATCCCAAGCGTGCAGCCGAATGCGGCGATGATACTGCGGCGCGGCCCGGCAGAGAGCCCGGTGGCAATCGTATAGAGCGCGCCGGTGCCGGGTGTTGCGACGACGATGAGGGCGGTCAGATAAAATTCGAGTGACATGAGCGGCTCCGGTTTCTGGAGCCTTCTTGTCACGTCTTCCCGTGCTTCAGGTCTTGGACGAAATTGCAGTGCGCGCCGCGCCTTGCGCTGCTGCAGGCGTCAGGCCATAGCGCTTGCTGAAAACACGGGTCATGTGGCTCTGGTCACAGAAGCCGGCGGCCGCCGCGGCATCGGCCAGCGGGTTGCCGGCTAGGATCAGGCGGCGGGCCGTCTGGATGCGGCGCTCGACAAGATAGGCGTGCGGAGTCAGTCCGGTCGCGCGGGAAAAGGCACGCACGGTCTGAAAGCGGCTGAGCCCGGCTTCTGCGGCGAGGCTTTGCAGGGAATGTTCGCGTGAGACATCGTCATCGATCATGGCGCGGAGCCTCGCAATCCGGGCCGACGAGAGGCCGGCATCCCGGCCATCGCGTCCTGGCCCGAGAAGCCCATGAAGGCAGGTCAGGATTGTTTCCTCCACCGCCATCCGGGGCGAGGCGGTGCCGCCGTTTGCCACGATGATGCGCCATGCGGATGCAAAGCGGCGAGCCGCCTCGTCATCCGCCATGACAGGATGGTGGAACTCCAGCCCTGTCGCTTTCCCGACATTGAGCCCTTCGCCGATTTCATCGATCAGGTTGGGTGTGAGATAGAACATGTGCCACTGCCGCGGCTCACCCCGAACAGGGGCGCCATCATGAACTTCGCCGGGATTGACGGTGATGACATTGCCGGGCCCCGCCTCGACCTGACCTCGCCCAGAGGCGGAGACCTGGCCGCCGGAGACAACGAGGCCGACGCCGAAATCATCGTGCGTGTGGCGGGGGAAGCAATGTGCGCTTCGTCCCGAGACGGCCTGGAGGCCTTCGACGCCGGTGGCATGTGCGGCGAAATCGGCCATCTCGTTAGCCCTTGACCAAGGCCGCGATGTCGCCGTCGATGTCTTCGGGCGTGGTGGTCGGTGCATAGCGCTTAACGGGTTCGCCATCGCGGCCAATGAGGAACTTGGTGAAGTTCCACTTGATCGCCTCGGTGCCGAGCAAACCCGGCTTCTCGTGGACAAGGTACTTGTAGAGCGGATGCGCGCCGTCGCCGTTCACATCGATCTTCTCGAACAGCGGGAACTTGATGTTGAACCGCAGGTCGCAGAAATTCTTGATCTCCTCACTGTCGCCCTTCTCCTGTTCGCCGAACTGGTTGCAGGGAAAGCCTAGGACGACGAGTTCGCCATTGTACCTCTCATAGAGCGATTGCAGGCCGGCATATTGCGGGGTGAGACCGCAGGCGCTGGCTGTGTTGACGATCAGAAGGACCTTGCCCCTGAATTCCTCAAGCTTGCGTTCCTTGCCGTTGATGTCATTTGCGGTGAAACCGTAGACGCTCATGGTGCTGTCTCTCAATTCTGGATCGGTTCAGATGAATTCGATGACGGTCGGCGTGAAGCTCACCACGATCTTGCCATCCTGGTTCCTGCCTTCGCAAGTGACATCGTGCAGCAACCGGTCGGCATGGTTCGGCGCTCTCACCGTGCGGGTGAGCGTGTTCGAATAGGTGACGGTGTCGCCGGCAAAGACGGGCAGGCGCCAGCGCAGGTCGCGGAAGCCGAGCGCGGGGCCGAGCTTTGGCGGCTGATGGCCGTCTTTCGCCATGCGCTTGAACTCGCCGAACATGTAGGCGACGTTGAGCCCCATCCAGGCCGAGCAGATGTGCCAGCCGGAGGCGCAGAGGCCGCCAAGTACGGACTCCCTGGCGCGCTCGGCGTCGAGATGGAAATATTGCGGGTCGAATTTCGAGGCGAATTCGATGATCTTCTCAGGTGTGAAATGATAGCTGCCGATCTCGGAGGCCGTGTTGCGCGGCCACAGGTCTTCAAATCTCATTGGTCTGCCTCCGCGGAATGCTGGTTGCGCATGCGAATGAGAACGGGGGCTTCCATGCGCATGATCCGCTCGCCCTTCTGGTTCATCATCGTGTGTTCCATCGTGACGAGGCCGATGCCGGGGCGGGAGGCAAGCGGCCTGCGGGTCTTTACCCTGATCGTCAGACGCACCGTGTCGCCGGCAATGAGGGGCCTGCGCCATTCCATGACATCGATGCCGGGGCCGCCTTCGCCCGCCGTGCGTGAAACGACGCTGTCGTAGAACAGGCGCATGGCGATCGAGCTCATATGCCAGCCGGAGCCGGAGAGGCCACCCAGAATGCTCGCCTTGCCGGCGGCTTCATCCAGATGCATGGGCTGCGGGTCGAATTCCGCGGCGAAAGCAATGATTTCCTCGGCAGAAACGGTCCGTTCGGCACTCTCGAATGCGCGGCCTTCCTCGAAGTCTTCGTAATAGAGGGTCTCATCCGCCATGCAGCTCATTCCTTGACGATTCCGATCAAGGTTGAACAATGGCGACAGAGCCGTGCGAGTTCAAGGCCAGTGTTGCATTTATGCGCTCAGGGGAGTGCAATTTCAATCTCGGCTCCCGGAACGAGGAGGCCTTTCAGAACAGCGAAGAGTTCACTCGGCGACCTTGCGCCGGCAGCATCTTCGGCAAAATGCAGGTGACCTTCGCTGTCGATCCCTGTGTTGATGGCCGCAGCGGCGGTCTCGCGGTTCTGGGGCTGTGCCGTGAATTTCGGATTGAAAAGCGACAGGTATCGGCCGTCATGCCATTTTGCGAGCGCCGTCCGATAACGTTCCGCCAGTGCATGGAAGCTCTCAAGGTCGCGATAGTTCTCGCAATTCCTCTCCAGGGCGCGCAGGAGGTTCTTCTCATAGCCGGTATGCGGGAAATTATATTTCCTGGAGAGCCAATGCTGGATCGTGAAAATGGTGGCTGTGACCCCATGGCCCGCGCGAAATGGCATATCCGCCAGAAGCGGATCGTCACTGATATCGCGGCCGAGATCCTGATTGAAGCGAATGATGGCGGCGTCCTCGCCGGCAACACTTTTCGTGGCGGCCGAATTGCTCAAGGGGCATACGCCCGGAACGGAGAAGGGGCGCGAGACGTGATAGAAGGTCTGGCCGCTCAGAACGACCTTGAAGGCGTTTTCATAGTCGATGACCGGAAATTCAAAAAAACGGCCACCGAATTTGTCACGGATCTGCAGGAGCAGCCTGCGGGAAATCGCGCCGTGATAGACGGAATTGCCGCAGAGCGGCACATGCAACGCACCTTCCCATTGAAAGGCGCGGGCGATGAGGTCGCGCTTTTCGAAGCGGGTCAGTTTGACATTCAGGTCCAGTTGCAGCGGGCGTGGCGGTTCGTCATCGACAGGCCAGTTGTAATTGAAGCCGCTCCAGGTCAGCGCGTCGATTTCTCCGACATGTGCTTCCAGATTGAGGAGAAAGGCGGCGAGATCGGGATCGGCATAATCGTCGTCGCCGATCACGGTGACATAACGTCCGCGCGCTGCGGCGACGGTGCGTTCCCAGTTGTCCATCATGGAATAGATGCGCTCGCCAGATGCAAGATACACAATGCGCGGGTCTGCCGACCTTGCCGCCATGAAGGCGTTCATGATCGATGGATCATCCGAATTGTCCGCGAAGACGAACTCGATGTCGGTTCGCTCGCTTTGGAGCAGGGCGTCAATCGTCTGGCAGAAATAGAGCTGGCGGTTGCGCGAAGGCACGCAGATTGAAAGAACGGGTTCGGCCGCCATGGAATTCTCCTTTGGCGGCACGCTAGTCCGGATCGCTTATGCGAGACTTTCGGCAGGCTCGTTCAGGTGTTGAACTTGAACATCAGCACGTCGCCGTCCTGCACGACATATTCCTTGCCTTCGTCGCGGGCCTTGCCGGCTTCCTTGGCGCCGACTTCGCCACCGAGCGCGATATAGTCCTCATAGGCGATCGTCTGGGCGCGAATGAAGCCCCGCTCGAAGTCCGAGTGGATGACGCCTGCGGCGGCCGGGGCCTTGGTGCCGCGCTTGATCGTCCAGGCGCGGGTTTCCTTCGGGCCTACGGTGAAATAGGTGATCAGGTCGAGCAGGTGATAGCCGGCGCGGATGAGGCGGTCGAGACCGGCTTCCTCAAGACCGAGTGCGGCGAGGAATTCCTGCGACTCCTCATCGGGAAGCTGGGCCACTTCCGCCTCGATGGCGGCGGAGATGATGACGCATTCGGCGCCCTGATCCTTCGCCATCTTCTCCACCTGCGCGGTGAAGCTGTTGCCGGTCGCAGCATCGCCTTCGGCGACGTTGCAGACGTAGAGAACCGGGTGTGACGTCAGCAGGTTGAGACCCTTGAGGATCGCGATCTCTTCAGGCGGCAGCGTCTTCAGAAGCAGACGGGCGGGCTTGCCGTCCTGCAGCAGCTTCACGACCTCTTCCATGACGGGCAGGACAGTGAGCGATTCCTTGTCCTTGCTGGCGGCGCGCTTGCGGGTCTGCTCCAGCCGGCGCTCGATGCTCTCGAGGTCGGCGAGCATGAGTTCCGTTTCGATCGTGTCGGCGTCACCGACCGGGTCGATGCGGCCTTCGACATGGGTGATGTCGGAATCTTCAAAGCAGCGCAGAACGTGGACGACGGCATCGACTTCGCGGATATTGGCGAGGAACTTGTTGCCGAGGCCTTCGCCCTTCGAAGCGCCGCGCACGAGGCCGGCGATGTCGACGAAGGAGATGCGCGTCGGAATGATTTCCTTGGACTTGCCGGCCTGCGCCAGAAGCTTCATGCGCGGATCGGGAACGGCGACTTCACCGGTGTTCGGCTCGATCGTGCAGAACGGATAGTTTGCCGCCTGCGCCGCCGCCGTGCGGGTCAGTGCATTGAAGAGAGTGGACTTGCCCACATTGGGAAGCCCGACGATGCCGCATTTGAAGCCCATGATGGAAGCCCGTTATCTGTCTAAATGTTTGAGCGAGCGTATGGGGCATCCGATGCCTCAAGGTCAAGAGGTAGCCGGGGAAGCGGCTGTCCTTCTTGCATTTTCGCATGTTCATCGCCACAATAAGCGTGTTCCGGCAATGTTGCGCGGAGCCAACCATCCGAAAATCCCCGTCGCTTCCTTGAGGGAGTCCTTCTCATGGCCGAGAACGATGTCGTGCTTGCTCCGCGCGTGAAGACCACGCCGAAGGTCGAGAAGCCGAAGCTTTACAAGGTGCTGCTGTTCAATGACGATTACACGCCGCGCGAATTCGTGGTGATGGTGTTGAAATATGTGTTCCGCGCAGATGGCTCATCCGCGGAGAAGATCATGCTGACCGCGCATATGAAGGGATCGTCGGTGGTTGCAGTCTACACGAAGGATATCGCCGAGACGAAGGTCAAGGAGGCGATGGACCTCGCCAAGGAGGCCGGTTTCCCGCTGATGTTTACGGCGGAGCCGGAGGAATAGGCCGGGTCTAATCCTTCTTCCCGAACATCCGCTTCAGCATGTCGGCCATCGGTCCCGTCGCCGGCAGGTCGGGCTTGTGGTTGCGGGCCCGATGGACGTGTGACTGTCCCTTTGGCTGTTGCGCCTTGGGCGCGCTTGCTTCGTCTTTCTTCTCACCCTTCGGCGGGGCAGGCGGGGCGAGCTTGTTCATGAACTTGGAGCCGTCGCCGTCGAAGAGGAGTTCGGCATTGACGGCGATGTCGTCCATCAGCTCGTCGAGCCAGCCCTGGTCGACCTTGGCGAAATCGCCCAGCACGTGATTGTGGACGAGTTCCTTGGAGCCCGGATGGCCGATGCCGAGGCGCAGGCGTTTGTAGTCGCGGCCGCAATGGGCGTCGAGTGACTTGAGGCCGTTATGACCGCCATGGCCACCGCCGACCTTGAGCTTCACCTTGCCGGCCGGCAGGTCGAGTTCGTCGTGGATGGCGATGATGTCGCCGGGCCCCAGCTTGTAGAAGCGCATGGCCTCGCCGACTGCTTCGCCCGAGAGGTTCATGAAGGTCTGCGGCTTCATCAGCAGGACCTTTTCGCCGGCAATCTCGCCTTCGGCAATCTGTGCCTTGAACTTCCTCGACCAAGGACCGAATGGGTGCTTGCGATGCAGCGCATCGACGGCCATGAAACCGATATTGTGGCGGTTTGCCGCATATTGCGGGCCGGGATTGCCGAGGCCGACGATGATCTTCATGGCTTTGATCCGCGTATTAGAGCAATTCCAGCCAAAGTGGAAACCGGTTTCGCGTCCGGAATTGCGTAAAATAAAGAGAGTAATTCCAGGACAAGTGGAAACCGGTTTCGCGTAGAAAGATGGGGCTGTGAAATGCGAAAGGCGGGCGCGAGTCAAGCCTTTAGCGCTTCGAGGTGGGAAGGAGTCCGCCTTCAGTGAACTTATAGCGCTGGAAGATACCCGCCTGTGTGCCATCCGCGATGAGCTTCTTCAGGCTGGCGCGCATTTTTGCGAGCGTCTCCGGTGCGGTCTTCTTGTTGCAGGCAAGCGAGTCCACACTCCTCGTGAAGATCACGGCCGGCTCGACGGGGACAGCCTTCTTCTGAAGGTCCGTCACCATGGAAGCTGCCATCGGCATAAGGTCGATGCGTCCGGCCAGGAGCTTCTTGATCGTCAGGTCGATTTCGGATGTCAGGTCCACGCGGGAGAATCCCCCCTGTTTCAGAATCCCTTCCGTATAGTCGCCGAGTTGCGTGCCCACGAGATAGCGCTTGGCGTCTTCGATGTTGGCCGGATTGACGTTCGAGCCGGTCTTGCGCACGAGATATTGTTCGGTGCTGAACAGCGGTTCCACCCATTCGAACAGGGCGTCCCGCTCCGGCGTATGAACGGTGGAGAAGACGCAGTGGCCGGCCGTGTTTAGGGCCAGTCCATAGGCACGCGCCCAGGGCTGGATCTTCATTTCGTATTCGATGCCGGCATCGGCCGTCACCGCCTTGACGAGATCGACGGCGATGCCCTTGATAAGACCGTCTTCCTGATAGTTGTAGGGCGGGTAAGCCTCGGTCAGCAATTGCAGGGGTTCCGCCCTTGCCGGCAGCTGGGCTGTGGACCACAATGCCGCCGTGCAGAAAAAGGCGAGAAAGCGTGAGACACGGCTTTCGTTTCCTATCAGGCGAGGTTTCGTCATGCGTGACCTCATGCAGCCTTGATCGTTGGATGTTTCAGTTCGTCTTGCCTTCTTCCGCCATCACGCCATAGGCAGCGAATATTCGCCGCTGCGTGCCGTCTGCAATCAGATTATCGAGTACCGCCTGCATGTGTGCAATCGTGATATCTGGAACCCCGCGATTGCAGGCGATGGAATAGGTATCCTCGGCCAATGTCAGCACAGATTCGATCTGTTCACCATCGCGTTTCAGCTTGTCGTAGTATTTTTCCGAGATCGGAACGAGGTCGATCCGGCCGCTCATCAGCTTCTTGAGACTGAGCACGAGATCGGTCGCCAGGTCGATCTTGGGGAAATTGTTGTTGCGCAGGAGATCATGGGTAAAATCGCCGCGTTGCGTTCCGATGACGAAGGCCTTGGCCTCTTCAAGCGTCCTGGGCGCAACCTGCGAGCCGGCCTTCCGGACCAGGATTGTCCTGCTTTTTAGCAGCGGTTCGATCCATTTGAATTTCTGGTCACGTTCGGCATTGTGCACCGCTGTGAAGACGCAGACGTCGGGTTCGTGTTCGGCCGTTGCAAGGGCCCGCGCCCAGGGCATGATTTCGACGGAGTAGCTGATATCGGTGCCTTCTGCGATCAGCCTGACCTGTTCCATCGAGGAACCCTTGATCACACCATTTTCGAGGTAGTTGAAGGGAGGATAGGTTTCGGTCACGAAGCGAATGTCGCTCGCCGAGGCTATCCCGGTTCCGAAGATCATCGCAAACATGAGGCGCATGGCAGCGCGCGTCAGGCAGGGGAGAATCAACGCCATGTCTGTCAGGCGCGTCCGGTCAGGCGTTCGCCGGTCGGATTATAGAGCTGCTCGATGTCGTCGATGCTGAGCGGGCGGGAGAAGAGGTAGCCCTGGCCGAACTGGATTCCCATGTCCTTCAGAATTTCCCTCTGGCTCGTCGTTTCTATCCCTTCGGCAACCACCTTGCAGTTCAAGTGTTGCGCGATCGTGTTGATACCCTGGACCAGCAGGTAGGCCTTGTCCCGTTCTATCGCGCTATCCGGATGAAGGGCGGCCACGAAGGAGCGGTCGACCTTGACGATGTTGACGGGAAAGCGGTGCAGATAGCTGAGCGACGAATAGCCCGTCCCGAAGTCGTCAAGCGCAATCGACATGCCGCAATCGCGTAAGCCCCGCAGAACCATGTTGATCTCGGGGTTGTTGCGCATCAGGACGGCTTCGGTGATTTCCAGCACGATGCGGGAAGGCTGTATGCCCGATTTCATGAGGATGTCCGACATGCGCGCCAGGAGATCGGCATTCAGCTGCAGCGGCGAAAAGTTGATCGACATACGGACGTCTTCGAAGCCCGGAATCGTGCTGATGCGGGCGAGATATTCCACGGCCTTTCTCAGGATGACATTGCCGATGGCTTCGATCTTGCCGTTCTCCTCGGCAACGGCAATGATCTTGGCAGGGGGCAATATCCCGTGCGCGGGATGGCGCAGGCGCATCAGGGCTTCGAAATTCGTAGGGCGTCCGGTCGCGAGATCGCAGATCGGCTGCAGCCAGGCATCGAACCAGTCGTTTTCGAGCGCCTCGTTGATGTAGCGCTCCAGCTCTGCCCGTTCCCGCGCATTGTCGGCCATGGAATCGGCAAACACTTCGGTGCCGTTCTTGCCATTGCGTTTGCGCGCGTACATGGCGAGGTCGGATTTCTGCAGGAGTTCGGCGGCGCAACTGGCGTGCTGCGGATAGAGCGAGATGCCGATGCTGGCGCTGAGCGTGACGCTGGCGCCTTCAGGCGTGAAGGGTAACACGAAGATCGACTTGATCCGATCGGCAATCGCGCGCGCGACCGTTTCCGCTTCGGGAGCGGAGACGAGGATCGCGAATTCGTCGCCTCCGAGGCGGGCGATGACATCCGTTGGGCGCAACTGCGGTGTGGCACGAGCGACGACTTCCCTCAAGACCTCGTCGCCGGCCGCGTGGCCCAGATTGTCATTGATCCACTTGAAGCGGTCGAGATCAACGAAGAGGCAGGCCAGCTGGTGTCCGCGCCGGTCGGCTTCGATGATTTTGCCGTCGAGCGCAGCTTCGAAGCCCTGACGGTTGAGAAGGCCGGTGAGATGGTCCGTGATGGCCTGCAGATGGTTGCGTGTTTCGGCTTCCTTCAGTTCGGTCACGTCTGTCATGACGCAGAGCGCGCTTGTGCGACCATCCTCCTCGCCCATCGGAGTTTCGCGGATGAGGACGTCTATGATCCGGCCATCGGCGCACTGGAATTTCACCGTGCCAGCCACAGTCTCGCCGGGTCCTGGGGCGGTTTTTCCTTGTCCGACGCCTCCGCGCTGGCCGCGGGCGAGGAAATCGGTAAATTGACGCCCGGTCACTTCTTCCCTGCCATAGCCCGTGGCGAGCATCCAATAGTCGGAAACGGCCGCGATGCGGCCGCCTGCATCGACCATGTAGAGCATGGCCGGGGTCTTGTTGTAGACCGCCTGCACCATGGCATGGGCTGCCTTCAGGGCGCTTTCTTCATGCGCCAGCTCACTTTGCATTTCATTGAAGTTTTCAGCGAGCAGGCCCATCTCGTCGCGAGAATGCCAGTCCACGCGCTGCCTGTAGCCGCTGCGCCGCGTACGGATGACCGCATCGATCAGGCGCAGGAGCGGGCGGATCACGATGACGCGGTTGGCGATCAGCGCGGACAGAAAGACGATCGTCACCGCAAAGATGAAGATGAACATGAAGCTCACGTCGCGGGGGCCGATCGTCGAGATGAGGCCGCCGTTATCGACATCGATCTCCAGAGTTCCGACATGCTTGTCGCCGTCCACGGAGGCGTAGCTGATCGGCGTCGAGAAGCGCCGCGTCGCCACCTGATGCTTGGTGCCGGTCTGCGGAATGTTGATCGTGATGGCGCCGGAGCTGTCGCGTACGTGAACGGCCTCGATCTCGCTCCCGGCTGCAATGGCGGCCGCGACCTTTCTGGCGCTGTCGATGTCGAAATCCCAGAGCGGCTTGCCCAGCGCCTGCGCATTGGTCGAGATCGTGAGATCGAACCGCTCCATGCGCTCGTTCAAGGTTCGTTCCGCGGAGAGATAGAAGAAAAGCCCGAACAGCGGCATCACGAAGATGAGCACCGCCGCGCAGATGATCAGAAGAAATCGCTTTTCCACGGAGTGGGTGTGCATGGGCACCTGGGCTGAAGGCGGAACCGGGACAACAAGGCGGACAATGTTACACGCGAGCCTTAACCGATTTTGAATATCGCTTGAGAGTTTTTGCGAAGCGCGAAAAAAACAAGGCCCGCTCACATCTCTGTAGAGCGGGCCTTGCACGTAACTGAATTGTCGAAATCGGATCGCTGTTCGATCAGGCTTCGGCTGCTTCTTCCTGGACACCGCCGGCCGGGGTCGCGATCGTGGCGATCGTGAAGTCGCGGTCGGTGATGACAGGGGTCACGCCTGCCGGAAGCTTGATGTGCGAGATGTGAACGCCTTCGCCGATCTTGAAGCCGGTCAGGTCAGCCGTGATGGCTTCCGGAATGGCGTTGGCCGGGCAATGGAATTCAACTTCGTGACGGACGACGTTCAGCGTGCCGCCGATCTTGAGGCCCGGGGACTTCTCATGGTTGATGAAGTGAACCGGAACGGCAACCGTGACCTGGGTGTTGCCCGAGACGCGGAGGAAGTCGACATGCATCGTGAAGTCGCGGACCGGGTCGAGCTGGTAATCCTTCGGGAGAACCGAGATCTTTTCGCCGTCGACGTCGATCGTTGCAATGGTGGTCATGAAACCGCCAGCGTGGATCTTCTTCGTGACTTCATTGGTCGACAGAGCGATCGAAATCGGGGCCTGCTTGTCGCCATAGATGACTGCTGGGATAAGACCGTTGCGGCGCAGTTCACGGGAGGACCCCTTACCAGCCCGATCGCGCTTTTCGGCCTTGAGCTCGTACGAAGCGTGGCTCATGGTATTTCCTTTCAACGTTGCGGAGAGCCGCGCATCCGGCCATCTCTGACCGCTGCGAAGCTGAAGCTTGTTGCTGAATTCGCTAAAAGCCTCATCCGCCTTGCCTCCAAGGGTGTCTAGGCGGACGGCGCTCCATACTCCAAAGGGGTATCGATTGCAAGGCCGGGCAGGGAGCCGTTCTTTATGGCCAGTTGATGAAGATCAATGTGTGGCGCGCCGAAGTGGCGCATTCTTGAAACACTTCGTAAGTCATATACGAAAGTGCTGATGCATTTGTCCGGCAGGCATGCCATCCTGACCCTCATTCGTGACATCGGCACGAACCTTTCAGGATCCTGTGACATGTGCTTGAGCCATGTGACCTGCGTGGGATTCGAAAGGGAGCTTTGGGAGGAGCTGAGCTGATCATGACCCAACATGCAGACAAGGTTTATTCGCTGGCGCGCAAGTCTTCACAGGCTGCAAGCTCCCCGGTTGCCGCCTCGTGGCTTCGGTGCATGAACGTACACAAGCTCAGCCCCGACCAGAAGCTTTCGCCCGCGCGCCTCACCGACCAGGAATTTCGCGACGCGAGCGAACGGTCGCAGGTCATGGTCGAGGAGGCACGGGACGAACTCGACCGCCTGTTCATGATGGCCGGTCGCTCCGGTCACGCGCTCCTGCTGACGGATGGCAACGGCGTCGTGCTCGACCGGCGCGGCACGGCGGGCGACGAGAAGGATTTTCGCGGCGTCGGCCTCTGGTCCGGCACCGTCTGGAGCGAGGCGAGCGTCGGAACCAACGGCATCGGCACGGCGCTGGCCGACCAGCGTGCCGCCACCGTCAGTCGCGATCAGCATTTCCTGTCGTCCAACACAGGTCTGAGCTGTACGGCTGCACCCATCCGTGACCACACGGCGCGCATTTCCGGCGTGCTCGATTTCTCCACCTGCCGCGATGATGCGAACGAATTGACGATGACGATGCTGTCGCATGCGGTGCGCGATGCGGCACTGAGGATCGAAGGCAATCTGTTCCGCCGTGCTTTCCCGATGGCACGCATCGTGATGGTGGGCAGCGGCTACGGCGCGCTTCTGGCCGTCGACCGCGACGATATCGTGCTGGGTGCGACCCGCGGCGCGCGGCAGGCTCTGGGCCTCGATGAAAGCCGGCTGGCGGCCGGCATTCCTGCGGCCGATCTGCTTAACGAAGGCGAGCCGACGCGTTCGGCCGATCTGCTTGAGGCCGAGCGTGCCGCCTTGCGCCGGGCGATCAGCCGCAACAATGGCAATATGTCGCGCACGGCCGAAGCGCTGGGCATCAGCCGCGCCACGCTGCATCGCAAGGTCAAGCGGCTGAGCATCAGCTGAAGGGCTGTCAGCAGGGTTCAAATAAAAACGCCGTACGTTCTGTCAGAGCGCACGGCGTTTTTGTATTTGGATGAGGTTCGGTTCAGTCAAACAGGCTCGAGACCGAGGCTTCCATGCTGGTGCGGCTGATGGCTTCGCCGAGAAGGGGGGCCGAGGAAATCACGCGGATATTGTGCGCAGACTGCACCGCCGTGGTCGGCTGGATCGTGTCGGTGATCACGAGTTCCTTGAGCTTGGAGGAACTGACGCGAGCCACCGCACCGCCGGAGAGAACGCCGTGCGTGATATAGGCGGTGACGCTGGTTGCACCGTTCTTCAGGAGCGCTTCTGCGGCGTTGCAGAGCGTGCCGCCGGAATCGACGATGTCATCGATCAGGATGCAATCCTTGCCGGTGACATCACCGATGATGTTCATGACTTCCGACTCGCCCGGACGGTCGCGGCGCTTGTCGACGATGGCCAGCAGACAGTCGAGACGCTTGGCGAGCGCGCGGGCGCGCACCACGCCGCCGACGTCGGGCGAGACGACCATGACGTTTTCAAGGTCATAGTGGTCCTTGATGTCGCGGGCGAGGATGGGGGCGGCAAACAGGTTGTCGGTCGGGATGTCGAAGAAACCCTGGATCTGGCCGGCATGCAGGTCGAGCGTCAGCACGCGGTCTGCACCGGCTTCGGTGATCAGATTGGCGACGAGCTTGGCCGAGATCGGCGTGCGGCCCGAGGCGCGGCGGTCCTGGCGGGCATAACCGAAATAGGGAAGGACGGCCGTGATGCGGCGGGCGGAGGAACGGCGGAACGCGTCGATCATGATCAACAGTTCCATCAGGTGGTCATTGGCCGGAAAGGAAGTGGACTGGACAACGAAGATGTCTTCGCCGCGGACGTTTTCCTGAAGTTCGACGAAAATTTCCTGGTCCGCAAAGCGGCGAACCGTGGCCTTTCCCATAGGAACTTTAAGATAGTTGCAGATCGCTTCGGCCAGAAGCCGGTTCGAGTTCCCTGCGAAAACCTTCATTTTGGTCCGCCCTGATGATGCTGAATGCCGGCGTTTTAGCGCGCTGGGTCATGAATGCAAGCGGTGAAACACGGATTCGTCACGTTTTCCCGTACATCGGCGGAATTGCGGGCGATTTGGCCACATCAGCCGCGCCGGGATGATTTCCAGGAGAGGTACATGTTGATCGTGTCCGAGGCGATCTTGGACATGACATTGGGCGGGACATTGGCCCATGGGTCGGCGGATTTGCCGGCGAGCTTTTCCTGACCCTGAAGGCGGGTGAGGCGCGCGCCGGAGGCGTCGAGAACGTCCCAGACATAGGTGATCGTCGTTCCGCCGCCGTCATCGAAGGCGGAGAAATAGCCCTTCAGCATGTGTTCGGCCGAGTTGTCGGACGACGGCTTGATGGAAATGCCGCGTGCAGACGCATTGGTGGCGAGTTCGCGCGAGAGCGGTGTCACTGCAGCAATCGGCGCGCCGATGATGGGCAGGAAGCGGATGGAACCACCGCCCGCAGCCGAGCCGTCAGCGGGCAGCGTGCCGAGAACGCCTGGAGCCTGCGGCTGGCCGGAGGCCTGATAGATCGATTTCTGCGTTGCCGAAACGCCGCCGGGGCTTCCGAGCATCGGGCTTCTGGGCCCGGTTGGCTGGGGGGGCATGGCCTGTGGATCGCTGCCCGCCGTGGTCGCGTCCTGCGGAAACTGGGTCCGCTGCGTGCCGATATTGCGGCTTTCCTCTGCGGCAAGGCTCGTCTGGTCGGGCGAGTCGAGGGCCGGCGGCGCGCCCTGCTTTGCCGTTGCCGTCTTCGGTCCGGGATCTCCGACCGGCTCCGGCGGGGTCATGAGACCGGAGGTCGTGCAGGCTGATAGGCAGAAAACGGCCGCAGCTGTCAGCGCTGACATGAAAAGCTGCCGCATCCTGTTCCGTCCTCCTGTCGTCTCAGGGCTAACGCATGTTGCGATCTTTCAGATTCGCAATCATGCTTTATGTCTTTTTGCATGTCGTTATCGCAAAACCGCTGCACACCTTTGCGCGACATGCTTTGATTTCGTCCGCATTAACGGCTGCAGGCAAGACCGTGTCAATGCTCCGACATTCTGGATACCGGGTTCTGCACCGTTCACGCCGTGAGCAATGTCAGCGGGTGACGCGACAGGGCCTTCGGCGCCTCCTCCGTCGTCAGGTAAGTCTGACCGAGCGTCATGGCAAAACCGGACTCGGAATCCATGATGATCATGTGAACGAAGAGCGTCATGCCGGGTTCAATCTCCTGCGGGTTGCCGGCATGGAACATCTGCTGCTCCATCCAGGACGGGGAGAAGCGGGCGCCGAGCGAATAGCCGCAGGCATTCAGCCGATGGCGGGCGAGGCCGCGCTCGTCCATGATGCGGGCGTGAACGTCGAAGACCGTCCCGAACGTATTGCCGGGCCGCAGCACGAGTTCGATCGCCTGGATGGCCTCGCGGCAGGCCTCGAACAGCTCGACCTGGCGCGGTTCCGGCGCGCCGATGACGATCGTGCGCATCATGGCGGCGTGATAGTGGGCCGAAACGCCTGCCCATTCCAGCGTCAGCTGGTCGTGTTCGGAGAGTGTGCGGCGGCCGGCCTTGTAGCGGCACAGAAGGGCGTCGGCGCCGGAGCCGATGATGAATTCATTGGCGGGATAATCGCCGCCGCCGGCAAAGATCGCGCCTTGCATGGCCGCGAGAATATCCGCCTCGTTTGCGCCGGCTTTCGTCAGCCGGATTGCTTCGTCAAGCGCGAGGTCGGCGAGATGCGCGGCTTCCGTCGTGCAGGCGATTTCCGCCTCGCTCTTGAGAAGCCGCAGCTTGCCCACCAATGCGGAGGCATCGATCATTTCGCAGAAGTTCATCAACTGTCTGTCGACGAGATGAGCGGTTCGGCCCGTCATGCCGTGGGTGTCATATTCGACGCCGATGCGCGCACCCAAAAGGTCGAGTTCGTTCAGCAGGTCCTTCAGATCAACAGAGGGGTCGGCATTGGCGCGGTCGACCCATATGCGAATGTCGGAAATGTTGGAGGTGTGGCGGGCCTGACGCAGGTCAGCCGAGCGGGTCAACAGAACCTTGGAACCATCCGACTTCACGACGAGCGTCTGGAAGAAGCAGTAGCCGAAGGTGTCATAGCCGGTCAGCCAGTACATGCTTTCCTGCGCGAACAGCAGGATGGCATCAAGCTTTTCCTCGCGCATCTGCGCTGTCAGCCGGTCCATCCGCTGCGTGTATTCCCGTTCCGAGAAATGCATCGCCATGTCCCTTGTCCTCCCGTCAGGCAGCGGCGTTTCAGGCCGCTCGATTGAGCATGATCGCGGAAATCTGCCGGCCGTAGTCCGGCTCCTTGCGGTGCGTGGTGCGCCGATAGGAGTAGAAGCGCTCCTCGTCGGGATAGGTGCAGTGGCCGGTCATGCCGGCATTGACGCCAGCGGCCTTGAGGCGCGCGACCGTCAGGCCCTGCAGATCGAACATGGAGTGGCCGTCATTCACCGACGGGGTGAAGAAGCGGGCGTAATCCGTGTCGACAGCAAGAAAGCGTTCCACGAATTCGGGGCCCACTTCGTAATTGGCGGCGCTGATCGACGGGCCGAGAACGGCGGTGATGCTGTCACGCTTCGCGCCCAGCGCGATCATGGCCTCGATCGTGCTCTCCAATACGCCGTAGAGCGCGCCCTTCCAGCCGGCATGCGCTGCGCCAATCACGCGGTTTTCCGCATCGGCGAAGAGGATGGGGCCGCAATCGGCGGCGAGAACGCCGAGCACGATGCCGGGAGTGGCCGTAACGAGCGCATCGGCCTGCGGACGCTCGCCATCATAGGGCTCCGTCACCGTGAAGACGTCGGGCGAGTGGATCTGGTGGACGGTCGCCAGCTTCTCGATGGGGGCGCCGAACCATGCGGCGACGCGGGCGCGATTCTCAATTACCCGCTGCGGCGTGTCGCGCGAGCCGAGACCGACATTGAGACCGGTATAGATGCCTTCGGATACGCCGCCCTGACGGGTGAAATAGCCGTGGCGGATCACGTCGTGGCTAACTTTTTGCAGCACATCGCTGACGATCGGGCTCAGGCCTGCGGGGATGTCCATGATCTTGTCTCCCGTTGTCGCACCCTTGTTCCCGGTGCACGCGTCTGAGTGCGGCGCCGAACGAGGCGGATGTTGCAAACTGCGGATGGGTCTGTCAATCCGCCGCCAAGTCGCCGGAATGGGGACGATGGACGATGAAGGGTTCGAGCTCCACATGGCTGGAGGAAACGGCGAGAACCTTGAAGAGTTCCCCCATTTTGCCGGCTCCGGCTCCGGCGAGGCGGTCTACGGCCGTGGCAATGTCTTCCGCCGCAAGAGCTTCCTTGCCACGTGCGAGCGCTTCCGCCCGCTCGTAAATGCCCAGCCCTGCGAGGAAGTCGCCCTGATGCATGACGCCATTGACATGCAGGCCGGAGAGATGGGCGGTCTTGGCCAGCGCCTCGAAATCCACATGGCTCGTCAGGTCCGCCTCGCCCGGATGGGCCAGTGGGGGATCGAACTGGTGGGCGCGGATGGCCTGCAGCGTGTCGCCATAGCCCGAAGCGACATGGCCGTAATCGATGATCAGTGCCGAGCCGCCGTCCTCGAGGAGGCGCTGGCAGAGCGCCTGCATGACGGCAAGGCGGGCAGGGGCGAATTCTGCAATCGCACCCATCGGCTGCAGGCCCGGTGGCCCCGGTAGAAGGGCCGGATCGACGCCGGCCATGCCGGCCGCGAAAGTGAGATTGTCATCCGCATCCAGCCCCACCATCCGTTCGCGAAAGCCGGTCGGCGTCTTCACGAACTGGCGGATCGGGATCGCATCGAAGAGTTCGTTGGCGGCCAGCAGCAGAGGACCGGGCGGGATGCCGTCGAAGCCATCATGCCAGGTGATCTTCCACTTGTCGGCCACCAGCGTCTGCGCCTGCACCTTGCGCAGGCGCTCGCTGGTCTCGACCAGATGGATCTGCGCGGCTTCGTACATCTCGGGGGCGAGCTTCTTCACGACGCGCACGATGTCCGCCATCATCGTGCCGCGGCCGGGGCCGATTTCGGCGAGATGAAATTCCGATGGAGCGCCATGCGCCTTCCAGGCCTGCACGAGGAAGATGCCGATCATTTCGCCGAAGAGCTGGCTGATTTCGGGCGCGGTGGTGAAATCACCGGCCGCACCGAAGGGCTCGCGCGTCTTGTAATAGCCGTGCTCCGGATCGGCGAGGCAGAGCGCGAAATAGTCCGTCACGCTGATTGGCCCGTTCACCCGGATGAAGGTTTTGATCTTTTCCGCAAGCGGCGTGGTCATGGCGCGGCAGTTTCCGGGTTGGGCAGGCGCGCGGCAGCGCGACGGGCGCGCCAGATGGCCCAAAGGCCGGCTGCTACCATCGGCAGCGACAGCAGCATGCCCATGGTCAGCCAGCCGCCGAGGAGATAGCCGAGTTGCGCATCGGGCTCGCGGAAGAATTCCGCCGTGATGCGGCTGAGACCATAGCCGCAGACAAAGACGCCGGTGATGAAGCCGGGGATTTTCAACAGCTTCGGACCATAGGCGAGCAGGCTCAGCACGGAGACAAGCACGATGCCTTCGAGGCCAGCTTCATAAAGCTGGCTCGGGTGGCGGGCAAAGGGCCCGCCGGTCGGGAAGATGACGGCCCAAGGCACGTCGGTGATGCGGCCCCAGAGTTCGCCGTTGATGAAATTGGCGACGCGCACGATGCCGAGCCCGATGGGCGCGACGATGGAGACGATGTCGAACAGGCTCCAGACCGGGATCTTGTGCGCGCGGGCAAAGAGGATCATGGCGATCGTCGTGCCGAGGAAGCCGCCATGGAAGGACATGCCGCCATCATAGACGCGGAAGAAGCGCAGCGGATCAGCGAGAATGTTGGGTAGATCGTAGAATAGCGCATAGCCCACGCGGCCGCCGACCACGATACCGATGGCAGCATAGAGGACGAAGTCGTCGAGCTGTTGGGCGTTGACCGGCGGCTGACCGCCGCGCCAGAGATTGCCGTTGGCGATCAGGCGGCGGGCATAGAGCCAGCCGAGCATGATCGAAACGACATAGCCGATGCCATACCAATGCACCTTCAGCGGCCCGATTTCGAAGGCAACCGGGTCGAAGCCGGGAAAGGCGATGGCCGCCATGGTGATGAGTTCGCTATGCAATTGGATGCAGCCCCACTGTTTCGCGCCGGAAAATGAAGGGTGAAAGGGGCAGGGTCAAGGCGATTTTTCTGCGCTTTGGTAAACCCGGCAGCGCTTCGTCATACGTGTGCCGAGGTCCATCGCAATTGTGCTTGCATAAGACCGCGCGACGACCTACCTCAGTTTCAGAATGTTCATGTCCGAAAGGCAAGGGAGACAATCATGTCCACGGGACCGAACCGCATTTTTGACGATTTCGCCAAGCTGATGACGGACGCCGCCGGCGCTGCCCAGGGGCTTCGCCAGGAAGCGGAGACCGCTTTCCGCGCCCAGGCCGAGCGGTTCATGAACTCGATGGACCTCGTCAAGCGCGAGGAGTTCGAAGCCGTGCGCGAGATGGCCGTGAAGGCGCGTGAGGAAAATGACGCGCTGGCCGCAAAGATAGCCGAGCTTGAGGCGAAACTGGCGGCGAAGAAGGGCTGATCGGCCTCTTCCATTCTGATCTTGATTCCAAGGATTCGGGGGTCTCGTTTGGCGAGGCCCCTTTTGTTTTTCGCCTCCGGCGAGTCCGCACCTGTGCATGAATCACCGCCTTTTCGCAGGTGCACTCCTCGGACTTTCATTCAACCGAATTTTTTCGGAAATTTTCTCAACCTGTGGATTCGACCGAAAAATCATTATCGCAGAGTCAGTTATGCCTTTGCCATCAAGCGGCTCCTAAAGTGACTTGAGGATTTCGGCCGCCAAAAGCCGTTGCGGCGGGGGTGGCGAGAGCGGGTCGTCGCTATAGACTGATTTTCAACGACGATTCGAAGCGGCGCAAGTTTCGGGCAGGACGACGCGCCTAGCCTTTTTACCGCTAGGGATCGTTTCATCTTTGTATCTGGCGCGTTTATTGGGTTTGGCGAGTGTGTGCTTGTCGCCGAGCCGTTGCGGGTCCGATGGAGAACATGCCGAATGAGCCTTATTGAAATGCAGATCGCGCGCCAGTCGAACCCGGTCGATATGATCGAGTTTGTCGCCGCCAATAACGACTGGACCTTCGAACGGTCCGGCGAGGACGAAATTTCGATGTCCGTGGGCGGCCGCTGGGCCGACTACAACGTGTCCTTCTCCTGGATGGAGGATTTCGAGGCGCTGCATCTGGCCTGCGCCTTCGACCTTAAGGTGCCGCAAAGCCGCGTCAACGAGGTGATCCGCCTGCTGTCCATCGTCAACGGACAGGTGCTGATGGGGCATTTCGATATCTGGCGTCTTGAGGATGCGATCATCTTCCGCCAGTCGCTGCTGCTCGCCGGTGGTGCCGAGCCGACCGATCGTCAGGTCGAGGTTCTGCTGTCGAATGCGCTTGATAGCTGCGAGGCCTATTTCCAGGCCTTCCAGTTTGTCGTCTGGTCCGGCATGGACGCGCAGGAGGCGGTTGATGCCGTCCTGTTCGAAACGGCCGGGGAAGCCTGAGACATGGCCTCCACGAAAAAGATCGTTCTTCTCGGTGCTGGCAATATGGGCGGAGCGATGCTCGCCGGCTGGCTGAAAAGCGGTATTGCGGGTTCGTCCGTCCTGATCCTCGATCCGAAAGTCTCCGATGCGATGGCTGCTGAGGCTGCTGCGCATGGCGTCGAGATTGCCGCTGCGCCGCCGGCGGGCATGACGGCCGAGATCATCTTTCTCGCCGTGAAGCCGCAGATCATGGACGTGGCGTTGCCGCCCGTTAGAAGCCTTGTCGGGCCGGACACGGTCATCGTCTCCATTGCTGCGGGCAAGACGCTTTCCTTTATCGAAGGTCATCTGGGTGAGGGCGCATATGTGCGCGCCATGCCGAATACGCCGGCCATGGTCGGGCGCGGCGTGACCGGTGCCTTTGCCAATCCTGCCGTTTCGTCAGTGCAAAAGGCGGCGGTGCATGATCTTCTCAAGGTCAGCGGTCCGGTCGAATGGGTTTCGTCCGAGGCGGATATCGATTCCGTCACGGCGCTGTCGGGCAGCGGCCCGGCCTATGTTTTCTATCTCGTCGAGTGCATGGCTGAGGCAGGCCGAAAACTCGGTCTGCCGGCGGACCTCGCCATGCGTCTCGCGCGGGAAACAGTCTCGGGGGCTGGTGAACTCCTACACCAGTCCCCCGAGGATGCTTCGCGGCTGCGCACCAATGTGACGTCTCCGGGCGGCACGACGGCTGCGGCCCTTTCTGTCCTGATGGCGGAAGACGGCATGCAGCCGCTCTTCGATGCCGCCATTGCCGCAGCGCGCAAGCGTGCGCAGGAACTGGCGAACTGAGCCGACGCCATGACTGATCCGATCACCTATGCCGATTTCGAGAAGGTCGATATCCGCCTTGGCACGATTGTCGAGGCGGAGCCGTTTCCGCAGGCGCGCAAGCCGGCGATCAAGCTGGTGATCGATTTCGGGCCGGAAATAGGCCGCAAGAAGTCGTCTGCGCAGATCACCGTGCATTATTCGCCCGAAACGCTCCTCGGACGTCGCGTCATGGCGGTCGTCAACTTCCCGCCTCGCCAGATCGGTCCGTTCATGTCGGAAGTGCTCACCCTCGGCTTTGCCGATGCGGAGGGCGCGATCGTGCTGGCCGGCGTCGAGCTTCCCGTGCCGGACGGCGCGAGGCTCTGCTGATCACATTTCTCCGGCCGGTCTCCGCCCAGCCGTTTTTTGCCCCAATCGGGGCGTAGGCCTGATTCCATATTTTGAGGGGAACAGCCATGGTACTGGACCAGAATTTCCGCGTGAGCTGCCTGCCGCGCGCCCGCGAGGTGGCGGATGAGTGGCGTGCCACGCATGTCGTGTCACTGATCGATCCCGAACTGCCCGATCACCTCGTACCCGTGATCGGGCGCGGCGAGCATATCGTAGCGCGTCTGCGCGACCAGGAAACGGCGGCTGTCACGGCGCATTTCCCCGATGTCGTCACCAGCCTGTTCGAGACGGTGCGGCCCGCCGTGGAGTTGCCCGACAGCCGCATTCTCGTTCATTGCCATGCTGGCGTCAGCCGTTCGACCGCCTTTGCCTTTTGCCTGATGGCGCATCGGGCGGGCGCGGGGCAGGAGGTGCAGGCCTTCGATGCATTTCTCAAGATCGTCAACAAGCCCTGGCCGAACCGCCGTATTGTCGAAATTATCGATTCGCATCTTGGGCGTGGTGGCGCACTTCTTGCCCCGCTCGATGCGCTTCGCGCGCGCCATCCGAAGCGGATCGATGCATGGCACCGCTACAATCTGCGCCGGCCGTATCCGGAATTGATGGGCGGCTACGGGCGCTGAAGCGCTCTATTTGTTTTCACGCAATTCCAGACGCGAAACCGGTTTCCACTTTCGCTGGAATTGCTCTGATCCGATCACGCAGGGATGCGGATGATGGCTCTCAGGCCCCCCATGGGGCTGTCGTCAAGCGTGACATTGCCGCCATGGGCGCGCGCCACGTCACGCGCGATCGCGAGACCGAGGCCCGTTCCCGACGCATTGAGGTTGCGCGCCTCGTCCAGCCGGAAGAAGGGCTTGAAGACCTCGTCGCGCATGGCGAGCGGAATGCCCGGGCCATCGTCATCCACGATCACGGTCAACCATTTCGGGCCGTGATCTGCCCTGACGCGGACGTTCTCGGCATGGCGCCAGGCGTTGGAGATGAGGTTCGAAATCAGCCGGTTGAAAGCATTGGGCCGCACGCGAATTTCATCGCGGCCCTCGATCTTGGCTGTGAAGCCCTTGTTTTCCAGTTCGGCATGCATTTCGAGACGGCGCATGACTTCGCTGAGATAGACCGTTCCGACATCCTCCTCGGCCTCCGAGCGGACGAAGGCCAGATAGCCTTCGAGCATGGACTGCATGTCGTTGACGTCCTGATGCAACGGCTCCAGTTCCTTGTCGTCGCCGAGAAGCGCGAGCTGCAGCTTGAAGCGCGTCAGGATCGTGCGCAGGTCGTGGCTCACGCCCGATAGCATGGCGGTGCGCTGTTCGACATGGCGCTCGATGCGTTCGCGCATGAGGATGAAGGCGAGGCTGGCCTTGCGGATTTCATCCGCACCGCGCGGCGCAAAATTCTCCGGCATTTTCTGGCCCTTGCCGAAGCTTTCGGCCGCTTTCGCCAATGCCGTAATAGGCCTGATCTGGCCGCGAATGAAGAGAACCGAAATGCCGATGAGAATCAGTGACGTCACCACCATCCAGATGATGAAAATGTGGGTGTTGGAGGCATAGGCGGAGGCACGGGGCGCGAAGATGCGCAGCACGTCCTTGCCGACCAGGATACGGATTTCGATGATGCGCGAATTGCCGACCGTGTCGATCCAGAAGGGGCGCGCGACGCGGCGGGCGATTTCCTGGCTCAGGAAGTCGTCGAGCAGCGAGAAAAAGGGCTTCGGGCGCGGCGGCGGCAGCGTGCCGTTCTTCTCGACCGCGATTTCCAGTTCGAGGCGCTGGCTGGCAATCCGCTTCAGCTGGCTGAAATCGTCATTTTGCGGATAGGTCTCCATCATGTCGATGATGGCGGAGATATCGCGGGTGACGGCGCTGGAGAGCCGCTCCGTCACCATGTGCCAGTGGCGTTCCATGAACAAATAGGTGACGACACCCTGCAGGATGAACATCGGCAGGATGATGATCAGCAGCGAACGGGCGAAGAGCCCGGTCGGCAATTGCCGGCGTAGCCAGCGGATCGAGCGCTTCCAGCCGGACGAGGGCGCGCGATCGCGTTCCGGACGGATCGAGTCGAAGCTGCTCGGCTTTGCCTCCGTGTCTGCCATGGAACCTTAATCCGTGTTCAGGCGATAGCCGATGCCGCGAACGGTCTGCAGCCAGACCGGGTTGGACGGATCGTCCTCGATCTTGCGACGGAGCCGGTTGATCTGAACGTCGATCGTTCGCTCGCCTGTGTCTGCATCGCTGCCCGCCAATTCGTGTCGTGGCACCGTATCGCCCGGCCGCGTGGCGAAAATGCGCATGATCTCCTGCTCCCGATCAGTCAGATGCACGAATTCTCCAGAGCGGCGCAGTTCCGCCCGTGTGATCGAGAATGTGAAGGGTCCGAACATGATCTGCTCGATCGCCGGCGGTCGTTCGGCGGCGCTGCGACGCAGCACATTGTTGATACGCAGCACCAGTTCACGCGGATCGAAGGGCTTTCCGAGATAGTCGTCCGCGCCTGCCTCCAGCCCCTCGATGCGGGATTCCGCCTCGCTCAGAGCCGTGAGCACGATGATCGGGAACTTGCGGTCCTGGCGCAGCGATTTCGTCAGCGCAATGCCGTTCTCTCCGGGCATCATTACGTCGGCGATCAGGAGGTCGAAGTCCAGACCTTCGAGCTTGCGGCGCGCTTCCTGGCTGTCGGCGGCGGCGGAAACGCGGAAACCTTTCTCCTGCAGGAAGCGTTGCAACAGGTCGCGGATACGCTTGTCGTCATCGACGATCAGGATGTGGGGGGCGTCGTCTGCAACGGCTTCGACCCTGGCGCTGGTGATCATGGTAGCTCTCCTTCGCCCTCGTCGGACATGCGGGTGAGGAAGCGCACGACTTCCGCCCGTTCCTGGGCCGTTGCCGTCGCAAGGGCGCGTGCGATCCGGCGGTGCTGCGGGGCGGCCAGTTCCAGAGCGAGTTCGCGGCCTGCGCGCGTCGGATAGAGGCAGCGCTGGCGGCGATCCTCGGGCCCGGCAATCTGGCAGATATAGCCCTTGTCGATCAGCTGTTTGAGTACGCGGGCCAGCGACTGCTTGGTGATTTTCAGCGTGTCCAGAAGGGCGGCGACGGTCATGCCCGGTTCGCGGTTGACGAAGTGCATAACCCGGTGATGGGCGCGGCCCATATCGCCTTTTTCCAGGATGGCATCCGGGTCGGATGTGAAGGCACGATAGGCAAAAAAGAACAACTCGATGATTTCGAAGTCAACGCCATCGGCAGCCGTCATCGGCTCCATAATGGGTTCGGGTCGGCTTGTCCTGCCGCTCCGCGTGCGTTGAGCCTGGGGCATGCGTAGTCCTCATGTCTTCCTGTAGCGGCGCCGCTGCATGCGACCCGTGTTTCGCATAGACCGTAAATGTCCATCCGATGAACAGCAAGACGTGAGTTCCGGTTGCCCCCGCCCCATTGGCCGGAGAGACGATGTGGTGGCGCGTGGCCCAAGACTGTCAGTGACGGTGGCGCAGCATGCCGCCGGTCAGGGCACCCACGATCGGGGTGAGGATCGCACCACCGAAGCCACCGGTGTAGACATCGACGAGGGCCCCGGACACGGTGCTGTCGCCAGCTGTCAGGTGAAAGACCAGCCCACCCAGCAGGCCGCCGACCGCGCCAACCGCCGTCCTGCTCCATGTGCTGAGAGCCGGCTGTTTCATGGCCGCGCAGATGGCGTTGCCCGCGATAATGCCTGCGACAATTTCAATTGCGATGCTTGCATAGTCCATGAAATGCCTCCCGTCAGTTCATGATCATGGAAAGAAGCTTCATGCGAATTCCCCTCTCTGTCAATGACTTAATGACGCAGATTGATCCAGATCAAGGTGAGGGGCCGTCAAATGTGCCGGGCTTTTGACAAAAGGCAAAACCAGCCTGTTTCGCAAGGAACAGTTCGTTCCAGCCTCGCGTTGTAAACACGGATCCGATAACAGCACGCAAACGAACGGGGGGTGTTTTCATGTCTTTGACGCAGGTTTCGAGCGATGAGTCGCCGCGCACGATGCGACCGGTGGCGATCTTCTTTTTCACGGCCGTTTTTCTCGTGGCCGGCCTTCTGGCGACGACAGCCTCCTTTGCCGTCTCGCCCCTTGAGCCGCGGGACGTCGCCATTTCCGGACACTGAATTCACAGATCCCGGAGTTTCCATCGCTGCCAAGTTCCTCTATCTCCATCGTTCAGTGAAATTGGAGTAGCGACATGGCAAAGCTTCAGGCGGGAATTATCCCGGTAACGGCATTCCAGCAGAACTGTACCATTCTCTTCGACAGCGAAAGCAAGGAAGGCGTGGTCGTCGATCCCGGCGGCGATGTCGAGACCATACTGGATGTGCTCAAGTCCAACGGGATCGACATCAAGGCAATCTGGCTGACGCATGGCCATCTCGACCACGCGGGCGGCGCGATGGAACTGAAAGAAGCGCTGGGTGTCGATATCATCGGCCCGCACAGGAACGATGAGACGTTCCTGAAGGGACTTGAGGCGCAGGCAAAGATGTATGGCCTCGATACGCCGATGCGCAATTGCACGCCTGACCGCTATCTTGACGACGGCGACACGGTCGGGTTTGGCGAGCATGTCTTCGAGGTCTATCACACGCCCGGTCATGCGCCGGGGCACGTGATCTACTTCCATCGCGAGGAGGGGATTGCCCACCTCGGCGACGTGCTTTTCAACGGTTCGATCGGCCGGACGGACCTGCCGGGTGGCGATCATGCGACGTTGCTGAACTCCATCAAGACGAAGGTGTTTCCGCTGGGTGATCATGTCGGCTTTATCTGCGGCCACGGTCCGGGCAGCCGGATCGGCGACGAGCGGCGGAACAACCCGTTCCTGGTGGGGCTTTAGAGCAATTCCAGCGAAAGTGGAAACCAGGTTCCCGCCTTCGAGGATTTGCTCTGAACGCTTCAGACAAAAAATGCCGGGCGATAAACCCGGCATTTCTTTTTCAAACTTTGTTTCCGTCAGCGGCAGAAATGTTCGCGACCATCATAGCCGACGAATGTGCCGCTTTGCGGATCGAACGAGCGATAGCGGCTGGAGCAATAACGGTACCAGCTACGCGACCACGGGGCGAGGGCCGGGCGGTACACCGGGGCGGGCTGTTCATAGACATAGGTCTGACGGTAATAGACGCGGCGCGGCGGCGGGGGCGGCGCATAATAGCCGTCGTCATCATAGACATAACGACGCGGCGGCGGTGGGCTAGCTAGCGCAGCACCCGCAATGACACCGACGGCAAGACCCGCAATGCCGGCTGCCACGGCGTCTCCGCCGTTATGACGGTGACGATGCCATTCCTGTGCGGAGGCGCTGCCGGCAACAGCGAAGGCCGCGACCGTTGCGGCGCAAGAAATCGCTATAAATTTCGAAACCTTGTTCATGGCCTTTCCTTTCGTCCATGCGCGCGATCAGATCGCGACGTTGTGACGAAAATTAGGTCGCCTAAGCTGAACGCAGTCTGAACAAAGGTTAAAATTCTGCGAAGACGAAAAGGTTCCACGGGGAAACAGAAAACCGCGACCTGGGGCACGAAAACGCACCCGCAAATCGCGGTTCGAAATCTGTTCAACCGGGAAGGTTGTTCAGGCTCAGCCGGTAACCGTGAGGTTGACTGCCTTCGGGCCCTTGCCGCGACGATCCGGCTCGGTGTCGAAGGAAACCTTCTGGTTTTCAGTCAGGCCGTTAAGGCCGGAAGCCTGAACAGCAGAGATGTGAACGAAGATGTCTGCGCCGCCCTTGTCGGGCTTGATGAAGCCGAAGCCCTTGTCGGTATTGAAGAATTTTACAGTGCCAGTCTCGGCCATGTGTCTCAGGTCCTTTTCTCACGCCCGTGCCGCTACGGGCTCATGCTGCGCCCCTCAAGGGAGGCTTCGGCAGGCAGTCGAGGTCATGCGGAGGAAAGGTCCTGTTTTGTTACCGCGGTGCACATGGAGACCGGACCTGCCTTGCCCAATCCCCAAACTGACCGCCCGGAACTTGTCGCGTCTCCGGAGCGCAGAAATTATGAGGTCTTCCCGTATGTCCACAAATTTCTGTGGACGAGGCGCAGAGTGATGTAGTTCTGAAAAATTGGCAAGCGAAACTTTTGCGCGTTTTTGAAAACTTCCAGTCGCTACTTTAGAGAATTTCAAAAGTTTAATTGCCTTGCAACTAGGCAGGATTTGCAAGTGCTTGAAAATCAAGCAGGAACGAATTGGTACGAAAGAACTGGCTCAGGCGAGTGATCGCGCCCGGCGGGATAGGATTTCCGGAACGATTTCAACGAGTAGCATGGCCAGAAAGATCACGGCGCAGCCGACATAGCCGATAGGGGTGATTGTCTCGCCCAGGATGAGGGCGCCGAAGGTTGCTGCAAACAATGCTTCGGAGGACAAGAATATCGCCGCCTGCGGTGCTGTCGTGTAGCGCTGGCCTATGACCTGCAGGCTGAAGGCAAGGCCGGAGGAAAAGACACCGGCATAGGCGATTTCGAAGCCGGCATTCCTGATCGCTTCCCAGGAAATCGGCTCCAGAATCATGGCTGCAACCGTGGCGCAAATGCCGGTGACGGCGAACTGCCAGGCAGAAAGCGTCAGGGGACGGCCGCTCTGGCTGGCAAAAATACCGATTAGGAAGACCTGGACCGACCAGAAGAAGGCGCAGACGATGGTCATGCCGTCGCCGTAGGAGAGGTGGCTGAGCGAACCGCCGCTCAGGAGGAAGATGCCCAAGAGTGCAAGAAGGGCGCCCGGCCAGACGATCCAGTGCGGCGCGCGGCGCAGGACGACAACGGTCAGGATCGGCACCATGATGACGTAAAGGCCGGTCAGGAAGCCGGAATTGGTCACTGTGGTCGTGAGCAGGCCGATCTGCTGAGTGACTGCTCCGGCAAAGAGCGCCAGCCCGATGGCGGTGAAGGCTGCGTAGGTGCGGGGCGTGACAGGCGCGGTAGCGCGCTTCAACTCGCGCCAGGCAAATGGAGCGACAGCCGCCGTGGCCACGAGGAATCTCAGGCCGATGAACCAGAAGGGGCCCAGTGATTTCATCGCGCTCGACTGCACCACAAAACCTCCGCCCCAGATCGCGCCGGCAAGAAGAAGACAAAGATTGGCTTGCAGGCGGGTCATCGGTTCGGCCTTGTGCGGGGGAGGCGCGCGGCTTGCGCGCGTTGCGCCGGCTTCTAGCAGCCGCTTACCAATGGCTCAAGGGGAGGGGACCGAAAAGCACCGTGATTCGACACGCATGCTGACGTGCGCCGGCTTGCGTCAAATCTCGGTCGCGCGGTTCAGCCCGTCCGCATCGATCACGCGAAACTCTGCGAGATGGTGATGTGCAGCGTGCTCCAGTGGTGCTCCGGAGAATTCGGCCTTCGCCATGATGTAGAGACCGTTGCCGATCATGACGATGCCGGACAGTGCCACCAATGCCATGAGGGCGATGGCGAGGCGAATGGCGAGCGGCTGCCGCCGCTCGGGCGCCTTTTCAGATGGCATCGATCATGTCCTCGTCCTCGCGCTTCCCGCCGCGGGGCCCGCCAAAGGTGAGCATGACGAAGCTGCCGCCGATGAGGGCGAGGGAGAGAAGAAGGGCGCCGGTCTTGATGTCGTGATCGGCGAGCGTCGCGATGGAGGCATGGGCCACGCCGGCATTGTCTTCGGGGATCGAGACGAGAGGCGTCTGGTCGTCCGCAGTGGTCGTCGAGGCCGCCTGCATTGCTGCCGGCGCGGCGACCGGCGCATCCTTGAGCGCGATGACGATCATCGTCTTGTCAATCGTGTTCGCCGCAGCCGCAGCGCCTGCCTGCAGCGGCGCGGCTACGGACATTTCAGCGCGATGAGCAGGACCAGAATGGGAGCCGGTCGCCGAAGCGGAATTCATGATGCCCGCGAACATGAACACGAGCGCGGCCACGAACACGATCGCGAGCCAGCCCATGATGTTGTCGTTTCGCTTCAGCCTTACGTATTCCAGCTCGTCTTCCAGAAACATGATCTTCCCCAATCGTTCTGCCGGCCGTTGTACTGGCCAACAATGTCTCTATCGATCCGCTTCTCGGCGTGCTGTTTCCTCGGGTACAGGTGGCCGTCGATCGATGTCTTATTTTAAAACGGGTCATCGTGGCCTCAGACGGGTCAAATTGTGACGTGAGGCGAGAAATATCGTGACCAATTCAAGGCACGCGCGAAACTTGTGTGACAGGAGCGAGCGATGAGCGCCGGGCGGGGCGGGATTGTTAAGTTTTGTGGCGCAAACGTGAAGCCGTGTTGCGGTGAGGAAAATTATTTTAATGTTGTTTTACAATGGTTTGGTGCGGGTATAGTTCATGCACCGAACAGATCGAAGGGCTGCAAGGAGACCGATTATGAAAGACGCCTTATTCCGCTATGCCACACCCGCCATGACATCACTTTTCGTGATCTCACTGATATCTGGCGTGATCATTTTCTTTCACATCGGACCCGCCTGGTTGCATGGTGTGCATGAATGGCTCAGCATGGTTCTGATCGTACCCTTCGTCCTCCACATGTGGCGAAACTGGCGAGCGTTTATTAACTATTTTAAACGTGCCGCCATGCCCTTCAGCCTTGCTGCGGGTGTGGCTGCTGTCGCTGCTTTCGGGATCATGCCTGCGGGTGCGGAAGGCGAGAGGAGCGGGCCGCCGCAATTCGCGCTCGCAGCGACGATGGTTGCTGCTACGCCGGCCGCCGTGGCGCCGGTGCTTGGCGTCAGCCCGGATGCGCTTGTCGACAAGCTAAAGGCTGCTGGCTTTGTCAGCGCGGATGCGGCCACGCCGATGAAGTCGATGGCCGAGGCCGCAGGCAAGACGGCAACCGATGTCTACAGGGTGCTGACTCAAGTCAGGAAATGATGCCGGCGCGAGAGAGGGGCTCTTATGCCCCTCGTTTGCCGAAAGACGATGCCTTGCGGCCTGTACCGAAGGACGGCATCGAGGGGCGAGCGGGTGCGGCCTGCGCACGCACATGCTCGAAGGGTTCCGGATAGGTCCGGTTGAAGCTGGTCGGTGCGATTTCCGGCCGGGCAAGGACATAGCCCTGCATGAGCGGCACACCGAGTTCCTGGCAGAGTTCCACTTGCGAAAGCTCTTCCAGACCTTCGAAGATCGGCTGGATGCCGCGTTCCATGAACTGCTCGACCATGACCTTCAGCAGCGCGAAGCCTGTCGGGTCCTGCATGAATTCGAGAACCCAGGTGGTTTCGAATTTCACGAATTCAGGCTTCAGGATCGCCACGCGCTCGGCGTCGCTGTCCTGCGCGCCATATTCGTCGACGGCGGTCTTGAAGCCGAGTTCACGCAGGCTGTTGGCGAAATGCGTGATCGCCTTCAGGTCCTCGTTCTTCTTGCGGGTGATTTCGCAAACGATCTGCTCCGGCTTCATCCCTGCTTCGTGCGTCGCGAGCGCAATGCGGTCCACCTCGTGGCGGATCGCCTGCAGCGTCAGGAACATGCCCGGATGGAAGTTGACAAAGAGCTTGACCGAGCGGCGCTGCATGATGCCGGTATTGAGGATATGCAGCGTGCGCAGAAGGCTGTCGACCTCCGGCAGATCGGCCGGATTGACCTGCGGGAAGAATTGCGACGGCGCAACGGGCTCATTGCCGCGCTTGGCGCGAACGAGGCCTTCGAAGGCAGCGAGGAGAAGATCGCCGTTGGCGTCCTCGCCGAAAATCGGCTGAAGCGCGGTCTGAAGCACGAAGGCGCCATAGGTGGCGACGTAAGTGCCATCTTCCAGGCGCTGCAAGCGTGACAAGATACTGGTCGACGTCATCGGGTGAATCCGGTGGCAGATTGGTACATTCAACCTTCCAGATAGCATCAATTCCTTACTTCCGGATTAACCCCTTGCCGCGCACCGCTCCCGCATCGCCAAAATTGAAGCATTCATTGCCCGAATTGACTTGAAATGCAGGGTTTGTTTCGACATAACCCATCGCGGCTCGAGACCGGGGCTTTTACAGGCTTTTGCGGGGCTTCCGGTCGGCCTCCATCGTCAGTTCTCAAAGGTTCGAAGATCATGGCTTTTATCGCCGACGCGCTTTCCCGAGTGAAGCCCTCCGCCACTATCGCAATGGCCCAGAAGGCCCGCGAGCTCAAGGCCAAGGGTGTGGACGTCATCAGCCTCAGCGCGGGCGAGCCCGATTTCGACACGCCGGACAATATCAAGAAGGCCGCCATCGACGCGATCAACCGTGGTGAGACGAAGTACACGGCTGTTGCCGGCATCCAGGAACTGCGCGAGGCGATTGCCAGGAAGTACAAGCGCGAGAACGGTCTGGACTACACGGCAGCCCAGGTCATCGTCGGCACGGGCGGCAAGCAGATCCTGTTCAACGCCCTGATGGCGACGCTGAACCCCGGCGACGAAGTCATCATTCCGGCGCCGTATTGGGTGTCCTACCCGGAAATGGTCGCGATCTGCGGCGGTACGTCCGTGTTCGTCAACGCCACGATCGAGAACGGCTTCAAGCTGCAGCCGGAAGATCTGGAAAAGGCGATCACGCCGAAGACCAAGTGGTTCATCTTCAACTCCCCGTCCAACCCGTCGGGAGCTGCCTATACGCATGACGAGCTGAAGAAGCTGACGGACGTTCTGCTGCGCCATCCGCATGTCTGGGTTCTGACCGACGACATGTATGAGCACCTGACCTTCGACGGTTTCAAGTTTGCAACGCCGGCTCAGGTCGAGCCCGGCCTCTATAGCCGCACGCTCACCATGAACGGCGTCTCCAAGGCCTATGCGATGACCGGCTGGCGTATCGGCTATGCGGCTGGCCCGGTCGAACTGATCAAGGCCATGGACATGATCCAGGGCCAGCAGACCTCGGGCACCAACACGATTGCCCAGTGGGCGGCTGTCGAGGCGCTGAACGGTCCGCAGGACTTCATCGAGAAGAACAAGGCGATCTTCCAGTCGCGACGCGATCTGGTCGTCTCCATGCTCAACCAGGCCAAGGGTATTTCCTGCCCGGTTCCGGAAGGCGCGTTCTACGTCTATCCGTCCTGCGCCGGCCTGATCGGCAAGACCGCACCGTCCGGCCGTGTGATCAACACGGACCAGGACTTCGTGATGGAACTGCTCGAATCGGAAGGCGTTGCCGTGGTTCATGGCACGGCATTCGGCATGGGCCCGAACTTCCGCATCTCCTATGCGACCTCGGAAGCCATGCTCGAAGAGGCTTGCCGCCGCATCCAGCGCTTCTGCGGCGCCTGCAAGTAAGCAGATACAGCCTTTCAGGATGTTTCAGACCGCCGGGCGCAAGTCCGGCGGTTTTTTCGTATGCGGCCCTTATGAAACGCAATGCTGGCTCAAGGTTTCGGGAGCCTAGTTGTGCCGCTTCTCAACGCTTGGGGACGGCGACGAGTGGTGACTTCAACTGCAATCTCATGAAGGAGATGCGCATGACTTCAATAATGTCATCACCGGGCGGCAGCGCCGTCTATTCCAGCCAATTGTCCCAATTGCTCGCAGCGAACCAGTCTGCGGACAATGATGATACCTCCGGTGCCGCCAACTCTGTTCCCGCAAGCCAGACGGTTCCGTCGCTGGCAAGCGTTCTGAGCACGGACGACACGACGGGCGTCGGCGCCCAGGCCACGTCCACCATCAATTCGCTGATGATGCAGATACAGGCCTTGAAGGCCGGGACCGCATCCACCGCATCCTCAACGACAGACTCGACGTCCACGACGGACGGCACGCAGCCCCTTGATCAGCAGCAGAGCGGTGCCGTGCATGGCCATCACCGGCATCACGGGGGAGGCGGGGCGCAAGAGGCCGCGAAGGCCTTCTCGAAGATCGATACCGACAAGAGCGGTTCCGTTTCGCTTGCGGAATTTGTCGCCGGCCGTCCGAAGGACATGTCCGAGGAGGATGCGACCAAGATCTTCAAGTCCATCGACACCGCAGGGACCGGCTCGATCACCGAGGATCAGTTTGCCGCGAACCTGAAGGCCGGGCATGAAAAAGCGGGCGCCGCGCACCACGCCAAGGGCGCGGATGGGGTGGATTCCCAGCCCGACATGAAGGCGCTGGCGCAGGATCTCGTGACGCAGCTGAAAGTGGTCATCCAGACCTTCAACAACGGCTATGTCGATGGCGGCGAGAGCAATGCGCCGGCGGATACGACGGCCATCGGCTGACGGTTCTGAAGTCTTGACGGAGCGCGGTGGCGACGCCGCGCTCGCATCTGCCGTTCGAAAATCAAAGCATTATTTCAAGCAAAAAAAATGGGCCGCAAGATTTCTCTCGGGCCCGTATAGTTGTGAAGGTAAAAACCTCCAGAGGGGAACAGTTGTTGTAGCGGCACTGGGAGGAAAACCGCTAAGCTCAACAACTGAGCGTGATATGGTGCCAAATTGTGCAGGTTTCAAGGATTGGCGTTGCATGTCAGGCATGCCGCCTGCGCATAGCTCTGACGATTTTCCATCTAAGTCTTTGTTTTTTATGGTTTAAATATTTGACCTTGCGGTCAATATCGTCAGGCTCCATCAATCGATATTTTGAAGGTTCCGGCAGTCTTCACTGAAAATGATTGGTTTCTGCTTAAAATATAGCCATTAATCATGCTTGCCCCGAATCTGTGCTTTGCAATCGGGCCGCCGCACGAGGGCGTCAGAAGTTCCAGTTACGTGCCTTGGCGACGATGAAATCGCGGAAGACCTTCAGCTTTGCTGCATTCTTCATTTCATCCGGATAGCAGAAATAGGTGTCGAAGGACGGCACGTCGGCATTGGTGACGAGCTGCACGAGGCCGGGATCGCGGCCGACGATATAGTCGGGGAGCATGGCGATGCCGATGCCCTTCAGCGCGGCCTGCTTGATGGCGCTGAGCGAATTGATCTGCAGGTGCGGCGTGCGCGGATTGTCGGCCGAGCGGCCGGCGATTTCCAGCCAGTTCACATCGAGCAGATAGCCCGGCGCAGGCTCGCCGAACGAAATGATACGGTGCTTGTCGAGATCTTCGATCGACTGCGGCTCGCCATGGCGGCTCAAATAGGCGGGGGCGGCATAGACATGCATATGCACGGTGAAGAGTTTGCGCTGGATGAGGTCGGACTGCTGCGGCTGGCGCAGACGGATAGCGCAGTCGGCATGGCGCATGTTCACGTCCAGTTCCTCGTTGTCGAGGATGAGCTGGACCTGCATGTCGGGGTAGAGGTTCAGGAATTCCTGGATCTTGTCGGTCAGCCAGCCCTGGCCGAGGCCGACCGTGGTCGTGACCTTCAGCTTGCCGCTCGGCTTCTCGGTGGTTTCGGTGAGCTGGATTTTCACCGTTTCCAGCTTCATCAGCACATCATGCGCCGTGCGATAGAGCAGCTCTCCCTGTTCGGTGAGGATCAGGCCACGGGCGTGGCGGTGGAACAGCTTGCAGCCGACATCGCTTTCCAGCGCGCTGACCTGGCGGCTGATCGCGGATTGCGACAGGTGCAGGCTCTCGGCGGCATGCGTGAACGAGCCTGCCTCCGCAGCGGCATGAAATATTCTCAGCTTGTCCCAGTCCAGCGGTCCGCCCATGCCGTTTCCTCAGCTCTCTGTCTTTACGCATTCCCGGACGGAAAACCGCCCGACACTTTTCATGGGAATGCTTGTTGGCAGCTTATTCAGCGGCGACAGCAGGCGCTGCGAGATGACCGGCCAGATAGCGCTCGGCTTCGAGCGCTGCCATGCAGCCCATGCCGGCCGCCGTGATGGCCTGCCGGAAGGTGTCGTCCGTCACGTCGCCTGCCGCGAAAACCCCCTCGACATTTGTGGCAGTCGAATCGGGTGCTGTCCACAGGTAACCGTTGGGCTTCTGGCGCAGCTGGCCTTCGAACAGTTCGACCGCCGGTGCATGGCCGATGGCGACGAAGACCCCGTTGGTGGCATGTTCGCTGATTTCGCCGGTCTTGGTGTTGCGCAGCTTCACGCCCGTCACGGACACGGGGGAGGCGTCGCCGATGATTTCGGCGATCTCGGCATTCCAGACGATCTTGACGTTTTCCTTGGCGAAGAGGCGCTCCTGCAGGATCTTTTCCGAGCGGAACTGCTCACGGCGATGCACGACCGTAACGGACTTCGCGATGTTGGAGAGGTAGAGCGCTTCCTCGACGGCGGAGTTGCCGCCGCCGACCACGATCACGTCCTTGTTGCGATAGAAGAAGCCGTCGCAGGTGGCGCAGGCCGAGACGCCGAAGCCCTGGAAGGTCTTCTCGGAATCGATGCCGAGCCACTTCGCCTTGGCGCCGGTGCAGATGATCAGCGTGTCGGCGGTCCATGTCGCGCCGCTGTCGGTGACAACGTTGAAGGGGCGGCGGGAGAGGTCAACCTTGGTCACGATGTCGTTGACTATTTCCGCGCCGACATGGGTCGCCTGGTTCAGCATCTGCTCCATCAGGAACGGACCCTGGATCGGATCGGCATAGCCCGGATAGTTCTCGACATCCGTGGTGATCATCAGCTGGCCGCCCTGGTCGAGGCCGGCGATCAGCACGGGGCTCAGCATGGCGCGCGCGGCATAGATGGCGGCGGTGTAGCCGGCCGGGCCGGAGCCGATGATGAGAACCTTGACGTGACGGTTGGACATTGTTTGATCCTTTCGCGCGGGCAGGGATGAGCGCATGACAATAGGCGCGCCGCGACGTTGAAACTTGACCGCTATTTATGAGGCGGCAGGGGGTAGTTTCAAGGGAGAGCGGTGCTTACCAACAGAAAGCCGCGCCCGCTTGTGCGTAAACTCGCGTGCTGTCATAGCTAAAGCACACATTTCAGCCGATTCCCCAGCGTTTGGACCCTTCATGTTCCGTGCCGAACTCGACGCGATCGACATCAGAATCCTTCGGGAGTTGCAGGCGGACGGGCGCATCACCAATGTCGAGCTCGCCAGCCGCGCCGGCATTTCAGCGCCGCCCTGTCTTCGCCGCGTCCGCCGGCTGGAAGATACGGGCATCATTGAGGGCTATCGGGCCGTTCTCAATGGCCCGAAACTCGGTATGGACCTGACCGGGTTCTGCATGGTCGGTCTCAAGCATCAGTCAGAGGCAAACCTCAAGAGCTTTTCGGCGGCTACCGCCAAATGGCCTCTGGTGCGACAGGCCTGGATGGTGTCGGGCGAAAGCGATTTTCTCCTGCATTGCGTAGCGGAAAATCTCACCGTGTTTCAGGATTTCGTCATCGAGCAACTGGCGGCGGATGAGAATGTCGACACCGTGCGCACCATGCTGACGATCCGGCAGGTGAAGAAGGTCGGGCTGATCGAGATTTGAGGGGTGGGGTGAGGCGGGCGCTCTCCCTCCCCCTTGTGGGGAGGGTTGGGGAGGGGGCTGTCTATCCGCTTGCTCCGGCGGTCGTGGCAAAGTCCCCCTCTGGCTGCCGCCATCTCCCCCACAAGGGGGGAGACGGATGGGGCGGGCTCCTCAGTTCCTCTCCAGCGTCTCGTAAATCGCGCCGAGTGCGGCGGCTTCGCCCTTCAGGTCAAACCGTGCGCGAACGTCTGCGAGTGCGGCTTCTCCATGCGCTTCTGCAAGTGCCGGGTCAGCCAGATATCTCGCGATCGCATCGCGCAGCGTTTCGTAGTCCCCGGCGGGGGCAATCTCACCGGTTTGGCCGGGAACGATCATGCCGGCATAGGCGCCCGCATCGCTGGCGACCACGGCGGTATTCGACGCCATGGCTTCGAGCGGGGTCAGGCCGAAGCCCTCGTTGCGGGAGGGTGCGACGTAGAGGGTGAGCCGTCGATACCAAGGCTTGATGTCGTCGACTTCGCCGAGGATGCGGATGCGGTCTTCGAGGCCTGCGGCCTTGATGTCGGCTTCGAGCGATGCGGCGAAGGGCTTGTGATCGGCTGTGACACGGCCGGTGACGATGGCGGTCCAATCCGGATAGCGGGGCAGAAGTTCGATCATCGCGCGGACGAAAAGATCAGTGCCTTTCTGATGCCGGATGCGGCCGCTGCAGCCGATGAGATATTTGCCGGGCAGGCCGGTCCCGGCCATCGTGTCGCTCAGCCCTTCCGGCGGATGGAAGAGGGCGAGATCAACGCCATGCGACACGACCTCATGCGGCACCTTGAGATAGGAACCGGAACGCTCACTGGTGGCGACGACGGCGTCCATCTTCGCAATCAGCCAGCGCGTGTAGCGGCTGTGATGGCGCTGGGCGGCGGAGGTGAAGAGGAGCCTGATCGGCATGCGCAGAACGTCGCGCAACAGGAGGCCGAAGAGCATCTCATTGTTGCGGCGCGCATGCCAGATGCGCTTGCCACCGCCAGCCGGCTTCTGCCAGAGCTTGAGAAGGTCAAGCCAGCGGAGATGTGGCAGATGCGCGGGCAGGCCGGGGCCGATCACGGCGACGTGCTGGCCCTGGCGGTTCTGTTCCGGCACGAGCTGGACGATCGTGGATGTCACGCCCGAGAGCCGCCGCTTGAAATTCGGCGCAATGACGCGGGTTTCTGCGGCGGTCGCGGACTGTGGCACGATGTCAGACTTCCGGGCGGATCAGCCCCAGGAGATGTTCAGGATTCCGTAGGCCTTGGAGCCGCCGGGCGCGTTGACCTCGATCGAGTCACCCTTTTCCTTGCCAATGAGCGCACGGGCGATCGGAGAGGAGATCGAGATGCGGCCGGACTTCACGTCGGCTTCCTGATCGCCGACGATCTGGTAGGTCTTTTCTTCGTCCGTGTCCTCATCGATCAGCTTCACGGTGGCGCCGAACTTGATCGTGCTGCCGGACATCTTGGAAAGGTCTATGACTTCGGCGCGGCCGATCAGATCCTCAAGCTCGCCGATGCGGCCTTCGTTGTGGCTCTGCGCTTCCTTGGCGGCGTGATATTCAGCATTTTCCGACAGATCGCCATGGGCACGCGCTTCGGCGATCGCCTCGATGATGCGGGGGCGTTCTTCCTGCTGGCGCCAACGCAGCTCTTCGTTGAGCTTGGCAAAGCCGGACTGGGTCATCGGAACTTTTTCGACCATTTCCATTTCCTTCCCGTCGCTGACGCATAGGTCTCACCCCATGCGGCCGCATGTCTTGTCGTTTCCACGTCTTTTGATGAGCGCGGCACAAAAATAAAACGGTCCCCGGAGCTTCACGCAACGGAACCGTTCAAAACGGAAATCAATATAACAGAAACCTTTTTGAAAAAGCGAGGAAAATCTGTTGTACGGTTTTCTTGAAGGTCAAAGGCGCTTTGAGAACAAGCGCTTGAGCCGCCTCAGCGCTCCAGCTGCAGGTCGCTCCATCGGCTGCTCGGGATCGGATCGCCGATCAGGAAGCGGAAGGCGGTCACGGTGTTTCGCTTTGCATCCAGCTTGCAGTCGAAGGTGAGACGAAACCAGCGATGGGCGCTTCTGAATGCCGCGCCTGCGGCATGGAGCGTTTCTCCATCAACCTGCGTGTTTTCCAGTGCATAGGCGATCAGCCGATCGGGGCGGAACTTGGCATCGGCACGCCGAATCTGTTCCATCGCCTCGGTATCGCAGATCTGCTCGTTGCGCTCCGCTGGCGCCAGTGTCTTCAGCGCGTCGCGGGCCGAACGGTTTTCGGGTCTCGCAAGGATGGCAGATGCAAAGAAGTTGAGGGCTTCAATCATACCGGACCCGTTTTGCGCCTGCGGCTCGGGTGGCGGGTGCGCTGCAGGTGCGGCGGACGGTGGCGCGGGTGAAGACGCGGCGGGCGAAGATCGGGCCAGGGGGCTTTCGGCGGATGACGGAGAGGGAGGGTTGGAGGCCGGCTCGCCAGGTTCTTCGGGCGGAGCAAGCTTCGGTGCGGCGGGGCCTGAGTTGAATTCCTGCACGGGGACCATCGTCACTGCGATGGTCTGCTCACCCGCATCTTCGATCCTGGCAGGCGCGAGGCGTAGAATGAGGATGATCACGACCAGATGAAGGACCGCCGAGGCCGCAACTCCGATCGGAACCCCCTTCATCCGCCGCACGAATTTCAGCCTCCGTCGCCGTTCGTCTCTTGGCGGCTGGAATATCAAATGCCGGACGGTTTGGACAGGGCCGCGGATTTTTCGACGCGGGAGGAGACAGGGTCCCTCCCGCGGTTTTCGTCTTCAGACCGATGCCTCAGTAGAGCTTCGGCACATACATGTCGTCGGGCACCGGCTTGCGGTAATAGTCGTCATGATGGACGCGCTCGGGCAGGTCGATCGTCGGGCGCGGCACGTCCTCATAGGGGATCTGCTTGAGGAGATGCGCGATACAGTTCAGGCGGGCGCGCTTCTTGTCCACCGCCTCGACCACCCACCACGGCGTTTCCGGCGTATGGGTTCGGTCGAGCATCTCTTCCTTGGCCTTGGTGTAGTCTTCCCAGTGAACGCGGCTTTCGAGGTCCATGGGCGAGAGCTTCCACTGTTTCAGCGGATCGTGGATGCGCATCTTGAAGCGGAATTCCTGTTCCTCGTCGGTGATGGAGAACCAGTATTTGATGAGAATGATGCCGGAGCGGACCAGCATGCGCTCGAATTCCGGCACGGAGCGGAAGAATTCTTCCAGTTCGTCCTTGGTGCAGAAGCCCATGACGCGCTCGACGCCCGCGCGGTTATACCAGGAACGGTCGAAGAGGACCATTTCGCCAGCGCTCGGCAGGTGGGGCGTGTAGCGCTGGAAATACCACTGGTGACGCTCGCGCTCCGTGGGAGCGGGGAGTGCGACGACGCGGCATACGCGCGGATTGAGGCGCTGCGTCACGCGCTTGATCGCGCCGCCCTTGCCGGCGGAATCGCGGCCTTCGAAGATGACCACGACCTTGAGCTTCTTGTGCTGGATCCAGTCCTGCAGCTTCACTAGCTCGTGCTGCAGGCGGAAGAGCTCGCGGAAATAGATCTTGCGGTCGAGCGTCGGCTCGGACTCGTGCGTCATGCCATCAACGACGAGTTCATCAAGCTGATCCTCGTCCATCTGCATTTCCAGCTCCTCGTCGAAGCTGTCCGCGATCTCTGTCTTGATGCGCTCGAGGTCATATTGCATTCGTCAAATCCTTGCCACGTTTTGCCGGAGAGAAGCAGGGTTGTGTGAAGGACTTGTGACAGATGAGTGACGTGTTTTTGTTAGATGCCGATCCAGGGTCAAACTCAAGGCCTGCATCCCGGTTATCGGGCAGAGGACAACATGTGCGGTGCCAAACGTTTATGGAAGTCCAGATCGAGAGAGTGCGAAGCCGCGAGCATGGAACGTCTTGCCAGCGGCTTCAAACTGAAGCGCAGCTTTTCAGCGCCCTTGGAGTATCTTGACAATTTTGGGGGTCAATCGTCCGTAATGCAGGGCCGCGGCCTCTTCATACGAGAGGCGGCCGCTCGCAACGGCACTCACCATCCGCGAACATGCGAGGCGGTCCACTTCGGTATCCCTGACGTCCATCAGCAAAGCTGCGTTGTGCCTCGCATGGGGATTCGAATATCGCGCATGCGCGATGCATTTCTGGGTGACCTCGTTGCGCAGGCTCTTGCTGCCTGCAAGCGCCGCAGCGCCTGTTTCGTAATTCTCGCGCGTGGTCGTGCAGCCCGAAACGGCCAAGCCGCACAGGAGGAGAACCGTAATCTTCTTCATAAAAATCCTCACAATCCAAAGATGTAAACGTCCCCTCGATGAAAGGGCTATCTTGGAAGAGGGATGTGGTCAAGTGTGCCTTTGCGGGATGTAACGGACCCACAAAAGTTCCTGTAATTTGGCAGCGTCGTCGGCTGGTCCGCAACCGGCATTGGGCTGCGGACCGATGCCTGTTTCAGAAATAGCTCTGCAGCGGCCGCACTTCCAACTGCCCCTGCTTCAGCGCGCGGATTGCTTCCGCTGCAGCCAGCGCGCCCGACATGGTCGTGTAGTAAGGCACCTTCTGCATCAGCGCGGCGCGGCGGAGCGACTTGGAGTCGGAGATCGCCTTGTTGCCGTCCGTCGAGTTGAAGACCAGCTGAACCTGGCGGTTGCGGATGGCGTCCTCGATATGGGGGCGGCCTTCCAGAACCTTGTTGATCTTGACTGCGGCAATGCCGTTTTCGGCGAGGAAGCGCTGGGTGCCGCCGGTCGCCAGGACCTTGAAGCCGATGTCGGCCAAGATGCGGATGGCGGGCAGGATGCGGTCCTTGTCGCCGTCGCGAACGGAGACGAAGACGGTGCCTTCACGCGGCAGATCGACGCCGGCGCCGAGCTGCGACTTGGCAAACGCCAGCGCGTAATCGGTGTCGAGACCCATGACTTCGCCGGTGGAGCGCATTTCCGGACCCAGCAGCGTGTCGACGCCGGGGAAGCGGGCAAACGGGAAGACGGCTTCCTTGACCGCGATGTGCTTCAGCGCACGCGGATCGGGCTTCTTGCCATAGGCGGCGACGGCCTCATCGAGCTTTTCGCCGGCCATGATGCGGGCGGCGATCTTGGCGATCGGCGCGCCGATGGTCTTGGCGACGAAGGGCACGGTGCGCGAGGCACGCGGATTGACTTCGAGGATGTAGATGGTGCCGTCCTTGACCGCGAACTGAACGTTCATCAGGCCGCCGACGTTCAGTGCCTTGGCGAGGATCTTGGTCTGGCGCTCCAGTTCATCGACCATTTCATTGGAGAGCGTGTGAACGGGAAGCGAGCAGGCGCTATCGCCGGAGTGAATGCCGGCTTCTTCGATATGCTCCATGATGCCCGAGACGAAAACATCCTTGCCGTCGCAGAGGCAGTCGACATCGACTTCGATGGCGTTGGTCAGGTAGCTGTCGAAGAGAAGCGGGTTCTTGCCGAGCAGCGTGTTGATCTGGCCGGTCTTGTCGTTCGGATAGCGGGCCTTGATGTCTTCCGGCACGAGTTCCGGCACGGTGTCGAGCAGGTAGGCCTGGAGCTGGCCTTCCGAATGGATGATCTGCATGGCGCGGCCACCCAGAACATAGGACGGGCGCACGACCAGCGGGAACCCGATCTCGCCGGCGACGAGGCGGGCCTGTTCGACTGAATAGGCGATGCCGTTGTTCGGCTGCGTCAGGTCGAGCTTCTGCAGAAGCTTCTGGAAGCGGTCGCGGTCTTCGGCGAGGTCGATCATGTCGGGCGCGGTGCCGAGGATCGGGATGCCGTTCTTTTCCAGCGCTTCGGCGAGCTTCAGCGGGGTCTGGCCGCCGAACTGCACGATGACGCCGACCAGTTCGCCGCTTTCCTGTTCGGCGCGCAGGATCTCGATCACGTCTTCGGCCGTCAGAGGCTCGAAATAGAGGCGGTCGGAGGTGTCGTAGTCGGTCGAGACGGTTTCCGGGTTGCAGTTGACCATGATGGCTTCAAAGCCGGCATCCTTCAGGGCGAAGGCGGCATGGCAGCAGCAATAGTCGAACTCAATGCCCTGGCCGATGCGGTTCGGGCCGCCGCCGAGGATGACGACCTTCTTGCGGGTCGAGACTTCGGCTTCGGAGCGCGTGGCGCCTGCAAAAGGCGTCTCGTAGGTCGAGTACATGTAGGCTGTCGGCGAAGCGAATTCGGCCGCACAGGTGTCGATGCGCTTGTAGACGGGGCGGACGTTTAGGCGGTTGCGCAGATGCGCGACTTCCTTGGCGGTCTTGCCGGTCAGCGAGGCGAGGCGGGCATCGGAGAAGCCCATGGCTTTCAGCATGCGCAGGTTCTGCTCGTCTTCCGGCACGCCGTGCTCGCGCACGCGGGCTTCCATGTCGACGATCTTCTTGAGCTGGGCGATGAACCACGGGTCGATCTTGCAGCCCTGATGCACTTCCTCCTCCGACATGCCAAGGCGGAGTGCCTGGGCAACGTGGCGCAGGCGGTTCGGCGTCGGGGTGCCGATGGCTGCGCGGATGGCATTCTTGTCGTCGCCATCGCCAAGGCCGGGGATTTCGATTTCGTCGAGGCCCGTCAGACCGGTTTCAAGACCGCGAAGGGCCTTCTGCAGCGATTCCGCAAACGTGCGGCCGATCGCCATGACTTCCCCGACCGACTTCATCGCCGTCGTCAGGACCGGCGACGCGCCCGGGAATTTCTCGAAGGCGAAGCGCGGGATCTTGGTGACGACATAGTCGATCGACGGTTCGAAGGAGGCGGGCGTTGCGCCGCCGGTGATGTCGTTTTCCAGTTCGTCCAGCGTGTAGCCGACGGCGAGCTTCGCCGCGATCTTGGCGATCGGGAAGCCGGTCGCCTTGGAGGCGAGAGCCGAGGAGCGCGACACGCGCGGGTTCATTTCGATGACGACGAGGCGGCCGTTTTCCGGATTGACGGCGAACTGCACGTTGGAGCCGCCGGTCTCGACGCCGATCTCGCGCAGCACCGCAATCGAGGCGTTGCGCATGATCTGGTATTCTTTGTCGGTGAGCGTGAGGGCAGGGGCCACCGTGATACTATCGCCCGTGTGGACGCCCATCGGGTCGATGTTCTCGATCGAGCAGATGATGATGCAATTGTCCGCCTTGTCGCGGACCACTTCCATCTCATATTCCTTCCAGCCGAGCACCGACTCCTCGATCAACACTTCCGTGGTCGGCGAGGCGTCTAGGCCGCCCGACACGATGTCGTAGAATTCCGAGCGGTTATAGGCGATGCCGCCGCCGGTGCCGCCCATGGTGAAGGAGGGGCGGATGATGGCGGGCAGACCGACCACGTCGAGCGCCTGCGCGGCAATGGCCATGGCGTGGCTGATATAGCGCTGCTTGCGGTCGCTCTCGCCGAGATTCCAATGATTTTCGAGATCGTCCAGCGCCTTGTCGAGGGCGGGGCCGGAGAGTTCGGCGCGCAGCTTGGCGCGGGCAGCCTCATGCGTCTTGCGGTCGGCATTCTTGATGTCGGTGGCGTTCGCGAGCATCGACTTCGGAGTTTCGAGGCCGATCTTTTCCATGGCCTCGCGGAAGAGGGCGCGGTCTTCGGCCTTGTCGATCGCTTCGGGCTTCGCGCCGATCATTTCGACATTGTAGCGGTCGAGCACGCCCATGCGCTTGAGCGAAAGGGCAGTGTTCAGCGCCGTCTGGCCGCCCATGGTCGGGAGCAGCGCGTCGGGGCGCTCCTTGGCGATGATCTTGGCGACGACTTCCGGGGTGATCGGCTCGATATAGGTCGCATCCGCCAGGCCCGGATCGGTCATGATCGTCGCCGGGTTGGAGTTCACCAGAATGACGCGATAACCCTCTTCCTTGAGGGCCTTGCAGGCCTGTGTGCCTGAATAGTCGAATTCGCAAGCCTGACCGATGACAATCGGCCCCGCGCCGATGATGAGGATCGATTTGATATCTTGGCGCTTCGACATGGCGTCATTCCAACTTTCTTGTTTCCGCAAGCTCTTGTCCGAAAGGCGCTTTCGGGAGCGTGCATGGGGCCTGCATGAAAAACCGGCGACGGTTCGGGACCGGGCCGGGTGCGGGCTTTCTGACTTAAAGGCTAGGTGGGCCTTATAGGGAATGTCTTTGTGGAAACCAACCCCGAAAATGGCGGTTTCCGGGGGAAAGTTTCTTGGGGGGAGGGCCTATGTCGTTCCTGTCTTTCAGCGGGTCCTGCAAGCATTGTGTTTCGTGGGCGGCGGTTCCCATTGGGAAGATCAGGAAAATCTCAACAACAAGCCGATCAATTCTGCCTGACGGCTGATGCCGGTCTTGTTGAAGACTTGCTTCAACCGGTGACGCGCGGTCTCCCGTGTAATGAATAGGCGATCCGCGCATTCGGAAAGCGTAAGGTTTTCAAGCAGCAATTCGCAAAGCCGCAGTTCGGCGGGCGTGATGTGAAACAGACGACAAAATGCCTTAGTGTCGAAAGTGGCATGGTTCGAGCTGAGGTTGCGGATTTGGACCAGTCCCAAATAGCGGGGTAAAATAAAATTTGACGACCAACGAGAGTCCGCCTCGGGTACCCTTAAGACTGACACGCGATAGTTTCTGCCATGATGCGAAAAGGCGTGGCGATGATCGGGCAGCGGCTTCAGATTTGCCATCGCCATTACTGCCTGTTCCAGCCATCGATGAGCGGGTTCACAGTTGATGCGCAGCGTCCGGTTTCGTGAATTTACGACCGTTCCGGCTGATAGGGCATGTTCTCCGAGCGTGTTTGCTTCCACAATGCGCATTTTGTCGTCGACAGCAAACGCGATATCAGGCTCGCGGTTCACCAAGGCAGCCGCAGCAGCCACCTTTCGGTATCCCTCGATGTTCCGATAGCTGGTTGCAATCGACCGAACCAATACGCCTTGCAACCGTTCTATGATTGGTTCAATGATTGACTCGGCAGCGTCAAGGTTCTTATCCGGCAGTTGCATACTGAGAACGATCGGGGTGTCCGCAGATGCTTGAAGCTTTACGCCTATACCGTCGTAAAGCCCCCCGAGGGGCCTGAGCCAATCGTTGTAAAACTCGGTTCCGCGAAAACTGGCGGCTGGCATGACATTGGACGATCGAACGACCTGGCCAACCTTCACACTACTCCAGAATGCATTCCACGGATTAACATGCACGTAATGCTCGACGTATTTGCGCACATGGTCGGGCGAAAATCCCGCATGGGCAGCGATACCTCGCGCTGGGCTGAGGTTGTCGTTCTGGATTAATATCGACATGCTGCCAGAAACGACCGTTGCTAACGCCTGCGTAAATTCCTCCCAGGCAACAAGCCCCATCCCGGCCTGCTCGGCAAGCAGTGTAAGCTCGGCGGAAGTTCTTTCAATACATTCGATATCGATGTTTCGCATGATCCATCAACCGCCCATTCATAAAAATATGGCGATTGTAACAGATGGTTGTGACCGTGCACCTCCTATTTGGGAGGTCTTCTTGGCCGAACAAAGACCTTGCAGTCGGACCGCGAACCCGGAATTGGACCGAGTTGCGGTCCGAGGCGCAAGCTATTTCTTGTTTTTCAGACTGTTGTATGTCGCCGTGACGGCATCCCCATTCTGCATTTTCTTCAATTCGCCATTGTACCAGAAATCTGTCGGGTAACCTTTCTTGCCCTTGTTGCCGTCCCAGAGACTCCAATAGTCATTGCCGTTTTTATACCAGGCGTTGCAAAAGCCCGGCGCATTCCCGGACTTGCCATCCTTTACAGAGTGCCAGGTGAGCGAAGTGCAGGCCTTGTTGCCTTTCACAGTCCACTTGCCTTCGCCGTACCAGGAGTTGTCCATGCCCACCATGAAATAGGTTCCATCAGGCGCATAGTATGCTTTACCCCGGTCATAATTGGCGGACATTCCTGCGTAGATTTTCGTAACCTCGGCAGAAGACAACTTTGTCGCGGTCTTGGGTAGTTTGCTAGCGTAGGCGGCATCGAGCGGCAGCAAGGCGCAAAGCGAGATTGCAGTCAGGGTTTTCACAATAGACATTCGGAAGCTCCTTGAGGACACAACGTTGATCCTGCGAAGGTGGCTTTGGAAGATTCTTTCATCAACTCCCGTATGGGAGGTGTCGTGTCGATATTCCGCCAGATGATTGTGTTTTGACCCTAGAAAGCATGGCACGATTTCGACCTGCTGAAATTGCGCTTCATGTCGAAAGACGTCTTTACGGGACAGGGCAACCATGCTCGATGTTGCCGCCGCCGTCGTCGGAACATTCGCGGAAGAGGCAAGCAAAATCGCCGCGTGCGGCCGCCAGGAAGAACTCTGCTGAGAACTGGCGCACTTACTCCAGGCGAGCATTGCGGCGAAGTCTCTATGGAATCCAACCCCGAAAATGTAAGTCTCTGGGGTTTTGTACCGTCAGGGATTGCCGCTTGTCGCTTCAGCCAGATTGGCCTTTGCCAGTCGCAGGTTGGGATGCGCCGCAAGCCGCGCTTCGACGCGGTCCACCGCAAGGATGACCCAAACGGCGACGGCGATGCCGGCAATGACGTCAACGAGATAATGACCGCCATTCGGGACTGCCGAGATCGCCATCAGGACATTGAGAGCGAGGACGGGATAGCGCAGCAGCCTGTTGTGCCACCATGCCCATGCGCAAAGGACCGCAACGGCGGCGTGGACAGACGGGAACGAAATGATTCCGGCAAGCTCGAAGGGACGAAAGGCAAAGATGCCGCCGTTTTTCAGCGCGTGCAGGGGGGCGACAAAGTCGAGGGCATATTGAATGTTGATGTTCTTCGGCTGCAATCCTGTCGTGGCGAAGGTGCCGACAGCTGGAACGGTGGTCGCCACCACACTCGCAAGCAGGACGATCGCACCATAGGAGATTAGCATCTTGTAGGCCTTCGCCGTGTTTCTGCCGAGTGCCAGAAGGAGGGGGGAAAGAATGAGCTGCGGTGTGAAGGCCGTGTAGGCGTAGTTGAGGAGGCCCGCAAGCCAGGGTCTCCCGTCAATGAAGGCGATTGTCTTCGGCCAGTCGAACCCGAGTGCTGCATCCATCGCCGCAAGCTGATCGTCAGCCAGGTCGAAGGGAAGTTGCATCGCGATGTAGGCGGAGGCGGCAACGGGCAGCAAGAGCAGAAGGTGAAAGAGGAGAATTTCGGCCGGCGCGCGCAGCCGCTCAAATCCCCTTGCCCTGGCATAGACCGCAAGAACGCCGCTGGAGATAGCTCCGGGTGCAAGAGCGGCGGTCCAGGCGTTTGTGTCAACGCTCAGGATCGTGAAAGGCAGGAGCGACAGGATCGAGATCCAAAAGATTGTCGTGAACCCCAGGAGGAGCTGCGGCATGGGACCCGCCCAACGTTGTTTGCATCACGGATTGATGCAAGCCTAGGTGGTCGGCATTAACGCAAACTTTCCAAAATCTGCTAGTTTTTGGACATTCCCGCAAAAGTCAGCCTGGCGACCTCTCAAAATCTACTGGAAATTTATATTCATAAATCAATAATTTAGCTATATATCAGTGATTTTCGCCTTTGACCGGCAGCTGTATGTTCTTCAGGCTGATGGCGCAGATCAATGCAACCAGGCCAATACATGCGCCTGTCAGGAAAAGCGGGTGAAAGGCGTTGTTGTAGACTCCGGCAATTGCCAACCGTGTCGCTTCCGGTAGGCCGGAGACATCCTTGGGCGTCAACTTCTCGAAATCGTCGATGCCGGGGATCGGCACGGTGAGATGGGCAACGCTGGCAGCAAGGATCGCGCCGTAGACCGAAATGCCGATGGAGGCGCCGCCCATGCGGGTCAGCGTGACGACGCCTGTTGCAGCACCCGTGTCGCGCTTGTCGGCCGCGTTCTGCACGCCGAGAACCGGGACCTGCTGGGCGACGCCGATGCCAAGGCCGTTGATGAGCAGCAGCGGTGCGATCGCCCAGAGCGGCGCGGATTGGGGCAGGAAGGCGACGGCCGTCAGCGCCAACACTGCGGAAACACCCGAAATCACAGCGAAGATCTTGTAGCGGCCGGTGCGCGACATGATCCGGCCCGAGGTCACCGAGCCTATGGCGATGCCGCCGGTCAAGGGGATGAAGAACAGCCCGGCATTGGTGGGTGTCAGTCCCACGGCGGATTGCAGGTAGAGCGCATAATAGGTGGAGAGACCGATGCCGATCGCGCCGCTCGCCATGGAGTAGATCAGCAGAAGGTTGACGGTCGATTTGGAGAACAGGCTGAGCGGGACGACCGGTTCGGCGACGCGCTTTTCCACCTGAATCCAGATGACGATGCAGAGCGCGCCGATGCCTAGGATGGCGAGGCTCTGCGGGGCGAGCAGGCCGCCGAAGAGTTCCGAACTGTCGGCCCAGAGGACGAAGCTTGCTATGGCGGACGCGATGAGGATTGCGCCGAGATAGTCGATCTTCGGCTTGCGGTGCGGGCGCTTGTAAGGGAGCATCGTGCCGATGCCGAGAAGCACGATGATGCCGATCGGCAGGTTGATGAGGAAGATCGAGCGCCAGCCGAACAGATCGCTCATCACGCCGCCGAGCGCCGGTCCGACCGCGCCTGAAAGCATCAGCATGAGGCTTGAATAGCTCTGGTACTTCGCGCGTTCGCGCGGCTCGAAGAGGTCGGCATTGATCGAGAAGATCGAGACCATGATCCCGCCGCCGCCGAGTGCCTGCAGCACGCGCGCGGCGATCAGCGTGTCCATGGATACGGCGAGGCCGCAGGTGGCAGAGCCGAGCGTGAAGATGAAGACGGCAGCCATCATCACATATTTGCGGCCGAAGAGATCGCCGAGCTTGCCATAAAGCGGCATGACGGCGCTCGAGGCCAGCAGATAGGCGGAGCCAACCCAGCCGAAGCGCTCCAGCTGGCCGAATTCACCGACTATGGTCGGTAGCGCGGTCGCCACGATCTGGTTGTCGAGCGTTGCCATGAACACGCCGGTCAGCAGAAAGGCGAAGGCGATCAGCCGCCTGCGGCGGTCCATTTCCATGGGGGCGTCGTGATGGACCGCGGCTTCTGCCTCTGTCGGCTTGATACGGTTGTGCATGACAAAGCAATCTCGATAGAGTAGCTGAAGATGAGTTGGGCGTTTATGTGCTTATGGCAAACAAATGTCAAATTCATATGCGTGACAAGTGCACATAAATTTGTTATGCCTTGTCGAGATCCAGGGGACCAGCAATTTCCATGAGCGCGCATGCGGAACAAGCGCCTGACCGGGCGAAGCCAGAAATGAACGCCGATATCGCATTGATCGGCCAGGCCATGTCTCGCATGCGCCTGATGATCGGCCGTCGCATCATCGGGCGCATGGCGATGAAGCGGGCCGCGCCGACGCTCGAGCTGTCGCACCTGGACGTCATCGAAGCTGTTCGGCGTATCTCCGAAGGCGGGGAAGTCACGGTCGGAGCGGTCGCCGACATGATGCATGTGGATCCATCCCGCAGCAGCCGGCTGATTTCCGAACTCGTACAGGGCGAATTTCTCGTTCGCTCGGTTTCGCAGGCAGATGCCCGCCGCGCGGTCGTGGAACTGACCGACAAGGCGCGGGCCTATTTCCGCGAGGCACAAAGCGTGAAGCGCGATCTCATCGAATCCATTGTCGCCGACTGGAGCGCAGAGGATATCGCGCATTTCGGGCGGCTTTATCTCAAGTTCGTCGATGAATTCGAACAGCGGGCCAAGTCTTCCGAGGTCTGATGTCGCCTTTGGCCTGTTGCGCGGCTGAAAAAGACGTTTCCCTGACGCCGCGATTCTGTCAGAAGGCTGAAGTCAATTCCCCCGAAAGTTCGCCTTCATGACCACAGACGCTTCTCCGAAGCCCGAAACCCCCGTCGTTGCAACCGTGTCGGCGCGACCGGCAGGTTTTGCGCTCGGCCTTGTCGCGATGATTGCCGCGGCGCTTGCCATGAGTATTTCGCCGTCGCTGGTCCGGCTTGCCGATGTCGGGCCCTATGCCAGCGCCTTCTGGCGTGTGTTTCTCGCCCTGCCGGTCCTGTGGTTCTGGATGGTGCAGGAGGAACGCCAGCGGTCTGATGCGCCGCGCGCGCGGTTTCCGCTGGCGACAATCCTTGCCGGTCTGGCCTTTACCGGCGATCTGTTCTTCTGGCATCTGACGGTGATGCATACGAGCATTGCCAATGGTACGTTCTTTGCGACCATGGCGCCGCTCTGGGTGGTAATCTTCGGCTGGCTGCTGCTGCGCCAGCGGGTCAGCCGCATGACGCTTGTCGGACTGGGACTTTGCCTCGTCGGCGGCGCGGCGCTGGTGGCCGAAAGCCTTGCGTTCAATCCGGCGCACGCGCTGGGCGATGCGATGGGCATTGTCACAGGTGTCTTCTTCGGCCTCTATTTCCTCTGTGTCGGTGCTGCGCGGCTGAAGAGCGGGGCGGCGCGTGTCACCTTCGAGATGAGCCTGATCACGGCGGCACTTCTGTTTGTCGTCGCCTATGTCATGGAGCCGCATATCCTGCCCAAGAGCGGTCACGGCTGGGGCATCCTCCTGACGCTTGCCTTTGTGAGCCATGCCGGCGGGCAGGGGCTGCTTTCCATTGCGCTCGGGCGGCTGCCGACGGTGTTCTCGTCGCTGGTGATTTTCCTGGAAGCGATTGCTGCCGCCATCATCGCCTGGATATTGCTCAACGAACCGGTCTCGCTGCTGCAAGCTGCCGGCGGTATGATCATCCTGGCGGGTATCTGGATCGCCCGACCAAAGTCGGGCTGATGCCGCTGGTCAATCGACAGACCAGTTGGCGACCTTGGCCTTGACCTCGCCGGCAAAGCTGCGGCTGACGGGTAGCTCCGTGCCGTCCTTCAGCCGCGCCATCAGCTTGCCGTCCCGTGTCACAAGGGCCTCGAAGGCGGCGCGCGCGATCCAGTGCGAGCGGTGGATCTGGGTGCCGACGGTGTCGCCGATCTCCGACAGGGCATCGGAGAAACGGATCAGGATGAGTTCCCTGCCACGGCTGGTCACAGTCAGCGTATAGTGGTCCTCTGCCGACAGACGCAGGATCGGCGCGCGGTTCTCCGGCTTCAGGCGCGCGAGCATCGGCGGCGGCTCGGTTGCCGGTGCCTGGTCCTGCGCGGGGGCGGACCCGGCGGCCTTCACCTTCGCGGTGACTGTTGGCGATGCGTCCAGGGCGCTCGATTCCGTTGCAAGCCTGATCTGCCTCTCGTGCCGCATCGACGCCCAGAAAATGAGGGTGAAGACGATCGAGATCGGGAATGCCTGGGCGGTATTCTCAAGATAGGTAGGCCAGGACGGCTCGGGGCCGCGCCATGAGTATACGATGAACATCGTGGTAAGGCCGATGACCGGGCAGGCCAGAAGCGAGCCCGCGAACATGCGCGGGAAGGGGGCCGCAATGAGACGGTCGAGATAAAGCTCCGCGAACACGACGATCAAAATGGCGATCCATGTGCTCACGAAGAGATTGACCAGCCAGAAACCGAAGCGGGGGAGGACGCCCATATGCTCGCCCGTGCCGAACGGCCCGATCACCGTGAAAAGCACGACGATGGCGGCAAGCACGATCCAGAAATTTCTGGAGGCTGCAAACTCCTGCAGTTCGCGAAGCGCGGATTGCAATTTGCCACCGTTCACGTATGGGCCCCTTCAACGTGCGTAGACGGATTTGATCGGCGGAAACAATTGGACGAAGCAGGGGGCAGTTGCAATCCCCCGGAGCCCGCCAAATGAACCTGCAGCCCTTTCTTGACGCTTCTTTTGCCGTACAGTTTCACGTTCTGACCGTCGTGCCGGCGGCTTTCCTCGGTGCCACGGTGCTTTTGACCCGAAAGGGTACAGCGCGGCACAAGCTGCTCGGCCGGATCTGGATGATCCTGATGGTGCTGACGGCGATTTCGACCTTCTTCATTCATCAGATCCGGGTGTGGGGCGATTTCAGTCCGATCCATATCCTTTCAGTTGTCGTAATCGTCTCCTGTGGTGTTGCGATCTGGCAGATTCGGCGCGGCAATGTCCGGGCGCATAAATCCGCCCTGATCAGTGCCTATATCGGCGGCATATTCGGGGCTGGCGTCTTCACCTTCTGGCCCGGCCGGATGATGAACGCGATCTTCCTCGGCGGTTCTGGCGGTGCCACGCCGGAACAGGTCCGGCACGCGATCGTCGCTGCGGCGGTGGTTGTCGGGCTCGGATATGCCTTTACGATGTATGCGACGCGGTTCCGATCCGTGCCGCGCCGAAATGCCCGCTCGATTGAAAATGCCTGACGGAGAAACATGTGCTGATCGTCCATTACCTCAACAATTCCCGTGCCCACCGTCTCATCTGGCTGCTTGAGGAACTTGGGCTCGATTACGAGATCAGGTTCTACAAGCGCGGCCCCGACTATCGCGCACCGGCGGAATTGAAGAAGGTGCATCCGCTCGGCAAGTCGCCGGTGCTGGAGGACGACGGCCTTGTGATTGCCGAGAGCGGGGCGATCTTCGAATATCTCCTGGAAAAATATGATCCGAAGGGCCTCGTGCCGGCCAGAGGGACGCCGGAGCGCCTGGCCTATACCTACTGGCTGCACTATGCCGAAGGTTCCGCGATGCCGCTTCTGGTCATGAAGCTGATCTTCGGGATGATCCCCAAGCAGGTTCCCTTCTTCATGAAGCCATTTGCAAAAGCGATCAGCGGTAGGGTCATGCAACGCATGCTCGATCCGCAACTGAAGGACAATGCCGATCTTTGGGAGGCCGAACTTTCCGAAAACGGCTGGTTCGCGGGCTCGCAGTTCTCCGCCGCCGATATCATCATGAGCTTTCCGGTCGAGGCGGCCATCACTCGGGCCGGGCTCGGGTCGCAGTATCGCTCGATCAATTCATGGCTGCACGCGATCAAGACGCGGCCTGCCTATCAGCGAGCATCGGAAAAGGTCAGTTGATTGCTCAGCATTCGCTTTGCTGTGCTGCTGGATTCGAATAAAACTCAGTCTCCTGATGTGGGAGGGTTTGCAAAGGCGGCATGCGATAAATAAAGATCTGATGCATTTCGCGCGGAACTCAAAGATCGCGGCACGCTTTAGAGAACGATACAGCGGTTGAGAGGGGCATAGAATGGATCTGAACGGACGCCGGGAATCCGACAATATCGAGGACGTGCGTGGCCAGTCCGATGCTGGGCCTGTCGGGCGCGGCGGAGGGTTCAATATCCCCGGCGGTATACCGCTCGGCGGCTTTTCCTTCCGCACGATCATCATCTTCGCGGTGATCTACTTCGTTGCCAAGCTCTTCTTCGGGGTCGATCTCCTGCAGATTCTCTCTGGCACGCCGAGCGGACAGGTCGGTTCTAGCTACAGCCAGTCACAGTCGAACGGCGCCAATAGCGCCGAGGACCAGGCGATGAAGAAATTCGTCTCGCAGGTGCTGGCCGATACGGAAGACACCTGGACCGGCATTTTCGAATCCATGGGCAAGACCTATGAGCGGCCGAAACTGGTCATGTATCGCGGGCAGTGGAGTTCGGCCTGCGGCGAGGCCAATTCTGCGGTCGGCCCGTTCTATTGCCCATCCGATCACAAGGTCTATCTCGACACGGATTTCTTCCGCGAGATGCAGCAGAAATTCAAGGCCGGCGGCGATTTCGCCGATGCCTATGTCGTCGCGCACGAGGTTGGCCACCACGTCCAGAACCTTCTCGGCATCCTGCCGAAGTTCAACCAGGCGCGTGCCAAGATGAGCGAAACGCAGGCCAATGCAATGTCGGTGCGTGTCGAGCTGCAGGCGGACTGCTTTGCCGGCATCTGGGGCAAATTCACCCAGCAGAAGGGCATCCTGCAATCGGGCGATCTGGAAGAGGCGCTCAATGCCGCGCATCAGATCGGCGACGATGCATTGCAGAAGCAGGGCCGGGGTTATGTCGTTCCCGACAGCTTTACGCATGGAACATCGGCGCAGCGCATGAAATGGTTCCAGCGTGGCTTTGACACCGGCAAGATTTCTGCCTGCGACACTTTCAGCGGGGCGATCTGAGCATGGCAGAACGGGTCGAGTGGGCCTGTCCCATTCGACCGCCTTCGCGCTCCATCAAGAAATTTCATCGACACGGTGCTTTTCCGGGGTGCCATTTGCCGCTTTTTTAGGCTAGGTTCCCGCGCAAATTGAGACTGCCGGGATGCTTTTGGCGCTTTCCTGACCGGCGGCTGAGATAAAGCGCCAGAGAATCGATATGGAACAGGCATTGAAAACAGGCGGCTCCTGGAGCCGGCATCTGGCGGATACGGCGTTGCTCGGGGCTCCGCTGATCGGCGCTCAGATCGCGCAGCTGGCAATCAACACCACGGATGTGCTCATCATCAGTCATCTTGGAACGGCTGAGCTGGCGGCGATCGTCATCGCCTCACAGTATTTCTTCACGATCTTCATCCTGGGAAGCGGCTTTTCGACTGCCGCCATCCCGCTCGCGACGCATGCGCTGGCGGTTCGCGACGAGCGTGGTGTCCGGCGTGCGATCCGCATGGGAATGTGGGCGTCGCTTGCCTTCTCGCTGCTGTGCCTGCCGCTCTTCGTCTACTCGAAATCGATCCTGCTGGCGCTCGGCCAGAAACCGGATGTGGCCGAGTTCGCCTCGTCTTACCTGCACATTGCGGGTTTCGGCATCATTCCGGCACTGCAGTTCATGGTGCTGCGTTCCTTCCTGAGCGCGCTCAAGCGCGCGTCGATCATCCTTTATGTGACCATGGCGGTTCTGGTACTCAACGCGGTCTTCGCCTATGCCTTCGTGCTGGGGCATTTCGGTGCGCCGGCGCTTGGCATGCAGGCGGCGGCCTATGTCGCGGCTGGCGTCAACCTGTTCGGTTTCCTCGCCGCGGTCCTCTACATCCAGCGTGTGCCGATGCTGGCAGCATACGGGTTGTTCACGCGGTTCTGGCGGCCCGACTGGCAGGCTCTCATCGAGGTCGTGCGGATGGGAATTCCCATCGGGCTCATGGTGCTCGCCGAAGTGAGCCTGTTTACCGTCGCCTCGCTGATGATGGGCTGGATCGGAACGGTGGAGCTTGCCGCACACGGCATCGCCATGCAGTTCACCTCCATGGCTTTCATGGTGCCGCTGGGTCTCGCGCAGGCGGCAACCGTCCGCGTCGGCCTCGCCGCGGGTGCCGGCAAGCGGGTCGATGTCGTGCGGGCAGGGGGAGCCGCGCTGTTCCTCTCCGGCGTCTTTGCGCTGGCGAGCTGCATCTTCTTTATCGTGGAAAGAGAATCACTTGCGCGGCTTTTCGTCGATCCGGCTTCAGCGAATGCGGCGGATCTGATTGCAACCGCCGGACCGTTCCTGATCGTTGCAGGGGCCTTCCAGCTCTTCGACGGATTGCAGGCAGTCGGTGCCGGGCTGGCGCGCGGCTTGAAGGATTCCACCGTGCCGATGGTGCTCGCCATCATCAGCTACTGGGGCATCGGGTTTACGAGTGCCTACGCGCTTGCTTTCCCCTTCGGCTATGGCGGGATCGGCATCTGGTACGGCTTCATGCTGGGATTGGGTGCGGCAACCGTCGCTCTTATCGGCCGCTTCTATTATCTGGCGAGCCGCAACCGGCTGGCCTGAGAACGGCCCTGAGAACGGAACGTCGTTTTATCTGTCTCAATGAAAAGGGCCGTGCATCGCGATGGATGCACGGCCCTACAATTTATGTCTTTGGCAAAAAGTCAGGCGGCGCTGCGTTCGTCCAGCGCGGGCTCGCCCTTGCGTTCGCGCACAAGGTTGATGAAACGGCGGAAGAGATAGTGGCTGTCCTGCGGGCCGGGCGATGCTTCCGGGTGGTGCTGCACCGAGAAGACCGGTTTGCCGACAACGCGGATGCCGCAATTGGTCCCGTCGAACAGGGAAACGTGAGTCTCCTCAACGCCTTCCGGCAGCGACTTCGAGGCAACTGCGAAGCCGTGGTTCATCGAGACGATTTCCACCTTGCCGGTCGTGTAGTCCTTGACCGGGTGGTTCGCGCCGTGATGGCCCTGATGCATCTTCTCGGTCTGAGCGCCGAGCGCCAGGGCGAGCATCTGGTGGCCGAGGCAGATGCCGAAGAGCGGCAGGCCGCTGTCGATCAGCTTGCGGATGACGGGTACAGAGTATTCGCCCGTTGCGGCCGGGTCGCCCGGGCCGTTTGACAGGAAGATGCCATCCGGGTTCAGGGCGAGGATGTCTTCTGCAGACGTCTTGGCAGGAACGATGGTGACGCGGCAGTCGAGGCCGGCGAAGAGGCGCAGGATGTTGCGCTTCACGCCATAGTCGACGGCGACGATGTGGTAGCGCGCGTCATTCTCGCCTAGCGCGCTCGTACCTTCGTTCCAGACCCACGGACGTTCGTTCCAGCGCGAGGACTGGCCGGAGGTGGCTTCGATGGCGAGATCGAGGTCGAGCAGACCGCTCCAGGCCTTGGCATCCTTCTTCAGCGCTTCGACGTCGAACGTACCCGACGGGTCATGCGCGATGACGGCATTCGGCGCGCCGTTCTCGCGGATCCAGGCGGTCAGCGCGCGCGTGTCGACGCCGCAGAGGCCGATGACGCCGCGGGCCTTCAGCCACTGGTCGAGATGCTTGACGGCGCGGTAGCTCGACGGGTCGGTGATGTCAGCCTTGAAGATGACGCCGACGGCGCCCTTGCGGGCTGCGGGCGTCAGGTCTTCGATGTCTTCCTCGTTCGTTCCGACATTACCGATATGGGGAAAGGTGAAGGTGACGATCTGGCCGAGATAGGAGGGGTCTGTGAGGATTTCCTCATAACCCGTGAGCGCCGTGTTGAAGACGACCTCGGCCTGAACATGGCCGGTGGCGCCGATGCCCTTGCCTTCGATGACCGTTCCATCGGCAAGAACCAGAAGGGCGGTGGGCTTTTCAATCGTCCAAGGGGCGGTGGCCATGGCTTGTCTCCAGCGGCTTGACGGGGTTCGCGGCAAAGGCGCGGCTCGCAGTTGCCTGCGCCGCGGATGCATCTTCCGTCCTGTTTCGTGCTAAGGCCGGGAAAATAGTGTGGGCATCCCTTGGGGTCAACCTTTGGCGGGATGATTCCCCGTTTTAAAAGAGCAATCTTTTCAATCGATTATTCATTTTGTTTGATTGGCGGCATGTGAGCGCTTAAGTACGGCGCACTGAAATCCGCAAAATGCCGGGATTGAAAGAGCCACCGCCTGGCCCTGTGCCTGGGCGAAAATCTCTCATTTAACGGCGAATTACGAGGAAGAATTCGATGCGTGATACGCTCTCACAAGCCATGAAGGATGCCATGAAGGCCAAGGACACGCGGCGGCTTGCCACTGTTCGCCTCATCATGGCCGCGATCAAGGATCGCGACATTGCCATGCGCGCGCCGGGTCACGAGCAGATCAGCGACGAGGATATCCTGCAGGTGCTCGCAAAGATGATCAAGCAGCGCGAGGAATCGACGAAGATCTATGCGGAAAACGGCCGCGCCGATCTTGCCGATCAGGAGCGCGAGGAAATGGAGATTATCCGCAGTTTCATGCCCGAACAGTTGTCGGACGAGAAGGTGCGCGAAATCTGCGCCGGTGTGATTGCAGAGACGGGTGCTGCGGGCCTGCGCGACATGGGCAAGTGCGTGGCACTTCTGAAGGAGCGCTATCCCGGCCAGATGGATTTCGGCAAGGCCTCTGCTATCCTGAAGGAGCTTTTGAAGTAAGTTTTGTGCGTTATCTCGTCGGGGAGGCGGCCTTGGCCATTCCCCGACGGAAAGCGGCTGCGCCGCGGGCTTACTTTGCCATCGCGGCGCTGAGGATCGCCTGCTGCTGCGGCTTCGGGTTGCCGATGAAGCGCAGCGCCTTGCCCTCCTTGAGCAGAGCGTAGGCATGGTTGCGATGTGGCGTCACAAGGATCGAGATGCGATTGTCGCCGCAATTGTGGGCTTCGCACGCATTGTATACGTCGGCGCCCGGCAGCGGTGAGATGGTGGTCATCACCGGCTGCGCGGTATAGTTACGGTTCTTGATGATGCCCTTGGCCCAATGGGGCAGCTCTTCGCGTGTGATCAGCGCGACGATGGGCGCGCGGATCGTTTTATCCTTGAGGGCGTCCATGAGATAGGGCTTCTTTGCGTCAGTCGGCGCGAACTTCACGTCCTCGGCCTGAGCGTGAAAACCTGTCAACAGTGCAGCGGCGGCAATCAGGGCAAGGCGTATCAAGCGGAGTTCTCCGTTTGGACTTTGATTCAACGGGACTTTATCCCACCGCTCCCGTTCCGCCGCAAGCGGTTTTCGCTGAGCGAAACCAGTTTCGAGTCAAGTGTTCTCACGTGCCCGGTATGAACCGTATCGGTGTATTCCAAGGATCGAGCGCAACCAATGCGCTGCCGTCCTCTTTCATGTCGGTTCCGTGGGTCTTCAGCCGTGTCCGCAAGCCTTCCATCAGGTCGGGCGCGACGGTAAAGGCCGCGGTTTCGAGGCCTGACATGTTCTCGGGCCGCTTGCCGGCACCGCGCGACTGCCAGACATTGGAGCCGACATGGTGATGATAGCGACCGTTCGAGAAGAAGGCAGCGCTTTCGTTCGCAATCAGTGCCGTCATGTCGAGACCGGTTGCCTTGACGTAGAAGTCGCGTGCCTGCGCTGTGTCGCCGACCCGCATGTGGACATGACCGATGCGGAACCCGGCCGGCGCGGTGTAGGGCAGCTTACCGTCGCGCGGCAGGCCGGAAACGAGATCGTCGACGTTGAGTTCGTCCGTTCCCATCTTGACCTGGCCATCGGCCTTCCATGTCCAGCCTTCGTGCGGACGGTCTGCATAGACTTCGACGCCGTTTCCTTCCGGGTCGTCCAGATAGAGCGCCTCGGAAACCGAGTGGTCGGCAAAGCCGGTGAAGGGGACGCCATTGACATAGGCCGTGATCAGCCAGCGGCCAAGTTCCTTGCGGTCCGGCATCAGAAAGGCGGTGTGGTAGAGGCCGGCCGTGGATGGATCGTCCGGCGAGTCATTTGGCTTGTTGAGCAGCGTCACAAGCGGCACGCCATCGGCGCCCAGCACCGTGCGCTCTGTATCCGCAGAGAGAACCGCAAGGCCGAGAACCTGGCCATAGAAGGCCGTCATCACCATCATGTCGCGAACGCGCAACGTCACCGAGTTGATATGGATCGGCGTGGTGACCGCAAAGGAGGGCTTCAACGGTGCGGCAAGGGAGGGAGCGGCTGCGCCAAGAAGGATCGGCGTGGCGCCAAGTACGTGGAGGGCGGCACGGCGGGTGATATCAAGGGAGGAGGTCATGGGGGTGATCCTGCGGTTTCGATGGAGACTATATGCGCCACACCCAGGTCTTCGCATAGATCGTGTCGAATGGATGAATCGTTCTTGAATGATGAACAATGACGTAGGCATTGTTCACGATCGGTCTCACCCCCGCTTGCTCCCCTGTTCCTTCATATAATGGCGGAGCACGGCGTTGATGCGCGTCTGATAGCCCTTGCCGCTCGCCTTGAAAAAATCGATGACGTCTTCATCGAGCCGGATCGAGATCGATTTCTTCGTGACGGGGATGACCCACTCTGCGTCCGACCAGTCGATATCGATGAATTCCGCCCAATCGGGATCGTCGCGCATCGCGCGCTCGATATCCTCATCGGTCATGGCGTCGACGCGGGCCCAATCGGTTCGATCTCCACCGCTGGCGATCTTGGCGCGGATTTCATCCGCGGTGTAGCTGACGATACTGCTCTTGCTCATTTTTACGTGCCGCTCTGGCTGAGATGATCCGGCAAACCTCGCCCCGCATCGTGTAAACGACTGCAATCAAGCGGTGTGTCTCCGGACAAATAGCCAATGTTCGGGCTTCTCCATTCTTGTCGGACGACTTCTCAAGATGCGGTTGTTCCAAAGCTGCTGTCGCTTGTTTTCGTCCTACTCGAAGCGAGCGAACTGAATTGAAACGAACTTCATCTTTTACCGCTCTCGTCTTCGTCAGACCCGACAAGGCCATCGAGGTTCAGTGGTGGCCCAATTCAGGAAGTCATAAGAGCGATGAAAGATAGAAAACCTGGGCCGTGGCAAATTTGTATATACAAATGCCTTTACAGTCAAGCCTGTGGATCATGGGCATGACCCTAGCAACCTCCCGTCCGGTGCTGGTGTTCACCTGCGATCCTCTCTATACCCAACAGACTGTACCCAGAGGTTTCCATGCGCTTTTCCCAGGGCTTTCTCGACGAGATACGCGATCGCGTGCCGATTTCGGCGGTGATCGGGCGTCGCGTTGCGTGGGATCGCAAGAAGACGAATGCGGCGCGGGGCGACTATTGGGGCTGCTGCCCGTTCCATGGCGAGAAGACGCCGAGCTTCCACTGCGAGGATCGCAAGGGCCGCTATCATTGTTTCGGCTGCGGGGTGACGGGCGATCATTTCCGCTTTCTGACGGACTTGGAAGGCATCAGTTTCCCGGAGGCGGTCGAGCAGATCGCGGGGCTTGCCGGCGTGCCGATGCCGCAGCCGGATGCGGAAGCGGCGCGGCGCGACGAGCAGCGGACGACGCTCATGGATGTCATGGAACTGGCGACCGCCTTCTTCCAGGATCAGCTGCAGAGCGCCAATGGTGCCAAGGCGCGGGCTTATCTTCGTGATCGCGGGCTGACGGGGCGGACCATCGAGACGTTTCGGCTGGGTTACGCGCCGGAGAGCCGCAATGCGCTGAAAGAGCATCTGGCGGGGAAGGGTATTCCGAAGGAGCAGATCGAGGCCTGCGGGCTGGTTGTGCATGGACCGGATATTCCGGTCTCGTATGATCGCTTCCGCGACCGCATCATGTTCCCGATCCTGAGTTCCAGGGAGCGGGTGATCGCCTTTGGCGGCCGCGCCATGTCGCCGGATGCGATGGCGAAATATCTGAACTCGAATGACACGGAACTCTTTCACAAGGGCGATGTGCTTTACAACTTCTCGCGTGCTCGCAAGGCGATGCAAGGCGCCAATGGTGCTTCGACCGTGATTGCGGTCGAGGGCTACATGGACGTGATCGCGCTCCATCAGGCCGGTATCGAGAATGCGGTTGCGCCGCTGGGCACCGCGCTGACCGAAAACCAGCTTGGGCTGCTTTGGAAGATGACCTCCGAGCCTGTCCTGTGCTTCGACGGCGATGGCGCGGGTCTGCGCGCGGCCTATCGGGCCGCCGATCTGGCGTTGCCGATGATTGGGCCGGGCAAGTCGGTCTCCTTCGCGCTTTTGCCCGACGGCAAGGACCCGGACGATCTCGTCAAGCATGACGGGCGCGCACCCTTCGATCGCGTCATGGCACAGGCGAAACCACTCGCCGAAATGATCTGGACGCGGGAATCCCAGTCCGGCAGTTTCGCGACGCCGGAAAAGCGGGCGGAACTCGAAGCCCGCTTGAAGCAGATCACTAACGTGATCGCGGACGAGACCGTGCGCCGGCATTACCAGCAGGCGATGCGCGAGAAGCTGAACGCCTTCTTCCAGCCGCAGCAGCGCGATGGCGGCAACTGGCGCTCAGGCGGCGGACGAAACGGCGGCGGCAACTTCCAGCGGGGCGGCGGGCAGCGCGGCTCACAGGCCAATAGCCGCACCGGCGGGATTTCAGATAGCCTGGCGCGTTCAGGCATGGTGCGTGGGCATCAGGACGTGCCGACGCTGCGCGAGGCCGTGCTGGCGCTGACCATCATCAACCACCCGCAGATCCTGATCGATGAATATGACCATATCGCCGATCTGGAATTCGAGAATCGCGATATCCAGAAGCTGCGTTCGGCCGTTTTGTCCGAGGCCGCCATGGCGGGGTCGCAGAAGTTCAGCCGCGAGACCCTGATTGTAAGCCTGGAGGCGCAAGGCTTTTCGACACTGCTCAAGCTTCTCGACCAGCAGGTGCGCAATGCGCGGCTATGGACTGCGACAGAACAGGCTGCGTCCGAAGATGCGCGCGAGGCCTTCCTGCAGGTTCTGGCGCTGCATCAGCGCACTCGGGTCCTGCGCCAGCAGATCGGAGAACTGGAGCGCGAGATCGCCGATGCCATCGAAAGGGACGACGATCGCAACATCGAAGCGCTCATGCAGGCGTTGCGCGAAGTTCAGACGGAAGCGGCCAGGCTGGAGAACCAGGAGGCCATCATCGATGGCTTCGGCGTGCTCTCGGGCCGCATCAAGGGACCGGCAGTCGCCGGTTGAAATGATTCGCGGAATTTCCCGCGACTTGAAATTTTCCACACACTTCCCAAATAGGGGAGACTGCCCCGAAAGGTCTGGATTTTACCGCTTTTGGTGTTTTTTCAGATTTTTGCGGCAAAATGCTTGACTGCCCGGAGAATTGTGGGAATCACCTTCGGGATCGGAAATGGTGGTATTGGTCAATCAGCTTGAATGCCCGCATCTTGCGCACGCGCCGAACCGGCTGCTGCGAGAAGAGGGCTTTCTTGGTTAATCAGGATTTAATGGTCTTCCGCTAGCTCAAGACACATACGGGGGAGACGCGACGCTTTCAAGAGCTGTTGCGTCCGCCTCTCGTCCGGCTTGGCGAATTGAGACGTGACAGGAAAGCGACGGATACATGGTAACGAAAGCCAAAGAGAACGAAGAAGCCGAATCTGAACGCGAAGGCGCAACAGATGGTCCGCTTCTCGATCTTTCGGATGACGCCGTCAAGAAGATGATCAAGGTCGCCAAGAAGCGCGGCTATGTCACGATGGACGAGCTGAATTCCGTTCTGCCGTCCGAGGAAGTCTCTTCGGAGCAGATCGAAGACATTCTCGCTATGCTCTCCGACATGGGCATCAACGTCGTCGAAGACGAAGAAGTTGACGAGAATGCCGGCGCCGCTGCGGCTGATGATGACGACGAAAGCGAAGGCGGCTTGGTGGCTTCGTCCGCCAGCACAGCGCTCGCCACCGCCAAGAAGAAAGAGCCGACAGACCGCACGGATGACCCGGTGCGCATGTATCTGCGCGAGATGGGCTCGGTCGAACTTCTGTCGCGCGAAGGCGAAATCGCGATTGCCAAGCGCATCGAGGCCGGCCGCGAAACGATGATCCAGGGGCTTTGCGAGAGCCCGCTGACCTTCCAGGCCATCATCATCTGGCGCGACGAACTGAACGATGGCGCAACGCTGCTGCGCGAAATCATCGACCTTGAAACGACCTATTCCGGTCCGGAAGCCAAGGCGGCACCCCAGTTCCAGAGCCCCGAGAAGATCGAGGCCGACCGCAAGGCTGCCGAAGAGAAGGACAAGGCCAAGCGCGCGCGTTCTGCTGCAAACGACGACGACATCACCAATGTCGGCGGCGAAGGTCTGGCACCTGAAGAAGAGGAAGAGGACGAAGACGAGTCCAACCTGTCTCTCGCTGCCATGGAAGCAGAGCTTCGTCCGCAGGTCATGCAGACGCTGGACGTCATTGCCGAGACCTACAAGAAGCTGCGCAAGCTGCAGGACCAGCAGGTGGAGGCTCGCCTTTCTGCGACCGCTTCTCTGTCCACCGCTCAGGAGCGCCGCTACAAGGAACTGAAGGACGAGCTGATCGCGGCCGTTAAGTCGCTGTCGCTTAACCAGAACCGTATCGATGCTCTCGTCGAGCAGCTCTATGACATCAACAAGCGTCTCGTTCAGAACGAAGGCAAGCTGCTGCGTCTGGCGGAATCCTACGGCGTGAAGCGCGACAGCTTCCTGGAGCATTATCACGGCGCAGAACTTGATCCGAACTGGATGAAGTCGATCGCCAACCTTGCCTCCAAGGGCTGGAAGGAATTCGCCCGCGAGGAAAACAACGCGATCCGGGACTTGCGTTCAGAGATCCAGAACCTCGCGACGGAAACCGGCATTTCGGTGACGGAATTCCGCCGCATCGTTCATATGGTGCAGAAGGGTGAGCGCGAAGCGCGCATCGCGAAGAAGGAAATGGTGGAAGCCAACCTTCGTCTCGTGATCTCGATTGCCAAGAAGTACACGAACCGCGGCCTGCAGTTCCTTGATCTTATTCAGGAAGGCAATATCGGCCTGATGAAGGCGGTTGACAAGTTCGAGTATCGCCGCGGCTACAAGTTCTCCACCTATGCGACATGGTGGATCCGTCAGGCGATCACCCGTTCGATCGCCGACCAGGCTCGCACGATCCGCATTCCGGTGCACATGATCGAAACGATCAACAAGATCGTTCGCACCTCGCGCCAGATGCTGCACGAAATCGGCCGCGAGCCGACGCCGGAAGAACTGGCCGAAAAGCTGGCCATGCCGCTCGAAAAGGTGCGCAAGGTCCTGAAGATCGCCAAGGAACCGATCTCGCTCGAAACGCCGGTCGGCGATGAAGAAGACAGCCATCTCGGCGACTTCATCGAAGACAAGAACGCGCTTCTGCCGATCGACGCCGCCATCCAGGCGAACCTGCGCGAGACGACGACCCGTGTTCTCGCCTCGCTGACGCCGCGTGAAGAGCGCGTGCTGCGCATGCGCTTCGGCATCGGCATGAACACCGACCATACGCTGGAAGAAGTCGGCCAGCAGTTCTCGGTCACCCGCGAACGTATCCGCCAGATCGAGGCCAAGGCGCTGCGCAAGCTGAAGCACCCGAGCCGCTCGCGCAAGCTGCGCTCGTTCCTGGATAGCTGATCAGACTTGGGTTTGATGGAAATACCGAACCGGCGAGGGCGACTTCGCCGGTTTTTTTATGGGATCTCGACGACAACGCCGAGTGCCTGACAGGCTTTCGCCAATCTTGTATCCAATGTCGCCAACGGCTCTCCCGCGTGAAATGCGATGGCGAGATGCAGTGCGTCGCCGGATCGCAGGCCCAGCGTGTAATGCTCAACAAACCGCGCGGCCGTCGAAAAGTGGGTTGCACCAATGGGCAACAAACGAAGCGATCTTGTTGTCAACCGGTTGAACGTTGCTTGCACTTCAGCTGCTTGTGAGGCTTGAAGTTGGGCCGTTCTTATTTTCAGGGCGAGCCCCGAGGAGAACTCCGTGAGTGTCCAAGGACTTATGACCAAAGATCCGCCCGGCTGAACATGTAGCCACTGCAAAATCGCTTCCCAGCCTGCCTCCTGTGTGAGGGCTCTGATGAAGACTGATGTGTCAACATAGGTCATCTGCTAATAACGCTCGTCCGCGCGGAGAATATCCATTGTGTCCGACTTCGTTTCGGGAAGCTTCTCGATGACTGTGCGCAGCCATTCGATGTCGACAGGCTCAAGCGCATCTACCGGGACCAATCGAGCGGCCGGCTTTCCATGCCGCATAATTTCAACGATTTCGCCGGCTTCTGCCTTATTAACGAGCTCGCTGAGGTGGGCCTTCGCCTCAGCAAGGCTTACTTTCGTCATGCTAGCCTCCGTGACCAGAATTCTGGTTATATATGATACTACCCATTCCTGGTTTCCACCAGTCCAGTTTCGCTATTTGGGGCATCCCATCTTTCCCCTCTCGATCCCGCCGCGAATCCACCCTACATAGGCACAATGGAAGATGTGCAGAACGTGCCGAAGCGGGGAAATGGGTGGGCGTATATCACGTCTGTCGTTCTGCATGCCGCGATTGCCGCCGCGCTTCTCCTGAAATGGCCGGAACCGAAGCCCGAACCGCCAAAGGATGAGGCGGTGAAGGTGGATATAGTCCAGGAGAAGGATGCACCGAAGCCGCCGGAGGAGAAGCAGGCCGAGCAGCAGCCTGCTCCGCCACAGCCTCCGCCGCCCCCGCAGGAACAGGCGAAGACGGAGCAACCGGCCAATGTGCCGATCCCGACACTCCGGCCGGTTTTCGAGTTCGGCCAAAAGGATCAGGGGCCGGCCCAGCAGGACGGCAGTGCGGCCGATGGTGAAAAAGACGCTCCCGACGATCTGGCTGACAAAAAGCCTGATGCGCCGCAGGCCGAGGAGCCGAAGGCGGTGACGGAGGAGGCCTCCAAGGAACCGCCGAAGGACGATCTACCCGGCGTTCCGGATATCCTGAAGACGCTCGAACAGCAGGAAGCTGCCTCGGCAGCCGCTACTGGCAAGCCGGTTGAGGAAAAGGCGGCGACGCCCAAGCCCGCCGACGCGCCGGAGCTGAAAAAAGCGCGCAAGCTCTACTCGGAGGCTGCCGTTGGCGGGCAGGCCGCCGTTGCTGCAATGGGCGACATACCGCGCGAGGCACGCGTCGGCCAGCTCTGCGCGACGGAACTGCGCGAACAGTTGCGCCATGCGACGCCGCGCTACAATCCGATGATGCTGCCGGCCTACCGGCTTCGCTTCGGCAATGTGCTGGATGTTCCAGAGGCCGCGTTTCGAACGCCGGGGGACTGGTACAATGTCAGTTTCCGTTGTGAGGTTGACGACGGCGGGCTGAAGGTTGTTTCCTTCGCATTCAAGGTCGGCGATCGCGTGCCTCAATCGGAATGGAAGGCGCGGAAATTCCCGGAAAACTGAGGGGAACCTGAATAGGAGAAGACTGATGTCGCTTCGCATGCCGCGCGATCTGGCGCGTCTTTCCCGAGCCGGGCAATTCGATGGCGCGCTGTCCAATTTCGAAGCCGAGGCCTTGTCGGAGAGTGCCTCGTCTCTCGGATATCAGGGGCGAAAGGTGGAAAAGGCGTTGGCGGCGCTGGCAATCGCATTGCCGGAGGCTCGCGAGGCTGCGCTTGCCGAGGCCGGCGAGGCGGTCTGGGCGTATTTCGTGCAGCGCGAGCTTTGCGGTCTGAGAGACCATCGTTTGATCATCCGCGAGATGGGCATCCCGCCGGAGGTGTTGACCCGGCTAGGTGCAGCGCCGAAGGCGGCTCGCTGAGCGCCAGTGCCACTGGCTATTTGCGCAGCACGCACTCATATTCGCTCCCCTGCGGCCAGGTGACGAGCGCCATGTCACCTTCGGTCTCGAAGCTCACGCCTTGAGGATTGTTGAAACGCTTGCCATCGCCGCCATCGTCCCGAAAGGTAATGGCCGTCTTGCCCCCGCGGTCCAGCCGGACGGTTGCCGGGTCGCTTTCCACGAAGGTGACGATCAGCTCGCTCTTCGGATTGTTGCGGCACAGGTAGACGGCGGGAGACTTGCTGCTGGCCAGAAAGAAGCGCGCCTGCAGATCGGCGATGCGATAGCGGTAGCTTTCCAGCGTACAATCGCGTGCATCCTTGCTCTTGGCGCACTCATTGCGTTCGCGCGACCAGCGCAACTGATAGGCCTTCATGTGTCGTATCTGCGGCGCTGTGTTGGGCATCGCCGCAATCTTCTTAAGGGCGTTTTCGAATACGCCGGCCAGCTTCACGTCGAGCTCTGCCAGTTCACGATCTTCGCAGACCATGGTTTCCACGGCGCGCGTTGCCGTCTCACAGTCGAACGAAGGCTTGACCTGGTTTTCCGGCGGTGGCGTTGGCTCCGATGCGGCGGAGGCTGTCTGGATGTGGGAGAGGGCGAAGAGTGAGAGAAGACCTATTCGGATCAGGACACGCACGACGTTCAGCCTTTCAGATAATCCTTCAGAACCTTCACGATCATTCCGTGATCTTCCGTCTGGGCAAGGCCCGATACGGTAATGGCGGCCACCACGCCCGTGCCGGCGACACGGACGGGAAAGCTCCCTCCATGATGGGAAAAGTTCATCTGGTCGATGCCGATTTCAGGGCCGGGGACGCGGCCTTTCTGACGCATCGCCTCGCCGATGGCGAGCGACGACTTGTGATAACGCAGTGTGGTGTTTGACTTGCGCCGGGCCCATTCGTCGTTGTCGGGCGCCGAGCCGGGCAGGGCTGCGTGGAACAGCGTTCTGTCGGACGTTCGGATGTCGATGACAACCGGAGCGCCTTCCACTCTGGCCGTTGCGACAAGCGCCATGCCGATTTCCAGCGCTTCGGCCTCGCTGAAGGCCCGGAAAACAAACTTGGCTTCTTCAGCCATGATCTGATCAATCAGTTCTGCAGTCGACATGTCCCATCCCAAGGTTTGCCCATGAATCATAGCGTCGCTTTTTTGCAGTGCAATGTCTTTCTCACCCCGATTGCCGCCTCAAAAATATCCTAAAGCCCCTCGTATCTGCTAAAGTTTCACGAAGATGAATGAAGCCTGAATTGTCGATTCGGGGAACATTCATCCGGGTGGGGGTATTTATCCAGATATTCGAAGACATGCGCAGGCGACGGCCGGCAGAGACTTCTTACGGAGAAGAAAGATGAAACAGGTTCTGACACGGGCATTGCTTGCGGGCATGGTCGGTTTGGGTGGCGTCTCGATTGCGCCTGTCGTAGCGCTGGCTGACGGCATTTATTTCGGTTTCGACACGGGGCCCGAATATCGCCGTCCGCCGCCGCCTCCGGGACGGTTCTATGACCAGCCCGATGTCTACCGTCGCCCGCCACCGCCGCCACCGGGCTATGGCTGCAGCGAGCGCGAAGCCACGCGTCGCGCCTGGCGCATGGGTCTGGAGGATCCGGAAGTCGTTCGCGTTACACCCCGTCGTGTGATTGTCGAGGGTGAGGTGGGGCGCCGCACACGGCAAGTCCAATTCGCAAACGTGCCGGGCTGCCCGCCCTTGTAAGGGACGCGTTGTAAAGTAATCCCTTCCCGCTCCGCGGGTTCTGGCCGCCGCTTCCGCTCAAGGACGCGGCGGTCTTTTTTCTGGGGCGGTAGCCTCCTGGAGACCACCGGCCGTCATGCTCAGGGCTTGTTCTGGTTGATCGCGAACGTGACCGTCACGTTGGCGTGATATTCGCTCTCTCCCGCCTCGACCGGCACGCTGTCTGTTGCCTCTTTCGCCATGGCCATACGCACCATCGGCACCGGCGGACGCGCGACCGGCGAATCCTCCGAGATTGAAAGGATATTGCCCGTCGAGACGCCGGCCGCCTCGGTCAGCGCACTGGCCTTGGTGATGGCATCGGCGACAGCCGCCTTGCGGGCTTCCGCGACCAGCTCCTTCTGCTTGCTGTTGGCAAAGCTTAGCGACCCGCCTGAATTGATGCCGTTCGTGACGGCATCATCCAGAACCTTTCCGAGCGCGCTGATATCGCGCACGCGGATCGTGAGCATGTTGGAAACCTGGTAACCCGTGAGCTTTGGCGGCGTGCCGTTCTTGCCTGAATAATCGAACTGCGGGGAGACCGAGAAGCCTGACGTCTGCAGATCGCGCGCCTCGATGCCCTTCGACTTGAGGTTCGCGATCGTGTCAGCAAGGGCCTTGTTGGCGTCATCAAGGGCCTGACGCGCTGTGGGTGCCGTTTTCAGGACGCCGAAATTGACGATAGCCATATCCGGGGCTGCGGAGACGGAGCCTTCACCGGTCACCGTGATGCGTCCGGTCTCGTCTGCAGCCTGGCTGATGGCTGCCGTGGAGAGAAGAGCGAGCAGGGCGAACGAGGTCGTGAGCGTGCGTGTGTAAGACATTCCGGTTCTCCAGTTAATGCGCCCCTGAAGAGGGCGCTAGTGCGCGCGGGGCATCGTAGATGGCACCCTATGGGCGCAAAATGCTCCGGGCAGAAGATGTGTCCAGTGAATGTGTGACAAATACGGCGGGCGCTTGCCGCGCGATGCGAATTCGTTTAATCGGGACGGCGCTGCAGATCGCCATTGTCTGCCGCATCGCCGTCAACGTGCCGGCGAGGGCCTGTAGCTCAATGGTTAGAGCCGGCGGCTCATAACCGCTTGGTTGGGGGTTCGAGTCCCTCCGGGCCCACCAGTTTTCCTATCGATTGTTTGCTTCCTGCGTGTCCACTTCGCGTAGCCATTCGCGCCAAATGGCGACCAGAAGAGCCATCAGAACCGGGCCGATGAAGAGGCCGAGCAGGCCCATGGTCTTCACGCCTCCGATCAGTCCGAAAAATGTGGGGAGGAAGGGCAGCTTGATCGGGCCGCCTACAACTCTCGGGCGCAGTGTCTTGTCGACGATGAAAAGCTCGGTCGTTCCCCAGACGAACAGCGACAAGGCGGCGATGGGAGATCCTGTCCCCAGGAGGTAGAGAGAGACCAGGGTGAAGGACAGCGGCGCGCCGCCGGGAACCAAGGCCATGATGCCGGTCAGAACGCCCAGCGTGATGGGCGAGGGGGCGCCCGCCACCCAATAGGCCAGCCCGAGCACGATCCCTTCGCCGACGGCAATGAGGGTCATGCCGGTGACTGTCGCGCTGACGGTTTCGGGAACGATGCGGGAGAACCGCTCCCAGCGTCGCGGCAATATCCTCTCACCGAGCTTGTCAATCTGCGCAGCAAGACTTGATCCGTCGCGATAGACGCAGAACAGAACGATCATCATGAAAAGCAGTGTCAGCAGGAAGTTGAAAACACCGGCGCCTGCCGAAAAGACCAGATGATAAATGGCGCCGATATTGCTGCCGGTGACGATCTGGATCAGTTCGCCAATGCCGCCGGGATGAGCAAAAAGGCGGGTCCATTCTTCATTGGCCCAATCTCCGACGAACGGCAGGTTGGCGACCCAGCCTGGCGTCCTGGCGCCGGTCCTGTTTGCTTCCACGGTCCAGCGCAGCCACCGTCCTATCTCCCTGAGCGCATAACTTGAGGCCAAGAAGACCGGGACGATCACGAATATGAGGATCAGCAGGACAGAGAGGCTCGCGGCTACCGTGCGGTTACCTTTCACGCGGGCCTTCAGCATCTGGAACAGGGGCCAGCTTGCGAAGCTTATGACCAGTGCGCCGAGGACCGGAACGATGAAACCGTAAAAGAAATAGACCCCAAGCCCGATGACCAGGACGAGAAGCCAGCGCGCAATCGACACCGGGGCCACGATCGCCGTGCCCGGAGGCTTCGGCGAACCCAGCCAGTGCTGCACTTCCACCGGTTCGGATCGCGGCGCCTTTTCCAGTTCCATCCGAGAATGTTTCCTGTTTTCTTGTTTTCTATGGCCAGCCTTATAACGACGATCGGCCCGGCAGAACATAGGGATACAGTGATGTAAAGTCCATGGAGGAGGGCGGCGAGTTTGCAGTGAAGTTAATGTGCAACCGATGGGCGCAAATGTAAGTCTTTCGCCCGGTTCTCTGGCCGTGGGCAGGATAGACCCACCGCGACAGCAACAGCCAGCTTCCGGCCCATCGGAACGCTTGCCGGCGCACCGGCTGGTGCGGAGCAGGGGCGGTCGGCGGACCCGGCGCCTGCTAACTTTATTCATTAAGCGTCGCGACGGTCATATTTCCGGTGGTGTTGACATTTAGGATCGGTGGCGTAGAGATGAAAATACTCAGGCCCGTAGACAATTCCGCATTAAGTCGCTGAAATCCCTCAAATCGATGGCGAGACAGACTGGTGCCGAGACCTGCATCCGGGCCGCCGTTGACATGCGCATGACAGGAAAAATCCGGCAATGTTGTCGATGAAGGGTAAGTATGGGCTGAAAGCCCTGTTCCATTTGGCGGGTCTGCCGGCGGGCGAGGTCATTCAGTCGAGCGAGATTGCGACCGCGCATGGCATGTCGAAGAAGTTTCTCGACGCCATTCTGGCGGACCTGCGCAACGGCGGTTTCGTCTATGCCAAGAAGGGGCGTTCGGGCGGCTACTGCCTGTCCCGCCCGGCCGACGAGATCATGGTGGGCCAGGCGCTCCGCGTTCTCGACGGGCCGCTTGCGCCGATTGCCTGTGCCAGCCGCACGGCCTATCACCGCTGCCAGGATTGCGTGGACGAGACGGTTTGTCCCGTCCGCTTGACGATGCTGGAAGTGCGCGAGGCGATCGCCTCGGTGCTCGACAGCAAGTCACTCTCGGACATGCGCGAGATGGTCGAGCGCGAAGGATCGGGTTTCGAGCATCTGCTGGACGCGTCCTGACGAGGGCTGGCCTCCTCGCGGGCGCTGAAGCCGGGGTTGCCCCGGCTATATATCCCAAACCATAGTCTCAAAAGATCGCGTAGCGATGCGGCAGGAAGCGGATCAGGCTTCCCTGTTCCGCCGGCACGCCAAGCGGCAGCTCGATCTCGACCCGTTCTGCTCCTTCACCTAGACCCGCATCGATTTCGGCAATACGCGCGCCGGCAAGGCGGCGCATGGACAGGATGCGGCCTTCGAAGGCCGGGCCGTCGTCCTGCAGGACGATATCGCGCGGGCGGAAGAAGATGTGCTTCTCGCCATTGGGGGTCGATGTCCGAAGCCCCGTCGGCGCACCCTTGAAACTGACATCGCCATTGGCAACCGTCACCGGCAGCTTCGCGCTGTCGCCGACGAAGGAGAAGACGAAGGCGGATTGCGGACGGTCGTAGATATCGTCCGCCGAGCCGACCTGTTCGATCTTGCCCTGGCTCATCACGACAACGCGGTCAGCCAGTTCCAGCGCTTCTTCCTGGTCGTGGGTGACGAAGAGGGTCGTGTGGCCGGTGCGGTCGTGGAATTCGCGCAGCCATTTGCGCAGGTCCTTGCGGACCTTGGCATCCAGTGCGCCGAAGGGTTCGTCGAGCAACAGCACGCGGGGTTCAATGGCCATGGCGCGGGCGAGCGCCACGCGCTGGCGCTGACCGCCGGAGAGCTGGCCGGGATAACGGCTCTCCATGCCGGAAAGCTGAACCATGTCGATCAGCTCTTCGACACGGCGGCGGATTTCGGCCTTGGGCGGACGGTTCTCCGAGCCGCGCACGCGCAGGCCGAATGCGACGTTGTCGAACACGGTCATGTGCTTGAAGAGCGCATAATGCTGGAAGACAAAGCCGACATTGCGCTCCTGCACGCTCTTCCACGAGGCATCCTCCTCGCCGAAAAGGATGCGGCCCTGGCTTGGGAATTCGAGGCCCGCGACGAGGCGCAGCAGCGTCGTCTTGCCGGAGCCCGAGGGGCCGAGCAGCGCGATCAGCTCGCCGGAGCGGATGTTCAGCGAAACATCGTGCAGGGCCGGGAAGTCGCCGAATTCCTTGCGGATTTTGTCGATGCGGATATCCATCAATGTATTCCTATTTATGCTGGCCGTTGCCGACCTCTGCGCCGAACTTCAATTCGAGCAGCGTGCGCAGGATAAGGGTGACGAGGGCAAGGGCCGCCAGCAGCGAGGCGACGGCAAAGGCGCCATCGGTTGCATAGTCGTTATACAAGGCCTCGATCTGGAGCGGCATGGTCAAGGTCTTGCCCCGCACATGGCCTGACACGACCGAGACGGCGCCGAATTCACCCATGGCGCGGGCGTTGCAGAGCAAGACGCCATAAAGCAGCGCCCACTTGATGTTGGGCAGTGTCACCCGGATGAAAGTCTGCCAGCCGGACGCGCCGAGCGAGATCGCCGCTTCTTCGTCTGCCGTACCTTGCGCCTGCATCAGCGGGATGAGCTCGCGCGCGATGAAGGGGAAGGTCACGAAGACGGTGGCGAGGAAAATGCCGGGGAAGGCGAAGATCACGGGGAAGCCCATCGCCTTAAGCTGCGGGCCGAGGATCGTGTCCGCACCGAAGAGTAGCACGTAGACGAGACCCGAGATGACCGGTGACACCGAGAAAGGCAGGTCGATCAGGGTGGTCAGGAAGGTCTTGCCCTTGAACTCGAACTTGGCAATGGCCCAGGCGGTCGCAATGCCGAAGACAAGATTGAAGGGGACGGCGAGCGCCGCGACCGAAAGGGTGAGCCGGATCGCCGATTGGGTGTCGCTGTCGGAGAGCGTCTCCGCAAAACTGCCCCAGCCGGCCGCGAAGACGCGTCCGATGACTGTGCCGAGCGGCAGCAGGATAAACAGGGCGAGAAAGAGCGCGCAGATGCCGATCAGCAGCCACCGGACGATGGCCGGCTCGCTGATGGCGTTGCGGCCGCGATGCGGTACGGTTTTTTTCTCAGCCATGACCGAACCTCTTCTGGCTCCAGCTCTGGATGCCGTTGATCAGGAAAAGCATCAGGAAGGAGATGGCCAGCATCACGGCGGCAATGGCCGTTGCGCCGGCATAATTGAACTCTTCCAGCTTGATGACGATGAGGAGCGGCGCGATCTCCGACTTGAACGGCAGGTTGCCGGCAATGAAGATGACCGAGCCGTATTCGCCCACACCGCGGGCCAGCGCCAGCGCAAAGCCGGTGAGGATCGCCGGGATGAGCGGCGGCAGCACGACGAAAAAGATCGTCTGAAAACGGTTTGCCCCCAGCGTCGCGGAAACTTCCTCCGTTTCGCGGCTGATCTCTTCGAGCACCGGCTGCACCGTGCGCACGACAAATGGAAAGCCCACGGCGATCAGCGCGACGATGATGCCGAGCGGTGTGTAGGCCACCTGGATGCCGAGCGGGGCAAGCCATTGGCCGATGAGGCCCTTGGGCGAATAGACTGCCGTCAGCGCAATGCCGGCAACAGCCGTCGGCATGGCGAACGGCAGGTCGATCAGTGCATCGAAGATCCGGCGGCCGTAGAAGTCATAGCGCACCAGCACCCAGGCCGTCAGCGTTCCGAACACCGCGTTGGCGATGGCTGCTGCGAGAGCTGTGAGGAAACTGATCTTGAGGGCCGCGAAGACACGCGGATCCAGAACCAGTTCGTAAAGCCCGGACGGACCAAGCGCTGCCGCCCGAAGCGCGAGCGCTGCGAGCGGGATGAGGACAATCAGGGTCAGCATGGTCAACGAAAGGCCGAGCGCCATTCCAAATCCTGGAATGACGCTCGGGTGCTTCCACTGCCATCCTTGGGAGGATTGCGTCGATGCCATGTATCAGGATCACTTCGCCGGCTTGTAGAGCTGATCGAAGACGCCGCCGTCGCCGAAGAACTCGGGTTGTGCCTTCTTCCAGCCGCCGAAATCTTCAATCGTCGCGAGGTCGATCTTGGCAAAGCGGGCGACATCAGCCGGGTCTGCCTTGGACGGGTCGTTCGGACGATAGTAGTTCTTGGCGATCAGCTTCTGGGCTTCGGGCGAGTATAGATACTCGAGGTAGGCCTGGGCAACCTTGGTCGTGCCGTGGGCGTCTGCATTGCCCTTGACGAGTGCGACCGGCGGTTCAGCCTTGACCGAGATGGAAGGCGAGATGATCTCGAACTTGTCGGCGCCGAGCTCGTCGCCGGCGAGATAGGCTTCATTTTCCCAGGCGATCAGGACGTCGCCGAGGCCGCGTTCTGCGAAGGTCTGGGTCGCGCCGCGCGCGCCGGTGTCGAGAACCGGAACATGCTGGAAGAGCTTGGTGATGTAGTCGCGGATCTTGGCGTCATCGCCGCCATAGGTCTTCTTGGCCCAGGCCCAGGCAGCCAGGAAGTTCCAGCGTGCACCGCCGGACGTCTTCGGGTTCGGCGTGATGACCTGAACGCCGTCCTTGATCAGGTCGTTCCAGTCCTTGATGCCCTTCGGATTGCCCTTGCGGACGAGGAAGACGATGGTGGATGTGTAGGGCGAGCTGTTGGCCGGCAGAAGCGTCTTCCAGTCGGCGGGGATTTTCTTCGTCTTTTCGGCGATCGCGTCGATATCGGCTTCGATCGCCAGCGTCACGACATCGGCCTCGAGACCATCGATGACCGAACGGGCCTGCTTGCCCGAGCCGCCATGCGACTGGTTGATCTTGATGTCCTCGCCGCCGGTCGCCTTCCAGTGCTTGGCGAAGAGCGCGTTATACTGCTTGTAGAACTCGCGCGTCGGGTCGTAGGAAACGTTCAGGATTTCCTGTCCTGCAAAAGCCGGCAGCACGGGGCCTGCGGCAAGAGCAAGCGAAAGGACAACAAGTCCAGCTTTGAAAGATTTGAGAACCATTCCTACCTCCATCGGGTTGATGGTTAAAGTCTATAAAAGAAATAGACATAGTCAATTTGGAATTGTCCGAACGCAAAACTCATTCTCTTACGCATCTGCCGGCGAAGCGGTTGTTCCGGCAAGCGCATGATTGTTGGAACGAAGCCTGTGTGACTGTCCCTGTGGAGGGAAATATTGTTTCAGGCGTTGCCTCACCGGGAAGGGGCGTTTATAGGGGGCGCGCAGGAAGACGCATGCCGAGGAGCCTCCGGTGTCAGTGCCCTCTCAGACAGCATCCGGCCATGTTTTGAACCTCCGGGAGAAGCTCGTCCGGTTTCGCGAAATCTGGCTTCTGGGCCTCGCGGCGCTCGCCGGTGTCTTTGCGGGCGCGGTGGTGACCGCCATGAGCTGGATCACGAACCATGCGCACAGCATTCTTTTCCAGATTCCCCTGAATGAGCGGCTGAGCGGACAGGATGCGCTGGCCTCACCGTGGTTTGCTCTCGTTCCGGTCGCGGGCGGGGTCATCATGGCGGTTCTGGCGGCGTTGTCGAAGCGGCTTTTCACCCGTCCGCCGGTTGACCCGATCGAGGCCAATGCGCTGCATGGCGGGCGCATGTCGGTGCGTGAAAGTCTTATGGTTTCGCTGCAGACCATGGTGTCGAGCAGCTATGGCGCTTCTGTCGGGCTGGAGGCCGGCTATACGCAGGCGAGTTCAGGTCTGGTCTCGCATGTCGCCGGACGGCTGGGCTTGCGCCGGGCGGAAATCCGCACGCTGGTGGGTTGTGCTTCCGCCGGTGCCATCTCGGCGGCCTTCGGCGCGCCGCTGACAGGGGCGTTCTACGGGTTCGAACTGATCATCGGAACCTATACGGTGGCCGCCGTCGCGCCGGTCATGACGGCATCGCTGGCTGCCAGCCTGACGGCGAGCTGGCTGGGGGCGGAACAGAACCCCATCGAAATCGGATTGACGCAGGCGATGAGTGCGGCGGCACTCGCGCCTTATCTGTTTCTCGGTATTCTCGGGGCGCTGGCGGCCGTCACCGTCATGCAGCTGGTGACGGCGACCGAGAACCTGTTTCGCATTTCGCGCTGCCCGGTCTGGCTTCGTCCAGTCGTGGGCGGCGGCATTGTCGGGCTTTTGGGCCTGATTTCGCCGCATGTGCTCTCGTCCGGGCATGGAGCGCTGCATCTCGATCTTGTCGGGGCTGCGACGTGGCAGTTCCTGGCCGTCCTGTTTGCGCTCAAACTTCTCGCTTCAGCCGTTTCGCTCGGCTCCGGTTTCCGCGGCGGCCTGTTCTTCGCCTCCCTCTATCTCGGCGCGATCCTCGGCAAATCGGTGGCGCTGGCGCTGGGCGAGCTCGGCTTGATCCATGGTTTCTCCCCGCTCTATGCCTCGCTGGTCGGCATGGCATCGCTGGCTGTGGGAGTCGTCGGCGGGCCGCTCACCATGTCCTTTCTGGTTCTGGAGACGACGCGCGATCTCGGGATTACGGGGGCGGTGCTGGTTGCCTCCATCGTCTCGGCGGTCGTGGTGCGCGAGACGTTCGGCTATTCGTTCTCGACCTGGCGTCTGCATCTGCGCGGCGAGACCATCCGCAGCGCCCACGACGTCGGCTGGATGCGCAACCTGACGGTCGGGCGAATGATGCGTCCGGATGTGAAGACCGCGCCGCAAACCCTGTCGCTATCCGATTTCCGCAAGCAGTTTCCGCTCGGTGCCAGCCAGCGCGTGATCGCTGTCGATGCGAATGGTGGCTATGCCGGCATGGTGATCGTGGCGGATGCCTATGCGCCGGAGATCGACCAGTCAGGCAAGACGACCGTCGCCGATCTTGCACGCAACCGCGACACGATGCTCATGCCGTTCATGAACGCGCGAGAGGCTGCTCAGACGTTCCAGATCGCCTATGCCGAAGAGCTCGCGGTGGTCGACAGCCTGTCGAGCAAGAAGGTCATGGGTCTGCTGACCGAGCAGCATCTGCTGCGCCGTTACGCAGAAGAGCTGGATAAGGCGCGCCGCGATCTGACGGGTGAGGGGTGAGGCGAATTCGATAGCGCGGAATATCGACGCGCCGTCAGTTCGAATTGCTTGACGCGATGTTTCGGTTGTGTACAACTCAGAGTCATTGTTGCTGAGGATGGGGTCACGACCATGAAGTTTAATGCTTTGCCGAAAATGTCCGTTGCGGGTTTTGTAGCTCTATTGGCATGCCAACCTGCGATCGCTGGCGATGCCACACCGTCGTCCTCTGCGAACTGGTCAGGCATTTTTGTCGGAGGTTCGTTGGGCGGCGCGTGGAATCCGACCTCCTATGTCCACACAGAGACCGCAGGTGTCGGTGGACCCGCTACCAACAATGAGCGGTTTTCAACAAACGGCTCGAGTTTCCTCGGCGGGCTGCATATCGGTGCGCAGCAGCAGATCGATGCATTCGTTATTGGCGCAGAGGGAGGATACGATTTCTTCAACGCGCGCGATTCCCGCCAGACCAACCTGAACGGCATACCCCGAATCCGCGAAACCAGGCTCAATGGCATGTGGTATATAGCCGGTCGTTTGGGTTATGCCGTCGACCGGGCGCTCCCCTACGTCAAGCTGGGCTACGCCAATTCAGAACTCAACTACACCAACACGCGGATTGCTGACGGGGTTGTCGTCGGTCAATCTTCCAGCCGTGTCGGCGGGTTCCTCGTCGGGGCGGGGCTGGATTTTGCACTGACGGACAACTGGGTTGTCGGCGGGGAATACAATTTCGCAAAATTCGATGTGGGCTCCCAGCAGCAGATGCGGGCTGGCGTGCCCGTGTCTGCCTTCAACGGCTCCAATAACGTGCAGTTTCACTCGGTCACTGCGCGTCTGAGCTACAAGTTCTAATATTGCGTCCGCGGCCGCTGGAACCTTTCGCCAAAATTTGCGTATTATCATCGATTGAGATTATCAGATGAGACCCCGCAAATATGGATAGCAGGCTCCAGGACGCGTTCGACTACAGCAAGCTGGGCTATGCCCAGCTCGAAGCCCTTGCGGTGCAATATGCCTTCTCGGTAGTTGGCGCACTCCTCATTCTCATTGTCGGCTGGTTGCTGACGCGTTTCCTTGCTCGCTGGAGTCAGGTGGCGCTGGGGCAGGTGCGGGGGCTGGATGCGACGGTTGCAGGCTTCGTCTCCAACTTCCTGCGCTATGCGCTGCTCGCCATCGTCATTGTCATGGTGCTCGGGCAGTTCGGGGTACAGACGACGTCCATCGTGGCGGCGCTGGGTGCTGTCGGGCTGGCGATCGGTCTTGCGCTGCAGGGCACGCTGCAGAATATTGCTGCCGGCATCATGCTGCTGGTGCTCCGGCCGTTTCGGGTTGGCGATGCCATCGAGACCAGTTCGATTTCCGGGACGGTGCGCTTCATCGGGATTTTCACGACGGAACTGGAAACGGCGGATGGTCTCTATCGCATGACGCCGAATTCGCTGCTCTGGAATGTGCCGATCACCAATTTCAGCCGATTGCCGACGCGGCGCTTCGAACTTAACATGAAGGTCGGCTATGAGGAGGATATCGACAGCGTCAGTGCCGCGCTTCTGTCGCTTGTCGCCGAAGACGCCCGCGTCCTGAAGGCGCCGGCGCCGGAAACCTTTGTCGCGGATTTGACGGATGGTGCCGTCGTCGTGACGCTGCGCTACTGGACGACGGCGGGCGACTATTGGGCGACCAGCCGCGATGTTGTGAAACAGGTGAAAACGGCTTTTCAGGCGGCGGGCATTACCATCCCCGTGGCACCGCTCGCGGCAGAAGCGGTGCAACATGCCGGTGCGACCGGCGCATAGCAAAAGCCTGAACGGCGAACGCCCGCCTCGCGGCGGGCGTCATCTCAGACTGATTTCAAAATCTGTCAGTTCGGAATGACGAGGACGTCGGACGCCTTGAAATGCGCCGTTGCCATCTCGCCGATCTGTGGCGGCTGCAGGCCCGGATTGTTGAACATGTCGAACGAGATCTGCTGGCCTTCCACATCCATGCGGGTGCGGATGACCGAGCCGAGAAAGTTGACGCTGGTCACGCGACCATCGAGCGCCACGTCGCTAGAGGGCGACCTGGAGAGCGACAGTGCCTCCGGGCGCAGCGCCACGGTGATGGCTGCGCCGTCGCCCGAGCCGTTCAGATGCGACGGCGGGATGTTCACACTGCGGCTGCCGAGGCGGACGGTGCCGGCGGCGCGGTTTTCGACCTTGGCTTCCAGAATGTTCAGCGTGCCGACGAAGCCCGCGACGAAGCGGGTCGAGGGCCGGTTGTAGATGTCCGAGGGCGTGCCGATCTGGTCGGCGATCCCGGCATTCATGACGACAATGCGGTCTGAAATGGAGAGCGCCTCTTCCTGGTCGTGCGTCACGAAGATGGTGGTGATGCCGAGCTTGCGCTGGATCGCGCGGATTTCCTCGCGCAGCGACACGCGGATCTTGGCGTCAAGCGCGGAGAGCGGCTCGTCAAGGAGGAGAACCTTGGGCTTGTTGGCCAGAGCGCGGGCCAGCGCCACGCGCTGCTGCTGGCCGCCCGACATCTGATAGGGGTAGCGGTCGGCGAGATGACCCAGACTGATCAGGGCGAGCATTTCCTTCACACGATCTTCGATCTCCGCCTTGGAGGCACCGGCGACCTTGAGGCCGAAAGCGACGTTTTCAGCCACCGTCATGTTGGGGAAGAGGGCGTAGGCCTGGAACACCATGCCGATATTGCGCTTGTTGGGCTTGAGGCCGTTCTGGTTGATGCCGCCAATGGTGATCGTGCCGCCGGTCACGCTTTCAAAGCCGGCGATCATGCGCAGAACGGTCGTCTTGCCGCAGCCCGACGGTCCGAGGAAGGAGACGAATTCGCCTTCCTCGATCGACATGTTGAAATCGTGGACCACCTTGACGATGCCGAAGGACTTCTGGACGTGGGAGAGTTCGAGATAGGACATTTGGACCTCAACGCGCGCCAGCGGCGCCTTTTTGCAGGCGGGTGGTGATATTGATGAGAATGATCGAAATCCAGGTCATGGCAAAGGCGATCATGGCGAGCGCCGGCGGCTCATAGGCCCGGTTCGCACCGATCAGCGCGAGGTAGGGGCCGAAGGCGGGCCGGTTGAGAAGCGACGGCATCGTATACTCGCCGACGGCAATCGCGAAGGTGATGAACGCGCCGGACAGCACGCCTGTCAGCACATTGGGAAAGATGCACTTGAAAAGGATGGTCGGCCAGCTCGCCCCAAGACTTTCCGCCGCTTCGGTCAGGACCGCGACGTCGATCGTCCGCATCGCGGTATCGACCGCGCGGTACATGTAGGGCAGCGACATTGTCATGAAGCCGAAGATCAGAAGCGCGTTGGCGCCCGTATCCGTATTGGTCAGCGGCAGCCAGGACGACGAATTGTAGAGGCGCAGGTAGCCGAAGATGATGACGATGGCCGGCACGACAAGCGGCAGCAGCGTGACGAATTCCACAACGGGCCTGAGATAGGGCATGCGCAGCCGCACCCAATAGGCCGTCGGCACGATCAACAACGCGCCGATGGCGATGGTGATCAGCGCCATGACCACCGAGTAGCTGAAGGTCGAGGCGAAGCGCTCGTCGGAAAAGACCGAGCGGTAGGCGTCGAAGGAATAGGTGCCGCGCCGCATGCGCAACGAAAACTCGAACGTCGCGGCCAACGGCAGGATGAAATAGACCACGGCGACGAAGACGGCGAGCCAGGACCAGAATTTTTTGGCCGTCATTTCTGCCACCTTTCGGCGCGCATGCGCAGCCAGATATAGATGAAGTTGGAAATGCCGGTGATGACCACCATGCCGAAGGCGACCGCATAGCCGAGGTTGGGATTGTGCAGCACGTCACCGCGGATCTGTGCGAAGAGCACGATGGGGACGATGTTCAGCGAGGAGCCGGTGAGCGCCACGGCCGTTGCAACCGCGCCGAAGGCGTTCGCAAAGAGCAGCAGCAGCGTGCCGAAAACGCTCGGCCACAGGATCGGGATGACCACCATTCGCCAGTATTGCCAGGGGCTCGCGCCCAGAATGCTGGCCGCTTCCGACCATTCGCGCTTCAGACCGTCGAGCGCCGGCGTGATGATCAGCACCATGAGCGGGATCTGGAAATACATATAGGTCAGCGTCAGCCCGAGGAAGCTGAGGAGGTTGAAGCCGGTGGCGTAGAGATTGAAGCCGAAGACGTCGCGCAGGATGATGGTGACGAGGCCGAGACGGCCGAGCGTGGCGAGAAACGCAAAGGCGAGGGGAACGCCGGCGAAGTTGGAGGCCACGCCGCAGAAGGTGAGCATGGCGGAGCGAACCCAGGAGGGCAGACTACCCAGCGAGATCGCGGCGGCGATCGCAAAGCCGATGATCGCGCCGCCCAAGGCGGAGGCCGCAGAAATCTTGATGGAAATGACGTAGGCAGCAAGGATGTTCGGCTGGAACAGGTCGATGAGGTTCCGCAGCGTCAGATTGCCGTTCGGATCGAGGAACGCGCCGCTCACCAGATAAACGGTGGGCGCGATCAGGAACATGATCGCAAAGATGGCAAAGGGCGCGATGCCCAGCCAATCGGTGATCAATCGCCTGTTGAGGAGAGGTTGCGTTGCTGCCATGCGGTCCCCGGCTTTTATCTTGGCCCCTTATCGGGCCTTTTTGATCGGCTCCCCCGGTTGCCCGGGGAAGCCGTATTTTTCAGGTTCGGGCCTTACTTGACGTTGGCGCCGACGACCTTGTCCCAGCCTTCGGTGATCGTCTTCTTGTAGGCAGCCTGTTCTTCGAGCGTCGGGAAGACGGCCTTGGCATAGGCTTCAGCCGGCGGCAGCTTGGCCAGAAGTTCGGCCGGGATCTTGCCGGCCTTTGCCATGGCGTTGAAGCGGATCGGGTGGCAGAAGCCCTTCAGCCATTCGATCTGGCCTTCGTCCGAATAGAGATATTCCATCCAGAGCTTGGCAGCGTTCGGGTGCGGGGCGAAAGCGGAGATCGCCTGGACGTAAACACCGGCGACGACGCCCGAAGCCGGAACGACGACCTGGTAGGGCGGGTTGCCCTTGAGGCTTTCGCCCCAGCTCATGGCGTTATAGTCCCATGCGGCGATGATCGGCGTGGTCCCTTGAGCGAACGGAGCGGCCTTGCCGATAACCGGAACGAAGTTGCCGGCGGCGTTCAGGCCCTTGAAGAACTCGAGACCGGCGTCGCCAGCCTTGGCAACGTCGCCGTTCGAAGCGGAAAGGCCAGCGGCGAAGACGCCGGAAATGGCCTGGTTTGCCTGACGCGGGTCACCGGCAAGGGCAACCATGTTGGCATATTCCGGCTTCTGCAGGTCGGCCCAGTCCTTCGGAATGTTCTTCACGAGGTCCTTGTTCACCAGCAGCGACATGACGCCGTAATAATCGCCGTACCAGTAGCCTTCGGCATCCTTGGCGTTGTCCGGGATTTCACCCCAGGTGGAGACCTTGTACGGCTGGATCAGGCCGTCCTTCTTGGCCTGCGGGCCGAAGGAGAGACCGACGTCGATGACGTCCGGAGCCTGCGGGCCGGTATTGCCCTTGTTGGCCTTGATGGCTTCGATTTCGTCGCCTGAACCGGCATCCGGGTTCAGTTCGTTGACGGCAATGCCGTACTTCTTCTTGAAGCCTTCGATGGCGCCGCCGTAATTGCACCAGTCATGCGGAAGCGCGATCGTGGTCAGCGTGCCTTCCTTCTTGGCTGCGGCAACGAGATCTTCCATGGCGCCGGCCTGGGCGACGCCAGACGCTGCAATGGCAATCGCCGTCGTCAGCGACAGGACTTTGAGAGACGTCTCGATCATGTTCTTCTCCTCTTGGATGCCGGCGGTCTGCCCGCACGGTTGTCGGTCGAATATTGGTTATGCATAACGTTTGTGTGACAGGCTGAAAGCCTGCGCTTCGATCAGGTCTGCTGCTTCCCCCGCTTTTCTCGTCTGATAGGTCTCCTGAACAGGCTGGTGGTGTCGAAAAGCTCTTCCAGATCGCTCATGCGTTCGCGCGTCGAATCCCAGTTGGCGCTCTGCACCGCCTCGATCAGGGCCTCCACGAGCACCAGGGTCATGACGGAGGAGTCCCAGGCGGAGGGCACTTCGATGTTGAGGCGGAAAACGACCTTGGCATGCTTGACGATGGGCGAGCCCCAGGTGTCGGTGAAGAGGATGATGAAGATGCCGCGCTCGGCAGCGATCTTCGCCATCGTTTCCATTTCCTGCTCGTAGCGGCGGATGTCGAAGAGCACGAGGATGTTGCCCGGCCGCATGTTGAGCACGTATTGCGGCCATGTGCTGCGATTGGTCGAAATGAGCGTTACGCCGGAGCGAATGACCTGCAGATGCGTGAAGAAATAGTCCGCGAGCGCATGCGTGATGCGGCCGCCGGCGAGATAAACGGGCTTCTTCCGGTTCGACAGTTCGGACGCCGCCCGGTCGAAATCCGGGATTGACATGTGGGCGAGGCTGTCGCGCATGTTGGCGACGACCGCATCGGCGAAGCGGTTCAGAATATGCGTGCCCGGTGCGTCGGCCGCCCAGCGATCATGTTTGGAAATCGGGTTGGAAATGGTTTCTTCCAGTTCCTGGTGCAGGCGCGACTGGAAATCTGGAAAGCCGGAGAAGCCGAGCTTCTGGACCATGCGCACGACGGTGGGTGTCGACACCCGCGCGTTCTCCGCCAGCGCCGTGATCGAAACGAGGCCGGAGACGGGATAGTTGTCGAGAAGCGTTTCCGCCAATTGCCTCTCGGCCCGCGTGAGCGTGTCATAGCTCGCGCCGATGATGTCCGAAACTGTTTTCAAGTTTCCGGTCACAGATCAGTTCACCCTCTGGCGAAGCGTGCCGCAATCGAATGCGTGCCGGTCCCCACCGTTTTCTTTTCATCTTCGTTGGCGCAACCTCGGTCTGGACCTTGATGAACGCCTTCGGTCGGTCTGTCGCCGACATTGTCACAATTCTATCCGCAGTAACCCAGCCCGAGTCAACGCGCATTTTTTTGAAAAGATAATTTCAGAAGCGAATTGACATCGATCTTTTTTTGAAGAACATTTTTCAGAATTGGGGTTCTGGGATTTGATGATGCGCAAGTGGGAATGCGTTCTTTCTCCGGATGAGGGCGATCCGGTCGGTATCGAGCGAGAGAGGGGTCTGGGGCCCTTCGTGATCGTGTGCGAACACGCGTCTTCCACCCTTCCGCGCGCCATGGGCGACATGGGTCTCAGCGATGAAGCGCGGAATTCGCATATCGCCTGGGATCCGGGTGCGCTTGCGGTTGCGCGGCTGCTTTCCGCCCGTTTCGACAGCCCGCTCGTCTTCCAGAAGTTTTCCCGCCTTGTCTACGACTGCAATCGCCCGCCCGAGTCTCCGGCTTCTATGCCGATGAAGAGCGAGATTTACTCGGTTCCCGCAAATGAGGCTGTCGATGGGGCCGAGCGGCTTGCCCGGACGCAGGCACTCTACCGGCCGTTTCATTCGGCCGTCTCGGCGCTGATCGATCAGCGGACCTGCGGCGGGCTTGCAACTTCGGTGATCACTGTTCACAGTTTCACGCCTGTCTATTTCGGCAAGCCGCGTACCGTGGAAGTCGGCATCCTGCACGATGCCGATACCCGGTTTGCCGACGGAATACTCGCTGCGACGGCTGGAGATCGTCGCCATGACGTGCGTCGAAACGAGCCTTACGGTCCGGCCGATGGCGTGACGCACAGTCTCATCCTTCACGGAATTTCCCGCGGAATTCCCAATGTCATGATCGAGGTCAGGAATGACCTCATCGCGGATGAAGCCGGCCAAGGGGTCATGGCCGGATACCTGGCGGAGCTGATCGCGCAGGCGATCGGCCAACAGGACAACAATAACAAGACCTTCGTGAATGTCAGAAGCCACAAAAACTGAACTGGACGACATTGGCGTCGGTACGGCGCAAACAGGGGAACTGAAGCGATGAGTAACTATTCAGACTCAGACAAGAAACAGGATCTCGCGATCCTGCATTCGATGGGCTATGCCCAGGAACTGGAACGGCGGATGAGTTCGTTTTCGAACTTCGCCATTTCCTTCTCGATCATCTGCATCCTGTCGGGCGGCATCAACTCGCTCGCGCAGGCAACAGCCGGAGCGGGCGGGGCGGCGATCGGTCTCGGCTGGCCGCTTGGCTGCGCGATTTCTGCAGTCTTCGCGCTCGCCATGGCGCAGATTTCTTCGGCCTATCCGACGGCCGGCGGCCTCTATCACTGGGGTTCCATCCTCGGTAACCGCTTCACCGGCTGGGTGACGGCTTGGTTCAACCTGCTCGGTCTCGTCACGGTTCTGGGCGCCATCAACGCCGGCACCTGGGGCTTCTTCTCAGGCTCCATCGGACCGTGGCTCGGCATCAATGTCGATGCGACGACCTCGGCCGGCTTTGCCAACCAGATCATCTTCGTGGCGCTGATCACAGCGGTTCAGGCGCTGATCAACCATTTCGGCATCAAGCTGACGGCGAAGCTCACAGACATGTCGGGCTATTTGATTTTCATCACCGCAATCGCACTGACGCTGGTCTGCTTCTTCGGCGCGGCGCATTGGGATTTCAGCCGGTTGTGGACCTTCACCAACTATTCAGGCCAGCCGGACGCTTCTGCCGTCTGGCCGAAGAGCGACAGCATCTGGTACATCTTCGCGCTCGGCCTGCTGCTGCCGATCTACACGATCACCGGCTATGACGCCTCTGCTCATACCTCGGAGGAAACCGTCAAGGCGGCCGAATCCGTGCCGCGCGGCATGGTTTCATCGGTCTGGTGGTCCGCCTTCTTCGGCTACATCATGCTCATCGCCTTCCTGCTCGCCATCCCGAACATGGATGATGCGGCCAAGCAGGGCTGGAACGTCTTCTTCTGGACCATGGACAGCGTTGCAAACCCGGTCGTGAAGAACATTCTCTATGTCGCGATCTTCATTTCGCAGTTCCTGTGCGGTCTTGCGACCGTGACATCCGTGTCGCGCATGATCTATGCGTTCTCGCGTGATGGCGGCCTGCCGATGTCGAAGGCACTTGCAAGTGTCAGCCGAAAGTTCCGTACGCCATCGACCGCAATCTGGGTCGGCAGCGCACTGTCCGTTCTCTTCGTATGGGGCGCTTCGCTGGTCGAGATTGCCGGTTCGACGGCCTACACGATCGTCGTGTCGTGCACGGTCATCTTCCTGTTCCTCTCCTTCGCCATCCCGATCGCGCTCGGCATCTTTGCCATCGGCACGAAGAAGTGGCCGGCGATGGGACCGTGGAACATGGGGGCCGGTTTGTACAAGCTGGTCGCGGTGCTCGCGGTGATCGCGATGGTCGTGATCTTCGTCATCGGCGTGCAGCCGCCGAACCAGTATGCCGCCTATATCACGGTCGGCTTCCTGATCCTGACGGGCATCGTCTGGCTGGCGTTTGAAAACAAACGCTTCAAGGGCCCGCCGATCGGCGAGGAAGTGGCCAAGCGCCAGGCGGAAATTGCCGCCGCTGAACACGCTGTCGGCGAATCCTGACCGGGCCTGCAGACACCTGCGCTCCGGCTATCGCTGGCCGGAGCGCCTTCGACAAATCAATAAAGACAAAACGGCCCCCGAGCGGCCGAAAGGGAACAGGGACAGCTTCTGATGAGCGCCAAATACGATTTCGAGACCTTGAAGACGGACGTGGCCGAGGGCCGGATCGATACGGTTCTGGCCGTGCAGGTCGACATGCAGGGCCGGCTCATGGGCAAGCGCTTCCACGCGCAGTATTTCCTCGATAGCGGCTGGCATGAAACGCATAGCTGCAACTACCTGCTCGCGACCGATATCGAGATGGAAACGGTTCCAGGCTACAAGGCGACGAGCTGGGAGGCGGGCTATGGTGACTACACCATGAAGCCGGACCTCTCGACCTTGCGGCGCATTCCATGGCTCGAAGGCACCGCCATGGTCATCTGCGACGTGCTCGACCATCATACGCATGAAGAGGTTCCGCATTCGCCGCGCGCGATCCTTAAGAAGCAGGTCAAGCGGCTGGAGGCGATGGGCCTCAAGGCCTATATGGCGACCGAACTTGAATTCTTCCTCTTTGATCAGACCTATGATGACGCGCGCGAGAGCGGCTATCGCGATCTGCGTCTCTGCTCGGGGTATAACGAGGATTACCACATCTTCCAGACCTCCAAGGAAGAAGACGTGATGCGGGCGATCCGCAACGGGCTTTATGGCGCCGGCATCACGGTCGAGAATTCCAAGGGCGAGGCGTCTGCCGGCCAGGAAGAAATCAACGTCAAGTATGACGAGGCGCTGGTGACCGCCGACCAGCATGCGATCATCAAGAACGGCGCCAAGGAAATCGCCTGGGCGCGCGGCAAGGCCATCACGTTCCTCGCCAAGTGGAGCAATGCGGCGGCCGGCAGCTCCTCGCATATCCACCAGTCGCTCTGGTCGCTCGACGGCAAGCCGATGTTCTACGATCCGAATGGCCGCTATGGCATGTCGAAGATGATGGAGCATTATGTGGCGGGCCTGCTCGCCCATGCCGAGGAAGTGACCTATTTCCTCGCGCCCTATATCAACTCCTACAAGCGCTTCGTCGCCGGCACCTTCGCCCCGACCAAGGCCATCTGGTCGAAGGACAATCGCACCGCGGGCTATCGTCTGTGCGGCGAGGGGAGCAAGTCTATCCGCATCGAATGCCGCGTCGGTGGCTCCGACCTCAACCCCTATCTGGCGCTCGCAGCGCTTCTCGCCGCCGGTATTGACGGTATCGAAAAGCAGATGCCGCTTGAAGATCCCTTCACGGGCGATGCCTACAAGGCAGGCGAAATCCGCGAGGTGCCGAAGACGCTGCGCGCAGCAACGGATGCGCTCAACAAGTCTCAGCTGCTGCGCTCAGCCTTCGGCGATGGCGTAGTCGATCACTATGTCCGCGCGGCGGAATGGGAACAGGAAGAGTATGATCGCAAGATCACGGACTGGGAGGTGGCGCGCGGCTTCGAGCGGGCATAATCGCAACAGGCGTTGCTGAAATCTCTACGCGATGTTATTTTCGCAATATGATCTGATGACCTGAAAGCATTTCCAGCAAAAGTGTGAAACGGTTTTGCGTCCGGAAATGCCTGAAAATGGAGTGTCGCATGATCGATAGCGAATGGTTTTATCGTCAGTTGGAGAAGGATGGGCGGTCGCTGCGGGCCATGGCCCGCGCGCTCGGCCTCGATCCGAGCGCGGTGTCGCGGATGCTCAAGGGCGAACGAAAGATGAGTGCGGATGAGCAGGACGGCATCGCCGGCTATCTCGGGGTTTCGATCAACGAGGTGGCGGCGCGTCGGCGCGGTGAGGCTGTAGGCTTTGCGGAGAAGGGGCAGGAGGCGTTTGTGATGGACGATCGCGCAAGCTCTCAGATGGGTATTGATTCGAACCAGCCTGGCCGCGAAGAGCAGATGTCCTATTACGAGCGTGTGCGTGCTCGGATGAAGGGTACGGTCACCATTCCTCCAGGGGTTGATGTGACCGAGCCAGCAGATCCGGAATGGGGCCGTGTCTACGATGATGACTATGAATACCCGATTCATCTTTGACACATGTTTCATGCTCTTTATGTCGCAGCCTGACGCAATGATCTCGCCGGCGGCTCAGGGCGCTCTGGAGCTTAAAGATGCGGTCTTTCACGTCTCTGCGATCAGCGCTTGGGAAGTTGGGATGCTCGTGGCGAAGGGAAGGCTCAATCTTACCCGCTCTCCAATCGACTGGTTCCACACCTTTTTGAAAGATCGGGAGGCGAGCGTTCTGGAAGTCACTCCCTCAATCCTCGTGGCAGCTTCCTTTTTGCCGCCGCCGATGCATAACGACCCCGCCGACCGCATTCTCGTCGCCACCGCGCGCGAACATGATTTGACCATTATTACCCGCGACCGGGCAGTTCTAGCCTATGGCGCGGCAGGCCATGTGAAAGTACTGGCCTGTTAAACTGGAGCAGTGAAAGATGACGATGATCCGATGCATTTCGCCGGTTGACGGTTCGGTCTATGCCGAACGTCCGGCGATGAGTTTTGACGATGCGGCGGCTGCCGTGGCGCGCGCGCGCAAGGCGCAGAAGGCCTGGGCGAAGCGGCCGCTGGAAGAGCGCGTGCAGCTCGTGCTGAAGGGCGTGGCGCGGCTGAATGAAATGGCCGATGTCGTGGTTGAGGAACTCGCCTGGCAGATGGGCCGTCCGGTTCGCTATGGCGGCGAGTTCAAGGGCTTCAACGAGCGCTCCAACTATGTCGCGACCATTGCGGCGGAAGCGCTCGCGCCGCTGAAGGTCGAAAGCTCGGACAAGTTCGAGCGCTATATCGAGCGCGAGGCGCATGGCGTCGTCTTCGTCATCGCGCCGTGGAACTACCCTTACATGACCGCGCTGAACACGATTGCGCCGGCGCTGATGGCGGGCAATACCGTCGTGCTGAAGCATGCCTCGCAGACACTGCTCGTCGGCGAGCGCTTCGTGCAGGCTTTCAACGAGGGGGGCGTTCCCGAAGACGTGTTCATGAACGTCTTCCTCGATCATGACACGACGTCGAAGCTGATCGCTGCAAGCTCCTTCAACTTCATCAACTTCACCGGTTCGGTCGAGGGCGGGCGCAATATCGAGCGTGCGGCTGCCGGCACCTTCACCGGCACGGGTCTCGAGCTTGGCGGCAAGGATCCGGGCTATGTCATGGAAGACGCCGATCTGGATGCGGCCGTCGACACGCTCATGGATGGCGCGACCTACAATTCGGGCCAGTGCTGCTGCGGCATCGAGCGCATCTATGTGAACGAAAACCTCTATGACGCATTCGTCGAGAAGTCGGTGGCCTGGGTGTCGAACTACAAGCTCGGCAATCCGCTCGACAGGGAAACGACGCTCGGCCCGATGGCGCACAAGCGCTTTGCCGCGACCGTGCGCGAGCAGATCGCGCAGGCCGTGTCGAAGGGCGCCAAGGCGCTGGTCGATCCCAAGCTCTTCCCGGCGGACGATGGCGGCGCTTACATTGCTCCGCAGATCCTCGTCGATGTCGATCATTCGATGGAGATCATGCGCGAGGAGACCTTTGGTCCGGCTGTCGGCATCATGAAGGTCAAGAACGATGCGGAAGCGCTCGAACTGATGAACGATTGCAAATACGGTCTGACAGTTTCGCTCTGGACGAAGGATGCCGACCGCGCTGCGCGTCTTGGCCGCGATCTGGAAACCGGCACGGTCTTCATGAACCGCGCCGATTATGTCGATCCGGCTTTGTGCTGGACAGGCTGCAAGGATACGGGCCGTGGCGGTTCGCTCTCCATCATCGGCTTCCACAATCTGACCCGTCCGAAATCCTATCACCTCAAGAAGGCACTCTAAGATGTCGATTACTGCAAACTGGAGCTACCCGACCCTCGTCAAGATGGGGGCAGGGCGCATCAAGGAACTGGCCGATCACTGCAAGTCGCTCGGCATGAAGAAGCCGCTTCTCGTCACCGATCGTGGTCTGTCGACCATGCCGATCACAAGCCAAGCGCTCGACATTCTGGAGGCCGGTGGCCTTGGCCGGGCGATCTTCGCTGATGTCGATCCCAACCCGAACGAGAAGAACCTTGAGGCCGGCGTGAAGGCCTTCAAGGATGGCGGTCATGACGGCGTTGTCGCCTTCGGCGGCGGCTCGGGCCTTGATCTGGGCAAATGCGTGGCCTTCATGGCCGGGCAGACGCGCCCCGTCTGGGATTTCGAGGATGTCGGCGACTGGTGGACTCGCGCCTCGGTCGAAGGCATTGCGCCCATCGTTGCCGTGCCGACGACGGCCGGAACCGGCTCGGAAGTCGGCCGCGCCTCGGTCATCACCAATTCGGTGACCGAAACGAAGAAGATCATCTTCCATCCGAAGTTCTTGCCGGGTGTGACGATCTGCGATCCGGAACTGACGGTCGGCATGCCGAAGCACATCACGGCCGGCACGGGCATGGACGCTTTCGCGCATTGCCTGGAAGCCTATTCCTCGCCCTTCTACCATCCAATGAGCCAGGGCATTGCGCTCGAAGGCATGCGGCTGGTGAAGGAATATCTGCCGCGCGCCTACAAGGACGGGACGGATATCGAAGCCCGCACGCATATGATGTCGGCTGCCGCCATGGGGGCTGTCGCCTTCCAGAAGGGCCTCGGCGCGATCCACTCGCTTAGCCACCCGGTTGGCGCGATCTATCACACGCATCACGGCACCACGAATGCCGTCGTCATGCCGCCGGTGCTCCGCTTCAACCGTCCGGCGATTGAGGATCGTATTGCGGCGGCTGCCGCCTATCTCGGCATTGCCGGTGGCTTCAATGGCTTCTACGACTTCGTTCTCGGTCTGCGCGAGGAACTCGGCATTCCCGACAAGCTGGCAGCGCTCGGCGTCAAGACGGATCGTATCGACGAAATGTCCGTCATGGCCGTTGCCGATCCGTCGACGGGTGGCAATCCGGTCGAACTGACGGTCGAGGCCGCCAAGAAGCTCTTCCTCGAATCGATCTGATTGCGGTATCCCGATCTCTCTCGAACGCCCGTGCTCACGCGCGGGCGTTTTTCGTTGTGGATGGAGGGCCTTGGACCGCGCTTCTCCCATGTCGCTCCAGCCTTGCGTAAGCCAATCTGCAGAGGCTTTTCCCAAGTTGTTCGAGATTCGTGTGTTGCGTCGGCGCTGGTTGGCGGATCGTTAATTGCTGCAGTCGGCTTTAAGGCTCCGTTAACCATGATTTACGCAATCTATACCCATCGCGAAGCAGCGAACATCGCATGGTCCTTCAAGCCGGATGGGGTTCCGGCGGGCCAATCAGGGGGTTTGGAATGCCGGTCATTTCACTTGCAAATACAAAGGGCGGCGCAGGCAAGACGACGGCGGCTCTGCTGCTGGCGTCCGAATATGTCCGCCAGGGCTATCGCGTCGCCGTGCTTGACGCCGATCCGCAGAAGTGGATCACCAACTGGTACGAGACCGGTGGGAAAGATCCGAGCCTGACCGTGATTTCCGAAGTCACTGTCGCCTCGATGCAGACGCATATCCGCGAGATGCGCGACCAGATCGACTTCTTCATCATCGATCTTCCCGGCCAGCGCGACCCGCTTTTGGCAACGGCACTTGGTCTTTCCGACCACGTTCTGATCCCTGTTCAGGGCTGTGCGATGGATGCCAAGGGGGCGGCGCAGGTCATCGAGCTTCTGGCGCATATGAAGAACCAGGCGAAAATCACGATCCCGCATTCGGTGGTTCTGACGCGCGTGAGTTCGATTGCGACGACGCGGGCGCTTTCGGCGATCAAGGACCTGCTGGTGTCGCGCGGCGTCAATGTTCTCGAAACACCGATCTTTGAGCGCTCGGCCTTCCGCGACATTTTCGATCTCGGCACGATGCTGCACAAGGCCGATCCGGCCCGTATCACCAATCTCGACAAGGCCCGCGAGAATGCCCGCGTGCTGGCGCTGGAACTGAAGCGTCTGCTGCCGGCCAAGCGCCGTGAACAGCCGCTGGGTCTGGCCGCACGGCTGCGGCAGCGCGCCGCCTGATCGTTCCCGATCAAGCACCTCACCAAATTCGAGCGCCGGAACCGAGATTACGGTTCCGGCGCTCCTTTTGTTGGATCAATCGATGAACTGAACGATCGTACCGGGCTTGACCATCTTGGCCAGTTCCTGCGCATCCCAGTTGGTCAGGCGCACGCAGCCGTGGCTCTGGGTCTTGCCGATCTTGGATGGATCGGGCGTGCCGTGGATGCCGTAGGTCGGCTTGTCCAGCGCGATCCAGACATTGCCGACCGGGCCGTTCGGACCCGGCGGAATGGTCAGCACCTTGGTGTTGTTGCCCTGCTTGAAGTTGATCTTCGGATTGTAGGTGTAGTTGGGATTGAAGGCCACGCGGGCGACGGTATGCGTACCCGACGGTGAGGGCGTGTCGGCGGAGCCGATGGAGGCCGGATAGACCGCGACGAGATTGCCCTGTGCGTCGAAGGCCTGCACTTCCTTGATCGCCTTGTTGGCGACGATGCGCGTGACCTGTCCCGTCTTCGGTGGACCGGGATTGGCGACCTTCACCACAGTGCCAGGCGTGTTGAAATCGACGCCGGGGTTCAGTTCGATCAGATAGCTTTCGTCCATATGGAAGCGCTCGGCGAGCATTTCCGTCACGCGCGTGTAACCCATCGAAGGCATGGTCGCCTTCTGCGAATAGTCTTCCGGGATCGAGGCGACATAGGGGCCGGCGGCATCCGAAGGGGTGATCGTGTAGTCCATGAAGGGCAGGCCGCCGCCGGTGGCGAGGCGGTTCATGATGTCTTCCGAATTGCGCGGATCGATCTTGTCGCCCGTCGTCACTTCATAGGCATGCAGCGCCTTTTCGACATTCGAGCCCTTCTTGCCGTCGATGACGCCCGGCGACATGCCCATGCGATCGAGATAGACCTGAAGGGCTGCGATTTCGGCGCGCGATTTTCCGGTGAAATTGATCTTGGGCGCGGGGCTTTCCAGCGATTCCGGCAGGTCGTTGGCCGGCATGTCGTTCGGGCCGATCGAGGCGGTCTGGGTGTCGTCGGGATTGGTCAGGCCATCATTGTTCTGCCGCGGACGGCCAGTCGCCTGATCTTCGGGCTGGTCCGGCAGGGGCTGGCGCGTGATGTCGCCATCATTGCCGAAGCGGCCGCGCGGGATCGTGCCGGTGGCGAAATTGTCGTCGTTGAGGCCGCCCTGATCGGCGCGGCGGTTGTCGTCATAGCCGGGATCCCACGGGGCGGCATCCATGCCGAAGCCGCGGTCGCGATAGGTCGAGGCGCGCCGGTCCGCGCGCGCTGCCGGCATTTCGGTCGCGATGATGTAGCCATCGCGATCGACCAGCACGCGGCGGCCATAGGCATCGCGGCGGAAGGTGACTGCGCCCTGCTCGGGAATGTAGTCAAGAATGTCGCCATCCGGCGTCACGAGAACCGTATTTCCACGCCCATAGGCCTGCTGTGCCTCAGCCGGAATGGCGGCGAGGCCAACGAAGGAAATGGCTGAAACTGCGAGAGCGAGACGGAAGAAGCGCACAGAGAACACCGTGAATCGTGACTATATTGAGGCCTACTAGACGAACATTTCGGCCTTTATATGGTATTTTCAACATCTTAACGAATTATTGACCATCAATTTTTCGTTAAGACCGTTTGCACCGCAGCCACTTTGGCTTATCAAGGGGTCGCAATTCGAGGGAGCGTTTTCATGCTGGAACTCTACGCCGCGCGGGGACCGCGCCTTTTTCTCGACGAAAACTCCGTTTTCGACATTGGCAGCCTGATTATCGGCGGTGCTGATCTGTCGCCCGGCCGTGCGATTCCCGATGATGGCGATCCCCGCATCGATCATTCGCTGGAAGGCTTCCTCTTCACCTGCGGGCCGGACCATATCCGGCATCCGGAGCCGGTCGAAGGTGTCGAGGGCAAGAAATATCCGCTGCATGGTTCCTTCTCGGCATGCCCGGCGGAAGTCACGGAATTTCGCAACGGCCGCCTTTCCTCCACGGCACGTGCAACGGTCATGGTGCGACTGGCCGGCGGTGGTCTCGCCCGGCTGGAGCGCCGCTGGCATATCGACGGCGTGACGGGAGCGGTATCGCTCAACGACAAGGTGACGAATGCCGGTGCGACACCGTTCGCGCCGATGCTGATGTATCACATGAATATCGGGGCGAAGAATTTCGACGCCAAGACCCAAGTTTCCGGCGACATGGTCGGCAAGGTTCCGGTCTCCTGGCAGTTCGGCGAGGGCGAGAATTATGTGTTCTGTGTGCCGGCCGGCGGTGCGGAGGGACATGCGACCGTGCGGCTCGGGCCGATTGCAGGCGCAGGCGGGCTGACGCTGCGCGTCGATTTCGACACGGCGACGCTGCCTTATCTGCAGATGTGGCGCAACGAGAGCCGCCCGGCTTACGTGGTTGGTATCGAGCCGGCCTCGCATGACTGGAAGCCGCGCGCAGAACTTGCGACGGCTGAAGCGCTGACATTGCTGCAGCCCGGGGAATCTCGTGATTACGGGCTGCGCTTCGCCTTCGCGTGAGGTCCGAGGTTGACGACGGGCGGAAGGAAGGCTAGGCCGCTTTTCGCATTCTTTTTCGCATTCAGGAGAGACGAAATGTCCATCAAGCGTATCGAGCCCGGCAAGCGTATGAGCGGCGCCGTCGTTCACGGCAACACGGTTTACCTTGCCGGCCAGGTTGGCGAAGGCAAGAGCGTGACGGAACAGTCGAAGTCGGCGCTGGCTGAAGTCGACCGTCTGCTGGCCGCTGCCGGTTCGGACAAGTCGAAGATCCTGCAGACGATCATCTACCTCTCCGACATGTCGACCTTCGGCGAAATGAACGCCGTCTGGGAAGCCTGGATCGACCCGGCCAACCCGCCGGCCCGCGCCACCAGCGAAGCAGCGCTTGCAACGCCGGACTACAAGGTGGAGTTCATCGTCACGGCCGCTCTCTGAGCATTGATGCTTCTGCCGGCCGCAGCCAAACCGCTGCGGCCCCGGTTAGAGTGTTTCAGCATTTGTTGGAAACGCTGAAACACTCTGCACATTTTTTTGACGCAAATCCGGACGCGAAACCGGTTTCCACTTTCGCTGGATTTGCTCTAACTGAATTGAACTTCGTCAAGCCCGGCGGTACAGTCGAAGGCAGGGAGAACGCGCTATGGATATCAGGCAGATCAACGACGAATATTCGGTCACCGGCCAGATTTCGGTCGAGGACCTTGATGCCATCAAGGCGCAGGGCTTCAAGTCGATCGTGTGCCATCGCCCCGACCACGAGCAACCCGACCAGCCGGAATTCGCCGATATCGCCGCACGCGCTGACGAGCTTGGCCTTTCGATTGCGCATATCCCGGTTGGCCCTGCCGGCGTGACGGCGGATGCCGTGCGCATGATGGTTGATGCGCTGGACGAGTTTCCTCGCCCCATGCTCGGCTATTGCCGCTCCGGTGCGCGTTCGACAGCGGTCTACCAGCAGACGCTGCATCTGCGCGGCTGATCCTTCTTCTCCGAAATCCCTGCGATCGGCCTGATTGATAAAGTTTTAATCAAGCCGGCGCATGATGTTGGCCGTTACGACCGCACCCTTTTGGCCGGTCGATAATGGCGTCGGCCTTGTCCGGCGAGGGGACATCGGGTGATTTCGGCCATTTCTTCCATTTTGGGTTCCGTCTCTGTGCAGCGTGCGCAGGGCGTGAACACGTCCGTGGGGCAACAGCGGGATCAGGAAGATAAGCAGAAGAAGGTCGTCACGCCCTCCGTCGAGGTCTCTGCTGCCCAGTCGCAGGGCTTCTCGGCGCGTGTCGGTGATTTCCTCGTCAACAAGGCGTCTCAATCCACCGACAGCGGCTCGAGCGTGTCGGGGCCAACCGGTGCGGATGGCATGCCGCCCGCCGGGATGCCGGTCGGTGGCCCGCCTCCCAGTCCGCCTGCGGGCAGCATGCAGGGTGAAGGGCAGAATGGCGGGGGCGCTTCCGGAAGTGCCGCTTCCATCCTCTCGCTGCTTTCCGGCGAAGACAGTTCGTCCGAGGCTGAGAACGACGGCGACGAGGATGATGCCGGCTTCACGACATCATCCAGGCAGAGCCAGGGCGCGAACACGCAATATGCCCAGCAGCAGAGTGGCGACGGCGTTTTCGGTGTCCAGTTCGATGAGATCGGCGCCTATCAGTTTGCTGCCTCGTCTTATTGACGTCTAAAATCACACGTTGTGGCGACGCGCGACCACATCAAGACACATTCCGTCATGAACCGATGCGAGGCTCACGCCTCGGCATGTGATTCCACGCATGCGGGTGAGCTGGAGCATTGGACATGAGCACAACTTTTGCAGAACTGAGCGAGCGAATTGGCGCGGTGGGCGATATTTACGCCCGCGTGCACAATATCACACGGACGCCGGACTGGTATCTGCTCAAGCTGACCGAAGAGCTCGGTGAGCTGACCGCCGAACATCTGCTGCTGAACGGGCAGGCGCGGCCGAACAAGGATGGCTCCGGCGGCACGCGCGAGGCGCTGGAAAACGAAGCGGCCGATCTGTTCGGCCAGTTCGTGCTCTATCTGCGCGCCAACGAAATCGATATCGAGACGGCCATTGAGCGCAAATGGTTGCGCCATCTGGACAAAAGCGCTGATGGCAGCAGACCGCCTGTTACTGCCCCCTGATTTCGCTCAGCGTCCGCGTCGGCGTGATCGCTTCCGGGTTCTGGATGATCTCGATGATCGCCGGCTTGCCGCTCTTGCGGGCACGCTCGAAGGCGGCGGCGAAGTCTTCCGTCTTCGTCACCGTCTCGCCATGGCCGCCATAGGCGCGGGCAAGCTCCGCGAAATCGGGGTTCGTCAGGCCGGTGCCGCTGACGCGGCCGGGATATTCGCGCTCCTGATGCATGCGGATCGTGCCGTACATGGAGTTGTTCACCAGCACGGTGATGATCGGCAGATTGTAGCGCACGGCAGTCGCGAATTCCTGTCCATGCATCATGAAGCAGCCGTCGCCGGCAAAGCAGATGACTTCACGGTTCGGATGCAGTGCCTTGGCGGCGACGGCGGCCGGCAGGCCATAGCCCATCGTGCCCGAGGCGGGGGCGGATTGCGTGCCGTATTTGCGGAAGCGGTGGAAGCGGTGAACCCATGTCGCGTAATTGCCGGCACCGTTGGTAAAGATCGTGTCGGCGGCGGTGTTTTCTTCCAGATAGGACATGATCGCGCCCATATGGACACCGTCCGGGCCGGTGGCCGGGGGCGTCGACCAGGCGAGGTACGCGCCATGCATCGCTTCGGTGCGCGACGACCATGCCGGGGCTGCAACGGGCTCGATATCGCGGATCGCCGCGACGAAATCGGCGGGTGCGGCTGCGATCGCCAGATCGGGGCGATAGACGCGGCCAAGTTCCGACGGGTCCGGGAAGACATGGATCAGCGACTGTGCCGGATAGGGGATATCCATCAGCGTGTAGCCGGAGGAGGGGGACTCCGAGAAACGGCCCCCGAGAAGGACGATCAGGTCGGCGTCCTTCACGGCCTTCGAGAGTGCGGGGTTGATGCCGAGGCCGATATCGCCGGCATAGCAGGGATGCGTGTGATCAAACAGCATCTGGCGACGGAAGGAGCAGCCGACCGGCACGGCCCAGCGCTCGGCGAAGTGAGCAAATGCCTCGACCGAGGCTTCGTCCCAGCGCGTGCCGCCAAGGATGAAGAAGGGGCGTTCGGCCTTGGCGAGGCGGTTGCGGAAGTCTTCGACCTGGCTTGCACCGGGGAAGGCGGGCACCGGCGTTGCGGGGCGGGCGGCGACGGCGTCGACCGTGTCCGTCAGCATATCCTCTGGCAGTGCCAGCACGACCGGGCCGGGGCGGCCGGAGGCGGCGACCGCAAAGGCGCGAGTAACGAATTCCGGGATGCGGCGGGCGTCGTCGATTTCGGCGACCCATTTGGCGACCTCGGTGAAGGCGCGGCGATATTCGATTTCCTGGAAGGCCTCGCGTTCGCGGGCGTCGCGGCTCACCTGTCCAATGAAGAGGATCATGGGAATTGAATCCTGCCGTGCCACATGCAGGCCGGCGGATGCATTGGTGGCACCCGGTCCACGGGTGACGAAGCAGATGCCGGGCTTGCCGGTCAGGCGGCCCCAGGTGTCGGCCATCATCGCGGCGCCGCCTTCCTGGCGGCAGATGATCTGTTCGATCTTGCTGTCGGCGAGTGCGTCGAGCACCGCGAGGAAGCTTTCGCCCGGCACGAGGCTCACGCGCTCGACGCCATTGGCTTCCAGCGCTTCGACAATCAGTTGGCCGCCCGTCTTCATTCCCGGTCTCCGCATCATTTCGTTCGTGAGACCAATAGCAATCCTCACGCTGTGCGTGAAGCGTGGAGCGGCGGCTATCAGGAAATTTGATGGCTCATCGCGTGGGGCAGATGCTGGCTGCCCAGCGCATAAAGTCTTCTGTTGCAACGTCTGCAACAATATCATTGAGGCTTTCGTGGCGGGCTTCGGGATAGACCTGCTTTGAGATATTTGAAAAGCCGAGGCCCTTCAAGCGTTCTTCCAGCCAGTGTATTCCCTTTGCTCCGCGCGTCGCGGGGTCCTTGCCGCCGCCGACCAGCATGATCGGCTTGTCCCTTGAGATTCGGGAGAGGTTTGCCTTGTCGGCACCCCGCACGACGCCCTCGGCGACGTCGAACCAGAGCGACACGGTGCATGGGAAGCCGCAGCACGGATCGGCGATATAGGCATCCACTTCCGCCGGGATGTTGGAGAGCCAGTCGAGAAGGGTGCGGTGGCCGGGGATCGCTTTGCCCCAGGCATCGAAGGTCATGCGCGGCAGGATGGAGCTTGGGACGTCGGAGCCTTTCAGCCAGCGTTCGACGCCGAGGATGATGCGCATGAGCGGCATGGAGGAGGCTGTGCCGAAGTCGAAGTTCCATACAGCAAAGCCCGCGAAACTGTCGGCGTGCTTCAGCGCCGTGTTCAGGCAGATCATCGCGCCCATGGAATGGCCGAAGAGGAGGACGGGCAGGCCAGGATGGTTGGATGCGGCCATGTCGCGCACGGCCATCGTGTCGGCGATTACTGTATCGAGCCCGTCACGGCGGGCGAACTGGCCCTGCACGGCATCGGGAGTCGTCGTTTCGCCATGACCGCGATGATCCCAAGCGTAGGCGTGGTAGCCCCGTGCGGCGAGATCGGCGGCGAAGCGGGCATAGCGCTTCGAATGCTCCGACATGCCATGCGCAATCAGCACGATGCCGCGGGGCGCGGTCGTGGCCTCGGCGACATGGTAGGCGAGCGTCGCGCCGCTAGGGCTCTTGAGGAATTGTGTCGTTTCGAACATGGCAGGGCTCCCGGAAACTAGCGCTAGCAAATACCATTGGCCTTGGAAAGGCGCGCCGGTGTTGGAAACGCTTGCTTGGAAACCCCGCCCGCGCGCATTGCCCCTGAGCGCGAATTCGCCTACATAGGCGCCAATTCGAAATTTCCCGCATTTTGCAAGCGAGCACGACCATGGCGCGACAGTTCATCTATCACATGTCCGGCCTCAACAAGGCCTATGGCAACAAGAAGATTCTCGAAAACGTTCATCTCTCCTTCTATCCCGACGCCAAGATCGGCATCCTCGGCCCGAACGGGGCCGGTAAGTCGACGATCCTGAAGATCATGGCCGGGCTCGACAAGGAATGGACGGGCGAAGCCTGGCTCGCCGAAGGCGCGACGCTCGGTTACCTGGAACAGGAGCCGAAGCTCGATCCGACGAAGACTGTGTTCGAAAACGTGATGGAAGGCGTCGCCGACAAGACGGCGATCCTCGATCGCTACAACGAACTGATGATGAATTATTCCGACGAGACGGCGGATGAAGGCGCGAAGCTCCAGGACATCATCGACAGCCAGAACCTCTGGGATCTGGAACAGCAGGTCGAAATGGCCATGAGCGCGCTGGCATGCCCTCCTGGCGATGCCGCCGTTGACGGCCTGTCGGGCGGTGAGCGCCGCCGCGTGGCGCTCTGCCAGCTGCTGCTGCGCAAGCCCGACCTGCTGCTTCTCGACGAACCGACCAACCATCTGGACGCCGAGACGATTGCGTGGCTGGAACAGCATCTGCGCGAATATCCGGGCGCCATCCTGATGGTCACCCACGACCGCTACTTCCTCGACAACGTCACGGGCTGGATTCTCGAGCTCGACCGTGGTCGCGGTATCCCGTACGAAGGCAACTACTCGGCCTATCTGGAAGCCAAGGCCAAGCGCATGGCGCAGGAAGAGCGTGAAGAAGGCAGCCGCCGCAAGGCCCTGTCGCGTGAACAGGCCTGGATTGCCTCCAGCCCCAAGGCCCGTCAGGCCAAGTCCAAGGCCCGTATCCGCGCCTATGACGAACTGGTGGCAGCGGCCGAAAACCGCCGCCCCGGCGAAGCGCAGATCATCATCCCGATCGCCGAGCGTCTGGGTCAGGTGGTCATCGAGGCCGAGAATATCTCGAAGTCCTATGACGGCCGTGTTCTCTTCGAAAACCTCTCCTTCAAGCTGCCCCCGGGCGGCATTGTCGGCGTCATCGGTCCGAACGGCGCCGGTAAGTCGACGCTCTTCCGCCTCATCACCGGGCAGGAAAAGCCCGACACGGGCTCGATCCGCATCGGCGACACCGTGCAGCTCAGCTATGTCGACCAGAGCCGCGACTCGCTCGACGGTTCGAAGAATGTCTGGGAAGAAATTTCCGGCGGCACCGACATCGTCAAGCTCGGCAAGTTCGAGATGAACTCGCGCGCCTATTGCGGCGCGTTCAACTTCAAGGGCACCGACCAGCAGAACAAGGTCGGCAACTTGTCCGGCGGCCAGCGCAACCGCGTTCACCTTGCCAAGATGCTGAAGTCAGGCGGCAACGTTCTGCTGCTCGACGAACCGACCAACGACCTCGACACCGAAACGCTCGGCGCGCTTGAGGATGCTCTGGAAGATTTCGCCGGCTGCGCCGTCATCATCTCGCACGACCGCATGTTCCTCGACCGTCTGGCCACCCACATCCTCGCCTTTGAAGGCGACAGCCACGTGGAATGGTTCGAAGGCAACTTCGAAGACTACGAGGAAGACAAGATCCGCCGCATGGGCGCCGAAGCGGCCAACCCCAAGCGGGCGACGTATAAGCGCCTGACGCGATAGTCAGCGACTATTGGATAAGGCGGTAGTTTCCTCTTCCCCTGAATTCGAGATACCCATTATCTCGGAGGAATTGGAGTTGCTGCCTTATCTTTGGTCTTACGTTGTTGTTGCCGGGATATAGGCGGCTCAGGTAGGATTCATATCTGTACACCTCGTCAAGCGTGAACTCTGGCTTCCTCAGATCGTCAATGCAACTCATGACATCGACCAACCAGCCTCTGTTCGCGGCATCTTGGCGGTCAAGAAATGCCGTGCGCTGCCATTTTGCCAGTACGTCCTGCATCGGTGCGATGACGCCGTCGTTTACGATGCATATTCGTCCGATGACGGGGATTTTTTCGATGACTATGTTCGAGCCGATCCAGCCGGCACGGCGGGCCACCGAACTCAAAGGTTTTCGTCGCTCGACGATTGATGGAACAAAAAAACGTTTGGGAACCACATATAGCTGACGAACCAATGAAGCATCGGGATCGTACCTCATCAGTATCAGATTGGGTGAGGTGTCAGATTGCAATCGCTCAATCTTGGTCTGATAGGCGCCGTTGGCGATTTTCCTGCCGAACTCCTTTTTCTGGCTTTTGAGTTCATATTGATCGTTGCATTGCGAGCAATAGAAGTCGGCGACAGGTAGGTTCTTTGGAAACTGCCTAAGTCTTGGGTTTCCGCAATTTGGGCAATAGATTGATTGCGCGATCCACGCCTCGGTGATGTCCCGAGCTGTTTGTGACCCGCTTACATATCGAAAGTCAGGCTCAGAAAGCTCAAGTTTCATTCTGGTGCCGAAAGTTGGAACGCCAGTTTCTGCAAAAATAGAGCGAGATTTTTAATTTTGGTTTCTGCAAGCAACACGTAGTCTGGGCAATGCCCTGCATCGGCGGGTGAATAATAGATCGAAAACGTCATTTCGTCGTCAGTTTCGACGATGACAGATAGGTTTTCGGAATCGACAGGAGACCAGTCTGATGACCCGCAATTCGGGCACTCATCGTCACAGCAGCAAGACCATTCGTCTTCCCACTCCTCGCCGCACTCAGTACATTCGTAGCTATTTCGGTACCAAGCCATTGTTTCCTCGATGTGCTGTTTTAGAATTATGGATCTGAAACAAGGGATTAGCAATTGAAAAATCTTCTGTGTCCTTATGTTCATTAACGCCAGCCGCGGCGCATGGGGCTTTATCCGCTGAGGCTGTGGCGACAGGCATATAATCTGTCGCCAGCGGGTATCGTGCTGCCGTTCTCCCTTTACGGAGTGAGATTCCCCCTTGCGCGGTCTTCTTGGGCGATATAAAGATATCTTTATATCTTGATGGAGAGCTGATGTCGCTGGGTCTGGACCAACTGGTTGAAACGTTGAAGGCTGCAGGGGAGACGACCCGGATGCGGCTCATCGCGTTGCTTTCGGCCGGCGACCTGACGGTGACGGATCTTACCGATATTCTCGGCCAGTCACAGCCCCGCATTTCCCGCCATCTGAAACTGCTGCTCGAGGCGGGTCTGATCGAACGTTATCAGGAAGGGGCCTGGGCCTATTTTCGGCTGAGGCGCGAGGGCGAGGAGGCCGGCGTTGCCGGTGAACTTCTTGCTGCGCTGTCCTTCGGTGATGCGATCGTTGCGCGCGATGGGGAGCGGCTCACAGCCGTCAAGCGCGAGCGCGCGGCGCAGGCGAGCGAATATTTCAGCCGCAACGCCGCCGAGTGGGACGAAATTCGTCGCTTGCATGTGAGCGAAGAGAAGGTTGAGGCGGCACTCGTCGGTCTCGTGGGCGAAAAGCCGATCGACTCGCTTCTCGATCTCGGCACCGGGACAGGCCGCATTCTTCAGCTTCTCGATGGCAGATATCGCAAGGCCGTTGGCGTCGATGCCAGCCGCGACATGCTTTCTGTTGCCCGCACCAATCTCGACAAGTCCGGCACGTCGCGGGCGAGCGTGCGCCATGGTGATATTTTCAATCTGCCCCTGGAAGGGCAGGATTTCGACCTGATCACCATTCATCAGGTCCTTCATTTCCTGGACGACCCGCAGGCTGCCATTGCCGAGGCCGCGCGCGTACTGCGTCCGGGCGGGCGGCTGGCGATCATCGATTTCGCGCCGCATGAGCTTGAACACCTGCGCGAGGCGCATGCCCACCGGCGTCTCGGATTTTCGCATGAGACGATGGCGTCCTGGCTGGCCAAGGCCGGCCTTGACGTGGAAAAGACCGTTGATCTGCAGGACGAGGCTGCCGGCAAGGGCGCTCTGACCGTCACACTCTGGCTGGCGCGCGACCCGCGCCTTCTAATGGCAGAAGAAGACGGCCTGAGCCAAGCAAGGAGAGCGTGAATGACCGTCAACCCCACGATCGGCGCCGAAGGCGTCCGTCTGTCCTTCGAATTCTTTCCGGCAAAAACTCCGGAAATGGAGGTACAGCTTTGGGAGACGCTGGAGGATTTGTCTGGCTGGGACCCTGATTTCGTATCGGTGACCTATGGCGCGGGCGGCTCGACGCGCACGCCGACGCTGGCCACACTCAAGGGCATTCTCCAGCGCTCGCATATTCCCTCTGCCTCACATCTCACCTGCGTGGGGTCCACGCGGGAAGAGACGCATGCCATCGTGGAGGAATTCCACGCGGCGGGCATCCATCATTTCCTGGCGCTGCGCGGCGATCCGCGGGGCGGCATCGGTACGGCTTACGAGCCGCATCCGGGGGGCTATGCCAATGCTGCGGAGTTGACGGCGGGGCTGAAGGCGCTAGGCGATTTCGAGATCAGCGTGTCGGCCTATCCGGAAAAGCACCCTGAGAGCGCCGACGTGGCGGCCGATATCGACATGCTGAAGCGCAAGGTCGATGCGGGTGCCACACGGGCGCTGACGCAGTTCTTCTTCGAGAACGATCAGTACGAGCGCTATCTGGACAAGGTCGTTGCCGCCGGCATCACCATTCCCATCGTGCCGGGCATTCTGCCGATCCATAATCTGGCACAGGTGCGCAAATTCGCCGGCATGTGCGGCGCGAGCGTGCCGGACTATGTGATCGCCCGTCTCGGCACCATCGACGATCTGCCGGAAGAGCGTTTCAAGGCGGCTTCACAGCTTGCCGCCGAGCAGGTGAAGGACCTCATCCATCGAGGGGTGAGCGAGTTCCATTTCTACACGATGAACCGTTCGGCACTCGTCAGCCGGGTTCTCGAACTCTCCGGCTTCCAGCGTGTTGCAGCCGAGGCGCGCAATAATACGCAGAGCGGCGCTGCGGCCTGAAGGCCGGAAAATCTTCGGTATGAAAAGGAAAAACGCGCGGGAGTGTCCAAGCTCCCGCGCGTTTTCCTATTCTTCTTAGAGCCTCAAGCTCCTCTCCGGCCTTCTCCGACAAGGCCGTCAAGACGTCCTGTCATTTCAAATGAACAGCATCGACGCCACAAACAAAAACGCTGCACCGATCATCAGGACATTGAGCGATTGCATAAGTCCCATGGCTGACCTCCTTCGCGTTAACGAGCATCATCATAGGCAGCACTCGGGTCCGTTGAAAAGCGAAACTTGTGCTGCGCTGCCGCAGAAACATTCTTGCAGAGCCTGCCTCTGACATTCAATATATTGAAAAATCAATGTTTTTTAAGTCGAGAAAATTTGTGGGCGAATTAAGATGGGGTTAACGGTTCTGTTGCATTGCATCATTTTGGCGCAATGTGACAAATTCTTGAAAGCGTTGGTGTTTCCGCCATCTTGAAATATCCGTTCCATTACTGGACATTTTGGTTGTCGCGTTTTGGCAGGCTTCGCGGGTGTTTTTGCTGCGCTGCGGTTGGCATGTCAGCGTGAATCGGCGCATAGTTTTGGAGTGATACGAGCATGCGATTCCCCCTAGGGGAATCGAAGGAGGCGGGGCTGGACGACATCATCACGGGATCGATCGAGGCGGCTCCCGGCTATCATGGCTCTGCCCTGACGGCCATCGCCCTGGTGGTGGCGGTTGCTGCGATCCTCGGCCTCTGTTTCATGCGTCTGAGGCAGCCGCCGCTGGTCGGGTTCATTGTGGCCGGCGTCGCACTTGGGCCTACGGGTGTCGGGCTGATCTCCAGCAATGAATCCGTTTCACTGCTGGCGGAAATGGGCGTCGTCGTCCTTCTCTTCTTCATAGGCATGGAACTGTCGATCAAGGCCTTCATATTGACCTTGCGGCAGGCGCTGACGGTTGCCGGCGGCCAGCTTCTTGCGGCGATGCTTGCCGGCGGTGCGATCGTGCTGGTCACAGGTGCGGGGCCGGAAGAGGCCGTGATCATGGGCTTCATCATCGCACTGTCGTCGACGGTTGTTGCGATGAAGATGCTGGAGGATATGGGCGTGCTTCGCGGGGAGGCGGGGCGGATTGCCGTCGGAGTACTGATTGCACAGGACATTGCCGTCGTGCCGATGCTGATCTTCGTCTCCAGCCTGTCGGGCGGCGGCGGGCAGGTCGGCGAGGTCGCCGTCAAGATGCTTGTGGCTGTCGGTCTGTTGGGCTTCATTCTCTGGTGGTTCGGCGGGCACAAGAAGATCCGTGTTCCCTTTGCCGAGGAGATCGCCGAGAAGACCGAACTGCTCGCCCTCGGCGCGCTCGCGGTCTGCTTTGCCGCTGCCGCCATTTCGGGCCTTGCAGGGCTGTCGCCCGTCTATGGCGCATTTCTTGCGGGGATCGTGACGGGCAATTCGACGCTGCGCAGCCGCGTCATCCCGGTGATCGAGCCAATCCAGAGCGTGCTGGTCGTGGTCTTCTTTCTGTCGATCGGCCTCCTGATAGACCTTTCCTTCATCCGCGCAAACCTCTTCGAAGTGCTGGCTGCTTCCATCATCGTCATTGCGGCGAAGTCGGTGCTGAATATCTTCCTCATTCGAAAGACAGGCTTTTCGACGGAGACGGCGCTGATTGCCGGGCTCTCGATGGCGCAGATAGGGGAATTTTCCTTCGTGCTCGCCTCGGCGGGGCATGCGACCGGCGTGCTGGGGAACGATCTATACCGACTATCCATTGCGGTCACGGCGGTGTCGCTGCTCGTCTCACCAATCTGGGTTGGCGTCATGCACCGGCTGGAAAGCGTGGCGAGCCAGGGCATGGAGACCTATCGCGAGGCGCTCGCGGCGGCCTATGCGCACGAGCTTTACGAAGTGCACAGGGGGACGGCCGCGTTCTCGCGCTTCACCCACGGAGCGCATGTGCGCTATCGAGCGCTGCGCCTTGCGATCTATCACCGCAAGGCGGTCAAGCGTAAACAGACCTAGAGCGTTTCACCGTTTCACAGAAACGCTTAAACGCTCTATCTCCTTGTTTTTACGCAATTCCGTACGCGAAACCGGTTTCCACTTTCGGCTCGGAATTGCTCTAGGAGCGCTGATTACTTCATCGTTTCGAGAAGCTTGGCATCCGGCCAGCCATCGGCCGGGAGGCCAAGTTCGGCCTGCACCTTCTGGACCGCGGTGCGGGTGCCGGAGCCGAGAATGCCGTCGATCTTGCCGACGTCATGGCTCTTGGCATCAAGCTTCTCCTGCAGGACCTTCATGTCCTCGACGGAAAGGCCCGGTTCCGGATTGCCGGGATCATAGGCTTCTGCGCCGGAGAGGCGGGTCGCGAAATAGGCGGCCGAGAGCGTATAGACCAGAGACTGGTTCCACGAGAGATAGACGTTGAAGTTCGGGTAGGCGAGGAAAGCCGGCCCGAAGCGGCCCTGCGGCAGGACAAGCGAAGCGTTGAGCGCGGCAGCCGACTTGTCGCCGTTGCGCGGCATCACGCCGAGATTGAACCAGTCGCCCGCCGTCAGCGTGCCGCCGAGGCCGGACTTTTCGTAAGGAAGGGTCTCTGGAAGCTTCACTTCCTGAAGCCACGGTTCGCCGCGCTTGAAGCCGAGGCCGGCGAGGAAGCGGGCCGTCGTCAGGATCACATCCGGCGCCGAGGTCTTGAGGCTGACCAGGCCGTCGCCGTCGCCATCTTCGCCATACTTGATGATATCGGCGGGAAGCATCTGCGTCTGGCCGATTTCGCCGGCCCAGGCGCCCGTCGTCGTTTGCGGGTCGATGTCGTTGAGCGAGGCCAGCTTGATGAGCGCGATCAGCTGCGGGCGGAAGACTTCCGGACGGCGGCAGTCGTTGGAGAGGGTGACGAGCGCGTTGCGGGTGTTGAAATCGCCCTGCACGGCGCCGAAGTCGGTTTCCATGCCCCAGAAGGCGGTGATGACGGCGGCGGGCACGCCGGTCTCCTGCTCGGCCCTGGCGAAGACGCTGGCATATTGCTCGATCTTCTTCTTGCCGATCTGGTAGCGGGCACCGCTGACGGTGCGCTTGGAGAATTCGAGGAAGGTCTGGCGAAACACGCCTTGGGCGCGGTCCATCTTGAGCACCTTCTGGTCGATCTGCGCACCGGTGAGCGCCTTGTCGACGGCGTCCGCGGCTATGCCCGACGCGACGGCTTCCGTCTTGATGCCGGCCAGGAAGGTCGAAAGGTCGCTCCCGCATTCCGCCGCGTATCCCGAGGCCGTGCTGGACAGGAGTGTGGCGACGGCGAGGATGGCAGGCAAACGAACGGACGACATACGATGACTTTCCCGAGAATTGAAAGAATGGACGCTCTATACCGCAGGTGCGGCCAAGAGCAAACGCTGCCTTCGGCGATTCGATCGGCGTCCGGTCAAAATTCATGACAATCGGGCGCAAGTGTATCTCAAATCGGCAAGGCAGCGTGCAGAAACCGCAGGAATACGGTGAACGCGTGGCGAAGGCGGGAAAATTCTAGGCGTTCTTGAAACGCGGCAACCCGGCCAGAAGCCGATGCAGTGTGTCGAGCGTCGAGATGTCGGCGACGCCGTCTATCTTCTCGGGGCGGAAATGGCGCTGGAAGGCTTCGATGACGCCCTTCGTCCTGTCGCAGAACTCGCCGGAGACGGGAACGCCGTAACCATAGAGCGTCAGCATGGACTGGATTGCCTCAACTGGTGGACCGGCTTCGCCGTGCTGGAAGAAGCGTCCTCCGGCGATGGGGGCGGGCGGCACCCAATGGCCGACGCCTGCCGCGTGGAGCTTCCCCCACGGGAAATGTTCGCCCGGATCGATCTTGCGGACGGGTGCGACATCGGAATGGGCGAGCACGCGTTCCGGTGCGATCTCCCAGCGGTCGATGATGTCGCGGCAGAGTTCGATCACGGCTTCGATCTGCGGCTCGGTGAAATCCGGCAGGGAGGGGTGGCCGGGATTGGCGATCTCGATGCCGACGGAATGCGAGTTGATGTCCGTCTCGCCCTTCCAGTGGCTCTTGCCGGCATGCCAGGCGCGGCGGTCTTCGGGCACAAGCTGGTAGACCGTGCCGTCCATGTTCACGACATAGTGGCAGGACACTTCGCTTTCCGGCGTGCAGAGCCAGTCCAATGCGCCGGCCTCGGTCGGCATGCCGGTGTAATGCAGGATGATCATATCCGGGCGGTCGGTGCCACGGCGCTCCGTATGATTGGGGGAGGCGCGGACAATCGCGGTCTTGTAGTCGGGGGTAAAGGCGCTCATGCGGCGCGGCGTTCTTTCTCGATGGCCGCGTAGGCCTGGTTGAGCGCGGCCATGCGCTCGTTGGCAATGCCGTGGAACTCCTCCGGCACGCCGCGCGCAATCAGCCGGTCTGGGTGATGTTCGGACACGAGCGAGCGGTAGCGCTTGCGAATTTCTGCGAAGTCTGTTTCCGGCGGGACGCCCAGAACCTTGTAGGGATCCTCACCGACAATCACATGGCGCGCCATGATGCGATCGAAGCCCGCTTCGGTGATGTCGAAAATTTCCGCGATGCGGTGCAGGAAGGCCAGTTCATCTTCATGCACGAGGCCGTCTGCCTTGGCAATGTGGAACAGGCCGTCGAGGATTTCGGTCAGGACCGGGCAATCGGGCGCGCCGCAGCCGCACAGGGCCGCCATGCGCTCGGCATAGGCCTCATAACCGGCCACGTCCTGACGGGCGAGATTATAGAGGCGGGCCACATTCTTGGCTTCTGAATCCGGAAACTCGAAGATGTCCTTGAAAGCGTTGACTTCCTTCTCCGTCACGATGCCGTCGGCCTTCGCCATCTTGGCGGAGAGCGCGATCATCGCGACCGAGAAGGCGACCTTGCGACGGGTCTCCGGGTCGCCTTCGAAGAGCGTGCGAACGGCCTCGATCACGCCGGACAGCGCGTTGCTCGCGGCATCCGCCACAGCGGCCGCAACACGTTCCAGGAAGGACGAAGCCTGTTCGCAAAGAAAATCAACGATCATGGCAACGAGGTTGACCAAATAATCCGGACCTTTTCAAGTCAGTTTTCCTCATCGTTTCATCAAAAGGACTGTTCACGGTTTACGGATTCAAACCGAGGACGGATGTATCCGGTTCAATTTGCGCCCACGTGCTCCGCCGGTCGCGAACGCAGCGAAAATTGAATCGATTTTATTGTGCGCTGGCGCGAAAATCCCGCCAAATCAAGGACTTTTCTTCAAACTGTCACTTTACAAGACAAAGCCACAGCGCCAATTCATGCGCAGCCGCGTTCAGTCATCCGGAGGATTTCATGGCCAAACAGAAAGTCGCAATGCTCACCGCCGGGGGCCTTGCGCCCTGTCTGTCTTCGTCCGTCGGTGGCCTGATCGAGCGCTATAATGACGTGGCGCCCGATCTCGAGATGATTGCCTATCGCTCCGGCTATCATGGGCTTCTGCTCGGCGACATCATCCCGATCACGCAGGACATGCGCGAGAAGGCCTATATCCTCCACCACCACGGCGGCTCGCCGATCGGCAATAGCCGCGTGAAGCTGACGAACGCCGCCGACTGCGTGAAGCGCGGGCTGGTCAAGGAGGGGCAGAACCCGCTGGCCGTCGCGGCCGACCGGCTTGCCAAGGACGGCGTGACGATCCTGCACACGATCGGTGGCGACGACACCAACACGACGGCGGCCGATCTTGCCGCTTATCTCGGCGCCAACGGCTACAACCTGACCGTTGTCGGCCTGCCGAAGACGGTGGATAACGACGTGGTTCCGATCCGCCAGTCGCTCGGCGCGTGGACCGCAGCCGAAGTCGGCGCGCATTTCTTCGACCATGTCTCCAACGAGCAGAGTGCCGCGCCGCGCACACTCGTGGTTCATGAGGTCATGGGCCGCCATTGCGGCTGGCTGACGGCGGCAACCGCACTTGCCTATATCGATCGCACCAAGGGTCACGAGTATATCGAGGGCCTGATGATGAACACGGAACTCAAGAATATCGACGGCGTCTATCTGCCGGAGATCGCCTTCGATCTCGACAAGGAGGCCGCGCGCCTCAAGGCGATCATGGACAAGACCGGGTTCGTCACGATCTTCGTCTCGGAAGGCGCCTGCCTCGATGCCATCGTTGCCGAGCGGGAAGCGGCGGGCGAAAGCGTCAAGCGCGACGCTTTCGGACATGTGAAGATCGACACGATCAATGTCGGCAACTGGTTCTCCAAGCAGTTTGGTGCTTTGATAGGCGCCGAACGCGCGATGGTGCAGAAGTCGGGCTACTATGCCCGTTCGGCGCCGGCCAATGCCCGCGACCGGCACCTCATCCACTCCATGGTCGACTCCGCGGTTGAAAGCGCGCTGAACAAGGTTTCGGGCGTCATCGGTCACGATGAAGACCAGGGCGGCAGGCTGCGGACGATCGAATTCCCGCGCATCAAGGGCGGCAAGCATTTCGACACGTCGGCCAAGTGGTTTTCCGACGTGATGGATTTCGTCGGGCAGAGCTGGAAGCCGGCTTAAATCCGCAGGTCGTCTTCAGGTCCCCTGGCGACCGCCCCAGTCTTGAAATTCGCTAGTTCTAGCTAGGTTGTGCGCCGGCCTCGTCCGGCGCGCAGCGCGTGTTTTTATTCAAATATTAACGATGTGAGATAAAGCTATAGGTTGAGAAAACGACTTGGGGGTGGCTTATGCGGGTTCAGTTTAAAATCGTCACGAAACTGATGGCCGTTGCGCCATTGGCAATTTGCGGGATCGTTGCGGTGACGCAGATATACAGCGTTCGCGATGGTGTGATCGATGAGCAGGCCGCGCGCGAGACGCAGGCGGTCACCTTGAGCAGAGCCGTCGATCAAGCCGAGATCGACCTCCTGCAGTTGCGCCGAAACGAGAAGGACTTCCTTCTTCGCAAGGACAATGCCTATGCCGCGAAACACGCGCAATATCTCAAGAGAACCGAGGACGATCTTCAGGTCCTGAAGGCCAATCTGCCTGAGAGCGCCGGCCGTGACGCCATCGACACGCTATCGACGACACTGAAGGCTTATGGCTCGGAATTCGCCCAGATCGTGGCCCTCGATGCAGAGATCGGCCTGACGCCAGACGATGGGCTGCAGGGCAAGATGCGCGTCGCGGCTCACGATCTCGAAAAGCAGGTGTCTGACGGCGACCACGAGGCCATTCTGACCGTTCTCCTGATGTTGCGCCGGCATGAGAAGGATTTCATCATGCGGCTTGATGAGAAAAGCCGCAGGCAGCTGGGTGAGGTGGTGGCCAGGCTGCTCAAGCGCCCCGAGGCCGATTTCGGCGGCGCGGCTGCCCGCGAAGCGGCTGTGGCGTCCATCAATGCCTATTACGACGCCTTCAAGCAGCTTTCTGACAAATTGATGAGCGAGGCGGATATGCGCAAGCAATTGTCCGCCACCTTCAAGCCGGCGGAGCCGGCGCTGGATTCGATCAGGAGTTCTGTCCAGAGCATCCTTGCCGACGTGACGCGCGAGAAGGATCGAACGTCGGCGACGGCGTCAGTCGTGACCTGGTCCGTGGCCGCCTTGCTCGGTCTGCTGCTCGGCGGCGTGATCTGGCTTATCGGCCGGTCGATTGCTCGCCCGCTCGGCAGAAGCATCGGCCTGATGCGCCGGCTGGAGCAGGGCGACACGAATTTCGTCGTGACCGATACGGACCGCAGCGACGAAATCGGCGAGATGTCGCGTGCGATCAGCTCCTTCCGCGAAACTGCCGTCCAGCGGGTTCTCAGCGAGGACATGCTCAACGCCAACCGCGTGGCCCAGGAAGAGGAACGCAACGCGCGGATCGAGGAAGATCGTCGACGCGCCCGCGAAATGGCAGATGTCACGGACGAGCTGGGTCAGGGCCTGCGCCGTCTGGCCCAGGGCGATCTGACTGTACGCATCGGGGCACGATTTACCGAGGATTTCCAGGGGCTGATGGTTGATTTCAACGATTCGGTCGCAGGCCTTGCTGAAACGCTGGCCTCGATCGTCGGCTCGATCCAGGTGATCGATGGCGGCGCGCAGGAGATCGCGGCTGCGGCCAGCGACCTGTCTCATCGCACCGAGCGGCAGGCCGCATCGCTGGAGCAGACGGCAGCCGCGCTGGATGAGATCACCTCCAACGTGTCCAGCGCCACCCGCAGGACAGAAGAGGCGCGCCAGCTGGCCGCGCAGGCGAACCAGTCTGCCGACCTTTCGTTTGAGGTCGTCGGCAATGCGGTGAATGCGATGCAGCGCATCGAAGCGAGTTCCCTGCAGATTGCCAGCATCATTGGCGTCATCGACCAGATTGCCTTCCAGACCAATCTGCTGGCGCTGAATGCCGGCGTCGAGGCCGCGCGGGCAGGGGATGCCGGAAAGGGCTTCGCCGTGGTGGCTCAGGAAGTTCGTGAACTCGCCCAGCGCTCCGCCGCTGCCGCAAAGGAAATCAAGGGCCTGATCCAGAATTCCTCGCTCGAAGTCGAGGGCGGCGTGACGCTGGTTCGCGATGCCGGCGACGCGCTGCAGAAGATCGGCAGCTTTATCGTGGACATCAACGCGCATATGGACGCCATCGCCACCTCGGCGAAGGAACAGTCCGTCGGTCTCCATGAGGTCAACACCGCCGTCAACAGCATGGACCAGACGACTCAGCAAAATGCGGCCATGGTGGAGCAGTCGACGGCGGCCTCGTCGTCGCTGGCGCAGGAAGCGATCCGTCTGCGTGATCTTGTCGGCCGTTTCCAGTTCCACGATGCGGCAAACCGGCACAGGATGATGGGAGCCGTGGCGTCTGCCGCCTGATGCTTGCGCTCCATCAACCTCCTGCAATCTGGCAGCCCCGGCGTCTTTCATGGAGGCCGGGGCGCTTTTCGTTCGTCAAGATGCGCGAAACGCGGCGTTGACAGCGCGGGGAAATGGTGGCTTCACTTTTCGCTCATGAACGCCGCCCCATGAGGCGGTCGGTGGTTGGGAGGCAATCATGTCCGTTGAAACCTGGCTGGCATTCGCGGCGGCTGCCGCGGTGATCTTGGTGATTCCGGGGCCAACGATCCTTCTGGTCGTGTCCTATTCGCTGGGCTACGGGCGCAAGACTGCGGCGGTCACGGCGTCGGGCGTTGCACTTGGCGATTTTGTCGCCATGACGGCCTCCATGCTGGGGCTGGGTGCATTGCTTGCCACCTCCGCCGACCTCTTCACGGTGCTGCGCTGGATCGGCGGCGCTTACCTGATCTATCTCGGCATCAAGCTGTGGCGGGCGCCGATCCAGACGGGCCCCATCAGCGACAACGACAATCTGCCGGAGCGCAAGGGCTATCGCATCTTCGTTCACGCCTTCATGGTGACGGCGCTGAACCCCAAGAGCATCATCTTTTTCGTATCCTTCGTACCGCAGTTTATCGACCGCAATGCGGACTTCCTGCCGCAGATGGCGGTGATGGAGGCGACCTTCGTCACTCTTGCCACATTGAACGCGCTGGGTTATGCGTTCCTGGCTGACCGCGCCCGCAGCCTCATCCGTAAGGCTTCGGTGCAGAAGACGGTCAATCGCACGGGTGGTGCCATGCTGATCTCGGCTGGCACCGTGACGGCCATTTACAGCCGCGCCGCTTGAGGCCTCCGGGAGGTCTTGGTAAGCCCATGGCGAAATTTCGCCACAAGTATAACACGAATTTGCCTTATTCGTGGTTAAGAGAGAGTTATCGGAGCGGTCACAAACTTGTGATCGACCGTGGGATCAACGGGGAACATGACCGCGTGATTTTGAAGAAGACCGTCAAAACCGGCCTTGCGGCTACAGGTGTACTCTCAGCGCTCTTTGCAGCAGGGTGTACGTCAGTCGCCCAGACACCGGTCGATCAGCTGATGTCGGAACAGATTGTTGTTCCCTCGGCGAAGCCCGGAACGCAGATCGCAGGCATTCCGTCGGCAGACGATATTCAGGCCATGGCGCAGATGGAGACCGAAGTCGCCAATGCCCGCGCCAAGGCGATGGAAGAAAAGCGCATCGCAGCGGCCGCTGCCGCTGCTGCAGCCCGCGAACAGGCAGCCCTTTGCGCCGCCGGGGCTGCGAATACGGCTAAGGCGACCGCAGCAGGCGCTCCGGCTGCCAAAGGTGCTCCCGCCGTCAACTGCCCGGCCAAGGCCGGTGATCCGGTAACGGCTGCCGCCGAAAAGGCCGGCCCGACCGTTGAACTTGCGGAAGCCGTGAATACACCTGCCACGAGCGTTAATTCCTCGCTCGCCTATGCTGCTCCGCCGTTGCCGGCGAGCAGCGATGCGTTTGCTGCTCAGACCGAGGCCATGCAGGGCTCGGGTATCGTGATGGCGAGCGCACCGGCCTCGATGACGATCGCGATGGCCGCTCCAGACGCCAATAACGGCCGAATAAACCTGCTGATTTCGAAATACGCTTCCATGTATGGTGTACCGGAAACGCTGGTTCATCGCGTTGCCAAGCGCGAAAGCACCTATAATCCGCGGGCGCAGCATCGCGGCAATTACGGCCTCATGCAGATCCGCTACAACACCGCCAAGAGCCTCGGCTATGACGGTGCGCCGACGGGTCTGCTCGATGCGGAAACCAATCTGAAATATGCCGTGAAATACCTGCGCGGCGCCTGGATCGTCGCCGGCAAGAACGAGAAGGCCGCCGACTGGCTGTATCGCACCGGCTATTATTACGACGCCAAGCGCAAGGGCCTGCTGGACGATATCCAGTAAGCTGCTATCTCTTTGTTTTCATGCAATTCCGGACGCGAAACCGGTTTCCACTTTCGCTGGAATTGCTCAAGCGCAAATGAATGAACGATCAAGGCCCCGGACTGATGAAGTCCGGGGCCTTTTTGCGTTCGGGGTGTTGGCGAGGTCTGAAAGCCCTCGCTCCTTGGTATCAATCCTTCAGCTTGCCGGCGATGGCGGCAAGCAGCGTCTGCGGCCGATAGCCAAGCCGTCCCGGCGTGAGGCCCATACGAACGACGACAAGGTCGCGCGAGGGAACGACGGCGACGGTCTGCCCGTCATGACCCTGCAGCCAGTACGTGTCGGCCGGCACGCCGAACGAGGCATTCGGTTCTTCGCCGGGGCCGGTCAGCCAGCCCTGCATCTGCGTATAGACGCCATCCGAGGTGGAATTCGCGGTGCGCATCATCTTCATGAAGTCTTCGCTGACGAGGCGCGTTCCGCTCCAGATACCGTCCTGCAGCAGGAACTGGCCGATGCGGGCCCAATCGCGCGCCGAGGCATAGAGATAGGAGCCGGAGGCGAAGGTGTCGGTCTGGTCGACTTCCAGAACGGCGGACTGCATGCCGAGCGGGTTGAACAGTTCCTTGCGGGGGAAGGCCAGCGCCGCTGCCTTGTCCGGCATCTTGTTCATCCAGTAGCGCGCGATGGCAATGGATGTGCCGGTCGAATAGTTGAACTGCGTATCCGGTTTGGCAACGAGCGGCTGGGAGATGGTGAACTTCGCCATGTCCGGCTGCAGATAGAGCATGCGCGTGACGTCGGACACGTCGCCATAGTCTTCGTTGAAGGCAAGGCCGCTCTGCATGGCGGCGAGGCTCTTCAGGCTGATGTCCTTGCGGTCGTCTTTTGCCCATTCAGGGAAGAGGTTCTTGTCGTCGAAGGAGAGGAGACCCATCTGCGCGGCACGGCCGGCGAGAATGGCATTGACCGTCTTCGTCATCGACCAGCCGATCAGCGGGGTCTTGTCGTCAAAGCCGGGACCGTAGGTCTCGGCGACGATCTTGCCGTGGTGAACGACGACAATGGCGCGCATGCCGGGGCCTCGCAGCGTCTCGTCGGACAGGAGACCTGAGAGCGCGGGATCGAAGCTCGCCCCGGCATGATTGCCGGTTGGCCATTCCACATTGGCGTCGGGGGCTGTGGGTTGCGGTAGAGCGGGGAGCGCGGTCGGCGCAATCGCCTCATCCGCAAGATTCGTGCAGCCATAGCCTGGGCGATAGACAGAGCTGCGCGGAGCAGCATAGCCGAGAAGGCGCGCGGTCACCTTGCCCTTGTCCTTGTCGACATCGAGCATGACGGCCTTGAGGATCGGGTTGCCGGGCGCCTGTACGTCGTCGGCTAGCACTTTCTGTGCATCGCGGCCGGCAAGGAAGACATTGGTGCAGGCAATCTTGGCGGCGTAGCTGTCTCCGACCTGGAGGAGTTCCGGCGGCGCGACGCGGATGGTGATCAGGAATGCAATGACGGCGGCCACGAGTGCGCCGAAGAACCATTTCAACAGCTTGAAGACGATACGCATGGAGCCTCCCGCAGCCGGTGTTTTCGTGCGCGCGGCCGCGCGCCATTCGTTGATGGCTGCAGGTCCAGAATGAACAGCATAGATGTCGGCTTGTCCATCGCTGAACAATGTCTATGAGGAAATCTTTCAGGCCCGGCGCGGTGCCTCCTCGGCTCTGCGTGCCGCGATGAATTCGGCGACCCCCGAGGCGGGGATGGGCGTTGACGACAGATAACCCTGTACCTGCGAGGCGCCCCTGTGCCGGACGAAATCGATCGTATTGCCCCTGTCCTGCGGGCTGTTGGCGTTGGCGTTGGCGACCTTGAGTGCCGCACCAAACTCCATCATCGCGTCCAAAAGGCCCGCACCGTCGGCATCGGTCAGAACGCTTTGCGTCAGCGACCGCTCGAGCTTCAGCCCATCCACGTCCATCTTGATGACCTGATTGAGCGCATGAAGGGAGACGCCAAAATCGTGCAATGTCACCCGGATGCCCAGGGCATGAAGCTGCGCCAGGCGTTCCCGCACGCGCTCCATTCCGAGAGCAATCACGTTTTCGGAAAGCTCGACCGTCAGCCGTTGCGGGGGAAGGCCGGATTTGTCCAGACAGCGCACCAGATAGGCAGGGAAGTTGTCGTCCTCGAACTTTGCCTTGGAAACGGCCACGGAGACAGCGACCTGGTCAGGCCAGCTTGCCGCGTCGATGCATGCGGCGTTGAGCACCCAGGCGTCGATCTTGCGCATCAGGCCGCATCGCTCCGCAGCGGGAAGAAACCGCTCTGCCGCCATGAGCCCCTTCTGCGGATGCAGCCAGCGCAGGAGCGCTTCCATGGCAACGACCCGGCCATCGCCGGAGGCCAGGATCGGCTGAAACTCCAGCATGAATTCGCCCTTCGAGATCGCGCTGGCGAGATCGCGTTCCATTTCCAGGCGGCTGAGCGAAGCTTCCGCGAGGACCCTGTCATAGAACATGCAGGCCGAGCTCGGACGATCCTTGGCGCTGTAAAGCGCGAGATCCGCGCGCTGCATGACGTCCTCAATCGGCTCGGCGGCGCGCGAGGCTTCCGAAATTCCGATACTGACCCCGACTTCGACCGTGCCTTCCGCGAGGCTGACGGGTTCGCAGATCAGGTTTGCGATCGCCTCGCCGAGCCCGGACAATTGATCCCGGCTGGCGGCTGCCCGCACGAATATCGCGAATTCGTCCCCGCCCAGCCGAAAGACTGTGAGATTGTCATGGGCGGCCTCGAACGAACGCAGTCTGGCCGCGATCTCGATGAGCAGCTGGTCGCCGGCCTGATGACCCTTCGTATCGTTGACCAGCTTGAACTTGTCGAGGTCGAGAAGCATCAGTGCATAGGTGTCGCCCTCGGCGGCAATCCGGCGCGCCGTGCTGTGGAAGGCGGCGCGGTTCTTCAGACCCGTCAGATGATCGTGAAGCGCATCGTGCAGCAGGCGCTGCTCCTGCTGGCGGCGCGCCTCTTCAACCTCCTGCTGCCGCCGGCGGTTGCGCGCGAACTGCAGCGCGACGAGCCCCATCCAGGCCGGCATGGCCGCGAGCGTAAACTGCGAGGGGTTGGCCGATGCCCAGCTCAGAAACGAGCCGTCGTAGCCTGTATATCTGGCAATGAAGAAAAACGATGCAGGTAAAACCGCACCCACTGCCGAACCAACGAAAACATAACGTTGCTCAATTTTCGGCAGAAACGAATTTAACATCATGTTAAACGCTCCTGGTCTGTGCGCGGACTCTAGGGCCATTCACGTTAACAGCTCGTTATCCAGGGCGGTTAATGGCGGGTAAAGGGTCATCAAACTGTAGCGAATCGTGACTATGACTGCGCCCGCTTTGAAGGATTTCAGTGGGGTTCAGCGCCGATGACGGGTATCGCTCCGATTACCGGATACTTAAAGAATACAAGGCTCAAATCGGCCTTCATCAGACACCGTGCGCTGAGCGGCAAAGGGTTGTCGGAACGCCTTTTCGGGCTCATGTTTTCAGGGCTGGTTTATCCACAGATTTGGGAAGACCCGGCGGTCGATATCGAGGCCATGCGGCTGGAGCCGCACCACAGCATCGTCACCATCGGTTCGGGCGGCTGCAACATGCTCGCCTATCTCGCCGAAGGTCCGGCGCAGATCGACGTGGTTGACCTCAATCACCATCACGTGGCGCTCAACCGGCTGAAGCTTGCCGCCTTCGAGACACTGCCGTCCTATGCCGATGTCCGCCGCATGTTCGCCGAGCCGGGCAATGCCGCCAATTCGGATGCATTCGACCGCTTCATCGCGTCCGGCCTCGACAACGAGACCTTCCAGTACTGGAACGGCCGCGACAAGCTCGGTCGCCGCCGGATTTCGACCTTCGACCGCAATATCTATCGAACCGGCCTTCTCGGCCGCTTCATCGGGGCAGGGCATCTGGCTGCGCGCCTGCATGGCAAGAGTTTCGACCGCCTGATGGCGGCCCGCACGCTTCAAGAGCAGCGCGACATCTTCGACCGCGAAATCGCGCCGATGTTCGACAGTGCGCTGGTTCGCTGGATCACTAGCCGCAAGAGCTCGCTCTTCGGTCTCGGCATTCCGCCGCAGCAATATGATGAACTGGCCGGTAGCAGTGCGTCGGGCCATGTCGCCGATGTGTTGCGCGAGCGGCTGGAAAAGCTCGCCTGCGGCTTTCCGCTCAAGGACAATTACTTCGCCTGGCAGGCCTTCTCACGCCGCTATCCGAAAACCCATGAGGGCAGCCTGCCGCTCTATCTGCATCCTGACAATTTCTCGAAGATCCGCGCCAATACGCGACGGGTCGAGGTCCATCACAAGAGCTTCACAGAGCTCCTGAAGCAGAAGCACGCGGGCTCGGTCGATCGGTTTGTCCTGCTCGATGCGCAGGACTGGATGACGGCGGGGCAGCTCAACGAGCTCTGGACCGAGATCAACCGGGCGGCTGCCCCCGGTGCGCGGGTGATCTTCCGTACCGCCGCCGTGGCAAGCCCGCTGGAGGCCAAACTTGATCCGCGGACGCTGGATGTCTGGGACTATCTGCCAGATCTCTCGAATGAAATGCTGGCTCGCGATCGCTCGGCGATCTATGGCGGCTTCCATGTCTACAGGAAAGCATCGTGACAGTTCTCGATACAACCGGCATTGCCGTTGACACTGAACATGCCGCGCGCATGGACAGCATGTACCGCACCCAGCGCCACATCTACGATCTGACGCGGAAATACTATCTGCTCGGCCGCGACCGGACGATCCGGCATCTCGCCGCAAAGCCCGGCCAGAGCATTCTGGAACTCGGCTGCGGCACGGGGCGCAATCTCGCGCTTGCCGGCGCGCTCTATCCCGGATGCCGGCTCTACGGGCTGGATATTTCGGAGGAAATGCTGATCTCGGCGCGTGCCAAGCTGCCCTCCGACACGGTGCTGAAGGCGGGCGACGCTTCGGACTTCTCGGCTGAGGAGCTGGGTCGTCCGGGCTTCGACCGGATCATGATTTCCTATGCGCTGTCGATGATCCCGGCCTGGGAAGCAACGATCGATGCGGCAGTCGATGCGCTCAATCCGGGCGGCGAGCTGCACATCGTCGATTTCGGCCAGCAGGAGCGTTTGCCCGGCTGGTTTCGGCGGATGCTGAAGGCGTGGCTGGCAAGGTTCCATGTCGATCCGCGCAGGGATCTCGATTCCGTCGTTGCGGCGGTTGCCAGACGCCATGGTTGCGCGTCGCAGTTCCGGCCGCTCTACCGCGGCTATGCCTGGTCGGCAACGATCATCAAGCCCGCCGCGTAACGGATTATTTACCATGTCATGGTTGGCTGGAAGGCACGTCTTGCCGGGCCTTCTTTACAACGTGCCCGAACAGGATAACATTCTTTCGACTCGTTGATTTGCGGGACTTTCATGCGCCGTTTTGCCCTGGCCCTTCTGCCGCTTGCAGCTTTGATTGCCGGCTGCACGAGCACTGACTATGACCTGATGAAGACGGCGGCCGTGTCCTCCAAATTCAAGGACAACGACCCGCAGGATTTCGGCGCGCGCAGTCCGCACCGGCATCCGATCCATGGCATCGATGTCTCCAAGTACAACGAGCGTATTGACTGGGAAACGGCGAAGAAGTCCGGCGTTTCCTTCGCCTTCATCAAGGCGACGGAAGGCAAGGACCGTGTGGATCCGAAGTTCGACGAGTTCTGGCGTGGCGCCAAGGCTGCCAACGTCGCCTATGCGCCCTATCACTTCTACTATTTCTGCTCGACGCCCGACCAGCAGGCCGACTGGTTCATCGCCAATGTGCCGCGCGAGGCCGTCAAGCTGCCGCCTGTGCTGGATGCGGAATGGAACCCGGCATCGCCGACCTGCAAGACCAGACCCGATCCCGCGACCGTGCGCACCGACATGAAACGCTTCCTAGACCGGCTGCAGGCCCATTACGGCAAGAGGCCGATCATCTACACGTCGGTCGATTTCCACCGCGACAATTTCGTCGGCTATTTCAAGGATTACCAGTTCTGGCTGCGCTCCGTTGCCTCCCATCCGGACGAGAAATACGCCGACCGCAAGTGGGCCTTCTGGCAATATACGTCCACCGGCGTCGTGCCGGGCGTCAGCGGGCAGACAGACATCAATGTCTTTGCTGGCACGCAGGATAACTGGAAGTCCTGGCTGGCTTATGCGGACGCGCGCTGAGCCGTGTCTCCTCCAAGGATGATCCTGGCATAGATCGCGGCGTGCTCACGGTGTCGCGTGCTCTCCTTTTTGCCCTCTTGTTTGCTTCAAACGGCGAACGTCACTTGTTAAGACAGGCAGTGAACGCCTTTACGGATTGATTCACGCCGTTGCGCCAAGTTTTTGATTTCATGAAGGAGATGTCCCATGTCCGCTCGCTTCCGCTATGCCGTCGTCGGATGCGGCCTCATGGGTGCGGCGGCGGCCCGGCATCTGGCCAACATGGCGCCGGACGTGGCGTTGATCGGGCCGTCGGAGCCGGTGAACAAGGCGCATCATCGGGGCGTATTTGCCAGTCACTATGACGAGGGGCGCATTACGCGGACCATCGATCCCGATCCGGTCTGGGCGAGGCTGGCCCGCAACTCTATCGGACGTTACCGAGACATCGAGGCTGCCACCGGCATTTCTTTCTATCGCGAGGTCGGCAGTTTGCTGACGGGAGTCGGAACGGAGGAGGGGCGCCGCTATGTCGAGCGGACGCAGACTGCGGCTGACCTCGCAGGCGTCGCTGCCGAGCGGCTTTCGCAGCAAGGCATGCAGTCGAAGTTTCCCTGGTTCTCGTTTCCGGAGGGGACAGAGGGGATTTTCGAGGCGACGGGAGCCGGGCATATCAGCCCGCGTCGGCTGGTCATGGCGCAGGCGCAACTGGCCGAGCGGGCAGGGGCGGAGCGGATTGATGCCGCCGTTGGCTCGATCCGCGAGGCGGGTGGGCATGTGGTGATCACGCTGGCCGATGGCGAAGTCATTGAGGCGGAGCGGGTGCTTTGCGCGGCCGGCGGTTTCTCGATTCAAAACGGCCTGTTGCCGCGTCCGGTTGATCTGAAGGTTTATGGCCGCACGGTCGTCTTTTTCGAGGTGTCCGAGGCCGATGCGCAGGCGATGGGCGCCATGCCGTCGATGATTCACAGGGCGGTCGAGGCGCGTGACGATATCTACATGCTGCCGCCGATCCGTTATCCGGACGGGACATATTATCTCAAGATTGGCGGAGATCCGGATGAGATGGAGCTTCAGCCGGAAGATCTGGGCGACTGGTTCCGCAGCGATGGCCGGCCGCATGCGCGCGACCATCTCGTGGCGCGGATGAAGGCGCTTGTGCCGGGGCTCGACGTACTCTCCATCTCCTCCGCTTCCTGCGTCACGTCCTATACTTCGACCGGCTATCCGGCGATCGGTTGGCTGACGCCGGGGCGGATCGCCTTGGTGACGGGCGGTTGCGGGGCGGCGGCCAAAAGCTCCGACGAAATCGGCCGGCTGGGTGCGGAACTGGTCTTCGAGGACAGGATTTCCTCCTTCGACTTCGATTTCTCACCAGTCCAGTGAGAGCGAAGCGAAGGGCCAGTCGCGTTCCGGGGCGGCGATGAAACCCTCCGGGCTGAGTTGCGCGTTCTCGACCAGCCAGTTCATGAAGACCTGCGCGGGCTTTGACGTCTTCGGCCTTTCGCTCGATGGGCGTACCAGCAATCCGTTCTCGAATTTCAGGAAGCCAACCGGCGCGACGAGGCTTCCGTTCTTCAACTCCCGTTCGATCAGGAATTTCGGTGCGAGCGTCGCGCCCATGCCGCGCTCGGCCGCCTCGAAGGCGAGCGACGAGAGATCGAAGGTGAGTTCGCGTTCGCGTATGAGGGTGAGGCCGGTCAGCTGCGACCAATGTTTCCAGGCAACCTCGCCTTCGCGGCGGTGGATGATGGTTGGGACCTTGATCGTCGTTTCCGTCAGTTCGCAGGGGGAGCCGGGTGCCATGACGAGGCCGATATGGACATCGCCGAGCGAGCGGGCATCCGGATGTTCGACATGCGGGCTCAGCAGCCGGTCCCAGGAGACCACCAGATCGACTGGACCTTCGAGCCTGCGGCTGCCGTGCGGACCGGTGAGGCGGATCAGCACGTCGATGTCGGGGTAGTCGACATTGAAGCGCGCGATCGTCGGGATCATCCATTGACGGGCGAAGGTTGAGCTGGCCGCGACCGTGACGGATGCGCGGCCGCCTCCGGTGATCGTTGAATAGGTGCGGCGCATTTCGTCCATGCTGCGCGCGACGGTTTCGGCCAGCTGGCGGCCTTCGTCGGTCAGTTCCAGCTGCAGGCCACGCTTGATGAACAGCTCGGTTCCGGCATGATCCTGCAATTGATGGAGCTGCTTGCTCACCGCGCTGTGCGTGCGGCCGAGCATGTCGGCGGCGGCGCCTACCGAACCTGTGCGGAAGAAGGCCTCCAGCGTCGCAAGCGCGGTGAGCGGCGGCAACTTGTCCATGGCGACATCCCGGCTGTTGGAATTTTTCTCACATAGTCTGAGCGCATTATTCAATTTTTTCGGTGAATGAAAAGAGATAAATTCCGATCGTTGGAAAAAGGAGAAGCGCCATGCGGCACGCGATTGAAGGTGAATACACACGGTACGAACAAGGGCAGATTGCCGGGCTTCTGATTGAAGCCCCGCATCATGTCAGCGGTTTCGCGGCGGTGCTTGCCACGTTCAATGTGTGGCAGGCGCGGCGACGCATGCGGCGCGACATGGCGCGCGACATGCGGACCTTCACGGACGCGATGATCGAGGACGCCGGCATGACGCGCAAAGAGGCGGAGCGCGAAGTGCGTAAGCCGTTCTGGGTGGCTTGAGACCGGCGCCGTTCCTACCGATGAGGGGCGCGTGTTACCAGGAATAGAGGGTCCGGAGGTCTCGAAACGGCTTCCGGGCCGCTTCTGTTTTGAAGCCGACATCCTATCTGTCGGATTTGCTGTGGTGTTTTGGCTGCAAAGGCGCTATCACCCGCGCGCCAGTTGGCCGGGCAGCCGCGCTTCATCAATGCCGAAAGGCGATGGGGTGAGGAAAGTCCGGGCTCCACGGAGATACGGTGCCGGATAACGTCCGGCGGGGGCGACCCTAGGGAAAGTGCCACAGAAAGCAAACCGCCTTCCATTGGGAGGTCAGGGTGAAAGGGTGGGGTAAGAGCCCACCGCGCGCCTGGCAACAGGGGCGGCACGGCAAACCCCACCGGGAGCAAGACCGAATAGGGATGACGCGGCGGGGCAACCCGTCAGCCTGTTTCCGGGCCAGTCATCCGGGTGGGTTGCGCGAGGCGGCATGCAAATGTCGTCCCAGATGAATGGCTGCCACGTTCCGGTTCGCCGGAGCCATACAGAACCCGGCTTACAGGCCAACTGGCGAATTTTCCCTCTTTGACGGGGCGAGGCGGCGCGTAATCAGGCGGCGCTCAACGCGCGCTCCACGGCCTCCGGTTCCTTGTCGATGATCGTCAGGAGAATGCGCGAGGGTGCGTCCATATTGGAGCGGTTTTGCTCCCAATCGCGGATGCGTCCGACCGAGAAGCCGAAGCGCGCCGCAAATGCCTGCTGAGAAAGACCCAGCTTACGGCGAATGGCTTTCACATCCACCTCTGCCGGAATGTGGACGTTATACCCTTCCACGTCCGCTTCACCCGAGGCGAAAGCCAAGGCTTCACGTGCACCTTGCAGAATCCGGGATCCAGCTCTGGTCATTTGTCACTCCTGCTTTTGCCCGCTCTTGTCCGGGCGTGCGCGCGCCATGCCTGGGGCAGCGCCGTCAGAATGCCTCGAAGCGCATTACGCTCCGCTTTTGAAAGGTTAGTCTGGGTGTCTTTGCTAAACACGTCGAGCAAAAACACCGGGATGTCCGCGGCTGCATAAAATGTGATGACCCGATAGCCGCCACTTTTGCCTTTGCCGCGACCTGCAAAACGCAGCTTTCTCGCGCCGCCCGTTCCCGCCACGATGTCGCCCGCGTCGGGGTTGGCAACCAAATGCGAGACGATTGCCTCCCGTTCGGCGTCAGTCAGGCCCTCCTCCTTCGCGGAGGTTAGGTAGGCTGGCGTTTCGATCACGGTGTGCATGAGTCATTCATACGGAATTTCCGCATGAACGTCAAATTTATGTGCGGAAATTCCGCACAAGTGATGCATGGCCCGTGATCGGGGATTTGGCCGCACAATCGCGTCCTCGTTCAAGCCTGACGACTCGTTCCCACCCCCGCTTAAAACTTCATTAAGTTTAACGGCTTAATAATTTTTCGAGTGCGCGCGCCGCTCGAAATGCCGTTTCCCATTGACGCCCATGTGGTCCCATGCTATCCCATAAGTCAGCCGAAAGGATGCTCTTTAGCGTCCTAAAAATGCAGAAAGTGGAAGGGGTTAGCACCCTTGTTGCGCTGCGGCGGCGGAATGTCTGTGGCACCTCATGCGGGAGGCTTGTTGCGGGCGCGGTAGGGCGGATGATCTGTCCTGCCATTTCGGAAACGGTTGTATCGCGTCATGATCCGCTTCCTGTCGAATTTTGTGAACAGGATCGATGCCAAGGGGCGGGTTTCCGTGCCTTCGAGCTTTCGTTCCATTCTCGTTTCGGCGGATGTGCAGGATCTTTATTGTTTCCAGGACTTTGTGTTTCCGGCGATCAGCGTTGGCGGCCCCGAGCTGCTGGCGCGCCTCGAAAGGCGGATCGAGGTGGCGGACCCATTCTCGCCGGAAGCCAACCGGATGTCGCTGCTGGTTCACGGTGGCGGCGTCTTCATGAAGCTCGATCAGGAGGGGCGGTTGATGGTCACGGACTTCATCCGCAACTTCACGGGCATTACCGATCACGTCGCCTTTGTCGGGCGAGGGGATCATTTCCAGTTGTGGCGGCCGGAGGCGTGGGAGACTGCGCGAGAGGCGGCCCGCGAGGGGCTGGGGCGCTGAGAGGCTCGTGCCCCCATACGAGGGAATTTGGCATGGCGGCGGTCGAGGCTGACGGCGTTCACGAGGGCGCCGATTATACGGGTGATCGCCCGCATATCCCGGTCATGCTGCCGGAAGTTCTCGACGCGCTTGCCGTGCAACCCGGTCAGGTCATTCTCGATGGCACCTTCGGTGCGGGCGGCTACACGTCCGCGATCCTGAGCGCGGGTGCGCGCGTGATCGCGCTCGATCGCGACCCGAATGCGATTGCCGGCGGCAAGGCGCTCGTTGAAAAGTCTGGCGGCGCGCTGACGCTCGTCCATTCCCGCTTTTCCGATCTCGCCTCGCATGCTCCGGCTGAGGGGCTCGATGGCGTCGTACTGGATATCGGCGTTTCCTCCATGCAGATTGACGAGGCCGAGCGCGGCTTTTCGTTTCAGCGAAACGGACCGCTCGACATGCGCATGTCGGCTTCCGGCGTCAGCGCTGCCGATGTCGTCAATCGCGCCAAGGTCGGCGATCTCATCCGCATCTTCGGTTTTCTCGGCGAAGAGAAGCAGGCGGGCCGCATAGCCCGCGCCATCGAGAAGCGTCGGGCGGAAAAGCCGTTCGAGACGACGCGCGATCTGGCCGGCCTCATCGAAATCGTCACGCCGCGCAAGGCCAAGGACAAGATCCATCCGGCCACGCGGGTCTTCCAGGCGCTGCGTGTATTCGTCAATGACGAGCTGGGCGAACTCGCCAAGGCCCTGTTTGCGGCAGAGGCTTCGTTGAAGCCCGGCGGACGTCTCGTCGTCGTTACGTTCCATTCGCTCGAGGACCGGATCGTCAAGCGCTTCTTTGCCGATCGCTCGGGTAAGGCGGCCGGCTCGCGGCACCTGCCGCAGGTTCACGACAAGCCGGCGCAATTCGATCTCGTTCATAAATCGGCGCTTCAGGCGAGCGATGCGGAGGCGGAGATCAATCCGCGTGCCCGCTCGGCCAAGCTTCGCGCCGGCATTCGTACCACGGCCGCCGCCGGTCCTGCCGACATGGCGATCTTCGATCTGCCTGATCTCGCCAGCCTTGCAAAATTGGGGAGCTGACCGTCCATGTTTCGTACATTCGATATCTTTTTGATCGTGATCATGACGGTCGCCGCGACGATCACCTATTCCATCAAGCACAAGGCTGAGGGCGTGCTTGAAGATGTTCACAAGCTCGATGCGGAAATCAAGCTGGAGAAGGACACGATCGATCTTCTGAAGGCTGACTGGGCGCTGGCGACCCAGCCGAACCGGCTGGCGCGGTTGGCCGACACGTTCAAAGGCGATCTCAAGCTGCAGTTGACCGATTCCAACCAGATCATCCGGCCGAAGGAACTGCCGATGATGAAGGCTGACGTCGGACTTGCAGATGCAGAGGCCGCTGGTCTGGCGCCGGATGCCCGCAAGACCGACGAAGTGGTCAGGTCCGCGCCTGCCAGGAACGATACGGCGAAGGCGTCCATCCCCACGCCCATGTCCAAGCCCGATAGCATCAAGACCGGATCGGTGAAGCACTGATGTCATTCCTGTCCCGCATCATGAACATCAAGAGCAAGGCGCATTTTTCTGCGACACCTCGCGGTGCTCGCAGGGCAGGTGACGGCAAGGCTCGTTTCGAGGGCACGCTCAAGCGTTCGGGTGCGCAGGCCAAGAGCCGCGTCGGCATCATTTTTGCGGGCTTCACGGTTGCCTATCTCGTCATCGGCGGACGTCTTGTCGAATACGGAATGGCCAAGCCGGAGACGGTGTCCAGCATCATGCCGTCCGACAATCTGCTCGCCTCTCGTCCGGACATTCTGGATCGCAACGGGCAGGTGCTGGCCACCGACATCCGCACCGTCTCGCTCTATGCCGAACCGTCAAAGATCATCGATCCGGACGAGGCGCTGGAAGAGTTGACCAGCGTGTTGCCCGATCTTGAACCGAAATCCACCTATCGGAAGCTTTCCTCCAAGAGCCATTTTCAGTGGCTGCGCCGCCAGTTGACGCCGCGTCAGCAGAGCCAGATCCTGGCGCTTGGTATCCCCGGCATCGGCTTCCGTCCGGAAAAGCGCCGCTTCTATCCGGGCGGCGCGACGGCCTCCCACGTGCTGGGCCTCGTCAATATCGACAACCGCGGCATTGCCGGAATGGAAAAATATGTCGACAGCCAGGGGCTTGCGGACTTGGCTGCGGTGGGCATGACGAACGACGCCAAGCTGGAGCCGGTCAAGCTTTCGATCGATCTGCGTGTGCAGAACGCGCTTCGCGACGTTCTGGTCGACGGGATGCAGCGCTACCAGGGCATTGGCGCCGGCGGTGTCGTGCTGAACGCCCATACCGGTGAGGTCGTGGCGCTGGCGTCTTACCCGGATTTCGATCCGAACGAGCCGACCCATGCCCTTGACCCGGATCGCCTGAACCGTGTTTCGGCCGGCACCTACGAAATGGGCTCGACCTTCAAGGCCTTTACGATCGCGATGGGCCTCGACTACGGCACGATGACACTGAACACGACGTTCGACGCGACCAAGCCGCTCTATATCGGCGGCTTCACCATTCACGACTTTCACGGCACGCGCCGCGTGCTGACGGTTGATGAAGTTTTCGTCCATTCATCCAACATTGGCGCTGCCCGCATGGCTGATGCCGTGGGTATCGATGCGCACAAGGCCTTCCTCCAGCGCATGGGGCTGCTCAGCCGCATGGATACCGAGCTTCCGGAAGTGGCCTCGCCTTCACAGCCGCGGACCTGGAAGCGCATCAACTCTATGACGATTGCCTATGGTCACGGTGTGGCCACCACGCCGCTGCAGACCGCCATGGCGGGTGCCGCACTCGTCAATGGCGGCTATCTCATCCAGCCGACCTTCCTGCCACGCACCCGTGAGGCAGCGGACAAGATCGCCGTGAAGGTGGTCAAGGATTCGACCGTGCGCGATATGCGCAAGCTGTTCCGCGACAACGTCGTGGAGTCGGTTGGCTCCGGCAAGCAGGCCGGCGTTCCGGGCTTCGATGTCGGCGGCAAGACCGGGACTGCGGAAAAGCTCGTGCGCGGGCGCTACGTCAACGGCCATAACTTCAACGCGTTTCTTTCGGCTTTCCCGATGAGTGATCCACAATATGTGGTTCTTGTCTTCATCGACGATCCGCGCACCGGCGAACGTAATTCCAATATTGCCGGTAACACGGCCACCCCCATGGTCGGGCGCGTTATTGCGCGGGTTGCACCTCTTCTTGGTGTTCAGCCGAAATTTGGCCCAGATGGATCGGCAACGCTCGTTTCTTATTAAGATCGACGCAATTCCGTTTAAAATGGACTAATCCCGATTCGAGGCGTCCGGATAAGCGGGCGTGAAAGGCGAATATCATCGATGAAGCTTCGTGACCTCGCAGGTTCAGACTTTCCGGAAATCGATGCATTGCTTGCGAGCTCTGCCGGAGACGTTCAGATCACGTCCATCACGGCCGATAGCCGTCAGGTTGCTCATGGCGCGCTTTTCGTGGCGGTGTCGGGCTCAAAGGCGGATGGCTCGACCTTTGCGGGCGAGGCGGTGACGAAGGGCGCAAGCGCCATCGTCATCTCTGCCAACGCCTCCGTAGACGCCTCCGTTCCAGTCCTGAAAGTGGAGGAACCTCGTCGTTTCCTCTCATTGGCTGCCGCGCGTTTCTTCGGAGCGCAGCCGGCGGTCATGACTGCCGTCACGGGAACGGCCGGCAAGACATCGGTCGCCTCCTTCACACGCCAGATCTGGGCGCATGCCGGCTTTGCCGCCGCCATGATCGGCACGACGGGCGTGATTGCGCCCGGCCGCGCCGATTATGGAACGCTGACGACGCCCGATCCGGTCTCTTTGCACAAGCTTCTTGCCGAGCTGTCGCGGGAGGGCGTCACGCATGCGGCGATGGAGGCCTCAAGCCATGGTCTCGACCAGCATCGGCTTGACGGCGTGCAGCTTGCGGCTGCCGCCTTCACTAATCTCGGCCGCGACCATATGGATTATCATCCGACGGTCGAGCATTACCTTGCCTCCAAGATGCGGTTGTTCAGCCTTCTGCCCCACGGCGCTCCGGCGGTGATTTTTGCCGACGATGCCTATTCGCTTCACGCCATCGAGGCGGCCGGCCGGGCTGGCTGCGAAGTGTTGACAGTGGGCCGCAAGGGGACGTTCCTGACGCTGAAACGGGTCGAGCATTTCCGCCACAAGCAGATGGCCGAAATCCATTGCGGCGCTGACATCTACGAAGTGGATATTCCGCTCGCCGGCGATTTCCAGGTGGCGAATGCGCTGGTCGCCGCGGGCCTTGCCATGTCCACGGGCGTCAGCCCGGCGGCCGTCATGGCAGCACTCGGCAAGCTTGTTGGCGCTTCGGGCCGCCTTGAGCTGGTTGGCCACACGGTCGACGGAGCGCTCGCCTATGTGGACTACGCGCACAAGCCGGATGCGCTGGAAAATGTTCTGACCTCCGTTCGTCCCTTCACGACCGGCCGCGTCATCGTGGTCTTCGGCTGCGGTGGGGATCGCGACAAGGGCAAGCGGCCGCTGATGGGCGAGATCGCTTCGCGGCTCGCCGATGTCGTCATCGTGACCGACGACAATCCGCGTTCGGAAGTGCCTGCCGTGATCCGCTCGGAGATTCTCGCTGCCGCGCCGAAGGCACTTGAAATCGCAGATCGGGCCGAAGCGATCCGCACGGCCTGCGGCATGCTGAAATCCGGGGACACGCTGATCGTTGCCGGCAAGGGTCACGAAGAAGGCCAGATCGTCGGAGACAAGGTGCTGCCTTTCTCGGATCAGGCCGAGATCGACAAGGCTTTGGGAGGGCTTCAGGCTTGAACACGCTCTGGACGTCGGACGAACTCGTCAGCGCGATGCATGGGAGACCCTTCGGCTCGCTGCCGCAAGGGGTGACCGGCATTTCCATCGACAGCCGTTCGATCGGTAAGGGTGAGGCTTTCTTCGCCATCAAGGGCGACCGGGTTGACGGGCATGATTATGCTTCCGTCGCCGCCGCCAATGGTGCGGCGCTGCTGGTTGTCAGCGAGGCAAAGTTGCCGGCTCTCGGTCGCGTGACGACGCCGATGATCGTGGTGGATGATGTGCTGGCCGGGTTGGAGCGCCTCGGGCGTGCGGCGCGGGTGCGCTCGGCTGCCAAGGTCATTGCGGTCACCGGCTCGGTCGGCAAGACGACGACGAAGGAGATGCTGCGCAAGGCGCTGGAATCGTCCGGCACCGTTCACGCCTCCGTTGCTTCGTTCAACAACCATTGGGGGGTGCCGCTGACGCTCGCCCGCATGCCGAAGGATGTCGATTACGGCGTCTTCGAAATCGGCATGAACCATCCGGGCGAAATCCGTGCGCTGGTTTCGATGGTGCGGCCGGACATCGCCATCATTACCACGGTGGCCGGTGCACATCTCGGCAATTTCCGCTCTGTCGAAGAGATTGCCTATGCGAAGTCTGAAATCCTCGAAGGCATCGAGGCCGACGGTCATGCGATCCTCAATCGCGATATCGAGTATTTTCCGATCCTTGAAAAAGTCGCGATCGAAAACCGCGTTCCGCATATCCATTCCTTCGGCAACAATGCCCGTGCCGATTTCCGTCTTGCGGAATTCAACGGCCATGCCACAAGCTCCAACCTCTGGGCCGTGATCGGTGGCCGCACTATCGAAGTGACGATCGGGGCTCCCGGGCGGCACATCGCGGAAAATGCGCTTGCGGTGCTGGGCGCCGTATCGCTTGCCGGCGCCGATCTCGACCGCGCGGCCGAAGCGCTTGCGTCCTTCATGCCGGAAAAGGGCAGAGGGCAGCGGCATATCCTGTCGCTTGGCGAAGGCAAGGGCACGTTCACGCTGATCGACGAAAGCTACAACGCCAATCCCGCTTCCATGCGTGCGGCCATCGGCTTGCTCGCTGTCACGCCGGCCACGGGCGAGGGGCGGCAGATTGCGGTTCTGGGTGACATGCTGGAAATGGGCGAGAACTCGCCGTCCATTCATGGCAATCTGGCACAACCACTGCGTCAGGCCGGTATCAGGCATCTGTGGCTCGCAGGGCGCGACATGCGTCTGCTTGCGGAAGCCATGGCTGGGTCTGCGGATGTTGCTTACCGTCAGACTGCCGAAGAGCTTGCAGACTATGCGGTTTCTCATGTATCCGACGGCGATGTGCTGGTCGTCAAATCGTCGCTGGGAACAGGATTCGGCAAGATCACGGCGGCCCTTCTCAATGCATTCCAGCCGGCACAAGCCACTGGAATCTGACAACTTAGATTAGAAAGAGCCGCTATGCTGATCTGGCTTGTGGAACTGTCGCATCATATCCAGTTTTTCAATCTGTTCCGCTACATTACCTTCAGAGCCGGCGCAGCCCTCTTCACCTCCGCTTTCATCGTCTTCCTGTTCGGGCCGCGCATCATTGCCTCGCTGCGCATCCGCCAGGGCAAGGGCCAGCCGATCCGCGCCGATGGGCCGCAGACGCATTTCAAGAAGGCCGGCACGCCCACCATGGGCGGGTTGATGATCCTAGCAGGCATCGTGGTTTCGTCGCTGCTCTGGGCAGACCTCTCCAACGTCTACGTGGTCTCGACGCTGCTCGTGACGCTCGGCTTCGGTGCCATCGGCTTCTACGATGACTATCTCAAGGTGACCAAGCAGTCGGACAAAGGCTTCTCAGGCAAAGCGCGCCTGGGCATTGAATTCGTGATTGCTGGCCTTGCCGTTTATTTCATGATGCGCAGCTCGATGGCGTCCGCGCCGAACGGCTCGATCATCGGGACGTCGATCGCGTTCCCGTTCTTCAAGGACTTCTTCGTCAATCTCGGCATGTTCTTCGTGCTCTTCGGCGGCTTCGTCATCGTCGGCGCTGGCAACGCCGTGAACCTGACGGACGGCCTCGACGGGCTCGCCATCGTGCCGGTGATGATTGCTTCCGCCTCGTTCGGCGTGATTGCCTATCTCGCCGGCAACGCGGTGTTCGCGAACTATCTGCAGATCAATTTCGTACCCGGCACGGGTGAACTCGCCGTCATCATGGGCGCGGTGATCGGGGCGGGGCTCGGCTTCCTCTGGTTCAACGCGCCGCCGGCCGCCATCTTCATGGGCGACACGGGGTCGCTGGCGCTCGGCGGCATGATCGGCACGGTGGCTGTCGCCACCAAGCACGAGATCGTCATGGCGATCATCGGCGGGCTCTTCGTCATGGAGACGCTGTCGGTCATCATCCAGGTCTTCTGGTTCAAGCGGACGGGAAAACGCGTCTTCCTCATGGCGCCCATCCACCACCATTTCGAAAAGCTCGGCTGGACGGAAAGTCAGGTCGTGATCCGATTCTGGATCATCGCCGTCGGGCTTGCCATGGTCGGCCTTGCCACGCTCAAGCTCAGGTAATTGCCCATGATGCCGGTAACGTCACTCGGTGGCCGCAAGGTCGCCCTTTTCGGGCTAGGCGGTTCGGGGCTTGCGACCGCGCAGGCGCTGATGGCTGGTGGGGCGGACGTGACCGCCTGGGATGATAATCCCGCGAGCGTCGAGAAGGCAAAGGCGGCGGGCATCGCGACCGCAGATCTGCATGGCATCGACTGGAAGGGGATGGATTGCTTCGTGCTGTCGCCCGGCGTGCCGCTGACGCATCCGAAGCCACACTGGACGGTCGATCTGGCGCATGCCGCCGGCGTCGAGATCATCGGTGATGTCGAGCTTTTCGTGCGTGAGCGGATGAAGCTCGCTGCCGATTGCCCCTTCATTGCGATCACCGGCACCAACGGTAAATCCACGACGACAGCGCTGATCGCGCATATCCTGAAATCTTCCGGCCGCGATACGCAGCTCGGCGGCAATATCGGCACCGCCGTGCTGACGCTCGATCCGCCGGCGGCGAACCGCTTCTACGTGGTGGAATGCTCGTCCTACCAGATCGATCTGGCACCATCGATCAATCCGTCCGCCGGCATTCTGCTCAACCTGACGCCCGACCATCTCGATCGTCACGGCACGATGCAGCACTATGCCGACGTCAAGGAACGGCTGGTCGCGGGGAGCAAAAACGCCATTGTCGGCGTCGATGACAGCTATTGCAGCCAGATCGCCGACCGCATCGAACGCGCCGGCGTATCGGTTACGCGCATTTCGCGCCGGCTGGCGCTGACGGACGGGATCTATGCCGATGGCAGCCGCATCCTGAAGGCTGAGGCTGGCCAAGTGACCGAACTTCTGGACCTCAAGGGTGTCGAGACGCTGCGCGGCGGGCACAATGCGCAGAATGCGGCGGCGGCGATCGGTGCATGCCTTGCTGTTGGCGTCAGCCTTGACGACATCCGCGCCGGCATCCGTTCCTTCCCCGGCCTCAAGCATCGCATGCAGCCGGTTGGCAAGCGTGACCATGTGACCTTCGTCAACGATTCCAAGGCGACGAATGCGGAGGCTGCGGCGCCGGCGCTCTCAAGCTATGACCGGATTTACTGGATTGCCGGCGGCCTGCCGAAGGAGGGCGGGATCACGGCGCTGCAGCCGCTCTTCTCGAAAATCGCCAAGGCCTATCTGATCGGCGAGGCCGCGCCGCAGTTTGCCGCGACGCTCGGCGAGGCCGTGCCTTACGAGATTTCCGGAACCCTCGATTTCGCGGTTGCCCATGCGGCAAAGGATGCGGCGGAAGACAAGACTGGCCCCGTGGCCGTCATGCTGTCCCCGGCTTGCGCAAGCTTCGATCAGTACAAGAATTTCGAGGTCCGTGGTGATTCGTTCGTTGCGATCGTATCGGACCTTGATGGCGTCACGATGCTGGTTTGAACACGGCAGGAGATCGGTCGAATGGTAAGCCGCGCGGATAGAGGTCGGGTTGCAGACTGGTTCTGGACCATAGACCGTTATTTCCTTTTCGTTTTCGTGCTGCTGATGGGCATCGGCTTCATGCTGTCCTTTGCCGCATCGCCGGCGGTGGCCGAACGCATCGGAGCGAGCGAATTCCACTTCGTGACCAAGCATGCCGAATTTCTGTTGCCGGCCCTTATGGTGATGATCGGGGTGTCTTTCATGACACCGAAGACCGTGCGGCGCACGGCGGTGATCATGCTGATCGTTTCGCTGACGCTGATGGTGCTGGTTCTCTTTATCGGTGTTGAGGTGAAGGGGTCGCGGCGCTGGATTTCGCTGGGACCGCTCGGCATTCAGGCGTCGGAATTCATGAAGCCGGCCTTTATCGTTGTCTGTGCATGGCTCTTTGCCGAGCATCAGAAGCAGCCGGAAATTCCGGGAAATCTCTTCGCAATCCTGCTTTACGGCATTGTGGTTGCGCTGCTCGTGGCCGAGCCGGACCTTGGTCAGACGATTCTGACGACTTCGGTGTGGGGTGGTATGTTCTTTATGGCCGGCATGCCGTGGCTGTGGATCACGCTGATGGCGGTCTTTGCCGTCGGTGGCCTGACCTCGGCCTACATACTGCTGCCGCACGTGGCGGCCCGTATCGACAAGTTCCTGACGGGCGAGGGCGATACGTTCCAGGTGGACACAGCGCGTCAGGCGATCTTTCGCGGCGGCTGGTTCGGCCAGGGGCCGGGCGAGGGGCAAATGAAGAAGATCATCCCCGACGCCCATACCGACTTCGTCTTCTCCGTGGCGGCGGAAGAATTCGGCATTATCTTCTGCATGGCGCTGGTTGCGCTCTTTGCCTTCATCGTGATGCGCGGTCTGTCGATTGCCTATCGCGAGAAGGATCCGTTCAACCGGTTCGCCATTTCCGGTCTGGTGCTGCAGTTCGGCATCCAGTCCTTCATCAATGTCGGGGTCAATCTCGAACTGCTGCCGGCGAAGGGCATGACCTTGCCCTTCATCTCCTATGGCGGTTCGTCGATGATCGCGATCTGCATCACGGCCGGTTTCATCCTGGCGTTGACGCGGCACAGGCCCGAGACGCGCTCGCGCGAGCGCAGCCTGTTCAGCATCGCCCACGGTCATCCCGCCGAGTGAGGTTTCATGAGCAAAGGTATCGTCATGCTGGCAGCCGGGGGAACCGGCGGCCATCTTTTCCCCGCGGAAGCGCTCGCGCATAGCCTCAAGGCGCGCGGCTATTCGGTTCATCTGGTGACCGATTCGCGTGCCGAGCGTTATGCCGGCAAGTTCCCGGCCGATGAAATTCATATCGTCCCTTCAGCGACCATCGGTTCGAAGAACCCGATTGCCGTTGCCAAGGCGCTCTTCACGCTCTGGCAGGGTACGAACCAGGCGAAGGCGCTGATGCGTCGCATCAAGCCAGTCGCTGTCGCCGGCTTTGGCGGGTATCCGACCGTTCCGCCGCTTCTCGCTGCGTCCCGTCTCGGCCTGCCGACCATGATCCATGAGCAGAATGCCGTGATGGGTCGTGCCAACAAGATGCTGGCACCGAAGGTCAAGGCGATTGCCGGGGGCTTTCTGCCGGAGACCGAGGGAGAATATGCGTCGAAGACGGTCACGACCGGCAACCCGGTCCGTCCTGCGGTCCTGAAAGCTGCAGCACAACCTTATGTGCCGTCAGCGGGTTCCAATCCATTCAAGCTCGTTGTCTTTGGCGGCAGTCAGGGCGCGCAGTTCTTCTCGACCGCAGTGCCGACCGCGGTTACGTTGTTGTCGCCGGAACTGCAGCAGCGTCTGGTGATTTCCCAGCAGGCGCGGCCCGAGGATGCCGAGGGCGTAAAGGCCTGCTATCAGAAACTTGGAATCAACGCGGAAGTTGCTCCCTTCTTCACGGACATGGCCGAACGGATTGGTGGCGCGCATTTCGTCATCTGCCGTTCCGGCGCGTCTACCGTATCGGAAATCGCGGTGATCGGGCGGCCGGCACTGTTCGTGCCCTATCCGTTTGCGCTTGATCACGATCAGGCGGCCAATGCAGCGCTTCTGGTAGAGAAGGGCGGAGCCAAGGTTGTGCAGCAATCGAAGCTCTCCGCCGAAAAGCTGGCTGATGTCCTGAAGATCGCCATGGAACAGCCGCAGCGGCTGCTTGAGACCGCGCATGCCGCCAAACTTGCAGGCAAACCGGATGCGGCGAACTTGCTTGCCGATCTCGTGGAGGCTATTGCGGCGGGAAAGACGGTTTCAGAATTCAAGGGTCAACGCACATGAAAATGCCCCAGAGCATCGGGCTCGTCCATTTCATCGGCATCGGCGGCATCGGCATGAGCGGCATTGCCGAGGTACTGCATAATCTCGGGCATCGCGTGCAGGGTTCGGATCAGTCCGACAGCGCCAATGTGCAGCGCCTGCGTGCCAAGGGCATCGATGTTTTTGTCGGGCACAAGGCCGAGAACCTCGGCGATGCAGAAGTGGTCGTTGTCTCGACCGCGATCAAGAAGAACAATCCGGAGCTGATCGCCGCGCGCGAAAAGCTGCTGCCTGTCGTGCGCCGCGCCGAGATGCTGGCCGAACTGATGCGCTTCCGCAATGCGATTGCCATCGGCGGCACGCATGGCAAGACGACGACAACCTCGATGGTCGCGGCGCTTCTCGAAGCCGGTGGGCTGGACCCGACGGTCATCAATGGCGGCATCATCAATGCCTATGGCACCAATGCCCGCATGGGCGAGGGCGAGTGGATGGTGGTCGAGGCGGATGAGTCCGACGGCACCTTCCTCAAGCTTCCGGCCGATGTGGCGATCGTCACCAATATCGACCCGGAGCATCTCGACCACTACGGCAATTTCGATGCGGTGCGCGCGGCCTTCAAGCAGTTCGTCGAGAACGTGCCCTTCTATGGCTTCGGCGTCATGTGCCTCGACCATCCGGAAGTGCAGGCGCTGGTCAGCCGCATCGAGGACCGCAAGGTCGTCACCTATGGTGCAAACCCGCAGGCCGATGTCCGGTTCATGAATATCCGCATGGAAGGGCCAGTTTCGGTTTTCGACGTCGAAATCCGTCGCCGTCGCACAGGAGAGACGATCCTCATCGATAATCTCCGCCTGCCCATGCCAGGACGGCATAACGTTTCCAACGCGACCGCGGCCGTGGCCGTGGCGCAGCGCCTCGGCATTTCGCCGGATGCGATCCGCAAGGGCATTTCGTCCTTCGGCGGCGTCAAGCGACGCTTCACTTTTGTCGGCGATTGGAACGGTGTGTCGGTCTATGATGACTACGGCCATCATCCGGTCGAGATCAAGGCAGTGCTGCGTGCGGCCCGCGAGGCCTGCCAGGGCCGTATCATTGCGGTTCATCAGCCGCATCGCTACAGCCGCGTGGCAAGCCTCTTCGAAGACTTCGCCGGCTGTTTCAACGATGCCGACACGATCATGATCGCGCCGATCTATGCGGCGGGCGAAGACCCGATCGAGGGCGTGACTGCGGAAGAGCTTGTCTCGCGCATCAAGTCCGCCGGCCATCGCGACGCGCGCCTTGTTTCCGGTCCGGCAGATATTGCGCCGGTGGTGGCGGGCCTTGCCAAGCCGGGTGATTTCGTAGTCATGTTGGGCGCAGGTAATATTACAAGCTGGGCGGCAGCATTGCCGGAAGAATTGAAGAAGATTGCAGGTTAAGGCGCATGAAACAGGTTGACGGTCAGAAACTCTTGGAGTCCTTCGGCGATGCGATGAAGGACGTGCGCGGCCGCATGACACCGGACGCGCCGATGGACCGCGTCACCTGGTTCCATGCCGGCGGTCTGGCCGAACTCATGTTTCAGCCGCATGACGTTGACGATCTCGTCACCTTTCTGAAAGGCCTGCCGGACGATGTGCCGCTGACCGTGGTCGGCGTCGGATCGAACCTGCTGGTGCGCGATGGCGGCATCAGGGGCGTCGTGGTGCGCCTTTCGGCCAAGGGCTTTGGCGATGTCGAACTCGCGGGCGAGAACCGCATCAAGGCCGGTGCGATCTGCCCGGACAAGAACCTCTCCGCCATGGCGCTCGACAACGGCATCGGCGGCTTTGCCTTTTACTATGGCATTCCCGGCTCTATCGGCGGCGCGTTGCGCATGAATGCCGGCGCCAATGGCGGCGACACGAGCGAGCGTCTCATCGAGGCGCATGCGGTGGACCGCAAGGGCAATATCCATGTGCTCTCCAAGGCCGAGATGGGCTATGCCTATCGCCATTCCTCGGCTCCGGAAGGCCTGATCTTCACCCATGGCGTCTTCGAAGGCTATGCGGATGACAAGGCGAAGATCCGCCAGGAAATGGACGCCGTGCGCCATCATCGCGAGACGGTGCAGCCCGTGCGCGAGAAAACCGGCGGCTCGACCTTCAAGAACCCGGAGGGTCACTCTGCCTGGGTGCTGATCGACGAGGCCGGCTGCCGTGGCGTGCTGAATGGGGGCGCGCAGATGTCGCCGCTGCATTGCAACTTCATGATCAATACGGGGCAGGCCACCGCCCACGATCTCGAATATCTTGGCGAAATGGTCCGCGCCCGCGTGTTCGAACATTCCGGCATCAAGCTGGAATGGGAGATCAAGCGGCTCGGCAATTTCATGCCGGGGCTGGAGATCAAACCGTTTCTCGGCGTCACCACCGAGTAAAAGAAGCGGACGCCGGCGGAGACACCGGCGTTTTTCTTTTCATAAAAGGTTGACTTCAACATATTGAAAACTTGCGCTATGGTAACTCCATCCAAGGGAGGGGAGTTCATGGCAAAGCGCGTTATCCTGTTGATCGGTACGAAGAAGGGCACGTTTATCGCGGAAAGCGACGAGGCGCGGCAGGACTGGTCGTTGAGGGGCCCATTCTGCGACGCCTGGCCGATCAACCATGTCGTTGGCGATGCCGCGACAGGCACGATCTATGCGGCGGGCGGCAACGAGTGGTTCGGGCCCTCGGTCTGGAAGTCCACCGATCTCGGTGTAACGTGGACGCGCTCGGGCAACGGCTTCAACTACGCTGAGGGCGAAGATCCGGTAAAATCGGCCTGGAGCCTCGCGAAATCGCATGGCCGGCTTCATGTCGGCGTCGAGCCGGCAGGGCTTTTCGTCAGTGGTGACGACGGCGAAAATTTCGAACATGTTGAGTCACTTCGCGCGCATCCTTCGCGTGAAACATGGGTTCCGGGCGCGGGCGGTCTTATCCTGCATTCGATCGTGCCGCATCCCGATGATCCTAATGAACTCTGGGTGGCGATCTCGACGGCGGGCGTCTTCCACACCGCCGATGGCGGCAGGACGTTTGACGCGCGCAACAAGGGCACGCGCGCCGGCTTCATGCCGGAAGGCATGCAATATCCCGAAACGGGGCAATGCGTGCATTGCATCGTCATGGCTGCGGGACGGCCCGACCGGCTCTACCAGCAGAATCACACGGGCATGTATCGCTGCGACGATGGCGGTGAGCAGTGGGTGAGCATCGAGGAGGGGCTACCTTCCGAGTTCGGCTTCCCGGCAGCGGCCCATCCGCATGATGCGGACACGGTTTTTTTCATTCCGCTCAACGGGGCGATCGAGGGCCGTTATGTGCCGGATGGCAAGACGGCCGTGTGGCGCAGCCGTGATGCAGGCTCGACATGGTCGGCACTGCGCAACGGGTTGCCGCAGGAGAATGCCTTCTTCGGCGTGCTGCGCCAGGCGATGGCCACCGATAACCTCGATCAGGCGGGCATCTATTTCGGCACCAACACGGGCACGCTTTACGGCAGCCGCGATGAGGGCGATACATGGGGTGTGGTCGCGCAGCATCTGCCGGTCATTCATTCCGTGGAGACCATGGTCATTGATGCGTGAAACACCTGACACATCCTGCGAGGTGGTCCTGCCAGATGCGCTTCTGAGGCTCTATCCGGAGGCGGAGCGGCGGCTGACCGTCTCCGCCACCAATGTCGGTACGCTGATCGATGAACTCGATCAGCGCTGGCCGGGAATGGGCGCGTGCCTCAGAGATTCGCGGCCATCCGTGCGCAAGCACATTTCGATCATGATCGACGGCGAGCGGAGCGCACTGGCGACGAAAATTGCGCCCGGCGCCACGGTCTTTGTACTCACGGCCGTCAGCGGCGGTTGACGCCTTGTTCTAGCCTGGAACACGAGCCGGGCCTGTCTTCATTCTCTTCCTCAACCCCCTGATTTCTCGGGGCTTCGGCGCCACGTGCCTTTCTTGCCATTTCCGAAATATTTTTGTCGGTAACGCCCCGCGGTTAACGAAAGTAAACGCTTCATTAACCATTCGTGGGTCTATTGGTTAACGATTTTCGCGGTATTGCGCTCGAGTTTCACAAAAGGCTCGTGCAAGCCTGCGGCGGGAAAATATCGTGTAGAGAGATTGGGGTGTATCGTGGGCGTCAAGCATGTCGCAGTTCTGATGGGCGGGTTTTCTTCCGAGCGGCCGGTGAGCCTCTCGTCGGGGAACGCCTGCGCTGACGCGCTTGAGACTGCGGGCTACAAGGTCACACGCATCGACGTCGAGCATGATGTCGCGAGCGTTCTGCTTGAGTTGAAGCCCGACGTCGTGTTCAATGCGCTGCATGGCCCTTTCGGCGAAGACGGCAAGATCCAGGGAATTCTCGAATATCTGGAAATTCCCTACACGCATTCGGGCGTCATGGCCTCGGCGCTTGCCATGGACAAGGCGGTTGCAAAGACGCTCGTCAAGGCTGCCGGCGTGCCGGTGGCCGAGGCCAAGGTGCTGAACCGCTTCGATTTCACCAGCGAGCATCCGATCAAGCCGCCTTATGTCGTGAAGCCGGTCGCGGAAGGTTCGTCGTTCGGGGTCATCATCGTCAAGGAAGATCAGTCGCATCCGCCGCAGGTTATCACCTCGTCGGAATGGCGCTATGGTGACCGCGTCATGGCGGAGCGCTATGTCTACGGCCGCGAGCTGACCTGCGCCGTCATGGGCGATGTGGCGCTCGGCGTCACGGAAATCGTGTCGAAGGCGAATAGCTTCTACGATTATGATTCGAAATACGCAGTTGGTGGCTCGGAACACATTCTTCCTGCGCAGATTTCACCGAAAATTTACCAAAAAATACAAACATTGGCCCTGAAGGCGCATCAGGCGGTCGGCTGCCGTGGCGTGAGCCGATCGGACTTCAGGTATGACGACCGTTTTTCCGAAGATGGCGAACTTATCTGGCTCGAGATCAACACGCAGCCGGGCATGACCCCGACCTCCCTTGTGCCTGAAATGGCCGCGCACGCCGGTCATTCCTTTGGTGAATTCCTCACGTGGATGGTGGAGGACGCGTCGTGTTTGCGATGAGACGTCGGGGCAGGGTGTATTACGGTCTTGGCGGTGCGGCGGCATCCGATCCGGATGCTGCGGGCGTGCTGCCGCGTCCGGTTCGTCGCGCGTTTCGCCTGGCTGTATCCCTGGCCAACGGCCGGGTCACAATTCCACGCTTTGCCGGTATTGCCGCCGCCATGTCGCTTTTTGCTGCGACCGGCCTCTATGGCATGGTGCTGGGTGGTCATACGGGCGCGGTTGCGGAAGCCACGACGTCCGCCATCGGTTTCTCCATCGACAACGTGAAGGTCTCCGGCAATCTGCAGACGTCCGAAATCGACATTCTGCAGCAGCTTGGCCTCGACGGCTCGTCCTCGGTTGTCTTCCTCAGTGCCGCCAGTGCGCGCGAACGTCTGATTTCGCTGCCCTGGGTCGAGAATGCCGAAGTGCGCAAGGTCTATCCGAGCACGGTCGAGATCAAGCTTTTCGAGCGCACCGCCTATGGTATCTGGCAGCATGGCGACGAGCTTTCGCTGATCGAGAAGGATGGCAAGGTGATCGCACCGCTGCGTGACAACAAGTTTGCCAGCCTTCCGCTCTTCGTCGGTGATGGCGCACAGCTCGAGGCTGCGGCCTTTGCCGAACAGCTTTCGAACTGGCCCGACGTTCAGGCGCGTATCAAGGCCTATATCTGCGTCGGCGGACGCCGCTGGGATCTGCGCATGGACAATGGCGTGGTCGTTCGCCTGCCGGAAGAGAATATCGCCCGTGCGATGCACACGCTCTCGACGTTGGAACAGGATCAGCAGGTTCTGGAGCGTGATATCGAAACGGTTGACCTGCGCCTGCCTGATCGCACGACGATCCAGCTGACCGAAGGTGCGGCTGCGCGCCGCGACAAGGCGGTCGCGGATCGCGCGAAAATGCTCAAGAAGCTGATGGAGAAGGGCGCGTGAGTCTGTTTGGTTCCTCCTTCGGTCTGCCCCGCCTCCGGCCGCTTTCGTCAAAGCGGTCGCATGTGGTTTCGGTGCTCGACATCGGTTCGACGAAGATTGTCTGCATGATCGGCAAGCTGACGCCGCGTCCGGAAAGCGAAGTGCTTCCGGGTCGCACGCACAATGTCGAAATTCTCGGCATCGGCCATCACAAGTCGCGCGGTGTGAAGAACGGCGTGATCACCGATCTGGAAGCCGCTGAGGGCGTTGTGCGCCTTGCCGTCGATGCTGCCGAGCGGATGGCGGGCCTCACGGTCGAAAGCCTGATCGTCAACGTCTCGTGCGGACGTCTCGGAAGCGACATTTATACCGCGTCGATCGATCTCGGCGGGCAGGAGGTCCAGGAAACTGATCTTCGCCGCGTTCTGCAGGCTGCCAGTCAGTCGTCGATGAAGCAGGACCGCGCCATGCTGCATGCGCTGCCTACGGGCTATTCGCTCGACGGCGAACGCGGCATCAAGGACCCGGTTTCAATGTATGGCGAGTTGCTCGGCGTCGACATGCATGTCGTGACGGCCGAGCGCTCGGCGCTGAAGAATCTCGAATTGGCCGTAAACCGCGCGCATCTGTCTGTCGAAGGCATGATCGCGACCCCCTATGCGAGCGGCCTTGCGGCACTTGTTGACGACGAGGCCGAACTCGGCTGTGCGGCCATCGACATGGGCGGTGGCACGACGACGATCTCGGTCTTCGCGGAAGGCCGGCTTGTTCATACCGATGCCGTCAATCTCGGCGGTCATCATGTGACGACGGACCTGGCGCGCGGCCTCTCCACCCGGATCGAGGACGCGGAGCGGTTGAAGACGGTGCATGGGTCGGCGATTGCGACGACGATGGACGAGCGCGAGATCATTTCTGTTCCGCCCATGGACGGCGACAGCGAGAGCCAGCCGGTCAATGTGCCTCGCGCGCTTGTTTCGCGAATCGTGCGCGCCCGCATCGAGGAAACGCTGGAGCTGATCCGCGACCGCATCCACAAGTCCGGCTTCTCGCCGGTCGTTGGCAAGCGGGTCGTGCTGACGGGTGGCGCCAGCCAGCTGATCGGCCTGCCGGAAACGGCGCGCAAGATCCTGGCCCGCAATGTGCGGGTCGGACGTCCGCTGGGCGTCTCGGGCCTGCCGGCTGCGGCCAAGGGTCCTGCATTTTCGACGGCGGTGGGTCTGATGATCTATCCGCAGGTTGCCGAGCTTGAACAGCTGGCGACGCAAAGTGGCCTGCTCAGCGGGTTCGGCAGCGGCAACGGTCGCATCGCCCGTGTGGGGCAGTGGCTCAAAGACAGTTTCTGACCGCCACGGCGGTCAACACATGAACAACACGAATCTGCCGTTACGGCGAAACGGCAAGAACCAGGAAGGAACGGGTACCATGACTATCAAGTTGCAGAAGCCGGATATCACGGAGCTGAAGCCACGCATCACCGTTTTCGGTGTTGGCGGTGGCGGCGGTAACGCAGTCAACAACATGATCAATTCCGGTCTGCAGGGCGTGGAGTTCGTTGTCGCGAACACCGACGCGCAGGCGCTCACCATGAGCAAGGCCGATCGCATCATCCAGATGGGCGTGCAGGTCACCGAAGGTCTCGGCGCGGGTTCGCAGCCGGAAGTCGGTCGCGCTGCCGCTGAAGAATGCATCGATGAAATCATCGATCACCTGAACGGCACCCACATGTGCTTCGTCACCGCCGGCATGGGCGGCGGCACGGGTACGGGTGCGGCCCCCATCGTCGCCCAGGCCGCCCGCAACAAGGGCATCCTGACCGTCGGCGTCGTCACCAAGCCGTTCCACTTCGAAGGCCAGCGCCGCATGCGCCTGGCCGATCAGGGTATCGCCGAACTGCAGAAGTCGGTCGACACGCTGATCGTCATCCCGAACCAGAACCTGTTCCGCATCGCCAACGACAAGACGACCTTCGCAGATGCTTTTGCGATGGCCGACCAGGTGCTCTATTCGGGCGTGGCCTGCATCACCGACCTGATGGTCAAGGAAGGCCTCATCAACCTCGATTTCGCCGACGTCCGTTCCGTCATGCGCGAAATGGGCCGTGCGATGATGGGTACGGGCGAAGCTTCGGGCGATGGCCGCGCCATGGCTGCCGCGGAAGCTGCAATCGCCAACCCGCTGCTCGACGAAACCTCGATGAAGGGTGCGCAAGGGTTGCTGATCTCCATCACCGGCGGTCGCGACATGACGCTGTTCGAGGTTGACGAAGCTGCGACCCGCATCCGCGAGGAAGTCGACCAGGACGCCAACATCATTCTCGGCGCCACCTTCGACGAATCGCTGGAAGGCATCATCCGCGTGTCGGTCGTTGCCACCGGCATCGACCGCAATGTTTCCTCCGAGGACGTCCGCCCGGCCGCCCCGGTACGCCCGATCGCTCGTCCGGCGGCAGCCGTGACGTCTGCTCCGGTTGCCGCCATTTCGCCGGCCTATCAGCAGCCGGCTGCCAAGACCGTTGACCCGGTCGCCGAAACCATCCGTCAGGCGGAAGTCGCCATGGAGCGGGAGCTTGAAATCGCCGTTCAGCCGGCTCCGGCCGCTGTTCAGCAGCCGGCAGCCCAGCAAGACACGTTCCGCCCGCAGAGCCGTCTCTTCACGGCGCCTCCGGCCGACATTGCTCCGGCTCCGGTTGCTCCGCGTCCCGTTCCGCAGCCGGTCGCTGCAGCACCCGTCGCCCCGGCTCCCCTGCCGCGCGTCGAGCCGGTTGCCGCCGCTCCCCGCATGGAAGAGCCGCGCCGTGCCGAGCCCATGATGGAAATTGCCCCGCGCGTCGAGCAGCCCGCTCCGATGCCGGTTGCGCCGCAGCCGATGGTCGCCGCCATCGCGCCGGAGCCGGTGATGCAGCCCGTCACGGAGCGTCGCGAGCCCGACATGGCCCGCATGCCGCGCATCGAAGACTTCCCGCCGGTCGTGAAGGCCGAGATGGATCATCGCACGCGCGATGTGCCCTCGCATGGTGATGAGCGCGGCCCGATGGGCCTGCTCAAGCGCCTGACGAACTCGCTCGGCCGCAAGGAAGACGAGATGCCGGCAGCGCCCGTCGACATGACCGCACCCCAGGCTGCCCAGCAGCAGCGGCGTGGTCTTTCGGCTGAAGCCAGCCTCTACGCTCCGCGTCGCGGTCAGCTCGACGACCTCGGTCGCACGGCGCCGAAGCCGGCCTCGTCGCATGAGGATGACCAGCTCGAAATCCCGGCCTTCCTGCGCCGTCAGTCGAACTGAGTTTGTCCACAGGGACTTACAAACGCCCGGCCTGAAAACGGCCGGGCGTTTTCGTTTTAACACATTGGAAACATTTCGATCTCTGCATCGCTTCAAAACGTTACAAAGCGATAAAAACAGTGATTTGGCCTTTTCGGGCGAGGGGACTATCTAGTTTCATGACAAGGGGCTCATCTATGTGAGTCCGCGCAGACATGGACCAAGAAAGCTCCGGGTGTCAGCGAGTATGCGTAATGGTGGCCAAGGCCGCAGGTAATGATCGGAAGGTTCTGATGGGCGTTGATTTTCTGGGCTTGCAAACAACCATTGCAAACTCTTTTACGCTGGAGGGCGTAGGCGTTCATTCGGGATCGGAGGTGAGTGTTACCTTTCTGCCCGCTGAAGCCGGTACGGGTATCGTTTTCCATCGCATGCATGAGAATGGTGATGTCACCGAGCTGAAGGCGGTTTCGTCGCAGGTCGGCAACACCGATCTTTGCACCATGCTCGGCTTTTCGCCCGCAACCTCCGTTGCCACGATCGAACATCTGATGGCAGCGCTCTATGCCATGGGTGTCGATAATGTCGTCATCCAGGTCACCGGCGCTGAAATTCCGGTGATGGACGGCAGTTCCGCTCCGTTTATCGAAGCCATGGAACTGGCCGGGACGCAGACGCTGGGCGTCAAGCGCCGTTACATTCGTGTGATCAAGCCCGTGCGCATCGAAGCCGGCAATTGCTGGAGCGAGTTCGTTCCGCATGACGGCACGCGATTCGAAGTGGAAATCGATTTTCCGACACCGCTGATCGGCAAGCAGTCCTGGAAGGGCGAACTGACGGCAGCCTCCTTCAAGAACGAGCTCTCCCGCGCCCGCACGTTCGGCTTCATGCGCGATGTGGAGCGTCTTTGGGCGGCCGGTCTGGCGCTCGGCTCCTCGCTCGAAAACTCGGTGGTCATTTCGGACAACGATACGGTCGTGAACCCGGAAGGCCTGCGTTACAAGGGCGACGAGTTCGTCCGTCACAAGACGCTGGACGCCGTGGGCGACCTTGCGCTGGCCGGCGCACAGTTCATCGGCTGCTACCGCTCCTATCGCGGCGGCCACAAGATGAATGCACTGGCGCTCAAGGCGCTGTTGCAGGATCCGTCGGCTTACGAAGTTGTGGAAGCGCCCGTGAGCCGTCAGCGCGTTCGCGCTTTCGAGATGATCGCGGTTAACGCGCCGGAATTCGCGCCCTGGAGCGCCTGAGCCGGGCAGGTCTCATCGGCTTGAGACTTGTCGAGTGACGAGACTTGATTTCGAACAAACGACATTCATCTCAAAAATTCTTGCGTGATGAACAGCCCGATTGGGCTGTTCTTTGTTAGAAACGCCACAAAATTGCGGCAAAGGCCGATCATGGCGTTGCTCTCGACATGCGTTTGGAGATAGAAACGCGTCACTGGCGGTTCTGACATATTCAGCATGGCCGCTTCAAATGGGACTTTTCCGATGGAATTTGCGAATACCGCCGCGCTGAACAAGAAAGTACGATTTGTTCTCGTCTCTGTCGCGCTTGCCGTGGCCGGGGCCGGTCTGACGGCGTGCAACAGCGACCCGGATATCGACATCACCAAGATCAAGGCGAATACGGATCCGGCGGACAAGCTCTATGCTCAGGGGTTGGCCAACCTGAATGCCGGCAATGTCGGCGAAGCGAAGGCAAAGTTTGCCGCCATCGACAAGCAGGATCCCTTCTCGGAAGAAGCCCGCAAGGCGCTCGTGATGAGCACCTTCCTCAACTATCGCAACGGCCAGTTTGACGAAGCCATCACGGCCGGCAACCGCTACATGAAGCTGTATCCGGAATCGAAGGACGCAGCTTACGTTCAGTATCTGGTCGGCCTGGCCTTCTACAAGAAGATCCCGGACGTGACGCAGGACCAGCGTTATGCCGCCGAAACGATGAAGGCGATGCAGGCTGTCGTCGACAATTATCCGACCTCCGAATATGCCGACGATGCGCGTGCCAAGGTTCGCATGGCGAAGGACCAGCTGGCCGGCAAGGAAATGCAGGTGGGGCGCTACTATCAGGAGCGCAAGGAATATATCGCCGCCGTTTCGCGCTATCGCAACGTGGTCGAAAGCTACCAGAGCACCAACCAGACCCAGGAAGCGCTCGCTCGTCTGGTGGAGTGCTATTACGCCATGGGCGTGACGTCGGAAGCCCAGACGGCTGCTGCGGTCCTCGGTGCCAACTATCCCGACAGCCAGTGGTACGCGGATTCGTACAAGCTGCTGCAGTCCGGCGGCCTGGAGCCGCGCGAAAATTCCGGCTCGTGGATTTCCCGCGCTGCCAAGAAGCTGGTGCTCGGCGAAGGCTGATACCATGCTTGCCCAGTTGTCGATCCGCGATATCGTTCTGATCGAACGGCTGGACCTTGAGTTCTCTGCCGGCCTGTCTGTTTTGACCGGCGAAACGGGTGCCGGCAAATCCATTCTCCTCGACAGTTTGTCGCTTGCGCTGGGCGGACGCGGCGATGGCTCGCTCGTGCGTCACGGCATGGAAAAGGGGCAGGTGACTGCCTCGTTCGATGTCGGCATGGAGCATCCGACGCGCCTCCTGCTGCGCGAAAACGGGATCGACGACGACGGCGACCTGATTTTCCGCCGTCAGCAATCCGCCGACGGACGTACCAAGGCCTATGTCAACGACCAGCCGGTCAGCGTGCAACTGATGCGCGACGCGGGCGCCCTGCTTGTCGAAATTCATGGTCAGCATGACGACCGGGCTTTGGTCGACATGCATGCGCATCGCCTGCTGCTTGACGCCTTTGCCGGTCTTTCCGCAGAGGCCGAGCGGGTGGGGCAGGCGTGGCGAAGCTGGAAGCAGGCGGAGAAGGCGTTCGAAACGCATCGGCAGAAGGTCGAGGCGGCCGCGCGCGAAGCCGACTTCCTGCGCTCCGCCGTTGAAGAGCTGGAAAAGTTGTCGCCGGAGGACGGCGAAGAGGATGTGCTGGCCGAGCGCCGCACCGCCATGCAGAAGTCCGAGCGCATTGCGGGTGACATTTCCGAGGCTTCCGAATTCCTCAATGGCAATCACTCGCCCGTGCCGGAAATTGCCTCCATGCTGAGACGGCTGGAGCGCAAGAGCCATGAGGTTCCAGGTCTTCTTGAAGACACTGTCGCGCTGCTCGATGGCGCGCTGAATCAGTTGTCCGATGCGCAGATGGCGGTGGAGGCAGCACTGCGCAAGACGGAATTCGATCCGCGCGAACTGGAGCGCGTCGAAGAGCGCTTGTTTGCTCTACGCGCTGCGTCGCGGAAGTATAATGTTCCTGTGTCCGACTTGCCCGCGCTCGCCGTGCGGATGATCGGCGATCTGGCAGACCTTGATGCTGGCGAAGAAAAGCTCGGCAAGCTGGAGGCGGCCGTTGCTGAGGCGAAGCAGCATTACTTCGCGCTTGCCCGCACGCTGTCCGACAAGCGGCACAATGGTGCCGTGGCGCTGGCCGAAGCGGTCATGGCGGAACTTCCGGCGCTCAAGCTCGAGCGCGCCCGCTTCTTTGCCAATGTGGCCAGCGACGATGCCAATGCGGCTTCTTCGGGGATCGATCTTGTCGAATTCCACGTCCAGACCAATCCCGGTACGCGGCCCGGCCCCATCATGAAGGTTGCGTCAGGCGGCGAGCTTTCGCGCTTCCTGCTGGCGCTGAAGGTGGCGCTTGCCGACCGCGGTTCGGCGCCGACACTGGTCTTCGATGAAATCGACACCGGTGTGGGCGGGGCCGTGGCGGATGCCATCGGCCAGCGGCTGAAGCGCCTTTCGGAGAAGGTTCAAGTCCTGTCCGTGACCCATGCGCCGCAGGTTGCCGCGCGCGCCGCCACGCATCTCCTCATCTCCAAGGGACCGACGGGTGACGCCGGCACGATCGCCACCCGTGTCCACCGCATGGACGAGGCCGCCCGCCGCGAAGAAATCGCCCGCATGCTCGCAGGCGCGACTGTCACCGATGAGGCGAGGGCCGCAGCGGCGAGCCTGCTGGGCGGATAGGGCGATGCCAATCATCTGCCAGTTCTTTGGAATTGTGATCCGCATGTATTATGACGATCACAATCCGCCGCATTTTCACGCCTACTATGGTGATGAACAGGCAATCTTCTCCATAGAAACGCTTGAGCTTATGGAAGGGTCGCTTTCGAGGCGCGCGAAGGTTATGGTCGTCGAGTGGGCTTTGGAACATCGACACGAACTGCTCGCAGATTGGGCGTTGGCGGTGAAGCACATGCCTTTGAACAAGATCGAGCCACTGGAATAGGTTGATGAGAAAACTCTCAAAGGTGACAGCCAGACCGGATTATCAGTTGGAAGTCGTTTTCGACGATGGTCTGTCCGGTGTTATAGCGCTCAAGGATCGGTTGTTCGGCCCGATGTTCGAGCCCTTGCGCGATCCGACATTTTTCGAGCGCGTTGAAATTGACGCCTTCGGTGCTCCGCTGTGGCCCAATGGCGCGGATTTGGATCCAGATGCGCTGTACAAGAGCTTGACCGCCGACCGAACAAGAGGCTCCGTCGAGCGAGTTCTCTAGGGCAAACATCTCCATCCACGAGGAGTTCGCGTGTGTATGCCCTTCTGACGACCTACTGGCCGCATATTCTGCTCGTGCTTTCGATCGTCATGGGCGGTGTGGCGGCCATTCATGCGACGATGAGCAAGCGGGATGTACGATCGGCGGTCGGCTGGGTGGGCGTTATTCTACTGTCGCCCATTCTCGGCGCCGTCATCTATGCGGTGGCCGGGATCAACCGGATGCGTAGGCAGTCAATTATCGCGCGCGGCACGATGCGCAATGAGAGGCTGCGAGGCGAGCGCGTGTCGCAGCCGGTGTCGCAGGAGGACTACGAGACGGCTTTCGGTCCGCATTTCGGCGCGCTCAAGACGCTGGGCGACCGGGTGGCCGGGCCGCTCCGTGACGGCAATCTGGTCACGGTGCTGGCGAGCGGCGACGAGACCTATGATGCGCTTTGCACGGCCATAGACACAGCCGAACGCAGCGTCATTCTGGAAACCTATATCTTCGATCGCGACCGGGTCGGTCTGCGCATTGCCGAACGGCTTGCGGCGGCGGTCCAGCGTGGCGTCGAGGTGCGGGTGCTGATCGATGCGGTCGGCGCGCGCTACTCGGTGCCCAGCATCGTGCCCACTCTGCGCGACCGGGCCATTCCCGTTGCCGACTTCAACGGGCAGGTCATCGCCGGCTTGCGTCTTCCCTATGCAAACCTGCGCACCCACCGCAAGATTGCGGTGATCGACGGCAGGATCGGCTTCATGGGTGGCATGAATATCCGCGCGGCCTTCAGCGGGCCGGGGGCTGCGCTCGATACGCATTTCCGTGTCACCGGGCCGATTGTCGGCGATCTTCTCGCTGTCGCGGCTGATGACTGGCATTTCGATACTGGCGAATTGCTCGAGGGGGACGCCTGGCGCGCAACAACCGAGCCTGTCGAGGATACGTCGATGATGGCGCGCGTGGTGGTTTCCGGGCCCGACGCCAATCTCGAAACCAATCACAAGGTCATGATGGGAGCAATTTCGGTTGCCGAGCGTTCCGTTCGCATCATGTCTCCGTATTTCCTGCCGGACGGCATTCTGCTGGGTGCGATTGCCACCGCCGCGCTGCGCGGCGTGGCGGTGGAGGTCGTCGTGCCTGCCAAGAACAATCTCGGCATTGTTGCACGCGCCATGACCGCGCAGTTCGGCGAGACGATCCGCAGTGGCGTTCGCATCTTCAAGGCCGGCGCTGTGTTCAATCATTCGAAGCTGATGATCGTCGATGACAAATGGGCCTATATCGGCTCCTCCAACATGGACTCGCGCTCGCTGAGACTGAATTTCGAAATCGACATGGAGGTGCATGACCGCGCATTCGTGCGCGACCTTCACGCCCGGTTCGACGAGGCGTTGGAGGGTGCGAGCGAAGTGACGCAGGAGACGCTGCGCGGCCGGCCGTTTCCGATCCGTCTTCTCGACCGTATCTTCTGGCTTGCCTCACCCTATCTGTAGTTTTCCATGCGCGATCCCGTCATGAAACCCCATCGAAATCTGGCAGAAGCTTTCGTCTCCTCCATCCGGCGCAAGCGGACGGAGGCATCGGTGCGCCATGCTTTCGGCGAGGCGGAGGAGAGGCTGGTCGTTGCCTCCTACAATGTCCACAAATGCGTGGGCACGGACGGCAGGTTCGATCCGGGCCGGGTGATGGATGTCATCCGCGAGATCGGCCCTGACGTCATGGCGCTGCAGGAAGCCGACATGCGTTTCGGCGAGCGCGCCGGGTTGCTGGATCTCAACCGCCTGCGGCTGGAGACGGGACTTGTCGCCGTGCCGATGAAGACCGTTTCCAAGTCGCATGGCTGGCGCGGCAATGTCATCCTTGTGCGGAAGGGCGCGTTGAAGGATGTGCATGAAGTGGCGCTGCCGGGGCTGGAGCCGCGCGGCGCGCTGGTGGCGGAGCTGGAACTCGACAACGGCGCGAGCCTGCGGATCATCGCTGCCCATCTCGGTCTGCTGCGCCGGTCGCGCCAGCAGCAGGCGGAATTCCTGCTCGAACTCATGTCCCGGCGCGGTGACTGCCCGACGTTGCTCATGGGTGATTTCAACGAATGGCGGCTCGGCAAGCGTTCGGCGCTCAAGCATTTTGAAGCCGTGGTCGGGCCTCTTCCGCCGGCGTTGCCGAGCTTTCCGGCGCGGATGCCGATCCTGTCGCTCGATCGCATCATCGGCAATCGGAGGGGCATGATCGCCAACATCGCCGTTCACGACACGCCGCTGGCGCGGCTGGCGTCGGATCATCTGCCGTTGGCGGCGGTTGTGGATCTCGATGCTGTCATAACTTGACTGCCGAATTGGATGTGAGGTTGTTCGAGAATAATCGACGGGATAAGAACACTCCGCTTGGCTTTGGTCATGAATGGGAACCGTGCGACCGTGGTCGTGTTTCCCTTACTTGTGTTTGAGGAATCCGCGATGAAATTGCTCGGTCTAAATCGGAATGAAATAATCAACTCGATTGCTGACGATTATTTGTTGATTGCTCCCAATCTGCACAAAGCACCGCTCGCAGAAGCTTTGCGATCTTTCGATCAGCGCTATGGCAATGATGTGGTCAATGTTCTGTTTGAAGTTCACGAATTTATTCATGAACTACCTGAAAAGAAGCGTGTTCAGAGGCTTAATCAATTAGTAAATGACGGTGATAAATTTGTTGCAGCCTATGTGAACAGTCTGCACGATGTGATTAAGGACGCCAACGAACAGTATCACACATATGACAAGCCAATGATGTCGGATGCAGCTTTTGATGAGCTACTCCGCTTCTATAAAGCTTTGTTGAGAAATAGTGAGCCGTTCGCCGAACTGCTTCGAGATATCGCAAACATGAAGGGTGCTGCGCCGCTTGTGACATTCTCACAAGTAGTCCATGCGCGGCCGATGCTCTCGCTCGACAACCTTTTCACCGACGAGGACGTGACGGACTTTGTCGCCAGCGTCTATCGCTTCCTCGGACGCTTGCCTGACAATTCCATCGCCTTCACCTCTGAACCCAAGATCGACGGGCTTTCCATGTCGATCCGCTACGAGAATGGGAAGATGGTGAGCGCCGCCACGCGCGGCGACGGCGCGGTTGGCGAAAACGTGACGGCCAATATCCGCACGATTTCCGAAATTCCGCAGCAGCTTCCCGCCGATGCCCCGGCCGTCGTCGAGGTGCGCGGCGAGGTCTACATGGCCAAGAGCGCCTTTCTGGCGCTGAATGCGCAAATGGAGGCTGAGGGCAAGCAGACCTATGTGAACCCGCGCAATACGGCGGCGGGGTCGCTTCGCCAGCTCGACCCGAAGGTGACGGCGAGCCGCAAGCTGAAATTCTTCGCTTATGCCTGGGGCGAGCTTTCCGAGCCGCTTTCGGAAACGCAGCTCGGCAATGTCGAGGTATTCGAGCGCTGGGGTTTCCCGGTCAATCCGCTCATGAAACGATTCCATTCGGCAGCGGAACTCATTGAACATTATCGCCAAATCGGCATGGCTCGCGCCGGCCTCGACTACGATATCGACGGCGTTGTCTACAAGGTGGACCGGCTCGACCTGCAGGAACGGCTCGGCTTCCGCTCGCGCTCACCGCGCTGGGCGACCGCCCACAAGTTCCCGGCAGAGCAGGCAACGACCGAGCTGCTGGAGATCGACATTCAGGTTGGCCGCACCGGGGCACTGACGCCGGTGGCGCGGTTGAAGCCGATCACGGTCGGCGGCGTGGTCGTCACCAATGCGACGCTGCACAACGAGGATTACATCAAGGGCATCGGCAATTCCGGCGAGCCACTGCGCGAAGGCCGCGATATCCGCGTCGGCGACACCGTCATCGTCCAGCGCGCCGGCGACGTCATTCCGCAGATCGTCGATATCGTGATGGAAAAGCGGCCCGAGGGGGCTGGGCCGTATCAGTTCCCCCGGACGTGCCCGGTCTGCGGCAGCCATGCGGTGCGGGAAATCAATGAGAAGACCGGCAAGGAAGACAGCGTGCGCCGCTGCACCGGCGGCTTCGTCTGCTCGGCACAGGCGATCGAACATCTGCGCCATTTCGTCTCTCGCAACGCCTTCGATATCGAGGGGATGGGCACGAAGCAGGTCGAGTTCTTCTTCACTGCCGACGACCCGGCGCTTTCCATCCGCACAGCGCCAGACATTTTCACGCTGGAGGAGCGGCAGCGCGGGTCGCTGGCGAAGCTTGAAAATCGTGACGGCTGGGGCGCGACCAGCGTCACGAAGCTTTATGCCGCGATCAATTCGCGCCGTTCGATTGCGCTCAATCGCTTCATCTTCGCCCTCGGCATCCGCCATGTCGGTGAGACGACGGCGAAGTTGCTCGCACGGTCTTACGGGTCGGTCGAAGCGTTTCTGGAGGGGATGCAGGCCGCCGGCACGTTTACGGGGGATGCGTGGAATGACCTGAACAACATTGACGGCATCGGCGAGGTCGTCGCGCGCGCCGTGGTCGAATTTTTCCATGAACCGCGCAATATCGAGGTGATCGACCGGCTGCTCGCCGAAGTGAAGCCTGAGCAGATGGTGGCGGCCGACACGACCGGCTCGCCGGTTGCCGGCAAGACGGTCGTCTTTACCGGCTCGCTGGAGAAGTTCACTCGCGATGAGGCCAAGGCGAAGGCCGAGAGCCTTGGGGCGAAAGTGGCGGGCTCGGTGTCGTCCAAGACCGATATCCTGGTCGCCGGGCCGGGTGCAGGATCGAAGCTCGCCAAGGCGCAGGAGCTTGGCGTGCAGGTCATGGACGAGGATGGCTGGTTGTCGCTGATCGCGGGGCTTTGAAAACGCCCGGATGGCTAACGGTCTACGCTCGCCGGTCTCTGGTGGATTTTCCGAAATCGCCAAAGAATCAAAAATATAGCCCCTAGATTGCGCGATACACAGCTCGGGCCTGCTCGATTAACACTGTCTCTCTTTGAAACGAACCGGGGGAGCAGCGGGCGTGCCCAGTCGCGCTTTGAAAGTGTCGCGTTCCTTGCAGACGAGGATCATGGTCCTGTCTGTAGGCATTGCTTTTGTTGCGGTGTCTGTGGTCGCGTTCTTTTACGACCGGCGCGCGACCGATCTGGTGATCACCACCGCGTTGGAGCGCCTCGCGTCCGAGACGCGGCTTCTCGCGCAGCATCTGGATTTTGCTGGTGGCGCGGTTGAACGCGACGCGGCCTTTGCCGCCGAGGGGCCGCTTGCCGCCGGCCTGATCCAGGAGCCGGGCAATGTTCGCTATCTGGCCGCCGCTGCGTCGGTTTACGGACGCATTCTCGAGCGGCGCGGCGATTATCTGCAGGTTCGGATCGTGTCGCTCGATGGCGGGCGCGAGGTCGTTCGGGTCGTTCAGAATGGGCCGACGACAAGAGTGGTTCCCGCCGCGGAGCTTGTCTCGATTGCCCGCGAACGCTTCTTTCAGGAGGCGGCATCCAATGTGCTCACCAGGACTGCGCGCTATGCACATGTCGAGATGGCACCAAGGCCCGATGCCCCTGCAGCAGCACCCGTTGCCACCTGGCGCGTTCTTTATCCGGTGCCCGATGCAACCGGCAGGGCGATCGGCTTCGCCATCATCGATGTCGATTACGCCGTCATGCTTGAAAGCGTTCTGCGCGAGTCGCCGGAGGGACGCGATGTGTTGCTGTTCAACAGCGATGGCGATCGTTTCGAGCGGCTGGCCGGCTCGGAGACCGTGCGCTTTCTGATGCACGATCGGGATAGTGCCGCGGCTTTCATCGACCCTCGGCAGATTGCGCCGGGCCGGGCAGAGGCTGCTGTGCACCAGGACGGTGCGATCTCCTTTGTCGTGCGTCGCTTTTTCAACGCCCAGCAGGCCTACGGATTTGTCGGGGTGGCGCTCAGGGAGCCGGAAAGCAGGCTTCTGTCACTCGCCTGGGAGGCGCGGCGGGAGACGCTGATCATCGGGGCGCTCATTCTTTTGTGCGTGGTCATTGTCTCGCTTCTCGCCTCGCGCCGCTTTGCCGAATATGTGGTCGATGTCGCCGGGCGGTCTCGGGCGGTGATCGACAGTGCGCTCGACGCCATCGTTTCCATCAATGATGCAGGGGAGATCCTGTCCGCCAATCCAGCCGTGGAACGGGTCTTCGGCTACCGGCCCGACGAACTCATCGGCCGGAGTATCGATTCCCTCATGGGAGGTGCCGCTCCTGGCGCCCACGATATCTATCTCGATCGCTACCGCCAGACCGGGGTCAGACAGGTGATCGGCCACGTGCGGGAGGTGACGGCGCGGCGGAGCGACGGATCCCTGTTTCCGGTCGAGCTTTCCGTCAGCGAGACGAACATCAACGGTCAGCGCATCTATACAGGCAATGTTCGCGACATTTCCGGACGCAAGGCGGCCGAGGCGGAGCGGGAGCGACTGATCGAGGCGCTGGCGCGCTCAAACCAGGAACTGGACGAGTTTGCCTTCGTGGCCTCGCACGATCTGAAGGCACCATTGCGTGTTATCGACAATGCGTCCAACTGGCTGGAGGAGGACCTTGCCGGCAAGCTGGATGCCGAGAGCCGCGAGAATTTGCACCTCTTGCGCAGCCGGGTCAGCCGCATGGACCGGCTGCTCGACGACCTGCTCGAATATTCCCGCATCGGGCGCAAGACGAACAACCAGTGGCGCGAGGTCGTGACGGGTGCGCAGTTGCATGACGACGTCATGGCGCTGCTGCCACAACGGGCGGGCATGACGGTGACCTTCGACCAGGGTTTCGAGGCGACGTCCTTTGCGCGCATGCCGTTGCAGCAGATCCTGATCAATCTGATCGGAAACGCGCTCAAACATCACGATCGCGAGGTCGGGACCGTGCTTGTCAAGTGCGAGGAGGGCGCGCAGACCTACCTGATCTCCGTGATTGACGATGGGCCGGGTATCCCGGATGAGTATCACGAGCAGATATTCAAGATGTTTCAGACGCTCAGACCGCGCGATCGTGTGGAAGGCAGCGGCATGGGCCTGGCGATCGTCCGCAAGCATATCGAAGTCATGGGGATGCGTCTCACTGTGGTGCGGGCTGGCGAAAGGGGAAGCATTTTCTCTTTCTCCTACCCGCGGCCGGCCGGTGATAGGGACAATGGGGAGGCTGTTTGATGGCGCTGTTTGCAAGATCGGGCGCAACCGATGTGAAGATCCTCCTTGTCGAAGATGATGACGGCGATGCGAAGGCGGTCACGCGCGCCTTCGCCAAGGCCAATATCGGAAATCCGATCATTCGGGCGCAGGACGGTGTGGAAGCGCTCGCCTATCTCACGGAAGCGGAGAAAAAGACGCAGATCCGGCCGCCGATCCTGCTGCTCGTTGACCTGAACATGCCCAGAATGAACGGGATCGAGCTGGTCAGGGCGTTGCGCGCGCATCCGGAGTTGCGGCGGACGGTCGTTTTCCTCCTGACGACATCAAAGCGGGAGGAGGACATGGCGGCTGCCTATGACCTGAATGTCGCGGGCTATATCGTCAAGCAGAATGCCGGGGTGGATTTCCTGAACCTCGTCGGGATGATCGACAGTTTCTGGAAGATCGTGGAACTGCCGGCATGACATCGGCAAAGCTTCGACTTCTCATCGCGGATGACGACGACGGCGACCGCAGGCATTTGCGGCGGCTTATCCGTGGCTGCGGTCTTTTGTGCGAGATCGATGAGGCTCTCGATCTGGCCGAGGCCGAAGCTGCCTGCGAGGCGCGTGCCTATGATTGCGCCATCATCGACTATCGCATGCCCGGCGGAAATGGCCTGAAGGGGATCGTCGCCATTCGCGAGCGTCACCCGCTGCTGCCCATCGTCATGGTGACGGGGCAGGGGGATGAACTGATCGCCAGCGAGGCGATCAAGCTGGGTGCGGCCGACTATGTTCCGAAATCGCAGCTGTCGGAAGGCTATATTGCGCATGTGATCAAGAGCGCGCTGCGCAAGGCGGAACTGGAGCGGATCGTAACCGACCAGCGCGAGGAACTGGAGCGTTTCGGCCATGTGCTTGCCCATGACCTCAAGACTCCGATCCATCAGATCCGCTATCTAGTCGAGTTCATCGAACGCGATCTGGAGGAGGGCAACCGCGAGCAACTGCGCACCAACCGTGATCGGCTGCTCGCCACGGCACGGCGGATGGAAGACCTGATCAATACCCTCCAGAGCTACTCCATGACCGAAAAGCCGATCGAGGTGTCGGTCATTTCGCTGGATGGTGCAGTCGAGGGTTGCCTCTCCAATCTCGCAAGCGAGATATCGGCCCGCGGTGCCACGGTGTCCTGCGATCCGCTGCCGTTGGTGCGTGGCAACCTTTCGCTGCTCACGCAGCTCTTCCAGAACCTCGTGGGGAACGGCCTCAAATATTGCGGCTCCGCCAGTCCGGAGGTTCTCATCTCAGCGCAGAGCGATGGTCCCGAGGTGACGGTTTCCGTTTCCGACAACGGGATCGGCGTGCCACCGCCAGAGATGCAGCGGATCTTCCAGCCATTCCAACGGCTGCACCGGCAGGCGGAGATCGAAGGGACGGGGCTGGGGCTGGCGATCTGCCGCAAGATCGTCGAGCGCCATGGCGGTCGCATCTGGTGCGAAGCCCGGCCCTCGGGCGGCAGCATTTTCCGCTTCACGCTCAATGCCGCCTAGCACAGAGCTGGATGTCTGTTTCCAGACCCTCAAAAAAATTTGAGCGGTCATCAAGCGAATTCACTTGAACGCGCGTTGGATGGGTTGTCTTAAGAACTCTTTCCAGCAGGGTAGCGGCATGTTCATTAAAGACTTCAAGGCCGGGCTTAGGCGCATCGCGCCCATCATTATCTCGGCCGCGCCCTTCGGCGTGCTTTTCGGAGCAGTGGCCGTGCAACACGGCATGAGCATCGCGGAAGCAACGCTGATGAGCGCCGTCATTTATGCCGGGGCCAGCCAGCTCGTCGGCGTCAACCTTTTCGATCAGCATCTGCCGGCCTGGGTGGTGATCCTTTCGATCCTGGCGGTCAATTTCCGGCACATTCTCTACTCTGCCGCGATCGCACGCCATGTCGATCTCTTGTCCCCGTGGCAGAAGGCGGTCAACTTCTTCCTCCTGACCGATCCGCACTATGCCGAGATCGAGCGGCAGGCGCATTCGGGTCAGCCGGTCACCTTCGGCTGGGTCATGGGGCTTGGTATCGGATTGTATGTTCCATGGATGGTGCTGACCTATGCCGGCTGCGTGCTGGGCGCCTTTATCGGCGATCCGAAGTCCATCGGGCTCGATGTGCTGCTGCCGGTCTATTTCCTCGGGCTCGTCATGGGCTTCCGCAAGCGGCCGAACTGGCTGCCGGTGGTGGTTGCCAGTTCGCTGGCGTCTATTGCCGCCATCAAGTTCGTCGGTTCGCCCTGGCATGTCAGCATCGGGGCCGTGGTAGGCATCGTGGTCGCGGCCCTCATGCCGCTGCCGTCGAACACGCATTCCGAGATCGAGGAGGGCTGACATGGAGACGTTGTTTCGGCCCGAAATGCTCATCATCATTTTCGGTGGTGCGGTCGCGACCTATCTGACCCGCGTCGCCGGATATCTGATGATCAAGCGGTTCAAGACCATTCCCCCACGCGTCGAGGCCGGGCTGAATGCCGTGCCTGCCGCAGTTCTGACCACGCTGGTTGCCCCGGCCGCGATTACGGGCGGCATCGAAACGGCGATTGCCTTGCTTGTTGCGCTGATCGTGGGGTTACGGGTTTCCGGCATTACGCTCATCGCCATCGGCTGGGCCGTGGCGATGGTGATCCGGCATTTCATCCTTTAATTTCATTATCGGATATTTTTATAAATTTATCATCCGATAATGAAGATTTCAGCCGATTGGCCCGGTGGCCTGCTCCAGCCAGTCGCGGACCTTTGCATCCCCGATCAGCGGCATCAGCTTGTCCAGCGTGGTCGCGTGATAGGCGTTCAGCCAGTCGACTTCCTCGCGCGTCAACAGTTCGGGCAGGATCAGACGCCGGTCGATCGGGCACCATGTGATGGTCTCGAAGCCCAGCATGGATCGGTCGCCGCCAGCGATTTCGCTCGCGGCTTGAACGACAATCAGGTTTTCGATGCGGATGCCGAAGGCGCCGGGGCGATAGTAACCGGGTTCGTTGGAGAGGATCATGCCGGGCAGGAGCTCCTGCATCGCGGCGCGCGAGATGCGCTGCGGGCCCTCATGCACGGACAGATAGGAGCCGACGCCATGGCCGGTGCCGTGGCCGTAATCCGCGCCTGCCTTCCACAATGCGATGCGGGCAAGCGGGTCGAGATCGACGCCACGCGTGCCTGCGGGGAAGCGGGCGGTCGAGATGCCGATCATGCCCTTGAGAACGAGTGTGAAGAAACGCTTCTCCGTCTCGCCGACTGTGCCGATCGCGATCGTGCGGGTAATGTCAGTCGTGCCGTTGCGATACTGGCCGCCGGAATCAACAAGGAAGAGTTCACCGGGTTCGAGCCGCCGGTTCGTGTCGCGAGTGACGCGATAGTGGATGATGGCGCCATTGGGGCCTGCGCCCGAGATCGTGTCGAAGGAGATGTCGGCCAGCTGGTTCTGCATGCGCTCGCCCACGCGACGGCGGCACGCTTCCAGACGCTCGACGGCTTCGATCTCCGTGAGTGAGCCCGGCTCGGCATCATCGAGCGAAGCGAGGAACTCGACCATGGCCACACCGTCCTGGATGTGGGCGGCGCGGGTGCCTGAAAGTTCCGCCTCGTTCTTGATGGCGCGAGGCAGGGCGCAAGGATCGGTGGCCTCCCTGATCGTGCCACCCGCGCTTTCGATCAGGCGCACGAGTTCATAGGAGACGATGCCTGAATCCACTTCAACGGACGCGCCGCGCGGACCCAGCGCGGCCAGTGTCTCTGCGAGGTCGGCGGGCTCGCGGATTTCGCAAATCTGGGTGAGGTAGGCCTTTTCCTCGATCCCTGTCTTGCGGGCGTCCAGGAAGATCTCGGCGAGCCCATCCGCATGGATGATCGCGCGGGCGAGGGGATGCGGGGTGTGCGGGACGTCCGAACCGCGGATATTGAAGGCCCAGGCGACGGAGGAGGGGTCGGCGATCAGAACCGCATCGCTACCACGCGCCTTGACCCCTTCCGCTATGGTCGCGATCTTGTCGCGGGCGAGGGTCCCGGAATGCTGGTGCTTCTGGATGGTCACGCGGCCCAGCGGTTCGGCAGGACGGTCGGTCCAGATCGCGTCGAGCGGATTTTCGGGGAGAAAGACCAGCGCTCCGCCCTTGGCCTCCAGCGCGGCCTTCAGTTTGCGAACCTCCGCGATGGTGTGAAGCCACGGATCGATGCCGAGACGGAAGCCCTGGCTGGCGTGATTGGCGATCCAGTCCGCCGGCGGCTCCTTGACGAGATCGCCGGGCGTGAAGACCTCCTGATCGACCTGTTGTGCAAGCTGAGTGACATAGCGACCGTCCACAAAGACCATCGCAACATTCGCGGCAATGAGGGCCGCGCCCGCGGAGCCGGTAAATCCCGTCAGCCACGCAAGGCGCTCGGCAGAGGCGGGCACGTATTCGCCCTGAAACTCGTCGGCGCGCGGCACCAGGAAACCGTCGATGCCGAGGCTTGTCAGGCGCTCGCGCAGAGCGCGGACGCGGGGCGCACCGTTTGCGGGGCTGGCGGTGGATTCGAAGCTCTGGAACATGATGCGGCCAATCGATCTGATGCGTGAGAACCCGAGCTTTAAACCATCTGTGCCGCCGACGCCAAGGCTTGGGTCGAGAGAGGATTTTTGACCAGAAAGTCAAAATTATGCAAAAAATGCATAGCTCCCATGAGCAATCGACTGTGTTGCGATGCAATAATTCGAGCTATAAAAAAATCACGAACGAAGCGGAAGCGCTGCGGAAACGAAGGAAAACGAAAATGTCCATCCTTGGGACGGTTATGAAGACCATTATCGCATCGCGCGAGCGTGAGGCTCAGCGTTATGTGGCTCGCGTCCTTGCCGGCATGGATGATACGACACTCGCTTCTCTCGGCAAATCGCGCGAAGGCCTGAAGAAGGGCCCGTTCTGAGAATTAGAGTTCCTGTTTCGGCTGCGTGAGATCGCTCCTCCTCCCAAGATCTTGCGCTAATGTCGAAACTGGTTTGTTCCCGGCAACTCCTCCTCCCAATGCCGGGACACGATCAGCCTCGCTGATCCAAGGGCGATGCCACCTCCTCCCGGCATCGCCCTTTTTCTTTGCCTTCAGTTTTGTGCAATGCAGCAATATGCCGGCGTAGGCGCTCGAACGTGCCGAAGCGGCATGTTTAATACGCATAATTCATTCGAAATGTTTTATACCAAGGATCATTGATTAGAACCCATTTGACCGGATCGATTTTGACTTCCGGCTAGGAGAAAACCGCAGTCGGACCACAAGGTCCGGCGAGGATTTTAGACGACGTCCGGAAGCCAAAGGCGACCGGCCCCACTCGCCAGGCCGCTTTGCTGAAAGCAAAGCGATTGCACTGGCGAGCAGCTTTATCCGTTTGCAGGATTGCAATCGCAATCCTGCGGGCGGGTGGCATGGAAATCGGCCACCGGAGGGCGTCGAAATCCTCGACCGATGCCTTTGCATCGCTCTCCGGTTTCTCCTACCCGGATGTCCGTTTCCAAGCCATCAAATGGGTTCTAATCAATGATCCTTGGTATTATTATTTTGCCCGGCGCGCGAGCACGATCGTGACCCAGCCATTGCGCCAGATGGTGCGGCGGTGGGCGAGGCGCTGGCCATTATAGGCGGCGAGAACCCTGAGACGCTGGCTCGCAAGAATGCCCGAGAGAATCACGGTGCCGCCGGGGACGAGGTGCCGGACAAGGTCGGGCGCCATTTTCATCAGCGGCTTGGCCAGAATGTTGGCGATGATGAGATCGAAGGGGCCGTTGCGGCGGAAGGCCCCGTGGTGGAAGCCGGGCGCCGTTTCGAAGCGAAGGCCGGCACCTACGCCATTGTTCCGCGCGTTTTCCTGTGCCACGCGGGTTGCAATCGGATCGATGTCGGTGGCGAGGACAGGGATCGGCTGGATCTTGCGGGCGGCGATAGCCAGCACGCCGGAGCCGGTGCCGAGATCGAGCGCATTCTTCACCTTGCGGGAGCGCAGTACCCAGTCGAGCATTTCAAGGCAGCCGGCGGTGGTGCCATGATGGCCGGTGCCGAAGGCCTGGCCCGCGTCGATCTCGATGGCGACATCACCGGGCATCACGCGGTCGCGGTCATGCGAGCCGTGAACGAGGAAGCGGCCGGCGCGGACCGGCTGCAGGCCTTCCAGCGATTTGGCCACCCAGTCGGTCTCGGGCAGTACCTCGCGGCGGATTTCCAGATTCTCGTAATCCGGCTTCAGCGCCTGCTCAAAGGCTGATCTTGCGCCGTCTTCGTCACCCAGCATCGTATAGACGGCGGTTTCCCAGACATTGTTGGCCTCGTCGATTTCCATCGTCGTGACGGCATATTCACCGTCTTCGAAGATCGCGCCGAGGCGGTCCAGGATGAGGGCGCAGTCGTTTTCGGTGGCGTGGATGTAAAGACGGACTTCGCTCAAGGCATTCCCCAATGTGACGGGCCACAATGTGACGGGTGTTTGTTGGGGAAGGCTCTACTAGCCCTTGATCAGGTTTTCCAGCTTTTTCACGGCCACATCGCCATCCTCGCCATAGGCGATGGTGCCCTTGAAGCGGCCGCCATTGTTAAGCAGGAAGACGGAAGCGGTGTGGTCCATGGTGTAGTCGCCATCCGGCTTTGCCGGATCGATCGGCACCTTCTTTGCATAGATGCGGAAGCCCCTTACGACCTCGGCGATCCTGGCCGGATCGCCGGAAATGCCGGTGATCCGCTTTGAAACGTTCGAGACATAGTCATTCATGATCTGCGGCGTGTCGCGCTGAGGGTCCACGGTCACGAAATAGGCATGCATCTTCGTGCCGTCGGGATCTACCTTCTGCAGCCAGCCGTCCATCTCGAAAAGGGTGGTGGGGCAGACATCCGGGCAATGCGTATAGCCGAAGAAAAGCGCCGTCGGCTTGTCGCGGAAGGCGGCTTCGGTAATCGGCTTGCCGGTCTGATCCACGAGCTGGAAGGGAACGCCATACGGGCCGTCGGCCACCTGCTGCTTGTCTCGCGTGTATTCCAGGGTGAACCAGCCGAGGAAACCTGCGAGCAACAGGATCGCGATCCAGATGATGATGCTGGCCTTCTTCATGGCGCGGCTCTCCCGTCGTTTTCGTTTTATCAAGGGGCCGTTTTAGTGCGCCTTGGCGAGGCCGTAAACAGCCACGTTGTCACAGCCGCGCCTCGTTTGGCATCCGGGTCCGGCGGCGGGGCCCGTCACCCCGGAAGCCTGGGCGTTTGAGTTAGCAAATCTTTAAAAGTTGTTTGTCAGTGTCCTGCCATCAAGGGTCTCGGGGCGACTCCATCACGAAGGACATACATATGAAGCTTTCTGTCAGCCAGAGATTGTGGGTGTCTGGTGTTGCGGCGTTCGTGGGTATTGGCTCCCTTGTTGTCGTTGGCTGGTATTCGAACAGTACCGTTGCGGGCGCCCTTTCCAGGTCGCAGGTCATCGATGTCATCGACAAGCAGATCAACGACCTGCGCTTTGCGAGCGAGGAAATCCGCCTTGCGTCCATGGATGTCATCATCGACCGGGGAGGCAAGACCGTCTCGCCCGAGCGTCGGGCCATTCTGGAAGAGAACACGAAACTCCTGAAGGGGGGGCTTGGCACGGTTCAGAGCTTTGTCACCTCGGCGGGCCTGAAGGTGGATATTGGCGCACTCGGTGCGGACATAGACAAGATCGTCAAGGCCGCAGGCGAGACCCTGCCTCAACTGGTGACCTCCGGAGCTCCTGACGGTGACTTCGACAAGATCGACGATGAAATCGATGAGGTCGGAACGCGGATCAAGGCGGTGCTTGATGTCGTGACAAAGGCCACAAGCGATGCGCAGATCCATGAGGTCGATATCGCTGTGGACCAGTCGCAGAAGACGTTGTTCCTTCAGTTTGCGATTGGCGCAATTGCCGTCCTTCTTGCCAGCGGGCTTATCGCCTGGCAGTCGCGCAACATCATGCTGGGCTTGAATGCTGTCCGGCGCAGCATGAACCGGATTGCGGAAGGCGACATCGCAACTCCCGTTGACGGCACTGCGCGCGCCGATGAAATTGGCGAGATCGCCCGCGTTGCCGACATCCTGCGCAAGGCAACGGTCGAAAAGGAACGCGCCGAAGCCGCAGCTCGGGATGCCCGCCTCAGCGTGGACCGCGAGCGCAGCGAGAACGAGACCGAACGTCAGCGCGACGAGGAAGAAATCCGTCGCTGCGTGACGATCCTGGCAGGCGGTCTTGCCCGTCTTGCCGAAGGCGATCTCACACAGCATATCGACGATCCCTTCCGGGCCGATCTGGAGCGCCTGCGCCAGGACTATAACGCGGCCGTGACCCGTCTCAGCTCCGTTATCGGCAACGTCACCGACCAATCCTCTTCCATTCATGCCAGCAGCGTTCAGATCCGCACAGCAGCGGACGATCTTGCCAAACGCACCGAACAGCAGGCAGCCTCGCTGGAGGAAACCTCCTCGGCGCTCGAACAGATCACCATCACCATGCGCAGCTCGACCAGCAAGGCTGAAGAGGCCGGTGCGATGGTGGAAGGGACGAAGGTGCAGGCCGAAAAATCGACCGCCGTCGTCCGCGAGGCGATGCAGGCCATGGAGCGCATCGAGAGCGCCTCTGCCGAAATTGGCAAGATCATCAACGTGATCGACGAGATCGCCTTCCAGACCAACCTTCTGGCGCTCAATGCCGGCGTCGAGGCTGCGAGAGCAGGTGACGCGGGGAAGGGCTTTGCCGTTGTCGCCCAGGAAGTGCGTGAACTTGCCAACCGGGCTGCCGGTGCCGCCAAGGATATCAAGCAGCTCGTGGCCCGTTCGGGCGCCGAAGTTCAGACGGGCGCCGAGCTTGTCACCGCCACGGGGCAGGCGCTGCGCGCCATCGGCGCGGACGTTGTGAAGATCAACGAGCACATGATCTCGATCGTCAGCGCGGCACGCGAACAGAATGCCGGTCTTGCCGAAATCAACACGGCGATTGGCCAGATGGACCATGTGACCCAGCAGAATGCCGCAATGGTCGAACAGACCAATGCAGCCTGTCAGACACTGAACGAGGACACGACGCGTCTCGAAAACGTGATCTCGCAGTTCCGGACCAAGCTCGGCATACCGGCGCAGACGCGTTCCGATCGCCCGGCTGTTCATGCCAATACGCCGATCCCGCCGCGTGCGCCTGTGGTCTCAACTGGCGTCAAGCCGGCCGTTGCGCCTGCCCAGCCGGGTCAGCGTCCGCGCACCTCGCCGGCGCAGAAGCTGATGGGTCGTCTCGAAAACGCTTTTGGCGGTTCGCCGGCACCTGCCAGATCGACCGTCCAGTCATCCGGCCAGCGCGCCAGCACCCAAGCTTCTCCTTCAACCGATCAATGGGAAGAGTTCTGAAATGTCCAACGTCATCAAGCAGTCCGGGGCTTATCTGGAAATCGTCTCCTTCCACCTCGGTGAACAGGAATTCTGCATCGACATCATGGCTATCCGCGAAATCCGCGGCTGGGCCCCGGTGACCCCGATGCCGCATACGCCGCGCTATGTGCTCGGCCTCATCAACCTGCGCGGTGCCGTGATCCCGGTCATCGACATGGCCTGCCGTCTCGGCATGCCAATGACGGAACCCTCGGAACGCTCCGCCATCATCGTCACGGACATCAAGGGCAAGCTGGTTGGTCTTCTGGTCGAGCAGGTTTCCGACATGATGTCCATCAAGGCCGAAGACCTGCAGCCGGCGCCGGAAATCATTCCGGAAGCCCAGCGCGCCTTCTGCCGCGGCATCGTCGCGCTTGAAAAGAATATGGTCTGCTTCCTCAACCTCGACACCGTCATCGCCGACGAACTGTCGATGGCTGCGTAACGCGCGCCGATCTGACCTGACCGGTTGAACTGATAGACCCGCCGCTGCAGGTTTCGTGTAGCGGCGGGTTTTGCGTATTTACTTCGCGGCGGGCTTGCCCTTTTCCCAGGTGACGTTCTGGCCGAAGAGGGGGACGGTCGAGATCGCCATCTTGGCGGAGCCGTCGATGATCTGGCGCGAATGGATCAGATAGATCAGCGTGTCGTTCTGCTTGTCGTAGATGCGGTTGACGACGAGCTTCTTCCAGATGAGCGAAAGGCCGGACTTGAAGACCTCTTCGCCGCCCTTGCCGAGATCAATGTCGCCGATTTCGATCGGGCCGGTCTGGCGGCAGGCGATGGAGTTGTTGGACGGATCTTCAAACCATTTGCCGTTCTTGAGGCGATCTACGACGGAGCGGTCGAAATAGGTGACATGGCAGGTCACGCCCTTGACCTTCGGATCGGTCACTGCGTCTATCATGATGTCATTGCCAATCCAATCGACGCCGACCTGACCGACAGTCTCGGCCCTGGCTGCGGGGGTGCCAAGAACCACTGCCGCTGCGATCGCCGCTGCAAATTGTGCCATGCGCTTCATGGAATATCCTTCCTCGTTTCATGCGACTTTGCATCGCTTCCACACCAGACATAGAAAGCACTGGCTTCGCTTTCAATCCGGCTTGCACCCGAAAGGCTTGCTGCTACAGTCGTTTGGGGAATTTTGGGGACTGAGGAATGACAAAAGGCAGGCTGGAAGCCTTCTCAGACGGCGTGATTGCCATCATCATTACGATCATGGTGCTGGAACTGAAAGTGCCGCATGGTGAGACGATACAGGACCTCCTGCCGCTCTGGCCGGTCTTTTTCTCCTATGTCTTGAGCTTCGTGTATATCGGCATCTACTGGAGCAACCATCACCACATGATCCATGCGGTGAAGCATGTGACGGGCGGCGCGCTCTGGGCCAACCTGCATCTGCTTTTCTGGCTATCGCTGGTTCCCGTCACCACCGAATGGATGGGGGAGACGCATTTCTCCACCACGCCCGTCTTGATCTATGGAGTCGTGATGCTGATGGCGGCGATAGCCTATTACATTCTTGCCCACTGCCTCATCGCCATTCACGGGCGCGGTTCGGATTTTGCCAAAGCTCTCGGCGGAGATGCCAAGGGTATTTTCTCGGCTGTCGCCTATGTGGTCGCCGTCCCGGCGGCCCTTGTCACACCGATCATTTCGGTCGCTATCTATGTCGTGATTGCAGCCGTGTGGTTCATTCCAGACAGGCGGTTCGAACGGGCGGTTTCGTTGTCCTGAACTCCGGGATTTGATAGTCGGCAAGACATATAAGAATATTTATATTTTAGTTGAGATGGATCAACGTCGGTCGGCTGGCGCGGGATAGCCTTTTCCTGTCTTTAACAGGAAAGGGGACCTTCCATGTTCCGGCTCATCGCCATTCTCTATGTGCTCGTCGCCACCGTTCTGGCCGGCGTTGCTGTTACAGCGATGTTGTCGCTCGGCCATTTCGGGCGGGCGGACATTGCGCTTTCTGCGCTGGCCGGTGCGGTTGTCGCGTTGCCCGTCGCGTGGATCGTCGGCAAGCATCTCTTTGCCGCGACACGCAGCGTATGACGGGAAGAAAGCCACGCGCCAGCCGGGCAGTGCATAAATCCGCACGACGATGATTGTCCGGAGACCGCCCATGACTGTGCCTGTGACTGCGAGACTGAAAGCCGTTCTGCCGAGACTTGGCGTCCTGGCAGGGCTCGCATTCTCGCTTTCAGCCTGTGTCGGTGCCGATGGAAGACCGGTGGATCTCGACGACGGCAGGCCGCTTCTCGGCGATGCCCGAAATCCATCGAAAGTGCCGTTCTTCCCCGATACCGGGTCGATGAATGCAGAGCGTTTCGGCGACCAGACATTTCCGGTCTTCATGCAGCCCACAGGCACACCCTATGCCCTGCAGCCGCAAGGTTCGCAGCCCTATCAGAGCACCTATCAGACCCCGCCGACGTCCACCCAGCTCGACCCGTCTCGGGTGAGGGGGCCGCAGAGCTATTATCCCGCCGCGCCGTCCTCGATCGGCCAACAGTCTTCCGTCCGCCCCTCGCTCTCCGATCCTGCACCGCGAGCGGAGACGAGGGTGGCGAAGCTCGATGCGGATGTGTGGCATCGTTATGGCCAGATGAACGATGCGGGCCATCTGCTGCCGGCGATACCGATCGAGCGAGTCAGCCCGGACCTGTTGCGTCAGAAAGTTGCCTATCCGACCACGGAGAAGCCGGGAACGCTGGTGGTCGATACGCGCTCCCGCTTCCTTTACCTTGTTGAGGGCAACGGCCAGGCGCTTCGCTATGGCGTGGGCCTCGGGCGGCAGGGCTATGCCTGGTCGGGCCGTGGCATCATCCGCGCGAAACAGAAATGGCCGCGCTGGACGCCGACAGATGGCATGGCGGCGGGCTCCACCGACATCAACAACATCAAGGTTCGCGGCGGCATGGTCGCGGGCATCGACAATCCTCTGGGGGCGAGGGCGCTCTACATCTACAAGGACGGCAAGGACACGCTCTATCGCGTCCACGGAACGCCGGACTGGCAATCGATAGGCAAACAGGCCTCGTCCGGCTGCGTGCGGATGTACAATCAGGATGTCGTTGATCTGTACAACCGTGTGCGGGATGGCGCTGTCATCGTTGTGATGTAGACCTCGTTTATCGGCGGACTGACCAAGATCAGAGACGTCGAATCGATTTTCATTAAATCTTCTCATCTCTGGTCTCGGGCGGGGGAACATTCGCTCCGGGTGGCCGTTCTGTGACCGGCGCCGGTTGTGCGCTTGAGAATGCGAGGAGTTTTATGATGTTGCTGGTTTCCGTGCGTTGGGCGAAGCCTGTGTTGGTCACATTCGCAAATGGCGCTGTCCGTCAATTCGATTGCGTCCACGATGCGCTCGATTGCCTGCAGCACGAATGGCCATCGCCGCGCGGAAAGCGCCATCAGAAGGCCACGGAGGTTCTGGCCTCCGCACTGGCGCGGCTCGCCCCGGTCGACGAGGCCCGCAACGCTTTCGTGTCGGCTTGCGTGGAAGCCGGCATCCTCGTGCCGCAGCTGGCGTCGAAAGGCCGCAAGACCGGCAAAATCGCGAAAGCTCTATCGGGCGAGCGTGTCGCTGCAACTGCGCGGTTAGAGGGGGCGGGCTGAGCCCCGTCCGGTCAGTCGTGAGGGACGGCGGTATCGAGCGCCGTTTTCAGCTTGATCACCCGATCTCGCATCTCATCCAGATCGTCAACGCCGCAGCCGACCAGATTGCCGATGGCCGGAACAATCTTGTCGAGCGCCTGCCGGCGGGTGGCCTTGCCCTGTTCGGTCAGCGAAACGACCACCTGTCGTTCATCGTTCTCGTCACGCGTGCGGGTAATCATGCCCAGTTTCTCAAGCCGCTTGAGAAGGGGAGACAGGGTGCCGGAATCAAGGTCCAGTTTGGCGCCGATCTCCTTGACCGTCTGGCCGTTACGTTCCCATAGCACCATCATGACGATATATTGCGGGTAGGTGAGGCCGAGGGAATCCAGAAGCGGCTTGTAAGCGCGGTTGAAGGCGTGGGCAGCCGAGTAGACGGCAAAGCAAAGCTGCTGCTCAAGTTTCAGCACATTCTCATGTGGCTTCATGATCTTAATCCCCAATTTCCCCGCCCTTTGATAGCAGGCGGACAAAAATCCTGCAAAATCCTATTGTGCACAATTTAATTATGCTCTATATAAAATGCAACAGCAACCCCTGAAGGATGGAGAGCAAAATGTCTGTAGCTTACACAGCCAATGCAACGGCAACCGGCGGCGGCCGCAATGGTCACACCAGGTCTGACGATGGCGTCATCGATCTGAACCTCACAGTCCCGAAGGGTCTCGGCGGCGACGGCGCGCGCGGCACCAATCCTGAGCAGCTTTTCGCTTCGGGCTATGCGGCCTGCTTCCTCGGCGCGCTGCGCTTTGTAGCCGGTCAGGCCAAGGTGAAGCTGCCGGAAGAGACCAGCGTTTCGGTCAGCGTCGGCATTGGTCCGCGTGAAGGCGGCTTCGAAATCCATCCGGCCGTTTCGGTTTCGATCCCCGGTTTCGACCGTGCGCAGGCTGAAGACCTCGTTGCCAAGGCACACCAGGTCTGCCCCTACAGCCACGCCATGCGCACGCCGAAGGAAGTCTCTGCCGTTCTCGCCTGAGAACGCGCGCTCAGACTTCCTTTGAAATAATCAGCAGATCCTGCCGCAGGCGATCGACATCGCCCTGCGGCAGTCTCGTTTCGACATCCGCGTGTTCGGCAATCCAGATGGGTGTGGCTTCAGCGAGCAGCGCCAGGCCGGCCGGCGTCAGCTTGAGCCGCTTTTCGCGGCGGTCCTTTTCTCCCGCGACAATCTCCACCAGCCCGCGCCGCGTCAGCGGCTTGAGCACGGCCGTCAGCGTCGTGCGGTCCATGGCAAGCAGTTCTGCCACCGGCGACATCGCTGGAGGCTCTGGCCGGTTCAGCGATATCAGCAGCGAGAACTGGCCGTTATTGATCCCCAGATGCCGAAAGGCACGGTCGAACCGGCGTGCCAGTGCGCGTGCCGCCCGTTGCGCGTGGAGGCACAGGCAGTGATCGCGCACATGCAGCGTGGTGGCGTGGGGCAGTGTTTCAAGATTTGACATGCACGTCATATTATGTTGGTATCAACCTATAGTCAAATATCTGATTTTCACTATGGCGGAGGAAGTTATGGCGGGCGAGGGAAATTTCATCTGGCATGAGCTTATGACCACAGATACGGCCTCTGCTGCTGCGTTTTACAGCGCTGTGGTGGGGTGGGCAACGGAAAAGGCCGGCAACACCACGGCAGGCGGCCTGGACTATACGCTCTTCAAGATCCCCGGCTTCGAGATGGGGTCTGCAGGCATGATGGCGCTGACGCCGCAAATGCAGGCCGGCGGCGCACGGCCCGCCTGGATCGGCTATGTCCTCGTCGACAGCGTCGAGGCCAAGACGGCGGAGGTTCTCAGACTTGGTGGTGCGGTGCATATGGGGCCAACCGACATTGCTGGCATCGGCCGCTTCTCGGTCGTGGCCGATCCGCATGGCGCGACCTTCTATCTGTTCAAACCGATCATGCCGGAGGGGCCGATGCCCGACATGCCGAAGCCCGGTTCGCCCGGAACCTTCGGCTGGAACGAGCTGAACGCCGGCAATCTCGATGAGGCCTTCGACTTCTATGCCGGCCTGTTCGGCTGGACGAAATCCATGGCGGTGCCGATGGGCGAGTTGGGCGTCTATCAGGTCTTCGCCGGCGAGGGGAAGGACATCGGTGGCATGATGAAGAAGCCTGATCAGGTTCCCATGCCGTTCTGGAATTTCTACATCACCGTGGATGCCATCGATGCGGCTGTCGAGCGGGTCAAGGCGCATGGCGGCACGATTACCAACGGGCCTCATCCGGTGCCGGGTGACGCCTGGATTGCGGAAGGCATCGATCTGCAAGGCGCGGTCTTCGCGCTGACGGCGGGCAAGCGGTAGCGGTGCTGCCGCTCCGCACTCTCTTGCCGCGTCCTTCAGAAAACGGCGGGAGTTTCGTTGCGGTCAGTCGGCTGTAAAGCCGGCGGCGACATGGCTGCCATCGCAATAGGGCTTGCTTTTCGATTGGCCGCACCGACAGAGCGCCGTCTTGGTGACCTTGTCCGTCGTGCGTCCCGTGCCGGACACGATTTCGAGATTGCCCGTCACCAGCAGCGGGCCGTTCGGCAGCGGCTGGATATTCACCGGACCGTTGCGGACTTCGAGCGCCGAGAATTCCTTCGTGGCGTTCTCGCCGGTCGCTGCAAATCCTGCTGCCGCATGGGCGCCATCGCAGAAGGGCTTGTTCTTCGACTGGCCACAGCGACAGAGCGTGGCGCGCGGTGTGACCTGCGCCTCTCCGCGGATTGAAAGTTCCGCCTCGATGGCCAGCGGGCCGTTTTCGCGCACCCGCACGGTGTTGACCACGGGCGGCACATCGGAACTGGCCGAGCCATCATTGCGCGACACGCGGATTGCGCCCGAGGGACAGGTGAGCGCCGTCACCATCACCGTTTCGGACGTCGCGGAATCGGGATGGATCCATTCGCCCTGCACATTGGGGACATAGACTTCCGGATGACCGAGCACGCAGCCGCGCGAATGAATGCAGCGACTTGCATCGAAACGGATGGTGACGTCGCGGCCTTGAACGATTTCTTCAGTCATGGGGTCTCCTCCGGGGTGGTGGTTAGGAAGAGCCTATCCTGTGTGCTCGGGTGTGGAAAGCAAAGGTTGCGGACAGGCGCTGCGGCGCGCCCTCCGCCCTCTGTCTTCCGTTCAGCCGAAAAGATAACGGGAAGCTGAGGCCTTACTTCTTCAAGCTGCCCAATATCCCGCGCACCAGAGCGCGGCCCAGCGAACTCGCGACTGACCGAGCCGCCGATTTCATGGCGGCTTCCACCACCGTCTCCCGCTGCCGGCCGCCGGATTTGGTCGTGCCGCCACCGCCGAGAACCGAGCCAAGGTCGGGAAGCGTCCAGCGGTTGCTGCCGGGGACGCCATCCGGCGGCTGGATGTCCTCCTGATGCGGTGTCTGGCCCTGCTGCTGCTTGTTTTCCGAGGCTTGCGCCTTACCGGCCAGGATTTCATAGGCCGAGACACGGTCGAGATCGGTGTCGTTGGCGTCATCGATCGGCGTCTGCGACAGGACTTCGGCCAGACCGTCATCGCTGAGCGGGCCGAGGAGGGACGACGGCGGGCGGATGAGCGTGCGCTGGACGATGGACGGCGTACCCTTGGCTTCCAGCGTCGAGACCAGCGCCTCGCCGGTGCCGAGATTGGAGATGACTTCGGCCGCGTTGAAATCCGGATTGGGCCGGAACGTGTCGGCGGCGATCTTCACCGCCTTCACCTCGTTGGGCGAATAGGCGCGCAGCGCATGCTGGATGCGGTTGCCGAGCTGCGCGAGCACGGTGTCCGGCACGTCTGCCGGGTTCTGCGTCACGAAATAGATGCCCACACCCTTGGAGCGGATGAGGCGGACAACCTGTTCGATGCGCTCCAGCAGCACTTTCGGCGCGTCCTTGAAGAGAAGATGCGCCTCATCGAAGAAAAAGACGAGCTTTGGCTTTACCGGATCGCCGACTTCCGGCAGTTCCTCGAAGAGTTCGGAGAGCAGCCAGAGCAGGAAGGTGGCATAGAGCTTGGGGCTCAACATCAGCTTCTGCGCCGCGAGCACCGAAATATAGCCGCGCCCGTCATAGGTTGTCCGCATCAGGTCGGAGATTTTCAGCGCCGGTTCTCCAAAGAAGCTTGTCGCGCCCTGCTGTTCGAGGATCAGCAATTGCCGCTGGATCGCGCCGACGGAGGTGGGAGAGACGAGGCCGTAGCGGCCGGAAATTTCCTTGGCGTTCTGGGACATGTAGGTCAGCAGCGCCTGGAAATCCTTCAGGTCCAGAAGCGGCAGCCCCTGTTCGTCGGCGAGCTTGAAGGCGATGTTGATCACGCCTTCCTGCGCATCCGACGCATCCATCATGCGGGCGAGCAGGAGGGGGCCCATCTCGGTGACGGTGGCACGCATGCGATGGCCGCGCTCGCCGAATAGGTCCCAGAAGATGACGGGGAACTTGTTATAGGCAAAATCATCAAGCCCGATTTCCCTGGCGCGCTTTTCCAGAAAGTCCTTCGGCTCGCCCTTGCCGCCGATGCCGGAGAGGTCGCCCTTCACGTCGGCGCAGAAGACCGGGACGCCGGCGTTAGAGAAGCCTTCCGCCAGAACCTGCAGGGTCACGGTCTTGCCGGTGCCGGTGGCGCCGGTGACGAGGCCGTGGCGGTTGCCGTATCTGAGTTCGAGATATTCGCCCTTGTTGATGCTGTCGTCCGGTTTGCGGCTGGTGCCGATAAAGATCTTTCCGTCCTCAAGCATCGTCATGCGGTGCGCTCCCTTGCGCGCCCTGCGAACATGGCGCGACTGTTCATTGAATCGTCGATATGAATCTATATGGTGGCGGCGTCCTTGCGGCAACAAGAGGCCGCTCTGCTTCTTGTCATCGGCCTCGATTTCTATTACGTTGACGTTCACGTCAATTTTTGACTCTACGGGAGAACTTCATGAACGAACTGGTTTCCAAGGTTGCCGATGCTGTCGGTCTCGAGCCCGCTGTTGCCGAAAAGGCGATCGGCCTGATGCTCTCCTTCCTGAAGAAGGAAGGCGACGATCAGGCTGTGTCGGCCATGATCGCGGCGATCCCGGGCGCCGAAGAACTGGCTGCTTCGCAGAACGGCGGCGGCGGTTTCCTCGGCGGACTGCTCGGCGGCGGCATCATGGCGCTGGGCCAGCAGCTGATGAGCGCAGGGCTGGGCATGGGCGAGATCACGTCGCTCGCCAAGGAGACCATGAATGTGGCCCGTCAATATGCCGGTGATCAGGTCGTTGACGATGTGATTGCTTCGGTTCCGGGGCTAAGCCAGTTCGTCTGATCCGGACTTGCAGGACTTTTGATGAAAGCCCGGCCTCGTGCCGGGCTTTTGTCGTTCTCAAGGCCGTTTACGGAATTTTGGGTGTTGCCGGGCTATCAAGCGGAGACCGCGATCTGGCATTTTGAAGCCGCCGGCAACTTTCTCTTGATATTCACTTATCTTGATTATCGTAAATCTCGATTTTCGAAGATTAAGATAATCGAATATTTTTCAAACCTTTGTTGCTACAACGAAAAGCCGTGGGAAGCGCAGCAGAACGCGCCCATCATCCAGCGGCGGATAGGCCTTGCGGATCGCATCCGTATAGGCTTCGAGATAGGCCGGGCGGTTCTTCTCCTCGAGCAGATCGAGCCATGGGCGCAGGCCCGTTCCCTTCACCCATTCGACAATCGCCTCGGCATTGGCGAGCGGGTGATAATAGACCGTGTGCCAGAGATCGACGCGGGACGAGAGCGGGTTGAGCGCGTTCATATAGTCCGCCGGCGTTGGCATTCCCGGCCGCTTGCCCTTGCCGCCGGCAAAGCGATGGCCCCAAGGCCCGGAAAGCGCCGTTTCCTCCATCAGACGATGCGTAGGCTCGGTGAGATTATCCGGCATCTGGATAGCCAGCACGCCGCCGGGTTTGAGCCCTTGCCTCATCAGCCGCTTCAGCACGGCCAATTGCTCAGGCACCCACTGAAAGACGGCGTTGGCATAGAGCAGATCAGCCTTTTCCCCCGGCAGCCAGGTTTCGAGATCGCCCTGCGAGAAGGTGAGGCTCGGCAGACGCTTGCGCGCGGCTTCCAGCATGTTCTCGTCGCTATCCATGCCCTCGACGCGGGCGCTGGAGAAGCGCTCGGCAATCAGCTCCGTCGAGTTGCCGGGGCCGCAGCCCATGTCGATGGCGAGCGCCGGGGCGTCGAGCGGCACCTGGGCCAGAAGATCGCGGGCGGGGCGGGTGCGTTCGTCTTCGAACTTGAGATACTGCGCCGGCGACCAGGCCATGAGGATTACTCCAATCCGTTGAGTGAGGGGAGGATAAGGGAGGGACCGTAGTCCTTGTATTCGTCCGGCGCGTTGGCGCGGTTGATCCAGACGGTGCGGAAGCCGAACTTGGTTGCGCCCGCGACGTCCCAGCGGTTGGACGACTGGAAGGACACGGCACCCGGATAGAGCCGGTAATTGGTCGTCACCATGTCATAGACCTGCGGGGCGGTCTTGAAGGTGCGGATCTCGTCGACGGAGAAAATGTCGTCGATCATCATGTCGAGTGCGGCATTCTTTACCGCCGCTGCCAGCATCGCCGGCGAGCCGTTGGAGAGAATGGCAATCCGCGCGCCGCCAGCTTTCAGCATTTTCAGCGTGGCTGGCACTTCCGGATAGCAGTCGAGCTTCCAGTAGGCTTCCAGCAGCCTGTCGCGCAGGCCCTTGTTGACGCTCGGCACACGCCAGAAGGCGTAGTCGAGTGCCTGTTCGGTCAACGCCCAGAAGTCCTGATAGCCGCCCATGAGCGCCCGCACCCAGGAATATTCGAGCTGCTTGGAGCGCCAGACGTCGGAGAAAAGCTGCCCGTCCGGGCCCACGTCGCCGGCGTAGCGGCGCACGGCCGCATGTACGTCGAAAAGCGTGCCGTAGGCATCGAAAACATAGGCTGCGTATGACATGTCCCGTCCGGTTTTTTATCGAGCCATCGCAATTGGTTGCGGGCTCCCCCATTGTGCGGCGCAAAATGAGGCAGATTGACGTTCGCGTCAATATATCCCGGATTTTCCTCGGGTTGACGTGGCGCTGAAATGCGCCTTGAGTGGCAGCCCAACGACAAGAAGAGGAGGCGGCCATGCACGGCAGCGCGGACAAGAAGATCACCACCTGGAACTATATCGACGGCGAATGGCTGCCCGGCAATCCGCCGGTGGCCGGACCCTCGACCCATGCGATGTGGCTCGGCTCCTCGGTGTTCGATGGCGCGCGCTGGTTCGACGGCGTGGCGCCCGATCTTGATCTGCATTGCCAGCGCATCAATCGTTCCGCGCTCGCGCTCGGCCTCAAGCCGACGAAGACGCCGCAGGAGATCGAGGCGCTGGCGCGCGAGGGTATTGCCCGCTTCGATGGCTCCAGCCCGCTCTATATCAAGCCGATGTATTGGGGCGAGAGCGGCTCCGCCGGGCTTGTCGCCGTCGATCCGGAATCGACCCGTTTCGCGCTCGTCATCTTCGAGGCCGCCATGCCGCCGAAGGACCAGCCGGGCGTCAAGCTCACGCTCTCGCCCTTCCGCCGCCCGACGATGGAATGCATGCCCACCAATGCCAAGGCCGGCTGCCTCTATCCCAACAATGGCCGCATTCTCTCTGAAGCCCGCTCGCGCGGCTTCGACAATGCGCTGGTGCGCGACATGCTCGGCAATGTCGCTGAAACGGGCTCGGCCAATATCTTCATGGTCAAGGACGGCGTGGCTTTCACACCGGCCGAGAACCACACGTTCCTGGCCGGCATCACCCGCTCTCGCGTCATGAAGCTGCTCCGCGCCGCCGGCGTGGAGGTGCGGGAAACGACGCTGTCGGTCGATGATTTCATGAAGGCGGACGAGGTCTTCATGTCCGGCAATTATTCGAAGGTCCAGCCGGTGATCCAGCTGGATGATCGCCACTTCCAGAAGGGGCCGCTGACCGGGAAGGCTTACGGGCTTTATATGGATTGGGCGCATGGCGGGTGAGGGATCGTCCTCTCCCCTTGTGGGAGAGGATAGTAAGCCCGTGCGAGCCGCAGGCGAGTGCTGGGCGCACTTGGTGAGGGGTGTTACCCCGGCGCGGTACCCCTCACCAACAAAATCTAACACTTAGCTTTCAGCTAAGATGTTGATTTTGTAACCTCTCCCACAAGGGGAGAGGTGAAGAGAACGCCTTGCAATCCCCGCTCTTCCATCTCATGCGACACTGAATTCCCGCGCCACCGAAAAATCGGCGCAGAAACACCCGCTACCCAAGCGTGAGCCTTCTCGCTAGGCTCCGCCAAGAGGGAATCATGAGCCAGCAGCTGATCAATCAATATCTCGCCGACGTCGATCGGCTTCGCAAGATTTCGGCCCAGAACAACGAGATGATCGTTCGGCAGGCGTTTCATCGCCTGCTCGACAACTGGGCGAATGCGCAGAAGCTGATTTTCGTGGCTGAACTGCCCTATGACACGTCGATGAAGTCCACCGTCTATCCGGATGGGACCGTGCTGCACGATATCCGGGTGCCGCTCGGCTATTGGGAGGCGAAGGACACGAAGGACGATCTCGACGAGGAAATCCGCAAGAAGCTCGCCAAGGGCTACCCGCAGGACAATATCATCTTCGAGAATTCCGACGTCGCGGTGCTGATCCAGAACCGGCAGGAGGTGATGCGCGCCTCGATGACCGACACGGAACGGCTGTTGCGTCTCGTGTCGCTCTTCTTCAGCTATGAGCGCCCGGAAATCGCGGAATTCCGCAAGGCGGTCGAGACGTTCAAGGCTGACCTGCCGACCGTGCTCGATGCGCTGCGTCAGCGCATCGAGACGGCCTATGCGCAGAATACCGTGTTCCGGCAGGCGGCCGAGCGCTTCCTGGAGACCTGCAAAGAGACGATCAATCCGACGCTCACCGAGGCGGATGTTCGCGAGATGCTGATCCAGCATGTTCTCACGGAAGAAATCTTCGCCCATGTCTTCGACGAGGGCGATTTCCACCGCAAGAACAATATCGCGCACGAGCTTTACGAACTTGAAGAGAAATTCTTCATCGGTGCGGTGAAGAAGGAGACGCTGAAGGCGCTGGAGCCCTATTATGCGGCGATCCGGTCAAACGCGGCGCAGATCAGCAGCCATGCCGAGAAACAGACCTTCCTCAAGGTCATCTACGAGAATTTCTACAAGATCTACGATGCCAAGAAGGCCGATCGGCTCGGCGTGGTCTACACGCCCAACGAGATCGTGAAGTTCATGATCGAGGGCGCCGACTGGCTCTGCGAGAAGCATTTCGGCAGGAACCTCATCGACGAGCATGTCGAAATCCTCGACCCGGCGACCGGCACCGGCACGTTCATCTGCGAGCTGCTCGAATATTTCCGCGGCGACCCGCGCAAGCTGGCGCATAAATACAAGAACGAGCTGCATGCCAATGAAGTGGCGATCCTGCCCTATTATGTCGCCAACCTGAATATCGAGGCGACCTATGCGGCCATTTCCGGCCAGTTTGCCGAATATCCCAATCTCTGCTTCGTCGACACGCTGGATAATGTTGGCGGCCTCGGCATCCGCGCGGGTTTCCAGCACGATATGTTCGCGGCCCTGTCGGATGAGAATATCGAACGCGTGAGGCGGCAGAATGCGCGCAAGATTTCCGTCATCATCGGCAATCCGCCCTATAATGCGAACCAGCAGAACGAGAACGACAACAACAAGAACCGCGAATACAAGCGCGTCGATGAGCTGATCAAATCGAGCTATATCCGGCTTTCCACAGCGCAGAAGACCAAGGTCTACGACATGTATGCCCGCTTCTTCCGCTGGGCGTCGGACCGCATGCATGACGATGGCGTGCTGGCTTTCATCACCAACCGTTCCTTCATCGATAGCCGCACCTTCGACGGATTCCGCAAGGCGGTCGCGGAAGAATTCAACGAAATCTACGTGGTCGATCTCGGCGGTGACGTGCGCGCCAATCCCAAGCTTTCCGGCACGAAGCACAATGTCTTCGGCATCCAGACCGGCGTCGCCATTTCCTTCATGGTCAAGCGCCGCAAGCAGAAGGGCTGCAAGATCTTCTATGCCCGCCGCCCTGAATTGGACACGGCGGACGACAAGCTGAGTTTTCTCGGATCGTCAAAGCTCTCCGGTCTCTCCTTCGAGCGGATCGAGCCGGACAAGAAGGGCAACTGGATCAACCTGACGGAAAATGATTGGGAGAGTTTAATTCCGGTTGCTGACAAGAAGACGAAGGCGGCGAAGTCGTCGGGGCAGGAGAGGGCAGTTTTCAAGGAATTTGTCAGCGGGATCAAGACCAACCGCGACGAATGGGTTTATGATTTTGACGCAGACACTTTAGCGCAAAAGAATGCGTTTTTTGCCATTGAATATCAGCGGCATACGCGTTTGCGAGACTTTGAGCCGTCAATAAAGTGGTCTCGTGACCTCAAGGCGAAGCTTAAATCTGGAAGAACTGTAACTTTTTCCGCTCCACTCGTTTCGTCGATGTGGAGACCTTTTACGAAGAAATTTTTTAATTGGAATAAGCAATTAAGTGATATTTTCTATTCAGATCATTTATCTATGTTTGGAGGCGACGGGGCAATAGCAACGCCCTTTATTGCAGTATCGGGGACTTCGTCCGCAAAACCCTTTCAAACATTGGCCGGAAGCATTCCCCAAGACTATGAGGCTGTTGAGAAAAACAACCTAATACCCCTCTACCGCTACACCCCCACCGGCGAGCGTATCGACAATATCACCGACTGGGGACTGCGCCAGTTTCAGGCGCATTACGGCAAGGCGCCCGCTCTTGCGGAGGACATGTCGGCGGAGTTGGCGGAGGAGGGTGCCACACCTGCCGCCGCGCCTGCCGCAACAACCCTCTCTGTCCCTGAAGGGACATCTCCCCCTCAAGGGGGGAGAGTGAAGAAGGCGGCCGCGATCACCAAGGAAGATATCTTCCACTATGTCTATGGCGTGCTGCATGATCCGGTCTACCGCGAGACCTATGCGCTGAACCTGAAGCGCGAGTTTCCGCGCATTCCCTTCTATCCCGACTTCCGCCAATGGGCCGACTGGGGCAGGCGGCTGATGGAATTGCATATCGGCTACGAGACTGTCGAGCCGTGGCCGGTTTCTCGCGCCGATGTGCCGGACGAGAAGGCGCGCGAGGCGGGTGTCGCGCCGAAGACGATCCTGAAGGCCGACCCGGATAACGGCGTGATCCGCATCGACGGCGAGACCACGCTGTCCGGCATTCCGAAGACGGCGTTTTCCTATCGGCTCGGCAACCGCTCGGGGCTCGAATGGATCCTCGACCAGTACAAGGAGAAGACGCCGAAAGACCCGACGATCCGCGAGAAGTTCAACACCTATCGCTTCGCCGACTACAAGGAGCATGTCATCGACCTCATCGGCCGCGTCACCCGCGTCTCCGTCGAGACGATGGACATCGTGGAGGCGATGAAGGGGGCGCGGCGTTAGCGATCCCGGATGCTTTAGGGACGGCGCCGTCGTCCAGGCCGAGGCCCGGACGGTTTGGGTTCATGTGCTTCCGGTTTGCCCTTACTCGCTGACGACCACCCGGTCGCGGCCGTCGGCCTTGGCCTTGTAGAGCGCCTTGTCGGCGCGGGCGAGGGCTGCGGCGACGTCGCGTTCGCCCTTCTGGAGCGAGGCGACGCCGAAGCTTGCGGTGACGTGCATGGGGGCGTCGTCGAAGGTGAACTGAAGGCGCGAGATGGCGCGGCGCAGGCGCTCCGCCGTTCTGGCGGCCTGCTGCGGGGAGCCTTCCAGCGCAATGGCGAATTCTTCGCCGCCGATGCGGCCCACGACATCGTAATCCCTGAGATTGGCCCGGCAGGCAGCGGCCAGCGAGCGCAGCACCTCGTCGCCGGAGGCATGGCCGAACTGGTCGTTGACCGACTTGAAGTGATCGACATCCAGCATGATGACCGACACCTGAAGCGACTTGCGCGCCGCAATCTCGTACAGTCTTGCGCTTTCCTGCATGAAATGCCGGCGCGTGTAGGCGCCCGTCAGCGCGTCGCGGTGGGCGAATTCGCGAAGTTCGAACTCGCTGGAGGCAATGAGCGCCAGATTTTCCAGAACGCGCAATTCGCGCTCGGTGAAGATGCGCGGTGCATGGTCGATGGCGCAGATCGTTCCGATCGGCAGGCCTTCCGAGGTTCGCAGCACCACGCCCGCATAGAAGCGCAGCCCCATTTTCGTGACGAGATCGTGGTCGGCGAACTCGTCATGATCCTTCGTGTCCTGCATGACGACCGGCGTTTGCTCACACCAGGTCGAGCGGCAGAAGCTGGCCTCGAGCGGAATTTCTTTCAGGTCCAGGCCCTGGATCGAACGGAACAGCTGCCGCCCGCCATCGATCAGCGAGACGGCGGCAATATCGACGTTAAAGATGTCCTTCACCAGGGCGGTGATGCGATCAAACGCCTCGTCTCTGTTGCGCTCTGTCTGAAATGCCTTCAGCATCCCGGTCTGTTTCCTTGTCGAGCTCTTGTCTGACCGCCGATGGATCGCGGCGTTGGACCTGGCCTTCATGCGGAGATTGGCCTTCTCCATCATGAAACACCGAGGAGTGCTTACAAGCGGTTACTCGCGGCCACCAGGATTAGGGAATTTAGAGCGTGGCAGGGCTTGAACCTGACCCAGACCTCGCCTAGACCAAGGGGACTTAGTCTTGTGGTGGAGGGGTTCATGCGGCAGGTGAATGTTCATGCGGCCAAGACGCATCTGTCGCGGCTGATCGAGGAGGTCGAGCGCGGCGAGACGGTGATCCTGGCGCGCGCCGGCAAGCCGGTGGCGAAGATCGTGCCGATTGCGGAAGAGCCGACGGCCGGCCGGATCGGGTTCCTCATGGGCCATGTGAAGGGTGCTGACAGTTTTGACGGATCGGCGCCTGCGGATCTTGACGGGTTGCTGGGGGGCTTCTTTTGAAGATCCTTCTCGATACGCCTGTTCTGGTCTGGGTGGCCGCCGATAGCGTTCATCTGGACGACAGGGCCCGCAAGCTCATTCTGGACGAGAGCAACGAGCTTTATTTCAGTGCGGCCAGCATCTGGGAGATCGGCCTGCGCGGCGCCTCAAGCTTCGATGGACCGCCGGTGGAAATGCGGCTTTTGAGGCGTGGTCTGCTGGATGCGGGATACCACGAGATTCCCCTGCGCTCCGAGCACGCCATGGCGATCCGCGAGTTTGAGGATCTACCGGTCGATTCCTTTGCGCGGCTGCTTCTGGCGCAGGCGCGCTACGAGGGCCTGATGCTGATGACTGCCAAGCCGGGTCTGATTGCCCACAAGGCGGGCATTCTGCCGATCTGAGTGGAAACCTGCCGTTTGGCATCGCCCCGGCAGAGCCGGGCGGTGCGTGGCGCCGCGTTTTTCACGGCGAATTCCGTCAAATTTTCCGTCTGTTGCGGTTGCCTCGCAACTGTCACACACCTATGTTCCACTCCATCCGCTTCAATCCCCCCAATGGACACCAAGGAGAGACCAAGATGGCTTTCGAACTTCCCGCCCTTCCGTATGACTACGAAGCGCTCGTGCCCTTCATGTCGAAGGAAACGCTTGAATATCACCACGACAAGCACCATCAGGCCTACGTGACCAACGGCAACAAGCTGGCGGAAGAAGCCGGCCTCGCCGACCTGTCGGTCGAGGAAGTCGTGAAGAAGTCCTTCGGCACCAATGCCGGTCTCTTCAACAACGCCGCCCAGCACTACAACCACATCCATTTCTGGAAGTGGATGAAGAAGAACGGCGGCGGCAAATCGCTTCCTGGCAAGCTGCAGGCCGCCATCGACAGCGACCTCGGCGGCTACGACAAGTTCCGCGCCGATTTCATCGCAGCCGGCACGACGCAGTTCGGCTCCGGCTGGGCATGGCTCTCGGTGAAGAACGGCAAGCTCGAAATCTCCAAGACGCCGAATGGCGAGAACCCGCTCGTTCACGGCGCATCGCCGATTCTCGGCGTCGACGTCTGGGAACACTCCTATTACATCGACTACCGCAACGCGCGTCCGAAGTATCTCGAAGCCTTCGTCGACAGCCTGATCAACTGGGATTACGTTCTCGAAATGTACGAAGCCGCTGCAAAGTAAGGCTTTTTCGAGTTTGATGTCCGAGCCCGCTGCACGCTGTGCGGCGGGCTTTTTGTTGAATGTGACGGATTTTTGCGCGTCATTGCAAACAATGGTGACCACAGTGTTCACTTTTTTGAGTCAATGAAGAACTTTGCGTGTAACTCGTTGTTTTCGTTGCCGGGCTGATCTCCTGTGCCTGCGCCGCTTCATTCGGGCGCCTTTTTCTCACCGGATTGTGATTTTGAAGTGATCGGCACGGGATAGTTTTTGTGTAAAGCCCGGTCAGCCCCGCCGGGGCGAACAATGGAGATTCCTGATGATCAAGAGAACGATTGCCGCCAGCCTCATCTGTCTGACCGCCGCAACGGCCGTCTTTGCCGCCAGCGAATTTGGCGACAAGCGCGAAGCCGACATGAAGAAGATCGGTGGCGCCACCGGGCAACTTGCCGGTATCGCCAAGGGCGACAAGCCTTATGACGCAGCCGTCGTGAAGACCGCGCTGACCACCATCAACACGACCATCAAGGAATTCCCGACGCTCTTCCCGGCCGGCAAGCCGGATTCTGATGGCGCTGCCAGCCCGAAGATCTGGGAAAACATGGCCGGCTTCAAGGGGCATGCCACGGAACTCGCTTCTGTGACCGACAAGCTCATCGCCGCACCGCCGGCTGACCAGAAGGCTGTTGGCGCAGCTCTGGGCCAGATCGGCAAGGTCTGCTCGGCCTGCCACGAAGAATTCCGCCTGAAGAAATAAGGCGTTCAACGTCTGGAGGGGCGCTGTCCTTTTCGAGGATAGCGCCCTTTTTCCGTTTTGAAGCCGTCTCACAAGAGAGGATGCCATGGCGTCGGCACTCACCAAATCGCTTCTTGCGCTCGTCGGCATAGGCATAGTCGGCGCTGGCGCCTTCTTCTGGATCACGCGGCCGCAGCCCTTGCCGGAGAGCGAGTTCGCCAATCTCGGCCCGGCGGACGTGAAGAATGGCGAGACGATTTTCTGGGCCGGCGGCTGCGAGAGCTGCCATGCGGCCAAGGGCGCCGATGGCGATGCCAAATTGGTCCTCTCCGGCGGTGCGCCGCTGCCGACACCGTTCGGCACCTTCTATCCGCCGAACATCTCGCCGGACGAGAAGGCCGGCATCGGCAAGTGGACGCTGGCGCAGTTTGCTTCGGCGATGAAGCGCGGTGTGGACGAGGAGGGGCGTCATCTCTATCCGTCCTTCCCGTACGCCTCCTATTCACGCATGTCGGACACGGATCTGCGCGACCTCTTCGCCTATATGAAGACCCTGCCCAAGAGCGACAATGTCGCGCCGCCGCATGATCTTGGCTTCCCCTTCAACATGCGTTTCACGCTGGGCGGCTGGAAGCTGCTTTATCTCAACGATCAGCCGCGCGTCGAACTGGCGAATGCCTCGCCGGAGGTGAAGCGCGGGCAGTATCTAGTCGAAGGGCCGGGCCATTGCGGCGAATGCCATACGCCGCGCGACATTCTGGGTGGTCTCAAGACGAGTTCGTGGCTCGCCGGAGGGCCGAACCCGGAAGGCAAGGGGACGATCCCGAATATTACGCCGGGTTCCAAGGCGATCGGCGGCTGGAGTGCTGCCGATATCGCCAACTATCTGGAGACGGGCTTCACGCCTGAATTCGACAGCGTGGGCGGCTCAATGGTGGCAGTGCAGCAGAACATGGCACATCTGACGAAGGAAGATCGCGCGGCGATCGCGGCCTATCTGAAGGCCATTCCGTCCAGGTAATTCCATTATCGGATTGTTTGATTATCAAGAAAATTGCCCGCGCGGAGGCCTGCGCGGGCAATCTTTATGGAGCCAGAGCATCGGGCAGGGAACCGGTGCTCTTACCCTCTCATGAACTGTTCAGAGACCGGCGCGGAAGCGCATGCCGGTGGCCGGGTAGGCCTTGAAGTCGAGGCCCTGGTAGTACTTGTAGGCTGCGAAATTGCCGGTGGCGGCGCCCAGCGAGAGGAAGTCGCAGGAGAGCGTGCGGGCATGGGCCTTGGCGCGATCGATCAGATGGCGGCCAATGCCTTCGCTGCGATGTCCGTCCTTGACGAAGAGGTGGTGCAGTTCCATGCCGCGTTCCCCTTCGGTGGCGCGGTAGACGGGATAGAGGAGGGCGTAGCCGATCAGTTCCCCGCCCGTTTCAGCGACGAAGGCGGTCGCGAAGGGCTGGTCGCCGAAGAGGTCCCGGTCGAGCTTGGTGGCGCTGTTCGTCGTCTTGTCGCCGTGATGGGCGGCGAGCGCCTCGATCATGGCGGCGAGCGCGAACAGGTCGGATTTCTGGGCGCGGCGCACGCTGACGCGCGCGGCTTCCGGCGCCTGTGCCGGGGGAGTTTCTTCGATCGTGATGGTCTGTTCCAAGTTCAGCATTGCCTTCTTCCTCATTTTGCCTTCGGAAGAGCCGCTGAAAACAACAAGGCCGCCCCGAAGGCGGCCTCTTGTCGATATGATCGATCGCGGCCGCCGGTTAACGGTAGCCCCAAAAATATACAGCCGTGGTGTGTGCCTGTGCGATCATGGGCGGCAACATTCTCCTAAACCGATTGATTGTCAAGAGGCGTCGTGGAGAGAATTATGTGCATGTCCGTGATCGGTCATGCACAGGGCGTGGTCTGCGAGCGTTGACAGCACATTGCATTCGCCCGCCCGGCCGCCGGCGCATTCGGAGACGATATGCTCCAGCTCGGCCTCCAGCTTCTTCAGTCGGGCGATCTTGGCGCGCACATCGGCGAGATTGTCGGCAGCGATGCGGTCCGCATCGTGGCAGGGGGCATCGGGTGTGGCCTGCAGCGAAAGCAGATCGCGGATTGCCTCCACCGAGAAGCCGAGATCGCGGGCATGACGGATGAAATTCAGCCGCTCCAGATGGGCGCGAATATAGCGGCGCTGGTTTCCCTCCGTCCTCTCGGGCTCCGGCATCAGGCCGATTTCCTCATAGTAGCGGATCGTCGGGACCTTGACGCCAGCCGTGATGGAAAGCTTGCCGATTGTCATCATGTCAAAGATAGCTCCTGAAGCTCTAGTCTTTAGAGATTTAGGAGATCCCAAATGACCGTTCAAGGGCATTTGCTGACAGACTAGCATGGCCTCAGCCCGCGACAATCATGTCCCGCAGAAGGTGCGCGGGACGATCTCGTGGGTGAGTGGTGCCGCCTTATAGCGCTCGAAGCCCGGCTGCTCCTCACAGGGATGCGCGAGAACGCGGTTGAGTGCCTCGAAGAGCGAGAAGTCGCCATCATCGACGGCGGCGCGGATCGCTTCCTCAATGCGGTGGTTACGCGGAATGTAGACCGGATTGGCCTTTTGCATCAGCGCCTTGCGTTCTTCCGGCGAGATGGAATCGCCCGCCACGTAGAGACGCCAGCCGTCAAGCCATATTTGTGCCGCATCCGGAGCGCTGAATTCTCCACGCAGATCCCTGTCTGCAAGTTCCAAATCGGTCGTCGGACCTCCAGCCGCGGCCGTAAGACGGAGGAAGGCGAGGGTGAAATCCGCTTCGCCTTCTTCCATGAGCGACAGGAAGGACTGGATCAGCTTCAGATCGTCCTCGCGCTCGCGCACCAATCCCAGCTTTGCCCGCATGACCTTCAGCCATTCGGCCTGGAAGCGCTCGCCATAGGCCTTGAGTGCCGCATTTGCCTTTTCCATCGCCTCTTCCTGCACATCTCCGAAGAGCGGCAGCAGGCATTCCGCCAGCCGCGCAAGGTTCCACTGGCCGATGCCCGGCTGGTTGGCATAGGCGTAGCGGCGGTTGCGGTCGATGGAGGAGAAGGTCTTGGTGGCCGAATAGGCGTCCATGAAGGCGCAGGGGCCGTAGTCGATCGTCTCGCCGGAGACGGCCATGTTGTCCGTGTTCATCACGCCATGAATGAAGCCGACGCCCATCCATTTGGCAATGAGGGCCGCCTGTCGCGCGGCAATGGCTTCGAACAGACGGGTATAGCGATCCTCTTCTCCCTCAAGTTGGGGATAGTGGCGGGCAATCACATGATCGGCCAGCAGCTTCACGCCCTCCTCGTCGCCTCGGGCGGCGAAATACTGGAAGGTGCCGACGCGGATATGGCTGGCGGCCACGCGGGCAATCACGCCGCCGGGCTGCGCCTGCTCGCGAAAGACTGCGTCGCCGGTCGTGACGGCGGCGAGCGACCGGGCCGTGGGGATGCCCAGCGCATGCATGGCCTCCGAGACGATGTATTCGCGGATCACCGGGCCGAGTGCCGCGCGGCCATCGCCATTGCGGGAGAAGCGGGTGGGGCCCGAGCCCTTCAGCTGGATATCGACATGGCGGCCGTCCGGCGTTGTCACTTCGCCGAGCAGCATGGCGCGGCCATCACCGAGCTGCGGCACGAAATGGCCAAACTGGTGGCCGGCATAGGCGAGCGCCACATTGGCCGCGTCATCGGGCTTCAGATTGCCGGAGAAGAGGGCGGCGCCGTCGCGTTTCATGGTCTCGACATCGAGGCCGAGTTCCCTTGCAAGCGGTTCGTTGAAGGCGAACATCCACGGTTCCGATGCGCCGGCGGCCGATGCCGGCGCATAGAAGCGTTCGGGTAGTCGCGTATAGGAATTGTCGAATCCGATCAGCGGCATCGCGGTGTCCTTTCAATGATCGATTCTAGATGGGGCTATGCGTCTGACCACGCAAGGCCAAGTTGACGGATGTCAGCTCTTGCCATTGTGTCCGGTCGATTGCCGGAAGATTTCAAGCTGCAGCTTGAACTGCACGATTCGGTGCATGGCGGCGCGCCATTGGGCGATCATGGAGAAGTTGGTGATCTGCCAGCGCAGCGCGGTGTTGACCTGGTTGAACGCACCGACGGCCATCATCAGCCCGCCGAAGGAGATCTGGCCGCTGAAATAGGCGGGCGCAGCCGCAAGCACCGGCACGACCAGCCCACCCCAGCCGAAGCCGGCCGAAATCCAGGTGAGGTTCGTCTGCGAGACGATGATCAGCCGCGTCGAGGCGAGCACGTTTGAGAAGATGCGGTAGAGATGCCAGCTGGTGGCGAAGACGGATTGCCGGGTGACGGTGTCGGTGCCCCGTGCCGTGTTGGCCTCGACCAGCGCCTTGCGGAATTCGGCCTCGAAGGCGGCGCGGCGGTTGTTCTGGTCGACCAGTTGGCGGCCCACGACGGAACTGAGGAACGTGCCGGCGCCGGCATAGATGAGCGCGATCCAGACCATGTAGCCGGGAATGGAGATGTGGAGGCCGAAGAGCGAGAGGGCGAAGGACCCGGAGATGGACCAGAGGATGCCGACAAAGCTCAGGAGCAGGATCGTTGACTGGAAGAGGCCGATGGAGAGAGACACGGTCCAATCGGCGACATTGAGCGAATCCTCCTGGATGCGCTGATCCGGATTTCGCGCGCCCTCCAGCGTCGCATCCTGCGGGACGGCGCGGCCGCAGCTGTTCCAGAGGCGCAGGAGGTCGACCGCGAGACCACGGCGTAGCAGCAGCGTTGCCGTCTGCGTGAACCAGGCCTGTACCACGTTGCAGACCAGAAGCGCGCCTGCAATCAGCACGAAGACTTCGAGTTGTCGGCCGAATTCGGCGAGATTTCGCTTTTCGATGGAATCGTAGAAGGGGCCGTTCCAGTTGTTCAGCAGAACCTGGATGTAGGATGTCAGGCAGATGAGGATGACGAGGCCGATGGTGACGAACGTGATCCGGGTCCGGGTGCGCGTGTGCCGCAGCGATCCGAAGACGGTGCGCATCTGGAATCCGAACGCGTCGTTTTCGCGGGGGCGGGCTGTTGCCGGGCGGATCGGGTCGATCGGTGTCATGGACTGCCTGTCGTTGCCATCGTGGTCTTGAAGCTCTACCCCGGTTGGATGCGGATTGCCAATCGGGGTGTGGGTTCACTGCGTTCTTTTCGCGACGGTGGAGATGGCAGCATGCCTCTTGCTCCGCCCTCATCCTGAGGTGCCGCCCACAGGGCGGCCTCGAAGGATCGCGCGTGTGGCAGGGACCCTTCGAGGCCTGCGCCTTGCGCAGGCACCTCAGGGTGAGGTCTCACGGGTGGGCACGCCAAAAGCCCCGGAAAAAACCTTCCCCGAGTTATCCTCCGGTTTTGTCGCCTCCGCCCCTGTCTCTGGGCAAATGCTTCCGGAGAGCCACGCTGACGCGCCGCCCTGATTGAGTAGTTTAAAAATACGGCGGAGCGCCAGCGCGACCCGTCGAGATCTGCAAGGGGAGCCTCATCCGGCTCCATTCCTCAAGCGCGGGCCGCCTCGCTAAACCGCCTGCGGAGGCAGACGGGTTCTTCGGCTTGAGCCGAGCCGCCGAGCTATTCGCAGCCCATCGGGGGAGTCGTTTCGTTGGGATTTTTGCCCCAACGCCGCCCGCGCCCCCTGATGCGATGTCCCGCACGTTACGAGACATTGCATCAGGCTCTCCTCCCGCCTGAGCCCGTCGTCGCGGACCCATCCGGTGGCGGAAGGGGTATAGGATAGGGGACTTTTGGGAGACGGGGAAATTGGGGGATGATTTTTTTGCGGCACAGCATTCAACGTCGTCATCCTCTGGCTTGTCCAGAGGTCTGCAAGCGCGAAATTCTGCTGCACCGTCAATTGCTTGGCTTCGTCAGTAGATCCTAGGGACAGGCCCTAGGATGACGGGAAGAGAGGGTTGGGCTCGGCCTCTAACCATTCCGGGAGATGATGGCAGCCTACTCCGCCGCCTCGATCTTCTTCAGTTCAAGCTTCAGTCCCAGCGCCTTCACCACGCCGAGCAGGGTCGAGAATTTCGGGTCGCCCTTGTCGCTCAGCGCCTTGTAGAGCGCTTCACGGGTGACGCCCGCGTCACGGGCAATCGCCGTCATGCCGCGGGCGCGGGCGACGATGCCGAAGGCGTGGGCGATATATTGGGCGTCGCCGGTTTCGAAAGCATCGGCCAGAAGTTCGGCCTGCGCCTCATCGCTTTCCATGTATTCGGCGGGATCGAAGAGCTTCGTTTCTACCGTCATGTCAGACCTCCTTGGACAGATTCTTGGCCAGTTCGATGTCGCGCCTTTGGCTGTCCTTGTCGCCGCCGCATAGGAGGATCACCACGGTGTTGCCGCGCTTGAGGAAGTACAATCGGTAGCCGGGGCCGTAGTCGATGCGGATTTCGCCCAGGCCGTCGAAATACTTCACGTCGCCCATCAATCCTGCCTCGATGCGCGTCAGGCGGACGGCGATCCTGCGCGCGATCAATCCGTCTCTCAAGGAGAGACGCCACTTCGTGAAAACCGGATGTTCGCGGACCTCGATCATTCCTGTGAACTGTAGTTCACAATGTGCATATGTGTCAACTACAGTTCACAATTGAGGCCCGCGCCCGGATCACATCTTCCCCGCCACCTTGATCGCGAACGCATATTCGAGCGCGGTTTCCTCCAGCCGCTGGAAGCGGCCCGAAGCGCCGCCGTGGCCGGCGCCCATGTTGGTTTTCAGGAGTATGGGTTCGGAGCCGGTCGTGTGCTCGCGCAGTCTTGCCACCCACTTGGCAGGTTCCCAATAGGTCACGCGCGGGTCGGTGAGGCCGGCGAGTGCGAGGAGGGCGGGGTAGGGTTTAGGCCCGACGTTGTCGTACGGGGAATAGGCGGCGATGCGCTTGTAGTCTTCTTCTGACTCGATGGGGTTACCCCATTCGGGCCATTCGGGAGGCGTGAGCGGCAGTGTGTCGTCGAGCATGGTGGTGAGCACGTCGACGAAGGGGACCGCGGCGATGATGCCGGCGAATTTCTCGGGCGCCATGTTGGCAACCGCGCCCATCAGCATGCCGCCGGCCGAGCCGCCCTCGGCGATGATGCGGTGATAGGACGTGAAGCCTTCCTTCACGAGGTGATCGGCGGCGGCGATGAAGTCCTTGAAGGTGTTTTCCTTGCCCGCGAGCTTGCCGTCCTCGTACCAGCGATAGCCCTTCTCCTTGCCGCCGCGGATATGGGCGATGGCATAGACGAAGCCGCGATCGGCGAGCGACAGGGCATTGGTGGAGAAGCTGGCCGGGATCGAGATGCCATAGGCGCCGTAGCCATAGAGAAGGCAGGGGGCGGAGCCGTCGAGGGCGGTGTCCTTGCGGTACAGGAGCGACACGGGGACGAGTTCGCCGTCATTCGACACGGCCTGGATGCGGCGGGTGACATAGTCGTCCGGGTTGTGGCCGGAGGGGACTTCCTGGGTCTTGAGCAATGTGCGCTCGCGCGTCGCCATGTTGTAGTCAAAGACCTGGTTCGGGGTTGTCATCGAGGAATAGGAGAAACGGATGACATCCGTGTCGTAGTCGGCGGCGCCCGTGAGGCCAAGCGAATAGGCTTCCTCGTCGAAGGCGATGGCGTGCTCCTCGTTGGTGGCGCGGTCGCGGATGACGATGCGCGGGAGGCCGTCGCGGCGCTCCAGCCAGACGAGATGGCGGGCAAAGGCCATATGGTTGAGGATGAGGCGGCCGGCCTCATGCGGCACCAGTTCGCGCCAGTTCTCCTTGGAAGGCGATTCAACCGGCGCTTCCATGATCTTGAAATCCTTGGCGCCATCGCAATTGGTCAGGATGAAGAAGCGGTCGCCGCCTTCGGTCAGCTCATATTGCATGCCCGGCTCGCGGGCGACGACGAGCTTCGGTTCGGCCAGGAGGTCCTTGGTGGAGAGAAGGCGATATTCGGTCGTGTCGTGGTCGTGGATATCGATGTAGATGAAATCGTCGAGCCGCGATCCGCCGACGCCCATGAACATGCCGGGATCGGTTTCCTCATAGACGAGACGGTCTGCCGATTGCGGCTGGCCGAGAATGTGATGGAAGATCTTGGAAGGACGGTGGTTTTCGTCCTGCAGCGTATAGAAGAAGCTCTTGCCTTCGGCATCCCAGGTGCCGCCGCCGCCGGTGTTTTCGAGGAGATCGGCCATGTCCTCTCCGGTCGTCAGGTCGCGGACGCGGAGCGTGAAGAATTCCGAGCCCTTGTCGTCATAGCCCCAGACGCCAAGCGTGTGATCCGGCGAACTCTCCATGCCGGCAAGGCGCAGGTATTCCTTGCCTGCCGCTTCCTTGTCGCCATCGAGAATGACCTGGCGCTCGCCGCCTTCAGCGGGGATGCGGAAGTAATGCGGCTGCTCGCCGCCGGTGACGTAGAAGGAGCCATAGGCGAAGGGGCCGTCCTTCATCGGTACGGAGCTGTCATCTTCCTTGATGCGGCCCTTCATCTCGGCAAAGAGCTGCTTCTGCAGCGCCTCGGTGTCCGCCATCGCGGCCTTCATATAGGCGTTCTCGGCCTCAAGGTAGCTTCGGATTTCCGGGTCGAGCACGGACGTGTCGTGAAATACCTGCTGCCAGTTGTCTGCTCTCAGCCATTGATACTCATCAATGCGCGTTACGCCGTGGCGTGTATCTTCGACGGGCTTCTTGGCGGCGCGCGGGGCTTCGGGCAGGCACTTGAATGCTGACAATGGTCTTCTCCGGAAATCGGACGAGGGCGGGACTTCACAGATAGAGCGCGTGAAGAGGGATCGCAAGGCGCGGCGGCCTGCAAGGGATTGCTCATCACCGCGCGTGCTCAGCAATTCTCATGTTTGACATAAAATAGCGGAATACATATATATGATAAATGTAATGTTTAGTGAGTGGGAGGATTGCCGGGTCGCCTGACCTTCGACCTTCCAGAACCGGGAGGAGAAAATCATGACGCATGTTGTTGTCTTGGGTGCGGGGCTGGGTGGGACCATCATGGCCTACGAGTTGCGCGACGTGCTGTCGCGTGACGACAGGGTGACGGTGATCAATCGGGGCGACACCTATTCCTTCGTTCCGTCGAACCCCTGGGTGGCGGTCGGCTGGCGCGAGCGGGAGGAGGTCGAGGTCGACCTGAAGCCTGTCTTCGCCAAGCGTGACATCACACTTCGCCCGGAAGGGGCGGCACGGGTGCATCCGGCGGAGAACCGCGTCGAGCTGACCAATGGCGAAAGCGTCGCCTATGATTATCTGGTTATCGCGACCGGGCCGGACCTTGCCTTTGACGAGATCGAGGGTTTCGGCCCGGCGGCCAATACGCAATCCGTCTGCCATATCGACCACGCGCTTACGGCCAAGGATCAGTTCGAGAAGCTCCTGAAGAACCCCGGCCCGGTGGTGATCGGAGCAGTGCAGGGGGCGTCGTGTTTCGGTCCGGCCTATGAATTCGCCTTCATTCTGGAAAAGGCGCTGCGGGATGCGAAGATTCGCGACAAGGTACCGATGACCTTCGTTACCTCCGAGCCCTATATCGGCCATCTCGGCCTTGATGGCGTGGGTGACACCAAAGGTCTGCTCGAAAGCGAGATGCGGGCGCATCACATCAAGTGGATCACCAATGCCAAGGTGGAGAAGTTCGAACCGGGCAGGATTCTGGTCGACGAGATCGCCGAGGACGGTTCGGTGAAGAAGAAGCATGACGTGCCGATGACCTACACGATGATGCTTCCGGCTTTCCGTGGTGTGGCGGCGGTACGCGGCATCGAGGGACTGACGAACCCGCGCGGCTTCATCATTGTCGACAAGCATCAGCGCAACCCGACCTATCAGAACGTCTTCGGCATCGGCGTGTGCATCGCTATTCCGCCCATGGGGCCGACGCCGGTTCCCGTTGGCGTGCCCAAGACCGGCTTCATGATCGAGTCCATGGTCACGGCGACGGCGCATAACATTGCCAATCTGGTTGCCGGTCGTGTGCCGGATGCTCAAGGCACATGGAACGCCGTGTGCCTTGCCGATTTCGGCGATGGGGGCGTCGCCTTCGTCGCCCAGCCGCAGATCCCGCCGCGCAACGTCAACTGGTCATCGTCGGGCAAATGGGTGCATCTGGCCAAGATCGGCTTCGAGAAATACTTCCTGCGCAAGGTCAGGCAGGGCAAGTCGGAGCCGTTTTATGAAAAGCTGGCGCTGCAGGTTCTTGGTATCGACAAGCTGAAGGAAGTGAAATTCGACTAAAGCAATTCCAGTGAAAGTGGGACCGGTTTCACGTCCGGAATTGCTGCAGGCAAAGAAACAATTTCGATCCGAAAGCGGGGACCGGTCTCGGGTCAGAATTGCAGCGATGCAAATGTCTGTTTTCCCCTGGGGCGGGTACACGGGCCACGGCCATAAATCCGCCCCTCTTCGGGACGAGGGGACATCTTTCCCTCCAACGATTGCTCCTCGTCCCGCTTTTCATGAAAACGATCTTCGTAGTTTCCATCCTTCTCGCGGCAACGCCTGCGCTTGCCGACAGCTACACGAAGCAGGGTCTCGTGGAGCCGAAGCTGCACCTTGCGGGGAAGCATGATGTTCCGACCGTTGCGTTGACCTTCGATGCCTGCATGGGCGCGACCGACCCCCGCATTCTCGAGACGCTGATCAATCACCAGATCCCGGCGACAATCTTCGTGACGCATCGCTGGCTGCGCAAGAACGCGCAATCCTATGCGCAACTGCGTGCGCGTCCTGATCTTTTCCAGATCGAGAACCATGGTGAGAACCATATTCCCGCGGTTGATCGCCCGATGGATATCTACGGCATCAAGACGGCGGGTTCGCCGGATGGCGTGCGGGCCGAGGTCGAAGGCGGGGCGCAGGCGATTGCTGCGACCGGCGCGCCGAAGCCGACATGGTATCGCGATGCGACTGCCGTCTACAGCCCCGAGGCGATCCGCCAGATCAGGGCCATGGGCTACAAGATCGGCGGCTATTCGGTGAATGGCGACGGAGGCTCGCTGCTCGGCGTGGACGCCACCGTGCGCTCCTTCGAAAGCGCCAGGGACGGCGACGTGATCATCGCCCATATCAACCAGCCGACACATAAGGCCGGCGAGGGCGTGGTGAAGGGCATTGAGGCGCTCAAGGCGAAGGGTTATCGCTTCGTGCGGCTCGGGGATATGACGACCAGTGAGGACAAACTGGCGAAGACGGGTGGGTAGCGCAACGCCATTTGCCAACCTGCGGCATGTAACTTGAAATCGATGCGTGTAGCGTGCAGTCTTGCAACAAGCTGGAGTTCTTTCTTGTGCCCATGGCTTTTCTGTCTCCCATGACGCGATGTCTTTCAGAGGATCTGGAGCGAGATCTTCGGTTCATTTGGAGCCATTGTGTTCCAGCCGGGTTTGCCGATTTGGCTGTAGACGGTGACAAGCCTTGCCAAATTCGTTTGGTTGATGAATCCAAACAATACGCGGGCTCGTTCAAATTTAGAGGTGCGGTCCTTGGCGTCTCGAAGCATCCGCAGGGCGTGATTGCCTGTGGCTCCGGAAATTTCCCCGCGGCGGTGGGGCTTGCGGCGTCGAAACTTCGCACACCCTCAATGTTGATCATGCCGGATGATGCACCGGTCTCAAAAAAAGATATGGCACTCAGTTCTGGATCTGAAGTGTTGTTTGTTCCTAGATCGGACTATCTTGCAACGGGGGAACAGGAAGCGAAAGCGCGGGGATTGCCTCTTTTGCATCCCTTCCGCGACGCTTTGATGCTTGTGGGTAGCTACTCGCTTGGTGAGGAGTTAGCACGATCCATAAAAGCCGGCGGCTCCGAGGAAGATGCAATCGTGGTTGCTTGTGGTGGAGGTGGATTGGCGGCAGGAGTTTCTTTGGCGCTGAGAAACGGTGGTCTCACAAACGATATCTATGTGGCCGAACCGGAAAGCTATCCACGCCTTCAGGCGGCAATCGACGTGTTGCATCCCGTGCAAATCACTCCCCGAGAGAAAACAATCTGCGACGCTCTCCGAGTGACCGAGATCGGTTTGCTTCCATTTCAGATATTAGAGACGGTGGGGCTGAGCACAATTGTTGGCTCGGACACTGCAGTTGTCGAAGCCCAAGCCCGTTTGGAATCTGAAGCAGGGATCAAGGCAGAACCGAGCGGAGCCTTGGCATTGGCTGCAGCATTGGAGAATGAACTTTCGACCAAGTATCGTAGACTGTGGGTTGTCGTGTGCGGCGGCAACGTCTGAGGGCGGTTCACTGGCGCAATTTGAATGTTGCCCTCGTGATCTGACGTGCTCTCCGCCCTCCGCAGCGCCCAATGTGGGTGGAGTTCAGGTTTCTATCAGAATACGCGATATTTATAGAATCTGCTAATTGAGTCTTCACTGAGCTGCGGTAGAACTTTCCCGGTTAGGTTCGAGTGCTGCCATTGGACGCCGAAACGCGGGTCACGCTTTCCGAGATTGAGGATACCCTTTCGCGCAAGGGGTGGCGAACCGTTTTCCCGGCCGCCATGGAGCGGATTTATCAACGCGATCTGGGCAAGGTGCGGGAGAGGGCGGTTCGCCGGGCGCTGTGGCCGACCATCGTCATCTACAACCTCCTCCTGCTGACCGATATAGCGCTGCTGCCCGATACGGCGAAAGTCGCGGCCTTCCTGCATTTCGCGATCGTTACCCCAGGTCTTTTCCTCCTGTATTTCCTCTATTTCCGCGTTGAGGGCTTCCTTCAGAGGCAGGTTGCCGAGGCGGGTATTCCCGTGCTCATTTCGGCGCAGACGCTGACCGTGATGGCGCTCAACCATGTTCCCAATGCTGGTTATTACCAGTATTTCGTGCCGCTGATCCTCCTCTTTTCCAACGTCAATCAGCGGCTGGACACGCGTGTCGCCAATGCCACGACGATACTGATCCTCATCATGTATGTCAGTGTTCTGGTGTTTCAGGACATGCTGCCGGAGCAGAAGCTGGCCGGGCTCTCCTTCATCGTGGTTTCGAGCTATCTGGGGCTCTCGGCGAACCTGCGGGCGCAGCGCGATGCCCGCTACGCCTTTCTTTTCAGACTGCGCGAGAATGTCCGGCTTCGCGCAGCGGAAACCGATGCCCAGCTCGATCCGATGACCGGGCTTGGCAATCGTCGATACCTGGCAAGCTTCGCTGGCAAGCTGCCTCCGGCGGACGGGGAGCCGCGTCCTGTTTCCGCCATCCTCATGGATATCGATTTCTTCAAGGCCTATAACGACCTCTACGGACACGGACGCGGGGACGATTGCATCCGCACTGTCGCCGGCGTGATCGCGGAAACCACCAAGCTCTTCAACGGGACTGCGGTTCGTTATGGCGGCGAGGAATTCCTGATTCTGCTTGCCGATGCCGACAGCGCCACCGCTGCGGCCTGCGCGGAGTCCGTTAGGCTCGCGGTGGAGGATCTTTCGCTGGAACACGGCAGCAGCGATGTGTCGCCCTTCGTCACGGTCAGCCTCGGAATTGCCAATGGGCCGGTGACCGCAGATAGTTTCCAGCTGCTGATTGCTTCGGCCGACTCTGCGCTCTACGCCGCCAAGGCCGGCGGCCGCAACCGAGTCATGGGGCTGGAGGGGGAAGGCTCCAAGAACCCCGAGCTGCGTCAGCCGGCATTGCAGCGGAGCAGGCGGGTGCTGCATTAGGCGTATTGCCGATTGGCGAGTGAGGTAAGCTCAAGCCCGCTCCACGAACCCGTCCAGCACGCGTTTCTGTCCAGCCCGGTCGAAATCCACCGTCAGCTTGTTGCCTTCCACCGCCGACACATTGCCATTGCCGAATTTGAGGTGGAAGACGCGGTCGCCCACGGAGAATTGGGACGGCACGTCGACGGTCGATTTGGCGACGAGTTCGCCAGGAATAGTCTTGGCGCGAGGGCCGCTTTCGCCGTAGCCGATGCGTTCCACCTGATGGCCGGAGCGGGATCCCCAGTTGTCCCTCGTGGCATCGGTGCGGTTGGCTTGCGCACGCTTCCAGCCCGGCGTCGAATAGGTGTTCTGGAACGGCTCCTGCTTGTCGAAGCGTGACTGGCCGTAGGGGTTGCGGCCATAGCCGCCGTAGTTGGAGTTCTGGCTTTCCGAGACCTCGACATGCTCCAGCGGAAGCTCTTCGAGGAAGCGCGAGGGGATCGTGGATTGCCAGAGGCCGTGGATGCGGCGGTTGGAGACGAACCAGATATGGGCGCGGCGCTTGGCGCGGGTGAGTCCGACATAGGCGAGGCGGCGTTCTTCTTCCAGGCCTGAGCGGCCGCCTTCGTCCAGCGAACGCTGGTGCGGGAAGAGGCCTTCTTCCCAGCCGGGCAGGAAGACGGTCTCGAATTCCAGACCCTTGGCCGAATGCAGCGTCATGATGTTGACGGCATCCATGTCCTCGTTCTTCTCGGCATCCATGACGAGCGCAACATGTTCGAGGAAGCTTCGCAGGCTTTCGAACTGCTCCATGGAGCGGACCAGTTCCTTGAGGTTTTCCAGCCGTCCGGGCGCTTCGGCAGACTTGTCGTTCTGCCACATGGCCGTGTAGCCGCTCTCGTCGAGGATCTGCTCGGCGAGTTCGGTATGAGGGGTGTTTTCGAGCAGCGACTGCCAGCGGCGGAAGTCGGTGACGACGTTGAACAGTGACTTGCGCGCTGCAGCTTTCAGCTCTTCCGTCTCGATCATGTCGGCGGCGGCGGCGAGCATCGGGATATCGCGGGCGCGGGCATAGTCATGCAGCGCGCGGACCGACGTGTCGCCCAGACCGCGCTTTGGCGTGTTGATGATGCGTTCGAAGGCGAGATCGTCGGCCGGCTGGCAGACGAGGCGGAAGTAAGCCATGGCGTCGCGGATTTCGAGGCGCTCGTAGAAGCGCGGGCCGCCGACGACGCGGTAGTTGAGGCCGAGCGTGACGAAACGGTCTTCGAACTCGCGCATCTGGAAGGAGGCGCGCACGAGGATCGCCATGTCGTTGAGCTTGTGCTTCGCTCGCTGGAGCTGCTCGATCTCCTCGCCGACGGCGCGGGCTTCCTCTTCCGAGTCCCAGGCAGCGTGGACCTGCACCTTGTCGTGCTCGGGATCGAAGCGTTCGGTGAACAGGGTCTTGCCGAGGCGGCCTTCGTTATGCGCGATGAGGTGGCCGGCGGCGCCGAGAATATGGCCGGTGGAGCGATAGTTGCGCTCCAGCTTGATGACCTTGGCGCCGGGGAAGTCCTTTTCGAAGCGCAGGATGTTGTCCACTTCCGCGCCGCGCCAGCCATAGATCGACTGGTCGTCATCGCCGACGCAGCAGATGTTGACTTTGTTGATCTCCCCCCTTGAGGGGGAGATGTCGCCGGAGGCGACAGAGGGGGGTAAATCGCTGGCGTTACGTCGGGGGGCACCCCCCTCTGCCCTGCCGGGCATCCCCCCCTCACGGGGGGAGAATGACCTGGGGCTCGACCGCTGCGCCAACAGCCGCAGCCACATATATTGGGCGGTGTTAGTGTCCTGATACTCGTCAACGAGGATATAGCGGAAGCGTTCGTGATATTCCTTCAGCACGTCCGGATGTTTCTTGAACATGCGGATCGGGTGCAGCAGCAGGTCGCCGAAATCGCAGGCGTTGAGCGTCAAAAGCCGGTTCTGATAGGCGATGTAGAGTTCGCGGCCCTTGCCGTTGGCAAAGGCGCGGGCGTCGCCTTCGGGGATCTGGGCGGGGTCGAGCCCCTTGTTCTTCCAGCCATCGATCATGGCGGCGAACTGCTTGGCCGGCCAGCGCTTGTCGTCGACGCTTTCGGCCTGCAGGATCTGCTTGATCAGGCGGATGACGTCATCGGTATCGAGAATGGTGAAATCCGATTTGAGCCCGACGAGTTCCGCATTTCGGCGCAGCATCTTGACGCCGATCGAGTGGAAGGTGCCAAGCCAGGGCATGCCTTCCACCGCGCCGCCGACCAGCATGCCGATGCGCTCCTTCATCTCGCGCGCGGCCTTGTTCGTGAAGGTTACGGCGAGAATCTGGCTCGGATAGGCGCGGCCCGTTGCAAGGATATGCGCGATGCGGGTGGTCAGAACCCGTGTCTTGCCGGTGCCGGCGCCGGCGAGAACCAGAACCGGGCCTTCGGTCGTCTCCACGGCCTCGCGCTGCTCGGGGTTCAGCCCGTCCAGATAGTCGGGTGCCGCGCGCGCGGCGTCACGCTGCGCCATGGCGCGAGCGGCAATGCTGCCGCCGCTCACGGCGCGTTGGGGGGCGGGTTCCGGCTCGTCGCCGAAAAAGGGCATGTCATCGAAACGATTCATCATGCCCGCAATCTAGTGATTTTGAGGGGAATGGCAAAGAGAAGAGAACAAAACGGGGGTAAATTCGGGGTTTATGCCCCCCCAATTTCAGTCTGTTCTTGGGTTGCAGCTCCGTGTGGCGCGTTCCGCGATTGCGGCTGCGGCCGCGGTGAAAGCCTGAAAGCCCTACTTCTCGTCGGTCAATGTGTTTAGAAAGGCCACGATGGCATCGACTTCCTGGTCGTTGAGCCGGGGTTGCTCGCCAGCCTTCCGGTCGAGCGGAACTTCCTTCGTGTTGACGTTTTCCGCATATTGGGACGGCAGGTCGTTGAACTTGTCGATACTTCCATCGGCCTTCCTGGGATACCATTCATCCGGATTGGTATCGCGCGTCGCATAGAACTTGACGATGTCGCGCAGCGTCTTAAAGACACCGTTATGTCCATAAGGCGGCGTCAGGGCGATGTCACGCAGCGTGGGCACCTTGAACGCACCGCAAAGGGCGTCGATATCAAGCCCCTTGGGCGCCTTTTTCGTGATGCCGTCCTGATTGCAGAGACCGAGATCGAAGACATCGGCATTGGCGTTTTCTGGAATGTCGGGGTTTCTCGGCAGTCCGAGATTGTCGTAGCTGTAATCAGTGAAGAGCCAGTCGCGCGGATTGGTGGATTTGGGGTCGCCGACATGGCAGGCGATGCAGTTGCCTTTCTGCGGGTCCTTGAAAAGCTCGAATCCCTTGGCTTCCTCAGCCGTAAACGTGTCCTTTCCCTTGAGCACTCGATCAAATTTCGACGAGAAGGGCGCGAAGGCATGCGTCTTTTCAAACGCCGCGATGGCGCTCGTGACGGCAAACATCGCCTTATCGGGATTGTCGAAAACATGCTTGCCATAGGCCTTTTTCAGGAGAGGGGCGTAGCCGGCGGCCCTGACCTTGTCGATGACCGTCTTCTTCGAGGCGTTGTTCATCTCTTTCGGATTGAGGAAGGGCCCTTCCGCCTGTTCTCTCAGATTGGCGGCGCGGCCATCGAGAAACTGGCCGCCCAGCGCCATCCACTCTTCCTTGCCTTCGTCATTCTTCTCCTTTGAAAAATGAAAGGAGGGACTCATCATGGCATAGGCTGCGGTGGGGACGTTGCGCGTGCCGAATTTGTCATCCTGGCTTCCCTTTGCGACGGTGGGAACCCGTGAGCCGTTATTGCCCTGAAAGGCCCGGCTTGCCTCGTGGCAGGAGGCGCAGGAAACGCCGGCGGGTTCTGAGAGATTGGCGTCTTCGAAGAGCCTTTTCCCGATCAGCTGCTTCTCATTGAGCGAGGCTTCGTCCGTGTCGAAGGGCGAATTTTTGGCCGCTTCCGATGTTCCGGCAAACGCAATTCCGGAGAGTGAAATCAAAACGAGAGTAGAGGTTAAAAACTTGATATTCATGGTCAAATTTCCAACAATTAAATAAACATGAAAATTATCTCATATCTCCCGGCTGTCAACGATCTCGAACCTATCACCTGTACAGAGCCCGTACTTGCCGTTTCCCCTCGACAGGCTCGTCATCCTCCGTCATGAAGACCTGAAAATTCAGGAGGATCACTATGGCTCTGGAAGGCGTGCGCGCGGGTTTTCGCAACGAGGCGGGGATTGCCGCCGTTCTCGGCATTCTCAGGCAGGCTTTCGGCGAGCGATTCCAGACCGGGCAGGCGATGCGCGAACAGCATGCGCACACGACGACCTATCTGCCGGCGCAGTTGCCGGATGGGGTAGTGTTTGTCGAGACGGCGCAAGAAGTTCAGGACGTGGTGCGAACCTGTGCGGCGCATAAGGTTCCGATCATTCCCTTCGGCACGGGCTCGTCGCTGGAGGGGCAGGTGAATGCCGCAGCCGGCGGCATTTCCATCGATTTCAGCCGGATGAATCGCGTTCTTGAAGTGAATGCGGAGGATCTCGACTGCACGGTCGAGCCGGGCGTAACACGCGAGCAGTTGAACGAGTATCTGCGCGATACCGGCTTGTTCTTTCCGATCGATCCCGGAGCAAATGCCTCGATCGGCGGCATGACTGCAACGCGGGCGTCAGGGACGAATGCCGTCCGCTACGGCACGATGAAGGACAATGTGCTCGCTGTGACCGCCGTCATGGCGAATGGCGAGGAAATCCGCACGGCGCGGCGCGCGCGCAAGTCGTCGGCCGGCTACGACCTGACACGGTTGATGGTGGGGGCAGAAGGGACGCTCGGCGTGCTGACCTCGATCACGCTGCGTCTGCAGGGCATTCCGGAGATGATTGCCGGCGGGGTTTGCGGATTTGCGACGCTGAAGGATGCGGCAAGCGCCGTCATCACGACAATCCAGATGGGGATTCCGGTCGCCCGCATCGAGCTTCTGAACGATGCGCAGGTTGCGGCCTGCAATGCCTATTCCGGGCTTTCGCTGGCCGTCCAGCCGACGCTGTTCGTCGAGTTTCATGGGACCGCCGAGACGGTGCGGCTGCAATCGGAACAGTTTGCCGAGATCGTGGCCGAAAATGGTGGCGGGGCCTTCGAATGGTCCACGGATGCTGCGGCGCGGGCCAAGCTCTGGAAGGCGCGACACAATGCCTATTACTCGGCCAAGGCGCTGATCCCCGGCATGGCGGCTCTCTCGACCGATGTTTGCGTGCCGATCTCGCGCTTTGCCGATTGCGTGGCGGAGACGGAGGCGGACATAATCGAAAACGGCTTCACCGCGCCGATTGTCGGCCATGCGGGCGACGGGAATTTCCACGTTCTCGTGCTTTTCGATGACAAGAACCCGGCCGAGATTGCCCGCGTCGAAGACTTCTGCGTGCGGCTCAACGCCCGCGCGCTGGCGATGGATGGGACCTGCACCGGCGAGCACGGCATCGGGCAGGGCAAGCAGCCGTTCCTGATCGAGGAGCTGGGAGCCTCCGTCCATGTTATGCGGCAGATCAAGCGGGCGCTCGATCCGGACAACATCATGAACCCCGGCAAGATTTTTACGCTGGATTAATTCGCGAAATCTGCGTCCGGTCATGCATTTGTCTTGTTCGCGCGCCATGTCGCGGGCTAGTCTGTCACAAAACATAACGTGCGGCGTCCAGACGCCGAATGAACGCGGGGAATTGAGCGATTGTCGGTGTTTGGCCGGATCATGGTTGGCATTGCCGGGTTGGTGGTCGTGGCGCTTTTTGTCGCCCTGGTCGCACCGTATTTCGTCGACTGGACGGGCTTCCGTCAGGATTTCGAACGCCGCGCCTCGCTGATCCTCGGCAAGAAGGTTGAAGTTCACGGGGCCGTTAGCGCGCGCCTGATTCCGTTTCCCTCCGTCACCATGGAGGATGTCACCATCGGTCGGGATGAGGCTGGCAAGCCGCTGGTAACTGCGGCCCGCTTTGCCATGGATATGGAAATCGCCCCGTTCCTTTCCGGTGAGGCGCGCATTTTCGAAATGCGCATCATCGAGCCCAAGGTTCATATTGCCCTTCAGAAGGATGGGACGCTGGATTGGGCGAAGACCGGCAACCCGTCCATTCCGGCCAAGATCGTGGTGCTTGAAAACGTGCGCGTCAGCGGCGGCGAAGTGACATTCGAGGACCATCAGACAGGGCGGACGCGCAAGCTGACGGGGCTGGATTTCATGGCCTCAGCCAAATCGCTCGTCGGGCCCTGGCACTTCGAGGGCAAGGGCCTGATCGACGGCGTCGGCGGCAAGTTCACGGTCAATACGGGCATTCGCGACGCCAAGGGCGAGTTGCGCGTCGCCTCCCATATTAGTCCGGATGCGCTGCCGGTCACCGCCGATCTCGAAGGCACGCTGAGGCTGGTTGATCTGAAATTGCGCTATGATGGCACGTTCAACGCGGCTTATGGGGCGAAGAAGCAGGGCGATCCGGCGCCGGTGCGCATCAAGGGGGCTTTCGAGCTTGCCAGCGACCGGGTGCGGTTGCCGCAATACCAGCTCGACATGGGCGCCATCAGCGATCCCTATTCCATCACCGGCCAGGCGACGCTCGACACCGGGCTCAACCCCCAATTCCTGCTGACGGCCGACGGCCAGCAGGTCGACATGAATGCGATCGGTGCCAGCGGCGAGGACGGCAAACGCTCGAGGAGCCAGCAGGTTGTTTCCGCCGAGGAGAGGCTTGAAACCTTCCTGGCGTTGCTGGGTGACATTCCGGTTCCGCCTGTACCCGGCAAGGCGACGCTGAAACTGCCGGCAATCGTTTCGTCCGACACGTCCTTCCGCGATGTGACTGTCGTGGCGGAACCCAATGGCACCGGCTGGAAGCTCGATCAGGTCTCGGTCGAACTGCCGGGACGCACAAAGGTCGAGGCGAGTGGCCTGCTCGATCTTTCCGAAAACCGGTCCTTCAAGGGCACGCTGACAGCGGCGTCCAGCCAGCCTTCCGGTCTGTCGGCCTGGATCGCCGGTGACGTCGCGCCGCAGATCCGCAATCTCAACGCGCTCGGTTTTTCCGCGGATGTGTCGATCGACGATAACGTCCAGCAGTTCGACAATCTCGAGCTGGCAGCCGGTGGTGCGATCCTGAAGGGGCGCGTCGAGCGACAGGTGCCCGATGGCGGCGGCCCCGCATCGCTCTCCCTCAATCTGTCCGGTGGCGATCTCGACGTTGATGCCATGCGCGCGGTTGCGAGCCTTGCGACCGGCAGGGATACCGCCGCGGCGTTTCTGGCGCAGACCGTTTCGGCTGATCTGCAGTTTCGCAACCTCGCCTCGCAGGGCATCGTTGCCAGCGATGTCGCGACAGCCTTCACGCTGAAGGATGGCAAGCTCGCGGTCAGCAAGCTGACCATCGGCGACCTCGCGGGTGCTGCCATCGAGCTCGCCGGAACAGCCTCGGGCAGCGTTGCGGCTCCGGTGCTTGATTTGAAGGGGCGGCTCAAGGCCGTTGACCCCCGCGGCTTCCTGCTGCTGGCCGAGCGAAGCCTGCCGAACCATCCTGTCGTGACTGCGTTTGCCAGCAATGCCCATTATTTTGCAGACACGAATGTCGCCTTTGAGCTTGGGACGGGGCGGTCAGGCGCGTTTCCTGTTTCGGCCACGGTGCAGGGAACGACGAACGGCACCAAACTTGCGGTCAAGCTCCAGGGGCAGGATATCGGTCTTTCGGCCGGGACCAATCTCGACATTCAGATGAATGCGGAGAACGACAACTACGCCACGCTGATGGGGCAGGCGGGTTTCCGTCTGCTGCCGATGCTGGACGGCAATCACGGCGCGTTGTCCGCCAAGATGACACGGACGGGCACGGCGCCGGCGCAGATCGTGCTGAACGCCCAGACGGCGACGACGGGGTTTAACGCAAAGGGCAGCGGCGATCTTTCAGCGGCGCATTTTCTCGAAGGGCAGTACAAGGTCCTGCTCGACAGCGAGGATGTCGAGCCGTTCCTGATGGTGACCGGTTACAGCCTGCCGAACATGGGCAGCGGCCTGCCGCTTTCGGTTACCGCAACACTTGATATCAAGCCCGATGCCTTTGTCGTTTCCTCGCTGGCCGGCAAGGCGCTTGAGGAGAATGTTGCGGGCAGCCTGACGCTCAGCCGCGACGCGTCGCGGATGTTGACGGGCGACGTGTCGGTCAAGTCGCTGGATGCCGGATGGCTGGCCGAACTCGTGTCCGGCCCGCTAACGGATGGCAACGGCGCCTTCTCGGCGCAGGCCTTGCCCGCGCCCGTTTCCGGCCCCTTTGCTGCAGATGTGAGGGTTTCCGCCGCAAACTTGTGGCTCGGCTATCCGGTGCCGGTGAACGACTTTGCAGGGCGGCTTCGCTATGGCGCAGGATCGGTGGCGATCGAAGAGGGGACCGGGAAGTTGGCCGGAGGTGCCGCAAAAGGCGGACTTTCGCTGACCGTGGGTCAGGGCCAGGGCTTCCTGCGCGGCAAGATCGACGTCAAGGGCCTTGATCTCGGCAAACTATCGTGGCGCACCGGCGACGACATGCCCATCCTGTCCGGCAACGCCGATCTGGCGCTCGGACTTGAAAGCTCGGGCGCCAATCTGAAGCAGATTGCGGGCCAGTTGAGCGGTTCCGGGAGTATCGCGATCCCTGGCCTGCAGATCAGTGGCTTCAACGGCGGCGCGATGCCGTCCATCCTGTCCGCTGCCGACAAGCTGGAGGGCGAGATCAATGCGGCGAAGGTGGCCGGCATGGTTGCGCCCATCGTCGTCAAGGGGCAGACGAAGATCGAGGCCGTGACCCTGCCCCTTTCCATTTCGAACGGCCGCCTTCTCGTCCAGAACGCGCGGGCCGAAACGCCGGATCTGCGCATCGGTCTCGATGCCGCCGTTGGGCTCGCGGAGGGCAGCGTTCGCGCCGATCTCAGGGCTGCCTTCAAGCCGGGTAACGATGAGGTGGCGGGTGCAACGCCGGCGCTGACGATGCGTTTCGGCGGGACGCTGGCAAGCCCGGCGTCGACCGTCGATGCCACTGAACTCGCCAACTATCTGTCGCTTCGCGCCTTCGAGCGCGAGCGCCGCAAGGCCGACCTTCTGCAGGGGCGGCTTGCCGAGCGCCAGCGGCTGCGGCGCGAAGCGCTCTATTACCATGCGCTGGACGATGCGCGCGAAAAGGCGCGGATAGAGGCCGAACGCAAGGCCGAAGAGGAAAGGCTTGCAACAGAGGCGGCGAAACAGGCGGCTGACAAGGCTGCAGCGGAGAAAGCCGCTGCCGACAAGCCGGCTTCGGGGACGCCTTCGGGTGATAAGGCCTCGGGGGAAAAGGCAGGCCAGAAGACCAATTCGATCCAGCAATTGAAGAGCCTGCCCCCTAACCAGAACACCGACGGCTTCCTGCCGGAGGTTATCCGCGGGGACAAGCTGGCGCCGCCGCGCGCGAATTAAGGATCGCGGGGCTTGGCTTCAGACGCCGAGGTGTTTCAGTTCGTACAGGACATACACGCGGATGGCCGAAGACAGATTGCTGTCTGCATCTCTCGCTTCGTCGATTTCCGTGAGAAGGGCTGCAATCGACATGTCCCGCCTGCGTGCTATCGCGACCGCCTCGGCCCAGAATTCGTCTTCCAGGGAAAATGATGTCCGATGACCGCGCAGCGTGACGGAATGTTTCCGGATCACGTCTCGGGGTCTCCCTCGGGCTTCGCCTTGCCGGCGGCGCCGTTCTCAAGCTTGCCCTGATCGAGCACCCTGGCGGCCTTTTCGTTCAAGGCCTTCGTCAGAGACTTTTCAGCCTTCGTCCGGCCATGGGAAAGGCGGTTCTGCTCAGCCGTCTTCTCCTTCTCGGCGCGTTCTGCGCGCTTGCGGAACTGGCGGAGATTGACGACATCGGCCAAGGGCTTGCCCGTTTACTGCTTCTTGCGGAAGGCATCCAGCGAGACGACCGAGGCGCCGGCCTTTTCACCATCGGCGGGCTTGGCGACGCCATCGCCTGCTGTTTCGACCGGGGCCACGAAGGCGGCTACGTCTTCGTCCTCGACAATTTCCATGCCGGCATCGGCCGCGACATCGAATTCGAGTTCGAAATTGACCGAGGGGTCATAGAAACCGCGGATCGCGTTGAACGGAATGACGAGCTTTTCCGGGGTATCGGAGAAGGAGAGACCGATCTCGAAGCCGGCGTCCGTGACCTTGAGGTCCCAGAACTGGTGCTGGATGACGATAGTCATCTGTTCCGGATACTTGCTCTTCAGGTGCTGCGACAGGCGTACGCCCGGAGCACCGGTGAGGAAGGTGATGAAGAAGTGATGATCACCCGGCAGGCTGTTGGTCGCGGCGACTTCGCCGAGCACCTTGCGGATCACGCCGCGCAGAGCGTCCTGTGCGAGAATGTCGTACCGGATGTGATCCTGCCCCATACTGTGACCGCCTTCCTGAATTTCGTTACCAGCTATGTATGCCACGAACCGGGCATTTTTGAAAACCCGCTATATGCGAGCCCAATTGCTACGGCAATATAATTGATTCCGCCAATGGGGAGAAGGTGAGGCAGCGAGCAGAAGAGATCAAGGGAGAGAAGTGGAGGTTTCTGTTGCCAGGTACCTCCGAACCCCGCCTTAAGGTGCTAACCAAAAGGACTTAGGTCGGATTTCCCGCACCGCGATTAAGCAGCGAGAGCATAACCCTTAGCGTTGTTGTCGTTTGCAACTACACTTGTGACCCGATAACGGCGGTATCATGCCGGGCAAAAAGTCGATCTTTACACCCTTGTCGATCCTATTTCGCCCCCATCAGAAGCCGCTCGCAGCGCGTCACGCTTTCAGCGGTTTCTGGTGGAGGCGCCGGGTACCGCCCCCGGGTCCAATAGGTTTATTCCATCGCCCGTTTATTGCCATAGCCGCCCCGAAGAACGGCACTGTTCATATAAGTGTTATGCGGGCGGATGAAAAGGGCCGTCGGAGAATTCGCCCGAATTTGCCGAGGCGATTTCGTGTCCCCTTGCAATCTCTGCTTGACTTGCGGTCAATTCGACTAAACATTTCAATATGAGAATGCATGAATAAGCATCGCGAAAGCAGGGAGTAAACATCATGACCGATTATCTTCCAGACGTCCGCAAGTATGATGCCAATGCCGATGAGGCGATTGTCGCCAAGATCGTCAAGCATCTGGGCATTGCGCTGCGCAACCGCGATTCTTCGCTGGTTTCCGCCTCAGACAAGTCGGAGCTCGACCGCGTCGTGCAGAGCTGGTGCGGCAAGAAACTGGGTGTGACGGGCGACGCCGCCGAGAAGGCCGTGGCTTCCGTCGCCGAGGCGATGAAGGCAGATCGCGCCAAGTCGCGCGTCACCTTCTATTATCTGGTCGCCAAGGAACTCGGGAAGCTCGGCGACCTCTGAGCGTCTTTCTTCTGGATGGACGACCTGACGCGGCGTTTCCGCCTTGGAAGCGCCGCCGCTTGGATTTAAGCTTGTGCCCGTCTCGAGAACAGGGAATCAGCGGGCCATGAAGCAATATCTCGACTTCCTCCGCCATGTGAAGGAAACGGGCGTCGATCGTGGCGACCGCACGGGTACGGGCACGCGCTCGGTGTTCGGCTATCAGATGCGCTTCGACCTGTCGGAGGGCTTTCCGGTCACGACGACCAAGAAGCTGCACCTGAAATCGATCATCCACGAGCTTTTGTGGTTCCTCAAGGGCGAGACGAATATCGCCTATCTGCACGAGCACGGCGTGACGATCTGGGACGAGTGGGCTGACGAGAATGGCGAACTCGGCCCGGTCTACGGTTCGCAATGGCGCTCCTGGCCGGCTCCTGACGGGCGCAAGATCGACCAGATCGCGCTGCTGATCGAAAGCATCAAGACCAACCCGAATTCACGCCGCCATATCGTCTCGGCCTGGAACCCGGCGGAAGTGGACGAGATGGCGCTGCCGCCGTGCCACTGCCTCTTCCAGTTCTATGTGTCCGATGGCAAGCTCTCCTGCCAGCTCTACCAACGCTCGGCAGACATTTTCCTGGGCGTGCCCTTCAATATCGCCTCCTACGCGCTTCTGACGATGATGGTGGCGCAGGTAACCGGCCTTCGCCCCGGCGATTTCGTGCATACGTTCGGCGACGCGCATCTCTATCACAACCATTTCGAACAAGCGGAAACGCAGCTCAAGCGTGAGCCGAAGCCGCTGCCGTTCATGAAAATCAATCCGGATGTGAAGGACATCTTCTCGTTCAAGTTCGAGGATTTCGAACTGGTCGGCTATGAGGCGGACGCGACGATCAAGGCGCCGATTGCGGTATGACCAAGCCGCTGATTTCGATGATTGCCGCTGTTGCGAACAATGGCGTGATCGGGCGTGACAATGATCTGCCCTGGCACATGTCCACGGACCTCAAGCGCTTCAAGGCGATGACGATGGGCAAGCCGCTGATCATCGGGCGGAAGAATCTCGAGAGCTTTCCGCGTCTTCTGCCGGGACGGCCGCATGTGGTGATCACGCGGGACAGGGCTTATGTCCGCGAGGGTGTTCATGTCGTCCATTCCTTCGATGAGGCGATTGCCAAGGCATTTGCGCTGGCTGCTGAAGCGGGCGTCGATGAGATATGCATCGCCGGCGGCGGCGAAATCTATCGTCTTGGCATGCCCGTCGCCGATGTGCTGCACATTACCCATATCGAGGCCGATATTCCCGGTGACACGATGTTTCCGGAGATTGATGCATCTATCTGGCAGGCTGAAGAGGTCGGCCGCATGGAATCGGGCGAAAAGGATGACTATCCGGCCCGTTTCGTCACCTATACGCGTCGAAAATAAACCTTCACTGCGGCAATTTGTGCCTCCAGTATGCGAAACGCGATTGCCCGCATTGAAACCCTGTGCTGCGATACCTATAACCTGTCACCATAGACGAGGGTGGGGGAAAACGTCTCTTGCCCGTAACAGCAAGAGGACTTGATGCCCTGGAGCAATCAGAATGGCGGCGGCGGCCCTTGGGGCGGCGGCGGTGGCGGCGGTAACGGAAACGGCAAGGGGCCCTGGGGCTCTGGACCGAATCGGCCCGGTAACGGAAACAATCCCCCGGAACTCGACGAAATCATCCGGCGCAGCCAAGACCGCCTGAAACGCATGATCCCCGGTGGGGCAGGCGGCGGCGGTATTGCGCTTCTCGTGATCATCGTGGTTGCCGCCCTCTGGCTCTTCCAGTCGATCTACACCGTGCAGCCGGACGAACGAGGTGTCGTCTCGCGCTTCGGTGTGCCGAAGAACGAAGTTTCGATGCCGGGCCTGCATTTCCATTTCTGGCCGATCGAGCGTGTTGAGCTCGTCAAGGTGACGGAACAGCAGGCCAATATCGGTGCGAAGTCCGGCTCCAACAGCGATGCCGGTCTTATGCTCTCGGGCGACCAGAACATCGTCAATGTGCAGTTCTCGGTTCTTTTCGCAGTGACCGATGCGCGCGCCTATCTCTTCAATGTCGAAGACCCGCGCGACACGCTGCAGCAGGTGGCCGAAAGCGCGATGCGCGAAGTGGTCGGTTCACGTCCCGTTCAGGACGTTTTCCGCGACAATCGTCAGGCCGTCTCCGAAGAGGTCAAGACGATCATCCAGTCGACGCTTGATGCCTACAAGACGGGTATCTCTGTCCGCACGGTTGCGATCGAAGACGCAGCACCGCCGCGCGAAGTGGCCGATGCGTTCGACGAAGTGCAGCGCGCGGAACAGGACGAAGACCGCTTCGTCGAGGAAGCCAACAGATATGCCAACCAGAAGCTTGGCCGCGCCCGCGGTGAAGCCTCGCAGATCCGCGAAGAGGCTGCGGCCTACAAGGATCGCGTCGTGAAGGAAGCAGAAGGCGAGGCAGCCCGCTTCACCTCCATCTACACGGAATATGCAAAGGCTCCGGAAGTGACCCGCGAGCGTATGTATCTGGAAACGATGGAAGGCGTGATGAAATCGAGCAAGAAGGTCGTCATGGATGGCCAGGCGGGCCAGCCCGTGCCGTATCTTTCGCTCAATGAGCTGATCAACAAGAACACGTCGAAGGGAGAGACGAAATGAACAGCAATCGTCTTTCCGTCGGTATCGTGGTCGCGGCTCTGATCGCGCTGATTGCCTATTCGTCCGTCTTCGTCGTCGGCGCACGCGAGCAGGCGCTCGTTATCCGCTTCGGCAAGATCCAGTCTGTGAAAACTGATCCCGGCATCTATTTCAAGTTGCCGTTCTCGTTCCTTGACGCTGATCGCGTGCAGTATGTCAGCGAACAGGCTTTGCGCTTCGATCTCGATAACATTCGTGTCCAGGTGAAGGGCGGCAAGTTCTACGAAGTCGATGCCTTCATCATCTACAAGATCACAGATGCACAGCTGTTCCGCGAAGCCGTGTCGGGCGACCGCACCTCGGCTGAATCGCGGCTTCGGACGCGTCTCGATGCTTCGCTGCGCCGGGTTTACGGCCTGCGTGGCTTCGAATCTGCGCTTTCGCAGGAACGCAGCGCGATGATGCAGGAAGTTCGGACGGACCTGAAGAATGATGCCGGTGCGCTGGGTCTCTCGATCCTCGACGTCCGTATTCGCCGCACCGACCTGACGCGCGAAGTCTCACAGCAAACCTTCGACCGCATGAAGGCCGAGCGTCTGGCTGAAGCCGAACTCATCCGCGCCCGCGGCGTGCAGGAACGTCAGCGCCGCGAAGCCATTGCCGACCGTCAGGTTGTCGAGATCGTAGCCGATGCGCGGCGCGAATCCGAAATCCTGCGCGGTGAGGGCGATGGTCAGCGCAGTGCGATCTTCGCCGAAGCCTACGGCAAGGACCCGGCCTTCTTCGAATTCTACCGTTCGATGAACGCCTACCGGAACAGCCTGGCGAGCCCGGATACCAGTCTCGTGCTCTCGCCCACTTCCGATTTCTTCCGCTATTTCAATGATGCGGGCGGAAAGAAGAAGCTGGACGAACGGCTTCCGGCTGATGCTGCCAAGCCGGTGGCACCGCAGGCACCGGCTGCGCAACAGTGAGTGCATTGCTCACCGATTTTTTGATCGGTCTCGCATTCTTCCTGATTATCGAGGGGCTGGCCTATGCGCTGGCCCCTCGGCTTATCAAGCGTATGGCGGAGCAGATTCCCGGCATGTCCGAGGAACGCCTGCGCATTTTCGGTGTCGCCACGCTGGCCATCGGAGTTGGTCTGGTCTGGCTGGTGCGCTGATCCGTCGGTTGCTCACAGAAACGCCACTTTACCCGGAAGGATGGTGGCGATAACAAGAGCGACCTGCTTCATCACATGCGCCGGCAATTTGCGGGCGCGATCTCCAACGGGAGAAATGCCGCGTGCCACGTTCGTCTTCGAAGTTCCTGCTTCTCTCGGCTGTCGCAGTCGCATCGGCGCTGATCTTGCCTGCCTTGCCCTCTCAGGCCCAGAGCGCTGCAGTCCAGCAGCGCGGACCGGCCTCGGTCGCCGATCTGGCCGAAGGGCTGCTCGATGCGGTCGTGAACATATCGATCTCGCAGGACGCCGAAGGCAGCGAGAGCGACAGCGGTTTGCCATCGCCCAAGGTGCAGAAGGACGCGCCGTTCGAGCAGTATTTCAACGACTATTTCAGCAAGCGGAAGAAGGACGGCGGCAAGAACCGCAAGGTCAATTCGCTGGGCTCGGGTTTCGTCATCGATCCGGCGGGCTATATCGTCACCAATAACCATGTGATTGAGGGCGCCGATGAGATCGACGTCAACTTTGCCGACGGCACGACGCTCGAAGCCAAGCTGATTGGTACGGATACCAAGACCGACCTTGCCGTTCTGAAAGTGGAGCCGAAGGCGCCGTTGAAGGCCGTGAAATTCGGCGATTCCCGCAAGATGCGGATCGGTGATTGGGTGATGGCTGTCGGCAACCCGTTCGGCCTTGGCGGCACGGTGACGGTGGGTATCGTTTCGGCGCGCGGGCGCAATATCAATGCCGGCCCCTATGACAACTTCATCCAGACGGATGCGGCGATCAACAAGGGCAATTCCGGCGGTCCGCTCTTCAATATGGAAGGTGACGTGATCGGTGTGAACACGGCGATCATCTCCCCGACGGGAGGCTCGATAGGCATCGGTTTCTCGATCCCCTCCGAGATTGCGATGAACGTGATCCAGCAGTTGAAGACCTATGGTGAGACGCGTCGTGGCTGGCTCGGCGTACGTCTCCAGCCGGTGACGGACGACATGGTCAAGACGCTGGGGCTGGACAAGACGCGCGGGGCGCTGGTTTCGAGCGTGATTGCCGGTGGTCCGGCGGAGAATGGCCCGATCAAGCCGGGCGATGTCATTCTGTCCTTCGACGGGCGTCCGGTAAAGCAGGCGCGCGATCTGCCGCTCATCGTGGCCGAGAGCCCGATCGAGACCGATCTTCCGGCCGTCGTGCAACGTGACGGCAAGGAAATGGCGGTGACTGTTCGCCTCAAGCAGATGGCAAAGGATGCCGAAGACGATGCCGAGGCTGCACCCGAAGCGCTGGATGACGGGGGATCGTCCGACGAGGCCAAGCCGCAGAAGCCGGGCAAGCCCGAGAAGCCGCACGACGGCGACAAGGCGGTGTCGCCCGAAGGGCCGGTTCTCGGCATGACACTCAAGGCGCTGAACGACGATCTGCGCAAGCAGTTTTCGATCGAGAAGAGTGTCGAGGGCGTCGTTGTGACCGAGGTCGAGCCGGGCTCGCCGGCGTCGGAGAAGGGCATTGTGGCGGGCGATGTCATCGTCGAGATCGCGCAGGAATTCATCGCGAGCCCCGCGGATGCTGTGGCCAAGATCACGTCGCTCAAGCAGGCCGACCGGCGCAACGCACAGGTCATGGTCTCCAACGCCAAAGGCGATCTGCGCTTCGTCGCGCTCCGGCTGGAATAGCGCCTCTTTGGGACGATTGCAGTGTTTACCGAAACGCTGGAGCGCTCTCATTCTTGACCTTTAGACAAACGGCTGCGCAATTTACACGCGAGTTTGTTAAAGGGGGCCGGGATGCTGGTTCACAATGAGAGAACGAAGCTTGCGGCCAATGCGCTGGATCGGCTTTCGACGGCGTTTGTGGTGGTGGGCGTGCTGGGCCGAACGTTCAACTATTCTCCGGGAGCGGACATGTGGATCGGCCTTCTGGGCGTCGCCACTTGGATTTTGGGCGCATTCATATTACATCTTATAGCACGAAGAATACTTGGAGGCCTTGTGCCATGACCCCGGATATCTTTTTCTGGTACGTATTCCCGCTGTTGGTCGCTATCGGTGGTTTTGCATGGCTCGTCTACGACAGCCGCAAGAACAAGCACAAGCAGCATCCCGGCGAGTGAACCGAGCGAGACGCTCAGGCAGCCGCCGGATTTTTCAGTCGATAAAGCACATGCCGCTTGAGATGCGGCAGCTCATCCGGCACACGCTTGTGGTCGAAATCGTCGGCCGGATCATGCGTAAAGCCGAGCCGTTTCATCACAGCAATAGAGCGCTCATTGTCCTGAACGGCGAAGGAGACAAGCTCGCCGAATTTGCGCACCGTGAAGGCATGGTCGATGAAGGCTTTGCCGATCTCGGTGATGTAGCCCTGACCCCAATGTCGCCGCGCCAGACGCCAGCCGATTTCGACGGCAGGCGTGAAATGCTCCTCGAAACGGACATCGGCGATCCCGGCCATGCCGATGAACTCGCCGGTTTCCTTCAGGATCAGCGGCTGTAGCCAGACGCCAAATTGCGCCTGCGCCTCCATGGCGCCCCGTACCGTCGCCTCGACCTTTTCCCGCGAATGCGGCCCGCCGAAATAGTGCATGACTTCCGGATCGCTGCAGAGCGCGAAGAACGGCTCGATATCCGCCTCAGTCCAAGGGCGCGAGAGGAGGCGAGGGGTTTCGAGCGTGGTCATTTGAAATCGCGCTTCCGATAACCCTGAATGTAGAGCAGCGCCGTCAGATCCCCATGGTCGATGCGCATCTTGGCCTGTGCGGCCACGGATGGCTTGGCGTGCAGCGCCACACCGGAGCCGGCGAGCTGGAGCATGCCGAGATCGTTGGCGCCGTCGCCGACGGCGATGGCGTCGTCGGTGTGGATGCCGAGCGTTTCAGTGATGTCGATCAGCGCATCGACCTTGGCCTGCTTCCCGAGGATCGGTTCGGCGACGATGCCGGCGAGCTTGCCGTTTTCCTCGATCAACACATTGGCGCGGTTTTCGTGGAAGCCGAGAACGGAGGCGATGCGGCCGGTAAAGACCGTGAAGCCGCCGGAGACGAGGGCGGTGTAGCCGCCATTGGCCGTCATCGTGTCGATCAGTTCCTTGCCGCCGGGGGTGAGCGTGATGCGCTTGGCAATCACTTCGTCGACGACGGTGACGGGCAGGCCCTTGAGCAGCGCGACGCGCTCCCGAAGGGCCGGTTCGAATTCGATTTCGCCATTCATGGCGCGCGCGGTGATGGCGGCGACGAGATCCTTCAGGCCGACTTCGGCGGCGAGTTCATCAATGCACTCCTGGCCGATCATGGTGGAGTCCATGTCGGCGATCAGGAGCTTCTTGCGGCGTGTCTCTGCTTGCTGGATGACGATGTCGACCGGCGCGCCGTCGACGGCTGCCGTTAGCGCCTTCAGGGCCTCGGCCGCATCTGTGCCATCCTTCAGCGCGATGTCGCAGGCGATCCCGTCCGCGAGCCAGTAGAGCCCCGAGGCGGAAACCGCGGCAGCGGCCTTTTCACCGAGCGCCGGGACGAGTACAGGATTTTGCGGATTGGCGATGAGCGTGGCAACCAGAGCCATGGAGACAACCTTGTGAGCGAATACGACGCGATCCTGATAACCGGCCCGACCGCCAGCGGCAAGTCCGCACTGGCGCTTGACTGGGCGCGCCGTGTCGATGGTGTCGTCGTCAATGCCGACAGCATGCAGGTCTATGACACGCTTCGGGTGGTGACAGCACGACCGTCCAAGACCGAGATGGATGGGGTCGAACACCGGCTTTATGGTCATGTGCCTGCCAACACAACCTATTCGACCGGGGCGTGGCTCAGGGCTGTAGAGGCCGAGATTGCAAAGATCCGTGCGGCCGGGAAGGTGCCGGTGCTGGTCGGCGGCACGGGACTGTATTTCAAGGCCTTGACCGGCGGGCTTTCCGAGATGCCGGAGATTCCGGAAGAGCTGCGGCTGGCGCTCAGGGCGCGGCTTGCGAAGGAAGGGCCGGAGGCGCTGCATGCCATGCTCGCGGCGCGTGATCCGGCGGGTGCGGCTGTTCTGCAGCCGAACGACGGGCAGCGCATCCTGCGTGCGCTCGAGGTGCTGATGGCGAGCGGCAGGCCGATCGCGCATTTTCAGGCCCTGGCCGGTCCCGCACTCATCGATCCGTCGACGGCCCGCAAGATCGTGGTGCTGCCGGAGCGTGACATCCTGCGTACGCGCATAGATCGCCGCTTTGCTTCCATGATGGAGGAGGGGGCTGTGGAGGAGGTCGAGGCACTTCTGGCGCTGTCGCCGCCGCCGGACGTGCCGGCGATGAAGGCGATCGGCGTGCCGCAGATCGTTGCGATGCTGAATGGTGAGATGAGCCGCGCCGAGGCTATCGAGCAGGCCAGCGCCGCGACGCGCCAATATGCCAAGCGGCAGATGACATGGTTTCGCAACCAGATGGACGAGAGCTGGGAGCGCATGGCGCCCTGACCGATCAGCCCTTTTAGAGGCTTGAGAGCGGCTTCTTCAGCAGGCTTTCCCGCAAGGTGGTGGGCCTGTTCGGATCGCGCCGGAGCGAGGTGAGGCCGGAGGCTTCGCCCGACTGTCGCCCGAGCGAATTGCCGTCGAAGCCGTTGTCCGCGCGCATTGGCTGCACAGGATAGCGCGCGGGTTCCGCACTTCCATAAGGTGCGCGTCCGGGCAACATGTCGGTACTATAGGGTTCGAGCGCCCCCGCTTCGTCAATCGAGGGAAGTTGTTCGACCTGCCGGCGGTTGACGTCCTCGAAGGTTTCCTGAAAGGCAGAGATATCCGGCGCTGTCGAGGTCTGGCGCATCTGCGCGATAATGCCGCGAAGGTTTATGTTGTCGCCGGCATCTTCGACCTCGGCGACTTCCGACGACGTCGTTTTGGGAAGATGGATGGCGGGCAGGCGGTTGAATTTCATGCGCATGGGCACGCCGACAGCTTCACCGAAAGCAATCGCCTCGCCGTTGCCGAGCGACGAGATGAAGTTCGTGGCCGACATGGACGTTTCAGGAATGGCGGAGCGAATGATGTGCTGGTCGTTCTCGTTGGTCAGCCGCATGGTGAAGACGGTCGAGCACTGCGAGAGAATGGTCTGATCGAGATCGCCGGGGCGCTGTGTCACGATGCCGAGGGAAACGCCGTATTTGCGGCCTTCCTTGGCGATGCGGGCGATCGACTGGCGCGTCGGGAAGAAGCCGAGGTTGGGGTCCGACGGGACGTAGCGATGTGCTTCTTCGCACACAACCATCATGTGAACGGCACCATTCGACCAGAGGCCTATTTCGAAGGCCATGCGGGTAAGCACCGATGCGACCGAGTTAACAACCTCGGACGGGATGCCCGACAGCTGGAAAACGGTGATCGGCTTGCCATTGCCCGGAATGCGGAAGATGGTCTGGATCGTCTCCATGATCGTGTCGTTGATCGTGTTCGACGAGAACATGAAGCGATAGCGCGGATCGTTGACGGCAGCGACGATCCTGAGTTTCAGCGAACGGAGGTATGGCTTTTCGGCCCGTCCTTCCAGCTTGCCGATGCGTTCGTCGATCAGGGCCAGGAGATCGGAAATGCGATAAGGAACCGGCGTGTCGGCCGTGATCGAAGATCGGTCCGACTGGCGGCGCATGAGGCTCGATTCCCCTCGAAACGCCTTCTTGGCCTCCGGAATGAGATCGCGCAGGGCATCGACTTCTTCCGGCACGCCTGGGCGGCCGCGGAAAACGACTTCGGTCAGTTCCTCCAGCCGCATCAGCCAGAAGGGCAGGTCCAGTCGCTCGGGATCGATGACGACGGAAAGATCGGAAAACGCGGCAGCGAATTCGTTATGCGGGTCGAGGATCAGGATGCGAAGCTTCGGGTCGGAGTGCACCGCGGCGCGCAGCAGCAGGGAAACTGCCGAGGATTTGCCGACGCCCGTCGAGCCGACGATGGCGAAGTGCTTGGAAAGCATCGAGGGGACGTGCACCGATGCGTCGATGCTGGTGTCCTGCGACAGCTTGCCGATGACGCAGCTTTCGCCGTTGCGGTTCTTGTAGATGCGTTTCAGGTCCGCCTGGCGGATGCGGTGGGCGATCGCGCCGAGATGCGGATAGGTGCTGATGCCGGTGGAGAAGCTTTCTTCGCCATTCTCATCGACCGCCACTTCGCCCAACAGCTCGACTTCAACGCGGAAGACGTTGTCGACGCCCTGCGCCCATGCCTTGTTGTCGGTCTGCATGGAATCGACCAGCGCCACGACGCGGTTTCTGCCCACGCTGATAGAGATCAAACGTCCGACCGACCAGCGTTCGGTAAGGTCCGTCGATCCGCTTTCGATGATCGCGGCAACGGTAGCGCGCGCGCCGCTGCAGGCCACGACATGGCCGAGCAGGCGGTCGCCGGGAGCGTCCGCGTCTCTGCGTTCTGCGGCGTTCGTCGCCAAACCGTTGTCAGTCATCATTCCAACTTTCGCTTGCCTGCCAAGGTTAAGGCATCAGTCTTAATGGGAGGTTTCCTGCTTTCGTTTGATTTTTTCCCATTCAGGGGCGTTGACGCCCTGCCGCTTTGCCGTTAACACTTCGCGCCATGATCAAGATCGTATCTCTTATCGTGGTGGGACGGCGCATGGGCAGGATGGTGTAACCATCCGGCGATAGCCACCCATGCGCTGCACACAGGCTCCTCCAAGGGGCCTTTTTTTATGCCCTAAAACAAGCTAGACACCCCGCAAAACCAAGCAAAATGGAACAAGGACGATGACGGGTAAGGACACTCAGAACGACGGGAAGATGACCGGAGCGGAGATCGTTCTCCGGGCGCTGAAGGACAACGGCGTCGAGCATATCTTCGGCTATCCCGGCGGCGCCGTGCTGCCGATCTATGACGAGATCTTCCAGCAGGAAGACATCCAGCATATCCTCGTGCGCCACGAGCAGGGCGCCGGCCATGCAGCTGAAGGCTATGCCCGTTCCACCGGCAAGCCGGGCGTCATGCTCGTCACCTCCGGTCCCGGCGCGACCAATGCCGTCACGCCGCTGCAGGATGCGCTGATGGACTCGATCCCGCTTGTCTGCCTGTCCGGCCAGGTTCCGACCACGCTCATCGGTTCGGATGCCTTCCAGGAATGCGATACGGTCGGTATCACGCGGCCCTGCACCAAGCACAACTGGCTGGTCAAGGACGTCAACGATCTGGCTGCGACGATCCATGAGGCCTTCCGGATCGCCACGACCGGACGTCCGGGTCCGGTTGTCGTCGATATCCCGAAGGACGTTCAGTTCGCCACCGGCACCTATACGCCGCCGTCTGCCGTCCAGCCGAAGGGTCACTACCAGCCGAAGATGCAGGGCGATCTTGATCGCATCCGCGCCGCCGTCGAGCTGATGGCCAATGCGCGCCGTCCCATCATCTATTCCGGCGGCGGCGTCGTGAACTCCGGTCCGGAAGCCTCGCAGTTGCTGCGTGAACTTGTCGAGCTCACCGGCTTCCCGATCACCTCGACGCTGATGGGTCTCGGCTCCTATCCGGCATCGGGCAAGAACTGGCTCGGCATGCTCGGCATGCACGGCACCTATGAAGCCAACATGGCGATGCATGATTGCGACGTCATGGTCTGCATCGGTGCGCGTTTCGACGACCGTATTACCGGCCGCCTCAACGCCTTCTCGCCGAATTCGAAGAAGATCCATATCGATATCGACCCGTCCTCGGTCAACAAGACGGTTCGCGTCGATGTTCCGATCATCGGCGATGTCGGCCGGGTTCTGGAAGACATGGTACGGCTCTGGCGCGCCACGGCCAACAAGGCCGACAAGTCGCATCTGAAGGATTGGTGGGAGAACATCGCCCGCTGGCGCGCGCGCAATTCGCTCGCCTACCGGCCGAATGACGATGTTATCATGCCGCAATATGCGATCCAGCGTCTTTACGAGAAGACGAAGCATCTCGACACCTACATCACGACCGAAGTCGGTCAGCACCAGATGTGGGCGGCGCAGTTCTACGGCTTCGAAAAGCCGAACCGCTGGATGACCTCGGGCGGCCTCGGCACGATGGGTTACGGCCTGCCTGCGGCACTCGGCGCGCAGATCGCGCATCCGGAAAGCCTCGTCATCGACATCGCGGGCGACGCCTCAGTCCAGATGACGATGCAGGAAATGTCTTCGGCGGTTCAGTACAATGCGCCGATCAAGATCTTCATCCTGAACAACCAGTATATGGGCATGGTCCGCCAGTGGCAGCAGCTGCTGCATGGCAACCGTCTGTCGAACTCCTATACGGAAGCGATGCCCGATTTCGTGCTGATGGCGCAGGCCTTCGGCGCTCATGGTATCCGCTGCGAAAAGCCGGGCGATCTCGACGATGCGATCCAGGAAATGATCGACGTCAAGAAGCCGGTGCTGTTCGACTGCCGCGTGGCGAACCTCGCCAACTGCTTCCCGATGATCCCCTCCGGCAAGGCGCATAACGAAATGCTGCTCCCCGATGAGGCCACCGACGAAGCTGTTGCCAACGCCATCGACGCCAAGGGCCGTCAGCTCGTCTGACGAAATAGGGAAGGATCAGGATCATGAACGCACATCTACAACCGACCGGCTCCGCCTATTTCATCGACAAGGAAACGCAAGCCGTTGAAAATCATACGCTTTCTGTTCTCGTCGCCAATGAGCCGGGCGTGCTTGCCCGCGTCATCGGCCTCTTCTCGGGCCGTGGCTACAATATCGAAAGCCTCACCGTCTCGGAAACCGAGCATGAGGCGCATCTGTCGCGCATCACCATCGTGACGCGGGGCACGCCGCATGTTCTCGAACAGATCAAGGCGCAGCTGGAACGCATCGTGCCAGTTCACCGCGTCGTGGACCTCACGGTTCGCGCGCTGGAACTCGGCTCGGATCGCCCGGTCGAGCGGGAACTGGCGCTGATCAAGGTGGCCGGTTCGGGAGAGGCTCGCGTCGAGGCGCTGCGTCTTGCCGAAGCCTTCCGCGCCAAGGTCATCGACGCCACCGTCGGCCATTTCATCTTCGAAATCACCGGCAAGCCGTCGAAGATCGACCAGTTCATCGCCATCATGAAGCCGATGGGCCTGATCGAGGTCTGCCGGACGGGCATTGCGGCGCTGAACCGCGGCCCGCAGGGGATGTAAAGACAGCTCCAGCACCGACCGGGTTGGGCGGTCCATCGTCGCCCGACCCTTAAAAATTGACAGATGTCAGTCCTGATGAGGCCTCGTTCTGCGATTTTTAACCAAATCGGATTAAGTGAATATTCAACTAATGCCGTGTCTCTCGGGACGGTGCGCATTCTGGAGGGATATTCATGCAAAAGACTCTGGCCGTGAAACTTCTCGGCGTCAGTGCAGCAGCGATCTTCATCTGTCTTGTCGGGACATTTGCCGTCGTCATCTCGCAGGTTCGAACGCGAGTCGAAGACATGACGCTGGATCAGGCGAGGAAGGACGCGAAGGCCACTGCGGCAAGCGTTGCCTCCGAACTCAACAACCTCGCAGGTGCCGTCAAATTCACCGCCGGTGCAGCAGAGAGGTCTGATCTCACGCGCGCCGAAATCACGGCGATGCTGCCGGCGCTGGTGGAGAAGTTCAATCTTGTCTTCGGGTCGTGGATGACCGAGCAGGACAAGGGCTTCGACGGCAAGCAGGTCGCGGGTCCGAGCGAGGTTGACGGCACCAACAAGGCGGGCATTTTCACCCCCTACTGGACGCGCGCCGACAACGGCTTGCAGCTGATCCTGCCTGACAATATCGACTACAGCCTGAGCTATTTCAGCCTCGCGGCCAAGACGCGTGCGGGGGCTGCCACCGAGCCCTATGTCGAGGAAACCGCGGGCGGCAAGCTGATGATGAGCATCGCCTATCCGGTTATCGCCAAGGACAAGCTGCGCGGCGTGCTTGGCGTGGACGTCGGGCTCGACGCGCTGGCCGGCGCACTGAGCAAGGAACGACCGTTCGAGACGGGCCGTGTCTATCTTCTGTCGGGGCAGGGCGCCTGGCTTGCCGCACCCGATGCCAAGCAGATCATGAAGCCCTATGCTTTCGAGGATAACGATGCCGCCCGGCAGGGCGCGCTGAAGGGTGAAGCGCAGGTTCTCGGCGGGGTCATCGGCGCCGATGGCCTGCCGGTGATCCGTGTCGTCTATCCGTTCGATCTGCCCGGTCTCAATGCGCGCTGGATCGTCGTTGAAGATGTGCCGCAGGCCGTCGTGTCCGCAGCCGTGCGTCAGCAGACCATGGTTCTGGTGATCGGCGGGATCGTCATCATGGCGGCCGTGATGCTCGTGCTCTGGCTTGCCGTTCGCCAGCTGATCCAGCGTCCGGTCGGCACGCTGCTGCAGGATGTCAGCCGCATGGCGCGGGGCGATTTCGACACCGAGGTTGGCAACCGTCAGCGCAGCGACGAGGTCGGCGAACTGGCCGTCTCGCTCGAAGCCTTTCGCCACAAGCTGGCCGAAGGGCGCTCGCTGGAGGCGGTCGCCCGCGAACAGCGCGTTGCCGCCGAAGAGCAGCGGAACATGACCGAGGCCGAGCGTCAGGCGGTTTCCGAGACCCAGCGTCAGGTCGTGGCATCGCTTGCCAAGGCGCTCAAGCATCTGTCGGACGGCAATCTCGCCCATCGTATTTCCGAGCGTTTTCCGGGTTCCTACGAGGAACTCCGCGACCACTACAACTCCGCCATCGACAGCCTGGAGCAGACGGTCATCCGGCTGAACGGGACCGTCGAGACGCTGACGAACGGGACGCGCGAGATCAATCACAGTTCCGATCTTCTCTCGCGCCGCACCGAGCAGCAGGCGGCAAGCCTGGAGGAATCGACAGCGGCGCTGGGCGAAATTTCCAGTAAGCTGCATGAAAGCGCCGACAATGCGCGACAGGCGGCGGCCAAGGTCAAGGGTGCCCGCGACGAGGCCGATGCGTCGGGCGTGGTTGTCCAACAGGCGATTTCGGCGATGGAAGATATTGAGGACAGCTCCCGCAAGGTCAGCCAGATCATCGGTGTGATCGACGAGATCGCTTTCCAGACAAATCTTCTGGCGCTGAACGCCGGCGTCGAGGCGGCGCGTGCCGGCGAGGCAGGCAAGGGCTTTGCTGTTGTTGCCATGGAAGTCCGCGAACTGGCTCAGCGCTCCGCCACGGCCGCCAAGGACATCAAGGCGCTGATTTCGGCCTCGAATTCGCAGGTCGGCCAGGGCGTTGATCTCGTCAGCCGGACGGGGACCGCGCTCGGGCGTATTGCCGATCAGGTTCAGGCCATCGATCATCTCATGCAGCAGATTTCCAGAGCTGCCGACGAGCAGGCGAACGGTCTTCGCGAAATCAGCAGTGCCGTCAATCAGATGGACCAGATGACACAGCAGAATGCCGCCATGGTCGAAGAAACGACGGCTGCCTCTTCGGTGCTGTCCGATGAAGCGGCGAACCTGCGCGTCATGGTCTCGCAATTCGTCGTCGGCAGCGGTCAACAGGCACGCCGCGTCGCCTGAGAACTGCGCCACTCGGCGCTTGCCGATCGGTCTGAAGCTGGATAGCTTGCCCACGCCTGCCCGCCTTTGAAGCGGGCAGGCGTTTCTTGTTTTGCAGGCGGCCGTTTGGCTGAAGGGTGTTGAATGGACGCAAGACAGGGCAGGCCTGTTGCCCGCGCGGGCGAGGTTTTCACCACCTTTCTCAAGCTCGGCCTGACCTCCTTCGGCGGGCCGATCGCGCATCTTGGCTATTTCCGCGATGAACTGGTTCTGCGCCGGCGGTGGATCGATGAAGCGCGCTATGCGGAGATCGTTGCGCTCTGTCAGTTTCTGCCGGGGCCGGCCTCGAGCCAGGTCGGGTTTTGCCTCGGCCTTTTGCGTGGCGGGCCGCTGGGGGCGCTGGCCGCCTGGACGGCGTTCACGCTGCCGTCGGCCATTCTACTTGTTCTCTTTGCCTATGGGGCTGCGTCCGCCGGTGGACCGGTGGAGACGGGTATCCTGCATGGGCTGAAGCTCGTCGCCGTCGCAGTTGTGGCGCAGGCGGTCTACGGCATGGCGAAGACCCTGACGCCGGACAGGCAACGCGCGGGCATTGCGCTTGCCGCAGTGCTGATCGTGACCTTTCTGGCGAGTGCTTTCGGGCAGGTGATTGCGATTGCATTGGGGGCGGCTGGCGGGCTTCTGCTCTGCCGGCAGGCAGGGATGGCGACGGTCGGGCATCTTTCCGTGCCGATTTCGCGGCGGTTCGGAGCTGGCTGCCTTGTCGTCTTCTTCGCGCTGCTGATCGCCGCACCGCTCTGGGCGGCGGTGAGCGGATCTGCGGATGTCATTCTCTTCGATGCCTTCTACCGCTCCGGCGCGCTGGTTTTCGGCGGCGGGCATGTTGTGCTGCCGCTGCTCAAAGCCGAGATCGTCGACAAGGGCTGGCTCTCCAACGATGTGTTTCTGGCCGGCTATGGCGCGGCGCAGGCCGTGCCGGGACCGCTCTTCACCTTCGCCGCCTATCTGGGCGCCGCCATCGGGCAGATGACGGGAGATTTGGCCAGCGCTGCTGTGGCAGTCATCGCGATCTTCCTGCCGGGTCTCCTGCTGGTGACAGGTGCGCTGCCCTTCTGGGAAAGCGTGCGCCGGCGCGAGGATGCTCAAGCCGCGATGCGCGGGGCAAATGCCGCTGTGGTGGGCATTCTGGGCGCGGCGCTCTACAATCCGGTCTGGACGAGTGCGGTGCTGTCGCCAGCCGACTTCGCTTTTGTGCTGGCCGGCTTTCTCGGACTCACGATGTGGAAACTGCCGCCCTGGGTCGTGGTGATTGCGCTGCCCCTGGCCGCTCTGGGGATCGGTTTCCTCTGATCTCCGAAATCTTATTGACTAGGAAACTAAACCCATATAGTTTCCTAGTCAACAAATGAGGTTCCGATGTCCGGTGTTTCCGATCTGACCGCCCATACGGGTTACTGGATGCGCATGATCTCCAATGCCGTGTCCCAGGATTTTGCCCGCCGGGTGGCGGGCGAGGGTGTGACGGTGGCCGAATGGGTCTTCCTGCGGGCGCTTTACGATGAGCCATCGCTCTCGCCCACGCTGCTGGCTGAGAAGATGGGCATGACCAAGGGCGCGATCAGCAAGCTTGCCGAGCGGCTGATCGAGAAGGGCCTCGTCACCCGCGCTGAGGATGAGAAGGATCGCCGCGCGCATCATCTGGCGCTTGCGGCGGAGGGCAGGGCGAAGGTGCCGCAGCTTGCCGCACTTGCCGATGCCAATGACGCCGAGGCCTTCGGGGTTCTCTCGGCGGAGGAACGCGCCGAACTCGATCGGCTGCTGAAGGCGCTGGCCGAGCGGCGAGGGCTCTCCTCGGTCCCCACCGATTGAGCCTTTTCACAATTCCACATCACACCAGAACAGGAGACCGCCATGGACGCGGAGCATATTGCTATTGCCAAGACCTGCCTTGAAGCCGCCCATGACGGAAGCCTGAGCTTCCCCGAAATCGTCGGACGCCTGATCGGCGCGGGCTTCGAGGGCTACACAGTCGATTATCGCGCCAACTGCCAGACCTATTATCTGCCATCCGGCGACCAGGTGACCCTGCCGATGCCGGTCTCGCCGGGCGCGGTCGAGGCCGCCTTCGACGCGGAGGGCGTCGAGCGCATGGTGCGCTGGGCGCAATCGGGCGCTGCCGATTATACCTATGCCGGCTTTTCAGAAGGCGCGAAGAAAGCCGGCTGTGCCGGCTATCTCGTCTCTTTCTCCGGTCGCCGCGTCGTCTATTTCGGTCGCACGGCGGAGACGCATGTGGAGCATTTTCCGAGCTAGGTGATTATCCGACCAGCCCCGCCACCCAATAGCTCACAGCCGCAATCACGCCGGCGGCGGGCATGGTGACGATCCAGGCAATCACGATGTTGCCGGCCAGACCCCAGCGCACGGCGGAGACGCGGCGGGCAGCGCCGACGCCGACGATGGCGCCGGTGATGGTGTGTGTGGTCGAGACGGGGATGCCGAGCCATGTGGCGCCGAAGAGGGTGAGTGCGCCGCCGGTTTCGGCGCAGAAGCCCTGCATGGGGTTCAGCCGCGTGATCTTGGAGCCCATCGTGTGGACGATACGCCAGCCACCGAAAAGCGTTCCGAGCGCCATGGCGGACTGGCAGGAGAGCACCACCCAGAGCGGCACGTAGAAGGTCGAGCCCAGATGCCCCTGGCTGAAGAGCAGGATGGCGATGATGCCCATCGTCTTCTGCGCGTCGTTACCGCCATGGCCCAGCGAATAGAGCGAGGCGGAGACGAATTGCATGTAGCGGAAAGTCTTGTCGACAGCGAACGGCGTCTGGCGCACGAAGATCCATGAGACGAGCAGAATGAGGACCAGCGCCAGCAGGAAGCCGATGGCCGGCGACAGGAAGATGGCTGCGATCGTCTTGTTCAGCCCGCCCCAGACGACGGCGTGGAAGCCCGCCTTGGCCCAGCCAGCGCCAACGAGGCCGCCGACGAGTGCATGTGACGAACTCGACGGGATGCCGAAGACCCAGGTGACGATATTCCAGACGATGGCGCCCATCAGCGCCGCGAAGATCAACTGCGGCGTCACGATGCCGGGATCGATGATGCCGGTTCCGAGCGTGTTGGCGACATGCAGGCCGAAGAACAGAAAGGCGATGAAATTGAAGAAGGCCGCCCAGGCGACCGCATATTGCGGGCGCAGAACGCGGGTGGAGACAATCGTCGCAATCGAGTTTGCCGCGTCATGCAGGCCGTTCAGAAAGTCGAAGAACAGCGCGACCGAGATGAGGGCGACGAGCGGCAGGAGGGCGAGCGAGGCGTCCATCAGACATTCTCGATCAGGATGCCGCTGATCTCGTTGGCGACATCCTCGAAGCGGTCGAAGATCTTTTCGAGATTGCCGTATAGCTCGCTGCCGACCATATAGGCCATCGCGTTGCCGGTCGCGCCGTGGCGGCGATAGAGGTCTTTCAGGCCCTGTTCGTGCAACTCGTCGGAGCGGCCCTCGACGCGCGTCACTTCCTCGGCGATGGTGGAGAGGCGGTGGGCGTTCGCGCCCATCTTGTCGAGAAGCGGAACAGCCTCGGCAATGAGATGTGCGGCCTTGACGATGCCCTGACCCATCTCCTGCATCAGCGGATCGAAGCTTGTCTGCTCGAAGAGGCGGATGGTCTTCACCGTCTTGTGCATCATGTCGACGGCGTCATCCATGGACTGGATCAGATCCTTGATGTCGCCACGATCGAAAGGCGTGATGAAGCTGCGGCGCACGGCCAGCAGCACTTCGCGGGTGATGTCGTCTGCGTCGTTTTCGAGCGCGACGATGCGGGCACAATTGCCTTCGACATCCTCGCCCTTCAGCAGCCGTTCGAGTGCCTCGGCCGCGCCGACCACGGTCTTGGAGTGCCGGACGAACATGTCGAAGAACTTGTCTTCCCTTGGCATCAGCTTGCGGAACAAACCCATCATGGTCGCGGCCCTTCCTTTGAGCGTCTTGAAGTCGACGCATGTTTGTGATCACTGTCACAAAACTGTCATATATCCCCGCAGGCAATTGCTCCAAAAACCAAATTTTGACAATCTCGGTTCTGATGAAATCAAAGAAAAAGGCTGAAAAGCCACAGGCAAAGCCATCTGGGCCGGCGCAATCCCTCTTGCAGCAGCTCGCCAAGCGACCGGAGACGCTTTTCAGCGGCTCCTTTCGCCAGCAGACGGCTGCACTCTGTTTCCGCTACAAGGACGGTGGCGCGGAAATCGAGGTCCTGATCATCACCTCGCGCGGCAGCCGCAACTGGATCATCCCCAAGGGCTGGCCGGTGAAGAAGAAGACGCTGGCCGAATCCGCCGCCATCGAGGCTTTCGAGGAGGCGGGCGTTCGCGGCAAGGTGCTGGAACGGGCCATTGGACGTTACACTTATCTGAAGGAACTCGACGGCGGTGAGGTCGTTCCCTGCATCGTCGATGTCTTCCAGATCGAGGCCGAGACCCTGCATGAGCGCTTCAAGGAACTTGGCCAGCGGGTGATTGCGTGGGTGAGTCCTGTCGAGGCGGCGCGGCGGGTGCGCGAGATAGAATTAAAATCGCTGCTGATCGATTTCAAGCCGCGAGCGGCTGAATAGGCTCGGTTTGAACGTTCCGCGCGCGATGTTCTTGGCAAAATCAGGCTGCTTCCATGGCTGTTACGGGCGCCTCGTGCACCATCGTCCTGATACGCTCCCCGACGTCCCGATCCACCGGGTTGTAGACGACCATGTCGAGATCGGGCCGGCCATCGACCGCGAAGCTGGAATATTCGAGCTCAACGTCGCCGAGGATCGGATGGCGGATGCGTTTGAAGCCCTGCATATCCGCAATCACCTCGTTCTGGCGCCAGAGGGAGGCAAATTCCGGGCTGATGCGGGATAGCTCCTCCACCAGTTCGCCCACTTCCGAGGCCGCACCAGCGCGGATCGCATGGGCGCGGAACGAGCCTACGGCGAAGCGTGCAAGACCTTCCCAATCGTATTGATGCTTGCGGATTTCCGGATTGCCAAACAGGAAGCGCAGCACGTTGCGCTCGTTCGGCGGCAGCTTGGCGTAGTCGGTCATCACGAGCGTTGCGGCGCGATTCCAGCCCACAATCTGCCACGTCGCGGTCTTGATCATGGCGGGGCTGGTTTCGAACCGGTCGAGCACCCTTTGCAAGCGTGGGGCGATGCCATCGACCGAAGAGGTGTAGCGCACCTCCGGCAGGCGACCGAGCGCGAGCATGTACATGTGATCGCGTTCGGGTTCGGTCAGCATGAGCGCCTTGGCGATGCGGTTCAGCACATCGGCAGAGGGTGCGCCGCCACGGCCCTGTTCCAGCCATGTGTACCAGGTCGTGCTGATATTGGCGCGCTGGGCAACTTCCTCGCGGCGCAGGCCCGGCGTCCGCCGGCGGCCGGCGAAGCCGAGGGCGGCGGGATTGAGGCGGGTGCGGCGGTCCTTGAGGAAGGTTGCGAGCGAGGTTTGTCCGGCGTCGGGCATGGTGAATCCGATTAGCTATTATACCATGATAATGTCACTACTTTACCAGCATAAAGGCCAGCCGCATAGAAGGCTTCTCTCAAACGAAGGAGAAGGCAAAATGCGTATTTTTCTGACCGGTGCGACCGGCTTCATCGGCTCGGCCGTCATTCCGGAGCTTCTGGCGGCTGGGCACACTGTTGTTGGCGTAACGCGCTCCGACGAAGGGGCCGTGGCGCTTGAAAAGGCTGGCGTGACGCCGTTTCGTGGAACGCTGGAGAAGCCTGATGGCTTGAGCGCGGGGGCTATTGCTGCGGATGCGGTGATGCATCTGGCCTTCGACCATGATTTCTCCCGCTTCGTTGAAAATTGCGAGAAGGATCGGCGGGTGGTTGCTGCGCTGGGCGCGGCGCTGGAGGGTTCGAACAGGCCGCTGCTAATTACATCCGGAACGGGGCTCGGCAGCGGCCATCATGGTGAGATTGCCCGCGAGGATGTGACGAATTTCGATCACCCCAACCCGCGCGTTGCCTCCGAACAGGCGGCGGAAGCGCTGCTGGCCCGTGGTGTCAATGTTTCGGTCGTGCGCCTGCCGCAGGTTCACGACACGCGGCGGCAGGGGCTGATTGCGCCGCTGATCGAGATCGCCCGTGAGAAGGGCGTCTCGGGCTATGTGGGCGAGGGGGCAAACCGCTGGCCTGCCGGTCATCTCTCCGATGTCGCCCGGCTCTATCGGCTGGCGATCGAGCGGGCGGAGCGGGGCGCGCGCTATCATGCGGTCGGCGAGGAAGGCATCAGCGCGAAAGCCATTGCGGAGGCCTTGGGGCGCGGGATGAATCTGCCGGTTGCCTCGATCACGCCGGACAAGGCGGCGGAGCATTTCGGCTGGATGGGTGCATTTGCAGGCCTGGATTTTCCGGCGTCGAGCGTGATCACGCGGGAAAAGCTGGGATGGACGCCGACTGGACCATCGCTCCTTGTCGATCTGGATGCGGCGCATTACGGCTGAGTTCTCGAATGCGGCCGAGTTCAACAAGAAAGGTCGGGCTGATTTCGGCCCGACCCAAAGCCTTAAGACCTGCGACCGTCTGGCAGGGCTCCGGAATTCAATCCGCCGCCGCGAAATGTGCCAGCTGATCCGCATGCGCCTTGATGAAGGCGGGGCGGGCGGTGGCGCGGGTGACATAGGCCTTGCAGGCGGGGTACTCGGCGAGCTTGCCGAAGCGGTCCATAAGGCGGAGCACGTCCGCCATCAGGATATCGGCGACTGTGAAACGCGTGGCCACGAGCCATTCGTGCTCCGACAATACCGCTTCCATGCGCTTCAGCCGCAGATCGACGAAATTGTCGAAGAACGGCCATGCGGGGTTGTCGCCGTCGAAGCCGCTGAACTTCATGATCGACCAGGGCTGCGTGGCCGCCTCGACGGAGGCGAGCGCGGCAAAGAGCCATTCGCGCACTTCACTGCGGCCCCTGGTATCTCCCGGCATCAGCGCCTCGCTCTTTTCGGCGACGTGGAGCAGCATGGCGCCGCTTTCGAAGATCGAGAGTTCGCCATCCGTCAGCCAGGGAATCTGGCCGAAGGGCTGGTGCGCGATGTGATCAGGCCCTCGCTCCTTGAAGGACACGGAGGCGACGCGATAGGGCAGACCGGCCTCTTCCAGCGCCCAGCGAAGGCGCAGATCGCGAACAAAGCCGCGGGGCGGTTCAGGGACCCAGTCATAGGTGTAGAGAACGATTTCCTGCATTTGGGTTCCTCCGTTCAGCCGGCGGCGGCGCGTTCGAGGCCGGCGATGTCGATCTTGCTCATCTTGAGCATCGCCTGAGTCACGCGTTTGGCCGTTTCAGGGTCCGGACCCATCATCAACCCGCCAAGGCGCTTGGCCGAGATCTGCCAGGAGAGACCCCAGCGGTCGCGCAGCCAGCCGCAGGGCTCGTAGGAGCCGCCTTCGCCCAGCTTCTCCCACAGATGGTCGATCTGGGCCTGATCGTCGCAGGACACGAGAATGGAGAAGGAATGGTTGAAGCTGTCGAGCGGGCCGGCTTCAATGGCCATGTAACGCTGGTCGCCGAGATGGAAGCCGGCAATCTGGACGCTGCCGGCGGGACCGGATGGCGTGTCGCCGGGGATGGGCGTGATCCACTCGATCGCTGAGCCGGGGATCAGGCCGACATAGGTCGAAAGCGCCTCGCGCATGCCCTTTTCGAACCACAGATGTTGGGTGACGGTGGTCATAGTATCTCTCCTCCTTGTGTTTATAGGTTGATATAAACGTAATTGTGCGGCGTGTCTATCGTGTGCCAGCGGAGTGCTAACGTCCGAAGTTAGGTTCACTAAGCGCATTTAAAGGCTTCTTCAACTTCCGCGAGAGTGCTAGATGTGTGAATGAAATTAACATTATTGGATTAGTCCAGATGTCGTGGCGCCATTTGTTTTTCTCGGCCGTATGCTGCCTTTTCTTAGTAGCGTTTACGTCGCGTGGGGCAATCTCAGCATCTGAGAGTCAGTCAGGCATTGTTCTGGAGATTCCATTTCCGCCTTTCTCGCGTGCGTCTAGCGCAGAGATCGTCGGTCACGCTCCTTGTCGGGAGAACGAGGATAATCGTAGTTCCGATTTGTGTGCTCAATGGAAGGCCGCAGATGCTGCGAAGGCCTCCGTAGATTGGGCAAGAAGATCTTATTTCGTCAGCATAGGTGGGACGCTCATCGGGTTTCTCACGTTGGTTGCGGCGGCAGCTGCTGCGGTATTTGCTAAAAAAGCAGCCGATGAAACCAAAAGAAGTGCCGATGCTGCGCACGATTCAGTTGCAGAAACCCGTCGTATAGGAGAAGCGCAGGTCAGAGCCTATCTCGCTCTTGATCCCCAAGCCTTCGGTAGTCCAGCGTCAGCCTATACTAAGCATGTAATCGACGTAAAAATCCGTAATACAGGTCAAACGCCGGCCAAGAACATCACAATTCAAATGAATGTTTTCGTCCTTTCTAAGGTTTACGAGCTTGGTACAGATCACACGATTGAGATTAATTACGGCAATGTCCCTCACTCTGATATTCACGTAGGCGGCAACTCCGAACAGATTACACACATTCTGGTCGGCCCGTTTCCTGAACAAGAACGTAAACTTATCGCCGACTATGATACACACAGGTTATTTCTGATAGGAAAAGTCGAATATGTTGACGTTTTTAATTGTCGACACATTACCAATCTCATGGCGACTTACGAAAAGACCGGAAAGTTCGTACCACAAAAAATTAGGGTAATCAGCGGTCCGAACGCCGGGAGTAAAGTAGACCATCCGACCGAGCGAGATGAACAATGGGACTGGAAGTTTACTCCGTCGTGCAACGCGTCCACTTAGGCGAAAATCCGAGATTTGGTCGAATTCTGTGATGCTAGAAGTATCGATCCAATCTTGTCACCCTCACAATGAAGACATTGCCGCCTTCGGAAAAATAGGTCAGTACTGCTGACATAAAATTCGGAGGTAACATGTCCTATCAAACGTTTCTGGCGCTGCTTGTTTTTGCCTTCTCATCTTCGGTCACACCTGGGCCGAACAATATGATGTTGCTGACCTCGGGCGTGAATTTCGGGTTCCGGCGGACGATCCCGCATATTCTGGGGATCGAAGTGGGCTTCGCGCTGTTGATCCTGGCCGTGGGGCTGGGGCTTGGGGCGCTGTTTTCGGCGGAGCCGCGGCTTTACCTCGTGCTGAAGGTTCTGGGCGGCGGGTATTTGTTATGGATCGCTTGGCATATCGCCACGACGCGCAGTCTCGCCGAGGCGAAGGGCGATGCGGAGGCGCGGCCCATGACTTTGATGCAAGCCGCACTGTTTCAGGCGGTCAATCCCAAGGCCTGGGTCATGGCGGGCGGGGCGGTTGCGGCCTATCAGGCGCCCGATGCGTACATTCGCGATTCATTCCTCATTGTCTTCGCCTTCATGGCTGTCGGCATTTTCTGCACGTCCGCATGGGCCGGTTTTGGCACGGGGTTGAAAGGCTGGCTCGCCGACCCGCGTCGGCTCAGGGTGTTCAACATCACCATGGCTGTGCTGCTGGTCTTAAGCCTCTGGCCGATGCTGAGGTGAGGAGACTTCAGGCCGGCTGGAATTGCCGATAGCAGAGATCGGCGACAGCGCGCAGCGCCTCCCGGCTGACCTCGCCGCTGACCGCATAGGCAAGACCGTTATCCATCCAGTATAGCGTTTCCACCGAGCCCTCGGAGGCGAACTGAAAGGCTGTTTCGGACTTTTTCGCTGTCCGGCCGAGAAGCAGGGTGAGGCGCTTGCCGCTCTGGTCCTCGTACATCAGAAGCGCGCCGGCAACGCCATCGACCGGCACGAGACGACCGCCCACCAGTTTGTACCCTGTCGAGGCGAGATCAGGGGCGACGATCTTCTCGCCCAGACGCTTGCCGAGCCAGGCGACGAGGTGGTCCTTCTCTCCCGCCCAGACTTCCACTGGATGGCGGACCTCTCGGGCGTAGATCGTGTAGGCGTCGCTCGCCTGTTCGAAGATCGGCGTGGCAGTTGCCGTGCTGCCGAGCAGCGAGGGAAGGCCAAGGCCGGTTGCCGTGCCGAGCGCGAAGAGCAGGACGGCAGCGGCGGCGCGCATCGGCAGCCGGTCGATTAGAGACCTCTGCGGCGGCGTCTTCAGGCGGGCGGCATCGTCGGGTTGCGTTCTGGCATAGGGTGCGAACATATCCCTGATCGTCTCGTTTTGGCTCCGCCATGCGGCGACGCGGGTGGCGTCTTCCGGACGCTGGGCAAGCCAGGCCTCGACACGCGCCACCTCTTCCGCTGCCATTTGGCCGTCGGCATAGGCATGGAGGTCATTTTCGGTCACGGGGTTGAGAGCGTCGTTCATTCGCTTCTCCGCATGGGTATGACATTATCGGTATCGAGAAAGCGGGCGATCTGCGCGCGGGCGCGGGCAAGGCGCGACATCACGGTGCCTTCGGGGATTTGCAAGAGGTTCGCCACCTCGCGATAGCTCATGCTTTCGACAACGACCAGCATCAGCACAGCGCGGAAATCCGGCGCGAGACTGTCGATCGCTGCGGCGAGCCGGCGCTGTTCCAGCGGGTCGCCGGGTGGGGGCAGGGCCGAGGCAATGGTTTCCGCCTCTTCGAGCGGCAGGCTGCGGCGGCGGGCGGCGCGCAGCGTCTCGTTGCGGTAAAGATTGGTCATGATCGAAAAGGCCCAGCCCTTGAGGCTGCCGCCCGACCATTGGCCGCGCTTGACCAGTGCCCGTTCCAGACTGTCCTGCAGCAGATCTTCGCCATCGGCATCGGAACGGGTGAGCGACCGCGCGTAGCGGCGCAGCGACGGCATGAGGTCCAGCATGCCGCGCTCGAAGCTTGGGGCTCCCGCATCACCGGAGCCCCTTTCATTGTGCAGGCCCTTGTTTGGCTCAGGGCTTCGCGACATCCCAGACGCCCTTCACGCCATCGCCGGTCGTGTCGCCCTTCTTGGTGTCCTTAACCCAGAAATAGAGCGGCATGCCATCCTTGGCCCATTGCTTGCCGCCGTCCTTGCGGTCGACGATCGAATAGGCGCCTTCGGCCTTCGCGCCGGCGGCTGCCATATAGGGCGGCCAGTTCTGCGCGCAGGCTTCGTAGCAGTTGGACACGCCCTTCTTGTCGTTCTTGAAGGTGTAAAGCGTCATGCCGTTCTCGCCCGCCAGAACCTCACCCTTGTCCGTCTTCACGGTGGTTGTCGGCTGAGCATAGGCGATGGAGGCGCCGGCGGTAAAGAGAAGCGTCAGGATCAGTCTCGTCTTCATGGTGTTCTCCCAGGGTTCAGGTCCTCGCGAGCCGTCTCGAGGCTGCGGACGGGAGTAAGACAATTCAGCGGTGGGGTTTATTCCCGGCATTTGAAAAAAGTTCGGTTAGAATAATCGGCCGAGATCCGGCTTGGTCAGCATCAGCCAGATGATGGCCAAAACGGCTGCAAAGGCCGGGAAGCCGCAGGCGAACCAGATTCGGTAGAGGCGGTGGTAAGGCGCGGGTAGGGCGGTCTTTTCGACGGCTGCCTGCCTGGCGAGATTGCGCATCTGCATCTGGAAACGGACAACCGGCAGCCAGAATATCCCGGCGATGACGTAAAGGACGAGCGAATAGAAGATCCAGCCTTCGCCGAGAGGCCAGCCGGTGCGCAGTGCTAGTGCCACGCCGGTCATGGGCTGCAGGACGACGGCGGTCGCAGTGAAGAGGAAATCTGCCAGCACGACGCTGGAGGCGACATGGGCAATCAGCGTCGCGTTGCGCGTCCCGTTCGCGATGACCATGAAGAAGGCGATGCCGGCACCTGTGCCGAGAAGTACGGTGGCACCGATGACATGCAGGAAGAGGAGGATTGAATCGAGGTCGATTTCCATCAGCGTTCATCCAGAATGGCGAGGGCCGCAAGCGTCAGCACCAGAGAAGGCAGGGTCTTGACCATGGGCCCGAGCGGGTCGAGCCAGAGCGCGGGTTCCGCGACGATGGAGCCGGCGAGATAGCCGAAGGTGACGCCGATCATGCCCCAGAGCGCGAGGCGGGTCTTGGGGCGATAGAGCACGGCGAGACCAAGGGCGATATCCATGAGACAGGTCAACAAGGTGAGGGCCAGCGCTGCCGTTTGGCCCATAAAAGGCGCGAAATGACCTGCAGCGCGCAAAGGATCGAGAAGCGGCACGATCCCCGAGACGAGCCAGAAGGCCGAAAGGCAGAAGAAGATCAGTGGCTTCAGCAAATAGAGCCGTGCGAACCACAGGTCCTGAACGCCTGCCGGGTTGCGGGCGAGGAAGTCGGATGCGGGTTCGGGCGGGAAGGGCGGCTCGTCTTCGCCAGAACCGACGCCATGACGCATGACCTGCATGGCGGTGGATCGCAGAGGCGAGCGCCAGCCGAGCCAGCCCAGGGCATCGGCGATCGCCGACACTGGTGCTGCCGCGAAGGCCGGAAGGTTGATGACCGGGGCGGGCGGCAGGCCGAGCCAAGCGCGATGCTCGGCCACGGTTGTGGCCAATGTTCCGCCGTGCTGCCCAAGCGTCAGGTCGGAGCCGTTGCGAATGTCTCCCGAAATAGCCAGCGAAACAGCTTTGGCAACGTCATCCAGCGTCACCGTTGAAACCGGGCTTTCAGCGTGGACCAGCGGGTGCACCATGGGAAGCGCTGCAAGCGCCCGCAGGAGCGCCGTGCCGCCAAAGGCGTTGCGACCGATGACAAGGGCAGGACGCAGGATGACACATGGCAATCCGCTGGCGGCCAGTGCCTCATCGGCTGCCCGTTTGGTGGCGAGGAATTCGGTTTCGCCCGAGGGTCCGGCCGTGTCTGCGGAAATCTGGACGATCAGCTTGATGCCGGCGGCCTTGGCAGCAGCATGGAGGGCGAGCTGCGCGCGGGTCTGCACGTTCCTCAGATTGTCGCTCGGGCCGTCCTGCAGCGCGCCGGCGCAATTGACGACCACATCCTGACCTCGCAGCAGGTTCTGCCAGCTTTCGGCGGACAGAAGCTGGCCGAGGTCGGCGCGCACCCAGGAAATCTGCGGCATGCGGGCGGCAAGGCGCGCGGTGTCGCGGCCAAGGCCGGTGACTGCGTGGCCTTCGGCAGCTAGCTTTGCGGCGATATGCGAACCGATGAAGCCGGTTGCGCCCAGAATCAGGATGTTCATGATGCAACCCTATGTCGGTGCGGGGCACAAACCAAGCGCGGCTGATGATCGCGCCTTGCTTCGGCGCATTGTTGCCGGCCACGTTTTGTTCTTGCCTTCCTGCCTCGAATCCTGCCATGCCGGGTCCCATGGAATTTGCACCGCAACAGGATGAGGCCCTGAAGGCCGTTTCGCGCTGGCTGAAAGAGGGCCGGTCGCCACTTTTTCGACTGTTTGGCTATGCCGGCACGGGCAAGACGACGCTGGCGCGGCATTTTGCCGAGCATGTGGACGGCGATGTTCTCTTTGCCGCCTTTACCGGCAAGGCCGCGCAGGTGCTGCGCTCCAAGGGTGCTTCGAATGCCAAGACCATCCATTCGCTGATCTATCGTCCGCGCGGCGAGGAGGCGGTGGAGGACGAGGAGACGGGCAAGACCTCGATTGCGCCTATGTTCGCCATCAACCGCCAGAGCCCGGTTGCCAAGGCTGCCCTCATTATCGTCGACGAATGTTCGATGGTGGACGAGGCGCTGGGGCGCGATCTGATGAGCTTCGGAACGCCCATTCTCGTCCTCGGCGATCCCGGCCAGCTGCCGCCGGTGACGGGTGGTGGCTATTTCACCGATGCGGAGCCGGACTATCTGCTGACCGACATCCACCGACAGGCGCGCGACAACCCAATCATCGAACTTGCCATGCATGTGCGCGAGGGCAAGGAGATCATGCAGGGCGACTGGGGCACGGCGCAGGTGATTTCGCGCAACGAGGTGACGCAGGATCTGGTGCTGGAGGCCGATCAGGTTCTCGTCGGCACCAACAAGACGCGGCGGCGCTATAATCAGCGGCTGCGCGAATTGAAAGGCTTCACGGCCGATTATCCGCAGGCCGGCGACAAGCTGGTGTGTCTTCGCAATGATCCCGCCAAGGGCCTGCTCAACGGATCGCTCTGGCAGGTGATGAGTTCGTCGCGCGAAACGGTGAAGCCGGGGATCAATCTTCTGGTCAAGCCGGAAGACGACGACATGGATCGCGGTGCGGCCAAGATTAAACTGCTGAAAGCCGCGTTCGAGGATATCGAGACGGAAATTCCGTGGCAGACGCGCAAGCGCTATGACGAGTTCGACTACGGCTACGCGCTGACCGTGCATAAGTCTCAAGGGTCGCAGTGGAACAATGTCGTGCTGTTCGACGAGAGCTGGGCGTTCCGCGATACGCGGGAGCGCTGGCTCTATACCGCGATCACGCGGGCGGCCGAGCGGCTGACCATTGTCAGATGATCATTTGATGATGCCCAGCAGCACGGCTTTTGCGACTGCCTGAAAGCGGTTGTTCGCGCCGAACTTGCGGATGATGGAATTTTCCAGAGCCGCAATCTCGGCAAGGCCGAGGCCGAGTGCGCGGGAGAGGCGGGCAGGCGCATAGCCTTCCGACATCAGCGCGAGGCAGTGCAGTTCGCGCGGCTCGAAGTCCGACGCTTCGAAATTGTCGTTGGCATTGTCGGGTATGCCCGCCGCCTGCTCGATCAGGTCATTGATGCGGTGCATCTGGCGAAGCATGGTGGATTGCTCGGCCATGAGTTCGCGGCGGCGTGTCTCAAGGGCCTGAAGGAAGAGGTTATCTGCATCTTCCTGGCTATGCGCGCGGTCAAGCGCCTCCATCATTTCCTGGATGACGGCGACCGGCATGCCGATTTCGCGGCAGGCGTTGATGATCGCCATGCGCGCGGCCTGCTTGCGGTCGTAGACGCGCATGAGGCCGTTGCGGCTGGCCGCTATCAGGTTCTTCTCTTCGTAGAAATGGAGCGTGCGGTGGGTTACGCCGAAAGCGTTTGCCATTTCGGCAATGCCGATGCCGTGTGCAGGAAGGCTTGCCGGCAATTCGATATCGGGTAAAAAGCCAATCCGATCAACGGGTTTCGCAACGGGTTTACCCGGGGCAGCCGGGCTCCGCACTGTTTCTTTTCTGCCGTCTGACATGAATGTTCCCGCTTTCAGTCAGTCGTTGCCAGAGACCGGCAAATGTTTCGAATATCGAAATACTTGGTATGGAGTCGCCATATTTTATTCCAAATATATTTCCATAATCGTCACATCGCCGTCTCAAGCGACATCAGGTCCCGCCATCTCGCAGCCTGAGAATAACTATCTCGACCCTTTGCGCAATGCGCGGAGGGAGTGTTCTGTGCCTTGCGGACCTGCATTTCACGTAATAACCGAAAACCGTGTAATTCCGGCAAAACGATCCGAATTGCCATTTGGCAGCACGGAAGCATGAATCCGCGAGATGGGTCATCAATCGATTGCGTCTGGCGCGGAAATTCGCAGTCCGATATGGTCCGCCTCGGATTTTCGTTGTGATTGAATGGATGAAATGCCCATGACTGCCAAGCTTTCGGTGAACCTGAATGCCATCGCAATGCTGCGAAACCGCCGCGATCTGCCGTGGCCAAGCGTCACCGGGGTGGGGCGACTGGCCCTTGAGGCCGGAGCGCATGGTCTGACGGTCCACCCACGTCCCGACCAGCGGCACATCCGCTTCGGTGACGTGCCGGCGCTTCGTGCGCTGATCGATGACGAGTTTCCGAAGGCCGAGTTCAATATCGAAGGCTATCCGACCGATGATTTTCTCGAGCTTGTCGAAAAGCATCAGCCGGAGCAGGTGACACTGGTGCCCGATGACCCAAGTCAGGCGACGTCCGACCATGGCTGGGACTTTCGCGCAAACCGGGACCGGCTGACGACGGTCTGCCGTCGTCTGAAGGACGGTGGGTTCCGGGTGTCGCTGTTTGCCGATGGCGTACCGGATCGCCAGGCGCTGAAGATCGCCCGCGACGTGGGTGCCGATCGCATCGAGCTCTATACGGGGCCTTACGGCGGTTGTTTCGACGATCCCGCCACGGCTGAGAAGATTGCCGGCGAACTCGGCCAAACGGCAGCCCTGGCCGCCGAACTCGGCCTCGGTGTCAATGCCGGTCACGATCTGACGGTCGATAACCTGCCGCTTCTGGCCCGGCATATACCCATGCTGGCGGAAGTCTCCATCGGTCATGGATTGACGGCGGATGCGCTGGTCTACGGCATGGCCGAGACGGTGCGGCGCTATCGCCGTGCCTGCGGCGAGGCGATCTGATCTTCGTCCACGCACATCGTCAAAACAAAGAAGCCGCCGAAGTTGCCTTCGGCGGCTTCCCTGTGTTTTGCGTTAGCTGCGCTTACTGCTTGAAGGTGATGCGGCCTTCGACGCCGGTCTTCACCGTGCCGACCTTGCGGATGTAGACCATCACGTCATTGGCCATCAGCTTGCCGTTGTTGGCATCGACCAGCACCTTGCCACCGGTAAAGGCCGTGTAGCCGTCGCCGCCGGTCAGCATGTAGTCGTTCGTCGCGATCTTGTACGTTGCGGCCGGGTCAAGCGGCTTGTCGGCGATGGTAACGGAGACCACGCGCTTGCCCTTCGGCGCCTTCGCATCGGCGACGATCTTCATGCCGGAGACCTGCGGGAAGCGGCCCGCGCCATCCTCGATCTGCGAGAAACCGTTTTCCAGGCCGTCGAGGATCTGCTTGCCGGTCAGTTCCACCAGGACCGTCTTGTTGCCAAACGGCAGCTCGCTCAGCACATCCTTGCGGGTGACGTCGATATTGGCGGCATATTGCTTGTCGCCGCGTATGCCGCCTCCATTGATGATCGTGGCGTCCGCGCCGGTTGCTTCCTTCAGCGCGTCGGCGATCAGGTTGCCCATGGTCGTTTCCTGCGTGCGGACCATGTTGCGGCGGCTGTCGAGGGCGACTTCCGACTTGCCGACGGATACATCAAGCTCCTTGGAGAGTTCCTGCTTGAACTCATCTACCTTGGCCTGCGTTTCCGGGTCAGGCTTGACGGTTGCCGTGTCGATGAAGCGGAAGAGCGGTTCCCAGGTGACCTTGCGCTTGCCTTCTTTTTCCTCGACCGTGACATTCAGATCGAGCGGGATCATGTAGTTGGCGTCTATGGACGTGTCGATATAGGCGGTGATGCCGTTATACTGCATCACGATGTCGTGGTCGTCGCCCGAAAGGATCACGTCGAACGCCTTGGAGGCGAGCATCAGCTGGTCCTGGGAATGCGGCGTCTGCACCACTCCGACGACCAGATCGGCGCCGTCCTTGCGGGCTTTCTTGGCCGCCGTCACCGCAGTCTCGATGCTCGATTCGAACTTCCAGTCGTCCGTTGTTGCGACTTCCGGCGAGGTATCCTGCGCGACAGGGATCAGGGCGATCTTCACGCCGGCGACGTCCTTCATCGTCACGCCACCCAGGCCCTCGATCGGCTTGCCATCGGCAGCGGTGATGTTGATGGCCGCCCAGGGATATTTCGAGGCCTTCATCTTGGCGAGGAAGTTCTGCGTGCCGAAGTCGAATTCGTGGTTGCCGGGAACGGCCAGATCGAAGGGCACAATATTCGTCAGGTCGATCATGTTCTGGCCCTTGTCGAGGCCGGACAGCAGCGAGGGCGAAAGCATGTCGCCGTCAAACACATAGACCGTGTTCGGGTTGGCAGCCTTTTCGGCCTTGGCGACCGCGTTCATGCGGGCGAGCCCCCCACGCGTCTTTCCGCCGTCGAAATTGTAGACGTCACCGACGCCCAGGAAGGTGATCTTGACCGTCTCGGCCCGAGCGGCCGTCAGGGCTGCCGAACAGAGTATCGTTGCGCCCAGGAATGCGCCAGCCAGCTTGGAAAATCGTCTCATCGTCAATCACCTCCAGATCATGTTTCGATCGGTCCGCGCCACGAACAGGATGCAGGCCGGATGCGGACAGGGCCGCATTACTCCAGCATTATGACGCCGGCGCAACAGCTTTTTTCCAGACGGTCAAAGGCGCGGCACGAAAAAGGCCGCCGGGCGTGCCGGCGGCCTTCCGAGATTTCCGGTGGTCGGTTTTCAGGCTGCTTCGACCATCTCGGCGCGCATTCCAGCGAGCGAGAACTCGACGGCTGCTGCAGCATGGATTGCGGTCGAGTCGAAGGTCGGGAGCGGGCTCATCGACGGTTCGATCAGCATGCAGATTTCCGTGCAGCCGAGGATGACGCTGTCGGCGCCGGCATCATGGGCCTTCTCGATGATTTCGATGACACGCTTGCGCGAGGCATCCGAGATGTGACCGGCGCAGAGTTCGTTGAAGATCACGTCGTGCATGATGACACGGCCGAGATGATCGGGAGTCACCAGCGAGAGACCATGGCGTGCCATGCGCTCGGCATAGAAGCCGTCTTCCATCGTGTAGCGGGTGGCCAGCAACAGAGGCTTCTTCGCGTGCTTGGCCTTCAGCGCGTCGGCGGTCACGTCGATGATATTGATAAGCGGAATATGAATGTGGCGGGCGACTTCGTCGGCGACCTTGTGCATGGTGTTGGTGGCGATCAGGATGCAGCCGGCGCCTGCCTTTTCGAGATTGGCAGCGGACTTCGCCAGACGCTCGGCGGCTTCTGCCCAGTCGCCGGCCTTCTGCAGGGCGACGATCTCGGCGAAGTTGACGGAATGAACCAGCATGTCGGCCGAAGAAAGACCGCCGAGTTCGGTTCGGACCTGCTCGTTGATCATCCGGTAGTAAATTGCGGTGCTTTCAAAGCTCATGCCGCCGATGACGCCGATCTTCTTCATCTTAAGTCCCTCAAATTGCGCGTTTGCGTAGGATGGTGCAAATATGCCCGAGGCGCAGGGCGAATTGTTTGCAAAGATTTTGCGATTCGGTTGAAACCGTGCAATTATTTTCGGTGCTGCTATTACAGCGCGCAACCCCGGTGCGCCTTGATCTGGCTCAAGGAGGCGAATGATGCTCGACGATCGCGACAGGAAGATATTGCGGCTTTTGCAGGAGGATGCCGGGTTGTCGGTGGCGGCCATTGCAGATGAGGTCAGCCTGTCGATCTCTGCCTGTTCACGGCGCATTCAGCGGCTTGAGGAGGGGGGCTATGTCGCTCGCCGGGTCGCCGTCCTGGATCGCCGCAAGATGGGCGTACCGACAACGGTCTTTGCGCTGATCAAGACCGCGACGCATAATGACGGCTGGATTGACGAATTTCGGCGGGTGATTTCCGCCATTCCCGAGATTGTCGAGGCGCATCGGGTGACCGGTTCCGTCGATTACATCCTGAAAATCGTTCTCCCAAGCGCAGAGCATTACGATACGGTCTACAAGCAGATTGTTCGGCAGATATCTCTGTTCGATGTGTCCGCATCGATCTCGATGGAAATCCTGAAATCAGGTCTTGCGCTGCCGGTCAATTACGCCGAATGACCGACGGTCGCCTCTGATCCCGCAAGGGAGCACGTCACGAGGCGATGTGCAGATGGCTGCTTTTGTCGCGCCAGACGACATCACGATTCCTGCCGGCGACTTTTGCTTCGTACAGCGCAACGTCGGCCGCCTTCGAACAGTCGCCCAGCGACTGGCCGTCGCGCGGGAAGACGGCGACGCCGCAGGAGAATGTCAGCTGGAAGCCGGGGGTCAGCCTTGCGCCTTCCTCGGCCAGCAAGCAGCGCCAGGTTTGCGTCAGTGAGAGCATTTCGGTTTCGCTGATGCCGGGTATGGCGATCAGAAATTCTTCACCACCGAAGCGGAACGCGCAGCCTTCCGGGGGCATTCTGTTTCGCAATATCTCAGCGAAGGCGATGAGGACATTGTCTCCCGCGTCATGGCCGAAGCGATCGTTCACCTGCTTGAAATGGTCAAGATCGATCAGCGCGAAGGCGAGGGGCTGGGCCGGCCCGTGTGTGTCGATGCAATCGGGTATGATCTTGCTGGCATGGCGACGATTGTAGAGGCCGGTCAAATGGTCTCTGGCGGCTTCCTCCACCAGCTTTTTCTGCAGCGCGAGGTTTTCGTTGAGGCGAACCACCAGGTCGCGCGAGGCGGCCGCCAACTGCTGCTGGGCGGCTTCGCGTGCGGTGACGTCGCGCAGCACGACCATGATCGAGCCGTCGCGGCCCCATTTCTCCAGCCGCTGTACAGATACCTCATACGTCGTCTGCGTTTCGCCGATCGTCAACAGGGGGGCGGCTGCATGATTGTCACGGTCCAGCCATGCCCGCAGCGGATGGCCGGGCGGGAGGATGGTGCCGACGGAGCCTTCCGCCAGTCCGGGCAAGGTCCAGGCCGCAGGGTTGGCCTCCAGAACACGCGCGTCGCCATCGACCACGATCACGGGATCGGGCAAAACGTTGAAGATGACGTCGCGTGCGATGGGCGGGGCGACGAAAAGTTTCCCATGCTCCTGCATCATCAGCATGGCCAGCGAGGTGAGGCTGAAGGCAAAGGGTGTCGGATCGTCGTTGAAGATGCGGAATTCAAAGAAGACGAAAGCGAAATTGGCGACCCATGGCAGAAGCATGGCCGCGACAAGACCCAGGAGTTGACGGCGGTGGATCGCCTGTGACAGCTGCAGGCGGCTTGCGGCGGTGACACATGCCCAGATCATGAAGACGTAAGTGACCGTCAGCAGGATATGAAAAAGCCAGCCATGAGAGAATGTCGGGCGCTGGACATTGACGATGCCCGTGTAGAGAGCGTGATGCCGGTCATTGGTGAGCGCCGCAAGGCCGGCCAGGGCGGAATAGCATGCAATTGCCACAAGGGCCTGCAATGTTCCCAGCCTGCGAAAGCCCGAATAACTCAGGATGCCGGCGGCCCAGAACATCGGCGCCCCGACGATGCCGAACCAGGCCAGTTCGCTGAACATCACCTTGTCCGGCAAGCTGGTTGCGCCGAAGCGAAGCAGCACCATCGCCGTCCACCAGAGAGCACACACGACAGCAAGAATGAACGCATGCTTGCCCGGTGCACGAGGCGACCGGAATGCGGCTGCGCAGGCGATCAAACCGAGCGCGAGCATCACTGCGAGCAGGAGGGTTGCTGTTGTCAAACGAGTGCCTCAATCGATCTGTTCCGACACGCGAGGCCGACCTCGGGTGCCAAACAACGGGACTGGCTTACTCCCAAATCTATAAGGAAGTTTTTCAACTTGTCTCACAATATTAGAAAGACCTGTTTCATTTTGAAGCGATCGGTTTTCAGTGTGTTGAAATCAGTTCGGAGACGGCAGGTTCGGATCCCTGGCGCATTTGGAGATGCGCGACTGACGGAAACTGAAAACCTCGAGAATGCGCATGCTGGACGGGTCGTCGCGCACCTGCATGCAGCCGCAGGCATAGCCATGCGCGCCATTCGTGGCTACGTAATCGCCGGCGCTGATATCGCCGATGAGGTCCATGCCCACGGCCTCTTCGTCGCTGCCCTCCGTGGCCAGCGTCCAGTCTCCATCGCCGTCGGAAAGATACCAGTTGCCGGGTGTTGGATTGGAAACCCAGCCACAGCGCGTCAATGGTCCGCCGGCGAATGTCTCGGTGGAGATCAGGCAGGTGGCAGCGATAAACCCGGAAATCAGCAGCGTCTTCATGAAAAATCCTCGCAAGCCGCGCGATGTCTGCGCGGATGGACAATTTTCGATCACAAAGTCGCTGGCCGATCAAGACGCTGCAATGCTGTTCCCAGAAAGGTTGAGTTCCCAGGTTTCGCCGATTAGCTGCGGCCCGAACATCGTATGCGCCGCCCGGTCCGTCACCGTGAAGCCTTTTCGCGCATACAGGCTGCGGGCGGCCGTGAGGTTATCATTGGTCCAGAGACTGATCTTCCGATAGCCGACGGAGATGGCGAAGGCGATGCATTCATCAACAAGCCGGCTGCCGAGGCCCAGACACCGCGCGGCCTCGTCCACATAGAGCAGGCGCAGCTTGCCGACCTGCTCGCCTCCATCTGCCAGAACGATGGAGCCGATACGCGCGCCGTCGCGTTCGGCGATCCAGACGCGCTCGCGCGCGGCGTTGAAGTCGGCCAGCAAGCTGCCGGCGAGCCCGGCGACCATGGACTCGAAACGGTCGTTCCAGCCGTATTCGCGCACATAGAACGCAGCCTGAGATTCGACGATCCAGCCCATGTCGCCGGCCCGATGACCTCTCAGCGTGTAAGCGGACTTGTTCCGGTCCCTCGGTGAAAGATAGCGCTCGACCGTGTTCAGTGCCGTTTCAAGAGCCGCCGCTTCCGCGGCTGACAGGCCGTCAAGCATCGCTCCCACTTCGTTGCGCGAAAGGGCGGTGAGACGTTCCGCCTCCTTCATTCCGGAAGCCGTCAGCGCGAGCAGCCTGCTGCGACGGTCGTCCGGGTCAGGGCTTGCTTCGAGGAGACCGTCGCTTGCGAAACGGGAGACGATCCGGCTGAGATAGGCCGGGTCGATGGACAAGTCGCGGACCAGATCGGCCGCTCGGGTCTTTTCGCGCGTGTGGAGTTCGAAGATCACCCGCGCGTCGCTCAATGTATAGTTCGTTCCGAGATAGGTCGGACCAACGACACCGAGGCGGGCGGTGTAGAAGCGGCTGAACGCACGAACGGCGTCTGTCGTTCTCACTGAAGGCATCTGGGTCTCCGGTGGAGTCTGTTAGAGGAATGTTTCGAGCGTGATCTAATTAGTGGACTGAGTCAAATAAATTGCTGGCGTTGTGCGGCTCTGATTTTTTCCTTGAAATCCTCACAAAGCTCATCTAGAGAAGAACCGTACCGTACGGTACTAGATGAGGTTGGACATGAGCAAGCCGGAGCAGGACCAGTTTTCCCCGCGCCAGAGCGCCGTTCTGGAAGAGGCATTGCGCCTTCTTGTCGAGGGTGGCGAGAAGGCTTTGACGACGGCCGGCGTGGCGCGTGCAGCCAATTGCTCCAAGGAAAGCCTCTATAAGTGGTTTGGCGACCGCGACGGACTGCTGGCCGCGATGATCGCCTATCAGGCGTCCAAGGTCCGCACCTATGAGCCTACCGGCAGCAAGCTGACGCGTGAGGAACTGCGCGCGCATTTGCTGACCTTCATTCGCGATCTGGACGAAGTTCTGTCGGGTGAGGTGTCGCTGGCGCTCAACCGCCTTTCGATTGGGCAGGCGGGTGCTGGCGGCGGCAAGCTCGGGCGGCTGATGCTGGAGCGCGGGCGGGGGCCGATCGGCAAGCGCGCGATGGCGCTGCTGGAAGCCGGACGGCGTTCGGGACTTCTCGATTTTTCCGATGGCGGCGAGGCCTACGAGACATTATACGGTCTGGCCGTCAGCGATCTTCATGTGCGCATGTTGCTGGGCGTTTCCCCGGAGACGGCGCGCAAGGAACTCGGGTCCAGGGCGGAGCGGGCGATTGACGCCTTCCTGCGCCTTTACGGAGCCGCGAACAAATGGGAAGAGCCGCGCATCAGGCATGCGTGAATTCTTGCCGCAACAGACAGACGCATTCATCAAGGGAAGGAACCAGACATGCGCGTTTATTACGATCGGGATGCCGATCTCAACCTCATCAAGTCCAAGAAAGTTGTCATCGTCGGTTACGGTTCGCAGGGCCGCGCCCATGCGCTGAACCTGAAGGATTCCGGCGCTCAGAATGTCGCAATCGCGCTCAAGGCCGGCTCGCCGACGGCAGCCAAGGCTGAAGCGGATGGCTTCAAGGTCATGACGGTGGCCGAAGCTGCTGCCTGGGCCGACCTTCTCATGATGGCAACGCCGGACGAACTGCAGGCCGGTATCTACAAGGCCGACATCGCGCCGAACATCCGCGACGGTGCAGCGATTGCCTTCGCGCACGGCCTCAACGTTCACTTCGGCCTCATCGAGCCGAAGAAGACCGTCGATGTCGTCATGATCGCACCGAAGGGCCCCGGCCACACGGTTCGCGGCGAATACCAGAAGGGCGGCGGCGTGCCGTGCCTGGTTGCCGTTCACCACAATGCTTCGGGCAATGCGCTTGAACTCGCACTCTCCTACGCATGCGGCGTCGGCGGCGGCCGTTCGGGCATCATCGAAACCAACTTCCGCGAAGAATGCGAAACCGACCTCTTCGGCGAACAGGTCGTGCTGTGCGGCGGTCTCGTCGAACTGATCCGCGCCGGCTTCGAAACTCTGACCGAAGCTGGTTACGCTCCGGAAATGGCCTATTTCGAGTGCCTGCACGAAGTGAAGCTCATCGTCGACCTGATCTATGAAGGCGGCATCGCCAACATGAACTACTCGATCTCCAACACGGCCGAGTGGGGCGAATACGCCACGGGTCCGCGCATCATCACGGCTGAAACGAAGGCCGAAATGAAGCGCGTCCTCAAGGACATCCAGTCCGGCAAGTTCACCTCCGAGTGGATGCAGGAATGGCATTCGGGCGCTGCCCGCTTCAAGGCAACCCGCCGCCTCAACGACGAGCATCCGATCGAACAAGTCGGCGAAAAGCTCCGCGCCATGATGCCCTGGATCGGCAAGAACAAGCTGGTCGACAAGGCTCGCAACTAACATTGGCTTGCCGATCCCGGTCATCTTGATTGCACGCCTTCGGCGATGCGGGGATCGGCAAGAACAAGCTGGCCGACAAGGCCCGCAACTAAGAGGCTTGCCGATCCCGGTCATCTGGGCGCACGCCTTCGGCGATGCGGGGATCGGCAAGAACAATTGTATTACCAAGGCGGTGCTTCGGCGCCGCCTTGTTTGTTTTCGGGGACCAGTTGCATGACAGTGAAGGCTTGCCTGATCGTGAAGCCGAGCCGTTCGTAGACCCTTATGGCGTTGGTATTCCGGGCTCGGACGTGAAGGAACGGTTGCTCGCCGCGTCCCCGTATGATGTTGATGACTTTTGCGCTCAGGTGCATTGCCAGACCCAGGCCGCGAAAATCAGGATGGGTGCAAACGCCAGACATCTCGCCGTAGCCCGCAAAGCGCATGCGTTGACCTGCCATGGCGGCCAGACGTCCGTCGATGCGAATACCGTAAAACTGACCGAGCGTGTGGGTGCGTGCGGCAAAGGGGCCGGGCGCAGTCAGTTTGGCAAGGGCCAGCATTTCCGCTGCGTCTTCATCTCGAAGAGCGACGATTTCGCTGGGACCTGGGCCTGAATCTGGCAAATCCGTGCTGCCAGTTGCAATCATCTGGACGGCATCGGCCGTCATTTCCACCCTGCAACCTTGGGGAACAGGAGGCTTGCCCGCCTGCAGGAGAACGAGCGTTTGCCGCGCTGCGACAAGGCGTGCGAGGTCGGCGAGCGCCTCCGGCGTGTCGTTGCAAACGGCAGCGAGCGGGCCAATTTCGGCAGGATAGGCGCGCGCGCGGTCCGTGCCGATCGAGAGGCCCATTTGCGGACCTGAGAGAGCTGCCCATATCGGGCGATCAAGAGGCGTTTCCGTTGCGGGTGCCAAATCTTCCACTGCCACTGTGAAATCGTCCATCGTCAGCGTCTCCTCGTGGGACGATAAGGAGCCCGCCATGCTTTGCAACGGAGATATTTGCGTATTCGCATTTGAGCGTTACCGGGCGTGTGCTCAGGCTGCATCAACTCTGATTTTGCCGGGAAACTTTGTGCAGTTTCTATGGGGCGAGATCAGCGTTTGCATCGAGGGGGATCGCCGGACACCTCAAAGACCGCTGCATCGGATCTGAAGATGTGAGTCTGGATGGTGCAGCCGTCGATCTGGGGGAAGCGGCGCAGTAGTTCCGCCTGCAAGACCGGTTCCGGCCGCTTGCCCGCAAACTGGTTGTCGGCCCAGAAATAATCGGGGCAGGCGGGATCGCGCGGGGCTACAGGCATTGTGTCGAGCGGACCGACGGTCATGTGCCATCGGTCTGCCAGATAGGCGTAGGCCATGGTGTAATTCGCCTCGACATTGGCGGTTCCATCCTGAAGCGTGGCCCGCATGGGGACTATGCGGGCGCCGGGGCAGGCCTTCTGCCTCTCGGCAACAAAACTTGCCGCTTCGTTCCATTGTGGTTCGCGCGCTGCCTCCAGTGCAGTCTGCACGATCGCGGCCATGCAGGCGAGGAGGAAGAGCGCCCGCATGAGAGCGTGAATGCTCACGGTTTTGGCAGTCACGGCGGCCATTCCGGCCACGACGATCATGCAGACGGGGATGAGATAGCGTCCCGTCAGTGCTCCGGTGACAGCCGTGTAGGCGAAAATGATGGCTGCTGCGGCGATCAATGAGGCGGCGAGGACGGCGGCGTAGCGATCGTCTGCCCTGTTGTTCTCTCTGGAGATGACGCGGAGGCCGAGCGCGCCGAGCCAGGCGAGGCTCATGATCGTGCTCTGGGCGACGGGCGACAGAACGGATTGCATGAGTATTCCGAGCGCTGCGACGGGCGTCGTCTTGAGCCAGAAGTCCTTGGAGATCGAAGACAGATAGGTCCATTGCAGGAGAGTCGTCGCCGCCAGCGGCAGGCAGCAGATAAAGCCGCTGAGGAAATGGGCAACGAACAGCCGGCGGTCGCCGCGCACCAGTGCCCCGATGGCGAACGTGCCCACCAGGGCAATGGCCAGCAGGGCAAAGACGAAATGAAGGTTCAGGCAGAAAAACAGGCTTGTCACCTGTCCCGACCAGACGAAGACTCGATTTTGACCGTCCAGCGGTTCTTCGGATTGCCGGTCCAGCCGCTTGAGGCAGACCAGCAGGACGATGAAGGCGGCAAAGCCTGCGAAATAGGACCGAAACTCGGCAAACACAGCCAGGAACTGGACAAGCGCTACGGCCGCCGGCAGAAATGTCGCCAGAAACGGCCCCTCCTTGCGGTTCAGCCGCCAGAAGGCAACCAGAAATATGGCTGATGCAAAGAGCGGTATCAGGTTGAGCATGCGCCCCGCCTCGAGCGTGCGTGGCAGGCCGAGATTGCCTGCGCCCCAGGCGAGGAACGAAAAGAGCGGCGGATGAACGTCGAGCGCCCATTTTGTCTCGAAGGCCGCACGAAGGTCTACCGAAGGGTCGGCGAAATAGCGGCTCCAGAATTCGTCGAACCAGGGGCCGAGGTTCCAGGCGCCATAGAGAAGCGCGCCAAGAGCAACCAGTGGAAAGGCCGCCAGAAGCGCCCGAGCGGTTTGCGGTAAGGGCGGCAGGTTGGACAATGTGCGCAAGCGATCGGACATCTGACTGAGCGGTGTTGGCCCTTCATGGAAGGGCGGGGCAGGGGCATTGGCGACGGGTCGGCCTGAGATTAGGTTCACAGTCTTAAGATTCGCTAAGGCCGACTATTTAAATAGGTCAGCATTGTTGACATAAACTGCGCATCATGGTTACCTTGGTGCATAACAAATCGACGGGATGAACCACCATGGAATGGGAAAAGATCTTCGCTTCACGCGCGAGCCGCATGAAGGCGTCCGAAATCCGCGAGCTTTTGAAACTCCTCGAGCAGCCCGACATCATTTCCTTTGCCGGCGGCATTCCCGATGCGGCCCTGTTTCCGGCGGAAGAGTTTTCCAAGGCCTATGCCGAGGTTCTGACCGGGCCGGACGCGGTGCCGGCGCTGCAATATTCGGTTTCCGAAGGCTACAAGCCGCTGCGGGAATGGCTGGTCGGCGAGATGGGCAAGCTGGGCATTCCCTGCGCGCCGGACAATATCTTCATCGTCTCGGGCTCCCAGCAGGGTCTCGACTACATCGGCAAGGTCTTGCTGTCGCCGAAGGATACGGCGCTCGTCACCTGGCCGACGTATATGGGTGCGCTCGGCGCGTTCAACGCCTATGAGCCTAACTACGACAAGCTCGACCCGATGACCAATCGAGAGCCTTCGACCTATGCGGAGAAGGCGGCGCAGGGCGGCGGTCGCGTCAAGTTCGCCTACTGCGTACCGGAATTCTCAAACCCGTCGGGTGAAACGATCCCGCGCGCGGGCCGCGAGAACATTCTGAACCTCGCTGAAGCATTGGACATTGCGGTCGTCGAAGATGCGGCCTATCAGCAGCTTCGCTACAGCGGCGAGACGGTCAAGCCGATCCTTGCGCTCGACATCGAGCGCAATGGCGGCGATATCGACAAGACGCGCACGCTCTATTGCGGCTCCTTCTCCAAGACGCTCGCACCCGGCCTTCGCCTCGGTTACATCGTTGCCGCGCAGGACGTCATTCGCAAGCTCGTCCTGGTCAAGCAGGCCTCCGACCTGCATTCCTCGACGGTCAACCAGGTCGTCATGGGCAAGGTCGCGCATAAGATCTTCGACGCCCAGGTCGAGAAGATCCGCAAGACCTATAGCCACCGCCGCGACCGCATGCTGGAAGCGATGACGAAATACATGCCGGTTGGCGTCGAATGGACGAAGCCAGAAGGCGGGATGTTCGTGTGGGTCACGTTGCCCAAGGGCTTCGACGGTGCTTCGCTGCTGGCGAAAGCGGTTCGCGACCATCGTATCGCCTTCGTGCCGGGCAAGGCTTTCCATGCGGACGGAACGGGCGAGAACACGATCCGTCTGTCGTTCTCCTGCGCTTCGGATGACGCTATCGAGACCGGCATTTCCCGGCTTGGCACACTTATCAAGAGTGAAATGGCGGGTTAACCACTTCCGCTCATCAAATTTCAACGCGCATAGCGTTAGAGTTTGCCCCAAGGCGAGCGGCGTCCGGCCGCTCCAATAAGAATGTCACGAGGCTCAATGAGGGCTCTCGTGCAGCCAAGGGGCGAACAGGGATGCGGTTGACGGCTTTGGATGGATGGCGCGGGGTTCTCGCGCTTTTTGTCGTACTTGCCCATTTTCCGGGGCATGTGATCCTGATGGATACGAGCTTCTACGAGGGCGGCTCCGCAATCGTTGACGTCTTTTTCCTGTTCAGCGGCTTCGTGATCGTCTCGAATTACGAGACCAAGCTTGCCAACGGCTATGGCGCCGGGCGCTTCCTGCTGGAACGGCTCGGACGCATCTATCCCATCCACTTCGTCATGCTGATGATGTTCCTTCTGTTCGAGCTGCTGCTCGTCTATGCGGGCCACAAGTCCGGCTATGTCGATCGTCCGCCGTTCTCGGGTGGCAACACGGTTCCCTCCTTCTGGTCCAACCTGTTTCTGGTTCACAGCCTCGGGCTTCATGATGTCGCAGGCTGGAACTATCCGAGCTGGAGCCTCTCGACGGAGTGGGCGACCTATATACTGTTTGCCCTGTCTCTGCTGCTTCCGGGGAAGCGCTTCCTGCCATTCGCGGTGATCGGCTTCATGGTTGCCCCGGTGCTGCTCGCGAGCCTCTCGCCCTATCCGATGCATGAGACCTATCATTATGGCATCCTGCGCTCGATCTACGGCTTCTGCGGCGGCGCGCTGACCTATTACGTCTATGCCCGGATCAAATCCGCACAGCTTGAGGATAAGCTTTCGGTCCCGGTCTGGACGGTGCTGGAGATCGCTGCTGCATCCCTGATCTTCGTGCTACCGTTCACCGTCGGAACGACGCCCTATGCGGTTGTCATGACGCTGGCCTTCACGCCGTTCATTCTGATCTTCGCCCTTCAGAAGGGTGGGCTGTCGCGGCTTCTCAGCCACAAGGCCATTGTCTATCTCGGCACGATTTCGCTGTCGATCTACATGATCCACGCCTTCATCCTGCTGCGGGTGGTCAATGTGGCCGAGTTGATCCAGAAGCTGACGGGCATGCCGCTGGTCGAAACGCAAATATTCCGCGGGCTGCCGACCAAACTTGTCGTGATGGATCCGCTTTACATGAACATCCTGGCCTTTGCGGTCATGGGTTTCGTCGTCCTGGTCAGCCATTTCACCTACCGTTATATCGAGGTTCCGGCGGAGAAGAAGGTTCGCCAGTGGACGAAGGCACGAGCACAGGCCCGCGCTGAACAAAAGCCGGTTCCGGCTCCAGCGGCGCTTTGAAAACGCGCCGCCATTGGCTACCTTGCCGAAGAATCGGCAAGGGTTAAGCGATGAGCGTCAGGCTTGGAACTTTCAATATTGAGAACCTGCTCTCGCGGTTCGATTTCAGTGGCTTTCGCAATGAACTCCGGCAGGATAGGGCGCTACGGCTCTTCGACATCCGCAGCGAAGCCGAGTTCCAGCGGCTGGAAGAAGCGCGGCTGATAGCCTCCACCGACGACACGCGCCAGCTGACAGCGCTTGCGATTGCGGACATGGATGCCGATATCCTCTGCCTGCAGGAGGTTGATAATATCGAGGCACTCAAGGCTTTCGAATACGGCTATCTCTACCGCATGATCGGCGAGGGCTACCGGCAGAAATATCTGATGGAAGGCAATGATTCACGCGGCATCGACGTGGCGCTGATGATGCGCGACACGACACGCTCCGGCGCTCCCATCGAGCTCACCGACATCAGGAGCCACGCGCGGCTGGCCTACGCCGATCTCGATCTCTTCACGCCCGAACTTGCCGCACTCGACTACAAGCCGCAGGACCGTATCTTCAAGCGCGATTGTCTGGAGGCGGATCTCAAGATCGGCGGCGTGCCATTCACGGTCTATGTCGTGCATTTCAAGTCGATGAATGGCGGGCGTAACGGGCTCGACGGGCGCGCATCCTCTGTGCCCGTTCGGCATGCCGAGGCGCTCGCGGTGCGCGAGATCGTGTCGCGACGCTTCGGCGCCGGACCGGGCAACCGCGCCAATTACGCGATCTGCGGAGACATGAACGATTATGGCGAAAAGCTCGAGGTCGCGGGCGACAAGCGCAGGGGCTTCACATTCACGCCTGTCCGGGAGCCGGGAAGCGTCGTGGATATTCTTTCCGCTGACGGGCTTGTCGAGAACGTCGTGGCGCGGCGGCCCGTGGACGATCGCTGGACGCATTTTCACCAGCGCGGGCCGGCGGAACGACACCTGAGCCAACTCGACTATATCTGGCTGTCGCCGCATCTGGCCGAACTCAACGGGACAAGCGTTCCCGAGATCATCCGGGCCGGGCAACCCTATCGCACCATTTTTCCGCCGGGGCAGGCGGTGGAGCGCTATCCGCGCGTCGGCTGGGACCGGCCGAAATCCTCCGACCATTGTCCGGTCGTCATCGAACTGGATGTGCTGGCATGAAGACATCGATGCAGGATTTTGTCTGGCCGGAAGAGGGGACGCTGTTTGATCTCTCCGGCTACAACATCAGTGTCGCCGCCGGGCCGCATCCGCTCTACCATCAGAAGCGCGAAGAGATCGAGGCGAACTGGCTTGACGAACATGAAGCCAATCCGGCGCTTTTCAACGGCGAAATGCTGATCCACCGCGATATTCGCATTGATGCGGCCGGCCGGCTGGTCGCCACGGGCCATTTGACGCCGTTTGCCACCATGCTCTGGTGGCGCAAGCAGCAGGAGCGGCCTGTCGCCGAGCATCTCTTTCCGATCGCCGTGCCGATCACCCGCGACGGCGCAATCCTTGCCATCGAGATGTCGGCGAAGACGGCGAATGCCGGGCGCATCTATTGCGCGGCCGGTTCGCTCGACGCCCATGACGTTGTCGATGGCAAGGTCGATCTGGACGCCAACATGCTGCGGGAAGTGGCCGAAGAGACGGGCATCGATCTTTCCGCGGCGACGCCCGTCGGCGGCTATCTCGGTGTGCGGGTGATGCGTGCCGTCACACTGTTCAGGATATTCCGTCTGCCCTATGACGCAGAGGAAGCCTGTGCGCTGGTACGGCACCATATGGAGACCGACCACGAGCAGGAAATTGCCGGTCCCGTGATCATTCGCGACAAAAGCCGGGAGGGGCGAAATTATCCCGCCTTCATGCCGCCGATAATCGATAGGATTTTCTCAAGCGACTCGCCGATCAACGGCATCTTGTAAGGAGACTGGAACATGGCGCGCCCCTATGTGCTCTACGACGTGTTCACCGAGGAGCGGCTGAAAGGCAATCCGCTCGCGGTTGTTCTGGAGGCCGAGGGCCTTTCTGACGAGGCAATGCAGGCCATTGCGGCCGAGTTCAACCTGTCTGAAACTGTCTTCGTCTTTGCCTCTGAAAATCCCGCGCACACGGCGCGGCTCAGGATTTTCACACCCGGCCGCGAACTGCCCTTTGCTGGCCATCCGACAGTCGGGACGGCGATTGCGCTGGCCGAGCGGGCAGGGATGGGCCAGGCGATCGATCAGGTCTGCGTGCTGGAAGAGAAGGTCGGGCCCGTGCGTTGCGCCGTGCGTCTTGCCGAGACGGGTGCCTCCTTTGCCGAATTCGATCTGCCGACCAAGTCCACGCATTACAAGCTCGAGAACGCGCTGGAGCGGCAGGGGATTGCAGATGCCCTGTCCATCAGCGTGAAGCATGTCGGCTTCGAGAACCACTATCCGAGCGTATGGTCGGCGGGCGTGCCGTTTCTCTTCGTTCCGGTGAAGGATGCGGCGACCTTGGGAGAAGTGGATTTCGATCCGGCGCTCTGGGAGCGCGTCGCTCCCTTCACCGGCGGACACCTCGTTTCGGCCTACGTCTATTGCCGCAGCGTCAACGGCACCCACTTCCAGGCCCGGATGTTTTCGCCCGACATGGGCATTGCCGAAGATCCGGCAACGGGGGCCGCAGCGGCGGGTCTTTCCGGCGTCATCCACGCAAATGACAAGCTGCCGGACGGGCATCATGCCTTTGTGATCGCGCAAGGGGTGGAGATGGGACGCGCCTCGAAGATCCACCTGCACATGGATGTGACGGCGGGGGAAATTTCGCGTGCGCGGATCGGCGGGCAGGCCGTTCGCGTCGCCTCGGGTGTGCTGGAACTCTAGGGTCGCCAGACCGGAAGGTCCGCCAGCGCAACCGGCCGACCTTTTTGCGGGGGAGAGGCGAGTGGTTCTCGCATGCCTGTCTACTACAGGCCGCTGAACCAGTTGTACCCATAGGTTTCCCAATAGCCTCCGGTATAGTCGTTCCCGATCTCGATCTCGCCGATATGCTTCGGGTTCTTGAACCCAAGCTTGGTCGGGATCCTGAGCTTCAGCGGGAAACCGTGTTCGCGCGGCAGCGCCCCGCCGTCGAAGCCGAGGGTCAGCTGCGTCTGCGGATGCAGGGCGGAGGCCATGTCAATGCTGGTGACATAGCGATCGTCGCAGCGGAAGGTGACATATTTGGCCGACATATCCGCCCCGACAGCCTTCAGGAAATCGGAAAAGCGGATGCCGGTGAACTTGCCGATCGCGCTCCAGCCCTCGATGCAGATGTGGCGCGTGATCTGGGTGAATTGCGGCAGCCGCTGAAGATCGGCGAACTTCCAGTCATCCGTCTTCTCGACGCTTCCGCTGACATTGAGCGCCCATTCGTCGAGATTGATGTCCGGAGCCTTATCCGGTGTGTTCGGGACATAGAAGCTGTTGAACGGAAATGGCCGCGTGATCGCGCTTTCGGGATATTCGCGTGCCAGGCGCTGCGGATTGAACAGCCAGGCCTGAACGCGATCATTGAAGTCCGACATGTTCGACAGCATGCTTTCGGCTGAAACGCCATCCACGACATCGCAGCCGCTCAGCATCGTCAGCGTGCCAAGACCGAGCGCGTTGCGCAGGAAGTTTCGGCGGCTCCACGGACTGACACGCTTTGCCGCTTCGTCGAGGATGATATGGGTGTCCGGGTGAAAAATTCGCTTTGTCATGGTCGGCCCCTGAGAATGGCGAGCAGCGAGCGTGGTACGAGAAGTGCCATGGTGACATGGACAAGGATGAACAGAGCGATCCCCGACATGGCAAGGAAATGCAGCACGCGGACTGTGTCGAAATCCCCCAGAAGCCGCGCCAGGAACTGGAACTGGACCGGCTTCCACAGTGCAAGCCCGGTGATGATCGCACCGACGATGGCGACGAGAACTGCCGCATACATAGCCTTCTGCACGCCATTGTACTGACTGAGATCGACATGGCTCAAACGGCCGGTCAGTGCGGCTCGCCCGTCATCAATAATGTCCCGGATCCGGATCGGCAGCAGCTTGGCGCGGTAGCGTCCAGACGCGAGGCCATAGCCGATCATCAGAATTGCATTGGCTGCGAGCAGCCACATGGCCGCAAAATGCAGCCGCAGCGCACCAATAAATCCTCCGCCAAGGGTCAGGGCAGGCGGAAAACTGAAGTCGAAAATCGGGCTGGCATTGTAGATGGCCCAGCCGCTGAGGATCATCACGAGGATTGCCACCGCGTTGATCCAATGCGTGATCCGGACAAAAAGCGGATGAATGACGCGCGGCGTCCCCATGGCGATCTCCCCATAAGAAAAATGGTGCGGGCAGATGCCCGCACCGAATTCCTGCCGAATGGTGTTACTTCGGCAGCAGGACCTTATCGATCACATGGATGACGCCGTTCGACTGGTTCACGTCGGCGATGGTGATCATGCCGATGCCGCCATTGGCGTCCTCGACTTCAAGCTTGCGGCCCTTTTCTACGATCGTGAGCTTCTCGCCCTGAACGGTCGTCAGCGTGGTCTTGCCGCCATGCTCCTTGGCATCCTTCATCAGCTCTTCGGCCGAATGCTTGCCCGCAACGACGTGATAGGTCAGCACAGCCGTCAGCTTGGCCTTGTTTTCCGGCTTCAGCAGCGTATCGACCGTGCCGGCCGGCAGCTTTTCGAATGCAGCATTGACCGGAGCGAAGACCGTGAACGGACCGGGGGTCATCAGCGTATCGACCAGACCGGCAGCCTTTACGGCGGCGACCAGCGTCGTGTGGTCCTTGGAATTCACAGCATTCTCGACGATGTTCTTGTTTTCGTACATCGGCGCACCGCCAACATCCGGGTTTGCAAAAGCAACGCCGGCGGAAAGCGTCATGACTGCAGCGATTGACGAAAGGGAAATATTACGGAAAAATGACATTATAGTCTCCACGAGCGGTTAGTTTGTTTTTAATTCGGTTCTTGAAGGAGATTTTTATATAAAATCCATCAGCCTTCATGGAGATATACGGGGGTTCGATCCGAAAGTTTCAAAGCCGCGCGATTTTTTTTGAAAATTTTCCGATTGGATATTAGGGGTGCCTCGCGTGCCGCTTGCAAAAGAGGTCGCCCAGATTTCCCATTTTTGACAATTTACAATTGTGCACGCGGATCGGAACAGGCGTTGCCTCTTTCGTTCGTGCCTTGCCATAGATGCGCCACCAACTCTGGCTGGGCCACGTGTCATGGAAATTGTTCAAGAAAAAAAGCCGGCCACGATGAACGGGTCAGATCTCGACTCCTGTCTTGCCGATGTGGCAACGGGAGACCGTGCGGCCTTCCGGCAGCTCTACAAGCTGACAGCATCGCGACTGAACGGGGTGCTCCGCCCCATGATTTCCAACAGGGCACGCCGGGAGGAAATCCTGCAGGAAGCCTTTGTGAAGATCTGGCAGAACGCCGCGCGCTTCGATCCGCAAAGGGGCAGCGCTATGATGTGGATGGCAACCGTGACCCGTCGCCTTGCCATTGACGAATTGCGTCGTGCAAGCCCGCTCATTCAGTCACTTGATGACGACGAGGCCCTGAAGAATTCGCTGGCCGCAGACGTGCCGCAGCTGGAACCACTCGGAGCCGACCAGCTTGAGGGCTGTCTGAAATTGTTGCGATCCGAATATCGGGACGCGGTCGTATTGGCGTATCTGAAAGGTTTGACGTATGATCAGCTGGCGCTCAGCCTGAACAGGCCGCTGGGCACGGTCAAAACCTGGGTCCACCGCGGCATTATCGATCTGAGGGAATGCATGGGATGATCAACACCGACGACGATGCGAAGCTTGTGACCGCGCGTGATTATGCCATCGGCCTTCTGTCCGGCGGCGAATATTCCCACGCCGGAGCGGTCATGGAGCGCGACAGGGTCTTCGCGGCAGAGGTTTCCCGCACCGAAGAGATGCTGGCAACGCTCGCCCTGAAACTGCCGGCCGAGGATGTCGCGGACGATTTCTTCAGCCGGCTCGAAGCGCGCATCGACGCAGTTGAGGCCGAAGCGCCGCAATGCTTTGTGTCGCGAGCCGAGGAGGGGATCTGGGTCGACCTGTCGCCGGGCGCGCGCATCAAGGTGCTGCACACCATTCCCGCCATCCGACGCCAGACATATCTGCTTGAGCTTGAGCCCGGCGCTGTGGCCGACAACCACACCCATGACGATGACGAGGAATGCTACGTCATTTCGGGCGACATCTGGTTTGGCGAGACGCAATTGCGCATCGGCGATTACCATCTGGCCCGAAAGGGATCGACGCATGGAACCGTGAGGTCGACCTCCGGATGTCTTTGCGTCATCATAGCCGCACTCGATTGAGCGGCGGCGGCGCGGGCCGCTTGCGCTGAAAAACCATCATCTCTTGTTCCGCACCCCGCCGATGCCAAAGGCGATCCGGATGCCCGTCAGGATTTCCGGGAGCGCATTCGGAAGAACCACCTGCAAGAACAGCTGAAGGCGGTTCGCGCCCAGCGACCGGGCAGCATTGACGCGTTCGAGCGATACCGCACGGCCGCCGGCCGCGTCATCGTGCCGACGGATGGCGCAGGTGCTGCGGCCCGGCAGAAAGATGCCGCCTTTGCAGCAGCGCGCCACGCGCGAACACTGGCACCGCAAGGCGAACGCCGGACACCATTTGCTCCCGACCTCGTCGGCAGCTCCGATCAGATTTTCGAGAGCCTTCTGAACGACCCGATTCTGCCGCTCGTCAGCGAACTGCGTCTGGAACTTCCCTACGATCTGGAGGAGGAGGACTATGTGCAGATCCTCGACGATTTCGCCGGAAAGGTCGCACCCGAGCTCGGCTGGCGCAGTGCAGCGCTAGCCGCCTGAGTTTCTTCAGTTCAAAGACCGTGTCCAATTCTGAGGCGTTCCACGTCCCGTGATCTTCTCATTCTTATCCAGCCCGGATTTCCCGATGACAAGCTGTCTGACGACAGGCTCTACTACTGCCCCCATTGCAACCTGCTGGAAGGGCTTCTGGCAAGTTTTCCTGAACTGAAGGACCGCCTCGATGTGCTCCGCGTTCCCTTCGCTCGTCCTCGTCCGGCGATCTTCGAAAGGATCGGTGAGGAGAATCAGGGTTTGCCTGTCCTCATCTTCGCTGACGCGGCGGCCGCGCCGGCAGATGCAGGAGAACTCAAAGGCACACGCTTCATCGGTGACGCCAAGCGCATCGCCGGGCTTCTGGCCGATCGCTACGGCATACCCTCTTCGCACTGAGGGCGTTGAGCCGGCGCGAGGCGTGCGATTTCATCATTCGAAACACGCTCATTCAGCGTACGAACTCATCAGCGGAATATTTTAAAATCATTGAAGAATTTTGGTGGGTGATCACGGGCTCGAACCGTGGACCCGCTGATTAAGAGTCAGCTGCTCTACCAACTGAGCTAATCACCCACACACCCGAGAGCGGCGCTGCCGTCTCGGTGAGGGGCCGTATAAACAGGTTCATTCTGGTTGGCAAGCGCCGTTTCGATATTTTTTCCGGCTCTTTTACATTTTCCTCGGCAAAGTCCTGAAAATGCATAAGGTTTTGGGTGAGAAGAACACAAAATACACGGATTTTCCCGTGAGGGCTTTTCAGGGATGGGATGAGGCCCGACTTAGAGGGTTCGGCAACGGAGGAAGATTGACATGCCCGAGAGTGATCGGATCGCTTCGCCGCAAGAGGTATTGGCATTCTGGTTCGAGGAATTGACCGACCGCGACTGGTATAATTCCACGCCGGCACTCGACCAGCAGATCCTGCGCCGGTTTCGGGCCACGCATCTGGCGCTTGCCCGGTCTGTCGAGCCTGGGTGGCGCGCTGATCCGGCATCGCGCCTCGCTGCGGTCATCGTCCTCGACCAGCTGCCTCGCAACATGTTTCGCGCCACACCTTTGGCCTTTGCGACAGACGGACTTGCGCGGCGCGAGGCGCGGCTGGCGATCGCGGAAGGGGCGGACCGGCTCGTGCATGGGCGGCAACGGCCGTTTTTCTACCTGCCTTTCGAGCATTCGGAGCAAATTGAGGACCAGGAATATTCTGTAAGTCTGTTTTCCGATCTTCCCGACGCCAATCTTCTGGACTATGCCGTGCGGCATCGCGATATCGTCGCACGCTTCGGCCGCTTCCCGCATCGAAACCAGTTCGTTGGGCGGGACTCGACGGAGGAGGAGATTGAATTCCTCAAGCTGCCCGGCAGCAGCTTCTGACATAGCGACGGTTTGAAAATTTGTTTTTTGAGATGCAAGCTTGGTATCGATGACCTCTGGAACTGCTTCACGACCCTTTGCCGCCCTTCTGGCGGCGGCGCTGATCGCCTTCGGCACCCTGACGGCTGCGCTGGCGCAAAACCCGCAGCCTGCAGCGGCGCCTGCCGCGCAGCAGACCGACGCGGTGGCGGCTCCTGAGCCGAGCCCGGTCGAGGTCGCGCGCAAGCAGTTGAGCGATGCCGGCAACACGCTGAAAGCGCTGACGGACCAGGTCGATGACAAGGCGGATGACGATCAGCAGCTTGCCGATCTGAAGCTCAAGGTCGATGGGCTGACGAAGGCGATCCTCGACGTTTCGGTGTCGTTCAATCCGCGCCTGACACAGATCCGGGAGCGGCTGGCGGCGCTGGGCGATCCGCCGGCAGCGGGGACGGCGGAAGATCCGGCCGTCAAGGCCGAGCGCGAGAAGCTGAACGCCGAGCGCGCCACCATCAATTCGGTGACGGGCGATGCGGAAAACCTCTCCATCGCCTCGCGCAAGCTCTCCAACCAGATTACCGAAGATCGGCGGACACTCTTCACCAACACGCTCCTGAAGAAGACGGACGTCAATCTGGATACGCTTTCCGAGGCGGCACGCGCATTCGGCGAGGAGAAGACCACGTTCGTCCAGTCGGTGTCGAGCTGGTTCCGTTTCGTCTGGAATTTCAAGTTCTACCAGTTGATGAGCGCGCTGTTCTTCTCGGTGCTCGCGGCGCTGGTCATCGTCATGTTTTCCTATCGCCTGCTGTCGCCGCTCGTCCGGCGCAACACTGGCGTTGAAAATCCGGCCTATCTGAGCCGGCTTTCGGTGGCCTTCTGGTCGACGATCCTGCCGACGGTGGCGCTGTTCGTCTTCGACGTGTTCAGCCTGTTCCTGCTCGACAATTTCAATGTGCTGCGCGCCGACATCGCGCCGATCCTCGGGGCCTTCATGGGGCTCGTGCTGGCGATCTTCTTCGTCTACCGGCTGACCACGGCGGTTCTGGCACCGCTGGAGCCGAACTGGCGGCTTGCCCATGTGACCGACCGGGGGGCGCGGCTCTTGACGATGACGATCGTGGCGCTCGCCGTCGTGATCAGCTTCGACTTCTTCCTGAGCGCCGTGAGCAAGGTGCTCGGGGCTGACATCGTCCTGACCGTGGTGAAGAGCTATTTCTCCTCGATCATTGCGGGCGCCATGATGTTTGCCATGTCCTTCATCAGGCCCATCCGCCCGGACGATGGTTCCGAGGAAGGCAAGGCGTGGCCACGCATCGTTCGCTTTCCGCTCGCCATTGCCGGTCTGGCACTCATTGCCTGCGCGCTTCTCGGTTATGTGGGTCTCGCGCGGTTTGCCGCCACGCAGATCGTCATGGCTGGCGCGGTCGTCGTCACGACTTTCCTTGGGCTTCTCTCCGGCCGCGCCATCATCAAGCCGGGCGCGTTTGGCGATACGGTTTTCGGCCGTTACTGCCAGCGTCGCTTCAAGCTGGAGGAAATGACGCTCGACCAGATCGGGCTTGCCGTCGGTTTCGCCTTCTACGGCATCGCGATCGTCATCGGCGTGCCGCTGCTGCTGGTTCAATGGGGCTTCCAGCTGACGGAAATCTGGATCTGGGTGTCGCAGATCTTCACTGAAATCTCGATCGGCAAGTTCCATTTCTCGATCATCGGGCTGCTCGCCGGCGTCGCCTTCTTCTTTGCAGGCCTCTGGATCACCCGGTGGCTGCAGGGCTGGCTGGACGGGAACGTGCTGGCGCGCTCGAAGCTCGACAGCGGGGTGCGCAACTCGGTCAAAACCGGCTTCGGCTATGTGGGGATAGCGATTGCCGCGCTGTTCGGCGTGTCGGCGGCGGGCATCGACCTTTCCAGCCTCGCGCTCGTGGCCGGTGCTCTCTCGCTCGGTATCGGTTTCGGCCTGCAGAACATCGTGTCGAACTTCGTATCGGGCCTCATCCTGCTCGTCGAGCGCCCATTCAAGGTGGGCGACTGGGTGGTGACGGGCACGACGGAAGGTTTCGTGCGGCGCATTTCTGTGCGCGCCACCGAAATCGAGACGTTCCAGCATCTGTCGATCATCGTGCCGAACTCCGAGCTCATCAACGCCTCGGTCGGTAACTGGACCCACAAGAACCGTCTCGGCCGCGTCGAAATTGCCGTTGGCGTCAGCTACGGCTCCGATCCGCGCCGCGTCATGGAAATCCTGCTGGAGATCGCGCAGGCGCAGGAGAATGTGCTGAAAATTCCGGAACCCGTTGTCGCCTTCCAGGGCTTCGGCGAATCCGCGCTCAATTTCGAGATCCGGGTGCATCTGGCCGACGTACTCGACGGCCTGAAGGTGCGCAACAATATCCGTCTGGCGATCTTCGAGCGCTTCAAGGAAGAGGGAATCGAGTTCCCGTTCCCGCAGCGCGAGCTGCATCTGAAGATCGAGGACGGCGTGACCTCGATCCTGCGCGACGCGATTTCACAGCGCGGGAAGTTTCAGGGAAATCCGGACAAGGTCTTCACCAACATGGGCGGGCTGGGGCACCGGCATGAAGACGATGACGGCAGCCATCATGACGATGACGGCGACGGAGATGGCGAGGGCCACAGCGGCGGGGGTGGTTCCCACGGCAACTGAGGCTGAACGCCGCATTCAGGTCGCATTCAGCCAAAAAGGGCGATAGTCTGTTCTCAAGAGGGCGGCTTTGGGCCTGTCCTCTGTTTGAGAGGAGGCGCTCATGAAGATCCTGACGATCGCACTTGTTGCCACTGCATCTCTCGCCGGCGTGATGCCGGCCGCCGCCGCCGACATTACCAATGGCGACAAAAAGGCGGTCGTTATCGAAGTCGTGGAAAACGGCAGCCGCTCCAAGGTGCCGCTGCCGCCCGGCGCAACGGAAAGCATCTGCCCCTCGGGCTGCTTCATCACGGCACCCAATGGCGACCGTGTCGGTCTCAGTGGCGGGGAGACCGTGAAAATTTCCGGTGGAGCGGTCATCGTGAACTGAGGGCGATGGCTATCAGCCCTAGTCGCTTTGCTGCCTCTGCTGCTATGGAAGGGGTATGACACGCGACATTTCCGAACAGACTAGAGCACCTGCCGGCGCAAGAGACCCGCTTTCCATCCTGAAGCGGGTCTATGGCTATCCAGCCTTTCGTGGCAGTCAGGCCGAGGTCGTCTCGACCGTCGTTTCGGGCGGCGATGCCGTCGTTCTGTTTCCAACAGGGGCGGGCAAGTCGCTCTGCTACCAGATCCCGGCCATTTGCCGCGAGGGCGTGGGCATCGTCGTCTCGCCGCTGATTGCGTTGATGCGCGATCAGGTCGAGGCGCTGAAGCAGCTTGGCGTGCCGGCTGCGGCGCTCAACTCATCCCTGAGCGGTGATGAGTATTCGGCCGTGCGGCGGGCGTTGTCCCGAGGCGAACTCGATCTTCTCTATGTCGCGCCGGAACGCGCCGCAACGCCCGGCTTTGCCGACATGACGCGCGGCGTGAAGATCGCGCTCTTCGCCATCGACGAGGCGCATTGTGTCTCGCAATGGGGGCATGATTTCCGCCCTGAATACCGCGAACTTGGCAAGCTTGCCGAACTCTATCCCGGCGTGCCGCGCATGGCGCTCACTGCCACCGCCGATCCGCATACGCGCGAGGACATTATCGAGCGGCTGGGGCTTGAGAAGGCGGAGGTTTTCACCTCGTCCTTCGACCGTCCGAACATCGCCTATGAGATCGTCGAGCGTGACCAGCCGCGCCAGCAATTGCTGCGCTTCCTCTCCCGCCATGAGGGCGAGAGCGGCATCGTCTATTGCCTCTCGCGCGCCAAGGTCGAGGACACAGCGGAATGGCTGAACACGCAAGGTGTCAATGCGCTTGGTTATCACGCCGGCATGGACCGCGCGGTGCGCGACGCCAACCAGGATGCGTTCCTGAAGGAGGAAGGGCTTTGCCTCGTCGCAACCGTCGCCTTCGGCATGGGCATCGACAAGCCGAATGTGCGCTATGTCGCCCATCTCGATCTGCCGGGCTCAGTCGAGGCTTATTATCAGGAGACGGGGCGCGCGGGGCGCGACGGCCTGCCGTCGGAAGTCTGGATGGCCTATGGCATGGCCGATGTCATCCAGCGCGGGCGGATGATCGATGAAGGCGGCGCTGCTGACGAGATCAAGCGCGTGGAGCGCGCCAAGCTTAACGCGCTGCTCGCCATCTGCGAAACGCCCGGTTGCCGGCGGCAGGCGATCCTTGCCCATTTCGGCGAGGCGCATGCCGGTCATTGCGGCAATTGCGACACCTGCCTGAAGCCGGTCGAGACCTGGGACGGGACGGAAGCCGCGATCAAGGCGCTGGCCGCCATCTATCGCACGGGTGAGCGCTTCGGCGCCGGGCATCTGGTCGATGTGCTGATGGGCGTCGAAAACGAGCGGACGCTGCGCTTCGGGCACACCGAAATGCCGGTCTTCGGCGCGGGCAAGGATATTCCCGCCAAGACATGGCAATCCGTCTACCGCCAGCTGCTCGCCGCCGGCCTCGTCCGTATCGATCACGCGGCCTTCGGTGCGCTGAAGCTGGAGCCCGAGGCCCGCTCCGTCTTCAAGCGTGAGCGGCAGGTGCTCTTCCGCAAGGACCGTCCGGGCAAGGGCAAGTCCGCCAGGGGCGCGTCGCCCGCGGCCGCCAAGGCGCGGGCAGCACTGCCCGAAGCGGACATGGGTCTCTTCGAGGAACTCCGCGCCACGCGGATGGCGATCGCCAAATCCCTCTCCGTGCCGCCCTATGTGGTGTTTCCGGATACGACACTGACCGCGATGGCGGCGGAACGGCCGACGACGGACGAGGCGCTGCTGGCGATCTCGGGCGTGGGGCAGGCGAAGCTGGAGCGGTATGGGGAGGCGTTTTTGAAGGTGATCAGGGGGTATGGGGGGTGAGTATGAATCGCGATGATTTTCGTAATTCTCAAAACCGTGAAACTTTGCAGGAACCCTGGCTGCGAAGGGAAGTTGCCCCTGCCTATGACGCGCATAAGGCAAATTCTGATCGCGCGATCCCACTTGAGGACGCCTGGAAACGTTTCGAAGCCAGAATGGATGAAATCGACCGCGAGGATAGTTGACAGTGCGCTTCAAAGTTCGTCCGTCATAGGACACCGAGCCTGACATCCACAGTGGGATCATTGCGGCCATGCGGTCCAAGGCTTTGGCGCGCACCGCCTCTCAAATCCCCCCCATGCAGAGATATTTCATCTCCAGATAATCCTCCAGCCCGTGCCGCGAGCCTTCCCGTCCGATGCCGGATTGCTTCATACCGCCGAAGGGGGCGGCTTCGGAAGACATGCGGCCGGTGTTGATGCCGACCATGCCGTATTCCAGCGCTTCGGCGACGCGCCAGACGCGCTTGAGGTTCGAGGCGTAGAAATAGGCGGCGAGGCCATAGATCGTGTCATTGGCTTCGCGCACCACCTGATCGGCATCCTCGAAGCGGATGATGGGGGCGAGGGGACCGAAGGTCTCTTCCTGGGCGACGCGCATGGAAGACGAGATGTCGGTGAGCACGGTTGGCTGGAAGAAGGTGCCGTCGCGGTCGATGCGGGCGCCACCGCAGCGGATCGTGCCGCCTTTGGCGAGCGCGTCTCCGATATGGTGTTCGATCTTGGCGAGTGCGCGCGTGTCGATCAGCGGGCCGATGGCGACGTCGGGCGTGAAACCGTCGCCGACGGTGAGTGTGGCGACGCGGGCGGCGAATTTCTCGGCGAATTCGTCATGGACGCCCGCCTGCACATAGAGCCGGTTGGCCGAGACGCAGGTCTGGCCGGCATTGCGGAACTTCGCCTGGATCGCGCCATCGACGGCGGCATCGATGTCGGCGTCGTCGAAGACGATGAAGGGCGCATTGCCGCCGAGTTCGAGGCTGACTTTCTTGATCTGGTCGGCGCATTGGCGCATCAGCAGGCGGCCGACTTCGGTCGAGCCGGTGAAGCTGATCTTGCGCACCTTGGTATTGGTGCAAAGCTCATGGCCAACCGCGTCGCCTTCGGCAGCGTAGACGAGGTTCAGCACGCCTTCCGGAAAGCCCGCCTTTTCGGCGAGCGCGAACATGGCGCCGGCAACCAGCGGGGTCTGTTCGGCGGGCTTGAGCACGATGGCGCAGCCGGCGGCGAGTGCAGGCGAAATCTTGCGGGCGACCATGGAGGCGGGGAAGTTCCAGGGGGTGATCGTCCCGACGACGCCGATGGGCTGCTTGATCACCAGCATGCGGCGGTCGGTCGAGGGCGCGGAAATCGTCTCGCCGTAGATGCGGTTCGCCTCTTCGGCATACCATTGCAGATAGGCGGCGGCGTGGCTGACTTCCGATTTCGCCTCCGCCAGCGGTTTGCCCATTTCGGCGGTGAGGATCGCGCCGAGATCGTCGGTGTGATCGACGATCAGCTGGTGCCAGCGCCACAACACATCGCTGCGCGCCCGCGCGGTCATCGCCGCCCATTCGGCCTGCGCCACGTATGCCTTGTCGATGGCTTCCTTCGTTTCGGCGACGCCCATATCGGGGAGTTCGGCCAGCAGCTCGCCGGTCGAGGGGTTGAAGACCTGGAATGTGCGGCTGACGGACGGTTGGCCAAGCGACCTCATGGAGGTGAGGTCGGAGAAGAGTTCGGGATTGTTGAGGTGACGGGTGAGGGCGGGGGTGAGGGTCATGCGAATGCTCTGTCTGTTGTTATCCGCGTTCCGGGCACAAAGCCGCTGCGTCGTTCTGCTGGAATTGCTTTGACGCCGGGTCTGCGTCAGTCCGCGCGTATGCTAGGCCTTACATGAAATGGTGTCTGCGACAACTGCTCTCTTGTCGCAGAGACAATTGGGCCGGCCTGGTCGCCTTTGATTTCGGGGCCTTTTGCTCCCTCTTCACTGAGGGCGCTACCTCTCTTCCGTCATCCCGGACTTGATCCGGGATCCAGTGCGCGATGTCCATCGCGCGAGAGACTCCCTGTTTGATGAAGAGTCCTCTCAGCGCGCAGACGCGCGCTGGCTGGATGCCGGATCAAGTCCGGCATGACGGAGTGTGTGGGGATTGCGCGGTGCCCAAAGTGAGCGTCGGGAAAAACGAAAAGCCCGCGCATCGCCGCGCGGGCTTTTCGCAATTCGTAATCTGCTCCGCCTTAGCTGCGCGGCTTCAGATTCTCCGGGTCGTAGATCGGCTTGTAGCCGACGCCGAAGACTTCGACCGGGTAGGTTTCGGTGAAATACTCGACATTCAGCTTGCGGCCGACTTCGCAATAGTCTGCGGGCAGGTAGGCGAGCGCTATGTTCTTGCCGACCGTCGGGCCGTAGGCGATGGAGGTCGTGTAGGAGCGGCGGCCGAGGGCATCGACGAGGACGTCGCCGGTCGCCGGGTCGACGACGGGCAGCGAGCCGACGGGGTAGCGCTTGACGCCCTTGCTATCTGTGTTTTCCGTCATGATCAGGGTGCAGAGCATGGCCGGCTGCTTTTCGCGTGCCTTGTATTCCAGATGCTTTTCCTTGCCGCGGAAGTCGGCTTCCTTGACCTTCGGGCGGGCGAGGTCGGCTTCGATGAGGTTATATTGCGTCAGCAGATCCGCGTTCTGGAGGCGCAGGCTCTTTTCCATGCGGCGCGAGTTCGCATAGGTCTCGACGCCGAAGGCCATGACGCCGGTGGAGCGCAGCGCATCCCACACAGTGAGGCCGTCTTCGTATTTCATATGCAGTTCCCAGCCCTGTTCGCCGACATAGGAGATGCGGAAGGCAGTGACCTGCTTTCCGGCAATCTCGATCGGCTTGATGGCCGCGAAGGCGAAGTTTTCCGGATTGAGCGCTGCCGGGTCGGCGACGACCTTCTTCAGCGTGTCTCGGGCGTTCGGGCCCCAGATGCCGATGGTGACGAATTTTTCCGAGACGTCGGTGACGGTGACGTTGAAACCCTTGTCTTCAGCAACGCGCTTCACATAGTGGAAGTCGCGCGGGCCGGCGTCGGCGCCGTCGATAATGCGGCAGCGGTCTGCCATCCGGATCACCGTCAGGTCGGCGCGGACATTGCCCTCGTCATCGAGGAAGTGGGTGTAGATGCCCTTGCCGATATTGGCGTCGCCACCGATCTTGGCGGCGCAGAGCCATTCCATCAGCTCCACATGATCCGGACCTTCGACGTCGAAGATGTAGAAGTGGCTCAGGTTGACGATGCCGCAATCCTCGCTCATCGCCAGATGTTCGGCATTCGAGACGCGCCAGAAGTGGCGGCTGTCCCATTCGTTTTCGCGGACCGGAACCTTGTCGCCATACTTTTCCAGGAGATGCTCGTTGGCCTTGTAGCCATGCGCACGCTCCCAGCCGCCGAGTTCCATGAAATAGCCGCCGAGCTCGACTTCGCGCTCGTAGAAGGGCGAGCGCTTGACATTGCGGCCGGTGGCATAGGGTTCGCGCGGGTGCACGGCGGGGAAATAGATCTTCTGGGCGGCTTCATAGCAGCGGCCCTCGATGAACTTTTCTTCCGTTTGGTGCTTGTAGAAACGCGAATAGTCGATGGAGGCGTGGTCGATCTCGGTGCGGCCGTCGGTCATCCAGTCGGCTATAAGCTTGCCATAGCCGGGGCCGTCCTTTACCCAGATGGCGACGCAATACCACAGGCCGCGCACCTTCTGGCTTTCGCCGCAGGACGCGCCGCCGGCGGCGGAAACCTGAAGCAGGCCATTGAAGGAATGGCTTTCATTGTAACCGAGTTCGCCGAGGATCGGCGTCAGCTCCATCGCCTTTTCGAGCGGCTCGATGATCTGCTCCATGTCGAGATCGCGCTGCGAGGGCGAGAGGCGGGCCTCATGCTTTTCGAGCAACTCGCGCGGATGGCACATGCGCGGATTGGTGGTTTCGTAGTAGCCCCATTCGATCTGGCCGCCTTCGGTCGTCTTCGGATCGCCCGTGTCGCGCATATAGGCGGAGTTGCCCTGGTCGCGCAGCAGCGGGTAGCCGATTTCCTTGCCGGTGCCTTCGAACTCGTTGTACGGGCCGAAGAAGGTCAGCGGGTGGTCGACCGGCATGACGGGCAGATCTTCACCGACCATTTCGGCGATCAGGCGGCCCCAGAGACCGGCACAGACGATGACGTGATCGGCCATGATCGTGCCGCGATGGGTGACGACGCCCTTGATGCGGCCGTTCTCGACAATCAGCGACTTTGCCGGCGTGTTGCCGAACATCTGGAGCTTGCCGGACTTTTCGGCAGCGTCCACCAGCTTGCCGGCAACGGTTTGGCTGCGCGGGATGACGAGGCCGGCGTCGGGATCGAAGAGGCCGCCCATGACCTGATCTTCCTCGATCAGCGGGAACTTTTCTTTGATCTCGGCGGGCGAGACATAGTGGGCGCGGGTACCGAAGGCGCGGGCGGAGGAGAGCTTGCGCTTGATCTCTTCCATCCAGGCGTCGTCGCCGGTGCGCGCGACTTCGAGGCCGCCGATGCGGGCGTAGTGGCCCATCTTCTCGTAGAAATCGATGGAATACTGCGTCGTCCAGACCGACAGGTAATCGTGGCTGGTCGTGTAGCAGAAGTCGGAGGCGTGGGCGGTAGAGCCGATATCGGTGGGGATGCCGGACTTGTCGATCCCGACAATGTCGTCCCAGCCGCGTTCGATCAGATGATGGGCGATGGAGGCGCCAACAATGCCGCCCAGCCCGATGATGACCACTTTTGCCTTGGTCGGAAACTCTGCCATGGAATATGCCCCGGTTGGTATTTTGGCGCGATCTTAGATCGCAAAACGACGCGACCAAATCCTGTCTACGACATAATCATTGAACAGCGCGACGGGGAAGCGACAGGGGGGCATCCGGGGGCGATTCAAGCGCGGTTTTCTCCCCCGAATTCTGAGGAATTCCGCTTAACGAAAATTCAACAACGCCTGCGTAAGACTTGAGTAAATTCGGCTATATTAGTGGGCGGGACATGAATTTTTTGGGGATTTCGGGCATGCAATACTCCGGCGAATCGCTGGAGAAATACAGAATCATTGTCGGTGAGGACTCCAATGTCTTCACCTCGATGATCCGGCAGAAGCTGAAAGAGCTTTTCAGCATCGATGTCGAGATTTGCCGCACGTTTGAAGACCTGCAGCAGGCCTATGAACTCAACCCCGAGCCCATTACGCTCGCGATTTCCAACATCAACCTGCCGGGCGCCGAAAATGGCGAAGCGCTGAACTACCTCGTTGACCTCAGCGTGCCGACCATCGTTTTCACGGCGACATTCCAGGACAGCATCCGCGAAGGGTTGCTTGCGAAGGAGGTGGTCGACTACATCATCAAGGACAGCGTCTTTGCCATCGATATGCTGGCAGAATCGGTGTGCCGTTTTCTCACCAACCAGCGCCATCATGTGCTGATCGTGGACGATAGCGCGACCGCGCGGGCGCTGCTCACGAGCCGGCTGAAACGTTACAATTTCCGGGTCAGCTCCGCAGAAAACGGCATTGCCGCGATCGAGTTGCTCAAGAAGAACCCGGATATCAGCCTCGTCATCACCGATTACAATATGCCCGATATCGACGGGTTCGAGCTGACGCGGCGCATCCGCCATGTGCGCGGATCGCATCAGTTGCGTGTCATTGGTGTGTCGTCTTCCAACGACCGTCTCCTCTCCGCCCGCTTCCTGAAGGCCGGCGGCAACGACTTCATGATGCGGCCCTTCATCGACGAGGAATTCTATTGCCGCGTCAACCAGAACCTCGACACGCTGGTGCAGATCAAGTCCGCGCAGGAGCGGATGAAGGCACGCTAAGGCCATTCCCTTGCTCGCAGTCGCATGAAGTGGGCTGCGGGCTCGACAATTGTTGTTTGCGCCAACAATCGCCGACTTATATTAAGGTTTACTCAATCAACTGGACGTTAAATGGTGCTTCATCGGCTCGCGATTTCCGTTTGAAATCGTTAGAGCGAGCCGAATGTTTCTTCATGCAATGGGCGGATGCGTGGATGAAACGGGGTGGATGTCATCCGTCGGCAACTGAGTGCCTGCCAGCTATTCCGAGCCGCAGTTCGATGCGGCAACTGGCGAGCCCGCGCCCTGGATTGCGTTTCGCGCGGTCCAGCCAGCGGGCAGGCAACCGAGGCGGAGAGGACGTGGTTTGCCCAGCAATTTGAGGACAGCGCAAATCAGGACCCGCGGGGGAGCGCTTTCCGGCGGCCGGCCAAGCATTCTCGTCGTTGAAGATACGCGCACCTTTACAACCGTTCTTGCCCATCGCTTTGAAACCGAACTCGGCGTCGATGTCGTTACCTGCCATACGCTGAAGGAAATGCGGCAGACGCTTTCCGAGGGCCGTGGTCAGTTCATGCTTGCGGTCGTCGATCTCAATCTTGCCGATTCCCCCAAGGGCGAGGTGCTCGATCACGCGCTGGAGGTGGAGCTTCCGACCATTGTCTTTACGGGGACGTTCAATTTTCACATGCGGGAGAGCCTGCTGAAGAAGAACGTGCTCGACTATGTCATCAAGGACAACGACCGGGCGATCGACTCCATCGTTCATGCGGTCCGCCGCGTGCTTCAGAACCGCAACATCCGGGTGCTGGTCGCGGATGGTCTTGCCCCCGAAGAGAGTGAAGCGGTGCAGATGCTGCAGGCGCAGCAGTTTCTGGTGGTCCACGCGGGCAGCGTTCAGGATGCCATGGACAAACTTGCCAAGTATCGGGACATCGAGTTGGTGATGGTCGATCACGCTCTGCCCGGTTCCGGCGGTATCGAACTCACACGCCAGATCAGGCGCAATTTTTCCGCGGAGGACATGCGGATCATCGGCTACTCGACGCGCGAAAATCCTCTCAATTGCGCGGCCTTCCTGAAGGCCGGGGCCAGCGATTTCCTCTATCGGCCCTTTATACAGGAAGAGTTCCAGTGCCGTGTCGCGCAAAGCGTCGATACCCTCGCTCAGATCAAGAAGCTACAGGCGATCGCTTCACGCGACTTCCTGACGGATACCTTTAACCGCCGTTATTTCTTCGAGCGCGGTCCTGTTCTGGTGCAGCATTGTCTGGCGCGGCAGGAGCCGTGCTGCGCCGTCGTGCTGGATATCGATCATTTCAAGAAATTCAATGACACCTATGGCCACGAGACCGGCGACCTGGTGCTGAAGACGGTCGCCCGCAAGCTTCGGCAGATGATCGACGGCGAGATGCATCTGATTGCTCGGCTCGGCGGCGAGGAATTCGCGATCCTGCTCCGGAACATGGATATTCGCGAAGCGACCGAATATTGCGATCTGTTGCGCGAGGAGATCGCACGGACAAACATTCTGTTCGAGGATGAAGAGCTTTCGGTCCGCGTATCGATCGGTGTGGCAGTCATTTCGGCGGAGGAGACGTTCGACAACTATCTTCACGCCGCCGACCAGTATCTCTACATGGCCAAGAATTCCGGCCGCAACCGGGTCTTTTCGGACTATTCGATCACGCAGCTCTTCGCCGAACGGCAGAAGGCCAGCTGATCATGCCGGCCTCTTAGGCTGCCTGGCGCATGCGGCGTTCCGCGCGCTCCTGCTGGGGTGAGCGATTGTAGATTTCGCGATAACACTTCGAGAAATGCGAGGCGGAAACGAAGCCGCAGGCGACGGCCACTTCCACGACCGGAAGCGTGGACTGGACCAGGAGATGGCGCGCGCGTTCCAGCCGGATCTCCAGATAGTAGCGGGCGGGCGAGCGGCCCATTTCCTGACGGAAGAGGCGTTCGATCTGCCGGCGCGACAGGCCGGCATCGTCGGCGATTTCGAGCAGCGAGAGCGGCTCGGCAAGGTTCTTTTCCATCACTTCGATAATCGAAAGAACCTTGGAGTTCTGCACGCCGAGACGCGCACGCAAGGGCAGGCGCTGGCGGTCGGACTGTTCACGCACACGGTCGGTGAGGGCCTGTTCGCAGATGCGGTTGACGAGATTGTCGTCGAAATCCTGGCCGATCAGATTCAGCATCATGTCGAGCGAGGCCGTGCCGCCGGCACAGGTATGGATATTGCCATCGACTTCATAGAGATCGGCGTAAACCTCGACTTCCGGGAAGGCCTCGGAAAAGCCGGGCAGGTTTTCCCAGTGAATGGCGCAGCGCTTGCCATTCAAAAGCCCGGCCTGGGCCAGGATATGGGCGCCCGTACAGAGGCTGCCGATCTGGACGTTGCGGTTATATGCCTCGCGCAACCAGGCGTGAACGGCCTTGTTGCTGAAATTCTCGACATCGATGCCGGAACAGATGATGGCCATGGAAGGCCGGTCAGAACCAGAGAGCATACGACGCTCTTGTGCGAGCGACGTCTGGACGGCAATCTCGATGCCGCTGGAGGAGGAGACCTTTTCGCCATCAGCCGATGCGAGGCGCCATTTGTATGCCTGATAACCGAGCATGCGGTTGGCGATACGCAACGCCTCGATCGCAGCCGTGAACGGAAGAATGGTGAAGTCGTTGACCAGGAAGAAGACCAGACAGCGCTTGGTCGTTTGTTGTGTGCTCATTGCGACATGTTCCAAGCGAGAGGGCGTTAAACCTGGTGAATTTGACACTTGTCAGCCTAACGGGACTGGCGGCGTCTGCTTTGCTGATTGCGACATTCGCATGAAAGACGATTGTCGTGAAGGGGACATCCGGTCTGCCTCCTAAATTTTGTGCAGGTTGCATGCGAAAACACCACCTCGCGGCGATGCGGGAGGTGGTGTCCACAATTGGATGATTGTTCTGAAAAGACAGTCAGCGCATGGGCTTGCCGTCGATGTCGGCCGGCAGCCGGTAACCAATGTCCTTGCGGATATCCATCGGCAGGCCTTCCAGAAGACGTTCGTTCCGGTAGCGTCGCCATGCGCCATACCCCGTTGCAAGTGGCGCAATTGCGACACGGGTGAGGGCGGCGACTACGGCGCCGATGTTTCTCCGACGGGGGGCTGCAAGCGGAACTTCCCAAAAATACGATGCCATGACTGCTCTCCTTTCCCGGTCGCGTTTTTGCGACCTGATTTGCCGGGATCGTATGTCAGACTCATTCATCAATCCAACGAATTGATCGAATTTCAGACATTCGAATTATTGATGTGTGTTCGAGGTCAGTTCGCTTGGCCAAGCTTGTATCTTGACTATCTCACGAGTTCGAAGTTCAATGAAACGAATTGCTCTGCCTTTAAGGTTCAGAAAAATTGAAAGAGGATCATGTCATGGACGAGCCGCGCCGTGAAAATCTGCCACTTCTTGAACTCGATATCCTGAAGACCTTCGTGGCCATTGCAGATACCGGCAATTTCACCACCGCCGCCGAAGCCGTGCTCAGGACGCCATCGGCCGTGTCCATGCAGATCAAGAAGCTGGAAGACATGCTGGGGGCGACGCTGTTTCGACGCGACGCCCGCGCGGTGACGCTCACCCATCACGGCGAGATACTTCTGAGCGCCGCGCGCCGGCTGCTGGCGATGAACAATGAGATCGTCGGCCGCTTCGTCCGCCCGCATATGAACGGCGTCGTCAATCTCGGGGCGCCGGACGATATCGGCGATCTGGTCCTGCCGGAGGTGCTGCGGCGCTTCGCCGAAGCCTATCCGATGGTGGCCGTCGATGTGCGCATCGAGGGTAGTGATACGCTGCGCCGGCAGGTGGCCGAAGGCAAGCTGGACATTGCACTCTTCAACTGCACCGCCGGCAATTTCAACGGTGAGGGCGAATTGCTCTATCGCGAGAAGCTTGTCTGGGCGGGCAAGAAGTGCGGCAACGCCTATGCGCGGACGCCGCTGCCGGTGTCTGTCTGGGAGGCGGGCTGCATCTGGCGCTCCAAGGCGCTCGATGCGCTGGACAAGTCCGGCCAGTCCTACCGCATTGCCTATCTCAGCGCCCATCACATGGGGCAGCGCGCCGCCATTCGCGCCGATATCGCCATTGCGCCACTCGCGCGCTTCCTGATCGCCGATGACATGGTGGAATTGGGCGAAGCGCATGGTCTGCCGGATATCGGCTATTACGATGTCGGCATGGTAAGGCGCGCCGGTGCGCCGGAGACTGTGGATGCCCTGGCGGAATACATTCGCGGCGCGGTCGTCTCGATCGGAAAATCGCTCGAGATGGCGGCCTGAGCCGCGTCCCCTTATCCCCATTTTGGCCGTATTCCGGTGGCCCAAAATCCTTGGCAAAAAGGGCCCTTCAATCGGAAGGGCCGCAGCCCACATGTTTCTGGCCGCAAGGCAGGCAAGCGATGCGCTTTTCCGGTGAGTTGACCACCGGAGGGGTTTGAAACGGCCAGCGTTTTGGGCCAGTTTCGGCATGTCGGTTGCCGCCCTTCCGACCCAATGCCGAGGTTGATCCATGAATTTCAAAATCCCAGCCGTTTTCGCCGCCGCACTTCTCGTTGCCGGGGGGCTCGCCTTCACGGCGGTGTCGGAGGATGTGCGCAAGTTGCCGGAGAGCCAGGCAGAGGTGCGGCTTTCCTATGCACCCCTCGTCAAGCAGACGGCGCCTTCGGTCGTCAACGTCTATGCCGAGCGCACGGTGGTGCGCAGCACGATCTTCGACAACGATCCCTTCTTCCGTCAGTTCTTCGGTGGCGGGCAGGGCAGGCGGCAGACGGAAAGCTCGCTGGGCTCGGGCGTCATCGTCGGCGAAAACGGCATTGTCATCACCAACAACCACGTGATCGAAGGGGCGGACGACATCAAGGTCGCGCTGTCCGATGGGCGCGAGTTCAAGAGCAAGGTCATGCTCAAGGACGACAAGGTCGATCTCGCGGTGCTGAAGATCGACACGACGGAGAAGCTGCCGCCGCTGCCACTGGGTGATTCCGACAAGCTGGAAGTCGGTGACATCGTGTTGGCCATCGGCGATCCCTTCGGTGTCGGCCAGACGGTGACAAGCGGGATCGTATCCGGCCTCGCGCGCGGCAATATCGGGGTCTCCGACTTCGGCTTCTTCATCCAGACGGATGCCTCGATCAACCCCGGCAACTCCGGCGGCGCGCTTGTCGACATGAAGGGCGAGCTGATCGGGATCAATTCGGCGATCTTCTCCAAGGGCGGTGGCTCGAACGGCATCGGCTTTGCCATTCCCGCAAATCTTGCCAAGGTCTTCATCGCGGCCGCCGAGCGCGGCGACAAGGCGTTCGAACGTCCCTATGTCGGCGCGTCTTTCGATGCGGTTTCGGCCGATGTCGCCGATGCGCTGGGATTGAAGCGCGCCGGCGGCGCCTTCATCACCAAGGTTGCCAAGGGTGGGCCGGCGGAGCAGGCCGGACTTGTGAAAGGCGACACCGTGATCGCGCTCAATGGTATTCCGATCCAGCATCCCGATGCGCTGGGCTATCGCATGCTCACCGCCGGGCTCGGCAGCGATGTCAAGCTCACGGTCTATCGCGATGGCAAGGAACGTGAGGTCTCGCTCAAGCTTGACCGTGCACCGGAAAATCCGCCGCGCGACGAGCGCCGCATCGACGGCCGCAACCCCTTTGCAGGCATTGTCGCCGTGAACCTGTCGCCGCGCGTGGCGGACGAGCTGCAGATGCCGGGCGACAATACCGGCGTTGCGATCCGCAAGGTTGAGGATGGCTCGCCGGCCGATCAGCTCGGTTTTGCCAAGGGCGATATCATCGTCTCCGTCAACGGAACCGCGATCGAGGACACGAAGACGCTGGCGCAGATGGCCAACAGCGATCCGAACATCTGGCGGGTCGAGATCAATCGCGGCGGCCAGCGCATCCGGCAAGTCTTCCGATGAGCGACCTTTTCGCCGCGCACGAACCGGAAGACTTTGCGGCAAAGCGGCCGCTGGCCGAACGCCTGCGGCCGAAGTCGCTTGCGGAAGTCTCCGGGCAGGGACATCTCACCGGGCCGGACGGCGCTCTGACGCGGATGATCGAGGCGGGTTCGCTCGGCTCGATGATCTTCTGGGGCCCACCGGGCACGGGCAAGACCACGGTTGCGCGGCTGCTGTCCGGCGAGACGGGGCTGGCCTTCGAGCAGATTTCGGCGATCTTTTCCGGCGTTGCCGACCTCAAGAAGGTGTTCGAGACGGCGCGCGCGCGGCGCATGTCGGGCCGGCAGACGTTGCTTTTCGTCGACGAAATCCATCGTTTCAACCGGGCGCAACAGGACAGTTTCCTGCCCGTGATGGAAGACGGGACGATCGTGCTTGTGGGCGCAACGACGGAAAATCCGTCCTTCGAACTCAACGCCGCTCTTCTCTCCCGCGCTCGCGTGCTGACCTTCAAGCCGCATGACGAGGAGAGTCTTGAGGCGCTTCTGCAGCGTGCGGAGGAGGAGGAAGGGAAAGCGTTGCCGCTGGACCCGGATGCACGCACGAGCCTCATCCGCATGGCCGATGGCGATGGGCGCGCGGCGCTGACGCTGGTTGAGGAAGTCTGGCGCGCGGCGCGTGCCGGCGAGCGATTCGACACGGCCGGGCTGACCCGCGTCGTCCAGCGTCGGGCCCCGGTCTATGACAAGGGGCAGGACGGGCACTACAATCTGATTTCGGCGCTTCATAAGTCCGTGCGCGGCTCGGACCCCGATGCGGCACTCTATTATATGGCGCGCATGTTCGATGCAGGTGAAGACCCGCTTTTTTTGGGCAGGCGGCTGGTGCGCATGGCGGTGGAGGATATCGGCCTTGCCGATCCGCAGGCGCTGGTCGTCGCCAATGCCGCCAAGGATGCCTATGACTTTCTCGGTTCGCCGGAAGGGGAACTGGCGCTGGCGCAGGCCTGCGTCTATCTCGCCACCGCGCCGAAATCGAACGCGGTCTACAACGCCTATAAGGCGTCGATGCGGGCGGCCAAGGAATATGGCTCGCTGCTGCCGCCCAAACATATTCTCAATGCCCCCACGAAGCTCATGAAGGCGGAGGGGTACAATGAGGGCTATCGTTATGATCACGATGAGCCCGATGCCTTCTCAGGCCAGGATTATTTCCCCGAGAAGATGGGCCGCAAGACATTCTATGATCCACCGGAGCGCGGCTTCGAGCGCGATATCCGCAAAAGGCTGGACTGGTGGGCGAAGCTGCGGGCCGAGCGGTCGGGCAAAGCCTAGGGTTTTGACCCTAGCGCCCGTCGGCTCTTGATGTGCATCATTCCGGCACATTTCCACGGCTGTTCACGCAGTGAAATAAACGTTTATTTAAAATGACTTCCAATTTTGCACCAATAAAGCCATGTCATAGTCCACGCTTACATTCGCGTCTCCTGACCTGAAAAAATCAAAGAGTGCAAAGTATGGAAAATCCGGTCTCGTTGAATCGCATCGCGGAAAACACTGTCTTTCGGAAGGGCGACGTTTTCGTTCTCTTCGGCGAATTGTTCGGGCGCGGCTATGCGACCGGCCTGCTGGACGAAGCCCGGCGGGTGGGCATGGAGATCATCGGCATCACTGTTGGTCGTCGCGACGAGAACAACGCGCTGCGTCCGCTGTCTGCCGAGGAACTTGCGGAGGCGGAGGCCCGGCTGGGCGGACGAATCATCAATCTGCCGCTGATGGCGGGCTTCGACCTTGACGCCCCGGAAGGCGGCGAGACGCCGACCGATCTTCTGGCGAAGCTGACGCTGGAAGGCTGGCAGGACGAGACGCTGGACTGGGATCACATCGCCAAATGCCGTGAGATCGGCACGAAGCGGTTCAAGGATACACTCGCCGAGGTCATGACCGTTCTCGACGGCATGATCGCCAATGGCCGTAATGTCTTCTTCGCCCATACGATGGCGGGCGGCATTCCGAAGGCCAAGGTGTTCCTCGTTCTGGCCAACCGGATCTACAAGGGGCGCGGGGCGCGTCACATGTCGTCGCAGGCGCTGCTCGACAGCGATCTCGGCAAGCTGATCCTGCAGAATTTCGATGAGGTGACGGCCTATACGTTCCAGCATCTGATCGATTGCAGCGCGGCTATCCGCGAGCGCATCACTGCTGCGGGCGGGCAGGTGCGTTACACCGCCTATGGATATCACGGTTCCGCCGTGCTGATTGACGGCAACTACCGTTGGCAGACCTATACGAACTACACGCAAGGGTATGCCAAGATGCGGCTTGAAAATGTCGCTCAGGCGGCATGGGAAAAGGGCATCAAGGCGACCGTCTATAATTGCCCGGAAATCCGCACCAATTCTTCCGACGTCTTCGCCGGCATCGAATTGCCGCTGATCCCGCTTCTGCTGGCGCTGAAGCAGGAGAATGGTGGCGCGTGGGCGGATGCGCAGTGGCAGGCCTGCGAAGCGCTTCTCGCTGACGGTTACGGCCTCAAGGATGTCTTCGGCAAGATCGCCGACATGCAGGCTAGCCCGGTCATGGAACCCTTCTACGATTTCTCGGCATGGCCGAAGGCCAACAGCCAGGAACAGGCCGACCTGACGATCGGTACCTCCAACGAGATCACCCAGATGCATCGCGACGGCAAGGCGCTGATCAGCGATCACCTGAGCGCGCTTGTCGTGCAGGCGACCGGCAAGCTGATCTTCGGTGAAACCTCGAAGCCGTCTGGTCCGGTCCTGTGGCTGAACCATGACATCGTGGCCCGCCGGCTGAATGAGACACATCAGGATGCGGTGGAAGACGGTTTTCCGGAGCTTGAGGTCGCCTGAGCGATTGGAAGTTCGGACGACTTGATCTTCCTCAAAGCGTAGAAGTGTATTCACGGTCATGATCCGTTCAACATTGAACGGGAGCGGACCCATGAACATTCTGATTGCCTATGCCACGGTCGAGGGGCAGACACGGAAGATTGCTGCGCAGCTTGCCGAAATCTTTGAGAATCGCGGCTGGCAGGTCGCGTTGCAGAACACGGCGGGGATGATGGAATTCATTCTCAACCGGCCGGATGCCGCGATCCTGCTCGCGCCTGTCCATGCGGGGCGATATCCTACCCCCTTCACGCATTTCGTCAGGCAGGAAGCCGACTGGCTGAATTCCGTTCCGTCCGCCTTCGTCTCGGTCTCGCTGTCGATTGTCAGCGACAATGCAGATGAGCGCCAGGAGGCGGAGGATTACCCGACCGGATTGCTTGCCGAGACCGGCTGGCAGCCTTTGGCCATTCATCATGCAGGCGGGGCGCTGCGGCTGGCTGAATACGATTTCTTCAAGCGCTGGATGGTGCGCCGGCTGTCGCGCAACGCGCCGGCGGGTGAGCAGAAGGGTGACCGTGAGTTCACCGACTGGGCGGCCCTGGAACTCTTTGCCTCGGAGTTTGCCAATGAGGTGGGGCGGCGCAAGGCCTGATACCGAGCCCATGGGGTCTGAACGACGTCAGCTTGCTGCCTGAAGATCGGCGTCGAAAATAGTGCAGCGATTGCGGCCGCCCTTCTTCGAGGCATAGAGCGCGCTGTCAGCCTTCGAGTAGATGTCTTTCGCGTCCGTGGCATCCGCCTTCATGCAGATGCCCACGGAAATGGTAATGCTGCCGTAATCCGCGCCTGCCTCTTCGTCCCTGAACGGCGTCTGCTCAAGCGCGGTTCGGACGCTTTCGGCGATCCGGAGAACGTCTGCGGGGTCGCGGCCTTCGATGACCATGACGAATTCCTCGCCGCCGGCGCGGGCCACGAATATATCTTCGCGTGCATGCCGGTGAAGAATTTCGGCCACGATAGTCAGGACCTTGTCGCCGACCAGATGGCCGTAGGTGTCGTTGAACTTCTTGAAGTGGTCGACATCCGAAATCACGAGCGCCGCCATGTGGGGTTGACCGGTCGCAAAGACGGAAGCCAGCTTCTCGTCGAAGGCGCGCCTGTTGGAAAGACCGGTCAGAGCATCCGTATTGGCAATGCGCTTGTACTGGTGCAGCTCCTTGAGGATTTCTCCCATTACCGCAGGACTGTGTTCCCCGTTGGTTGCAGACGCGGGCTCTGATGCCGGCTGCTCGGGAGCGCCGATTTCGCTTCCCGCCCTTGTCTTTTGCGGATCGACTGCATCGGCTTCCTGGACACGAAACTGCTTGTGTCCCGGCTGGATCGTGCGGACATTGGAATTGGCGAGCTTGGGCAGGCCTTCGCGATCGACCACCAGATGCCATTGACCATTCGCCGGTACGATCAGCTTTGTCGGTGTCTTGACCGTAAGACCGCCCAGAAACCTGTAAGCCTGCGACGAGGCATAGAGCCGGTAGTTCCGCTCATCCATCAGCCGGACATTATTGATCGATGACAGAGCAACCTCCACCACCGTACCGGCGGGCTGCCTTCCCAGATCGTAATGTTTGTAGCGGGGCGTTTGCGGGGTCATTCATTCATTCCACAGTTGTGCGAATAATGGCCTCCGAGGGTTAAACTTTGGTTTTCGCTATGTGTCTTGGGCAACAAAAAACCCGGCCTTGCGACCGGGTCCTTCGGAATTCGGAGCAGGGTGCCGATCAGGCGGCCATGGCCTTCTTGAGGTTTTCGTCGACCTTGTCGAGGAAGCCGACCGTGGAGAGCCACGGCTGATCGGGACCGATGAGAAGGGCGAGGTCCTTCGTCATGTACCCGCTTTCGACCGTTGCGACGCAGACCTTTTCCAGCGTGTCGGCGAACTTGGCGAGGTCGGCATTGTCGTCGAGCTTGGCGCGGTGGGCGAGACCACGCGTCCAGGCGAAGATCGAGGCGATCGAGTTGGTCGAGGTTTCCTGACCCTTCTGGTGCTGGCGGTAGTGACGCGTTACCGTGCCGTGGGCAGCTTCGGCTTCAACCGTGCGGCCATCGGGCGAGAGGAGAACGGAGGTCATGAGGCCAAGCGAGCCGAAGCCCTGTGCCACCGTGTCCGACTGAACGTCGCCGTCATAGTTCTTGCAGGCCCAGACATAACCGCCGGACCACTTGAGCGCGGAAGCGACCATGTCGTCGATCAGGCGGTGTTCGTAGATGATGCCGGCCTTGTCGAACTCTGCCTTGAATTCGGCCTGGTAGACTTCCTCGAAGATGTCCTTGAAGCGGCCGTCATAGGCCTTGAGGATCGTGTTCTTCGTGGAGAGGTAAACCGGCCACTTGCGCATCAGGCCGTAGTTCATCGAGGCGCGTGCGAAATCGCGGATCGAATCGTCGAGGTTGTACATGGCCATGGTGACGCCCGGGCCCGGAGCCTTGAAGACTTCCTTCTCGATGACCTGGCCGTCTTCGCCGACGAACTTGATGGTGATCGTGCCCTTGCCGGGGAACCTGAAGTCGGTTGCCTTGTACTGGTCGCCGAAAGCGTGACGGCCGACAACGATCGGCTGGGTCCAGCCGGGAACGAGGCGCGGCACGTTCTTGCAGATGATCGGCTCGCGGAAGATCACGCCGCCGAGGATGTTGCGGATCGTGCCGTTGGGCGACTTCCACATTTCCTTGAGGTTGAATTCCTTCACGCGGGCTTCGTCCGGCGTGATCGTGGCGCACTTGATGCCGACGCCGTGCTTCTTGATGGCGTTGGCGGCGTCAACGGTGACCTGGTCGTTGGTGGCGTCGCGGTTTTCGACCGAGAGGTCGTAATATTCGATGTCGAGATCGAGATAGGGCAGGATCAGCTTTTCCTTGATGAACTGCCAGATGATGCGGGTCATCTCGTCGCCGTCGAGATCCACGACGGGGTTGGCTACCTTGATCTTGCTCATATATCGGCCTCTTTCTCGGATTGCGGCGAATGGGAAGTCGCCTTTCGGAAAATATCCCGTGGGCTATAGCACCGGGAGAAGCGAACGCAAAGGCGGATGCGGGGCCAGTTCGTCAAATTTAGCGGGCCGGATCATTTTGGGAGAGCATGGTTGTCATGCCATTTTCTGGTTGAAATGGCAGGCTAGTTCGAATCCAGTTCATGCCAACGTCACACCATTGCGCGAATCAGTCTCGCGCCGGAGAACCGTAGATGCGCGCACTGTCCTCCTTCCTTGCATTTCTCGCTTTGGCCCTGCCGGCATTGGCTGCTGACGCTGATCCTGTGGCTCCCGTGCAGAAGATCATGGAGATCAGTCAGAGCACGCTCAGCGGAAATGATTCGACCCAGGACGACTATTTCTCCGACAAGTGGATGCCGCAGCTCTTCAGCTCCGCCTTCGTGGCTATTGCGAAGAAGGGTTTTGCCAAGGCGCAGGCGAATGACGAGCCCTTCATCGATTACGATCCGGTGCTCGGCGGGCAGGACGGTTGCGCGCCCAAGGACCTGACGATTACCAATGCGGGGCCGAAGGATGGCGGGTTCGATGTTATTGCCAAGTTCCACGCCTTCTACTGCTTCGATAATGCGGACAACCGTTTCAGTGAGACGCATTTCAAGGTCGTCATCGAAAACGGCGCTGCGAAGATCGACGATATCGTCAATATCGTTCCCGACGGCGATCCGGTTTCGTTGCGCGACACGATGAACGGTTATTTCACCGCGCAGTGACGGCTGTGGCGGGCGGTAGCTTTTGATTTTTGCGCCGTGCTGAACTATGGATGCCCGGTTTTATAAGCATTTCCAGGAAAGGTGGCATCCGGTTTTCCGTCCGGAAATGCGCTAACTAAACTCTAGGGCAGCATGGCAGGCACGAACAGCGAAAAACCGCTTCTGGCGGAGGGACCGGCGATCATTCTGGTGAGCCCGCAACTGGGCGAGAATATCGGCATGGTGGCGCGCGCCATGGCGAATTTCGGGCTTGCCGAGCTGCGCATCGTCAATCCGCGCGACGGCTGGCCGTCCGAAAGCGCGCGGTCTGCCGCCTCACGCGCCGATCACGTCATCGACGGGGCTCAGCTTTTCTCCTCGCTGGAGGAAGCGCTGGCCGACATCAATTTCGTCTATGCGTCCACGGCGCGCGACCGCGACGGGTTCAAGCCGGTGCGCGGGCCGGAAGTGGCCGCTGCCACGCTACGCACCCGTTTCAAGGAGGGCGAGAAGGTCGGCATCCTATTCGGCCGCGAGCGCACGGGCCTGACAAATGAGGAAGTGGCGCTGGCCGACGAGATCGTGACCTTTCCGGTCAATCCCGCGTTCGCCTCGCTGAACCTCGCGCAGGCCGTGCTGCTCATGTCCTATGAATGGCTGAAGACGGGGCTGGCGTCGCCCGAGGACACCCCGTTTCAGGCGAAACCCATGCCGCCGGCGACGAAGGGTGATCTGCAGGGCCTGTTCGACCATGTCGAGGAGGCGCTGGACGGGCGAGGCTATTTCCGGCCAGCCGCCAAAAAGCCGAAATTGGTGGAGAATCTGCGCACCGTTCTCACCCGGCCAGGCTTCACGGCATCCGAAATCCAGGTCATACGCGGCGTCATTTCCTGCCTCGACAAGTTCACGCGGGACAATCCGCGCGGCTCTGCCGATGCAAACCGGGCGCGCAAGCCGAAGGTCAAGCCGCGGGCCGAGCGGGTGAAACACACGGAAAATACGGAAAGCACGGAAGAGTAAGACGATGGAGATGCAGCCGGTTCTCGTGTTCGACAGCGGTATCGGCGGGCTCACCGTATTGCGCGAGGCGCGCGTGCTGATGCCGGAGCGCAATTTCGTCTATGTGGCAGACGATGCCGCCTTTCCCTATGGCCGTTGGGGGGAAGCTGAATTGACGCAGCGCGTCGTTTCGCTTTTCGGAGAGTTGATCGCGCGGTTCAGGCCGGTAACCTGTATTATCGCCTGCAATACCGCGTTCACGATTGCAGGCTCTGCGCTGCGCGCGACCTATCCCGACATGACTTTTGTCGGTACCGTGCCTGCGATCAAGCCGGCGGCGGAGCGCACGCGTTCGGGCCTCGTCTCGGTGCTGGCCACGCCCGGTACGGTCAAGCGCGCCTATACGCGCGAACTCATCCAGTCATTTGCCAGCCAGTGCCATGTCCGCCTTGTCGGATCTGAAAATCTGGCCGGCATGGCGGAAACCTATATTCGCGGCGGCAAGCTGGAGGATGCGGCGGTGCTCGCCGAAATTTCCGGCTGCTTTGTCGAGAAGGATGGGAAGAAGACCGATATCGTCGTGCTTGCCTGCACGCACTATCCCTTCCTCGGCAACATCTTCCGCAAGCTCGCACCATGGCCGGTCGACTGGCTCGACCCGGCCGAGGCCATTGCCCGGCAGGCGCGGCGGCTGGTGCCGATGACGGACCACCTGAAATCCGACGGCGAGGCCGATGTCGCCCATTTCACGGCTGGTTCGCCGGATTTTGCGACACGGCGGCTCTTGCAGGGGTTTGGGTTGACGGTCTAGCCACGGGATCGCGCTTTTGCGAGGTTGCCCAGAAGGGACGTCGGCTTTCGGCAAGGGCGTCCTTGCGCGAAAGGCCGAGGTCTTGCAGGCGTTCTTCCGCCAGTTCGGCGAGATCCTGCCGCTGGCTCCAGCGGCGCGGCCATTCGATCAGGCAGAGTCTCCACAGGTTTCCAAACGTCATGGCCCAATCTCCTTTGCTGCCATGGGTGTAATGCGGCTGGCGGGCTCGACGTTTCGGGGAGCGCCGAAGTGTTTGTCGATGACGGATGCCGGCCTGCGGGCTAAGGTCGGCGCATGAGCAATTTCGTTTCCGGAACCCGCATTGCCGAAATCGGTGCCGTGATCGGCGATGTCAGCCGCGCGACCATTCTCTTGACGCTGATGGACGGCCGCGCCTTTTCCGCCGGCGAACTCGCTGCCGAGGCCGGGGTGACGCCGCAAACCGCGAGCGCGCATCTTGCAAAGTTATCGGAGGCGGGGCTGATCGCGGTTCACCAGCAGGGCCGGCATCGGTATTTCAAGCTCGCGTCGGGCGATGTCGCCGAGCTGATCGAAGTCCTGTCCGCGCTGATCGCCGCCGGGCCGAAGCGTTCCCGCCCGACGGGACCAAAGGACGCGGCCATGCGTCTGGCGCGGACATGTTACGATCACCTGGCCGGGCATCTCGCCGTCAGAGTGGCAGAGAGCATGGAAGCACGCGGCTTTATCGCTTTGTCGCAGGATGGGGCCAGCCTCAGCGCGGACGGCAGGCGCTATGTTTGCGATTTCGGGGTCGATCTCGAGATGCACTCGATGGGCCGCCGGGCGCTTTGCCGGGCCTGTCTCGACTGGAGCGAACGGCGGTTTCACATCGGCGGGGCGCTGGGCGCAGGCCTGCTTGACCGGTTCATCGAGCTTGGCTGGCTCCGGCGCGCGAGCAGCGGGCGAGCGTTGACGATCACGCGGGCAGGCGAGGCGGGCTTTGCGCGCGAATTCGGCTATCGCGCCGGGGAGGCCGACCCGATGCATCGCGTCGCTGCAGATACGAGAAGGCAGCCAACTGTCATGGCTATCGAGTGACGCTTCGGCCTGTTGCGGATTTGCAACAAATGAATCCGATTTCTGCAATCTTCAATTGCGGGGTTGCCGAGCAAAAAAGTTCGTGTATCGTCTCAGCATCTGCAACGCGAACCTTGGAGACGCGAGATGAATTCGACATATCCCGACATGCGTCTGCGAATTTGGTTCAAACCAGCGGGCGTGCTTTCCGGCACGATGGGTTATCGCCATCACGTGTGATGGCGTCTGAAACCCTTATTCTGCAGACGCTTAACTCCCGATTTCATTCCTAGTTCCTGACGGTCTTTCGGCGCCTTGGGGCATGGCCCTTCGCACCCGGAATCTGTCCGTCGCAATCGCGAAAGGACCTGGCGGCTCGTCGAGCGCCGGGACGGACAATCATGTTTGAATTGCAACTTAGAGACGCAAGAGAGCTTGATCTTGCTTTGGATATCATCCGCCGGAAATTCGGCTTCTGGAGGACATTGCGGGCGCTTCTGGCCACGGAAATGCAGCGCCGCCGCAAGGCGCGCGAACTGGCATTTCTCGACAACAGGACGCGCCGGGATATAGGTCTGCCCGAGATCGAGGTCGAGCCCCATATTCTGTGGCCCGGCCGTTGGGATAGCCGGCTTTGATGGCGAGGCGGAAGCGGAGCAATCCCCGCTTCCGCCTCTTTCGTCAGCTTACTTCGAGATGCGTCATCATGCCGGTCACCATGTGGTAGAGGTGGTGGCAATGGAAGGGCCAGTGGCCCGGTCTGCCGGCATCGAAGGCGATGGTGACGGTTTTCATCGGCGGCACGAAGACGGTGTCGCGTACAGCGCCCGCAAAGCGCTTGCCGTCTATATCGACGACCTGAAAAGCATGGCCGTGCAGGTGCATGGGATGCGCCATCATCGACATGTTCATCATGGCGATCTCGACCCGCTCGCCGGTTTTCAGCTTCAGGTCTTCAAGGCCTTCGAGCGCCCATTGATAGCTCGCCATATCGCCCGTCAGATGCGCCACGACGGACTTGTCCGCGCGGCGCTCGCCGAGCGGTGTGGTGGAGCGGAGCGCTACTTCCAGCGACAGATCGAGGGGCGGGGCCTTCGCCTCGGTTTTTGCGGGGAGGCGTTCGATCTTCGCGCCAGCGGTCGCGAGCACGATGCCGGTGCGGTGGCCGGTGCCTTCGCGCAGAGCTAGGATCGGAAACGCGCCGCCATCCTTGGGGATTTCGATGTCGAGGTCGATGCGCTGGGCCATGGTCATGGGGAACGTATCGCCGGCCACGGCGACGACGGGGTGGCCGTCCACGGCGACCAGTTTTGCGGCAAGCTTGCCCGTCGTCAGATGGAAGGCGGTGGAGGCCGCGCCGTTGATGATGCGCAGGTGTATGCGGCCGCCTTTTTCAACCTTGATGACTTCGGGATCATCCAGCGTTCGGTCGTTGGCGAGATAGGCGTCATATTCGATGTCGTTGAGGTCCATCGCGCCCATGCCACCCATCGCCGACATGTCGTGATTTCCGGACATGGTCTGGCCGGAGCCCATAGATGTCATGTCATGTTGCATCGACATCTTGCCCATGCTGCCCATGTCCATCTTGTGGCCTCCATGCATCATATGGCTACCCTTGCCGCCATTCAGGGCTGCGAGCAGTTCTTCCGCAGGCTTGAACGAGAAGTCGTGCAGGAGGATGACGACCTCCTGCCGGTCGGCCATTGTGTCCTCCTTCGAATGGACGATGAGCGGGGCGGCCAGCAGGTTCTGCTCCTGCAACGTATGGGCATGCATCCAGAATGTGCCGGTCTCTTCAAGTGCGAAGTCATACGCGCGGGTCTCGCCACCTTTCAGCATGGGCAGCGGATTATCCGCCACGCCATCCTGTTCCCAGGGCGGGGTGAGGCCGTGCCAATGAATGATGGTCTCTTCTTTCAGGCGGTTGCTGAGCGCTACGGAGAAACGTTCGCCGGGTGCGAAGGTGAGGCCGGGCTTGCCGTTTTCGGTGAGGCCGTAGACGGTCGCCGCCTTGCCGTTGACCTCCAGCGTGCGGGTGTCGATGGTGAGCGAGCGCGGGTTCGGCGTGGCAAGGCCGAGGCGGGGGAAGACCTGGCTGGCCGCAAGGCCGCCCACGGCAAGGCCTGCCGTTTTCAGAAACTCTCTTCTGTTCATGGTTTTTGCTTTCGTGATGTAGGTCGATTGCTCCGCCAAGTCGCGGAGCGGTGACATCAGGAAAGCAGGCGTTTCGGCGGCTGGAGCGGCGGGGCGGGGACGAGGCCGGTGAGCGGTTCTGCCGGGGTTGGTTCAAGGCGGGGCGAGGGCGTGGCGTGGTTCCACGCCGGGCTCGCGGGCAGGGTGGTCAGAAACGCGCCCGCGCACCAGGCCGCACAGGCGGCAGCGTGGTCGCCGTGATGGGCCGGGGATGCGGGCTTTGTCTTCTCTGTCTGCATCATCATGTGATGGGCATCCATGGATGCATCCATGTCAGTCATCATGGCTGTCGTCATCTCGTGTCCCTGGGGCGCGGCAAAAGATGCTGCCGGCGCGGCAGCGAGGCCGGCCAGCAGACAGACGATCAGGAATAGGCGGGTCAGGTGACGCATGCAACAATCCGCTTGAATGTCTTCAAGGTAGCATCGCATGCGCCGATTTCAAGCCGCGACTGCCCCGGTTCTTTCTCCGGACGATTGACGGATCGCCTGTTCGATCAACACGAAATCCTCTGCCGGGATGGAAAACAGGCCGTAGCGGAAGGGCTGGCCCCAGTTCGTCTTGCCGGCGGTGAAGCTCAGCAATTGCAGCATGGGCAGGATTTTGGCCTCGCCGGCGGCTATCCAGTCAACATCGCGGCGGAACGGGACGAAGCCGCCGCCCGCGTCGAACTCGTAAGGATCGCGGTCGCGGATGCGGCCGCAGGCGGTGAAGGCCTGCAAGCCGTCCTTCACGCCCATGACGCGGCTGGGCGAATAATAGGCGATAAAATCGCCGGGAGCGGTGCGCTTCAGCGGGCCGCTCTTGCCGTGGCAGACCTGCATGAAGCCTTCGCCGGCACCCCGACGGACATGGTCCGCCGAGGCAATTCCGATCCAGTATCTCGGCATGATTTTCACCTCACACCGGGTTTTCGGCGCGACGATAGACGCGCAGGCGATGGCCGTCCGGGTCGGCGGCGGTGAAGGTGTAGCCGAAATCCATCAGGGTTGGCTTTTGCAGGATCTCGGCACCCTTGGCCGTCCAGTCGGCATGGGCAGCGTCGACTTCTGCATCCGTGTCGCAATCGAACATGATTTCCGCACCGCCGATCCTGCCATTGGCAGGAGGATCGATGGCCGTGTCGATCCACAGGCCGAGCTTGAAGCCGCCGGGCATGACGAACATGGCAAAGCCGGGCGACTGCTCGACGGGCTTGTAACCCAGCAGCTTTTCATAGAAGGCGGCGCTGGCGTTGGGGCTCTTCACATAGAAGAGGACGAAGTTGGAAGGCTGCATGATGATCTCCTGTCGTTGGGAACAGGAGAGTTATAGAATCCGATACTGCCAAAAAATGGCAGTATCAGTTTTTGCCGGTGTTGTGGTCCAGCTCGCGCCATTCCTTGAGCAAAATGGCCTTGCGACGGGGATAGCGGATATCGGTTTCGTCCAGACGGGTAATGCGGTCGGCGCGGAAATGGCGGAAATCGTTGCGCAGTTCGCACCAGGTGATGACGACTCGGGAGCGATCGAAGAAACCGAGCGCGAAGGGCCAGATCGTCCGCTCGCTCGAGCGTCCGCTTTCGTCCTCATAGGCGATAGCCAGCTTGCGTTCTTTGCGGATAGCAAGCCGAATGGCGGAAAGATGTGTGTCGCCGGCCACCACGGGATCGCCGGGGCCGACGAGAAGGTTGGTCGCATCCAGCTGCTCACGCAGGTCTTTCGGCAGAACGCTTGCAATCTTCGCCAGCGCATTTTCCGCCGCCTTGCCGAGAGGCCCGCCGGCGCGTTTGGATACCCAGCGGGAGCCGAGTACGAGCGCCTCCAGCTCATCCTCGGAAAACATCAGCGGCGGCAGCATGAAGCCGGGCTTCAGGATATAGCCGATGCCCGGTTCGCCGGTGATATCGGCGCCCTGCGCTTGCAGCGTCGCGATGTCGCGATAGAGCGTGCGGATAGAGATGCCGAGTTCGCGCGCGAGATTTTCCCCGCTCACCGGCTGGCGGTGGCGGCGCAGGATCTGGATGAGATCGAGCAATCTGGCAGAGCGCGACATGGGTTCCCTCGAACCGCCTGAATGGCATGGTGTCCTGACAGATTATGGCAGGATGATATGTTCCGCAATCATCTGTGTTTTTCGGCATTCGCTGTCCCCAAAGCCCTGCGTCTTTGCTAAAAGGCGAGGTCGTGGCAGGCTCGCTTTGAGTCTAATGGCAGCTTCCAATCAGATCAGGATACGCGCGTTTGAAAGTCGGCATCGATATGGGGACGGTTTCGGGCGGCAAGTCGGCCATGCTCGATATCGAGGAACTGCTGGCGACGCGTCTTCTGGTGCAGGGCAATTCCGGCTCCGGCAAGTCGCATCTCTTGCGGCGTCTTCTCGAACAGTCCTCGCAATGGGTGCAGCAGGTCATCATCGATCCGGAAGGCGACTTCGTGACGCTGGCCGACAAGTATGGCCATGTGGTTGTCGATGGCGAGCGCACCGAGGGTGAGCTGGTCGGCATTGCGACGCGGGTGCGCCAGCATCGCGTCTCCTGTGTCCTCTCGCTGGAAGGGCTGGATGTCGAGAACCAGATGCGGGCGGCGGGCTGGTTCCTCAACGGGCTTTTCGATGCGGATCGCGACTACTGGTATCCGGTTCTGGTCGTGGTGGACGAGGCGCAGATGTTTGCGCCGGCCGTTGGTGGCGAGGTTTCGGACGAGGCGCGCAAGCTCTCTCTCGGTGCGATGACGAACCTCATGTGCCGCGGCCGCAAGCGTGGTCTGGCGGGCGTGATTGCGACGCAGCGTCTGGCGAAGCTTGCCAAGAACGTGGCGGCGGAAGCCTCCAACTTCCTCATGGGCCGCACCTTCCTCGATATCGACATGGCGCGTGCGGCCGACCTTCTCGGCATGGAGCGGCGGCAGGCAGAGATGTTCCGCGATTTGTCGCGCGGCTCCTTCGTGGCGCTCGGGCCGGCGCTGTCGCGGCGTCCTCTGAACGTGACGATCGGAAACGTCGAGACCTCGGCGCGGTCTTCGAGCCCCAAGCTCATGCCGCTGCCGGGGCAGGCGCCGGAAGTCGACGTCGAGGATTTGATCCTGACTCCGACCGAGGAGGACTTGACGCGACCCGTCATGCGCCGTGCGCCGCCGACGCCGAAGCCGGCGACCGATATTCTGGCCGAGCTTGCCCGCGCCGAGCCGGCAGCCTCCGAGCCGCAGCCACGTCAGGCTTCGCTTGACCTCGATCCGTCCGAGCGGGAGGACAAGCTCGATCTGGCGCTCTCGGAAGTGCTTTCCCAGCCCGGCGCAACCTTCCGGCCGGATGCGGAGCTTTATCAGGACTTCCTCGTGCGTGCGCGCATTCGCCGCATTCCGGGGCCGCCGCTGCCGCTCGCCGATTTCCGGCGCAGGCTCGCCATCGTTCGCTCGGGCGTCGATGAGGAAACGGCGGGTTCCGAACAATGGGCGAGTGCGCTGGAGCTGGCGCGCCGCGTGACCGATGACCTGCAAGGCGTTTTCCTGCTGCTGGCAAAAGCTGCAATCCAGGGCGAGGCCTGCCCGCCGGATGCGTCGATCGCCCGCGTCTATGGCACGCATTCGGCACGGCGTGCGCGGCGGTTCCTGAGCTATTTCGAGGAGCAGGGGCTTGTCGTGGTCCATACGGCCCATGGCGGCGGGCGCATCGCGGCCTTTCCCGATCTCGATTGCGAGACCGCGCCGGGCAATCCGGATGCGGCGGATGTGGCGCAGGCGGCGGAGTAAGCAGGCTGTCAGAACGCCACTGATCTTCCTAAAGGGACATCAGAATCAAAAAGGCCGCGTCGAAACGCGGCCTTTTCGTTGTTCTCTCAAGAGAGCGGCTTATCAGCCTGCCTGCAGGTTGCCTGCGGCGCTCTTGCCCGAACGGCGGTCCTGGAGGACTTCGTAACGGATCTTCTGGCCTTCGGTGAGCGAGCCCATGCCGGCGCGCTCAACGGCGGAGATGTGTACGAAAACGTCCGTGGAGCCGTCGTCCGGCTGGATGAAGCCGAAGCCCTTGGTGCTGTTGAACCACTTAACGGTACCTGATGCCATGACGATTTCCTTTCAAATCGTTGTGTGGACTTGGCGAGGGAAACCTCCCACGCCGGTGGATCGATTTTGAAGGGAAAACAGAGGCCGGTTAAGCGCCGACCAGAAGTCGCTAGCAAAGTTCGATGCGCTTTTCATAAAGGAATCGGCTGAAAACGCAACCGTTTTTCCTGAACGTCTTTGTCGCAAGATGCAGGTGTGACGCTCAGTGACCGACAGACGAGGAGAAAAGATTGATGATCAGGATGCCGGCTATGATCAGGAAAAGTCCTGCGATTGCTGGCCAGTCGAGGCTTTGGCGGAAGATGATGACGCCGATGATGGAGACGAAGACGATGCCCAGTCCGCTCCAGATCGCGTAGGCGATGCCCACCGGCATGGTCTTGAGAATGATCGAGAGCAGGTAGAAGGCCACACCATACGAGGCCATGGAAAAGACGGTGGGCCAAAGTCTGGTGAACCCTGCCGCCTGCTTCAGAAGCGTCGTGCCGATGACCTCAAAGAAGATGGCTGCGACGAGGAGGGCGTAGGTGACTGTCACTGTTGGCATGTCCTGCTCGTCCTCGTCGTATTGGTGTTATTTCTTCGCGGATTTGGTCTCGCCGCCGAGATATCTGTTGAGCATGTCGGTCATCTGCTGGTCGCGCTCGGTGGCTGATTTGGCGCCGATGACCACGCCGATGACGCGCTTGCCGTTCTTCGACGCCGACGTGACCAGATTGTAGCCGGCGGCCTGGGTATAGCCGGTCTTGATACCATCGACGCCGGTGTAGCTCGCCATCATGCGGTTATGGCCATGCAGCTTCATGCCGCGGAAGACGAACTTGCGGGTGGCAAAGAGCTTGAAGTCTTCCGGAAAGTCGCGCATCAGCGCGAGCCCCAGCGTTGCCATGTCCTTCGCGGTGGAGACCTGCTCCGGGTCGGGCAGACCTGCCGGGTTTGTGAAGACGGTGTTGGTCATGCCGAGCGCATGGGCCTTCTGCGTCATCACCTTGCCGAAATCCGCTTCGGAGCCGGAGAAATGTTCGGCGACCGCGACGGCCGCGTCATTGGCCGAAAGGACGATCATGCCCAGAACGGCTTCCTTGACCGTGATCGTCTTGCCCGCGCCGAGCGCGTATTTGAAAGGGTCCTTGCTCTCTGCATTGGCAGACAGAACCAGCTTGTCGTCCCACTTCAGCGCGCCCTTCTGCAGCGCCTCGAAGGTGAGATAGAGCGTCATCATCTTGGTCAGCGAGGCGGGGAAGTTCTGCTGATCGGGGTTTTCGGCCTCTAGAACCTTGCCTGTCTGCGCATCAAGCATGAGGTGGGCGCGGTCGGCGAATGCGGCATGGGCCGAAAAGAGCAGGGAGAAGCTGAGTGCTGCGCGGACAAGAGCGAGGGAGAGACGCAAGGACATGGACGAGGGGTTCCTGGAGTTCGGCGGCGGGGTATTCATATGCCGCGACGGTTAGCCGAAACGGGCCGGAAACGCCATATCTTCCCGCGTTTGCGAAACATAAATCATTCGAACCGAACAATTCGCTTGCATTTGACGGCGACCTTGCCCAATGAGAACCGCAGGGGCGCATGACACAATGGAATTGTGGTCGCTGCCCGGACCTGATGGTCCGGTGCGCAAGAAGCCTTCGTGTTATCGGAGACTGGATGATCCTCCGCATATATCTCATTGCTGCTGCAATTCTCGCTTTGACTGTTGGTTCAGTCCAAGCGCGAGATGTCATGCCTCAATCACCTGAACATGTTCTTCTCTGGCCCGAGGCTGCGCCCGGTGGCGGCGGCCCGAAGGGTGAGATCAAATCCACCCCCTGGGGCGCGGTCAGCCAGGTTTCGACGCCGGAACTCAGCGTCTTCCTTTCCTCGAAGCCGAATGGTGGTGCGGTGCTCATCATTCCGGGCGGGGGCTATCGCTCCATCTCGGTGCAGGGCGAGGGGTATTCGTCTGCCAAGTGGTTGAATGACCGTGGCTATGCCGCCTTCGTTCTGACCTACCGCCTGCCCGGCGAGGGCTGGGCCGATGGACCTAAAGTGGCGTTGGAAGATGCGCAGCGCGCGCTGAGGCTTATTCGGGCCAACGCCGCGACCTATGGCATCGACAAAGCCAGAGTCGGTCTCATCGGTTTTTCCGCTGGCGGACATCTTGCCGGCTTGGCCGCGACACGCTTTGCCGAAGCTTTCTACGAGCCGGTCGACAAGATCGACACCTTCTCCGCGCGGCCCGACTGGGTGGCGCTGATCTATCCCGTCATTTCGCTGGAGCCGCCCTTTACCAAGACCTCGACACATCGCCAGATGGTCGGCCGCGGTACGGTGGCGACGGAGGCGCAATGGTCGGTGCAGACGGGCGTCAATACGCGCATGCCGCCCGTGTTTCTGGTTCATGCGGCAGACGATCCCATTGCCAATGTCGCACACAGCGAAATCATGGATTTCACCTGCAAGCGCGCCAAGGTGCCGGTTGATTTTGTGCGTCTGCCTACGGGCGGCCACGGCTTTGCCATGGGGCGGCCGGGAACGGCGAGCATCACCTGGAGCAAGTCTTTCGAGCAGTGGCTGAAGCGCAACGACAATACCGCCGTTTCGATGGCGGGAGCGGGCAGCGTTGCTGCGCCTTCCGTCGGTGGCCGCGACCGCTAAACGCTTTCTGACCGCGAACTGCTGTCAAGCCTGGCGCTCTTCCCAGATTTTGACCAGTTCGACGATTGTCCTGACCGCCTTTTCCATGTCCTGAACGCTCACCCACTCGAGCGGCGAGTGATAGGCATGTCCGCCGGTGAAGATATTGGGGCAGGGCAGGCCCATGAAGGAGAGGCGCGCGCCGTCCGTGCCGCCACGAATGCTGCCGAGTTTCGGGGCCATGCCGGCGCGGCGCACCGCTTCCACCGCGTAGTGCACCACTTCCGGTGTGCGGTCGAGAACAACCTTCATGTTGCGGTACTGCTGACGGACCTTGAACGTGTAGGTCGAGCCGGGATAGTCGGCCATCACCGTTCCGACGATCCCCTCCAGCAGCGTTTCCTTTTCCTTCAGCCCGTCATCGACGAAATCGCGGACGATGAGGCCGATCGTGGCTTTCTCCATCGAGCCTTCCAGCGAGACGGGATGGATGAAGCCCTGTCGGCCCGCAGTGCGTTCCGGTGACAGCGATTTCGGCAGGCGTGCGACGATTTCCGAGGCGATCTTGATGGCGTTTTCCATGCGGTCCTTGGCAAAGCCCGGATGCATGGCAACGCCTGAAATCTCGATCTCCACACCATCGGCGGAGAACGTCTCGTTCTCGATGTCGCCGGCGGTGGAGCCGTCCATCGTATAGGCAAAGCGCGCGCCGAGCTTTTCGAGGTTCACCTTGTCCGCCCCACGGCCGATCTCTTCGTCGGTGGTGAAAAGGAGCTTCACCGTGCCGTGCTTGACTTCCGGATGGGCCATGAACCACGCGGCGGCCGTCATGATTTCGGCGACGCCGGCCTTGTCGTCAGCGCCGAGCAGCGTTTTGCCGTCTGACGTGACGATATCGTTGCCGATGAGGTTCAGAAGTTCGGGATGTTCTGACGGACGGATGACGCGCTCCCTGTCGCCCGGCAGGACGATGTCGCCGCCATCGTAATTCTTCACCACCTGCGGCTTCACGCCCGTGCCGGTAAAATCTGGTGCAGTATCGACATGCGAGCAGAAGCAGATGACGGGGACGTCCTTGTCTGTGTTCGAGGGGAGCGTCGCGTAGACATTGCCGTGCTCGTCCATATGCGCGTCGGCGAGGCCCAACTCGAGAAGTTCGGCGACGAGGATGCGGGCGAGGTCCTTCTGCTTTTCCGTCGATGGCTGTGCCGGGGAGGCCGGGTCAGACTGGGTGTCGACCACGACATAGCGCAGGAAGCGGGAAAGGACAGTGTCGTTGGCAGGCGTCATCAAGGGCATCCGATTCTGATCGAGACTTTCGGGGCGACCTTAGCCCCGCAGAGGCCTCGCGGAAATCCTTTTGCGCCCAACAAATAGAAAGCCGCGCCGCTTTTGGGGCGGCGCGGCTGTTGCGTTGAGGTTGCCTATCTTACGCGGCGGGCTTTTCCGGCAGCGCCTTATCGGCCTTGTCCATATCCCTCGTCGCCCAGAGCGAGCCGATGATGCCCGAAGCGAGGATGGCGAGCGTCACGCCGAGCGAGATGAGCGGCGGGATCTTCGCGAGGCCCAGCATGTCGGCGACGAAGATCTTCGAGCCGATGAAGATCAGGACCACCGAGAGCGCATATTTGAGATAGGCGAAGCGGTGGATGAGGGCGGCAAGCGCGAAGTAAAGCGCACGCAGGCCAAGGATCGCGAAGATGTTCGACGTGTAGACGATGAACGGGTCGGTGGTGATGGCGAAGATGGCCGGGATCGAATCGACCGCGAAGACGAGGTCGGCGAATTCGATCATGATCAGCGCCAGCAGGAGCGGCGTCACATAGGTCTTCAGCTTGCCGGTCGAGGGATCGTTCTCGCGCACCAGGAACTTCTGACCGCGCAGGCGGTCCGTGACAGGGAGGCGCTTGCGCAGGAATTTCAGGACCGGATTGTTTTCGACATCATAGGGTTCGCTGTTCGAAAACAGCATCTTGATGCCCGTAACGATCAGGAAGGCGGCGAAGAGGTAGAGAACCCAGCCATAGTTTTCGACCACGGCAGCGCCGGCTGCAATCATGATCCCGCGGAGAACGATCACGCCAAGAATGCCGAATAGAAGCACGCGGTGCTGATATTCACGCGGAATGGAGAAATAGCCGAAGATCATGGCAATGACGAAGATATTGTCCATCGCCAGGCTTTTCTCGATCACGAAGCCGGTCAGGTATTGAAGGCTGGCCTGCTCACCGAACTGGCTCCAGACGAAGCCGGCGAAGAGAAGACCGAGCGTGACATAGAAGCCCGACATCAGCAGGCTCTCGCGGATGCCGATTTCACGGCTCTTCTTGTGGAGGACACCGAGATCCAGCACCAGAAGCGCGATCACGATGGAGATAAAGAGGAGCCACATCCAGACGGCGGCTCCCTGAAAATCAACCAGGAAAAAATCCATGACATCGTCCATGCCGGATCAGGTTGAAATTCAAAGCACCGACATCACGGTCGATCCGGCGGCGTACACGTCAGAGGGGCCCGGTGCTTTTTTCGAAATGGGGACTGATGCTGTTGCTTCAAGGGCAGGCGGGTCAAAATTTCTGGCATTCCGTCAATTTCCGGCGCATCAAGGACAACATCAGCAAGCGTTGTGCTCTGACAGTGTTGACAATTCCGTGACGATTCCATAAAGACCGCGCCAGGACCGGAGGCTTAACGTTTCCGGTGTTTTTATTGACATGTCCCGTGGATTCTCCGGACGCTTACCCGTGAGAAGCCTGTCAGAGCGGCAAAAACCGTTCAGAGGAGGGCGTGTTTCCTTGAACCGGTTTGGCAACAGACCGGTCTAACAACAACGAATAAAAAGGAAATGCGATGACCAAGCGCACCGCTGCCAAGTACAAAATCGATCGCCGCATGGGCGAAAACATCTGGGGCCGTCCGAAGTCCCCGGTCAACCGCCGCGAATACGGCCCCGGCCAGCACGGCCAGCGCCGCAAGGGCAAGCTTTCGGACTTCGGCGTGCAGCTGCGCGCCAAGCAGAAGCTCAAGGGCTATTACGGCGACCTGCGCGAAAAGCAGTTCAAGGCGATCTTCGCTGAAGCTGACCGCCGCAAGGGCGACACGGGCGAAAACCTGATCGGTCTGCTCGAATCGCGCCTCGACGCCATCGTCTACCGCGCCAAGTTCGTTCCGACGGTCTTCGCTGCCCGTCAGTTCGTCAACCATGGCCACGTCAAGGTCAACGGCGTTCGCGTCAACATCGGCTCGTATGTCTGCAAGGCTGGCGACGTGATCGAAGTTCGCGAAAAGTCCAAGCAACTCGTGGTCGTTCTCGAAGCTGTTTCGCTCGCTGAACGCGACGTTCCGGACTATATCGAAGCCGACCACAACAAGATGGTCGCAACCTTCGTTCGCGTTCCTTCGCTGGCCGACGTACCGTATCCGGTCATCATGGAACCGAACCTGGTCGTCGAATTCTATTCGCGCTGATTTCTTTCAGTCGTCCCAGGAATTTATCTTTGGAAAGCCGGCGATCAAGGTCGCCGGCTTCTTTATTTTGGGCCTCCGGAAGGCCAAGCTGTTTTTGAATTTATTGCGTTTCAGCCACGCGGGCGGGCAGGCGATTTTGAACGAGAAGAACAAACTTCAGGTAGGCCTTGACTGGCTCATCCGGTCTTTTGCGGGTGTTGTCGTCTTTCTTGCGATCTATACGATCTGCTGGACTGTCATTCCCTATTTCTCCAATGCCGGTCTGCCGGTCGATACGATCGAGGAAGTCGCCTGGTCGCGCGAATGGCTTCTCGGCATCTACCGTCACCCGCCCATGATGATCTGGCTGGTGGGGATCGCATGGAAGCTTTCGGGCGGCTGGATTGGTAGTCCTTACCTCGCTTCCGGTGTTGCTCTCAGTGTCGGCTTGGTCTTCATTTATCTGCTCATGCGCATTTCGCGGCCGGCCACTCAGGCCGGTCTTGTGGCGCTGACGACGCCGCTCGTCTATTTCTTCGGACCGCAATTGCCGCAGTGGAATGCCAATGTTGCGCAGCTGCCCTTCGTCGGCCTCTTTCTCTATGCGGCCTTCCGCGGGGTCATGACCCGTTCGCTAGGATGGACGCTTCTGGCCGGCTTTGCCGCCGGGGCCGGTCTGCTCGGCAAGTATTCCTTCGGTCTCATTGCCCTTTTCGCCGCAGCCGGGCTGTTGGCTGATCCGGTTGCGCGCTCGCGGGTGAAGGTGCTGCATGTTCTGCTGGCATTTGTCGCAAGCGTCTTGGTCTTCCTGCCGCATGTCTATTGGTTTTTCACTGCACCGATGAATACGGTCGATTATTTCCGGATGAGTGCCGAACGGACCGAAGGAACTGCGCTCGGGCACCTCACCAGTCCGTTGCTGGTCATACTGGGCGCTGTCGCCGTCCTTATTCCGACCGCGCTGATTGCGGTTCGTGGCCTCGATTTCCTATCCGAGCCACGCCGGTTTGATTCCTCCGTAGACCGCAGCCTTAAGGTTTATCTCGGTTTCGTGGTCGTCGGCCCGATTGCCATAGCTGCCTTTATCGGTGCGCTGGGCGGTGGGCTGATCAAGGACCAGTGGTTGATCGCCTATCTGCTGGCCGCACCTGCCATGGTCGTCATGCTGATTGTGCCCCACGGCGTTGACGTTGCATGGCGCAAGAGTGCCGCGATCTTCTATTTCGTGTGCCTTGTCGTCCTGGCGATTGCCTATCCCGTCGAGCGTCAGGCGCATTACTGGCGGTCGAATGGCGGACCGGTTCTTTGGGCGCCGCTGATGCCCGCCGAACCGATGGCCGAGGCGGGGCAGGTTCTGTGGCGCAAGGCGGTCACGGCGGCGGGCAAGCCGGACATGAAGATCCAGATCGTCGCAGGCGGGCCCGAGGCGGCAGGCGTCGCAAATGTGACGCCGGGCAGGCCCGCCTGGTTCGAGCACTACAACAAGGGCTATTCGCCCTGGATCACCGACGCGCTCATTCGGAGCCAGGGCATTCTGGCGACCGAGGCAGTTCCTGCCGGCTATCCGGAGGCCAACGGCCTTTGCGTTGCCGCACAGGAAAATTTCGATTGGCGGAACGGCCGCGGTGGACAGGGCAGGATTGCGACATTAACTGTTCTGCTGCCGGAAGGTCTTTGCCGACCGGCTCAATGAAACTGTAAAGTCTGGTTCCTACATGCCATTGTTCTCGATCGTCGCACCGTTTCTGAACGAACGGGAATCCGCCGAACGCTTCGGTGCGTTCGCGGACAAGCTCGCGCTCGAGATCCGAAGCCGCTACGGTTTCGATCTGGAAGTGGTGCTCGTGGACGACGGCAGCACCGACGACAGCATCGAGCGTTATCGGGAACATCTTAACGGCAACTGGCGCATCATCGAGCTCAGCCGCAACTTCGGCAAGGAAGTGGCTCTCTATGCGGGCCTTGCCGAGACGCGCGGCGACTATGTGATGATGATCGACGCCGATCTGCAGCATCCTTATGATGTCTGCATTCAAATGATTGACGAGCTGATGGGCGATCCCAAGCTCGATGTCGTCTATACGATCCGTGACGACCGCAACGAGGAGTCCTGGAAGAAGGCGATTGCGGGACGCATTTTCTACTGGCTGATCAATTTTCGTCAGCGTTTCGAAGTGCCGGAAAATGCCGGTGACTTCCGTGTCATGAACCGCGCCGCTGTCGATGCGCTGCTGCGGGTGCGCGACAAGCGGCGGTTCAACAAGGGGCTCTATGCCTGGGCGGGTTTCCGGCAGAAGGGCATCTACTACAAGCCTGATCCCCGCCTGTCAGGCGAAACCAAATGGTCGCGTCTCGGGCTGATTGCCCTTTCGGTGGAGGGCATCGTGTCCTTCTCGGCTCTGCCGCTGCGGATCATGTCCATCATTGGTGTTCTTACGGGCCTTGCCGGGATTGTCTACGGCACGAATATCATCATCAGTTCTCTTGTTTTCGGGATCGACGTTCCCGGTTACCCGAGCCTCATGTCCGCCATTTCGGTTCTCGGCGGCTTCAATCTGGCGCTGCTCGGGCTGCTCGGCGAATATATCTGGGTGACGATTGCCGAGGTCAAGGACCGGCCGCTCTACATCGTTCGCAAGGTTCACCGTCCGGGCGACCTGTCATGAGCAGGCAGGGCGGGGGTTCAAAGCGTGACGGCCTGAGTGTGGTGGCGGACGATTATGGTCTGGCGCCCGGCGTCAACCGCGCCATCCGCAAGCTGATCTCTGCCGGCAAGATCGACGGCACGGGCTGCATGACCCTCTTTGCAGACTGGCGCGTCGAGGCGGCCGGGCTCAAGGCGCTGATCGATCAGGGCTATGCGCAGGCGGGACTTCACCTGACGCTGACCGACTTCAATCCGATGAGCGGCCGCAACGCTTTTGGCCAGAACCGGCGGATGCCGAAGGTGGATGCGCTGATCAAGGCGAGCTTCCGTGGCAAGGTGAATACGGCTGCAGTTGAAGGCGAACTCGATGCACAGTTCGCCGCCTATGTCGAAGCCATGGGCGGCCTGCCGGCCTATATCGATGGCCACCAGCATGTGCATTTCCTGCCCGTCGTGCGCGGCTGGCTTGCCAAGCGCGCGACGCTATTTGCGGAATATGGCAAGCTGCCGTGGCTGCGCGGCGCCCCGTCCGTGATGGCGGCACCGGGGATAAGGATCAAGGCGAAAACCGCCGTGGTCGCTGTCGTGGCCGCCGGGTTTGAAACGGCGATGCGGAAATATGGCTACAGCATCCGCGGTCCGCTTCTGGGCTTTTACGACTGGTCTCGCCCGGAAGAATTCGAACCGATGCTGCGGGGCCTGATCGAGAAGGGCAATTACGGCGTGTTCATGTGCCATCCCGGCTTCGTCGACAAGGTATTGCGGCAGCGCGACGCGCTGGTAGAGGGGCGGGACGTGGAATATTCGGTGCTGAGCAGCCTCGACCCATCACTGATGCGGATCGAGTCCAGCTTGCGGCAGAGGGTCTGATGAATATTGCGGTGACGCCTGACGAACATGTCGATCCTGCTGCCGAAAGCTTTGCGGGCGATGCGTCGATGACGGCGCTTTATGCCCATGCGCCGCAGTCCTCGAACTTCAACAAGCTGCGCAAGCGGCTGCTGCGCAATGTCAGGCAGGCCATCGACGACTTCGCCATGCTCAAAGGGCAGAAGCGCTGGCTGGTGGCGCTTTCGGGCGGCAAGGACAGTTACGGTCTGCTTGCGATCCTGATGGAGTTGAAGTGGCGCGGGCTGCTACCCGTGGAGCTTGTCGCCTGCAATATCGACCAGGGACAGCCGAACTTTCCGAAACATATCCTGCCGGAATACCTGACCTCGCTTGGGGTTCCACACCGGATCGAGTATCGCGACACCTATTCCATCGTGAAGGAGAAGGTGCCGGAGGGGGCGACCTATTGCGCGCTCTGTTCACGGCTCAGACGCGGCAATCTCTACCGGATCGCCAAGGAGGAGGGCTGCGATGCGCTCGTTCTCGGCCATCACCGCGAGGATATTCTCGAGACTTTCTTCCTCAATCTCTTCCATGGCGCAAAGCTCGCCACCATGCCGCCCAAGCTCCTCAACGACGAGGGCGACCTGATGGTTCTGAGGCCGCTTGCCTATTGCGCTGAAGAGGATATGGCGAAGTTCGCGGCGGCCATGCAGTTTCCCATTATTCCCTGCGATCTTTGCGGCTCGCAGGATGGTCTGCAGCGCAATGCGATGAAGGACATGCTTGCCGGGATCGAGGCGAGGATGCCCGGCCGCAGGGATGTGATGATGAAGGCGCTCGCCAACATCAACCCGTCGCATATGCTCGATAAGAACCTCTTCGACTTCGCGTCGCTCACACTCTCAAAAGACTTATCCGCTCAAGACAGGCAGGACTGATCGCGTGACCATCCAGACCGACAAGCTCATAGACATTCTCTGGCAGGCTGCGGAGGCGGAGATCATGCCGCGCTTCGGCAAGCTTGGCGACGGCGACATTCGCGAGAAGAGCGAGGCCATCGATCTGGTGACGGAGGCGGATGAGGCGGCCGAGCGGCTGATCGCGCGCGAGATCGCAGCGCTGATGCCGAATGCGCTGTTCGTCGGCGAAGAATCGGTGGCTGCCGATCCGGCTTTGCTTGGCAAACTCGGCGCTGCCGATCTGGCCATCGTTGTCGATCCGGTCGACGGCACGTTCAACTTCGCCAATGGCGTGCCGCTCTTCGGCGTCATGATGTCGGTGGTGAAGGGCGGCGAGACGGTTGCCGGCATCATCCTCGATCCGTTTGCGGGCGATTGCCATGTGGCGGAAAAGGGTGCGGGCGCCTGGGCGGTACCGCTCGACGGTGAGCGCAAGCGCCTGTCGCTCGGCGCGGGGCTTCCGGTTGAGGAGATGCTGGGCGCTGCCTCGACCGGTTACATGTATGGCGAGGAGCGCGTGTCGCTGCTTTCCAATCTTGCCAAGGTCCGCTCCTTCTTCAGCTACCGCTGTGCGGCGCATGAGTATCGCCTGCTCGCCAAGGGCGGGATGCAGTTCGCGCTCTATAACAAGCTGATGCCGTGGGATCATCTCGCCGGGGCGCTGCTCGCGCAGGAAGCCGGCGGTCATGCGGCGCGCTTCGATGGGTCCGCCTATCTGCCGAGCCATACCGAGGGCGGGCTGCTGGTCGCCACCGATCGAGATAGCTGGCAGGCGCTGCGCGACACGATTTTCCCGAACATCACGATGGCCGCCTGAGCGGCGACCAATGCCTGCCGCAAAGTCTTACTTTACCGGCGGGTTATGCGGCCGGAAGAGTTGGCCCTTTTCTGCGATCAGCACGAATCCCAGACCGACAATCGACAGGGCGCAATAGCCGATGACAAGCGGCAGGGCCGTGCCGTCATAGGCTTGACCTATCACGGCGCCGAGTGCTGCGCCCCCGACGGTGGTTGTGAAGCCGAGCACGGACGAAGCGGTGCCGGCGACATGGCCAAGTGGCTCCATGGCCAGCGAATTGAAGTTCGAACTGATCCATCCGAAGAGGAACATCGAGATCGCGAAGAGCGAGATGAAGATGGGGAAGGGCAGCGGTTCAGGGCCGAGAATTTCGGCGGCCAGCCAGATGGCATTGACGGCAATGAAGGCGAGAAGCGCGCCATGCGACAGACGCCGCATACCGAAGCGTCCGACCAGCCGCGAATTGATGAAGGACGAGAGAGCCATGAAGAGCGCGACACCTGCAAAGGCGAGCGGGAACCAGTTCCCCAGCTTGTAGACCTCGATATAGATCTGGTTGGCCGAGTTGATGAAGCCGAACAGGGCTCCCAAGATCACGGCGCTGGAGAGCGTGTAGAACAGTGCCGAACGGTTGGTCAGCACGATGCGGAAGCCGCCCAGAATGCCCGCCACGGTAAAGGGACGCACATCCTCCGGATGCAAAGTTTCCGGCAGGTTACGCCATGTCCAAAGCGCGACGACGAGGCCGACCATTCCGATGAACAGGAAGATCAGGTGCCATTCGCCGAAGAACAGGATGATCTGGCCCGTGCCCGGCGCAATGACCGGCACGACCATGAAGACCATCATGATCAGCGACATGACTTCCGCCATCTGACGCCCGCCGTAAACGTCGCGGATGATCGAGACGGTGACGACGCGCGTTGCCGCCGAGCCGATCCCCTGCACGAAGCGCAGCGCGAGCAGAATGCCGAAAGTGGGAGCAAAGACAATGGCGAAGGCCGAGAGCACATAGACAAGGAAGCCGAAGAAGAGCGGCTTGCGGCGGCCGAAGCGGTCGGAAACCGGGCCGAAGAAGAGTTGCGCAAGGCCGAAGCCGATGAGATAGGCCGTGACGATGAATTGTCGGCTGTTCTCGTCTTCGACATTCAGCGAAGCACCGATCTGCTGCAGGCCGGGCAGCATGATATCGACGGCCAGCGCGTTGAGCGCCATGAGCGCGGCGCAAAGCGCGATGAACTGCGTCCTGCCCATCCTGCCGAGCACGGTGGGCCGCGTTGCATTCGTTCCGGTCATTCTTCCTGTACTCCAAAAAGCAAGAAGGCGCTGGTTGGACAGCGCCTTCGCCATTCCGGTTTTCCGTTTTGCCGCCGGGAGCGGCTGTCCTGCTGCTTACGCGGCGCCCTTGACGGCAACCCCCTGCGCCTGCAGGTGATCCTGCAGTTCGCCGGCCTGGAACATCTCGCGCACGATGTCGCAACCGCCGAGGAATTCGCCCTTGACGTAGAGCTGCGGGATGGTCGGCCAGTTGGAGTAATCCTTGATGCCCTGGCGGATATCGCCATCGGCGAGAACGTTGATGCCCTTGTAGTCGACACCGAGATAGTCGAGGATCTGCACGACCTGGCCCGAGAAGCCACACTGCGGAAACTGCGGCGTGCCCTTCATGAACAGGACGACGTCGTTCGACTTGACTTCGTTGGCGATGAATTCTTGAACTGCGCTCATGGTTTTGTCCTTTCCTGCCCGGATTCAAGGTCCGGCGATCTCCGACATGATAAATAGCACGGCATTTCCGGAATAAAAGAGGCGGCAGGCGATTTCATCGGACGCCGCCCGCGTGCCTTATTCGGGAACGCTGGTCTGCAGGGCGAGCGCGTGAAGCACGCCGCCCATATTGCCCTGAAGGGCATCGTAGACCATCTGGTGCTGCTGCACACGGGTCTTGCCGCGGAAGGCTTCCGCGACGACTTCAGCGGCAAAATGATCGCCATCGCCGGCAAGGTCGCGAATTTTTACTTTCGCGCCCGGAATGCCCGCCTTGATCAGATCTTCAATGTCGCCAGCTTTCATTGCCATGTCTGGTACTTCTCCGCTTACTCGGCAGCCGGGCGAAGCGCCTTGCCGCCGTCCATGAATTCAGGGAACCATGATTCATGGGCCATGCGCAATTCGTCAACCGAAACATTGAAAAGTTCATCGACAACGAGATTTGCGCCCTCGACCGTGCCAAGGCGACGGAAGGGAACGCCGGCATCTTCAGCGCCTGCGCAGACGAAATCGGCGAGATCGGCCGGAACGGCAATGACATAGCGCGCCTGATCTTCGCCAAAGAGCAGGGCGTGTGCCGGGCCATGGCTTTCGGCGAGCGAGAGCTTCATGCCCTTGGCCGAAGACATCGCCATTTCGGCAAGCGCGATTGCCAAGCCGCCCGACGAGATGTCGTGGCAGGCGGTGACTTCGCCGTTGCGGATGGCATTGCGGACGAAGTCGCCATTGCGCCGTTCGGCGGCAAGATCGACTTCCGGGGCGGGGCCTTCCTTGATGCCGAGCACGTCGCGCATGTAGATCGACTGGCCGAGATGGCTGCCATCCACGCCGATCATGAGGATGGCGTCGCCTTCCTTCATCCCGCCGATGCGAGCCATCTTCGACCAGTCGGGCAGGAGGCCGACGCCGGCGATGGTGGGGGTCGGCAGGATCGCGACGCCGTTTGTCTCATTGTAAAGCGAGACGTTGCCGGAGACGATCGGGAAGTCGAGCGCGCGGCAGGCTTCGCCGATGCCTTTGATGGCCATGACGAACTGGCCCATGATTTCCGGCTTTTCCGGGTTGCCGAAATTCAGGTTGTCGGTGGCGGCGAGCGGCTCGGCGCCCGTGGCCGTGATGTTGCGCCAGCATTCGGCAACGGCCTGTTTGCCGCCCTCGAACGGATCGGCCTCGACATAGCGCGGCGTCACGTCGGAGGAGAAGGCAAGCGCCTTGGTCGGATGCGTATCAACACGCACGACGCCGGCATCGCCGCCGGGAAGCTGCAGCGAATTGCCCTGGATCAGAGTGTCATACTGTTCGTAGACCCAGCGGCGCGAAGACTGGTTGGGCGAGCCGACCAGCGAGAGAAGAGTGGACTTGTAGTCGGCCGGCGCGGCGACGGCGCTGGCGGCGAGCGCCGGGAACTTGCCGGGCTCCTTCCACGGGCGGTCATATTCCGGAGCCTGATCGCCGAGATCCTTGATCGGGAGGTTCGCGACTTCCTCGCCCTGATGGATGACGCGGAAGCGCAGGTCGTCGGTGGTCTTGCCGCAGATGGCGAAATCGAGGCCCCATTTGACGAAGATCGCCTTGGCGACCTCTTCCTTGGAGGGTTCGAGCACCATGAGCATGCGCTCCTGGCTTTCCGACAGCATCATTTCATAGGCCGTCATGCGCTCTTCGCGCACCGGCACCTTGTCGAGAAGAAGCTCGATGCCGAGGTCGCCCTTGGCGCCCATTTCGACGGCCGAGCAGGTGAGGCCGGCCGCACCCATGTCCTGGATGGCGATGACGGCACCCGTCTGCATCAGCTCAAGGCAGGCTTCCAGCAGGCACTTTTCGGTAAAGGGGTCGCCGACCTGAACGGTGGGGCGCTTTTCCTCGATGCTCTCGTCGAATTCGGCCGATGCCATCGTCGCGCCGCCGACGCCATCGCGGCCGGTCTTGGCGCCGAGATAGACGACGGGGAGGCCGACGCCCTTGGCTTCGGAGAGGAAGATGCCGTCCGCGCGGGCAAGGCCGGCGGCAAAGGCGTTGACGAGAATGTTGCCGTTATAGCGGGCGTCGAATTCGACTTCGCCGCCGACAGTCGGCACGCCGAAGGAATTGCCATAACCGCCGACGCCGGCCACAACGCCGGAGACGAGATGCTTGGTCTTCGGATGATCCGGCTCGCCGAAACGCAGGGCGTTCAGCGCGGCAATCGGACGCGCCCCCATGGTGAAGACGTCACGCAGGATCCCGCCGACGCCGGTCGCAGCGCCCTGATAGGGCTCGATATAGGAGGGATGGTTGTGGCTCTCCATCTTGAAGACAACGCATTCGCCGTCATCGATATCGACCACGCCGGCATTTTCGCCCGGCCCCTGGATGACGCGCGGCCCCTTGGTCGGCAGCGTGCGCAGCCACTTCTTCGACGACTTGTAGGAGCAGTGCTCGTTCCACATGGCGGAGAAGATGCCGAGCTCGGTAAAGGTCGGCTCGCGGCCGATCAGGTCCAGAATGCGCTGGTACTCATCCGGCTTCAGGCCGTGAGCGGCAATGAGTTCCGGGGTGATCGGCTTGCTGTTCGAAATGGTCATGGGCGTCCGTCTGGCTCAGGGTGGCGCTGATCAGGCCCCTATAGCGCAGGAAGCCGGTTCAGGCGACAGTAAAATGCCCGCAACTTGGGGAAAGGCTGCGGAAAACGCGACGCCGATCCCTCCGGTTCGATCACAATTCCATAGCGTTTGGCTTGATCGCCCGGCTGTTGCGGCAGAAGACGGCGAAGTCGGCCAGAAATTTCTCGGCGGCTTGCCTGTTTGCGGGCTGGGTCATGATTTCGGCAATGGACTCGGGCGTCTGCTTCATCAGAGGCACGCGAAGGAAGATGCCGGGATTGAAATTCGAGCTGATGGTGGAAAGCACCGTCCGCAGTATCTGCAGCATGTCATCGCCCCGGTGGGAGGCGTGGGCAAGGGCGATCGGCTTGCCGATGACATGCTCGCCGGAGACCAGCCAGTCGATGGCGTTCTTAAGCCCACCGGGAAGGGTGCGGACATATTCGGGGCTGGCGATGATCAGGCCATCGGCAGCGGCAATCTTCTGCTGGAAGGCCCGCACGACATCCGGCGTCGCATCGCCTTCACGATCTGGTGAGAAGACGGGAAGGTCGCCGATGCCGGCGAAAACCTCGATTTTTATCGTGGGCGGCGCGAGATCCACCAGCGCGCACAGAAGTGCTGTGTTGGTGGATTGGGCGCGGGCGCTGCCGGAGATGGCGAGTAGTTTCATGGAGCGAGGCTAGCAGGGGTGGGGCGAGTCTGGAAGTAAACCGATCGTGTCAGTCACTCAGCCTTGCTCGGGATTTTCCGGCTTGCCGCGGCATTATAGACCTCTGAGCGATCCCGTTTTCCGACAGCGATCACCACAATAATCAGCTGTTCGTCCCGCACTTCATAGACGAGCCTATAGCCGGCACTGCGAAGCTTGATTTTGTACCGATCCCGGCTTCCAGAAAGCTGCGCTGACGGCACCCGAGGATTGATGCAACGTTCCGCGAGTTTCTTCTTGAACTGCTCGCGCGTGTTGCTGTCGAGCTTGTTCCACTCTTTCAGGGCCGCCTCGACAAAGCCGAGCTCATAGGTCATCCAGCTTGACCTTGATCACGGGATCGTTCGCCCGCGCATCGGCGATGGCATTCAATTCCAGATCTTCCAGTCTTTCGAGCATCGCTTCGTAAGTGTCGGCCGGCACACAATAGAATGCTGGCTGATTGCGATTAAGGATGGCAACCGCAGCGCCTTCACCAGCCGCAACCGTGCCCATGGGATTTTTCTTCAGCTCGGAAACGCTGGCCGTGACCTCGGAAAGAACAACTTGCGTCATGATGCGATCCTTAGACCTGTTCTGAGTGCTTATATTAGTACCAATAACAGGTCTTTTCAAGCTGAACCTATGGTTCGGCGCCCCTTAGCGATGCTACTCCCGGCTCCGTCTCCGCCGTCTCCCGCCTTCTCCCCCTGCATCCCCCATCGCCTTCTTCTCCGGCAGCGCAATCACCTTTTCAAGGTTCGGAAAACTATCCACCTTGTTGGGCATGGCCATGGCGTAGACGAAGTGCTCCTGGAATTTTGGCTCCAGCGCGGTTTCGATCTTTTCGATCTTGCGCACGGTCTCCTCGATCTCGCGACGATAGCCACGGTTGAGCAGGCACATGCGGGCGCCGGTTCCGGCGGCGTTGCCGACGGCCTTGACCTTGTCCAGATCGCAATCGGGGATGAGGCCGAGCACCATGGCGTATTTCGGGTCGATGAAGGTGCCGAAGGCGCCAGCAAGGCCGATGCGATCCACATGATCGATGCCCAGCTTGTCCATCAGCAGCTTGACGCCGGCATAGAGGGCCGCCTTGGCGAGCTGGATGGCGCGGACGTCGTTCTGGGTGACGGTGATCTTCTGTGCCCCGTCATGCAGCAGATAGGAGAAGGTGCGGCCGTTTTCGAGGATGCGCGGGCTTCTGGCGGCCATTGCGCCATCAACCACGCCATCTTCCGAAATGATGCCAGCGAGGAACATTTCGGCGACGACCTCGATGATGGCCGAGCCGCAGATGCCGGTGATACCGGTTTTCTCGGCGGCCTCGGCAAAGCCGGGCTCGTCCGACCATTGTTCGACGCCGATGACGCGGAAGCGCGGCTCCAGTGTGTCGAGGTCGATGCGCACGCGCTCGATGGCGCCGGGCGCCGCGCGCTGGCCGGAGGAGATTTCAGCACCCTCGAAGGCCGGGCCGGTCGGTGAGGAGGCGGCGACGGTGCGCGCCGAGTTACCCAGCACGATTTCGGCATTGGTGCCGATATCGACCAGCAGCATCTGCTCGTCCTGCCGGTGCGGGCCTTCGGTGAGGGTCGCTGCGGCGGCATCCGCGCCGACATGGCCGGCGATGCAGGGGAGCATGTAGACGCGCGCGCCCTTGTTGAGATGGATGCCGATCTCGTCGGCCTTCATGTGCTGCGCGCCGGAGGCGGCGAGTGCGAAGGGCGCGCCGCCGAGTTCGGTCGGGTCGATGCCGAGGAAGAGGTGGTGCATGACCGGATTGCCGACGAAGACGGCATCCAGAATGTCCTCGCGGTCGATGCCGCCTTCGGCAGCCACCTTGTCGACAAGGCCGTTGATGGCGTCGCGCACGGCATTCGTCATCGCCTCGCGTCCGTCCGGGTTCATCATGACATAGGAGACGCGGCTCATCAGATCCTCGCCGAAGCGGATCTGCGGATTGGACGTGCCGGATGACGCCAGCGTACGGCCCGACAGCAGCGAGGAGAGATGCATGGCAATCGTCGTCGAGCCGATGTCGCAGGCGATGCCATAGGCCTCGTTCTTGAGGCCGGGATAGAGCGCGACAAGGCGCGGGAGGTCGTCCGTTTCATCCTTGTGGATCGCCGCAGTGACCTTCCATTCGCCCTTGCGCAAGATTTGCTGAACGCGCGGCAGGATATGGAAATCGACCTCGATACGGGACAGCTTCCAGTCCTTTTCGAGCGCCACCAGCAGCCGGTCGAGATCGCCGAGCGGCTTTTCCATGTCGGGTTCCTCGACCTCGACATAGCACATATGGACCGCCGGATCGCGCTCGATCACGCGGCCATCGCTTTCCTTGCGCACCACCTGTGCATTGACGACCGTGTCCTGCGGAATGTCGATGACGAGATCGCCTTCGATGGTGGCCGAGCAGGAGAGGCGGCGGCCTTCAGGCAGCCCGCGCACACGGTCATAGCGCTCTTCCTTCGGGCCGATGGGCGAGATGTGATCGTTGGAGGAGGTGATGCCATGCTTGGCGAACTGGCCTTCCTGCACGGACACCTGACAGCGCCCGCAGGTCGCCCGCCCGCCGCAAACGCTTTCGACATAGACGCCAAGCTCCCGCGCCGCCTCGATGACGGGCGTGCCCGAGGCAAAACGGCCGCGCTTGCCCGAAGGCATGAAAAGGACGAGGTGATCTGTCATTCTTGCTCGCTTCGCCGATGCGTGAATATGGCGTTCTTTCGAATTGTCCCGCCGGGCTTAATGGTTTGGCAGAGAGTTTCAATGAAAATTCCGCGCAGTTCACGGAGGTTTCATGCCGGATCTCGTCATCAGCGCCCTTATCTCGAGTTTCACTTTTGTCAGGCTGCTGAAGGGACCGTGGCTGCGCTATCCGCAGTTCCTGGCTGCCGCCATGATCGGTTCGGTCGTCGTGAGTCTGCTCGCAGACAAACTTGATCCTGGCAGCGCCGACAGCCTGATCAATTCCACCATCTATGCATTTGCCGGCAGTGCTGCCGGCATTTTCCTTTTGGGGCAGATGATCGGCTGATCTTCAGCCTCACTCGCTCGCGCCACCCCCGCCAACGCGCGCTGCTCGCCCACCCCGCCGGCCTGCGCGCTCGCCGCTGGGGGCGGGGGCCGGGCTTTGGGCCGCAGCGCCGCCCTCTGCCGGCTTGTAGTCGCGATAGGTCATGATCCAGTTGGCGCAGTTGGCATCGGTGCCGTTGAGCACGTTGGCGGCGCGGACGGCTTCCATTTCCTGGGGGCGGCAGGGGTTCATGATGGCGGACGTCATGCCGGCGCCGATGACCATGGGGATGAAGCCGGCATTGATGCCGTGGCGATGCGGCAGGCCGAAGGAGATGTTGGAGAGGCCGCAGGTCGTGTTGACCTTCAGTTCGTTGCGCAGGCGATAGAGAAGCTGGAAGACCTGACGGCCGGCATCGCCCAGCGCACCGATCGGCATGACGAGCGGGTCGACCACGATGTCATGCGGCTTGATGCCGTAGTCCATGGCGCGCTCGACGATCTTCTTGGCGACCGCAAAGCGGACGTCCGGGTCCATGGAAATGCCGGTCTCGTCGTTGGAGATGGCGACGACCGGCACGTCATATTTCTTGCAGAGCGGCAGGATGGCTTCGAGCTTCTCTTCCTCGCCGGTGACGGAATTGACCAGCGGGCGGCCCTTGGCGACTTTCAGCGCCGCCTCGATAGCGGCCGTCACGGAGCTGTCGATGGAGAGTGGCACGTCGACGAGACCCTGCACGATTTCGAGCGTCTGGACGAGAAGGCCCGGCTCGGTCTCGTTCGGGTTCACGGAGGTGACGCCCGCATTGACGTCCAGCATGGTCGCGCCGGCGGCGACCTGTTCCAGCGCGTCCTTGATCACGGTGTCGAAATTGCCCGCCTGCATTTCGGCGGCGAGTTTCTTGCGGCCGGTCGGGTTGATGCGTTCGCCGATCACGCAGAAGGGCTGGTCGAAGCCGATGACGATTTCGCGGGTGGCTGAGGCGACGATGGTGCGGGTCATTGTGTTCGGTCCTTCAGGCGGATCAACGTTGAACAGATGATTGTTTGACTATGAGGCGTCGCCGCCTCAGGGTTGATGCGTGGCGGCAGCTTTGACCATGTCCTGCTGGTTCTGCAACTGGCCTTCGTGAACTTCCGTGGCATGGGCTGCGGCAATGGCTTCGCTGCGCGAGACTTCGCGCTTCCACGGCTGACGGCCCTTGAGCACGCCGGACTCATGCACGATCTCGGCAACATATTCTTCCTGCCGGTAGGCCATGACATGGATGCCGGAAACGCCTTCGATTTCCTTGACCTCGTTGATCATGTCGATGCAGATCTGCTTGCCTTCCTGCTTCTGGTTCTCGGCGCCTTCCAGCCGCTTGATGATGCTGTCCGGGATGTGGATGCCGGGGACATTGGTCCTGATCCACTTCGCGGTCTTGGCCGAGGCCATCGGGCCGACGCCGGCGAGGATGAAGCATTTCTCGGCATAGCCGAGATCCACGACCTTCTTCATGTATTCCCTGAACATCGGAATATCGAAGACATACTGGCTCTGCACGAATTGCGCGCCGGCGGCGATCTTCTTGCCGAGGCGATAGGGGCGGAAATCGTAAGGGGGCGCGAAGGGGTTGATGGCTGCGCCCAGGAAGACGGCGGGCGGTGTCGTCAGCTTGCGGCCGGAGAGGAATTTCGCCTCGTCGCGCATGGTGCGGATGGTTTCGAGCATGGACATGCAGTCGAGGTCGAAGACGGGCTTGGCGCCCGGCTGGTCGCCGGCCTGCACGCCGTCGCCGGTGAGGCAGAGAATGTTCTGCACGCCCATGGCGGAAGCGCCCAGCACATCGCCCTGAATGGCAATGCGGTTCCGGTCGCGGGCGGAGATCTGCATGATCGGCGCATAACCCATGCGGGTCAGCAGCGCGCAGATGCCGACGGAGGACATGTGGCAGTTTGCGCCCGACGCATCGACGGCGTTGATGCCGTCAACCCAGCCTTCGAAGATCGCGGCGCGTTCGTAGACATCTTCGGGATTGGCGCTGTCGGGCGGGTTGAGTTCGGCGGTGACGGCGAATTCGCCGCGGCGGAGAATGCGTTCCAGCCGCCCGCGCGAGGAATGGCCGGGCAGGGGCTCCAGCGGCAGGCCGGGATCGTGCGGATGTGTATCGTTCATCATTTTGCCGCCCCTTCCTCTCTTGCCTTCGCGGCCTGCGCGGTGACGCGCAGCCATGCGGAGGTTTCGCGCAGAGACTGATCGACGGGTTTCTGCACGTTCAGGATCGCATCACCCTTTTCCATGTTGCGCGAGCCCTTCCACGCCTGGACCCAGACGCAAGGCATGTCCGGCTCGACCTCGCAATTGCCGTTGGCGCGCACACCGCCGCAGGGGCCGTTGCGGAGCTGCTTGGGGCAGTTCATCGGACAGCTCATGCCGGTCGAAGACAGGGCGCACTGGCCGCACATGCGACAGTCGAAGAGGAGGCCCTTCACGTTGCGCTCGATGAACTTCAACGGCTTTTCGGCGCGGGCGTAGCCGATGGCCTTCCAGACGGGATGAAGCTTGAGAAACAGGTCGGCGAAGAGATTGTAGATCACTTCGAGAAAGCGCGAGTGGCGCACCGACCAGAGACGGATCGTGTAGCTGCGCCCGGCACGCCGCGAGGGTGAGACGCCGGAGGGCTGATAGGCCGTTGCGATCGGCTTCTTGGCAGCAGCGTCAGCCATTGTCGCGGCCTCCGGCGTGGACGAGCGCCACGAGGCGGTCCCTGGGGTAGGCGGCTTCAAGATCGGCAGCGGCCTTGTCGGCTTCCGCCTCCAGTTCGTCGGAGACCGGCACGGGGTCGGCCTTGCGCCATTCGGCGAGGTAATCGTCGGTTTCGGCGACACCAGAGCGCATGGCGCACATGTCGATCGCTTCGGTAAAGCGCAGCGACAATTCGCGCTTTGCGGCCGTCCGGCCCTTCTTCACGATCACCTGCGCCGGAATGTCGCGCCAATAGACGACGATAAGATCTGCCATGATGGATTTGCCTTGCCTCTCCCCAGATCGCCAGAGCCTGTCCTGCAAGGCTCGCGAATGCAAGGAGAATGCACCTGCGTTCACAGGCGGACGCCACTTGCCGCGACGTCGGGATCGCTCAAAAGCGACAGAGTCTGAAAGGGATGCCGCCCGAACCGCAACATCTTTAGGGAAGACGTAAACACCGGGTTTACGAATTGTCTCTACCGTGAGCGTGCGTCAGGGTTCTCAAGTCTTGAGCTTCGTCAAGCGACCAGAAAGGCCGAGACTTATTCGACGTTCGATTGTATTTTCCAATGATTCTTTCAACAGGTTGTCTTCATGCCGAAGTCTCGTGATACGGATATTTTCGAACTCGCTCCTGTGGCGATGTGGATCGAGGATTTCAGCGATGTTCGTGCGCAATTCAATGCCTGGCGAGCCGAGGGTGTCGAAGACCTCGGCGCGTTTCTGCGTGACGACGCATCACGCGTTTCAGCCTGCTCAAGCCGGATCAAGATTCTCGAGGTAAACTCCAAGACGCTCGAACTTTTCGAAGCGCGTGATCTCGATGACCTGAAGGCCAATCTCGACAAGGTGTTCTGGGGCGACATGCTCGAGACCCATATCAACGAGCTGGTTCAGCTCTGGGAGGGCAAGACGGCCTTTTCTGGCAGCGCGGTGAATTATACGCTCTCAGGACGCCGGCTTGATATACAGCTGCGCGGCACCGTTCTACCGGGCCATGAGGCGGCGCTGGATCGCCTGCTGATCACGACGGAAGACGTTACGGCACGCGAGGAGGCTCGCCGCGCCGAAGAGCGCAACCGTCTCCATGCGGAAGGTATTTTCGAATATTCGCCGGTTTCTTTGTGGATGGAGGATTTCAGCGCCATCTACAAGCTGATGGAGCGCGTTCGGGAAACAGGTATCGTCGATTTCCGTGTCTTCCTCGACGTGCATCCTGAATTTATCCAGCAGTGCATGTCCGAGATTCGCGTGCTTGACGTGAACAAGGCGACGCTCGATCTCTTCGGGGCGCCGGATCGCGAAGTGCTGTTCAAGCGGCTTCCGCATGTGTTTCGGGATGCGATGGAAAAGCCGTTCAAGGAGCAGCTGGTCGATCTGTGGGAGGGCCGGCTTCATCAGCATCGCGAGGTCGTCAATTACGCGCTCGACGGCAACGAGCGGCATCTCCTGATGAACTTCTCGGTGCTACCGGGGTACGAAGCAGACTGGTCGCTGGTGCAGGTGGCGCTGACCGATATCACGGCGCGGAAGAAGGCAGAGGCCTATCTGGAATATCTCGGCAAGCACGATGTGCTCACGCGCTTGCATAACCGCGCCTTCTATACCGATGAACTGAACCGTCTGGAGCGCAAGCCGCTGCGGCCAGTTTCGGCGATCATCATCGACCTTAACGGTCTCAAGGAAGCCAATGACCAGCTCGGCCACGAGGCGGGCGACGCGTTGCTGCGCCGTTTCGGCGAGGTGCTGAACGGTGTTGCTTCCGCTCCCGTCACGGCATCGCGTATCGGCGGCGATGAGTTCGCCGTTTTGATGCCCGGCGCGGATTATCGCGCGGCACAGGCCATGGCCGACACGGTGCGCGAGCTGCTGAAGATCAACAATCAGTTCTACTGCGACGCGCCGATCTCGATGTCATTAGGCTTCGCCACAAGCGAGCCCGGCGATACGATCGAATCCGTCGTACGCCGCGCCGATGCGATCATGTTCGAGGAAAAGCGCGCCTATTATGCGGAAAAGGCTTGCACCGCCCGTAGCCTTGGTGGGGAACCGCTCCGGGCAGCCCGCTGAGTTCGTCAGGTTTGAGCGTTGGCAGCACCCGTGAGAGCGGGTGTCAGATCGCCGTAGCCGGTGAAGCGATATTCGTAGGCTAGGCCGAGGAATTCCGCAGCCCATTTTGCCTTGGACTGCAATTCCCTGTCCTCCGTCTGTGCCAGATAGACGATCTTCTCGTAATTGCCGAAGACCATCTGTATCAGCTCCGGATGCTTGTCGAGCTTGAGCGGCTCGATCACGAAGGCTTCGAACTGACGGGCAATCAGGTCGGTCAGGTAGAAGGCCGTGATCTCGTCAGCGCATTCCGCCAGGAATTTGTCGACGCCGGTGTAGAAGGCATAACAATGCGGGCCGGCGATCCTCTCGATCTTTTCCTGCGCGCAGATGCGGTCAATTTCACCACGTGTACCGCATTCGGCATAGCCGACGAAAATGCGCTCGATGCCTTCGGCGCGGGCTTCCGCAATTTTCTCCCGAAGGGCGGGGGCGATCCTGTCCGGATAGACATGCCAGATAGCGGGCAGGCAGGTCAGGTCGACATGGTCCAGCCGGTTCGCCTCGCAGACCGCGAGGATTTCGCGTGCAAGAGCACCGCAGGCGATCACTTTCACCTTTTGAGAAATCTGAACCATGTGTAACCTGTCAGGGAACTTGGCGGCGAGTCATGCGTTATCGCTGAGTTAGCTCCGTACCGGAGCTTGGGCAGTCTAATTATTTGGGAACTTACCATGATTTCGAATCGTTCCAAAATCACCACCGCAGTTCTTCTCGCCTCGCTCGTCGCGCTGGCCTCCTGTGGCAACACGATCCGTGGCGTCGGCCGCGATACGGCCAGTGCCGTTGGTGCGACGAAGAGTGCCGCGCACAGCGTTGCGAAGGCTGCCAACTAAGCCGCGCCGCGTCAGCACAAAAATCGAAGCGGCCGCTTTGAAGGGCGGCCGTTTTGTATTTCTATCAGGCGTTCAGGCTGTTGTGCTTGCGCTTGATGAAGTCCTTGGCTGTCTCCACGGCCACAGCCGCATCGCGACAGTAAGCATCTGCGCCGATCGCCTTGCCGAATTCCTCGTTCAGCGGCGCGCCGCCGACGAGAACGACGAGATCGTCGCGGATGCCCTTTTCCTTCAGCGTATCAATGACGACCTTCATGTAGGGCATCGTCGTCGTCAGCAGCGCGGACATGCCGAGAATGTCCGGCTTTTCCTTTTCAATTGCTTCGAGATAGGCTTCAACCGCATTGTTGATGCCGAGATCGACGACGTCGAAGCCGGCGCCTTCCATCATCATGCCGACGAGGTTCTTGCCGATGTCGTGAATGTCGCCCTTGACGGTGCCGATGACCATCTTGCCCTGCTTGGGGGCGTCGGTGGCTGCCAGCAGCGGGCGCAGGATGGTCATGCCGGCCTTCATGGCGTTGGCCGAGAGCAGAACTTCCGGCACGAAGAGGATGCCGTCGCGGAAGTCGATGCCAACGATGCGCATGCCTTCGACGAGCGCCTGGGTCAGAACGTCGTAGGGCGCCCAGCCGCGATCCAGCAGGATGCGGGTGGCTTCCTCGATTTCTTCCTTCAGACCGTCATAAAGGTCATCGTGCATCTGCTGCACGAGTTCTTCGTCGGAAAGCTCGGAAAGAATGATTTCATCGTCAGACATGGTCGCTCCCGCTCCAAAAAGCCTTTCGGCATCAATTCGCCGAAACCTTACATATGCTTAGCTTAAGTTTTGGGTAACGCGCAATTGAAAGCGACAGGTGGTGCGCCGATCTGCGACGGCTGCGATGTTACCGCGCAGTTCTGCGGTCGAATTGCGCGGCGACGAAGCGGGAGAACACTGGTCCGAGGAAGAGGACGGAGATGAACCGCGCCATCTGCATGGCGAGCACGAAGGGTTTGTCGACCGGGGAGGAGGCCGCGATGATGGCGACTGAATCCGCCCCGCCGGGGCTTGTCGCGAGATAGGCGGTGAGCAGGTCGATGTGGAAGAGATGCGAGACGGCGACGGCCAGCAGGCCGCAAAGTGCGATCAGCGTGAGGATCGAGAGGAAGAGCGTCGGCAGTGCCTTCAGCGCATGGATGACGATGTCGCGGGTGAAGCGGAAACCCACATTCCAGCCGAAGAGCATGTAGGCCGAGGCGAGCAGCCACATCGGCAGCGTGATGGTGACAAGGCCTGCCGCATGGCAGGCAATACCGATGACGATGGGCGCTAGCATGTTGATTGAGGGGCGCCTGAATAACCGGGAGAGGATCGGTCCTGAGGTGGCGATGGCGAGTGTCAGGATCAGGTTCAGTGGGTCGATCGGTGGGAACCAGGGCTCGGGCGGTGGCATTTGCCCGGTCTGGCCGAGCACGAAGCGGGCGATCAGCGAGGCTGTCGCGGCAACCATGAGGACGCGCAGATACTGCATGAAGGCGACGAGACGGAAATCGGCGCCCGCTGCTTCCGCCATCAGCACCATGGCGCTGGCCGCCCCCGGCGAGGAACCCCAGATGGCGGTCGTGCCCGGCAGGACCTGATATTTTGCGAGCAGCCAGCCGATGCCGAAGCTCAGGGCGACGACCGAGAGCACGAGACCGATGAAGAGAAAGCCATCTTTCGCTATCTCGGCAAAGACGGTGAGCGGCATGCCTCCGGCAATCATGACTCCAATAATGCCCTGGCAGAAGGCAACCAGCGGCGAGGGCAGGGAGAATTTTGTGCCCCTTGCTGCGAGTGTCAGCCCCGACACCATCGGTCCGAGCAGAAAGACGGCGGGCAGGCGAAAGGCGAAAAGAGCGCCCGTCACCACAGCGGTCAGTACGATGAGCAGGCACCAGTTCCCGATACTGTTGCGGCTGTCGCTTTTGGACATGGGCGGAGCTTTGTTCTTTCGGAGGGCGATGCGTCCGCCTGTAGAGCAGTGGCCCGGCCGGTGCAAGGATGCGAGCGGATGAAAAGGCGCTTGCCGGCGGTGAATTTTGCTTCGCGAACAGCCTTCTCAGTGGCGCATTTAGGAATGTCCGGCTAGGGCTATGGTCTAAGATCGTTTTTCATCGGCTGGAAAAGCCATCATATCGGGTGAGGGAACCATGGATCAGGAAATCGAACTTGCAGGCGCCGCAGCCGAGGGAGATGGCGGGCGGCGCAGCCGTGGAGCAGGCCGTGGAGCGGCCGCACGCCGTGCAGCCCGCACGGGCGGTGGTCCTGGTCCGTCGCTTCCCTATATCACCCGCAAGATCCGCGAGTATGAGGTTCTGGACGAGGAAGGCCTCAGCCTGATCGAGAGCAATGCGGACCGCGTTCTGGAGGAAATCGGCATCGAGTTCCGTGAAGACGCGGAAGCGCTCAAGCTTTGGAAGGACGCAGGTGCGGATGTTCGTGGCGAGCGCGTGCATTTCCCCAAAGGTCTGTGTCGCGAACTGCTGAAGACCGCGCCACGCGAGTTTACCTGGCATGCGCGCAACCCTGAGCGCAGCGTCCATGTCGGTGGCAAGGCAACGATTTTTGCGCCCGTCTACGGCCCGCCCTTCGTGCGCGACCTGGAAGGCAATCGTCGTTATGCCACGATCGAGGATTTCCGCAATTTCGTGAAGCTCGCCTACATGGCGCCGTCCATGCACTCGTCGGGCGGCACTGTCTGCGAGCCGGTGGATGTGCCGGTGAACAAGCGTCACCTGGACATGATCTACAGCCATATCAAGTATAGCGACAAGCCGTTCATGGGCTCGGTCACCGCGCCGGAACGCGCGGAAGACACGATCGCCATGGCGAAGCTCGTCTTCGGCGACGAGTTCGTCGAGAACAACTGCGTGACGCTCAACCTCATCAATGCCAACTCGCCGATGGTTTTCGACGAGACGATGGTCGGTGCGCTGAAGGTCTATGCGCGTCACAACCAGGCTTCGGTCATCTCGCCCTTCATTCTCTCGGGCGCGATGAGCCCGGTGACAGTGGCCGGCACGCTGACGCAGATCCTGGCGGAAGTTCTCGCCGGTGCCTCGTTCACGCAGCTCATCCGCAAGGGCTCGCCGGTTCTGTTCGGAACGTTTGCCGCCTCGATCTCCATGCAGTCCGGCGCGCCCACCTTCGGCACGCCGGAACCGTCGCTCGTGTCTTACGGTGCGGCGCAGCTTGCCCGCCGTCTCGGCCTGCCGTTCCGCACCGGCGGTTCGCTCTGTGCGTCCAAGGTTCCGGATGCGCAGGCGGCCCATGAGAGCTCCAACACGCTCAACATGACGCTGCTGGCCGGCACGAACTTCGTGCTTCACGCCGCCGGCTGGCTCGAAGGCGGTCTGGTTTCGTCCTACGAGAAGTTCATGATCGACCAGGACCAGCTCGGCATGATGCAGAAGATGGCCGAGGGCGTGGACCTGTCCGAGAACGCGCAGGCGCTCGACGCCATCCGCGAAGTGGGTCCGGGCAGCCACTATCTCGGCTGCGCGCATACGCAGGCGAATTTCCAGACGGCCTTCTATCGCTCAGCGCTCGCCGACAACAACTCGTTCGAGCAGTGGGAAATCGAAGGCTCCAAGCGGATCGAGGAGCGCGCCAATGCGCTCTGCCGTTCGTGGCTTGAGGCTTACGAAGCCCCGCCGCTCGATCCGGCCATCGACGAGGCGCTTCTGGCCTTCATCCAGCAGAAGAAGGACTCCGTGCCTGACGCCTTCACCTGAAACGAGCCCGCAGCCAGGGAGCAAGGCGCGGCGGCACAGGTGACGGGGATGATCCAGCGTGCCGTCTGGCGGCCGCATTATCAGGAAATGCGTGATCAGGCGTCGCGTAAAGCGGAGGGCGGGCAGTGATGTCCGCCTTCGGCGTTCTTGGTGCACTTGAGGAGGCGCTGCGGCCTTCGGGCATTCGCCTGCGCGGTGTCGTTTCGTTCGGGGACGGAGCGGGGCCGACGCTCAGCGATGGCAAGACGGCGCGGGCGCTCGTTCTGCTCGGCAATGTCGGCGGATCGATCTGGCCGGCGTTTTCGGCGTGGCACATGACTTATGTAGGTGACGATCCGCTCGATACCTGGTCGAAAGCGGTGATCACGCCGATTGCCGAAGAGATGCGCGCGACAGCCTTCTTTCCATCAGACCAGCCTTACATGCCATTCCAGCAATGGGCGGTGCTCGCCGAGGGGCTTACGGCGTCGCCGTTCGGCATTCTCATTCACCCGATCTATGGGACATGGCACGGCTATCGCGCCGCTCTGGCCTTTGCCGATCCAATCGCTCCGGAGCGGCGCACCGTGTCGGGTGCACCCTGCGAAAGCTGTGTCGGGAAGCCGTGCCTGTCAACATGTCCGGTCGGCGCGATTTCGGCGTCGGGATTTGAAGTCGGTGCCTGCCGGGCTCATCTCCTTACGGAGGAGGGGCGAACCGGCTGTATGGTGGCAGGATGTCTGGCGCGCCATTCCTGCCCGGCCGGAGCAGAGTATCGCTATTCCGATGAGCAACTTCGCTTTCACATGGAAGCACTCTTCCGCTGAATTTCAGGCCTTGGGCCACGCCTTGTCCAGGCCGCCGGATTTAGCCACGCCTTCGCGGAAGGCGGCATAGGCGGGGTGCTGGCTGGAGCGCGCTATTTCCATCAGCCGGATCTGGAGACGGGCAGGGGCATTCGTCCCCAACCATTCGCCGGCGCGGGAGAGCTTCAACGAGTTCAGGAAACGCCCTTCAGCCGCAGCGTTGACGAAATGACTGATCCCGTCGAGTAACGCATCGTCCTGCGCCAGATTTTCCAGAACGAGCAGAAGCCAGGCCTTGTCCTGATCGTCAAGGTTCGAGAGCTTTGCCGCAACGGTCTCGCTGTCCGGAAAATTGGCCTTGGCGTTCATCGTCTCAGGTCCCTTGGTTTCGAATCGTCGGGTCTGGCCGGATCATAGGGGAGGACTGTTCCGTTCGCGACCGCAAGGATTGCGTTTTCGTTCGCGAGGCGCTGTCAGAGCTCCAATCGGTCGCGTTCTCTGACGATCTCGACTTCGCTTCCGTGAGCTCATGGTCTCCTAGGAGAAGAACGGAAGCGCCCACCTCAATAGGCGGTGTGGAAGGGTTACAGCAACGCAATACGACCTTGAAATTTCTGCATGGCGCACCTTCCCGACTGTTTCCAGCCGGCCCTGAAGGCGAAACATATCATCTTTCTCAGATCAGCATCGGCCTGAGTGCCGAACGGGGACTCAGCCGCGACGGCGACGGCGCTCGCCGCTGCCACCGCTTTCGGAGGCCATCTTGTTGCGCAGCGGGCCGATGCGGGTGACGACGTCATCGATCGTCGGGCGGGGGCCCTTCGTGTGGCTGTCGATGGCGCCACGGATCGAGCGCAGGTGATCACAGGACGTGCCGCAGCAGCCGCCAATGATGCGCGCGCCGGCGTCAATCGCCAGATGCGCATATTCGGCCATCAGTTCCGGCGTGCCGGAATAATAGATTTCAGCGCCGCGATATTCCGGGATGCCGCAATTGCCCTTGACGACGACGACGGCATTCGGATCCGCTGCCGTCATGTCGAGGAGCGAGGAGAGGATGTCTGCAGCGCCGACGCCACAATTGGCGCCGAAGGCGACCGGCTTGTCCGAGAGACCATCGGCCACCTGCGGCATGTCCTTGGGGTTCAGGCCCATCATGGTCTTGCCGGCCGTGTCGAACGAGCCGGTGTAAACGTAAGGCAGATCGAGCGCGATGGCCGCTTCTGCGGCAGCGCGGATTTCGTCCGGCGACGACATGGTTTCGATCCAGGCGATGTCGATGCCGCCGGCTTTAAGGCCTTCCATCTGCTCTTTGAAGGCGGAGACTGCATCATCATAGGTCATGGCGCCGAGCGGCACCAGAAGCTCGCCTGTCGGACCGACGGAGCCTGCCACGATGACCTTGCGGCCGGCCTTGTCGGCGACGGCGCGGGCGATTTCTGCAGCCTTCTTGTTCAGTTCGAAGACGCGGCCTTCGGCCTTGTGGAGCTTGAGACGCTGGCGCGTGCCGCCGAAGGAATTGGTGAGGATGATATCAGCACCGGCATCGACGAAGTCCTGGTGCAGTTTCGTGATGTTTTCGGGCTTGGATTCGTTCCACAATTCCGGAGCCTCGCCGGCCTCCAGACCCATGGCGAAAAGATTGGTGCCAGTGGCGCCATCGGCCATGAGTACGCCCTTTTCGGCCAGCAGCGCCTCTAACGGATTTGCAGTCGTCATCGTCGGATCCTCAATTTGATGCGAATGATATAAAGATATCTTTATATCATTTCAATCGCTATCTTCCCTTAGCTCTATAATTACCAATTATCCTTCCGTTTCAATAAAATAACTGGTCTCCCCGCGACCTGGAACGCGCAGCCGGGGTCGCCGCCAATAAAATAAATCGCCAATTCATAGATATTTAAGCTCTCAATAACTCTCCGGTAAGAATGTCCGGCTAATTGTTTTCGTGCAGCGGGGGACACCGCTCGCAACGCTTCCGGATCAGGTCTCGCGTACCGGAGGCGAGCGTATCTCGCAGTGTATGTGCGGGATGGCCAGTGAGTATCGGCAAGCCACATGGTTCGCTCGGCGACTGTGTGGCTTTCGCGCTTTTAAAGCATCCGTTGCGATGCTACCAACACGCCCCATGACCAAGACCATCATGCTTCAGGGGACCGGCTCGGATGTCGGCAAGACCGTGCTTGTCGCAGGGCTTTGCCGGATTGCGGCCAATCGCGGGCTGAAGGTGAAACCCTTCAAGCCGCAGAACATGTCCAACAATGCAGCCGTGTCCGACGATGGTGGCGAAATCGGGCGGGCACAGTGGCTGCAGGCCATGGCTGCGCGGGTGCCGTCCTCCGTTCACATGAACCCGGTTCTGCTGAAGCCGCAATCGGAAAATGGCAGCCAGATCATCGTGCAAGGCAAGGTGGTTGGGCAGGCCAAGGGCCGCGATTACCAGCGCCTGAAGCCGCAATTGCTGGGCGCTGTGCTCGAGAGCTTCGAGACCGTGAAGGCGGGCGCGGATATTGTCGTGGTCGAGGGCGCTGGTTCTCCCGCTGAAATCAATCTGCGGGCAGGCGATATCGCCAATATGGGCTTTGCGACGGCGGCGAATGTTCCCGTTGTTCTGGTCGGGGATATCGACCGGGGCGGTGTCATCGCCTCATTGGTCGGGACGCATGCGATCCTTCCGGGAGAGGATCGCGCGATGATCACCGGCTATCTGATCAACAAGTTTCGCGGCGATGTCAGCCTGTTTGATGAGGGGATCAGGCAGATCGAAGGATTTACCGGCTGGCCATGCTTCGGGGTCGTGCCGTGGCTCAAATCGGCCGGGCGTCTGCCGGCAGAAGATTCGGTCGTGCTGGAACGGCTGGTCTCAAAGGGCGCGGGCGCGTTGAAGGTGGCGGTGCCCATGCTGCCGCGCATTGCCAATTTCGACGATCTCGATCCGCTGGTGGCGGAGGAGCAGGTGGAGCTTGTCTTCGTCAAGCCGGGCGAGCCATTGCCCGCCGATGCCGGGCTTGTCGTACTTCCGGGCTCCAAGTCCACGATTGGCGACCTGAAGGCGCTCCGCGCCCTTGGCTGGGATCGCGATCTTCTCGCGCACCGCCGCCGGGGCGGCCGGGTGATCGGCATTTGCGGCGGTTACCAGATGCTCGGCAACCGGATCACGGACCCGCTCGGACTGGAAGGCGAGGAGCGGGAGATTGCGGGGCTCGGGCTTCTTGATGTCGAAACGGAGATGGCGCCGGAAAAGACGGTGCGGAATTCCTCTGCGCGCTCGCTGGAATATGACACACCGCTCACGGGCTATGAAATCCACCTCGGTGTAACGCAGGGTGTTGATTGCTCCCGACCTTCCGTGTCCATCGACAACCGGGCCGATGGCGCGATCTCGAGCGATGGGCGCGTGATGGGGACCTATCTGCATGGGCTCTTCGGCTCGGATGCGTACAGGCGGGCGCTTCTCGCCAGCTTCGGGGTTGAAGGTGGTGCTCAATCATATCGCCAGACGGTCGATCAGGCGCTTGATCAGGTGGCGGAGGAGCTTGAGGCGGTGCTGGACAAGCGGTGGCTCGGCAGTCTGCTCGATTGACATGCGCGTCCATCGCGCCTAACCCTTTTCCCGTTACTTGAATGGTTTCTCCGGGCAACCGGAGACGAAGAGGGAATGCGACGAAAGCCGCTTCATGCGGATTTCCAATCGCAGCCGACCCCGCGACTGTAGAACGGTGAGGTCGGCCCGTCACGCAAATCTGAAACTGCAATGGGTGCGGGCGTCAGGAATGCGCGAAAAGCCACTGGCATGCATGTCTTGAACAACCGGGGCCGGACGCCTCTTTTTCTACGAATCGTCCACCTCTCAAGATGCGCAGCAATGCCGGGAAGGCGAGGGCCGCCGATGGTCTTTTTCTAGACCGGGAGCCGTGAGCCAGGAGACCTGCCATTCTCCGTTCAGATCAGGCGCTCGCAGCACGGAGGTTGTCTTGGCGCAGGTTTTCAACGCTCCATCGAGAGCGGCGCGATGACGCGCAGCACATTCATTCTCGGCGGTGCCCGCTCGGGCAAATCCGCGCTTGCCGAACGGCTGGCGCGCGAGAGCGGCCTGCTGCTTCACTATATCGCGACCGGCCAGGCCTGGGACGCGGAGATGCGCGAGCGCATCGGCCAGCATCAAAGCCGGCGCGGGCCGGAATGGACGACCATCGAAGCGCCGCTTGAACTCACCTGCGCGATCACTCCACTGGACTTCGAGGAGAATACCATTCTCATCGATTGCCTGACGCTGTGGGTTACCAATCTGATGATGGCGGAGCGCGACGTGGACGACGCCTTCGACCGGCTAGTCTCCGCGATTGCCGGCGCAAAGGCGCGGATTTTCATCGTTTCCAATGAAGTCGGTCTCGGCATCGTGCCGGATAATGCCATGGCGCGCGCCTTTCGCGACCATGCCGGCCGGCTACACCAGAAAATCGCGGCTGTGGCCGACGAGGTTTATTTCGTGGCGGCCGGGCTGCCGCTCAAGATGAAGGGTTGACGAGAATGCAGAAGATACCGGCCACCGTAATCACGGGCTTTCTGGGTGCTGGCAAGACAACGATGATCCGCAATCTGCTGTCCAATGCGGGCGGCAAGAAGATCGCGCTGATCATCAACGAATTCGGCGATCTGGGCGTCGATGGCGAGGTGCTGAAGGGCTGCGGCGCGGAGAACTGCACCGAGGACGACATCATCGAACTCAACAATGGCTGCATCTGCTGCACGGTTGCTGATGATTTCATCCCGACGATGGAAAAGCTGCTGGGGCGCGACAACCTGCCGGATCACATCGTCATCGAAACCTCCGGTCTCGCCCTGCCACAGCCGCTCGTCGCCGCCTTTAACTGGCCGGGGATCAAGACGCGCGTGACGGTGGATGGTGTCATCACCGTGGTGGACAGCGCCGCCGTGGCAGCCGGGCGCTTTGCCGACGACCATGATGCCATCGACGCGCAGCGCGCCGAGGACGAGGGGCTGGACCACGAAAGCCCGCTGGAAGAGCTATTCGAAGACCAGCTGACGGCCGCCGATCTTGTTATTCTCAACAAAGCCGATCTGCTCGACGCAGCCGGGCTCGAAACCGTGCGCGAGGCCGTTTCGAATGCGACGGCGCGCAAGCCGAAAATGGTGGTCAGCCGTGGCGGTGACGTTCCGGCTTCTGTCCTGCTCGGCCTTGGCGTCGGCACGGAAGACGATATCGAAAACCGGAAGTCGCATCATGAGCTTGAGCATGAAGGTGCGCCGCATGACCATGATCACGACGAGTTCGAAAGCTTCGTCGTCGATTACGGTCCGGTCGCCGATCCGGCCGCTTTTGCCGACGCGCTGAAGGGCATCATCGAGACGCACGATATCCTCCGCCTCAAGGGCTTCGCGGATGTTCCCGGCAAGCCGATGCGCCTCGTCATCCAGGCTGTCGGCAACCGCATCGAAACCTATTTCGACCGGCCGTGGAAGCCGGGCGAGACGCGGGCGACGAAGCTCGTGGTGATCGGGCTGCATGACGAGATGGACGATGCCGCGATCATTGCGGCGATCAAGGGGATTTGATGAGGGTACTCCCTCCCCCTTGTGGGGAGGGTTGGGGAGGGGCATTCTCGCGGGTAAGCGGGCGCTGGTGTTTAAGCCCCCTCTGGCTGCCGCCATCTCCCCCACAAGGGGGGAGACGGATGGAGGCGCGCTCGCCGAACTATCACAAAGGTTGAATGTCATGAGGGAAATCTTTGAGTTGCTGCCCGCGATCCATCCCGGAGAAATCCTTCGGGAAGAATACCTTCTGCCGTTGAATATGAGCGCTGGCGCATTGGCGCGCCGCTTGCAGGTGCCACGTACGCGGATCGAGCGAATTGTTGCCGAGGAAACTGGGATCACGACCGACACGGCTCTGCGCCTCGGGCGCTTCTTCCGGAAAACGCCCGATTTCTGGATGAACATGCAGGTCGGCTACGAGCTTGCTGTGGCGCGGGCGGAAAAGGCGGATGTCATTGCCGCCATAGAACCGCTCGAAGCGGCTTGATTGCGCCACGATGCATCTTCTTCTCGCACAAAAGGGTTCCATAGCCGATGGCGGCGAGGCGGTTGATCTCGGGCAGTCGCCGGGGGATATCGTGTTTCTGTCGGCGGCCGATACCGAGCTTGCGGCGGTGGCTGGCGCCGCTGAAGGCTGGGGCGGGCCGTCGTTGAGGCTGGCGAGCCTGATGAGCCTGAAACACCCGATGTCGGTCGATACCTATGTTGAGCGGACGCTGAAACACGCGAAGCTTGTCGTCGTGCGTGCGCTCGGCGGGGCGGGGTATTTTCAATATCTGCTGGAAGCTTTTCATGCGGCTGCGAGCCGTTCGGGCGCGTTGATAGCTGCGCTTCCGGGCGATGATCGACCTGACCCGGCACTGGTCGGCTATTCCAACATTTCGCGTGGTGATTACGAGGCGTTGCATTCCTATCTCGTCGAGGGGGGCGAGGCGAATGCCCGCGGGTTTCTCGATTATTGCGCGGCAATGCTCGCCGAGGCGGATCGGCCGGCGCCTGCGACGCCGCTTTTGAAGGCGGGGATCTGGTGGCCGGGGCAGGGTGTAGTTGGGCTTGATGCGTGGCGGTCACAGAGGGAGGTAACCTCCCAGTCTGCCGTGGCGCCCCCCTCTCTGTTGGCTTCGCCGACATCTCCCCCTAAAGGGGGGAGAGTTGGCGGCGGTGGCACTGTTGCGATCTGCTTCTACCGGGCACTGGTGCAATCCGGCGAGACCGCGCCGGTGGCGGCGCTGGTCGAGGCGTTGACTGCGCGAGGCATCAAGGCGCTGCCCATCTTCGTGTCTAGCCTCAAGGATGCGGTCAGTCAGGAGACGGTGCGGCATGTGTTTGCCGAGGTGAAGCCCGATGTGGTGATCAATGCGACCGGCTTTGCCGTTTCGCCGCCCGGCGCCGAGTATCGGCCCGGCGTGTTGGATGAGGGCGGGGCGGTGGTGCTTCAGGTGGTGTTTTCCTCGTCCTCGAAAGAAGCCTGGGAAGCCTCGCCGCAAGGCTTGTCGGCGCGCGATCTGGCCATGCATGTGTCGTTGACCGAGACCGACGGGCGAGTGATGACACGGGCCGTGTCCTTCAAGGCGGCGGCGCGATTTGACGAGCGGGTTCAGGCCAATATCGTCTCGCATGTGCCTGAGCACGGGCGCGTCTGGTTCGTCGCCGATCTGGCGGCCAACTGGGTGCGGCTGCGGCGGAAGTCTCCTGCGGAGCGTCGGGTGGCCATTGTGCTCGCGAACTATCCGAACCGCGACGGGCGACTGGGAAATGGCGTGGGGCTCGATACCCCAGCCGGAACCGTCGAGGTTCTGAAGGAGATGGCGGGGGCGGGCTATCCGGTTGCAGATATTCCGGCGGACGGCGACATGCTCATGGACTTCCTGATGGCCGGGCCGACCAATGCGGGGAATGATGGGCGCGAAATCCGCGAGACCTATTCCTTGAGTCTCTACAAGGCCTTCTTAGCGAAACTTCCCACAGTGATTCAAGAGGCCGTGACCGCGAAATGGGGTGCGCCGGAGCGCGATCCTTACATCGTCGGCCATGTGTTTGCTCTGCCCGTGTCCCGCCTCGGTGATGTGGCGATCGGCATCCAGCCGGCGCGCGGCTACAATATCGATCCGAAGGAGACCTATCACTCGCCGGACCTCGTGCCGCCGCATGGCTATTTTGCCTTCTATGCGTGGCTGCGCGAGGCCTTCGAGGCGGATGCCGTGGTCCATATGGGCAAGCACGGCAATCTCGAATGGCTGCCCGGCAAGGCGCTGGCGCTCTCCGAGACCTGCTACCCGGAGGCCGTGTTCGGGCCGCTGCCGCAGCTCTATCCCTTCATTGTCAACGATCCGGGCGAGGGTACGCAGGCCAAGCGCCGGACGTCGGCTGTCATTATCGATCACCTGACGCCGCCACTCACGCGGGCCGAAAGCTACGGGCCGCTGAAGGATCTGGAAGCCCTGGTGGACGAATACTATCAGGCGGCGGGTGGAGATCCGCGCCGTCTGACCGTGCTCAGGAAGAAGATCCTCGATCTGGTTGCCGATCTGGGGCTCGACCACGATGCAGGGATTGCCAAGGCGGACGATGCGGATGCGGCGCTCACCAAGCTCGATGCCTGGCTCTGCGATCTGAAGGAAATGCAGATCCGTGATGGTCTGCATGTCTTTGGCGTGGCGCCGGAGGGGCGATTGCTGACCGATCTTTGCGTTGCGCTGGCGCGGGTGCCGCGCGCGCTGGGCGAGGGCGGCAATGCCAGCTTGCAGCGGGCGATTGCGCGGGATGCCCTCTCACTCTCCCCCCTTGAGGGGAAGGCGAGCGTTTTCGATCCCCTCGATTGCATCATGTCCGATCTCTGGATCGGCCCCAAGCCCGCCGTCCTCACTGATCTCTCCATGGACCCATGGCGCACCAACGGCGACACCGTTGAGCGCATCGAACTCCTTTCCGCGCAATTCGTGTCCGGCGGGACGGCTTGCCCCGGGGAATGGGCCGCGACACATGCTGTTCTCAACGAGATCGAAACCCGCCTGAAGCCTTCCGTCATCGCCTGCGGACCAGCGGAAATCCACGGCCTTCTCACCGGACTCGATGGCCGTTTCGTCGCCCCCGGTCCCTCCGGCGCACCGACGCGGGGGCGGCCCGATGTGTTGCCGACGGGGCGGAACTTCTATTCCGTCGACAGCCGCGCCGTGCCCACGCAGACGGCGTGGGAGCTGGGGCGCAAATCGGCGGAGTTGCTGGTGACGCGCTATGTGCAGGATCACGGCGACTGGCCCAAGAGTTTTGCGCTCACCGCGTGGGGCACCTCAAACATGCGCACCGGCGGTGATGATATTGCGCAGGCTCTGGCGCTGATCGGCGTGAAGCCTGTCTGGGATGCGGCGTCGCTGCGGGTGACGGGATATGAGATCATCCCGGTTGCGCAGCTTGGGCGGCCGCGCGTGGATGTGACCTTGCGCATTTCCGGCTTTTTCCGCGATGCGTTCCCGGAACAGATCGCGCTGTTCGACAAGGCCGTGCGGGCAGTGGGGGCGCTGGAGGAGGATGAGACCGACAATCCGGTCGCGGCGCGGATGCGCGGCGAGGTGGCCGCGCTCACAGCTTCCGGTCTGAGCGAAGCCGACGCGGCGCGCAAGGCTGGCTTCCGCGTCTTCGGCTCCAAGCCGGGTGCTTATGGAGCGGGTCTTCAGGCGCTGATTGATGAGAAGGGCTGGGACCGGCGCGGCGATCTGGGGACAAGCTATATCGTCTGGGGCTCCTATGCCTATGGCGCGGGCGAGGAGGGCGCGGCGGAAAGGGCGCTGTTCGAGACCCGGCTATCGAGCGTCGAGGCCGTCATCCACAACCAGGACAATCGCGAGCATGATCTGCTCGATTCCGACGACTACTACCAGTTCGAGGGCGGCATGTCGGCTGCTGTCGAGCATCTGAAGGGCAGCCAGCCGGCCGTCTATCACAACGACCATTCGCGGCCGGAAAAGCCGGTGATCCGCTCGCTGGAAGAGGAGATTTCGCGCGTCGTGCGCGGTCGCGTCGTCAATCCGAAATGGATCGCTGGCGTGATGCGCCATGGCTACAAGGGCGCGTTCGAAATTACCGCGACGGTGGATTACATGTTCGCGTTTTCGGCGACCACTGGCGCGGTGAAGAGCCATCATTTCGAGGCGGCGTATCAGGCTTTTATCGCGGACGAGGCGGTGCGCGACTTTATGCGCGAGAAGAATGCACCTGCGCTGAAGGAGCTGGCGGAGCGGTTCATCGAGGCACTGGACCGGGGGCTTTGGGAGGCGCGGTCGAATTCGGCGCGGTTCGAGCTGGAGCGGCTGGTCGGCGGCCTTTGATGCTATTTGTTCGGGATGTAGATCACATGGGGCAAGCTCTCAAAGTGTCGGTCGCAGGTGAGGAGTTCGGCGTCGAATTCGCGCGCTGCGGCATAAACGATGGCATCGGCAGTCGCGAGTTTAAGATCTCGGTGGATCTCGGCGGCCATGAGTGCGCGATTAGTATCGAGAGGGGCTGGAATGCACAGGCTGGAGAAGGCAAGGAACTTGCGCAGCGTTGCGGTGTCGGCCTCGCGGCCAATCCATTTCGCGAGCTCGAGCTCGATGATGGACGGCATGACGATCTCTTGCTGCGCGGGAATTTCCGCCAAAAGACGGTCGGCAAGTGGCTTGTCGGCCAGAATTTCGATCCAGACGGAAGAATCGATGACACGCATCAGACGCGGTCATTCCGGTCGCGGACGTTTTTCGTGTCCGCGTGACGGGCAAGACCGCGAAGACCGGCGGCAGAGGGGACCGGCACAAGCACGTAGCCGCCATCGCATGGCACGAAGGCGAATTTCTGGCCCGGTTGCCAGTCTTCCTTTTCCCGCACCGCCTTCGGCACGGAAATCTGGAACTTGGACGAGAGCGTAGCCGTATCGCTCATTTTACGTATCCTTATCGATCAAGAAATGTAAGAATAGCGCAAATCGAGGAGCCTGCAAAGTGACCGAAGCCGAAGAGACCACGCCGAAGGACGATGCGCGCCACGCCGAGAAGATGGCGAAGAAGAAGGCCGCACGCGACAAGATCATGGCGACGAAGACCGATGAGAAGGGTTTGATCGTCGTCCATACCGGCAAGGGCAAGGGCAAGTCCACGGCGGCCTTCGGCATGATCTTCCGGCATATCGCGCATGGCATGCCGTCGGCCGTCGTGCAGTTCATCAAGGGCGGCATGTCGACGGGCGAGCGTGATCTGATCCTCGCCCGCTTCTCGGAACTCTGCGAGTTTCATACGATGGGGGAGGGCTTTACCTGGGAAACGCAGGACCGCGCCCGCGATATTGCGGCGGCGCAGGCTGCCTGGGCGAAGGCGAAGGAGCTGATCGCCTCGGGCGAGAAGTCCATGGTGCTGCTCGACGAGATCAATATCGCCATCCGCTACGACTATATCGATATCAACGAGGTGGTCGAGTTCCTGAAGAGCGAAAAGCCGCATATGACCCATGTGGTGCTGACGGGGCGCAATGCGCGCGAAGAACTGATCGAGATTGCCGATCTGGTGACGGAGATGGAGCTGGTGAAACATCCCTTTCGTTCGGGGATCAAGGCGCAGAAGGGTGTGGAGTTTTGATGGCGCTCGGTTGGCAGGCCTGGGCGCTTCTATCCGCCGTTTTTGCCGCGCTGACGGCCGTCTTCGCGAAGATTGGCGTAGACGGTGTGAACTCCGATTTCGCGACGTTGATCCGGACCTGTGTGGTGATTGTCGTTCTAACTGCGATTGTTGGTGTGACGGGACAGTTCCAGCCGCTGCGGGACATTTCCGCAAGGACGTGGATGTTTCTTACTCTATCCGGTCTCGGCACCGGCGCTTCATGGCTCTGTTATTTTCGCGCGTTGAAGCTTGGCGATGCGGCGCGTGTCGCGCCCGTCGATAAGCTGTCGATCGTGCTCGTTGCCGTATTCGGCGTCGTATTCTTGAGCGAAAAGCTCAGCCTGCTGCACTGGCTGGCGATCAGCATGATGACGGCCGGTGCCGTCATGCTTGCGGTGCTTTGAGGCTTATATCCCCAGCCACACTCTCACCGGGTTCGCCGGATCGGCCAGCAGTTTTACCGCCAGCGCCATGCAGGTGACGACGAGCAGTGGCCGGATGATCTTCGCGCCGTTGCGCATGGCGAGCCGCGAGCCCGTCTGTGCGCCGAGGAACTGGCCGGCCGCCATGACGATACCGACTTTCCACAGGATGACACCGGACAGGCTGAAGACGATGAAGCCGCCCAGGTTGGAGGCGAAATTCAGGAGTTTCGTATGGGCGGTCGCCTTCAGCAGGCCGAAGCCCGCCATGGTGACGAAGGCGAGCATGAAGAAGGAGCCCGTGCCTGGTCCGAACATGCCGTCATAAAAGCCGATGACCGGCACGAAGGTCAGGCCGAAAATGAACGGGCGAATACGGGCATGGCGGTCGTCATCGCCCATGTTGCGCTTCAGGCCGAAGTAAAGCGCCACGGCGATCAGCAGGAGCGGTAGGAAGGCCTTCAGCACATCGCCGGGGATATAGGTCGTGATCTTGGCGCCGATCATCGCGCCGAGCATGGACATGAGCGCCATCGGCAGCTGCTCTCTGAGCCTCACATGCCCCTTGGTCGCATAGGCAATGGTCGCGGAGCCCGCTCCGAACAACGATTGCAGCTTGTTGGTGCCAAGTGATTCGAGCGGCGGGACGCCGGCGATCAGAAGTGCTGGAACCGTGATCAGCCCGCCGCCGCCGGCGATGGAATCGATGAAGCCGGCGACGAAGGCGGCTATGAAGAGAAAGATGAGGAGATGGAGGGTGATTTCGAGCACGGGTAGGCTTTCAAAGGGAAGGGCCGACATGTCGCACTGCCGATTAAAAAAGGCAAATGTCATTTCGTCTCGATGACAATTCTGCGGGCGCGGAGTGGCTCTGGCGCAAATGCGCCTGTCGCGGGCGCAATCCGGTTTGACCCCGGCGCGTGCTTCGGCTAACACCGATCCTTCAAGATGTACGGCGGCGTCCTATTGAGGACTGAAGCGAGTTCGGTGCGGCTGACCCAAACAGGGGGCTTGGATCCGGGGCTGTCGGGGAGGTGGAGCCTTGTCATGTGCAAGTGCTCGCGCCGTTTCGTGCATTGGGAAACGCGAAACGGGAGACAGTCATGCTTCAGCACACGGAAAAGCTCGGAATCATGGTCTGCGGCCATGGCAGCCGGAACCAGAATGCCGCGCGCGAATTTTCCGTCATCGCCGAAGAGTTGCGCAAGCGCTACCCCGACCTGCCAGTCGAGTACGGCTATCTCGAATTCTGCAATCCTGTCCTGTCGCACGGTCTCGACACGTTGCGCGACGCCGGCGTGACGCGCATTCTCGCCGTTCCCGGCATGCTCTTTGCCGCCGGCCACGCCAAGAACGATATCCCTTCTGTCCTCAATACCTGGGCCGCGCAAAACCCCGGCGTGACGGTCAATTACGGCCGGGAACTGGGCATCGACCTCAAGATGATCCGTGCCGCCGGCGATCGCATCAAGGAAGCCGTCGATGCCGCAAATCGCGAGCATGGCGAGATGTCGCTGCATGACACGATGCTGATGGTGGTCGGGCGCGGGGCCTCCGATCCGGATGCCAATTCCAATGTCGCCAAGGTCATGCGCATGCTCTGGGAAGGCATGGGCTTCGGCTGGGGCGAGACGGCCTATTCGGGTGTGACCTTCCCGCTCGTCGAGCCGGCGCTGGAGCATGTCTCGCGCCTCGGCTACAAGCGCATCATCGTCTTCCCGTATTTCCTCTTCACCGGCGTTCTGGTGAAGCGCATCTATTCCTCGACCGACGAGGTGGCGGCACGCCATCCCGAGATCCAGTTCGTCAAGGCGCCTTACCTCAACGATCATCCGCTTGTGCTCGATGCTTTTCAGGATCGCGTGACCGAAATCCTCGAAGGCCAGGCGCTGATGAATTGCCAGATGTGCAAGTATCGCGAACAGGTTCTCGGCTTCGAGGCTTCCGTCGGCCAGCCGCAGGAAAGCCATCACCATCATGTCGAAGGCATTGGCGGCGGTCTGGAAAACTGTCCCTGCAAGGGCGATTGTGACGCCTCCTGCCGCGAGGAAGCGTTCTGCCTGAAACATGGCCTGCCGTGGACGCCGGTGCATAGCCACGCCAGCCCCGCACCGCTGGAGCCTGCCTTCGACTACACCCCCTCGATCTCGCTTGGCGGGAAGTATGCCAAGCTGGAACATGTCGTGGCGGAGACGCTTGACGAGGCGGATTACGAGCGGACAGGTCATGTCCACGGGCCCGATTGCGGCTGTGGACACGATCATTCGCATGATCATCATCATGGCCATGATCACGACCATCACGATCATAAACATGACCATGATCACGGGAACGACCACGGTCATTCGCACGATCACGGGCACCATCACCACGATCATGGCCACGCGCATGACCACGATCACCACCACGCGCCTTATCCCCATGCCGATCATCCGCTGGGGCCGAAGAGTTTGAAGAAGGGGTGAGGATGGCGTCCCACCTCACCTATATCCGCGACCCCGCCGCCATCTATGCGAAGTCCTTCGAGACGATCCGCGCGGAAGCGGATTTATCGCGGTTTCCCAAGGGGATGGATGCGCTGGTGATCAGATTGATTCATGCCTGCGGCATGGTCGATCTCGCCAGTGATATTGCCTTTTCCGATGGTGCCTTCGAGGCGGGACAGGCGGCGCTGGCTTCCGGGGCACCCGTGCTGGTCGATGCGGAAATGGTGGCACATGGGATTATCCGGCGGCTGCTGCCGAAGGACAACGAGGTGATCTGCCTGCTCAACGATCCGCGCGTGCGGCCGCTGGCGGGCGAGATCGGCAATACGCGCTCGGCGGCTCAGGTCGATCTCTGGGGCGATCGTCTGGAGGGTGCGGTGGTCGCCATCGGCAATGCGCCGACGGCGCTGTTCCGGCTGCTGGAGCTGATCGCGGCGGGCGGGCGCAAGCCTGCGATCATTCTCGGTTTTCCGGTCGGCTTTGTTGGTGCTGCTGAATCAAAAGAGTCACTTATTGGAGACAGTTCACGCATTCCTTTCATTGCCGTCAGGGGGCGCCGGGGTGGTTCGGCGATGGCGGCGGCGGCAGTGAATGCGCTGGCCGGGGGATTGGGGGCGAATGACTGAGGATATCGAGCGGACAGAGCCGGGCGAAGAGCCCTGGCTCACCATTGTCGGCATCGGCGATAACGGGCTTTCCAGCATCACGCCGGAGGCCTTGTCCTATATCTGGCAGGCGGAGACGATTGTCGTCGCCGAGCGGCTCGACACGGTGCTCGAAGGCCTGCCACCGAAGACGGTGATCAACTGGGCCGAGGGCTACCGCGACGTGATCGACCGGATCGTTGCGCTGCGCGGCACGCCGGTCACGATCATTGCCACCGGCGATCCGATGCATTTCGGCATCGGCTCGACGCTGCGCCGGCAGTTCGATCCGCAGGAGATGCGCATCATCCCGTATCCGTCGGCATTTTCGCTGGCGGCGGCCCGGCTCGGCTGGGCGCTGCAGGATGTCGAGCAGATTTCGCTGCATGGCCGGCCGGTCGAAACGCTGATCCGCCATTTGCAGCCGGCGGCGCGGATTCTGGCGCTGACCTCCAATGCGGCAACGATCCGCGAGGTTGCCGAACTGATCGTGGCCAAGGGCTATGGCGGGTCGCATATCCATGTGCTGGAGCATATGGGCGGCGAGCGCGAGCGGGTGAGCCTGCTGACGGTGGAAGACATTATTGAGGGGGCGGAAGAGTTTGCCGATTTCAATACGATCGGCATTCATCTGGTGCGTGCGCCCGAATTCCAGCCGCTGGTGCCGGGGCTTTCGGACGATGCCTTCGCGCATGACGGGCAGATCACCAAGCGGGAAATTCGCGCCGTCACGCTCGCCTATCTCATGCCCTATCGCAATGCGATGCTCTGGGATGTCGGGGCGGGGTCCGGTTCGATTTCGGTCGAATGGATGCGCGCCGGTGGACGGGCCGTGGCGATTGAGCAGAAGGCCGAGCGGATCGAGATGATCCAGCATAATGCTGCGGAATTTGGCTTGTCCGGTCTTCAGATTGTTGAAGGCGAAGCGCCGGATGCGCTTGATGGGTTGAAAGCGCCGGATGCTGTGTTCATCGGTGGCGGCGTGACGGGTGAGGGCGTGTTCGAGGCCTGCTGGGAGGCGCTGAAGCCGGGCGGGCGTCTCGTTGCCAATGCGGTGACGGTCGAGGGCGAGATGGCGCTGATCTCGCTTCAGGCGCAATTGGGTGGAGATCTGGTGCGCTTGGCGGTGTCGCGGGCGGAGCCCGTTGGGCGGTTCTCGGCGTTCAGGCCGATGATGCCGGTGACGTTGTGGTCGGTGCAGAAGGGGTGGGCGTGATGGTGGCCTCGATTTCCTCCTCTCCCCTTGTGGGAGAGGATAGCCCGCCCCAAGAGGCGAAGCCGATTGGCTTGGCGGGCTTGGTGAGGGGTTTCATCCTAACCCAATTACCCCTCACCAAGTGCGCCCAGCACTCGCCTGCGGCTCGTGCGGGCTTACTATCCTCTCCCACAAGGGGAGAGGATGCGGAGGCCTCCCATGCCCGGTAAACTCTACGGCCTTGGCCTCGGCCCCGGCAATCCGGAACTGATCACGCTGAAGGCGCATCGTATCATGACCTCAGCGCCTGTCATCGCCTATCCGGCGCCCGATACCGGCCCAAGCTTTGCGCGGCAGATCGCCGAGCCATATCTGAGGCCCGAACAGGTCGAAATTCCCATCGTCATGCCGATGCGCGTCGAGCGCTATCCGGCGCAGGATGTCTATGACGCCGCCGCGAAGGACATCGCGGGGCATCTCGATGCAGGCCGCGACGTGGCGGTTCTCTGCGAGGGCGACCCGTTTTTCTTCGGCTCCTTCATGTATCTCTTCGAGCGTCTTGAAGCGCGCTACGAGGTCGAGATCGTGCCCGGCGTGTCCTCGATCATGGCAGGCGCTGCGGCACTTCGACGCCCGCTGACGGCGCGCAACGATATTCTGACCGTCATCCCCGGACCGCTGGACACGGAGACCTTGCGTGCGCGAATAGACGCTTCCGATGCGGTGGCGATCATGAAGGTCGGGCGGCATTTCGCCCGTATCCGCGATCTCATCCGCGACATGGGGCTCATCGACCGTGCCGGCTATCTCGAGCGTGTTTCGCTTGCCAATGAGCGGGTGTTTCCGCTGGCAGACGTCGCACAAGATGCCGCGCCCTATTTCTCGCTGATCCTGATCTACAAGGGGCAGGAGGACTGGATTTCCAGTCTGCCCATCGTCACGAAAGATTTCTCCGCATGACCAAACCCGCCGTCATCATCCTGAGCGAACAGGCTGCGCCGCTCGGCCGCGCCGTCGCGGACATCCTAGGCGGGGAGCTTGTCGGCGCGCGGGCGCGGGTGACCTCGGCCGACCGACTGTTCGATGAGGCGCGGGTGGAGGTGCAGGCGCTGTTTGCCGCCGGCCGGCCCATCGTTGCCGTCATGGCCTCCGGCGCGCTGATCCGGCTCGTTGCGCCGCTGCTTGCCGACAAGATGGTCGAGCCGCCAGTGATCGCGGTGGCTGAGGATGGTTCCTCCGTCGTGCCGCTTCTCGGCGGGCATCATGGAGCGAACGATCTGGCGCGGACGATTGCCGAGGTTCTGAAGGGGTATGCGGCAATCACGACGGCCGGCGACTTACGGTTCGGGATTGCGCTGGATGCGCCGCCGGCTGGGTTGAGGTTGGGTAATCCGGAGGCGGCGAAGGCTGTGATGGCGGAACTGGTGGCGGGGGCAGCCGTTCTGCCGATCTCCCCCCTTGAGGGGGGTGAGGAGCGGTTCGCGCAGCGAAGCAATCGATCCAGTGAATCGATTGCAGTGACGAACGCCGGCAGGGCAGAGGGGGGTAATCCGCTTGCTCCTGCGCCAGCCGCACCCCCCTCTGTCGGCTACGCCGACATCTCCCCCTCAAGGGGGGAGAGTGGAGCAAGCCGATGGCTCGCCAGTTCCAAGCTGCCCTTTTCGGAAGGCGGCACTGTCACGCTCACCGTCACCGACAAGCCCCACACGGCCGGGCCGCGCGAACTCGTCTATCACCCGGCAACGCTGGCGCTCGGCATGGGCTGCGAGCGCGGCTGCGATCCAGCCGAGGCGATTGCGCTGGCGGAGAAGGCGATTGCCGAGAGCGGTTATGCCCGGCAATCCATCGCGGCGGTCGTGTCGCTCGATCTGAAGGCGGATGAGGCGGCGATCCATGCTGTGGCGGAGCATTTCGGTGTGCCCGCGCGCTTCTTCGATGCCGCGAGACTGGAGGCTGAGACGCCGCGGCTGAAGAACCCGTCCGATGTCGTCTTTGCCGAAGTTGGGTGCCATGGCGTGGCCGAGGGGGCGGCACTGGCGGCGGTTGGTGCACAAGGCGAGCTGGTGTTCCAGAAGATCAAGTCCAAGGGCGCGACGGCGGCGATTGCGCGCGCCGCTGACATCATCGATCCGACACAGATCGGCCGGGCGCGCGGGCGGCTCTTCGTCGTCGGCATCGGGCCGGGGTCGGAAGGCTGGCGGTCGCCGGAGGTCACGGAGCTGGTGGCGCGTTCCACCGATCTCGTTGGCTATTCGCTCTATCTCGATCTGCTCGGGCCGCTCGCCAAGGGCAAGGCGCGGCACGATTTCGACCTCGGCAAGGAAGAGGCGCGCGTGGTGCACGCCATGGAGCTTGCCGGCCAGGGCCGCGATGTTGCGCTGGTTTGCTCTGGCGATGCCGGCATCTATGCCATGGCGACGCTGGTCTTCGAACTCTTCGACAAGGGCGGCATTTCGGATGCGGCCTCGCGGATCGAGGTGCAATGCTCGCCGGGTATCTCTGCCCTTCAAGGTGCCGCTGCCCGGATCGGCGCGCCGCTGGGGCATGATTTCTGCACGATTTCGCTCTCCGATCTGCTGACGCCGTGGGAGGATATCAAGCGGCGCGTCAAGGCGGCGGGCGAGGGCGACTTTGTGATTGCCTTCTACAATCCCGTCTCGATGAAGCGGCGCACGCAGTTGGCTTACGCCCGCGACGAACTCCTGAAATATCGCCCGGCTTCGACGCCGGTCGTGCTCGCGACCAATCTCGGCCGACCGGGCGAGAGCGTGCGCACGGTGCCGCTTGGCGAACTGAATATCGAAGAGGTCGATATGCTGACCGTGGTCGTGGTCGGCTCGTCGGAAAGCCGGACGGTGACGACCGGCGACGGCAAGACCTGGGTCTATACGCCACGCGGCTATTCGGGAAAGACGGATACCGGCATGAAGAAGGTGGAAGCATGACAGTCTATTTCATCGGCGCCGGTCCCGGCGCGCCCGATCTCATTACCGTACGCGGCTTGCGCCTCATCGAAAGCTGCCCGGTCTGCCTCTATGCCGGTTCGCTGGTGCCGGAGGAGACGGTGAAATGTGCGCCCGAGGGCGCGATCGTCAAGGATACCGCCCCCATGCATCTCGACGAGATCGTCGCGGACATAAAGGCGGCGCATGAACGCGGTGAGGATGTGGCGCGCGTTCATTCCGGCGACCCGTCGATCTATGGGGCGATTGCCGAGCAGATGCGCAGGCTCGATGCGCTGGACATCCCCTATGAGGTCGTGCCCGGCGTTCCGGCCTTTGCAGCGGCGGCGGCGAAGATGAAGGCGGAACTGACGCTGCCGGAAATCGCCCAGACGATTATCATCACCCGTACCGGCATGAAGGCATCTTCGATGCCGGAGTTCGAGACGCTGGAGATTTTGGGTAAGTCGCGCGCGACGCTCGCCATCCATCTCTCGATCCGCAATCTCACCTATGTGCACGATGCACTTGAGCCCTATTACGGCGGGGATTGCCCGGTGATCATCGCCTATCGCGCCACCTGGCCGGATGAGCAGTATATCCGCACGACGCTGAAGGACATGAAGGAAGACGTGCGCAAGGCTAAGATCACCCGCACTGCGCTGATTTTCGTCGGCAAGGTGTTCGGCGAGGTCGAGTTCCGCGACAGCGATCTCTACAATGCTTCCTTCAGCCATGTTCTGAGAAACAAGGGAAAGAAGAAGAGTTCTGTAGACGTGTCATGATCGCTTGGTAAGCTGGCTCCCGTGAAAGGAGTTCGAGCATGACCGAAGAGAGCGACTACAAGGATGGCGGCTGCCGTTGCGGGGCGGTGCGTTTCCGCGTGAAGGGTAGGCCGATGATCACCATGGCCTGCCATTGCACGGGCTGCCAGAAGATGACGGCGAGCGCCTTTTCGCTGAGCTCGTTCTACGCGCTTGAGAACTTCGAGGTCACACAAGGAGAGACGGTGCTCGGCGGGCTTCGGCAGGAGCTGAAGCACCATGTCTGCCCGGACTGCAAAAGCTGGATGTTCACCCGCGCCGAAATGATGGGGCCTTATGTCAACGTGCGCTCCACGCTGATCGACGATAGTCGCGGTTATAAGCCGTTCATCGAGACTTTTACGTCGGAAATGCTGCCCTGGGCAAAGACGCCGGCACAGCACAGTTTCGAGAAATTCGCGCCGATGGAACGTTTTCCGGAGCTGCTCGCGGCCTATGCGGCGTCCGATTTCTGAGCGGAGCCTGGGGCCGGCCATATGGAGTTCGAAGCCGAAATCTGGAAATACGAAGGGCCGGGCGGCTGGCATTTTGTCACTGTGCCGGGCGATATCGGCTTTCAGATCAAGGCGGAAAACGGGTTCGACGGACCGGGCTGGGGCATGATCAAGGTAAGGGCGACCGTTCAAGGAGCCAGTGTGGAAACGTCCATCTTTCCGGACAAGACCTCCGGCAGCTATCTGCTGCCATTGAAGGCATCGCTACGAAAGGCGGCGAGACTTGCGGCGGGCGATACGATCCGGGTAAGACTGAACATCATCGCATGAGCGCCGATATTTCGATTATCAAAAGGTAAGAACACTATGCATAAGGTCATTTTTGACACCGATCCCGGCGTTGACGACGCCATGGCGCTCCTCTTTCTGCATCATCACAAGGATATCGATCTCATCGGCGTCACGACCGTATTCGGCAATGCCCGGATCGAGGTGACGACGCGCAACGCGCTCTTCCTGAAGCGCGAATGGAAGATCGATGCGCCGGTCGTTCAAGGGGCAGGTGAGACCTTCATTCCGCATCGCGTGACGCATGAGCCGCCGAAGCATATCCACGGTGCCGACGGGCTCGGCAATATCGGCGTGCCGGAGACGGTCGATATCGAACCCGATCCGCGTCCCGCCGCGCAGTTCATCATCGACATGGTGCGCAAATATCCGGGCGAGGTCACGCTGGTCGCCGTCGGCCGCATGACGAACCTTGCCAATGCGCTGAAGCAGGATCCGGAAATTGTCTCGCTGGTCAGGCAAGTCGTCATCATGGGCGGCGCGTTCGAAGTGCCCGGTAATGTGACGCCGGCGGCCGAGGCTAATATCCATGGCGATCCGGAAGCCGCCGATATCGTGGCAACGGCGACATGGCCGGTCGTCTGGATCGGTCTCGACGTGACCATGCAGACCGTCATGACGCGGACGCAACTCAAGGAGATCGCTGATGCCGCGGGCCGCCGCGGCAAGCTGCTCTTCGATCTGTCGCAGTTCTATATCGACTTCTACGAAGGCCTCGTGGATGACGGCATGGTCGTCCACGACAGCTGCGCCTGCGCCTATGTCGTGGCACCCGAACTCTTCGCCACCCGCTCCGGCACGGTCCGCGTCGTCTGCGGCGGCCTCGCCGATGGCAAGACGATCCAGAAACCCGACGGCCGCGGCTTCGGCCCGTCCGACTGGGACAACCTGCCGAGCCAGAAGATCGCAGTGGGGATCAACGACAAGGCGGTGCTGAAGCTGATCCATGACACGATCGTGTCGGTGAAGGAAGACTGAGGGCTTGATTGATGGCCCTACTGGCGGCGAGCCTAATTTTCGTGTACATTAATAGTCATGAAAATCGTCTGGGATGAGCCGAAGCGTCTGGCCAATCTGGAAAACACGGCCTCGATTTTATCGATGTCGTGCATTTCGGTTGGGAGAATGCACTCATCCTGATTGCCAGGGACGGACGTTACAAGGCGATTGGGCGCCTTGAAGACGGAACAGCGGTGGTGATTTATGCGCTTCTGGGATCGGAGGCTCTGTCCGTCATCAGTTTTCGTCCCGCCGGCTCCGTGGAAAGGAGGCTCTTTCGTGACAACAAAGCCTGATCGAACGAAGACCTTTGTTCCGGGGCGCGGCTACACGCGGCAAGACTGGGATGCTGTGGACAGCCCGGAACTGACCGAGGCCGAATTTGCCCAGATGAAGCCCGCGAAAGAGGTTCTTCCGCAGAGCTTCTTTGAAAAACTCGCACAGGCCAGAAAGGCGGGGCGTCCGCGGATTGAAAAACCGAAGCAAGCCGTAACACTGCGTGTCGATCCCGATGTGATTGAGCGTTTTCAGCGTCAGGGCAAGGATTGGCGGGCGCGTATGAGCGAGGCACTGCGAAAGGCTTCCGGCAGTTGATTTTGTCGTTCCACCATCACCACCGGCAATCCCATCCCCCTTGCCGCGACGATCTTCGCATAGGCACCGTCGCCGCCGGAGTTGCGGCAAACGATGTGGGTGATGGCGTGGCTGCGGAAGAGGGTGGCTTCTTCGTCCGGATCGGTTGAAGGCTTGGCGGTGAGGATTTCGTAGCTCGCAAAGCCAAGAGGCTTTTCCGGCGGGTCGACCATGCGGATGACGAAATGGCAGTCCGGGCGGGCTGAGAAGGCGTCGAGATATTGGCGGCCGAGCGCCAGGAGGACGCGGGCGTTTTGCGGCAGGGCGTTTGCGGCGTCTTCCAGGGTTACGACTTCGGTCCAGAGGTCGCCGGGCTGTTTTTGCCAAGGCGCGCGGGTGCGGATGTCGAGCGGCAGGGCGGCGATATCGCAGGCTTTGACGGCGTTGGCGGAAATGGTTTTGGCGAAGGGATGTGTCGCGTCGATGACGCGGGTGAAGCCTTCCGCTTTCAGATAGGCGGCGAGGCCGTCCGCGCCGCCGAAGCCGCCGAGGCGGAGCGTGCCGTCGACGGGGGCGGGTTCCTTCGTGCGGCCGGCGAGGGATGTGGTGACGTCGAGACCCTTGGCGGTGAGATCGCGCGCGAGTTCGGCGGCTTCACGGGTGCCGCCGAGGATGAGGATTTTTTCTGGCTTTGCGGGTAGCGCGTCACTCGGCATGGGCGATGATCGTTCCCTGCCGGTCGGTGACGAGGATGTCCACCGCTACGGGCGCACCGCGCAACGTCTCCGTCGCCTTCTCGCGGGCTTGGGCGGCGATGAGGCTCGCGAGGTCGATGCCATTTTCCCGAGTCGTTTCCAGCACTTCCAGCGCTGTGTTCGCAGATTGAATCCGCTTGGCGAGCGCGTCGTCTATGCCGGGCAGGAGTGACAGGTAGAAATCCATATCCACCTGGCTGCGGCCGGAATGGAGGTCGAGCGCGCCTTGCGCCAGCTTCGTCATCTTGGCGAAACCGCCGGCAATGGTGAGCCGTTCGACCGGGTGGGCGCGCAAGTATTTCAGCAGCGCGCCGGCGAAGTCGCCCATGTCGATGAGTGCGCCAAGCGGCAGGTTATGGAAGTCCCGCGCGGCCTTTTCCGAGGTCGAGCCGGTGGCGCCGAGAAGATGCGTCAGCCCTTCGGCGCGGGCGACATCGATGCCGCGATGGATCGAGTGGATCCAGGCGGCGCAGGAGAAGGGATGGACGATGCCTGTGGTTCCGAGGATCGAGAGGCCGCCGACAATGCCGAGGCGGGGGTTCCAGGTCTTGTCCGCGAGTGCTTGCCCGCCGGGGATGGAGATGGTGATTTCCAGATCGGTGGGCAGGCCGGCTTCCTCGCAAATCGCCAGCACTTCTGCCGCCATCATCGAGCGCGGCACTGGGTTGATGGCGGGCTCTCCGACCTCGACCGGCAGGCCCGGTTTGGTGACGGTGCCAACGCCTTCGCCGGCACGGAAGCGGATGCCGCTTTCAGGCGGGAGGGGGCGGACTGCTGCGACTACAGTTGCGCCATGGGTGACGTCCGGATCGTCGCCGGCATCCTTGACGATGCCTGCCATGGCGTAACCATCGCCCAGCGTCTCGAAGGCGAGCGGAAAGGCAGGCGTTTCGCCGCGCGGCAGGGTGATCTCGACGGGGTCGGGGAATTCGCCGGTGATCAGCGCCGTCAGAGCGGCCTTGGTGGCTGCCGTGGCGCAGGCGCCTGTTGTCCAGCCCGTTCGCAGGGCGGCATCCGGCTTGTCGATGCGGGCGGTTTCGGGAGTGTCGCTCATGGGGCGGATTATAGGGAGTGGGGCGTGGTCGGGAAAGGCGGCAATTCATTCCGCCGTTGCATTTTTCGAGCCTCGCTCATAGGACATTGTCATGGACATGCTTTTCGCGAAACTGCCGGGGATCGAGAAGGGAAGCGTCTGGCTCGCAGGCGCGGGACCCGGCGATCCGGGCCTGTTGACGCTTCTCGTCGCCAAGGCGCTGAGCGAGGCGGATGTCATCGTTTATGACGCGTTGGTCAACGATGAATGCCTGAAGCTGGCCCGTGCGGATGCGATGCTGGAATATGCGGGCAAGCGCGGCGGCAAGCCTTCGGTCAAGCAGCGCGATATTTCGCTGCGGCTGGTGGATCTGGCGCGCGAGGGGCATCGGGTGTTGCGCCTCAAGGGGGGCGATCCCTTCGTGTTCGGGCGCGGCGGAGAAGAGGCGCTCACACTGGTGCAGCATGGCATCCCGTTCCGTATCGTGCCGGGGATCACGGCCGGGATCGGCGGACTGGCCTATGCCGGCATTCCGGTGACGCATCGCGAGATCAACCATGCCGTGACTTTTCTTACAGGCCATGATTCGTCCGGCATCGTGCCGGACCGGATCGACTGGGAGGCGCTGGGTCGTGGCTCGCCAGTCATCGTCATGTATATGGCGATGAAGCATATCGGGCAGATTTCGGCCAATCTGATCGCAGCTGGGCGCTCGGCAGACGAACCGGTCGCCTTTGTCTGCAATGCGGCAACGCCTGAACAGCAGGTGCTGGAAACGACGCTTGCCCGCGCCGAGGCCGATGTCGAGGCTTCTGGCCTGCAGCCTCCGGCGATTGTCGTGATCGGCGAGGTGGTCCGCTTCCGCAAGGGCATGGACTGGCTGGGCGCGATGTCGGGCCGGCAGCTTACTACGGAGGGGCTTATGCCCGATTACCCGAAAGCGGCAGAATGAGCGGATTGCTGATTGCAGCGCCTTCCTCCGGCTCCGGCAAGACGACAGTCACGTTGGGTTTGTTGCGTGCGCTGAAAAATGCCGGGTTGAAGATCGCGCCGGGCAAGGCGGGGCCTGACTATATCGATCCAGCTTTTCACACTGCGGCCTCCGGTGAAGTCTGCTTCAATTTCGATCCCTGGGGCATGCGGCCGGAACTGCTGAATGTGATGGCGGCGGGACACGGTGGCGGGCGGCATTTTGTCGTTGAGGCCATGATGGGTCTATTCGATGGGGCCAGCGATGGCTCCGGTTCGCCGGCCGATCTGGCAGCGCAGCTCGATCTCTCCGTCGTGCTGGTCATCGATTGCGCGCGCATGTCGCATTCGGTAGCGGCGCTGGCCTCCGGTTATCGCGATTTCCGCAAGGATGTGCGGGTCGCCGGCGTCATCCTCAACCGCGTCGGCAGCGTGCGGCATGAGGCGATGCTGCGTGTCGCCTTGGAGCGTGTGGGTTTCACCATCTTCGGTGCGCTGTCCACCGATGAGGCGCTGAAACTGCCGGAGCGGCATCTGGGACTGGTGCAGGCGGCCGAGCATGAGGCGCTGGAAGAGTTCGTTGAACACGCGGCGTCTCGCGTTGAGCAGCATTGCGATGTTTCTGCGTTGGCGAAGCTGGCCCGGCGCGATGCGGCCGATGCGCTGGACGTCCCGGCGCTGCTGCCGCCGCTTGGGCAGCGGATTGCCGTGGCGCGCGACGAGGCATTCGCCTTCACCTATCCGCATCTCCTGCAGGGCTGGCGGGGCCAAGGTGCGGAACTGACCTTCTTTTCACCTCTGGCCGGTGAAGCGCCGAACGGGCGGGCCGATGCGGTCTATCTGCCGGGCGGCTATCCCGAGCTTCACGCGGGTCGCATTGCTGCGGCCGAGCCATTCTTTGTCGGCATGCGGGATGCGGTGAAACGTGGTGCGCTCGTCTATGGCGAATGCGGCGGCTATATGGTGCTCGGCGAGGCGCTTGTCGATGCGACTGGCGCGGCCCACGCGATGCTTGGTCTGCTGCCGGTGACAACATCGTTCGAAAGGCGGCAGCGGCATCTCGGCCTGCGGGTGGCGCGGCCGGCCGATGATTCGATCTTTCGCGCACCGATGCGGGCGCATGAATTCCACTATTCGAGCGTCGTTCAGGCGGGCAAGGCGGAGCCGCTTTTCCGGGTTGAGGATGCGCTTGGGGCCGATCTGGGGCCGATGGGGATGAAACGCGGCCGAGTCGCGGGCTCCTATTTGCACCTGATTGATCTTGCCCAGGATATTGATGGTGATCGTTCATGAGCATCGTCTTCCATGGTGGCGGCGTGGCTGCTTCGGTGCGGGCCTATGGCATCGCTTCAGAAAACTGGCTCGACCTTTCGACCGGGATCAACCCGGTTCCGCCCGCGCTGCCGTCTTTTGATCTGCAGCTTTTCCATCGCCTGCCGGACGCCGATCTGTTTGACGATGTGCGTCGGGCAGCGGCGCGCTTCTATGGCAGCGGCGATGTCCTGCCGATCGCCGCCGCCGGCACGCAGCCGCTGATCCGGATTTTGGCCGCGAAGGTCGAGAAGGGGCGCGTGGCGATCCTGTCGCCGACTTATGGCGAATATCGCGCGGTGTTTTCGGCGGCGGGTCTTGTCGTTGATGAGGTCTCAAGACTTTCTGAGGTGACGGCGGAGCATCGCGCGGTCGTCGTCGTCAATCCGAACAATCCGGATGGCCGGCGCTACTCGCGGGCCGACCTGCTGGCGCTGTCGCTTGATCTGAGCGAGCGCGGCGCTTTGCTGATCATTGACGAGGCCTTTGGCGAGATGCATCCGGAGGCCAGTCTTGCCGGCGTTGTTGCACATCATCCGCATCTCGTCGTTCTCAAGTCCTTCGGCAAGTTTTTCGGCTTTGCCGGGGCCCGGCTCTCCTTTGCAATTGCGGGCGAAGAGCATGCGGCAACGCTTGAGGCCGGGCTGGGGCCGTGGCCCGTTTCCGGCCCGGCACTTGCGCTCGCGCGCTATTGTTTCGATCTCGATGCCGATGCGCTCCGGCGGCAGATATTCGAGCGGGCCGGGCAGCTTGAGGCGGTGCTGAGGGGGGCGGGTTTACGGGTCGCCGCCAATGCCGGCCTTTTCCTTCTGGTCGAGGACGCGAGGGCGGAGGCGCTGCATGCCCATCTTTGCCGCCATGCGATCCTGACGCGGATCTTCGATTATCGGCGTGACTGGATGCGTCTGGGCCTGCCAGCCGACGGCGCAGGTCTCGCGCGATTGCAGACGGCCCTGCAGAACTGGAGCGGACGATGATCGCACTGCGTCTGGCCCTTCTGTTTCTCGCGCTCCTGATCGACAAGGCGATTGGCGATCCGCCGCGTCTGTGGGCGCGTGTGTCCCATCCGATCGTCTTGTTCGGGAAGGCGGTGGCGGCGGCTGACAGGCGGTTGAACGCACCCGGTCTGTCACCTGCTGCGGCCAGATCGCGCGGCATTGTTGCCGCCGTTTTGCTGACTGTGCTGGCATTGGCCTCGGGCATATTGCTCTCGGCGGTGTTTTCCGGTCTCTGGCTGCTTGGTGTGGTGATGGAGGTTATCGTTGTCGCCATTCTGCTCGCGCAGAAGAGCCTGGCGGACCATGTTGGTGCGGTCGCTGATGCCCTTACACAGGAGGGGCTTGCCGGCGGGCGGCGCGCGGTGTCGCTGATTGTCGGGCGTGATCCACAGACGTTGGATGGTCCGGGCGTGAGCCGGGCGGCGATCGAAAGCCTAGCGGAGAATTACTCCGATGGCGTGGTCGCGCCCGCCTTCTGGTATGTGCTTCTCGGTCTGCCGGGAATTTTCGCCTACAAGATGGTCAACACGGCCGACTCGATGATCGGCCACAAATCGGAGAAATATCTGCATTTCGGCTGGGCAGCCGCACGATGGGACGATCTCGTCAATCTGATCCCCGCACGGCTGTCGGCGATCTTCATTGCGCTGGGTGCCTGGACTGCCGAAAACATGATGGCCATGCGGCGTTCGCTTCGGACGGCGCGCGTGGATCATGGCAAGCACCGTTCGCCCAATTCGGGCTGGCCGGAGGCGGCCATGGCCGGCGCCATCGACCTGCAGCTCGCCGGCCCGCGTATCTATCACGGAGTTCCGGTCAACGAAGAGATGCTGAATATCGGGGGGCGGCGAAGCGCCTCTCCGGCCGATATCGACCGGGCGATCAAGGTTTTTGACCACGCATGTTACTGGCTCGCGGGTGTCATATGCGCCCTGCTGATCTTGGCAGTGACTTAATTCAATTGCGGCTTTTTAACGATGCGCAACGGTTTTTTCGCGAATAGCTTTTAATCCACAAAAATTCGCATATCCTTATGTATCAGCGGAGTCGGACACTCCTGCCTAACGTGGGGACGATTTGATGAAAAAGTATATTCTTGCCGGCGTTACATTCGCCGCCGCCTTTGCAGCCACTGTTTCTTCTTCCTACGCCTCAAGCCTCGTGGCGCAGGTCAATCTTTCCAAGCAGACAATGACAATCACTGAGAACGGCTTCGTTCGTTACGAATGGAAGGTCTCGACGGCGCGCCGCGGCTACTCCACGCCGGTCGGCAGCTACTCGGCCAAGTCGCTCGACATCGACCATCGTTCGCGCAAGTATCACAATTCGCCGATGCCCTATTCGGTCTTCTTCAAGGGCGGCTATGCCGTTCACGGCACGAACGAAGTGCGCAACCTCGGCCGTCCGGCGTCTCATGGCTGCGTCCGGCTGCACCCGCAGAATGCTGCGACCTTCTTCTCGCTGGTGAAGGATGCCGGTCTTTCCAATACACGGATCGTCATTTCGCAGTGATGCGCTGTAAAGCGTGAAGAATGAGGTCTGCGCCGTCAGTCGTTGCCGGCGGCGCGGCGGAGCCTTTCCATGTCGGGGCAGGTGACGTGGCGGTTGTTCTCGATGCGGATAATGCCGTCGCGGCGTAGCTTCGTCATCTGGCGGCTGACTGTTTCGATTGTCAGTCCCAAGAAGTCGGCGATATCCGCGCGGGTCAGCGGCAGGTCGAAGCTGCGCTTGTCGGCACTTTCCGGATCGATATGCATGGCGATCATGTGCAGGAAGCTTGCGACCTTTTCCTGTGCGGTCTTGCGGCCGAGCGTCAGCATCCAGTCGCGCGCTTCGTCCAGTTCCTTCAGCGTCTGCTCGTGGATCTTGTGTTCCAGCTCCGGCGTGTCGGCAATCATCCGGTCGATGATGGCCTTGGGCATGGAGCAGACTTCGATATCGACGGCCGCTTCCGCCGCAACCTGGCTTTCGCGCAGGAAGGGCCGGCCCATGAAGTCGGGGGCGAATTGCAGGCCGACGATCTGCTGGCGTCCGTCCGCCATCATCTTCGACAGCTTCACGACGCCGCTCAGGATATTCGAATAGGCGTTCAGCTGTTCGCCCTGGCCGATAACCTCTGAGCCACCAGTGACCTTGCGGCGTTTCGTGTGACGGCTCAGTTCCGTCAGTTGTGACGGCGAAAGCGTTCCGCAGATCCCGCCATGCCGCGCTTCGCAGGACACGCAGACTGCCGGGATTTCAGAGTTGTGAATGTCCTTGCGCTGCGGTTCCATCGAGGCCCTGGCTTGGCTGAATTGAATGACTTGCATCTCGCTTTTTCTCCCGACCTCTAATCGGGAGTCCCCCTGCCGTCTACGCAACGTTCGTCTGCATTGATCGACTTGGCAATCGTCAACGTCCGGAGTGTCGCAAAGATTAGACACTGCCTGTTTGATCAAGATCAAGCACGCGGCGGTTTTTTGCCTTTATGCAATTCCGGCAGGAGAACGCCCATGCTGACGACGCCCACCCACAAGACCTTGACCGGCAAATATTCCGCCCCCGTTCCGCGCTATACGAGCTATCCCACAGCGCCTCACTTTGGTCCTCATATTAAAAATGACGCATACAGCCAATGGCTGCAAGCGCTTGGCGAGGGCGACAAGCTGTCGCTGTATGTCCATATTCCCTATTGCGATCGGCTGTGCTGGTTCTGCGCCTGCCATACGAAGCATACGCTGCGCTACGAGCCGGTGGCCGAGTATCTTGATGCGTTGACGCGCGAAGTTCGGGCAGTAGCAAAGCTGGTGAGCCCGAAGGCACTCGTGACTGCACTGCATTTCGGCGGTGGCTCGCCGACACTAATGAAGCCCGAGGACATCCGTCGCATCGGAGCGCTTTTCCGTGAGGCTTTCAATTTTACGCCTGATGCCGAGATCAGTGTCGAGATGGACCCGAACGACATGGACGAAGCGCGTTACGATGCGCTGGCCGATATCGGCATGACACGGGCGAGCCTCGGCGTGCAGGACTTCCAGCCCGAGGTGCAGAAGGCGATCAACCGCATCCAGACCTTCGAGCAGACGAAGTCGGTCGTCGATGCGGTCAGGGCACGCGGTGTCCACTCGGTCAATTGTGACCTGCTTTACGGCCTGCCGCACCAGACGCTGGAAACGCTGGCCGCCACCGTCAATCAGATCCTGACGCTCGATCCGGATCGCATCGCGCTCTTCGGTTATGCGCATGTGCCATGGATGAAGAAGCATCAGACGATGATCAAGGAAGAGGTGCTGCCGGATGTCGATCAGCGCTTCGACCAGTCGCGCATGGCCGCGGCCATGCTGGTGGCGGCCGGTTATCAGCCAATCGGTATCGACCACTTCGCCAAGCCGGACGACTCGATGGCCATTGCGGATAGGGAAGGGCGGCTTCGGCGCAATTTCCAAGGATACACCGATGACGCTGCCGAAACGCTGATCGGCTTCGGGGCCTCGTCCATCGGCCAGTTCCGGCAGGGTTTCGTGCAGAACATGGTGGCGACTGGCGAATATCAGCGGATGACCGGCTCGGACGGGCTGACGGTCGTGCGGGGCCTTGCCTTCAGCGACGAGGATCGCCTTCGCGGCTATGCGATCGAGAAGATCATGTGCGACTTCGCCTTTTCCTTTGCCGATCTCAAGGCGCGCTTCGGTGCGGGTGCCGACGAGGTGATTGCGGAGGCAAAGCTCTTCGTCGGGCAGAACGCGGACGGGTTGGCAGAGATCGTGGACGGCCGGTTCAGGCTCACCGAAACGGGCCGGCTTTTTGCGCGCACGGTCGCTTCGCAGTTCGATGCCTATCTCGGGAACGGCAAGGGGCGGCATTCGATAGCAGTGTAAACGCGCAACAGCTTGCGCCCATTTATGTCATTTGACTGTTGCAAGCCATTGGCTTTTGAAATCGATTTGCCTATAGCATCGGCCAACAGCTTTGACATTGAGAGGTATCGGCGTGACGACGACGTTTGATAAAGTAGCCGACATTATTTCCGAAACCAGCGAAATCGACCGCGAGAAGATTACGCCCGAGAGCCACACGATCGACGATCTCGGCATCGACAGCCTGGACTTCCTCGACATCGTTTTCGCGATCGACAAGGAATTCGGCATCAAGATTCCGCTCGAAAAGTGGACCCAGGAAGTCAACGACGGCAAGGTCGCGACGGACGAGTATTTCGTTCTCAAGAACCTCTGTGCCAAGATCGACGAACTGCGCGCCGCCAAGGGCTGAGGCCTGACGGCTTTCTCCGGGGCCGTATCCTGCGGTCCCGAGCGACAGGTGCGATCCCATGCTGCTTGAATATTTCCAGATGATCGACCGCGTGACGAGCCTCGACCTCAAGTCGGGGCATCTTGTCGCGCGTTCCGTCGTTCCGGAAAAGAGCCCGGTGTTTGAAGGTCACTTTCCCGGCATGCCGCTGGTGCCCGGCGTTCTGCTCATCGAAACGATGGCGCAGGCTTGCGGCCTCATGCTGCTGGCGGTCAACGAGTTGTCATCCATGCCGCTGCTGATGGCGGTGGACGAGGCCAAGCTTCGCACCTTTGTCGAGCCGCTTGCCGAGCTCGACATCGAGGCCGATCTGGTGCATCTCGGCTCCGGCTATGCGGTGACGAAGGCGAAGATCACATCCGGCGGCAAGAAGGTCTGCGATGCGCAGCTGAAGCTGCGCACGATTCCCTTCGACCAGGTTCCCATCGGCGATATCGTGAAGAACCGCGCCCGCGAGATCGGGCTTCACGACGCAATCGCGGCCAACGTGTCATAAGGACTGAAAACATGGCCAAGTCTGATAAGGATGTGGTGATTACCGGCATAGGCCTCGTGTCGTCGCTGGGCGTCGGACGCGAGGCGCATGAGGCGCTGATTTTGGGCGACAGCGCCCCGGCACCGATCGTCGACACCGAACGTTTCGCGCCTTATCCGGTGCATCCGCTGCCTGCCATCGACTGGTCGCAGCAGATCCCGAAACGTGGTGACCAGCGCCAGATGGAAAACTGGCAACGGCTTGGCGTCTTCGCGGCCGGCCTTGCGCTGGACGATGCCGGCTTCAAGGACGATGCGGACGCCTGCGCCTCCATGGACATGATCGTGGCGGCCGGTGGCGGCGAGCGCGACATCAATGTCGATTCGATGATCGTGGACGAGGCGCTGAAGCGCAACGACCGCGAGGCGCTCCTGAACCAGAAGCTGACGACCGAACTGCGCCCGACGCTGTTTCTCGCGCAGCTTTCCAATCTTCTCGCCGGCAATATCTCGATCGTTCACAAGGTCACAGGTTCCTCGCGCACCTTCATGGGCGAAGAGGGTGCGGGCGTTTCGGCCGTGGAAACGGCTGCTGCGCGCATCCGCGCCGGACAGTCCACCCATGCGCTGGTTGGCGGCGCCTTCATTGCCGAGCGTCTGGACATCATATTGATGGTCGAGGCGATCAAGGGGCATCAGACCGGCGAATGGTCGTCGATCTGGGCGCGCGACAAGGACCACGGCGGCGGCATGATCATGGGCTCGGTCGGCGCTTTCCTGATCCTCGAATCGCGCGGCCATGCGGAAGCGCGCGGTGCGCGCATCTATGCGACGATCGAGCAGGTCGAAGGCGACCGCGGTAATCGCGCCGAGGGGCGGCTGGAAAAGCGGCTGGAGCGAATGGTCTCGGGGGCGAAGCCCGAACTCGTTATGTCCGGCACCACGGGCTTCCACGATCTGGCGGCCCGCGAAAAGGCCTTCTTCGAAGCGAAGTTCCCGGAGGCGGCCCTCCGTGGTTTCGGTGGGCTCATCGGCCATTCGGTCGAGGCGCAGTTTACCGCCGGGATCGGTCTTGCCGCGATGGCGCTCTCTGCCGCCAAGCCGGTTGCACCCTTCGACAAGGATCATGAAAAGGCGATGGCGAAGCCGGCTGCGACCGCGCTCGTCACCACGATCGGCCATCAGCGCGGCGAGGGGGTTGCCCTTCTTGCCGCCAACGCGTGAGGCAAACGCCCATGAGCAATCAGTTTCGCGATCATCTCGGCAGGCCCATCGTTGCCGTGACAGGCATGGGCGTCATCACCTCGCTCGGCCAGGGGCTTGAGGACAACTGGGCGGCGTTGACGGGTGGCCGTTCGGGCATCCACGACATCACGCGCTTCCCGGTCAACGAACTCTCGACGCGGATTGCCGGCACGGTGGATTTCATCGATCTGCCGGTGGCGAATTCCGTCGAGCGCTCCTATGCCATGGCGCGCGAGACGACGCTGGAAGCCTTGGCGCAGGCCGGGCTTTCCGGCGACTTCAACGGCCCGCTGTTCCTGGCGGCCCCTCCGGTCGAGCCGGAATGGTCGGCGCGATTTGAACTCGCTGATCGCGCCGGTCCGGCGGAAGAGCCGGGCGATGCCTACGACCGCTTCCTTGCCGCGATGCGCGAGCGTCCCGATCCGGCTTTTCATGAGGCGGTTCTCTTCGGTTCGATCTCGGAGCGCCTTGCCGACCGTTTCGGGACGCGCGGGCTTCCCGTGACCCTGTCGACGGCCTGTGCATCGGGTGCGACGGCGATCCAGCTCGGCGTGGAGGCGATCCGCCAAGGCCGCACGGAACGCGCGCTGACGGTTGCGACCGACGGTTCCGTTTCGGCCGAATCACTCATTCGCTTCGCGCTTCTCTCCGCACTTTCGACCCAGAACGATCCGCCGGAAAAGGCCTCCAAGCCCTTCACCAAGGATCGCGACGGTTTCGTCATTGCCGAAGGTGCTGCCACGCTCGTGCTCGAATCGCTGGAATCGGCCATTGCGCGTGGCGCGAAGGTCTATGGCATCGTGAAGGGCTGCGGCGAAAAGGCGGATAGCTTCCACCGCACGCGCTCTTCGCCCGATGGCGGGCCGGCGATTGCGACGATTCGCGCCGCGCTTGAAGATGCGGGCGTCGGTGAAGAGGCGATCGGCTATATCAATGCGCATGGCACGTCGACGCCGGAAAACGACAAGATGGAATACGGCGCCATGCTTTCCGTCTTCGGCGAGCGGCTGAAGTCCATTCCGGTCTCGTCCAACAAGTCAATGATCGGCCATACGCTGACGGCAGCAGGTGCGGTCGAAGCCGTGTTCTCTCTGCAGACGATCCTCACCGGCACGCTGCCGCCGACGATCAACTACCAGAACCCGGACCCGAGCATCGAACTCGACGTCGTGCCGAATGTGAAGCGGGCGCAGCAGGTTTCGGCCGTGCTGTCCAACTCCTTCGGCTTCGGCGGGCAGAATGCCAGCCTTGTGCTGGCGGCGGAACCTCAGTAAACCGCACATCTTGAACACATGAATTTGAGCCGCGAAAGCGGAAGGTTGGCCCATGCGCGCATTGCAACTCATCGAAGATCGCAGACTGGAAGCCGTCGAGCTTCCCGAACCGGAAGCACCGGCTCCCGGCGAGGTGACGCTGCGCGTCAAGGCGGTCGCGCTCAATCATATCGATGTCTGGGGCTGGCGCGGCATGGCCTTTGCCAAGCGCAAGATGCCGTTGACGATCGGTGCTGAAGCCTCCGGTGTGGTCGAGGCGATCGGTTCGGGCGTTGCCAATGTGCTGCCGGGCCAGCTCGTGTCGATCTATGGCGCGCGGATCTGCGGTTACTGCAAGGCCTGTCGGGAAGGCCGTGAGAACCTCTGCGAACATGTCGGCGGCGTGCATGGCTTCCATCTCGACGGATTCGCGCAGGAAAAGATCAACATTCCGGCCCGTCAGCTCGTCGTGGCACCGCCCGGCATCGATGCGGTGGCAGCAGCCCTTGCGCCCGTAACCTTCGGCACGGTCGAGCACATGCTGTTCGACAATGCCAAGCTCCAGCCGGGCGAGACGATCCTCGTTCACGCCGGTGGTTCTGGCATCGGATCGGCGGCGATCCAGCTTGCCAAGCGGATGGGCTGCACGGTCATCACGACGGTCGGTTCGGACGACAAGATCGAGAAGGCGAAGGCGCTGGGCGCCGACCACGTCATCAACTATCGCGTCGATCGTTTCGAAGGCGTGGTGCGCAAGCTGACCAAGAAGAAGGGCGTCGATGTCGTCTTCGAACATGTCGGCAAGGACACCTGGGCGGGCTCGATGCTGTCGATGAAGCGCGGCGGCCGTCTCGTGACCTGCGGCTCGACCTCGGGCGTCTCGACCGAAATGAACCTCATGATGCTCTTCCAGCAGCAGCTCAAACTGCTCGGCTCCTTCGGCTGCCGCATGGAGAACATGGCGAATGCCATGCAGAAGATGGCGCAGGGCATCGTGCATCCGGTCATCGACACGGAAGTCGGCTTCGGCGAGATCGACAAGGCGCTGAAGCGGATGGAAGATCGTTCCATCTTCGGCAAGATCATCCTGCGGATGGATTGAGTCCATGAAGGGCCTTGCGCTCCGCATAGGCGCGAACCTGCGCAAGATCTGGCCGTGGTTTCTGGCGAAGCTGGTGCTCTTTGGCCTGACGCTGCTGAAGCTACTTCCTGCCGATTTCGCGCTGAACCTGATGGACCGGATTGCGCGTCGGCTGGGGCCTAGGCAGAAGCGTCACAAGATGATGCTCTACAATCTCAGGCGCGCATTTCCCGAGATGACGGAAGAGGAGCGGGTTAAGATCGCCATGGATTCGTGGGGATCGATGGGCCGCATGGCGGCCGAATATGTCTATCTCGACAAGCTTTTCGATTTCGATCCGGCCCGCGAGGGTAAGGGCAGGGTGGAGGTTTCCGGCATCCCGCTCTTCCTGGAAATCCGCGATCTCAAGGGGCCGTTCATCGTCTTCACCGCTCATACGGCGAATTTCGAGATGTTGCCGGTGGCGGGTAACGCATTCGGGCTCAGCGTGACCGTGCTCTTCCGGCCGCCGAACAATCCCTACATGGCCGAGATGATCCACGATTTCCGCGCAGATCGTATGGGTTCGCTGGTGCCGTCGCATGCGGGGTCCTCGTTTGCGCTGGCCCGGCAGCTGGAAAGGGGCGGTGGCGTCGGCGTTCTGGTAGACCAGAAGTTTTCCAAGGGTGCGGACACCACGCTGTTCGGCGTGCCGGTCAAGACCAATCCGCTCCTTGCCAAGCTGGTGCGCCAGTTCGACTGCCCTGTCTATCCGGCCCGCTGTATCCGGCTTCCCGACAACCGCTATCGTCTTGAACTCGAGCCGGCGTTGGCCATTCCTCGGAAGGCGACGGGCGAAGTGGATGTGAACGCCACCGCACAATTGCTTAACGATACGGTGGAGCGCTGGGTTCGGGAATATCCCGGTCAGTGGCTCTGGTATCACGACCGCTGGGACATCAAGTTTTCCGAAGAGTACCGCAACTTCGTTCCCTGATCGCGGTTTGCCGGATTTGCACAGCGGCAATTCCATTTCGGCCCTTCAAAAACACTCACACACCGCATAGGAAATCCTTGAAGGCCCGGTTGCAATGCCGCATTCGGGCTGCCGGACGCCAATCACAGGAGCCCGCATGCCAATCGCCTCCCAGCCGGTTCAGGACATCCTCCACGAGGTCTATCACGAGATGCAGCCGCATATCGGGGAGGGCAAGGTGGCGGACTACATTCCGGCGCTCGCCCGCATCGACCCGAAGAAATTCGGCATGGCGGTGGTGACGGCCGAGGGCGAGGTGTTCACGGTGGGCGATGCGGCCGAGCCGTTCTCCATCCAGAGTGTGTCGAAGGTGTTCACGCTGACGCTGGCGCTGGGACGGATAGGGGCTGGCCTCTGGTCGCGCGTTGGACGCGAACCGTCCGGCACGGCGTTCAACTCCATCGTCCAGCTTGAGCATGAGCACGGCATACCGCGCAACCCCTTCATCAATGCTGGGGCGATCGTGGTGGCCGACGTCCTGCTCGCCGGCCATCAGCCGCGCGAGACGCTGGGCGAGATCCTGCAATTCTTCCGCTACCTCTCCGGCGACGACAGCGTCTATATCGATGAGGACGTCGCGCGCTCCGAGCAGGCCACGGGCTTTCGCAATGCGGCGCTCGCCAATTACATGAGTGCCTTCGGCAATATCCACAATCCTGTCGAAAAGACGCTCGGGGTCTATTACCACCAGTGCTCTCTGGCGATGAGCTGCGAGCAGTTGGCCAAGGCCGGATTGTTCCTGGCGAATGGCGGTCGCAATCCCGTCTCCGGACTGACGGTCGTCACACGCGAGCGGGCGCGGCGCATCAATGCGCTGATGATCACCTGCGGGCACTACGATGCATCCGGCGACTTCGCCTTCCGCGTCGGCCTGCCCGGCAAGAGCGGCGTCGGTGGCGGCATTCTGGCGATCGCGCCCGGCAAGGCGTCGATTGCCGTCTGGTCGCCGGGGCTCAATGCCAACGGAAATTCCGCGACGGGTACGCGGGCGCTGGAACTGTTTGCCAAGAAATCGGGCTGGTCCGTCTTCGGGTAACGGAAGGCGACTTTTTACGCCGCCTTGCGCTCGCTCACCATGGCCAGCAGGTGATCCTGCTCGAAGGCGATGTGGCGGCGCATGCTGACGAAATAGCCGCGCAGCATATAGCCGATGGTTTCGGCATTCAGCGTCGGGTCTGCCGCGCCAAGGCGGAGGAGGGCGTCGATCAGCTCCTCGATGAAGCATTCGTCCTCGAAATGCTCGAACTTCAGTCGCTCAAGCGTGGCTGCGAGTTCAGGATGGCCGGTCACATTCTGCTCGACCCAGGGAAAGAGCACATCTTCCTCGAAACGGTGAGCACCCATGGTGAGCGGGCCGATCGCCTTGGCGGCATAGATGCATTTCTGGCGATTGACCTCTGCGGGGAGGCTGTCGGCGATCTCTTCGAGTTCCCGGCAGAGTTCGAGCTGTTCGCCGTGTATTTTCTTCAGCCAATCGACAGCGCTCACACCCTGCGGCGGGCGGTAGCGCTTCTCGAATTCCTCCCGGTCGTGCGTGTCCAGCGTCTTCATTTTTCCACCTGTCTGAGTGCAGGCTAAGGAGCCCCATTGTAGGGCTATTTGTCGCGTGGAATGCACGAATTTGCATTGATCTATATCAAGGATGGCATGCCCCCCAAATGCGATTGCTGCATCAGCCGCAAGACGGTCGGACGACGATTCCGGCGCTGCTTGCCGCATGATCAGCAATCGTTGGGGGATACCAACAATGACGAAAATTTCACAAACGGTGGGTGTCGGGCTTTTCGCCTTTCTCGCCTTGCTAGGGGCAGCCTTTGCCCAGGACAGCCTGTTCAAGGCCCATATGTGGGTCCTGTTCACTGTTCTTCTCATTTTCAGCGTGGCGTTGATCCGTCGCGTCTCCTTTGCGCCGGTTTCGACGGTCTCCGCCGAGCAGCGCAAGTCCGAATATTTCGATGAAGTGGTCCGCTATGCCCTGATCGCCACGGTGTTCTGGGGTGTCGTCGGCTTTCTGGTCGGGGTCGTCATTGCCCTTCAGCTTGCCTATCCCCAGCTGAACATTGCGCCCTGGTTCAATTTTGGCCGCATGCGGCCGCTGCACACCTCGGCGGTGATCTTCGCCTTTGGCGGCAACGCACTGCTGATGTCGTCCTTTTACTCGGTCCAGCGCACCTCGCGCGTCCGTCTCTTCGGCGGCGATCTCGCCTGGTTCGTCTTCTGGGGCTATCAGCTGTTCATCGTCATGGCGGCAACCGGCTATCTTCTCGGCATCACGCAGGGGCGCGAATATGCCGAGCCGGAATGGTATGTTGATATCTGGCTGACGATCGTCTGGGTCGCCTATCTGCTGGTCTTCCTGGGCACGATCATGACCCGGAAAGAGACCCACATTTATGTGGCGAACTGGTTCTTCCTGTCCTTCATCGTCACCGTCGCCATGCTGCATCTGGTCAACAACGCCGCCGTGCCGGTCTCCTTCCTCGGTGTGAAGAGCTACTCGGCCTTCTCGGGCGTTCAGGATGCCATGACGCAATGGTGGTATGGCCACAACGCAGTGGGCTTCTTCCTCACTGCCGCGTTCCTTGGCATGATGTACTACTTCGTTCCGAAGCAGGCCGGTCGTCCGATCTACTCCTACCGCCTGTCGATCATCCACTTCTGGGCGCTGATCTTCCTCTATATCTGGGCCGGTCCGCACCATCTGCACTATACGGCTCTGCCGGACTGGGCACAGACGCTCGGCATGGTCTTCTCCATCATGCTCTGGATGCCCTCTTGGGGCGGCATGATCAACGGTCTGATGACGCTTTCGGGCGCCTGGGACAAGATCCGCACCGACCCGATCATCCGCATGATGATCATGGCCATCGCCTTCTACGGCATGTCGACCTTCGAAGGCCCGATGATGTCGATCAAGACGGTCAACTCGCTCAGCCACTACACAGACTGGACCATCGGTCACGTTCATTCGGGTGCGCTCGGCTGGGTCGGCATGATCTCCTTCGGCGCCATCTACTACCTCGCTCCGAAGCTGTGGGGCAGGGAACGCCTGTACTCGCTGCGGCTGGTCAACTGGCACTTCTGGCTCGCAACACTCGGGATCGTGGTCTATGCCGCCGTCATGTGGGTTGCCGGTATCCAGCAGGGTCTGATGTGGCGCGAATATGATGACCAGGGCTTCCTCGTCTACTCGTTCGCTGAAGCTGTCCGCGCCATGTTCCCCTACTACGTCCTGCGTGCAGTGGGCGGTGGCATGTACCTGCTCGGCGGTCTGATCATGGCCTACAACGTCACGATGACCATCCTTGGCCACCAGCGTGATGAAGCCCCGATCGGTGGCGCTGTCCCGCAGCTCCAGCCGGCAGAATAAGGAGAGGCAATCATGTCCATTCTTGCAAAACACGAATTGCTCGAGAAGAACGCGTCGCTCCTCCTGGTAGGTTCGCTGCTTGTCGTCACCATCGGCGGCATCGTGGAAATCGCGCCGCTCTTCTACCTACAGAACACGATCGAGAAGGTGGACGGGATGCGTCCCTACACCCCGCTCGAACTGGCTGGCCGTAACATCTACATCCGCGAAGGGTGTTACCTCTGCCACAGCCAGATGATCCGTCCGTTCCGCGACGAAGTGGAGCGCTACGGTCACTACTCGCTGGCGGCTGAATCGATGTACGACCACCCGTTCCAGTGGGGCTCGAAGCGCACGGGCCCGGATCTCGCCCGTGTCGGCGGCCGCTACTCGAACGAGTGGCACGTCCAGCACCTGACCAATCCGCGTTCCGTCGTTCCGGAATCCGTGATGCCGACCTACGGCTATCTGAAGGATACGCCGCTCAAGATCGAGAACGTGGCAGGCCACCTCAAGGCCAATCGTGTCGTCGGCGTCCCCTATACGGATATCGACATCGCGAATGCCGAGAAGGACCTGATGGCGCAGTCCGATCCGAATGCGGATACGGCTGATCTCGTCAAGCGCTATCCGAAGGCCAAGGTCGGTGACTTCGACGGCGATCCGACAAAGGTCACCGAAATGGATGCGCTGGTCGCCTATCTCCAGATGCTCGGCACGCTGGTCGATTTCTCGACCTACGACGACGCATCCGGCTACCGGTGAGGAGGTAAGAACCATGGAAACCTACACCATGATGCGGCAATTCGCCGACAGCTGGGGGCTCCTGGGCTTCACCCTCTTCTTCGTGGGCGCGATCGTCTTCGCGCTCCGGCCCGGTTCGAAAAAGATGGCCGAAGAGGCCGCATCCATACCTCTCAAGGAGGATTGAAAAATGGCAGACAAACATGTTGACGAACTGAGCGGCGTCGAGACCACAGGCCATGTCTGGGACGGTATTCGCGAGCTCAACAATCCGCTGCCGAGATGGTGGGTGTGGACCTTCTATGCCTGCATTCTCTGGGCGATCGGCTATACGATCGTCTATCCGGCCTGGCCGCTGCTCACGACCAACACCAAAGGCGTCTGGAACGTGACTAACCGTGCCGTTCTCAAGGACGAGCTTGTGGCTGCGAACGGCACCCAGAAGGTCTTCGTGGACAAGATCGCCGCAATGCCGGTTGCCGACATCATCAAGGACAAGTCCCTGAGCGAGTTTGCAACGGCCGCAGGCGCTGCCGCCTTCAAGGTCAATTGCACGCCCTGCCACGGTTCGGGCGCGCAAGGCAGCATCGGCTATCCCAACCTCAACGACAACGACTGGCTGTGGGGCGGCTCGGCGGATCAGATTTACACTACGATCTCGCATGGTATTCGCGATCCGCAGGATACCAATACCCGCGTTTCGGAAATGCCGGCCTTCGGTGACATGCTGAAGCCGGAGGAAATCGCAAACGTCGCAGCCTATGTGGCCGATCTTTCCAAGCAGCCGGTGACCAGCGGCAATCCCGCCGCCGGCAAGGAAATCTTCGCCACCAACTGCGTCGCCTGCCATGGCGATCAGGCTCAGGGCAACCGCGACCTCGGCGCGCCGAACCTCTCGGATGCCATCTGGCTGAAGGGCTCGGGCGAGGCAGCGATCATCGCGCAGGTCACCAAGCCGAAGCATGGCGTCATGCCGGCCTGGACAGCCCGGCTCGGCGACACGACCGTCAAGGAACTCGCCGTGTTCGTCCACTCTCTCGGCGGCGGTGAATGAAGTTTCGTCGCCGGTTTCACGCCGGCGGCCTACGATCTCTCCAGCATGATAACCTGTTTGTCATGCCGCTTGCCGCGCCCTCAAAAGGCGCGGCTTTTTCGTTTCCCGGCGATGCGGCCAATTGTCCGCGCTTGACTTAAGTCAAGGTCTTGAACGCGTCCCGATGTGAAAAGGCAGATATCAGAATCGGGAATTCCAGCGATGAACATCTACACTGCCGAAGAGCCCAAGAAGGAGGCCGCGAACGCGCAAGCTGACGACGTGGTTCGCCATGACGCCGAGCCGGTCAACTCCGCGAAAATCAGAAAGCCGCTCTACGAAGCGCGCAAGAAGATTTTCCCGAAGCGCGCGGAAGGGCAGTTCCGGCAGTTCAAGTGGATCGTGATGCTGGTCACGCTCGGCATCTACTATCTCGGCCCTTGGATTCGCTGGGATCGCGGGCCGTTTGCGCCCGATCAGGCGATCCTGATCGATCTGGCGCACCGCCGCTTCTACTTCTTCTTCATCGAAATCTGGCCGCAGGAATTCTTCTTCGTCGCCGGGCTACTGGTGATGGCCGGGTTTGGCCTTTTTCTTATCACCTCGGCCGTCGGCCGCGCGTGGTGCGGCTATACCTGTCCGCAGACGGTCTGGGTCGATCTCTTCCTCGTTGTCGAGCGCTTCATCGAGGGCGACCGCAATGCACGCATGAAACTCGACAAGGCACCGTGGTCCTTTGATAAGCTGTGGAAGCGGGTGTCGAAACACGCCATCTGGCTGGCCATCGGCGTTTCCACCGGCGGCGCGTGGATCTTCTATTTCGCCGACGCGCCGCAGCTGCTCCTTGATCTCTGGACCTTCCAAGCCCCCGCGGTTGCCTACATGACCATCGGCGTTCTGACTGCCACGACTTATGTCTTCGGCGGGCTGATGCGCGAGCAGGTCTGCACCTATATGTGTCCCTGGCCGCGTATTCAGGGCGCGATGCTGGATGAAAATTCGCTGACCGTCACCTATAACGACTGGCGCGGCGAACCCCGCACCCACGGCACCAAGAAGGCAGCCGCCGAGGGTAAGGTCGCCGGCGATTGCGTCGACTGCAATGCCTGCGTGGTCGTCTGTCCCATGGGCATCGACATTCGCGACGGGCAGCAGCTCGAATGCATCACCTGCGCGCTCTGCATCGACGCCTGCGACGGTGTGATGGACAAGCTCGGCCGCGACAAGGGCCTGATCTCCTATGCGACGCTTGCCGATTACAACGCCAACATGGCGCTGGCGACTGGCAACGGCGCGCATGACATCAACCCCAATATCGTGCGAGATGCCGACGGGCATTTCCACGACAAGGTCAAGCATTTCAACTGGAAGATCATCTTCCGCGCCCGCACGCTGCTCTATATGGGCGTCTGGGCGGCGGTGGGCATCGGTCTGCTCGTTGCGCTGCTGTCGCGTGACCGGCTGGAGGTCAACGTTCTGCATGACCGCAATCCGCAATTCGTGCTGGAATCGGACGGTTCGATCCGCAACGGGTTTACCGTGCGCATCCTCAACATGATCCCCGAGCCGCGCGTGATCTCACTGTCTCTTGAGGGGCTCGATGGGGCGGTCATGAAGATCAACGGCATGGATCAGCCCGACAGCCGCAGCTTCGACATTCAGGCCGATCCCGACAAGGCCGTGACGCTGAAGGTCTATGTGACCGTGCCGCGCGAACATCTGCATGACGAAGAGCAACACTTCCGCTTCATTGCCGAAGACAAGTCCAGCAACGAGCATGACGTCTACAAGGCCGTCTTCAATGCGCCGGCCGACGTCAAGAACAGGGAGCATCACTGATGGCAACTGCTACCAACAAGCCCAGCGGCTTCACCTTCACAGGCTGGCATTTCCTGGCCATCATGATCGCCTTCTTCGGGACGGTCATCGCGGTCAACTTCACGATGGCCTGGTACGCCACCCATTCGTGGAGCGGGCTGGTGGCGGATGACACGTTCAAGGCAAGCCAGCAATTCAATGCGGCTGCGGAGCATATGCGCCAGATGGCTGCGACCGGTATTCGCGGCGAGCTCAACGCCAACCGGGAAGGGATCCGCTATGTGCTGACCCATCCGCAGCGCGGCCCGGTTCCCGCCGACGAGGTCGTGGCCTCGTTCCACCGCCCGGTCGGGACGCTGCAGGACTTCACCGTGACGCTCAAACATGAAGGCGACGGCGTCTTCACGACCAATCATGAGGTTCTGCCGGGCGAATGGATCGTCGATCTGAAGACCAATGACGACGGGAAGATGGTCTATCACGAAGCCATCCGCGTCCATGTGTTCCCCAATCGCTGACGGTTGAAGGGTAGGGTAGTCCCATGAGTTGCTGTGCAGCAGGCACCGAAGCCGCACTGGATGCCGAAAAGGCGATCCACGATCTGCCGCCGACTGACGAACTGTGGATGGCGAGCCGCCCGCTCGATGGCGGGCTGCGCCAGACGGATCTTGCCGTGCCCGGTGTGCATTGCGGCGCCTGCATCACGACGCTCGAAAAGGCGCTGAAGGCGCTGCCTGAAGTGGAGCGCGCCCGCGTCAATCTATCGACCCGGCGCGTCACCTGCGTGTGGAAGGAAGAGGTGGATGGCCGCCGCACCGACCCTTCGGTGATTGCCAGGGCCATCGAGGCGGCCGGCTACGAGTCGCATCTCTTTTCGATTTCTGCCGAGGAGCAGGACAGCACGCGCAATGGACTCATTCGCGCCATGGCGGTGGCCGGGTTTGCCGCGATGAACATCATGCTGCTGTCGGTCTCCGTCTGGTCGGGCGCGGATGCGGCGACCCGCGACATGTTCCACTGGATTTCTGCCGCGATTGCCGGGCCGACGCTGATCTATTCCGGCCGTCCATTCTATGTTTCAGCCTATAACGCTCTGCGTCATGGCCGGATGAACATGGATGTGCCGATAGCGTTGGCGATCACGCTCTCCTATGCCATGTCGCTCTACGAGACGATGAACCACGGTCGGGAAGCCTATTTCGACGCCTCCGTGTCGCTGCTCTTCTTCCTGCTGATCGGCCGCACGCTCGACCATATCATGCGTGATCGCGCGCGTTCGGCCATCAGCGGGCTGGCTCGCTTAAGCCCGCGCGGCGCAACGGTGCTGACCGCCGATGGCGGCCGCGAATATCGCAATATCGACGAGATCGCTCCCGGCGACCGGCTGCTGATCGCTGCTGGCGAGCGCGTGCCGGTCGACTGTGTCGTGATGTTGGGGGCGAGCGAGCTCGATCTGTCCATCGTGAGCGGTGAGAGTTTGCCCATAGCGGCTTCAAAGGGATCGGCGCTGCAGGCCGGGGGGCTGAACCTCACGGGCGCATTGACCGTGCAGGCGATGGCTGCGGCGCGTAATTCCTTTGTTGCCGAAATCATCGGTCTCATGGAGGCGGCAGAGGGCGGCAAGGCGCGCTATCGCCGCATCGCCGACCGTGCTGCGGAAATCTACGCGCCGGCGGTGCATATTCTGGCGCTCGCCGCCTTCCTCTTCTGGGGCGTTTTCGGCGGCGACTGGAAGCATGCTCTGACCATTGCCATAGCCGTTCTCATCATCACATGCCCTTGCGCGCTCGGCCTTGCCGTGCCGGTGGTGCAGGTGGTTGCGGCTGGCAGGCTCTTCCGCGATGGGATCATGGTCAAGGACGGCTCTGCCATGGAGCGGCTGACGGAGATCGATACGGCGATCTTCGACAAGACGGGCACGCTGACGCTGGGCAAACCGAGGCTTATCAACAAGGGCGCGATGCCGGTAAAGGCGCTTGAGGCGGCTGCGTCGCTGGCGCTGCATTCGCGCCATCCGCTCTCGGTTGCTCTGGCCGATGCCGGCGGGGGTGACGTGACACGCTTCTTGACCGTCTCCGAAATACCCGGCGCAGGTATCGAGGCCGAAGACCGCGAGGGACTGTGGCGGCTTGGTCACCGCGCATTCGCTCTCAATGCTGCTTCAGCCGACGCGGGTAAAGACGATGCCGCCGGCCCCGAAACGGTTCTGTCGCTGGATGGCAAGCTCGTTGCCGTCTTCCAGTTCGAAGACCAGATGCGGCGCGATGCGCAGGGGCTGATCACCGGGCTTGCCGGGCGCGGTCTGAAGACGGCGATCCTTTCGGGCGACCGCGAAGGTGTCGTTGCGGCGCTCGCTCGGCGTCTCGGCATCGGCTTCTGGCGCTCGGCACTGACGCCGAAGGGCAAGGTGGAGGAAATCAACAAGGCTTCGGCTCGTGGACATAAGGTGCTAATGGTCGGTGACGGGATCAACGATGCGCCGGCGCTTGCCGCCGCGCATGTTTCGATGGCGCCGGCAACGGCATCCGATGTTGGTCGACAGGCGGCAGACTTCGTCTTCCTGCATGAGAGCCTTTCTGCCGTGTCGCTGGCCATCAAGGTGTCGAAGCGCGCAGGCCGGCTGATTATCGAAAACTTCGCGCTGGCGATTGCCTATAACGTCGTCTTCGTGCCGCTCGCGCTGCTGGGCTACGCCTCGCCGCTGGTTGCTGCCATTGCCATGTCGACCTCGTCGATCATCGTGGTGGCCAATGCGATGCGGCTGACGCTCGGATCGAGCAGGGTCGCCGTGGGCGAGCAACATGATGCACCCCTGACACCGGCGGTGGCTTCATGAACGTCCTGATCTATCTCATCCCCATCGCGCTTGCACTGGGTGGGCTTGGCCTTGCGACCTTTCTCTGGTCACTGAAGAGCGGCCAGTATGACGATCTCGAAGGGTCGTCATGGCGGGTGCTCGACGACGGCGACGACCGGCCTGACACATAAACTTAATCGATTTGCTCTTGCCCATGGCCGTGCCGAGTGCCAAAAAAGGCTCCAATAAAAACATTGGAGTGATCCCCATGGAAAAGGCAGAAATCGGTCTCATCGGTTTGGGCGTGATGGGGGCGAATCTCGCTCTCAACATCGCCGAAAAGGGTAACCGGATCGCGGTGTTCAACCGCACCACCGAGAAGACGGACGAGTTCTTCGCCGAGGCTGGCGCGCTCGCCGACCGAATCATTCCCTGCCACACGATGGAAGAGTTCATCGACGCGATCCGCCCGCCGCGCCCGATCATCATCATGATCAAGGCAGGCCAGCCGGTGGACGACCAGATCCAGCACCTTCGGCCTTATCTGACCAATGGCGACATCGTCATTGATGCGGGTAACGCCAATTTCCATGATACGCGCCGCCGATTCAAGGAGCTGGACGGCACTGGTCTGACCTTCATCGGCATGGGCGTCTCTGGTGGCGAAGAGGGTGCGCGCCACGGACCGTCGATCATGGTCGGCGGGACGCCGGAAAGCTATGCGCGCGTCGAGAAGGTCCTGACCTCCATTTCCGCCAAGTTCAATAACGAGGACTGCTGCGCGTGGCTCGGCGCCGACGGTGCCGGCCATTTCGTCAAGACGATCCATAACGGCATTGAATATGCCGACATGCAGATGATCGGCGAGATCTACGGCCTGCTGCGCGACGGTGCCGGCAAGTCGGCCTCCGAGATTGGCAACATTTTCGGCGGCTGGAACAAGGGCCGTCTGAACTCCTATCTCATCGAGATCTCCGAGAAGGTGCTGGCTGCCCGTGACCCCCATGGCGACGGACCGATGGTCGACATGATCCTCGATCAGGCGGGTCAGAAGGGCACCGGCAAGTGGTCGGTGATCGAAGCGCAGCAGCTAAGCGTGCCGGCAACGGCCATCGAAGCTGCCGTGGCTGCCCGCGTGCTTTCGTCCATGAAGTCGCAGCGTGTTGCGGCCGAAAAGATCTTCGGTTCCGCTCCCGGCAAGATTGATGCGAGTGGCGCGGGTCTCAATGATCTGGAACTGGCGCTGTTTGCCGCCAAGATTGGCGCCTATGCGCAAGGGTTTGCCGTTATGTCGGAAGCGTCGAAGGAATTCGGCTGGTCGCTGCCGATGCCGGTGATTGCCAAGATCTGGCGCGCCGGCTGCATTATCCGCTCGCAGTTCCTCGACGAGATCACAACCGCGTTCACGGCCATGCCGGATGTGGAAAACCTGATCATGACACCGGCTTTCTCCGCGATGGTCAAGGAAGCTCTGCCGTCGCTGCGTCGCGTTGTGGCCGCAGCCGTAACGGCAGGGTTGCCGGTTCCGGCGCTCTCTTCGGCACTGTCCTATTTCGACAGCTACCGACAGGCGCGCGGAACCGCCAACCTCATCCAGGCGCAGCGCGACTTCTTCGGCGCGCATGGCTTCGACCGTCTCGACGGCAAGGACTTCCACCACGGCCCGTGGGGTAGCGGCCTGAATGAATGATCGCATCGTTCTTCTCGGCACGAAGGGCGGTCCGGCCATCCGGCCGGGCGGTCCTTCGCCGACATCGAGCCTGATCGAGACCGGCGGGCGCGTGATCGCCGTTGACTGCGCGCTCGGCGTTTCGCGCGGCATCGTCAATGCCGGCGTGTCGCTGAAGGGGCTCAGTCACATCCTGGTGACACATCTCCATTCCGACCATGTGCTGGAACTCGGCGGGCTGATCCATACGGCCTGGACGTCTGGTCTTTCGACGCCGGTGAAGGTCTACGGTCCAAAAGGTGTTGCTGCGGTGTGGCGTGGTTTCCTCGCCTCTCTGGACGTCGATATCTCCACCCGTATCGTGGATGAGGGCCGCCCGGTGCTGGCCGATCTGGTGACGGTGATGGAAATCGACGAAGGCTTGGTGCTCGATGAGCCGGGCTTCCGGGTCACTGCGCTTCGGGTGCCGCATCCGCCGGTGGCTGATTGCTTTGCCTTTCGGGTCGAGATGCCCTCGGGCATCGTCGTGTTTTCGGGCGACACCGCTTATCATCCGCCACTGGCAGAGTTTGCGAGCGGTGCCGATCTGCTGATACACGAAGCGATGCTACCGACGGGTCTTGAGAGCATCATTAGCCGCACCGGCAACGGGTCGCGGCTGCGCGAGCATCTCATCGCTTCGCATACCTTTGCCGTCGATGTCGGGCGAATTGCGACTGCCGCGGGTGTCAGGCGGCTTGCGCTGAACCACATGATCCCTGCCGACGATCCGGACTTTACGGAAGCGCATTGGCGCGCGGCGCTTGAGGAGACCTATTCTGGCGAGCTGATCGTCGGACGTGATGGTCTTGAGATCAGTCTGTCCCGATAGACGACTACTCATCCGCCCAGGGCGACATCGCGATGCTTTGCAGCGTTTCGGGATCTGTGCCTGCGATGCGGGCGAGCAGCGCGCGGGCCAGCTCGCGGCCGGCGCTGGCGAAATCCTCGTTCATCGCGATGATTGCGGGCTGGAACCAGGGCAGAACGCCTGCGGCTTCCTTGGCCGCCATGTCGAGTTCCAGCCCGATCGTCTTGCCGGCGGAGGCGATCCCGGCCGCGGCCGCAATCGCCGAACTTCCGGAGCAACAGATCAGGCCGTCCGGCGCGTCAGGACCACGCATCAGGGCCTCCACCGCATCCTTTTGTTCCGAGGCCGGTGTTTCGACGGAAATCCAGTCGAAGCGGGCCTCTTCAAGGCCAAAGTCTCTGAGCGCGCGGTGAAAACCCGTCATCGTATGGCCGGAATAGGTAAGCTGGATCGGCGGACGCAGAATGGCGATACGCTTACGGCCGCGCTCGGCCAGCCGCTGCACGGCCCGATAGCCGAAAGCCTCGTTGTCGAAATCGTGATAGGGGTGGACAAAGCCCATCTCCGTTCGACCGTGCGTGACGAAGGGTATGTTCCGCTCCGCCAGAAACCGGATGCGCGCGTCGTCGGGTTCCGTGCGCGACAGGATCACCCCGTCGGCCGAGCCCGTTTCGGCAATGTAGCGCACCGGCACCATAGGGTCTGCGCTGTTCATATGCGGGGTCACGACGAGGTGGTAGGACGTGCCGGTGAGCACATCCGATATGCCATAGACCATACGACCCGTCATCGACATGATTTCGGCGTCCATGCCGAGGACAAGTGCGATCACATTGGTCTTGCCTGTGCGCAGGCGCACGCCTGCGCGGTTCGGCTGATAGCCCAACTGCCGGGCAACAAGCCGGACCCGTTCCTTCGTATCGGCACCGATGTCGGGCGCATCCTTCAGCGCACGCGACACAGTCGTCACGCCAAGGCCTGTCAGGTAAGCGATCGTCTTCAGCGTCGGGCGCTCGCCCTCCAGAATTTGCGGCGCGTGCGCCTTGCCGGCGCTCACCCGATCCGTTCCCGACACCATTCCGCTCCTTCGCGTCGCCATGCTTCCACTCATCGGATTCATATATGTATGCGGGCTCCGGTCAATGCCGAAAGCGGGACCAAGGGCAGGGCGGGAAATCTGTAACGTTACAGGTTGATTGTCGAGCGAAAATTTCGACACAACCCAATTTTCCGTATGCGGGATGAAATTCCGCATGGCAAAATCCAGGTGTTGCGCTGCGAATTCGCGGCGCAAAGTAAAAACGTTCTCATAATGTCATTTATATCGAAATATCAAGATTATACGACAGAGGAGTCTCTTTCAGCCGTTTGCGATTTCGCTCGTGACCCGGTCTCGAATGTACACGCAATACGATTATTTTTGGGGAAGAAAATAATTTTTGCGGAGCCGGTTGCGTGTTTCAGAGCTTTGTCATAAGTTTTTCCGGTAACGTTTCAGTGAGGGAGGAACTCATGAATATTCGTTCTCTGGCTGCTGCACTCGCAGCATCCGTGACGCTTTCTTTTGGTGCAGCTCAGGCAACTGATCTGGAAGTCACGCATTGGTGGACGTCCGGCGGGGAGGCTGCCGCGGTCGCCGAGCTTGCCAAGGCATTCAACGCAACAGGCAACAAGTGGGTCGATGGCGCTATCGCCGGCGGCGGCGATACGGCCCGCCCGATCATGATCAGCCGCATCACCGGCGGCGACCCGATGGGTGCCACGCAGTTCAACACCGGCCGTCAGGCCGATGAACTCGTTGAAGCGGGCCTGATGCAGGACGTGACCGAGGTCGCCAAGGCCGAGGGCTGGGACAAGATCATCAACCCGCCAAGTCTCTACAAATCCTGCGTCAAGGACGGCAAGTGGTTTTGCGTGCCGATCAATATTCACTCCTGGCAGTGGATGTGGATGAACAACGGCGTCTTCGAGAAGATCGGAAAGCCGGTTCCGAAGAACTGGAATGAATTCGTCGCCGATGTGCCGGACCTGCAGAAGGCGGGCATCATTCCGCTTGCCGTGGGCGGTCAGTCCTGGCAGTCGAACGGCCTCTTCGGCGTCCTGCAGGTCGCGCTTGGCGGTGTCGATCTCTGGAAGAAGGTCAATGTCGACAAGGACGCCAAGGTTGCCGGCGGTCCGGAAATGCTGAAGATCTTCAAGGCTGCCGCGCAGGCGCGTGAATGGTCCAAAGACACGAAGGTTCAGGACTGGAACCAGGCAACCAACCTCGTCATTACCGGCAAGGCTGCCGCCCAGATCATGGGCGACTGGGCGCAGGGCGAATTCGCCGTGGCCGGCAAGGTCGCCGGCAAGGATTACACCTGCCTTCCGGGCCTCGGTGTGAACGAAGTCATCAGCACTGGTGGTGACAGCTTCTACTTCCCCAAGCAGAAGGACCCGGAAAAGACCAAGGCCCAATTGGTTTTGGCAAAGACGCTCCTGGACAAAAACACGCAGGTTGCCTTCAATCTCAAGAAGGGTTCGCTGCCGGTTCGTGGCGACGTCGATCTTGCGGCTGCCAACGACTGCATGAAGAAGGGTCTCGAAATCCTCAAGAAGGGCAGTGTTCTGCCTGATGGTTCGCAGACGCTATCGCCGGACACGACCGGCCAGCTTCAGGATGTCATCGACAAGTTCTGGCACGACTTGTCCATCACCCCGGAGGAAGCCCAGAAGCAGTACGCTGCGATTATCGCCAAGGCCGATTGATTGCCGGGCGTTTCGGGCCGACTTCGGTCGGCCCGTTCTCCGCTGTCGCCAATATAAACACCGGACGCCGTTGCGCGTAACCGGGAGGAGGGGAGATGGAGCGCGCCGCGCCCAAGCGAAGGAATTCGCTCTTCAAGAACATGAGCGCCAAGATCGCGGCTATCCCGATGGCTTTCACCGCGCTGGTGGTCTTTCTCGGCGGAACGATCTGGACCGTCGTCTATTCTTTCACCAATTCGAAGCTGCTGCCGCGTTTGAATTTTGTTGGCTTCGACCAGTACGCGCGGCTGTGGTCTACGCCGCGCTGGCTGATTTCCGTCGAGAACCTTGCGATCTATGGCGTGTTGTCGCTGATCTTTTCGCTTGTCATCGGTTTTACTCTGGCGGTGGCGATGGATCAGAAGATCCGGTTCGAAAACACCTTCCGGACGATCTTTCTCTATCCCTTCGCGCTGTCTTTCATCGTCACCGGGCTGGTTTGGCAGTGGCTGCTCAATCCCGATCTCGGCGTGCAGCATATCGTGCGCAGCCTAGGGTTCACGAGCTTCACTTTCGACCCACTCTATAATGCCGATATCGTCATCTACGGCGTGCTGATTGCCGGCCTCTGGCAGGGAACCGGGCTGATCATGGTTATAATGCTCGCCGGGCTTCGCGGTATCGACGAGGAAATCTGGCGTGCGTCGCGCGTCGACGGCATTCCGACATGGAAGACCTATGTCTTCATCATCATTCCCATGCTGCGTCCCGTCTTCGTGACGACGCTGGTGCTCATCGGCTCCGGTATTATCAAGGTCTATGACCTGATCGTCGCCCAGACCGGCGGTGGGCCCGGCGGTGCATCCGAAGTGCCGGCCAAGTATGTCTACGACCTGATGTTCTATTCGCAGAATCTCGGTCAGGGCTTTGCCGCCTCATCGATGATGCTGGTGACGGTGATCGTCATCATCATTCCGTGGGCCTATCTCGAATTCTCCGGCAAGAGGGCGCGCTGATGAATACCATGGTCTCAGCAACCGGTTCCGTGACCTCGGGCACATCTGCAGAACCGCGCGGCGCCAAGCCGAAGAGGGTTGTGTCCCGTCGTAACGTCATCGTCTACGGCACGCTCATCGTGGCCGCGATCTATTATATCCTCCCACTCTACGTGATGATCGTCACCTCCCTGAAGGGCATGCCGGAAATCCGGCTAGGCAATATATTCGCCCCGCCGGTCGAAATCACCTTCGAGCCCTGGGTCAAGGCGTGGTCGCAAGCCTGCACCGGCCTCAATTGCGATGGTCTGTCGCGGGGCTTCTGGAATTCGGTGATCATCACCGTTCCCTCTGTCGTCATTTCCATCGCGGTCGCCTCGCTCAACGGTTACACGCTCGCCAATTGGCGTTTCAAGGGTGCGGATGTCTTCTTCACGATCCTCATCGTCGGCGCGTTCATTCCCTATCAGGTGATGCTCTATCCGATGGTCATCATCCTGCGTGAAATGGGTGTTTACGGAACGCTGCAGGGGCTTATCATCGTGCATACCGTCTTCGGCATGCCGATCCTGACGCTGCTGTTCCGCAACTATTTCGCGGCGCTACCGGAGGAATTGTTCAAGGCCGCGCGTGTCGATGGCGCGGGGTTCTGGAACATCTATTTCCGCATCATGCTGCCGATCTCGCTGCCAATCTTCGTCGTTGCGATGATCCTGCAGATCACCGGCATCTGGAACGACTTTCTGTTCGGCGTCGTCTTCACCAAACCGGACACCTATCCGATGACCGTTCAGCTCAACAACATCGTGAACTCCGTTCAGGGGGTCAAGGAATACAACGTCAACATGGCCGCGACGCTGATCACCGGGCTTGTGCCGCTCATCGTCTATTTCGTCTCGGGGAAACTGTTCGTGCGCGGCATCGCCGCCGGCGCTGTAAAGGGATAATCGAATGAATACGAGTGTTTCGGTCAAGGACCTGACGCTGAAATTCGGCGCGATCACCGTGCTGGACAAGCTCAATCTCGACATCCAGGATGGCGAGTTCCTTGTTCTCCTCGGCTCGTCCGGTTGCGGCAAGTCGACGCTGCTCAACTGCATCGCCGGTCTTCTCGAGCCGACGGACGGACAGATTTTCATCAAGGACAAGAACGTCACCTGGGAAGAGCCCAAGGACCGCGGCATCGGCATGGTGTTCCAGTCCTATGCGCTATATCCGCAGATGACGGTGGAGAAGAACCTGTCCTTCGGCCTGCGCATTGCCGGCATGGCCAAGGAAGAGATTGACAAGCGCGTGGCGCGGGCTTCCGAAATCCTGCAGATCGGTCCGCTGCTCCAGCGCAAGCCCGCTGCCCTTTCCGGCGGCCAGCGGCAGCGTGTCGCCATCGGGCGTGCACTGGTGCGCGATGTGGATGTGTTCCTGTTCGACGAGCCGCTGTCGAACCTCGACGCCAAGCTGCGTTCGGAACTGCGCGTCGAAATCAAACGCCTGCACCAGAACCTGAAGAATACGATGATCTACGTCACACATGACCAGATCGAGGCGCTGACGCTTGCCGACCGGATCGCCATCATGCGCTCGGGGCTTATCCAGCAGCTCGACGATCCGATGACGATCTATAACGAGCCGAACAATCTCTATGTCGCGGGCTTCATCGGCTCGCCGGCAATGAATTTCTTCAAGGGTGAGATCACGAGCGCGGATGGCCGTCCGGCTTTCGTGACCAATGGCGTCACCTTCATGCTTGACGGCTACCGGGCCAAGGGGCCGCTGCAGCCGGGCACGAAGGCGGTGCTTGGCCTGCGTCCCGAACATATCAGCGTCGATGGGCCGGAGACGGTGAACACGCATCAGGCCGTCGTCGAAATCGAAGAGCCCATGGGCGCCGACAATCTGATCTGGTTGAAGCATGCCGGACAGTCCATGTCCGTGCGCATCGGCGGCAACCGGCGCTACAGTCCGGGCGCGCAGGTGAAGCTCGCCTACGACATGAGCCTCGCGTCGCTGTTCGATGCAGAAACCGAACTGCGTATCTGATTTCGGAACAGACAAGACTGGCGGGCCCTTGGTCCGCCGGCAAATTAGAACATGTGACAGGGTGAGTGCGATGCCGGTGGTATGGATCGGGGCGGAGAAGGATTGCGTTGATCTTTCGGGTGAATGGCATGTTTCGTCGGAGGGTTTTCCCTCGGTCGATATGGCCGTGCCGGGAGACGTGCATTCCGCGCTGGAATGCGCAGGGCTGATTCCCGATCCCTATTACGGGCGCAACGAATACAAACTGCGGCATCTGGCCGAGAAGGACTGGGTGCTGACGCGCAGCTTCGAGATGGGCGACAATGCCGGTTCGGAAGGCTGGTATCTCGATATCGACTATCTCGATACAGTGGCGACGGTTTCCATCAACGATGTCGTCGTGCTTGAGGCGCAGAACGTCTTCCGCCGCTACCGGCCCGATGTGAGCCATGCGCTGAAGGCCGGTCGCAACGAGATCCGCATCCTCATTCACTCCTCGGTGACCGAGGGCGCACGGCGGCAGGCGCTGCAACCCTTCTACGTGCCTCGCCAGGAGGCCAATTCGCCCATCGCGAACGGCAATCTCCTGCGCAAGGCGCAATGCGATTTCGGCTGGGACTGGAATATCGCGCTGGCGCCATTGGGTCTTTACGGTACGGTTGCGTTGAAGCGCATGGAACCGGCCCGGATCGAGCATGTCGAAGCGCGGCAGACGCATCATGACAATGGTGCTGTGGACGTGACGGTCACCGTGACGCTGGATGCCTTCGAACCCGGTGTGGTGCAGCTCTATCTCACCTTCGACGGCGAGCGCGAGCGGCTGGATTGCTCGGTGGGCGAGGGGCTGACCAAGGTCACGCAGGTCTATCGTATCGAGAAGCCGCGCCTCTGGTGGCCGGCGGGCTCGGGCGAGCAGGTCCTTTACGATCTTGCCGTCGAGACGACGCGCGAGCGCGTGTCTCGCAGGATCGGCATCCGCAAGGTCGAGCTTCTGACGGACAAGGATGAGGCCGGCAGCCGTTTCGCCTTCCGCATCAACGGCAAAGAGATTTTCAGCCGCGGCGCGAACTGGATTCCGGCCGACGCGCTCTTTTCCAAGTCGAGCCCGGCGAAGACCGAGGACCTGCTGCAGTCGGCGGTCGACGCCAACATGAATATGATCCGCGTCTGGGGCGGCGGCTTCTACGAGCAGGACTGGTTCTACGATCTCTGCGATGCCAAGGGTCTGATGATCTGGCAGGACTTCATGTTCGCCTGCAATATCTACCCGTCGACCGACGATTTTCTCACTGAGGTGCGTGATGAGGTGCTCTATCAGGTTCGCAGGCTCTCCTCGCACGCCTCCATCGTGCTCTGGTGCGGCGACAACGAGCTGATTGGCGCGCTGAACTGGTTTGAGATCACGCGCAACAATCGCGACCGCTATCTCGTGTCCTATGACCGCCTCAACCGGACGATCGAAGTGGCGTTGAAGGAAGCGGGGCCGGATCTGATCTGGTGGCCGTCGAGCCCGGCGTCCGGCTATCTTGATTTCGGCGATGCCTGGCATGCCGATGGCTCCGGCGACATGCATTACTGGTCGGTCTGGCACGAGAACAAGTCGTTCGACAATTACCGGACGGTCAAGCCCCGCTTCTGCTCGGAATTCGGCTTCCAGTCCTATACGTCCATGCCGGTCATCCGGAAGTTCGCGGATGAGGCGGACATGAACATTGCTTCGCCGGTGATGGAATCGCATCAGAAGAATGCCGGCGGCAACGAGCGGATCGCGGGCACGATGTTCCGCTATTTCCGCTTCCCCAAGGACTTCCCCTCCTTCGTCTATCTTAGCCAGATCCAGCAGGGTCTTGCGATCCGCACGGCGGTCGATTTCTGGCGCTCGCTGAAGCCGCATTGCATGGGCACACTCTATTGGCAGCTCAACGACACCTGGCCGGTCGCCTCCTGGGCGAGCCTCGATTACGGCGGCGGCTGGAAGGCGATGCATTACATGGCGCGCCGCTTCTTCCAGCAGGTGGCTGTGGCCGCCATTCCGTCCGATGACGAGAGCGAAATTGCGCTGTCTGTCGTCAACGACACGTTGGACGATACGACGGTCAAGATCGAGACCTGGCTGGTCGATCTTGCCGGCAAACGCCGTCCGTTCCGCAGTTTCGAGAGTGCGGCACCTGCCGACCGGGCGGTGACGGCTGCGACCATCGCTAGGGCGGACATTCCGGAAAACATGCTGCTCTTCTGGTCGTTTGCCGCCGCCAACGGCATGACGGGTGAGGGGCATCACGCGACGGTGACCTACAAGTCGCTGGATATGAAGTCTGCCGGCCTGTCCGTCGATGTCCAGCCTTTCTCGGGAGGTGTCTTCGAGGTGCGGGTCACCGCGAAGGGACTTGCGCTGCATGTCATGCTCGAGGCCGATTGCGAGGGACGCTATTCCGACAACGCCTTCGACCTTACGGCCGGAGAGACCAAGACCGTCATCTTCACGCCCGCGAACCGTCTGGCCGTCACGCCGCAGTTCAGCGTGCTCGATCTTCACAGCTGTTACGCCGGCTAAACTTTTCGAGCGCACACCGCGCCCGCAAGGCGGCATCACCCAAGGATGTTGGCTGACGTAACGGAAACAAAACAACGAGGAGGAGTTACCCCATGGAAAAGTTCAGCTTTCAGCTTTTCAGCTCTCGCAATTATCCGCCGCTTGAAGATGTCTTCAAGCTTCTCGCCGCCAACGGCTATGCTTACGCCGAAGGTTTCGGTGGCGTCTATGGCGATGCCGACGAGGCTGCCGGCAAGGCGCTGAAGGCACAGCTTGACGCCAACGGGCTTGCGATGCCCACCGGGCATTTCTCCATCGACGCGCTGGAGCAGAACCCGGACAAGGTGATCGCCTTTGCAAAGGCCGTGGGCATGGAGATCATCATCTGCCCCTATCTCATGCCCGACCAGCGGCCCAACTCGGTCGAAGGCTGGACTGACTTCGGTCGTCGTCTGCAGAAGGCTGGCCAGCCCTATCGCGCTGCCGGTTTCGGCTATGCCTGGCACAATCACGACTTCGAATTTGCGGCACTGGAGGACGGTTCGGTCGTGCTGGACCGCATCTTCGAAGGCGCGCCCGATCTCGACTGGGAGGCAGACATTGCCTGGATCGTGCGCGGCAAGGCCGATCCGTTTGCCTGGATCGAAAAGTACAAGAACAAGGTCGTGACCGTCCATGTGAAGGACATTGCGCCGCCGGGCGAGGCAACGGATGAGGGCGGCTGGGCCGATGTGGGCCATGGTGTCGTGCCGTGGGCGAAGCTCATGCCGTTCCTGCGCGAGACGACAAGCGCGAAATACTACATCGCCGAGCACGATAACCCGAACGATCTCAAGCGGATGGTCAGCCGCTCGATCGCTTCGTTCAAGACGTATTGAGGATTGCAGTCATGGCATGTGAATATGGAGTTGGGATTCTCGGCTGCGGAAACATTTCCGCCGCCTATTTCAAGCTGATCCCGTTGTTCAAGAACCTGAAGGCGGTTGCCTGCGCCGATATCAACCCGGCGGCTGCCGAAGCCCGCGCCGCCGAATTCGGCGTTCGCGCCGAAACCGTCGAGGCGCTGCTGGCCGATCCCGAGGTCGATGTCATTGTCAACCTGACGATCCCGGAAGCGCATTTCGCGATGTCGAAGCGGGCGCTGGAAGCCGGCAAGCATGTCTATTCGGAAAAGCCCTTCGTGCTTTCCGTCGAGGAAGGCGAGGAGCTTCGCAAGATCGCCGATGCCAAGGGTCTTCGCGTGGGATCTGCCCCGGACACGTTCCTCGGCGGTGCACATCAGTTTGCCCGCAAGCTGATCGATGATGGCGCCATCGGCAAGGTCATGTCCGGCACGGCGCATGTGCTGGGTGCGGGCATGGAAGCCTGGCATCCGAACCCGGATTTCTTCTTCCGTCCGGGCGGCGGGCCGATCCTCGACATGGGGCCCTATTATGTGACCAACCTCGTCAACCTCGTCGGGCCGGTCAAGCGTGTGATGGCCATGGCCAACATGGCGCGCACCGAGCGCGTCATCGGTAATGGTCCGCGCAATGGCGAGGCCGTGCCGGTTTCGACGCCTACGAATATCCACGCCATCCTCGAATTCGAGAACGGCGCGCATATCGCGCTGATGGGAAGCTGGGATGTCATCGCCAACAAGCACACGAACATGGAGCTTTACGGGGTTGACGGCGCGCTGCATGTGCCGGACCCGAACTTCTTCGGCGGTTCGGTCGAGATGGCCCAGCGTGGCGGCAAGGGCTTTGAGGCGGTGGAGCTTTGGGATCATCCGCTCACAAGTGCGAAGTTCCAGACGCAGGATGGACGCATGCTCGCCAACTATCGCGCGGCCGGTCTTTCTGACATGATGGCGGCGCATGAGGAGGGACGCGAGCATCGCTGCTCGCTGGATCGCGCGCTGCATGTCGTGGACGTGCTGCTGTCGATCCTTAAGTCGGCGGAGGAGAAGCGTTCGGTCGATATCGGCACGAAATGCACCCAGCCCGCGCCCTTCAGCATGCAGGAGGCAGCAGCGCTCATGCGCTGACCCTTCCCAGTCGCTCTTTCGAGCCGCGCTGTTGAGGCGCGGCTTTCCATGTTTTATGTCGAGGAGAATTCCCATGGCCTGGCAGCCCGCCGAAAACCGCTACGAAAAGATGAAATACAACCGCTGCGGCAAAAGCGGCCTGAAGCTTCCCGCAATCTCGCTGGGGCTCTGGCACAATTTCGGCGAGGATACGCCGATGGCCACCAAGCGCGACATCTGCCGCACGGCCTTCGATCTCGGCATCACCCATTTCGACCTCGCCAACAACTACGGCCCGCCGCCCGGCAGCGCGGAAACGGCCTTCGGCGACATCCTGAAGACGGACTTTGCAGGCTATCGCGACGAGCTGATCATCTCCTCCAAGGCGGGCTACGGCATGTGGCCTGGGCCGTATGGCGAATGGGGTAGCCGCAAATATGTGATCGCGTCGTGCGACCAGTCGTTGAAGCGGCTCGGCCTGGACTATGTCGACATCTTCTATTCGCATCGTTTCGACCCCGATACGCCGCTCGAAGAAACCTGCGGCGCGCTCGATTACATCGTTCGATCGGGCCGGGCGCAGTATGTGGGCATTTCGTCCTACAATTCGAAGCGCACCCGCGAGGCGGTGGCGATCCTGAAGGATCTCGGCACGCCATGCCTCATCCACCAGCCGAGCTATTCGATGATCAATCGCTGGATCGAGGAAGACGGGCTGGTCGACACGCTGGAAGAGCTGGGCGTCGGCTCGATCGTCTTCTCGCCGCTGGCGCAGGGCATGCTGACGTCGAAATATCTGAACGGCATTCCGGATGCGAGCCGCGCGGCGCAAGATAAGTCGCTGAACCCGGATTTCCTCAACGAGAAGAATATTGAGAATATCCGCGCGTTGAACCGCATAGCTGAAAAGCGCGGCCAGACGCTGGCGCAGATGGCCATTGCCTGGGTGCTGCGCAAGGGCCGCATCACCTCGGCACTGATCGGGGCGAGCCGCGCCTCTCAGGTGGTCGATTGCGTTGCCGCGCTCGACAATCCGGACTTCACGGACGCGGAACTGGTGGAAATCGACGCTCACGCCCGCGAAGCCGATATCAACCTCTGGGCCGCCTCTGCCGAGCGCAAGGGCCCGCCGCGCAAGAAGAAGTGACCGACATGATCCAGAACCCGATCCTTCCCGGCTTCAACCCTGACCCGTCCATCTGCCGCGTCGGCGACGACTATTATATCGCGACCTCGACCTTCGAGTGGTTCCCTGGCGTCCAGATCCACCATTCGCGCGATCTCGTGAACTGGACGCTCATCCGCCGTCCACTGGAACGTCCAAGCCAGCTTAACATGCTCGGCAATCCCGACAGTTGCGGCATCTGGGCGCCGTGCCTGTCCTACGCGGACGGGCTCTTTTGGCTGGTCTATACGGATGTGAAGCGTTTCGAGGGCTCGTTCAAGGATGCGCCCAATTATATCGTGACGTCTCCGACCATCGAGGGGGAATGGTCCGACCCGGTCTTCGTCAACTCCTCGGGCTTCGATCCGTCTCTCTTCCATGACGACGACGGGCGCAAGTGGTTCGTGAACCAGCAATGGAACCATCGCCCGGTAGCGCGCAACTCCAAGGGCCATGTCGCCTTCGACGGGATCGTGCTGCAGGAATATGACGCCAAGGCCGGCAAGCTTGTCGGGCCGGTGCGCAACATCTATTCCGGCACGCCGCTCGGGCTTGTCGAGGGGCCGCATCTCTTCAAGCGCGACGGCTGGTACTATCTCACCTGCGCGGAAGGCGGGACGGGATACATGCATGCCGTGACCATGGCGCGCTCGCGCACTATCGAGGGGCCGTATGAGGATCACCCGAACCTCTATGTGATCACCTCGAAGGACAGCCCAAATGCGCCTCTCCAGCGCGCCGGTCATGGTCAATATGTCGAGATGCCGGACGGGCAGTTCTACCACACGCATCTGTGCGGCCGGCCGCTCGCTCCGAACCGCCGCTGCACGCTCGGCCGCGAGACGTCGATCCAGAAGGTCGAGTGGCGCGATGGCTGGCTTTATCTGGCCGAGGGCGGGCAGGTGCCTTCCGTCGCGGTGCCGTCACCGACCGGCGCGAAGAAGAACCCCGAGCCGACCGAGATCGTCCGGACCTTCGATGAAGCCAAGCTGCCGATTGAATTCCAGTGGCTGCGCACGCCTTATCCGGAGCGTATCTTTTCGCTCACCGAGCGGCCGGGATACCTTCGCATCTTCGGCCGGCAGAGCATCGGCAATTGGTTCGAGCAGGGGCTGGTCGGCCGCCGGCAGGAGCATCATTCCTTCCGCGCCGAAACCACCCTCGATTTCAAGGCGGAGACCTACCAGCATGTGGCAGGGCTGACGCATTACTACGGCCGCTTCAAGTTCCATGCTCTGGGTCTTTCCTGGGACGAGGAGCTGGGCGCGTCGCTGATCATCCTGTCGTGCCCCGGCGCCTATCCGACCGGCAAGCTCGAATACCCGATTGGCATGGGTGTATCCGTGCCCGAAGGCGTGCTCGATCTGGCGATGGAAGTGCGGGACAATGACCTGCAATTCTTCTGGCGCAAGTCGGGCGAGGGCGCGTGGCAGGCGGTCGGGCCGGTGCTCGATGCCAGCGTCATTTCGGACGAGGGCGGCGGGCTCAATGAGCACGGGTCATTTACCGGGGCGTTTGCGGCGATGTTTGCCTTCGACATCACCGGACACGGCAAGCCGGCAGATTTCGATGGATTCACGTATCGGGTGCTTTGAGGTTTCTCCTTCTCCCCTCGGGGAGAAGGGGCCCGAAGGCATAACGCTGTCGTCATGGTCGGGCTTGTCCCGACCATCTGCTCCGTTGCAACTGACGCAACGTCAGTAGATGCTCGGGACAGGCCCGAGCATGACGGAAAACCCACTTTACGGCGTTGCCGGCATGAAGCTTCCGTCTCGCGCGGGCAGCGCCGGCACGTCGATGTGATCCGGGTCCTGACCCGATTTTGCCCGTTCCGCCATCGCTGTGAAGCCCGCCTCGAGATGGCGGCAGAAGCGGTCGGCGTCGAAGAGGGGGGCGCGGAAGCGGTTGGTGGCGAGCTTTTCGCGGATCGTCCCCAGGCGGTGACGGTCGGTGGCGAGCGCGATGGCAAGCTCCGCATAGCCGGCGTTGTCGGCAGCCACGAGCTCCGGCACGCCGACCGCGTTCAGCAGACTTTCGGTGATGCGGGAGGCGAAGTGCTGCCCCTTGCGCGTCACCACGGGCACACCTGCCCAGATGAGGTCGGAGCTTTCCAGCTGGCCGTTATAGGGGAATGTGTCGAGCGCGAGATCGGCGGCCTGGATCCGGGCGAGGTGATCCTCGTAGGACGCATTCGGCGCGAAGATCAGGCGGTTGGGCATGACGCCCTGCAGCAGTGCGAAGCGCGTCAGGTTCTGGCGCGCCAGCGTCGAGGTTTCCGCCATCCAGAGCACGCTGTCCGGCACTTTCTTCATGATCGAAATCCAGAGGCCGAAAACCTCGGATGAGATCTTGTCGGGCGGCGTGAAGGCGGAGAAGACGAACTTGCTTTCCGGCAGAGCCAGATCGCGGCGCGGGCGCGGCTCGGGCAGCGGCCGGCGAACAGGATCGTTCGGCATGAAGCTTTCCGGCAGGCGGCAGAACTTCTCCGTATAATGGGGTTTCGAACTGTCGGGCAGCACGATCGAATCGCCGATCAGATAGTCGATGTCGAGATTGACCAAGGTTCCTGGAAAGCCGAGCCAGGAGACCTGCACTGGGGCTGCCAGCTGGTTGAAGATGCCGGGCCTTGCGCCGCCCGTGTAACCCTTCAAATCGACCAGAATATCGATGCCGGCGTTCGAGACCGCGCGCGCGGCGGCGGTGTTGTCGAGGTCGTGGATCGGAATGATCGTGCCATAGCGGGCGCGATTGTTGAAGCCAACCTTTTCAGGCGGTGTCGCGTCGACCAGGTAGACGTCGAAGCGATCCGTGTCATGGGCCGTCAGCACGCCGCGGATCAGGTTCATGGCGGGGCTGTGGTCGGTGAAGTCATCCGACACGTAACCCACCTTGATACGGTCGGACCAGTCATGTCCCTGTATGCGGCGGATCATGTCCAGCCCCTCGGGCTTGTTGGGCATGTCGCTCGCGTTTTCAGCCAGCCGGTTGATCGCTTCGTTCTCGCTCCAGAGCAGGCTGTGGCGCGGCATGTCGCCCTTGAAGATAGCAATGCTGCCGGCGGCGAAATCGCCCTTGAGGCGGGTTTCCAGCGCATTGAGCGTATCGAAATCGTGGAAAGTCGCGGCCAGCTCCATCAGCGAGAAGAGGATCGGCCCCTGGTCGGGCGCAATCGCATAGAGCTTCTTGTAGAGAGTCAGATGGTCTTCCGTCAGCTCGGCGCTGCCGACGAGGCGTGATGCGAGGGCCAGGTGCTCGGGATTGGTCGAGTTGATCAGCCGGCCCTTGTGCGCCTCGACCAGCTCCTTTTCGCCGCGCTCAAGGAAGCCCTTGATCAGGATGTAGACGACGTCCTGATGTTCGGGGATGACCTTGTTGAGCTGCAGCGAGAGCAGGAAGGCCTTCTCGCGCTGTCCGGCTTCCTCGTAGAACTGCATGGCGTTCAACAGGAAGGCTGACGCATGCGGGGTTTCCCGCTGTGCTGCGCGCTCCAGCACCTCCGCCGCTTCCGTCAGCATTCCGGCCTTCTGAAAGGTCCGGGCGAGCAGCGACAGGACATTGATGTCGCCGGCACCGCCTGCGGTCATCAGTGAGTTCAGGATGATGAAGGTCCTGTCGAGGTCGCCTGCCTCGAAGGCGGCCATGGCTTCCTGCAGCGTGGGCTCAGTCAAAATTGCGGACTCCGGTCTGCGAATCGTTCCGCAATTCTTGCAAGACTAAAATGGCGCGGGCAAGTGGTGCGAAAGGCCGTGCACCACTTGCTGGCTGTTTAGCTTTCCTTGCTCAGGCAATCCTTCAAATTGTCTGCCAGCGTCTGGAGAAGCTGCGGGTAAAGTGCTGGCCCTTCAGTGAGGCTGGCGCCCTCGGGATCGAGCTCGCCGCGGAATGTCTTCGTACCTGCCGCGATGGTGTCCATCAGCTTCGGCTCGAATTGTGGTTCGGAAAAAATGCAGACCGCACCGAGCGTCTTGATCTTCTTCTCGATCTCGGCGATGCGGGCGGCACCGGGCTGCACCTCGGGGCTGACGGTCACCGAACCGGTGGCACTCAACCCGAAGCGCTTCTCGAAATACTGATAGGCATCGTGGAAGACGATGAAGGGCTTGCTCTTGTAGGGGGTAAGCTCGGCGGCGATGTTCGCTTCGAGTGTTGAGAGGTCGGCATCCGTGCGCGCGGCATTCTCGGAATAGACCGTCGCATGGGCCGGGTCGGCGGCCGAAAGCGTGGCGGCAATCACCTTGACTGCGGCGCGGGCGTTTTCCGGGTCGAGCCAGAAATGCGGATCGGTCTCCTCCTCGTCGTGACCCTGGCCGGCATGGGCTTCGCCCTCGTGCTCGTGCGGTTCGAAGGTTCCGCCCTCGCGGGGCTTCAGCGTCGCAATGGCCGGCGTTTCCAGAAGGGCCACGGCCGTGGCTTTCCCAGACAGCGAGGCGAGCGGCTTTTCCATGAACTTTTCCATGTCGTGGCCGGTCCAGAAGACGACGTTGGCCTTGGCGAGCGCTGCGGCATCCGAGGGCTTCATCGTATAGGTGTGCGGCGAGGCCGCGCCCTTGACGATCAGCGTGGGTTCTCCAACCCCCTTCATAACGGCGGCGACCAGGGAATGGATCGGTTTGATCGAGACCACGACATTCAGGTCGTCCGCCCTTGCCGGCATCGTTGCAAGACTTGCCATGCCCAATGCGAATACTGCTGAAAGACCGGGCAAGCTCTTGTAAATGCGCATGGAGTACCTCAGATATGTTATATTGTTACAATATTGAGTTACGATATAACGTGTGCGATAAGGCCTGACAAGGCGGGATGACGGATCGAATGGTGCACAAGGCGAAAAGCGCGGAGGCGCTTGTGACGCTTCGCGGGGCAGGGGTCTCGCGTGGCGGCCGTTGGCTCGTGCGCGGTGTTGAATTTTCTGTTTCTCCCGGTGAGATCGTCACGCTGATCGGGCCGAACGGCTCGGGTAAATCCACCACCGCCAAGATGGCGACGGGTGTGCTCAAGCCGTCCGAAGGCGAGGTGGTTCGCCGCGCCGGCCTGAAGGTCGGCTATGTGCCGCAGAAGCTTGCCATCGACTGGACGATGCCGCTAACGATCGAGCGGCTGATGACGCTGACTGGCGCGCTGCCTGCAAGCGAGATCGATGCCGCGCTTGAGGCGACCGGCATCGCGCACATGAAGAAAGCCGAAGTGCATCACCTCTCGGGCGGCGAATTCCAGCGCGCGCTGCTGGCCCGCGCCATTGCCCGCAAGCCTGACCTGCTGGTGCTGGACGAACCCGTGCAGGGTGTCGACTATGCCGGCGAGGCGCTGCTTTACGAGTTGATCGGGCGCATCCGCCGCGAGATCGGCTGCGGCATTCTGCTGATTTCGCACGATCTGCATATCGTCATGGCCGAGGCCGACACGATCATCTGCCTCAACGGTCACGTCTGCTGCCGCGGGACGCCGAAGGCGGTGAGCGAAAGCAGCGAATATCGCAATCTCTTCGGGATGCGTGGCTCTGCCGCGATTGCCTTTTACGACCACCATCATGACCACGAGCATCTGCCGGATGGACGCGTGCTGCATGCGGACGGATCGGTGACGGATCATTGCCATCCCGACGATGGGCATCATCGCGACCATGATGGCCATGGTCACGCGGGCCATGATCATGCCCATTACGAGCATGATCATGCGCGCCACGACCACGGGCCGAAGGGCGGGCATCGCCATGCTTGACGACTTCTTCATCCGCGCGCTTCTCGCCGGCCTTGGGCTGGCCTTGGTTGCAGGTCCGCTCGGCTGCTTTGTCATCTGGCGGCGCATGGCCTATTTCGGCGACACGATGGCGCATTCGGCGCTGTTGGGCGTGGCGCTGTCGCTGCTTCTGCATGTCAACCTGACGGTGGCGGTCTTTGGTGTCGCGGCCGTCGTGTCGCTGGCGCTTCTGGCGCTGCAGCGGCGGGGCGCGCTGTCGACCGATGCGCTGCTCGGCATTCTTTCGCATTCGACGCTGGCCATCGGTCTCGTGCTGGCGGCGTTTCTCGCCTGGGTGCGCTTCGATCTGATGACCTATCTCTTCGGCGATATCCTGGCGGTCGGCCAGACGGATATTTATATGATCTGGGGCGGCGGGCTTCTGGTGCTGCTGGCGCTTGCGAAAATCTGGCGGCCGCTGATCGCGGCAACGGTCAATCCGGAACTGGCGGAAGCCGAAGGCATGCAGCCGGAGCGGACGCGGCTCTTCTTCATGCTGCTGCTGGCGCTGGTGATCGCGATTGCCATCAAGGTGGTCGGCATTCTGCTGGTGACAGCGATGCTGATCATTCCGGCCGCCGCCGCGCGGCGCTTTTCCGGTTCGCCTGAGGTCATGGCCGTCATCGCGTCCGTGCTGGGTATGGTGGCCGTCGTCGGGGGCCTTTTCGGCTCTCTGCGCTTCGACACCCCGTCCGGGCCGTCGATCGTCGTGGCGGCGCTTGCCATCTTTCTTGTCAGTCTTCTGCCGTTCCGACAGCGGCAGACCAACGATCAGCCGGGCCCCGACATCCGGGGCGACAGCCGGCGCGGAGGTATATCATGAGTGCGGCGGGTCTTACCAAGAACCAGGCTTTGGTCTTCGACAAGCTGACGACTGCCGGCGGTCCGATGAGTGCCTACCAGATTCTCGACAATCTCCGCGACGACGGCTTCCGCGCCCCGCTGCAGGTCTATCGCGCGCTCGACAAGCTGGTGGCGGATGGTCTTGTCCACAAGCTCGAAAGCCTCAATGCTTTCGTCGCCTGTGCCCACCCGGAAGAGAAATGCGGCAGCCATGGGCTCACTGCCTTCGCCATCTGCAATTCCTGCGGCAACGTCTTCGAATTCCATCATCACGGACTCGAGCACGACCTCGAGCACTTCCTCGGTGCGAAGGGTTTCAAGCCGGAAAAGACGGTGGTGGAAATTCGCGGGAAGTGCGCGAACTGCGCCTAAAGCAATTCCACCGAAAGTGGAAACCGGTTTCGCCTCCGGAATTGCGTAAAAGCAAGTCTCAAGGCGAGAGCAGGATCTTCCCGTTCCGCGCGGCCAGCGCCGTCGGCAGTTTCTCGATCGCATTCTTCAGCGGAATGATTTCGGCCACGTCCGTCGTCCAGCGGCGGTCGACAAAGCGTTGCTGGACTTCTCCGATGACGCGGATCTGTTCCTCCGGTGGGGTATCGCGGAACCATTCGGTCAGCCAGAAGCCGGTGATCGACTTGCTCATGAAGATGAACTGGCCGAGTTCGCGGGCGCTGATGGCGCTGGCGTCCAGCTTGCCGTAGATCACCCAGTTGGCGCGGTTGGGCATGGCGAAGAAAATGTCTGCGGAGAGCTGGTGGGCGACGGCATCCAGCATGACACGCGGCTTTTCCTGCCGGGCGATGGCGCGGAACTGGTCCAGCACATCCGGATCGGTTTCAACGAGGACATGGGCGGCACCCAGCGCCTTCAGTGGCTCGATCATCTCCCGTCTACGGACGAAGACGATGGGGCGATAGCCTTCGTCACGGGCGAGCGACGTGACGAGCTTGGAGACCTGGCTGGCGCCGGCCGTCAGGATGAAGCTCTTGCTGTCCGCCTTTCGCACGATCTGGAACATGGCATAGGCCGTCAGCGGATTGACGATATGGCCGGCGGCGTCGACATCCTGCATGTCGGGGCGCACGGGGATGCAATTATGCGCGGCGGTCAGCGCGTAATCTGCCCAGCTTCCCGAACCATCCATGGAGACGGAGAAGGCGACGCGCTTGCCGACCAGCTTCTCGGCATAGCTGCCCTTCGCCGCCACGACATCGCCAACGCCCTCGAAGCCTGCGGGCAGGCCCTTGCGGCGCGGCTGGCCATATTCGCCCTTGATGAAATGCAGATCGGAGGGGTTGATGTTGGCAAGCCGCGTCCTGATCAGCACCTGTCCCTCCTGCGGCTCCGGCACTGCGATCTGGGCATCCTCGATAAATGGCTCCATCGTCTCGAAGACGATGCCGGTCTGGGTGCCGGAATAGCCGTCATGCTTCTGCAGAAGGGCGTGCATCGTCTTCGGGATGGTCATGTCCGGTTTCCTCCCTGGGTAGCAGCGGTCCGAATCCATCGCGCCGCTGCAGATTCCGATCTTTGTTCAACCATGAACCAATTGCCGATTTCGGTCAACGGAGGATGGCGCGCGAAATCTCTCAGCTCCCGGGGATTTCCTTCAGCCCCTTCTTGAAGCGTTTCCAGTTGCGCACATAGTTCTGTGCGGAGAGGCCGAGCCTTGCCGCGTCGCCAGCCTCCAGCGTGCGGATGGCGCGGGCGGGGGAGCCTACGATCAGCGAATTGTCCGGAAACTCCTTGCCTTCGGTGACCAGCGCGTTGGCACCGACCAGACAGTTATTGCCGATCTTTGCGCCGTTGAGGACCGTTGCCCCCATCCCGATCAGCGAGTTGTCGCCGATCGTGCAGCCATGGATGATGGCGCTGTGGCCGATGGTGCAATTTCTGCCGATGCGGACCGGGAAGCCCGGATCCGTATGGATCATCGTGTTTTCCTGGATATTCGATCCCGCGCCGATGGCGATCAGTTCATTGTCGCCGCGCAGCGTCGCGTTGAACCAGATGCCCACATCCTCGCCCAGTTCCACCTTGCCGATTACGTGCGCGCCCGGTGCGACCCAGTATTCACCGTTTTCCGGTGTCTTCGGGCTGATCCCGTCTAGTTCATATAGCGGCATGTTGTCCTCCTGAGCCAGTATAAATCCATTTATTGGATGGAAAGACTGGCGATTCAAGGCCCCTGAACCCATATCCGGTTGACATGAAGTCGAGTTCCCGGCAGGTCTCCTGCCATATATTGACGGGCACGCTCGACAGAGCCCTTTGCGATAACAAGAACAGGAGATGTGATCGGCATGTTCGGCCTTGAGATGTCCGCCATCTATGCGCTTTTTCAGGTGGCCATGATCGACCTCGTGCTGGCGGGCGACAATGCGATCGTCATCGGCATGGCGGCGGCCGGGCTCGACAGGAGCCTCCGCAGCAAGGCCATCCTGATCGGCATTCTCGCTGCGACCGTGCTGCGCATCCTGTTTGCCATCGTCGCCACGCAGCTTCTTCAGCTGACCGGTCTTCTGCTGGCTGGTGGCATATTGCTGCTCTGGGTCTGCTGGAAGATGTGGCAGGAACTGCGTACCAGCGATGCAGAGCGCGAGCACAGCAGCGAGGCGCTGGACATGGCGACGGACGGCGTTCCCGATGCCGCCAACCCGAGTGTCGATGCGGGCCCGCGCAAGACGCTGCGGCAGGCCGTCACGCAGATCATCATTGCGGACGTCTCCATGTCGCTGGACAATGTGCTGGCCGTGGCCGGTGCCGCGCATGATCATCTCGGCGCGATGGTCTTCGGGTTGTCGCTGTCGGTCGTCCTTATGGGCGTCGCCTCGTCCTTTATCGCGAAATTGCTCAACAAGCATCGCTGGATTGCCTGGCTCGGCCTGCTGGTCATCGTCTATGTCGCGATCAACATGATCTTCGACGGCACGGACGATATCACCCATGGCGGCCTGCCTTATGTGCCTTTCCTGAAGGGGTGAGGCATGGACAATTTCTACGCAGACGCGGTCGCATCGGGTGAGAAGATCTTCTCCATTGCCCCCATGCTCGACTGGACTGACAGGCATTATCGATATCTGGCGCGCCTGCTCTCCAAGCGCGCGCTGCTCTATACCGAGATGGTCGTGGCGGACGCAATCATCCATGGCGACCGCGATCGGTTGCTGGGCTTTGATCCGTCCGAACATCCGGTTGCCCTGCAGCTCGGCGGCTCAGATCCGGAGAAGCTGACGGAGGCGGTGCGAATTGCCAGCGACTTCGGCTATGACGAGATCAATCTGAACGTCGGATGTCCGTCGGATCGCGTCCAGTCCGGCACGTTCGGGGCCTGTCTCATGCAGACGCCGGATGTGGTGGCGCGCGCGGTTGCTGCGATGAAGACTGTCACTAGCGTTCCCGTCACCGTGAAGTGCCGGATCGGTGTGGACGAGCAGGACCCGGAAGCTTCACTGCCGGGGCTGGTCGTTCCCGTATTGGAAGCGGGCGCAGATGCGATCTGGGTTCATGCGCGCAAGGCCTGGCTGCAGGGGCTTAGCCCCAAGGAAAACCGGGATATCCCGCCGCTCGATTATGACATCGTCTATCGTCTCAAGCAGAGCTTCCCGAATGTCTTCATCGGGATCAATGGAGGTATTCTGACGCTGGACGAGGCGAGGGGGCATCTGACCCATGTCGATGGTGTCATGATGGGGCGGGCTGCCTATCACAACACCTCCATCCTCGGTGACGTCGATGCTATGCTTTTTGGCGATGAGCGCGAAACGCTATCGCGCGAGGCGCTTCTGGACGCGATGAGCGCCTATTGCGCCGCTTATATTGCCTCGGGCGGCAAGCTTTCCACCGTGACGCGGCATATGCTTGGGTTGTTTCAGGGCATGCCGGGCGCGCGGCGCTATCGGCAGGTTCTGTCGGCGGATGCGCCGAAGCCGGGCGCGGGTGTCGAGGTTTTGGCGCGCGCGTTCGACGCCATGCAGCCGGCGGCGCTCGCCGGCTGAAATCTCAAATCGTCGAATGACTTGTTAGTCGGCGCGGATCATTTCCGTGCCAAGCAGCAGGTCGTGAACCAGACGGCCGTGGTTGGTGAAAAGACCGGCCAGCAGGATAAGCGGCGTCAGCACGGCATTCAGGATCCAGAACAGCACGAGATGGACCAGCGCGACCATGAAGTCGATTGGCTGGTTGTCCAGACGGCGCATTCTCAGGCCCACAGCGCGCATGCCGGGCGTTGCCTGTGCCGGACCGCCGATCGAGAGGCCGAAATAGAGGCCCGCGACGATGAAGAACAGTACCGGGTAGAGATAGAAGCCGAGGCCAAGCGTCAGGATGCCGAGGAAGAAGACCACAACGATCGCGGGCAGCATCAGCAGCGCCACGATCACATAGTCGATGATGAAGCCGAAGATGCGCCGCGACAGCACACCCTGATAGGCGCGCCAATCAAGCTCGTAATTGTCGTCACGGGTCATGCTCATCGTCGTTCGTCTCCAATGCCGGGTAGGGCGCCGGCCACACGTCTCATATGGTGTGGCGCCGGGCCTTCTTCAACGCGCTCAAGCCTTGCTCAGGATTTTTGCGACCTCGGGCGCGAAATAGGTCAGGATGCCGTCGCAGCCGGCGCGCTTGAAACAGAGAAGCTGCTCCATCATCACGCGCTGACCGTCGATCCAGCCGTTGGCTGCCGCGGCCTTGACCATCGAATATTCACCGGAGACCTGATAGGCGAAGACCGGCAGGCCGAATTCCTGCTTCATGCGCCAGACGATGTCGAGATAAGGCAGGCCGGGCTTGACCATCAGCATGTCCGCGCCTTCCTCGACATCGAGAGCGGCGTCGCGGATTGCCTCGGTGCCGTTGGCGGGGTCGATGTAATAGGAGTTCTTGTCGCCCTTCAGCAGCCCGCCGGTCGAGATCGCCTCGCGATAGGGACCGTAATGGCCGGAGGAGAATTTCGTCGCGTAGGACATGATGCCGACATTCTGGTGGCCGGCGGCGTCCAGCGCCTCGCGGATCGCGCCGATGCGGCCGTCCATCATTTCCGACGGGGCGATGATGTCGGAGCCGGCGTCCGCCTGAATGACCGCGGCGCGGGCGACGAGTTCCACCGTCTCGTCATTGACGATGATGCCGTCCCGCAGGATGCCGTCATGGCCGTGGCTGGTGAAGGGGTCGAGCGCGACATCGGTGATGACGCCAATCTCCGGGACAGCCTTCTTGATTGCGGCGGTGGCTTTGTTGATCAGGTTCTCGCGTTCGAGGATTTGCGAGCCCGTCACGTCGCGCAGGTCCATCTCGATATTCGGGAAGGTGGCAATCGCCGGGATGCCGAGGGCTGCGGCTTCCTTCGCGGCTTCCACCAGCTTGTCGACGCTCATGCGGTTGACACCCGGCATGGCGGCGATGGGATCGACGATATTCGTTCCCGGCACGACGAAGACCGGCCAGATCAGGTCGTCCACCGTCAGCGCATTTTCGCGCACGAGACGGCGCGTCCAGTCCGCCTTGCGGTTGCGGCGCATGCGGCGATGGCCGGTGATGTGGTCGACGGCGTGGGTCTTGTCGGTCATAGGCGTGGTCCTTCGAAACGATGAATGCGTGTTATCACGCGAGGTCTCGAAACGGAACGTCGAATGAACCGTTGATGGCGTGCCGAATTGACACGGGCCGGGCTGGCGGTCGGCCCTTCGCTCGCATATCGTCCGCCCCATGAGTGGCGATTCAAGACCGGCCGTCCGGCGCACCCTGATCGAGACGCTTTTCACCGTCTTCATGCGCATGACGGCGATGGCCTGTTTCTATTTCGGCCTGCGCTACTGGGATCTCGTGCTCGGCGTTTCGACCGGCAGCCTCATTCGTTTCGATGTGATGACGGTGCCATGGCGCACGCTCGCGACCGTGCTGGCCGTCTGCTATCCGATCGTGGCACTGGGGCTCTGGATGGGGTCGGCCTGGGGGGCGGTTCTGTGGGCTGCGGTGGCCATTGGCGAGGTGCTGGCGCATACGCTCTGGGTCCATATCTACGGGCCGGACGACCTGCTGATCGTCATGGATGTCAGCGTGGCCTGTCTCTATCTCGCCTTCCGGATCGGTCTCTTTCTGGAACGTCGCGGACGTCACCGTGTAAGGACTGATTCACTGTAATTCTCGGTGGGCCAATAGTAACGCCCTGTTAATGCTGCGGTTTAAGTAGAATTTTAGACGCATTCGATAGTCTCTGGTCATAGGCGGAAGAAAACAAAAGAACCGCCACAAAAACAGAGAGGCAGTCATGATCAAGAACCAGAAGCAGGCAGTTGCCACCGTCCAGACGCATGAAGACCCGATCCGCGATCTCTATATGGAATCGCTGCACCTGGTGGAGCGGCTGCACCGCCGCCTGCTGGATGTCATCAAGGACGAGTTCGACCGTCAGGGCCGTTCGGATGTCAACGCCGTCCAGGCACTCCTTCTTTTCAACATCGGCAATTCGGAGCTGACCGCCGGCGAGCTGCGCTCGCGGGGTTACTACCTCGGCTCGAACGTGTCCTACAATGTCAAAAAGCTGGTCGATCTCGGCCTCATCAACCACAGCCGCTCGCGTGTCGATCGCCGCGCCGTCCGCATCAGTCTGACCAAGGACGGCCAGGACATCGCAGAAACGGTTGCCCGTCTCTATGAGCGCCATATCGGCTCGATCCAGAAGGTCGGCGGCATCGGCGAAGACGAGTTCACGCAGATGAACAAGCTCCTGCAGCGCCTCGACCGCTTCTGGAACGACTCGATCCTTTACCGTCTGTAAGCGACGCGGCACCACGCTGATCTCTCGAAAGGGCCGGGCGGTTTCCGTCCGGCCTTTCGTATTGCGCAACGCAGCAAATGCGAGACGGCGAGACACGAATCGGCCATATTGCTATGTCAGTTCGGCAACATGGTCGCGCGCTCGCGTTGCGCGCAAGTTGCGTCCCGACGGGTGCCCCCCGACCCGTTTATGCAGCGATTTCGATGGATTGGTTTGAGAATGTCGGACACGAAAATACTTGATCTTTCCCGCCGCGCCTTTCTCCGCAGCGCGGCCGCAGGTGGCCTTGTTGCCGTAGCAGGCAGCGCGTTTGCAGACGATATGGACCTGCAGAGCGTGATCGATGCACCGCGCCGTGGTGACTGGGATGACCAGTTTGATGCCAAGGCGATGAGCTCGGCCGCTGCCGTTGCCTCGAACAATCCGATCTTCGGACCCGAAGCGATCCCGAACATTCAGCAGGCGATCGTCAAGTATCAGGAAATTGTAGCACAAGGTGGCTGGCCGCAGGTCAATCCGGGCCAGAAGCTGCAGCTCGGCGTTGCCGATCCGTCCGTGCAGGTTCTGCGCAAGCGTCTGATGGTGTCCGGCGACCTGCCGCAGGCGACCGGCATCTCCAACGCTTTCGACTCTTATGTTGCCGCAGCGGTCAAGCGCTTCCAGGCCCGTCATGGCCTGCCGCTGGACGGTGTTATCGGCGATTTCACGCTCAAGGCGATGAATGTCCCGGCCGATATCCGCCTCATGCAGCTGCAGACGAACCTGAAGCGTCTGCAGGAGGTCAAGGGTGATCTCGGCCAGCGCTATGTCATGGTCAATATTCCGGCTGCGTACATTGAAGCTGTCGAAAACGGCCGCGTCGTGCAGCGTCACACGGCCGTTGTCGGCCGCGAGTCCCGTCCGACGCATATCATCGACTCGAAGATCTACGAGGTCATCCTCAATCCTTACTGGACTGCGCCGCGCTCGATCGTCCAGAAGGACATCATGCCGCTGATGCAGAAGGACCCGACCTATCTGGCCCGCAACAACATCCGCCTGCTCGACGGCAAGGGCATGGAAGTCGACCCGAAGACGGTTGACTGGAACGCTGCCAAGGCCCCGAACCTGACATTCCGTCAGGACCCCGGCAAGATCAACGCCATGGCCTCGACCAAGATCAACTTCCACAACCCGAACAACGAGTACATGCACGACACGCCGCAGCAGGGCCTGTTCAACAAGCTCGTCCGCTTCGAATCCTCCGGCTGCGTGCGCGTCCAGAACGTGCGCGACCTTGCCACCTGGCTGCTGCGCGACACCGCGCCGTGGGACCGCCAGCATATCGAGCAGGTCATCCAGACCCGCGTCAACACGCCGATCAAGCTCGCACAGGAAGTGCCGGTCTATTTCAAGTATTTCACCGCCTGGTCGGCAAAGGACGGCATCGTCCAGTTCCGCGACGACATTTACTCGATGGACGGCGCCCAGCAGCTCGCGCTGCAGACGGGGTTGAACCAGGAAACCGTGGATGGTGCGGCGCCGGCAGCGGCGAACTGATCCGAAATATCGTGTTTGAGTTTGAAGAGGGCGGCCGAGAGGCCGCCCATTTCGTTCTTGAGTGCAGGAACTGGCCTGGGCGATCCGTGGCGAGCAGGGTGCGCCTCGTTCCATTGATCTGCATCGCCGGCGTAGGCGTGCGACGCAGATGGAAACCTTATAGCTCAGCTGCGGCCAGACCGACGCTCAGATCTTCAGGTGCCATGCAGGGGATCAGCGTGACCCTGCAGCCGAGCGCAAAGAATGGCTCTCCGATCGCCGGCATCTGTGAGGAGTCTTTCATGTCGAAGACGTACAGTCCCGACCGGGTGCCGTTTTCGACCGTGAAGTAGGTTGCTTCCGGCTTGAAAGTTTCGATGAACCCCTTGATGGCCTTCTGCAAGGCTCCGGATTTGAGAGCTTCGCTTCCGTCGTGTGCATCGATGTAAGTTCGCAGCAGCATTTTCATTGTTTTGCCCTCCTAGGCACCGTGGGGAAATTCAAGCTGGCGTAATGCGCTGCCGAACAGGGACCCGTGCCCCGTTCGCAGTCGATATCGGCCATTTGGTTGAAAGCTTAAAAGGGGCGTCGGCGGACGCCGGAGGCATGTTGAGGCTTCACATGGGCTTTGCGGAATGCGCGACGATGAGCCATTTACCGTTCTTCTTCACCAACACATCGGTCTCGGCAAAATTGACCTCTATCGGAGGCTGGGACTTGATGCGCAGGGTGGCGTGGGCGATGCCGACCGCCCTTGCGAAATCGCCGGTCACCGAAACGAACGGACCTTCCGTCTGCTTGATGTCCAGGCCATCGACATGCTCGATCATGTCTTCCCAGCGGTCGCTGACCGCATCCCAACCGACCGACACCGACGTATCGTTCGGATTGACCAGCGTCACGTCGGCGCCATGCAACCACACATTGGCGATTTCGGCGATGTTGAGGGAGTGAATGGCGGCGTGATTTGCCTCGATCGCGGTCTTGACGTCCGTATCCTCGGCGCCGATCGACGGGGAGCTTTGTGAAAGAAGCATTGCGGTAAACGTGCAGAATGCGAGACGACTGCGAAGGGCCATGGGATGCTCTCCTTGAGCGATTTCATACTGGCGCTTTGTCAATAGCAGGTCGATTCAAACCGAAGTTGAAAAACATTGCGTCTAATGGATGTGTCTCATAAGCTGGCATAAATTGGATGTGTCCTCGGAGGGGCGGCTTTGGATCAAGCAGAAGTCGAACGCCTTGCCGGCGGGCCGCCACGTCTTTCCGTTGAGGAAATATGCCATCATCCGCGTATCGCCGAGGCCCGGAAAGTCTTTCTCGACCGGTTCCTGGCTCTTTACAGCGGTGATCCCTACACCATCCGGTTGCTGATCGAATCCGGTCGGTTTCTCGTCTATCATATAGCGGGTGTGCTTGATGCCGGGGTCGATCCCGCGCGGCGCGAAACATGGCTGACGATTACACGCCTCAAGCAGGAAATGAGCCGGTTCGGTCTGGCCAGCGACCGCCACATCGACGGTCTGATCGCGCGACTGTGTTCGGCCGGTTTCATGGACCTCAAGCCTGCCGAACAGGACCGGAGGGTTCGGATTCTGAAGCCGACGGAGAAACTGAAGTCGCATGACCGTGACTGGCTTGCAGCCCATATCGCGCCGCTCGAGGTGTTGTTCCCGGAGCATGACTATAGCGCCGTCATGGAGCAGGACAGGCTCTTTCACGCGCGCTATCGGCGCATCAGCATCCTGTTCCTTCCACTGGGCGCCTCGCTCCTGCTGTCGCTGCCGGATTCCATGTTGTTCTTCAATCATGCGGCGGGAGCGGTCGTTCAGGCAGAATTGCTGAGGAGCGCAATGTCGGCGCCGGGCTACCCTGATGGCCTGATACCCGGCGCGGGCATCGGCGAACGGTTCGGTGTCTCGCGCACGCATGTCCGACAGTTGCTGGTCGCAGCAGAGAATGCGGGCCTCGTCCGTCTGTCAGCACGCGGTAACGGAAGTGTTCAGGTGCTGCCGCGCCAGTGGGCGAGTTACGACCGGGGCATGGCTACCGGGATGTATCTGCACGACCTCATCTATGTCGCGACGGAGCAGGAAGCGCGATCGATGGAAAGGCAGGAACAGGGCGTTCTCATCAATGGTCCTTGGTAAGTATCAAAATGTTCCGGATGTGGTCGAACAGAAACCGAGGGTGCGCGACGCGCATCCCTCGACTTTTTCGAAGCGCGGTCTTTCCGAGTGCGAAGCCAAGGAGTGCTTGGCTCGGGATCGAAGAAATCGCCTAAAGAACCGCCTCACTCCGCCGACTTGATCGACGCCAGGATTTTCCCCACAGCCGCGGAATTCTTCTCTTCCTGGCCGGGCGTGCCCCAATAGGTCAGAACGGCCACCGTCTTTTCGTTGAGCACGAGGGCGGCGAGGCCGACGGAGGCGGGGCCGTCCTTATCCTTGCCGGCCCATTCGATATAGATGATATCCTTGCCGTTCAGCTTGTCTTCCGTGTATTTCTGCGTCTTCTCGTCGATGGTGACGCCCTGCTTGTCGAGGAACTTGGCGGCCTCATCGATCATGTCGCCGGTCTTCTTCGGCGAGGCAACGTCGATGGCAAGATAGACCGAATTATCGGCCGAATTGATTTCGATCCCTGTGCCGGTCTCGTTCGTGGACCAGTCGTCCGGAACACTTGCCGAGATGATCGGGCGGTTCGACGGGATCTGGACTTCGCCGGCATAGGCGACGGTCGAGAGGAGGAGGGCGGCAGTCGCGACGAGTAGTTTCTTCATGAAGTATCCCCTTTACGCCGTCGCCGCGCCCGTTCGTTGCGGACTGGCGGCCGAGCGGCCTTGCACGATAAGAGAAGCTCTAAAAGGCGTTGGCCATGCCTGCCCGCGCGCCGCTTCTACCGCCGGGCACATCAGTATATACAGTCCATCGTGACATGTGATGTGGGCGAGTTCACAATCCCCAAAATATCGTGAGACGGTACCGGCAGCCTCCTGTGTCAGGCGGCCTTCCCCTGTCGTTCCGACAGCGCGCGAAGGCAGGCTTCGAAACCCGTCAGGTCCGTGTAGAGCGCCTCGGCAGCGGCCTTGTGTGCGACGACCGGGCCACCGCGCCGCTCGACGCCGCCATGCAGCATCAGGTTCTCGATCATGTCGAAATCCTCCAGCGACAGCCCATCCGGGCCGCGCTTGTGGCCATCGGCCGCAACTGCGACCTTGCCGCTGTAGAAATCCACAGTGCGGGCATAGTGCGTTTCGATCATGTTCGTATAGGCTGCCACGAGCTTGCCGCTGGCGCACATGTAGCCGAGTTCGAAGACAGTGCCGGGATCTGCGGCGATACCACGAAAAGGCGTGAGGTTGGCGATTACGCCATCGGCCTGATTCATGAAGCCTTCGTCGACGGCGCTGATGTTGAGGCCGAACTGATGGCGCGTCGGCGCGGGTTCAATCGCCAGATCGCCAGGGCAGATCGGCTCGAATCCATAGGTGCGGGTGAGGGCCGCCTTGGCATCGAGCACGGCACGCGCGTTGGGGAGAAAAACCTCGGGTCCGGCGAGATAAAGCTTCAACATGAAAAGACCGTCCAGCGGGGATGAAAAGGGGTTGGAATACGGCCCTTCATAAGCCGCAGGACGGTCTTGTGCAATTCAGCACAACGGTATGACTTCGCTTTATTGAGCGAGCTTGATGGAGTTCAGGATTTTGCCGATTTCGGATGTGTGCTTGTCTTCATCGCCCTGCGTACCCCAATAAGTGAGGACCAGAACCGTCTTCTCATCGAGGATCAGAACAGCGAGGCCGACGGAGGCCGGGCCGTCCTTATCGGTGCCTGACCAGCTGATATAGATGATGTCCTTGCCGTTCAGCTTGTCTTCCGAATATTTCTGCGTGTTTGTGTCGATTTTGATGCCCTGATCATCGAGGAACTTCGCAGCGTCGTCGATGATGCCGTCCATCTTCTTCGGCGAGGCGAGATCGACCGAGAAATAGACCGCGCCGTCATCCGACGTGCCTTCGAGGCCGGTGGCGGTTTCGTTGGTTTTCCACGAGCCGGGCATCTCGATCGACGCGACCGGGCGGTTGGATGGGATGTCCCACTGCTTGGCATAGGCTGTGGACGCGAAGAGAAGCGCAGCCGAAGCCGCGATGATCAGCATTTTCATGAAATGGACCCCCTGGGAAAAGATGCCATTTCAATCTACTGGAGATTCTCGAAATGCGGTAGGGGAAGGATTGTCGTTTTGTTACAATAGTTAAGGGGCGGCAGAATTGCTCCCACCGCCCCTCTGGAATGCAGTCAGATCTTACTTGGCGGCCTTGATAGAACCCACGATCGAGTTGATCTCGGCGCCGTGCTTGTCTTCTTCGCCCTTCGTGCCCCAGTAGGTCAGGATGAGGGAGCTCTTTTCGTCGAGGACGACGATCGCGAGGCCGATGGTGGCCGGGCCGTCTTTGTCGGTGCCGGCATAGCTGACGAACACGGCGTCCTTGCCGTTCAGCTTGTCCTGCTTCTGCTTTTCCGTCTTCGGGTCGATCTTCACGCCCTGCTGTTCCAGGAACTTGGCAGCTTCCGGGATCGTCTTGTCGAGCGCGCCGGTTTCGGAGATATCAACGGCGAAGTAGACGGCGCTGTCGGCAGAGGTGCCTTCAAGACCGGAGTCGGTTTCGTTTGCGGTCCAGCCGTCCGGCATGGAGATCGAGGCAACCGGCTTTTCAGACGGAATATTGAAATCCTTGGCCTGCGCGGCGGTGGAGAGGAGAAGCGCGGCAGCAGCGGCCATTACGAAATTTTTCATGAGCAGTGGGTCCTTTTTGCATAAATGCGCGAGGACCATACATGCATTCATGCGCATGAGAACATTCATCCCAGAAATGTTGTCTATGTACGATCGGAGAGGGTAAACACCGGCCGTTAGCGCCCCGGACGGCCGGTCTTGCCCTTCGTGCGACCCTTGCGCTTCTCGTCCACCGGATCCTCGTAAGACCCGACGCCCGCCTTTCCGCGTACCAGCGGACGCGGGTCGTCGATCGGCTTGTCCGGGATAGCACTGCGCACGGGCTTTTCCGTGCGGCCGACGGTCATCTCGTCAAGCGAGTTCTTGCGGAACAAGGGCTTGGCCGTGTCCGTGCCGGGGCCCATGTCGTCCAACGACGGCTTGGCGAAGAGGGCGGGGCCTTGCGGCTTGCCGGACTTCTCCTGGCTTCGCGATTCCTCGCGGGCGAGCGGATCGTCCATGACGGCGAGTTCGGCTGCCTTGAGCCGCTTGATCTCGTCGCGCAGGCGTGCGGCGGTCTCGAAGTCGAGATCGGCGGCGGCGTCGCGCATCTGCTTTTCCAGCGCGTTGAGATGGGCTGCCAGATTGTTGCCGACGAGGTCGTTTGCGGTGCCGCCCTTGACGCCCTTGACCTGGATGTCGGCGCGGACATGGTCGCGCTCGTAAACGCTATCCAGAATGTCGGAAATGCGGGCCTTGACCGATTCCGGCGTGATGCCGTTGGCCTCGTTATAGGCCACCTGCTTTTCGCGGCGGCGGGCGGTTTCGTCCATGGCGCGCTGCATCGAGCCGGTGACGCGGTCGGCATAAAGAATGACCTTCCCATCGACGTTACGCGCGGCGCGGCCGATGGTCTGCACCAGCGAGGTTTCGGAGCGCAGGAAGCCTTCCTTGTCGGCATCGAGGATCGCCACGAAGCCGCATTCGGGAATGTCGAGACCTTCGCGCAGCAGGTTGATGCCGACCAGCACGTCGAAGGCGCCGAGGCGCAGGTCGCGGATGATCTCGATGCGCTCCAGCGTGTCGATGTCGGAATGCATGTAGCGGACGCGCACGCCCTGTTCGTGCAGATATTCCGTCAGGTCTTCGGCCATGCGCTTGGTCAGCACCGTGACCAGCGTGCGATAGCCCTTGGCGGCCGTATCGCGGATTTCGCCGAGAACGTCGTCCACCTGGCTCTTGGCCGGGCGGATTTCCACCGGCGGGTCGATGAGGCCGGTCGGGCGGATGACCTGTTCGGCGAAGACGCCGCCGGCCTGTTCCATTTCCCAATTGCCGGGCGTCGCCGACACGGCGACGGTGTCCGGGCGCATGGCGTCCCATTCCTCGAAGCGCAGCGGGCGGTTGTCCATGCAGGAGGGTAGGCGGAAGCCATATTCGGCCAGCGTCGCCTTGCGCCGGAAGTCGCCGCGATACATGCCGCCGATCTGCGGGATCGTCACATGGCTTTCATCGATGAAAATCAGGGCGTTATCCGGGATATATTCGAACAGCGTCGGCGGTGGCTCGCCGGGGTTACGTCCGGTGAGGTAGCGCGAATAGTTCTCGATCCCGGCGCAGGAGCCGGTGGCTTCCAGCATTTCGAGATCGTATTTCGTGCGCTGTTCGAGGCGCTGCGCCTCCAGGAGGCGACCGGCCTTTTCCAGCTCGACAAGGCGGCCCTTCAGCTCTTCCTTGATCGATTTGATCGCCTGATTGAGCGTCGGGCGCGGCGTTACATAGTGCGAGTTGGCGTAGATCTTGACGCTTTCCAGATCGCCGGTCTTGTGGCCGGTCAGCGGGTCGAATTCGGAAATGCTCTCGATCTCGTCGCCCCACATGGCGATGCGCCAGGCGGCATCCTCCAGGTGGGCGGGGAAGATTTCAATCGTGTCGCCACGGACGCGGAAGGAGCCGCGCACGAAATCCATGTCGCGGCGCTTGTATTGCTGGGCCACGAGGTCGGCGAGAAGCTGGCGCTGGTCGAGCTTGTCGCCCACCTTCATCTGGAAGGTCATGGCCGTATAGGTTTCGACCGAACCGATACCGTAGATGCACGAAACAGACGCTACGATGATGCAGTCGTCGCGCTCAAGAATGGCGCGGGTCGCGGCGTGGCGCATGCGGTCGATCTGCTCGTTGATCGACGATTCCTTCTCGATATAGGTGTCCGAGCGCGGCACATAGGCTTCCGGCTGGTAGTAGTCGTAGTAGGAAACGAAATATTCGACCGCATTATGCGGGAAGAAGTTCTTGAACTCCGAATAGAGCTGCGCCGCCAGCGTCTTGTTGGGCGCGAGAATGACCGCCGGGCGCTGCGTCGCCTCGATCACCTTGGCCATGGTGAATGTCTTGCCAGAGCCAGTGACACCGAGAAGCACCTGCGACCGTTCGCCGGATTCGAGACCGGACACCAGATCGGCAATCGCGGTGGGCTGGTCGCCGGCGGGCTCGTATTCGCTGACCATGCGGATGGCGATGCCGCCTTCCGACTTTTCCGGGCGCTCGGGCCGATGCGGCGTCCAGATCTTGCCGTCCTTGAACAGCGGATTGCCGCTCTCGATCAGCTTCGACAGCGCATCCACGGTGGCCGTCACGCCGCCCGTCGAGGCCAGCGCGTCGGCCTCTTCCAAAGACAGTTCCATGCCCGCGACCGGATTGAGCCCGGCGGCGGCGCGGGTCTTGGGATCGGAGGACGCGCCGATGGAGGTGCCGCGCGAAGTGCGCTTGTCGCCGACGCCCTGAACCTCGCGCAGGTTCGATCTCCCCCCTTGAGGGGGAGATGTCCCTGCAGGGACGGAGGGGGGTGAGCCACGCCGGGAAACCTTGCCGGTCGGCGCAGGCTCGGCAGCCGCCTTCAGCGCCTTGTTCTCCACCGTAACCCGATGCGTCCCGGCCTTCGACCGGATTTCCCGCATCTCGCTGCGCCGACTATCGGCTTCCGCTTCAGCCTCCAGCTGCCTGATCCAGTCGGACACGCCACCTTCCAGAGGCGCCCCCTCAAAAGGAGCCTGCGGCGCCTCCTCGAAACCATCATATCCGCTCGCGGCCGCACCGCCCTTCTGGCTGGCCTGCGCGGGGCGCGCGGAAAAGTCCACGACGGGCTGACGCCCTTGCCGGGTTTCACCCGGAAGGGAGCGGGAAGAATTTTTCGGTGATCTGGCCATGGCCGGAATATGGGGCGAGTCAGGGGAAAAGGGAAGGGGGAGAGGGGGTGGAAGGGTGGGGATGCTGACAGGAAGTGGCAGGAGCGGTTGGCGTTCGATCAGGATGAAAGTCTAAGTATTCGGCCAAGGCTTGCGAAGAAGTTTTTGCCTTGAAGTTCTTTAGCCTGCTGGAGCGAAGAATTGACCAGAGCGACATCCGATCTCCATAACGCGGTCTCCATCATGACGCTTTCCTGTTCCCAGCCGCTGCGCCACACCGTGCCGCCGTTGAGGCGCTGAATGTACCAATCAATCCAGATTTCCCACTTCTCGTTCTGGCGATCCAATAGCCGCTGAGAAAGTTCCTCCCAGCATTCCGCAAAAAAGGCTGGTATGCCATCAGGCCAGAGTGGGGTAGCCAGCAACTCCTTCGTCTTTCCGGGGTGCTTTACCAGAAAATCAACATCCGCATGCGAAGCTAGCCAGACACATTCCTCGGTCGGGGTGAGCTTTCGGTTCATATATGCGTACCAGCGTTCCCGATCTTTAAGACGGACTTCTTCTCCGTCCAGTTTACCAAGGATACCGAGCGCTTCTTCTGTGGCTACATGCACGCCTATGCAGCTTCCTCTCGCAGAATGACAAATGGAACCGTTCAGATCCCTATGAACTTTAGGTCCTTCCAGGTAGTCGAGCGCGGTTGAGATCGGCCGCTCGAGTGTGTGTGTGATCGTATTCTTGCTAATAGAGTTGTAAGGGCCTGTGCGTATCTCGTGTATTATGTAAATGAACTCCCTGGATGTGTCATTGTTTTTTCCATGAGAGAACCACCACAGAAATGCTCCACCGCGCAAAACCGCCAGCAGCGTCTGTGCGGCATTGATGGGCCGCTCGCCGTTCTTTTTCTTTTTCGGAATTTCTGTTTGCCAATCGATTTTTGCGAGGAGCGGGATGCCCCTTAGCAATGTTCTGGTTGCAATCGCTTGGACTGGAAAGGAATGCGTTTGGTCGATCAGTTGTATGGCTTTTAGTAGTCGATCCCATCTTCTGTCGGTTTCCGTTTCCGGGGGCTTAAAGGCGGCGAACGCTTTCTGCAGTTTCCTTTCGTGAGCTGCTTCCTCCTCCGGAGTGAGAATTTTTTTAAATCTGAAGCCCTTGAATTTGCGTTCCTTGAAGGCGCGGTGGAACACGTCGTCACAAATCAGATATCCGCCGAAATTCCTGACTCTGAAGATATGCTCGCCGGACGCTTTTCCCTGATCGAAACTTTGATACATCGTCAAATCAAAACAACATACCCATAATTCCGGCCCCACCGAGCCGTCTTTCAAGATCGTGTGGCACGTCTTGGCTTTCAATTTTCCCGGCGCAACCATGTCGATGAACTGTTTTAACTCGTTCGTCACAATCCAGATCGGCGACTGTGTCATCCCGATATCGCGCATTTTTCGACCGGGCTTGATGACCGTCGAAATTCGAGGGGTGATGCTCACACCGGGCTCAAACCATTTTTCTACCCTGTAGAATTCGTCGCGGTCATCTTTCAGAGCGTCGATATTCTCGAATGTAAATTCATTGCCGAACTGGGCGTGAAAATCCTCGTAGACTTTGAAATATCTTGGAATTCTGGTTTTCATGATTGGACGCAAAATCGATAATTTGATGCTGGTATCGACCTTGGCACATGGCCGGTATTGGGGCAATGCGTTTCAGCCATGAGCGATGATGGAGCGGAAGAGTGACCTTCTGCTCTATTTCGAAGACGACGATGTCGATGCCGCGTTTGAGCGCATCGCGCCACATGTCGAGCTGATCCATCCGGTTGAGCGACAGGCCTGGGGCCAACGGGTCTTTCGCTTCTACGATCCGGATCGCCACGCGGTTGAAGTGGGCGAGCCGCAGGTCATCGCTCCCGAGAATTAAGGGTTCGCTATCCCAGAAATGCAGCAACCCTTGCCAATCTCCCTACCTCCCTTGAATACTCCTCCTCATGCCCGGAACCCTTCGTGATTCCCGGCTCCGGGGACACATTCCATGAATCTCTTCCGCTCGCCGGGGCGTACCCTGGCGAATATCGTGCTGTTCAATCTCACGGTCGTGGTGATCGCGACCATCGCCTATATGTGGGCGGGGTGGGACTTTGGCGATGCGTTCTACATGGTGCTGCTCACCGTCTATACGGTCGGCTATGGCGAAGTGCGTCCGATCGACACGACCTACCTCCATCTGGTGACCGTGTTCCTGATGATCTTCGGCTGCACGGGGATGATCCTGCTCACCGGTGCCCTTATCCAGTTTCTCACCATCACGCAGATCCGGCAAATCCTGGGGAGCAATCGCATGCAATCCGAAATCGACAAGCTGAAGGACCATGTCATCGTCGTCGGCTTCGGGCGCATCGGCTATATGCTGGCGCGGGAGCTGAAGGCGGCGGGGCGGAAATTCGTCATTCTGGAAATGAGCGAGGCGCGCGCCACCGAGATCCGCGAGAACGGTTATCTCTGTCTCGTCGGTGACGGCACGCATGAGGAGGTTTTGAAGCACGCGGGCATCGACCGGGCGCATACGCTGGCCTGCGTGTTGCCCAACGATGCGGCCAATGTGTTCATCACTTTGTCGGCCCGTGCGCTCAATCCGAAGATCGAGATCATCGCGCGCGGCGAGGTGCCCTCCACCGAGAACAAGCTGAAGCAGGCCGGCGCCGACAAGGTCGTTCTGCCTGCGCATATCGGAGCGGAGCGTATCGCCGAGCTGATCCTCTATCCGGAAGCGGCGCGGCGCTTGCGGACCAGTTCGCAGATGCAGGAGCTGGAGCATTCGCTTCGCGGGCTCGGGCTGGAGATGGATGTCGTCATCGTGCCAGCGGAAGGGCCTCTTACCGGGCTTTCCATCGGCGAGATTGAGGCGCGGGCGCATGGCGGCTTCTTCATCGTGCAGGTCAACCGGCAGAGCGGCGATACGATTGCCTCGCCTGATCCTGCGCTCGTGGTCGCGAGCGGCGACGGGATCGTGATCGTGGGGCGGAGCATGACGGCGGCGCGAGCCTTGTTCGGGTAAGGCGGTCTGCCATGGTTTCCAGTTTCGGACGGAGCTCCATCTACCAGGGGGGCGATAGCTGGCGTGATCATTGCGGCCTTTGGTTCAGGTCGATTGAGCGGCTGCCGGCGGGTGCGCCTCCATCGGGGCTTTGACGACGCGGAGGCCGAGCATTCTGTCGTATCGCATGGTGCCATTCCACCAGATCATCGGCTGGATCAGCCAATAGAAGATGAAGGCCAGGGACAGCAGAGCCACCCCGATCAGCACTGTGGAGTGTGTCGTCAGGAAGCGCATCTGTCCCACGACATTGTCGGTCGGCCATCCTTCGGCTTTCGAAATGATGTCGGTGACACCGGAGACAAGGATGATGGTGACGATCGGCAGTTGCTTGAGAATTTCGCGCTTGAGGCTGCGCTTGAAATCGGGTGGCGAATAGTTCTTCTCGTCATATCCTTCGGCCGGAACGACGCGCAGATGCACCGCCAGTTTCCCCGGAGACGCCCATTCCGCGAGCAGGAAGGCGAAGCCCGCGATACTGAAAAGCTTCTGGAGGCTATCGAAAATCGAAATGGTCACAGAATCGGGCGTGTAGAAATTGCCGGCCTTGTCGACCGAGAAATTGATCGTTCGCCGTGTCGTCTTCTTGAAGGCGCCTTCGGTCTCCGTCTTTTCCGCCATCACGAAACCCCACTTGCGGGTCGGCATCAGGAAGGCGTTGGTTTTGCACAGTCTTACGAATGTGGTTTCGTCGGGTTGCGGCGCCAGTTGCGCCAGCATGTCGGCGCTGTTGGGGTTGTCTGTTCCGTCTTCGCAAGCCGTTGTGCGAAAGAATGACTGGGGCATGTAGGGCACGCTGGCGGGCCATATTTCGGCAATCACGATCATCAGGAACATGAAGCCCAGTGCTATGATGAACCTGTCGATGAGAAAAGCGGCAACCCGCCGCCAGAAATACCGGGGAGGCTGAACGGTTTGGTGCTCGGCAATGGTCATGGGAAGGTTCCAGCTCGATTTATGCGTGTGATGGTGCATGTCGAGTTCAAGGTTGCAATCCATCTGCATATTAAATCTCTGTAACATCCCGTTCCTGCCGCATTCGTGTCAGCAAATCAGGCTAAAAACGGGTTCGATGCGCTTCTCCCCAGGCGGGCTTTTGGTCACCGGGACAGCGGTGCGTTTCAGTTCGTTTCTTGCCAGCAGAAGGATGTGTCCCACATGGCGCTTGCAGATGAGATGGCAGTGACCGCGCAGAGGCGCTTCGGTTATGGGCCGGTTCCCGAGGGCTGGCGCAAGCTGGGGACGGACGCACGGGAGACGGTTGTGTCGCAGCTTGACGGCGCGAAATATTCCGACACGTCCGGCCTGCCAGCCTCTTCCGATATCATCCGCGACTTGCGCGAGCGGCAGAGGCAGGTGCGTGACGCGCGGGCGGCGATGGCGAGCCCCGCTGCGCCTGCTACGAATGTTGCGGGGGCGGCAGCCTCGGCCACGCCCGCCGCGACAAAAGGCCCGGATGCCGCCGCAGCCGCGGCGATCACCGCCGACAACAAGGAAATTTTCAAGCAGAAGAACGAGTTCGTTCGCACGCAATTCGAGAACGAAGCGGCCTACCGCCAGCAGATGGCGGTGACCTCCGAGCGGCCGCTGATCGAGCGGCTGGCGGATTTCTGGGCCGGGCATTTCTGCATTTCCTGCTCGAAGGGGGAGGAGGTTCGCGTGCTGGCAGGTGCTTATGAGCGAGAGGCGATCCGCCCCTTCGTCACCGGCAGGTTCCGCGACATGCTGGGCGCGGTCATGCATCATCCCGCGATGCTTGCCTATCTCGACAACCACGTCTCGTTCGGGCCGAACTCGAAGGCCGGGCTCAAGCAAAAGAAGGGGCTGAACGAAAATCTCGGCCGCGAGCTGCTGGAGCTGCATACGGTCGGCGTCAAGGCGGGCTACAATCAGGCTGATGTCACGAATGCCGCCCGAGTCATCACCGGCTGGGGCATTGCCGGCGACAAGGACCCTCAGCCGGGCATGTTCAAGTTCGAGCCGAACCGGCATGAGCCGGGGGCATTTACCGTCATGAATACGCCCTTTGCCGACGGGGGTGAGGCGCAGGGCGAGGCGCTGCTCGACATGCTGGCGGAGCATCCGGCCACCGCGCAGCATGTTGCCGACAAGCTGGTACGCCATTTCGTCGGAGACAAGGCTTCGCCGGCGTTGGTTCAGACGGTGGCCAGGCGTTTCCAGGACACACATGGCGATCTCCGCGAAACGATGATGGCGCTCGTCAAGGCGCCGGAGGCGTGGAATGCTGCGCCTGCCAAGGTCATCCCGCCCTATGACATGGCAATCTGTTGCGAGCGCGTTCTGGCGCTGAACACGGACCCGAAAAAGGTCGTCAATTTCGCCCGTGTGCTCGGTCAGCCACTCTGGACGCCGCGCTCACCCAACGGTTTTCCTGACAATGATATGGCCTGGGCAGCACCCAACGCGCTCGTCAAGCGCTTCGACTATGCGCTGCAGCTTTCCGGCCAGCCGAAGAACCCGCCCGAACCGATGGAGCTTGCCGCTGCGCTCTTCGGTCCGGCGCTGAAGCCCGACATGCAGACGGCCATCAAGCGGGCCGCCAGCCGCCGCGAGGCGCTGGCGACCATCGTCATGTCTCCCGAAATTCAGGTGAGGTAAGGTCCATGTTCGAATTCCTGCATCCGACACGTCGCGGCTTCCTTCTCACCGCCGGTGCTTTCACCGCCTGGTCCTTCGCGCCGCAATTTGCGAGTGCCGCACCCGGCCGCGATCCGCGCTTTCTCACCGTGATCCTGCGTGGCGGCATGGATGGTCTTGCCGTCGTCGAGCCCGCTTTCGATCCGGATTTCGAGCGTGCCCGGGCCGGCCTGATCCTCGGGGCCGACGGGACGCCGGCAGGCTTGCCCATCGCAGGCGGCTTTCTGATGAACCCGAAGCTTGCGACCCTGCATGACCTCTTCAATCAGGGGCAGGCGCTCGCCATTCATGCGGTCTCAACGCCCTATCGCGACCGCTCGCATTTCGACGGGCAGGATGTGCTGGAAAGCGGGCTGCCGGGCACGGGTCCGGTCAGCTCCGGCTGGCTCAACCGCGCCATGTCGCAACTCGGCAAGGCGGGCAGCGTCAAGGCCGGCGGGCTGGCTATCGGCCCGACCGTGCCGCTGATCATGCGCGGGCAGGCCGCAACGCTGACCTGGGCTGCCGGCGGCGTCAAGCCGGCGGCCGATGATGCGCGCGCGCGCCTTCTCAACTTCTACAAGTCCGCCGATCCGGTGCTTGCCGGCGCCTTCGGGCGCGGGCTTGATCTGGAGAGGATCGCTGCCGCCAAGGCCGAAATGAATGCGGTCATGGGTCAGGGGGGCGGCGCCTATGCCGACCAGAACTCCAATTTCGTCAAGGGCATGCAGATGGTTGGCAAGCTCTTCACCGATCCCAACGGCCCCCGCATCGGCGCCATTGATCTCGACGGCTGGGATACGCATGCGACCGAGCAGCCCGAGGGCGAGAATCTCGGCAAGGCGCTGGTGGAACTTGATGCCGGGCTGGCTGCGCTGAAAGCATCGCTCGGGCCGGCCTGGGATGAAACCGTCGTTGTCGTCGCCACCGAGTTTGGCCGCACCGTCCGCATGAACGGCACGGAAGGCACCGACCATGGCACTGCCACCGTCGCCTTCCTCGTGGGCGGGGCAGTGAAGGGCGGCCGCGTGCTCGCCGACTGGCCCGGTCTTTCCGACAAGGCGCTGTTCCAGGCGCGCGACCTCGCCCCGACGACGGACCTGCGGGCGGTGCTGAAGGGTGCGCTGAGAGATCATCTCGGTATTGAGGAAGCGGCGCTGGGGAAGGATGTGTTCCCCGATAGCGGCGCAGTGAAGCCGATGGATGGGTTGTTGAAGGTGGGGTGAGGACACGGACCGGCTTCCGTTTCGGTCATAAGGTCCAATCTTTTTTTGGAACGCTGCCTCACCAGGTGCTTGCGACCGCAGCGTGTCTTTACGGACTCGCATGGTTCTGATCATGCGAGTTTTCCTGTCGATGTTTTCTGTTGATTTTTTTGAATTTTTTCCTAGTTTCGAATGATTGTATTCAGCCATTTTTCTTTCAAGGGTTTTATTTCGTGGAATTTAATACACTCGCGACGTGGTATGTACACGACGATCCCTCGGAGAGCTGGGAATTTCCCCAGCTGGAAAGCCGAAGCGGTAGCGCATTCGTTGAAAACACATATTTGAAATGCGCGTGCGTGAGTTTGGCTAGCGCCCGCAGAGCCGGGGTGGAGAAGCTTCAGTTCTTCACGAACTTGAAAACCTTGCCGGAGCCATATTCCGGTATCCTGTCGCGGCTGAAGGTGGAACTGATAACTCTGCCCTGTGTGACGCGTGGCCAAAAGGCCTGGGGCAACCAGTTCTACATTTTTGATATCATTGATTATTTGAGCGGCCTGGATGCTCCGGGCCAAATCATGATTGTTGATAGTGATTGCATTATTTTGCCTGGCATCCTTGAAGCCTTCGCTGCGATCCAGCGATACGGATGCCTTACTTACGACCTGCGCCTGACCGCGTCCAAAAAGATGAACGGCCTATCTGGCCAGGATATGCGTCGAATTGCCAATGATGTCTTTGGCGAGAGCCGAGAAGAACCCGTCAGATACGCGGGCGGCGAGGTGTTTCTCGCCACAATGGATGTCGTGCGCGCCATTGCTGCCGAGCGTCCAATGCTTGCCAGGATGATGTCGAAGTTCGCTGAAATAGGCGGTGGCGAAGAAGCGCACGCGCTGAGCATTCTTTATGACCATTTGGGATTTCCCTCGGGAACCGCCAATGCCTGGGTCGAGAGGCTTTGGACAAATTTCAGGTTTAACAACGTTCCCCACGATGTGCTGAGTTCCAGCCTGGCTATTCTGCATCTGCCGTCTGAAAAACGCACGGGCTTCAATCGAGCTTTTGAGAGACTGTTGCGCGGGGAATTTGTGCCGAGTTCGGTTGCCGAGGATTTTCGCTTGCCCAGGCGTTCATTCTCCCAGAGTTTGGTTGATATCTCCGTCCTCGCGCCTTCTAAGATTGCCAAGAAACTTGGACTTTGATCTCAATAGGCGTGAACCCCAATAGACTCTCCGCAAAATCCGCAAGCGCCTGCGTGTCGTCCAGATCGAATACCGGGAGCGTCGCATCCTCGACCGCATGATCCGCAGCGATCGCCACGATATGCGGGTCTTCCGGCGCGAGTGGCACGCGGCTCTTGGCTTCCAGCCTGCGGGCTTCGATCTTCGGGACCGGCTCTCGCTTGTACCCCTCGATGACAACGATGTCACACGGGGCGAGGCGGGACAGCACCTCTTCGAATGCGGGTTCCGGGTTGCCGCGCAGTTCGTGCATGATGGCGTAGCGGGTTCCCGATACAATGGTCACTTCATGCGCGCCTGCCTGCCGGTGGCGGAAGCTGTCGGCACCGACCTTGTCGATGTCGAAATCGTGGTGGGCGTGCTTGATGGTGGAGACGCGATAGCCGCGCGCTGTCAGCTCCTCGACGAGTCGCACGGTCAGGCCGGTCTTGCCGGAATTCTTCCAGCCGGAAATGCCGAGGATTTTCGGAGCCTTGCCGAGGCCCATCAGATCCCTTGCTCGTTCGAAGTCGCGCGGGCGGTTGACATTGAAGAAGCTGTGCGAGGGCTGATCCACGAAATCGACGAGGCGGACGTCGCAGCTTCCGGCGAAGGCACGGATTGCGCGGCTCTGCCCGCTCTCCAGCCAGCGACGAAGGCGCGGAGCCGATGCGATTGGCCAGAGCGCGAAGGCGGGTTCGGGGTCGCCACAATAGGCGGCCATGGCGATCGTCTCGGGGTCTTCGATGGCGGCGGCGAGACGGGAGACGAGCGTTTCGGGAACGAAGGGCGCGTCTGCCGGCACGACCGCGAGGTGGCTGGCTTCGGGCAGGTTCGCTGAAACGTGCTCAAGTCCGGCGAGGATGCCGGCAAGCGGGCCTTCCTGACCGTCGATCGTGTCCGGCAGGAGCTCATAACCGAGGGCCGCCAGCGATGGATTGCCGGTATTCATGAAGACAGGCGAGGCCTGCACGGCGATACGTGCGGCGACGATTTGCGCCAATGGTTTGCCGGCTAAACGTTTTGCCGCCTTGTCCTCACCCATGCGGGTCGAGCGGCCGCCGGCGAGGACCATGGCAGGGAAAGACAAGATGGTTTCGTTCCTCATTTAGGGCTCGTCAATGCGGTGCGTGCGGCAGCGACTGGGCGGGCAGGCCCGTGCGGCGGCGATTTTCGCGATAGAACGTATAGATGCCGGAGGCCACGACAATGGCGCAGCCGGCCAGCATGAAGATGTCGGGCAGGTCTCCGAAGACCAGGAAGCTGAGCGCCAGTGCCCAGATCATGTAGGTGTAGCGGAAGGGCGCTATGAAGGAAATTTCGCCGGTGCGCATGGAGGAAATCAGCGCCAGATAGCCGATCATCAGGCAGACGGCGGCAAGTCCCAGAAGGGTGACATCCGTGATTGAGGGCGAATGCCAACCTCCCAACGGCTGGATGAAGATACCGGCGCCCACCGTCACGGCCAGTGACGTCATGAGCGTGACGAAAACCGTCGGGATGCCTTGAGGGAGCTGCTTGGTTGCGATGTCGCGCGCGGCGGCAGCGAAGACGCAGGCGAGAGCGAGGAACGAGGCAATTGAAAAGCCGTCCGGGCCCGGCTTGATGATGAGAAGTACGCCGACGAAGCCGGCAATGATCGCGCCCCAGCGCCGCCAGCCGACCGGCTCGCGCAGAAAGAGGGCAGCGCCCAAGGTGACCGCCAGCGGCAGGAATTGCAGGATCGCACCGGCATTCGCCAGGGGCAGCTGCCCGAGCGCGTAGATATAGGTGAAGGTTGCCGTGACTTCCGCCAGAACGCGCAGCGCCAGCATCGGATGCATGACCGTCTTCAGAGGCCGCAGCGCGCCCATGTGCAATGCCAGCAGGAAGATCAGCAAGGTCGAGATCGCCCCACGGATCAGGATGATCTCACCCGTCGCCAGCGTCTTCGTTGCCGCCTTGACCAGCATGTCGTTGAAGCCGAAACCGGCCATGGCGGCCGACATGTAGATCGCGCCCTTGATATTGTCCGATAAGGCCATGCGGCTTGCTTCCGATGCACTGCGTGGGGATGTGTCGGCCCGGCTTATTTCCTTTTCGCCGGCGGGAAAAGCTTGAAACTCTTGTCCTGCAGCTTTTGCGGCGGATTGTCGAGGTTGCCGTCATAGATCGGGTCGATCTCGAAGCGGGTCAGCACGAACTGCCCGTCGCGGAACTGCCAGTCGCCGGCGGACCATGCATCGCCAATGCCGCGCCATTTGGCATATTCCGATAGCGTCTGCGTTTTTTCGTCGAAGGACGGGTTGGTCAGAAAGAAGCTCGTCGAATAACCGGTGACCGCCGGGTCGTGCTTCAGCTTCGTCTCCGTGTCGTCGCCATCGACATAGGCTACATCGAAGGTAGGCGAGGCAAAGGAGACGAGCGAAAGCTTGCCTTCCCCGTCCTTCAGGACATAGAGGTTCGAGGTGTTATAGGCGCCGGAATAACAATAGATCTCGTAGAGCGTTGCCTTGTGTCCGGTCGGCGGGTCGCCAAACTTGTCTTTCCAGGCAAGCGTATACACGCTGTCTTTTGCCATCTCGGCGTTGTCAGCCGTGCGCTCATCGCACTCGCTGGGAACGGCAGCGAAGGCAAATGTTCGGGCGGCGGCGATGGCCGGGTCCTCCGGCTTGGCGGGTTCGGCCGGCTTGTCTTCTGCGAAGGCGCCTGACACTGCTGCAAGCAAGACTGCGACGGTTGTGAACGGCATAAGTCGTTTCAAGATATTCTCCCCCTCGCCATCGTACCGAACGATCACCCCCCGGTGACGCTCATGTGGCGCGCGACGGCTGGCCGCTTGTGGTCGCGGTCGATAATGAAATCGTGGCCCTTGGGCTTGCGGCGGATGGCTTCGTCGATCGCGGCGGACAGAACCTGCGGATCGTCGCTTTCGCGCAGCACGGCACGCAGGTCGGCCGCGTCGTTCTGGCCGAGGCACATGTAAAGCGTGCCCGTACAGGTCAGGCGCACGCGGTTGCAGCTCTCGCAGAAATTATGCGTCATAGGCGTGATGAAGCCCAGCTTTCCGCCGGTTTCCTTCACTTCGACATAGCGCGCCGGGCCGCCCGTGCGGAATGGAATGTCACTCAGCGTGAAGCGTTCGGATAAATCGGCGCGGACCTTGGAGAGCGGCAGATACTGATCCGTGCGGTCTTCCTCGATCTCGCCCATGGGCATGGTCTCGATCAGCGTCATGTCCATGCCGCGGCCATGCGCCCAGGCGATCATTTCGGGGATTTCCTGCTCGTTGAAATCCTTGAGTGCCACCGCGTTCAGCTTGACCTTGATGCCCGCCTTTTGCGCCGCCTCGATGCCGGCGAGAACCTTGCCGAGATCGCCGAGACGGGTGATTTCGCGGAACTTCGCCGGACCGAGCGTATCGACGGAGACATTGATGCGGCGGATACCGGCCTCTGCCAATTCCGGCGCGAAGCGCTCCAGATTGGAGCCATTTGTCGTCAGTGTCAGTTCTTCCAGCTCGCCGGAATGAACCTTCTTTCCAAGTTCACGGATGAGATACATGATGTTCTTGCGCACCAGCGGCTCGCCACCGGTGAGCCGCAGCTTTTTCACGCCCTTGGCGATGAAGGCCGAGCAGAGGCGGTCGAGTTCCTCCAGCGTCAGGAGATCCCGCTTCGGCAGGAAGGTCATGTGCTCGGCCATGCAATAGGTGCAGCGGAAGTCGCAGCGGTCGGTCACGGAGACGCGCAAATAGGAGACCATCCGACCGAAGGGGTCGATCATGGGCGGGCGCGCGGCGGTATCGGCAGAAACCGGATTGTGCTGGTTCAACGTCTTACTCCTCCGTCCTCAATGTGACGACGGGAATGCTTCGGGTCAAGTCGCTCCGATGGGCGTGAAACGGTGCTTTGCGCCGCTCCCTCTGTCTATTATATGGGGCTGACCACGCGCCAATCAAATTTTCGAAAGCATCGCCCCACAATGTCAGCAAACACAAGCCGTCCCACCGCCATCAAGGTCTCCAAGGATCGCCGCACGATGACGGTGACATTCGATGACGGCGCCGTGTTTGCGCTGGCGGCGGAAATGCTGCGCGTCCTGTCTCCCTCGGCGGAAGTGCAGGGCCATGGGCCGGGGCAGAAGGTCACGGTGCCGGGCAAGCGCCATGTCGAAATCATCAGCGTCCAGCCATCCGGCAACTACGCGGTTCGCATCGGCTTCGACGACATGCATGACAGCGGCATTTACACATGGACCTACCTTCGCCAACTGGGCGAGGAGGGAGAAGCTCTGTTTGCCGATTATCTGGCCGAGCTGACTGCCAAGGGAATGGCGCGCGGCTAGGACCAGAAGTCAACAGTGTCGTGACAGGTTCTTGAGACCGTGCCATAGTCTCTCACGGGGAATAATGGACGTTTCTACTCCGCGTATATTTTGCGCTGCTGTCTCGCTGCGTCTTTATCTGCAGTGAGGACAGGTTGACGATTTTGGCCTGTCAGGTGAATTTTCAAGAGGGCTCGAACGTCATTGCAGTGAACGCACATCATTCACCCTCAAAGCCATTTCAGGGAGCCCCGATCATGTCCGGCACTTTTGTTCGCCCCATCGCAGCAGCACTGTTGTCCACTGTTCTGCTGGCAGGTCCCACCCTTGCCAAGGAACCAGCCGGCGCCAAGGACCATCCGCTCGTCGGGCGGTATGCGGGCTCTGAAATCATGGACTACAAAAGCGAGGCCTTCAACGAGCAGCGGTTCATTACTTCACCCATCAACCTCAAGACCGAGGGCGAGGCCTTTACCGAGGCGAACAGCATCAAGGTGGAAGGCAAGATCACAGACATCCGCTACAACGCTCCGAAGGACCGGTCGTCGCTGGAAATCATCCGCAATTACGAGGAATCGCTGAAGTCCAAAGGCTTCGAGGTCGTCTTCTCCTGCGCCAACGAAACCTGCCTGAAGGAGAAGGGCAGCTCCTACCGGATGAGCTTCGCCGCCGGCGACGGACAGATCAACTATCGCTATGGCGACGGTGTCCGCTATCTGCTGGCAAAGGCATCGAAGCCCGAGGGCGACACCTATGCGGCCATTTTCCTCGGCGACAACAAGACCGGACCCCTGGTGCACGTCATCGTTGCCGATGTGAAGCCGATGCAAAGCGGGCAGATTGCCTTTGTCGATGCAGGCGCCATGGCGAAATCGATCACGGCAAGCGGCCATGTCACGCTCTACGGTATCCAGTTCGATTTCGACAAGGCCGACATCAAGCCTGAATCGCGGCCGACGCTGGACGAGATCGCCAAGTTCCTGAAGGCCAATAATGAGGTTGCGCTGGTCGTGACCGGTCACACGGATGGCAAGGGCGGGTTTGACTACAATGTCGATCTGTCGAAGCGCCGCGCACAGGCTGTTGCTGCCGATCTTGCCCAGCATTACGGGATTTCAGCGGCAAGGCTGACGCCCTTCGGGGCCGGCATGTCGTCGCCCATCGCCTCGAATGACGACGATGCCGGACGGGCGAAGAACCGCCGCGTTGAGCTGGTGAAGCGTTGAGGGAGAGGAATGCGCATGTCTCGCCTGACGTTCATGCCTTTCCTTCTTCTTTTATCTTCGGGTTGCCTTGCAGATGAGGTTCGCCCCGTCGCCGTCACGATCAATCCGATCATTGTCGATGGTGCTGCCATTGCTCCGGGTGGAGCGGTGGCGCAAATCCAGGGTTTGAAGAAGGGCGGTGACGGATTCGTCTCGGTGCGCGATGCGCCTTCCACAAAGGGCAGGGAGACTGACCGGCTGACGGAGGGGACATTCCTCATCCGCACATTTGCGGAAGGCGCAGAGGCTGGGACGAAGTTTGTGGGCGTCGTTTACGATCGCGACGTCAACTCCGATCGCTCCATGCTCGAGCGATGCGCCATTCCCGAAGCGCCGCCCTATTCCAGCGGAGCCTACAAGGGACCGTGCAAATCAGGCTGGATGGCAGCCAGGTTTGTCAGGGTTCTCGCGGATTGAGGGCAAGGCAAAGCACAGCTTTGCGTTAAACGGATTGCTCCGGGGAGTCGGCTGAAAAGCAATCGCCGGATTTCAATCAGCCTGTTTGATCGAACCGACCGAGGCCTGATCCATCTTGCGGTCCAGAGTCATGCCGATGACGGGCACGAGGCTGTCATTGACGCGCACGGAGATGGTGACGTTCAGCGTGTTCTTGTCCTTCAGGCGGGCAATCATCGCGCCGTTCAGGTTCTTGCGGTTGATGCCGACGATCACGCGGTTGCCGACGACGGCGCCGGAAACGATGTCGAGGCCCTTGCCGTCAGAACCGTCGAGGAAGGAGCCCTTGTAGCTTTCACCGTTGCGCTCGATCGTGGCGGACATGGGCTGTGCGAAGACGCCGACGCGGCAGGAGCCGTCAAGCTTGAGGCCCGCTCCGGTGGATTTGGATTCACCCTTGAGATCGCAGGTGAATTTCGTGCCCTTGTACTTTCCGGCGACGATTTCGCCCGGACCCTGCCAGACACCCGCAGTGCTGTCGAAGAATTCACGATCGCCGGCATGCGCTGCGAGCGGCGAAACGGCGGCAAGCGCGAGAGCGGCTGCGGCAATGGAAAGCTTGACGGACATCGGACTTCCTTGAACGGGGGCAAGCGCTGATACTGGCACCGAAATTGACTTCAAGTCTCGCTCGGATTGGTTAATGGACTATGAAAAACCGATGTCCAGGGACCGTTTCCCCAAGGTTATCTGCAGTTTTGCAGACAACGGGCGAAGCACTCGAAACACTTCCTGATTTGAGGCGGTAACTGAAAAATCCGCGCTTGTCCAACGTCACCTTGGCGTTTTCGAAGTATCCTTCAGGACATTCAGAAAGTCTGTGACCTTTGGGCGACGGATTTCGGCAAAATCCATCGGACGGCACAGATCCATGGCCGCAATTCCGATGCGTGCGGTCATCAATCCGTTGGCCACGCCTTCGCCGAGACGGGCGGAAACCTTGGAGGCCAGACCATGGCCCAGCACCTGCTGGATGGCGTCATCTCCGACCGCAATCGCCCCCGTGACCGCGAGATGCGCGACTGTTTCGCGCAGCAGGCGGATCAGCCCGAAGAAGCCGGGACGGCCTCCATAAAGGAAAGCAAGCATGCGGATGAGGCGCGCGGCTTCGAAAAGCACGTATCCGATATCGACTAGGGCTCGTGGACTAACCGCCGTGACCACGGAAACGCGGCGCGCGGCATTGGCAATCATTCGGCGCGCTTCCTCGTCCAGCGGGGCGAGCAGTTCGCTTTCGGCGAGCGCCATCATGCCGGGATTGTCGATGATCTCACGAGCGTGATCCTCCAGCGCCTTGCGGCCACGCGCGGTTTCCGGGCGGTGAGCGAGATGGGCGGAGAGCGCCTTGACGGTCTTGGCGGCGTCGTCGCGGCTCCTGGAACGTGCGGCGTCGCGCGCTTCCTGTTTCAGGGTCTGGATATTGGTGAGGCTTTTAAGGCCGTAGAGTTCTCTGGCAACGAAGCCTATGGCCGAGAGGATAAGTACGGCAACGGTGGCCAGCGCGACATAGCCCAGCCAGTCCTCGCGGCCGAAGAGATCGTTGACGAGGCGATCGATCCAGAGGCCGATGCCCATGGAGACGAGCACGCCGAGCGCTGCGGAGAATATCTTGAAGAAGGGAAAGCGGCGGGCAGGTTTCAGCGAGCCGGTCTCGGCGATGCGCCGTTCCGCCTCGATGCCTTCGGCCTCGAAGATGTCCTCTTCCGGCGGCGTCTCGATCACCCCATTGTCGAACCACGCCGGGCGGCGCGGGGCCGTCTCGACGGTTGTTTCTGAAGTTTCGGAGAATTTCATGGGTTTGCGGGGCGCGTCGTCGCTCATGCCAGCCGGTCTCCGATCAAGAATTCGATGGCGCGGTCGAGCCGGATATGCGGCAGCGTCAGTTCAAGGCCGGCGCTGGAGCCCAGCTCCGGCGGGCGGAAGCGGACGGCGGTGAAATCGCCGGGTTTCAGCAGGCTCGCGTGGCCGGCGCTGTCGAAGAGCGTTTCCGGGTCCCTCGGCAGGTCGCCGGGGAAGACGGCGGTGCGGCGCTTGCCGTCGAAGCGTTCGCCATCAATAATTTCACCCTCGATGGGCGTGCCGCTGATGACGGGCAGGTCTTCGCCGCCATGCTTGACGGTTGCCTCGCGTGTGGCGCGGACGGAGGCGAGCGCGACGGTTTCGATGCCAGCACCCGACATGCCGATTCGGGTGAGTGCGCCGGAGACGAGACGGCGGGTCAACAATTCCAGCCGGTCGTGGCTTTCGTGATGCAGGTGATCGGCCTTGGTGGCGGCGATCAGCACCTTGTCGATGCGGCGCGTCAGGATCGAGGAGAGAAGATTGCCCTTGCCTGCGCGGAAGCAGGAGAGCACGTCACCCAGTGCATGTTCGAGATCCTTCAACGCCTCGGGGCCGCGATTGACGGCCTGAAGCGTGTCGACCAGCACGATCTGGCGGTCGAGCCTTGCGAAATGATCCCGGAAGAAGGGGCGCACGACGATCGCCTTGTAGGCCTCGAAGCGGCGCTCCATCATCGCCTGATAGGAGCCCTTCGGCGCGGAGCCGTCGGTGAGCATGATGAGCGGCGCGAAGGTCAGCGCCGGCGAGCCTTCGAGGTCGCCGGGCATGAGGAAGCGGCCGGGCGGCAGCATGGAAAGCGAGCGTTCGTCGGATTTGCAGGCCCTGAGATAGGCCGCGTAAGCCTGCGCCATGTCGCGCACGACGAGTTCGTCTGCCGGTGAGGCGGGATCGATACGCTCGGCCAGTCCCAGCCATTCGCGCGCCAGCGGTCCGCGAATGTCGGAGCGGGACAGCGCGAGCGCGTTCTTCGAAAATTCGGAATAATCCTGTCCCAGCAGCGGAAGGTCGAGCAGCCATTCTCCGGGATAGTCCACGATATCGATATTCAGTGTGCCAGGGCGGAAGAAACGGTTCCAGCCGCTGGCGCTTTCATAGTGGACCGTGAGGCGCAGTTCGGAGATCGAACGCGTCGAGTCCGGCCAGATGCGTTTCTCCACCATGTCGCGGACATGGTCCTCATATTGAAAGCGCGGCACGGCATCGTCCGGCTGCGGATCAAGGTGGACGGAGGAAACGCGCCCCTGATGCAGTGCACGCACGAGCGGCAAACGGCCACCATGGACAAGATTGTGCACGAGCGCCGTGATGAAAACCGTCTTTCCGGAGCGTGAGAGGCCGGTGACGCCAAGGCGCAACGAGGGATTGATGATGCCCTTGCCGAGATCGGCGAGGTTCTCCGCTGCAATCAGCATGTCGTCTGTCAGCGATGTCAGGGAAGGGGCCATGCGGGCTCGCATATCAGCGGGGTCATTGTGCTGATATAGGTGACGCGCGCCGGGTGTTCAATCGATGAGCGGCCCGCGGCGCGCTCATGAGTGCGGGCTGGACGCTGGCATCCTCGAGACCGTGCCTGATTCTGCGCTGTCAGACGATGGTCTATCCAGTCGCGCATGCAGCCAGCCGCCGATCCATCTGGCTTCTATCTCCTGACCCTTTTCGTTGCGGTGCAGCCCGTCGATGCGGGTGTCGTCCGGCGCTAGTTCAGCGAGGAATGCCTTACGGTCAGATGGAGAAAACGTGTTGTCCGGCCAGAGTGACAAAACCTGCCGATCGATTTCCGCCATGGCGGCGATCTGTTCGGGCGTCTCGGGAGAGCCCGCGGAGCGCGGCACCTGCGGCAGGATGAGAAAATCGCGCGTCGACAGCGTGGCAACGGCTTCTTTCAGCGTGGCGACATATTGGGCGGGGTCTTCATTGTCATTGCGGCGATCGTAAATCACCGTCGGGAGCGCGCGGTGATCGCTATCGGCCAGCATCTTGTCCCGCATCGTTTGCATCGTCTGGCCACCGACGCCGTCATTGTACGGCGTGCGCTGCGGCGTGAAAGACTTTCCGACAATGACCCACCAGCGGCGCGTGTCCCAGGAGGGATGAAAATTCCAGATTTTGGCCAGGCCGCTGCGGGAGGCGAGCGCAGTGCTATCGCCGTGAACCGCGAGGCCGGGCTCGTCGCAGGCGGCAAGGCCGATGGTCATCAGAATGAACGCGGAGAGGGTGGCGAGGCGCATGCGGACTCCTTTTGGTTGAGGAATTCCGCATAGCTATTCAGAATTGCATCCTTGTTTTCAACTAAAGATTATATCTATATGCAACTTTAAATTATAGATTGTGTATGGTTGTGCCGCGATATCCCCTGGCTCAACGGGTTGCGCTGGCACCTGCTGTCTCTGAACGGCTGCCTATCTGCGATCAGTCTTCCGGCGCGGGTCCGATGTAGCGCGCACGGGGGCGGATGAGGCCGCCTTCCGAATTCTGTTCGAGCGCATGTGCAATCCAGCCGACGGAGCGGCCGACCGCGAACATCGCAAGGGCGCTGCCGCGTGGCAGTCCGAGCGCGCGGCGCAGCGACACAAGCGCGAAGTCGATATTGGGGCGTTTGCCGGCGGTGTCTTCCATGACGGCGATGAGGTCATCGCGATTGGCCTCGCGCGGCAGGAGCGGCAGGATTGCTTCGGCGCGCGGATCGCCTTCGGGGTAAAGCGGATGCGAGAAGCCGGGGACGCCATCGCCGCGCCTCAACCGTGTCTCGATTGCGGCTGCCGCGCCGCCGGCCTGGCGGACGTCATCGAAGAGCAGCTCGACGAGGCTGGTCGTTCCGCCGTGCATGGGGCCACTCAGCGCCGAGAGGCCGGCATTCAAGCATGCGCCGAGCGACGCGCCGGTAGAGGCGACGACGCGCACTGCAAAGGCAGAGGCATTCAACTCGTGATCGGCCAGCAGCACAAGGGCGCGGCGGATGAGTTCGCCGCCGAATTCTCCGCAATCCCATTCGCGCGCCAGATGCTTGTGGACGGGCATGCCATCGACCGATGTGCAGCTTGCCGCCGCCGCCATCGCTCGGGTAAGAGAAGCCGCACCCGGCCATAGCGCGCGTGCGCTCCGCTGCCACGCCGTCGTGCGGCCAGCCGCGACCAGTGGCAGGAGAGACTGACAGCGTTCGGTGAGCGGGAGCGTGCGAACGAGATTTGTCAGGTATGGGTCGAGGCGTTCGGGTATGTTGGCCGGGTCGGCGAAGGGATCGATCCTGCCGCAATCCCAGAGAAGGCAAGCCGTCTCCTCTAGCGTGGCGGTGTCCGCAAGGCGGGTCGCGTCGCGGCCTTTGTAATAGAGCCGGCCTTCGTCGATCAGCGAAATCGACGAGGGGAGAACCGGAAGGCCCCAGTCGAGCGTCGTTTCGGCAATCGCTCGGGGACGGCGGCCGACGGACTTGCGTTTGTTGAGTTCGTCAATGTCATGGGCGCTATAAAGCCTGCGCCGTGGATCGCCATCCGAGCCGGATGTATGGATCTGGCCGCGACTCACGTAGGCATAGAGCGTGGCGCGGCTGACGCCGAGCAGCTCGGCAGCGGTTTCTGCATCGATATATTGATCGTGAGCGGCCATTGAATACACATTGATTGGTTGAATCAAGATTGACTATATAATCTTCGCTGACAGGATCGTGTTCGTCAACACGGGTCCTGTCGCGAGGTTAACACATGAATATCCCCTTGAAATCCCTTGAGTCTCCGGCCGGGGATGTTTTTACGCCCGGCCTTGAAGGCGTGCTCGTCGCCGAGACCGTCCTGTCGCATGTCGACGGCGCTGCCGGCCGGCTGGTCCTGCGAGGTCATGAACTTGGGCAACTGGCGGACTGGTCTTTTGAGGCGGTTCTTGCGCTTCTTTGGCGCGATCTGGGGCCGGAAAGCCTCGATGAGACGCAGATCCGCGAACGGCTCGGTACTGCGCGCATGGCCGCTTTCGAGCGCATGACGGCGGCGCTGCCGGCACTGGAAGGGCTGTCGCAGGTCGAGGCGCTGCGGCTGCTTCTTTCGCGCCTGCCGGATGCTGAACCGCAGTGTCACCATCTGGTGGCTGTCGCTTCCGTGCCCGTCTTTGCCGCAGCAATTGCCCGGTGTGGTCGCGGGCTCGCACCCGTCCAGCCGGAACCCGGATTAGGGCATGCGGCCGATTTCCTGCGCATGCTGCATGGTGTGGAGCAGGGGCCGGAAAGGGTGCGCGCGCTGGAGACGTATCTGGTGACGGTGGCTGATCACGGGCTCAACGCCTCGACCTTCGCGACCCGCGTCATTGCCTCAACACAGGCCGGTCTGTTCTCTTCGGTGATCGGCGGTCTCTGTGCGCTCAAGGGCCCGCTGCATGGCGGCGCGCCGGGGCCGGTTCTCGACATGCTGGATGCTATTGGCCGGGAGGAGAATATCGTTCCCTGGCTTACCGATGCGCTCAATCGCGGCGAGCGGTTGATGGGGTTCGGGCATCGGATCTATCGGGTTCGTGATCCTAGGGCCGATGCACTGAAGCGGGCCGTGGCGGCCCTGCGCGAAACGGGCGGACGCATTGCTTTTGCGGAAAAGGTCGAGGTCGAGGCGCTAGCGTTGCTGGCCGAGCGTAAGCCATTGCGTTCCCTGCAGACGAATGTCGAGTTTTACACGGCGCTGCTCCTGGAGGCGGTGGGTTTTCCGCGTGACAGCTTCACCAATGTCTTTGCGGCCGGCCGCATGGCGGGCTGGACGGCGCATGTTCTGGAGCAGGACAAGGTGGGACGGCTGATCCGTCCGCAATCGCGCTATATCGGACCGGCGCCGGCCTGAACTGCCTCACGTGGTTCAGGGCGTGAGCAGTGTTTCCAGCCGCCAGGGCTCGTTGTCTGTGCGGGCAAAGGCAGCAAGGCCTGCGGTCGGGAAGCCTGCCGGGATGTGTGCGTTTGCCGCCTTTATGCCGGCGAGACGGTGGAAGGTCTCCTCGATCATCGGGTTATGCCCGATGATCATCAGGCTCTTGCCCGGTTCCACGTCATTGCAGAGGGTCAGGTAGTGTTCGGGCCCCTCGCTATAGAGGTCAGGGTCGAGCGTCACATGCGGTGCATGCTCCATGGCCGAGATGAAGGCGGCGGCGGTCTGCCGGCAGCGCTCCGCAGGCGAACAGAACAGCATGGTCGGGCTGATATCCATTCCAGCAGCGGCTCGGCCGATGCGCTCGGCCTCTTCGCGGCCGGTCTGGTCCAGTTGCCGCTCGAAATCGCGCTCGCCGGGCCTCGGCCAGGCGCTTTGTGCGTGTCTGAGCAGGAAGAGCCGGCTGGCGGCAGGAGAATGTGACTGCATGGACCTTCGCTTGGGCCCGCCAATGTCGAACGGACCGAATGGAGAGCGGAACCGCCCGATTATCCGCCGTCCGTCTGCTTGAAGACAGGCCAGCGCCGATCAGACTGCGGGAGGCCGAAATTTAGGTTGCGGCTCGAAGCGGGTCAAGCTGGTCGAAAGGTGCAAAGTGCGTGCGGGGTGTCAAGATGGTGCGGCCTCATGCCCGTCCAGGCGCCGCGGCTCGGGGAGGGGTGCGATTCTGGTCATGAAATTGTCACACCTATTCAAAAGCTTGACGAAATTTTAGGCGTTTCGGTTTTATCCTCATCAAGGTGTAAAAGCCGGCATTCCTTGCTTGAACTGTGACTCCAATGTGGCTATACACCCGCTGAAAGTGATGTTCTCCAGGAGAATCGCGTTGAGTGAGACTATCGAACTTAGCAAGTATGTCCTTTCTGAAGACGAGGAGTTCATGAATCCCAATCAGCAGGCCTATTTCAGGGCCAAGCTGATCAACTGGAAGAATGAAATTCTCCGGGAAGCGCGCGAGACACTCGACCACCTCGCCGAAGAAAGCGCCAACCATCCCGACCTCGCCGACCGTGCCTCCTCCGAAACCGACCGTGCCATCGAGCTTCGTGCCCGCGACCGCCAGCGCAAGCTGATCTCCAAGATCGACGCGGCGCTTCAGCGGATCGAAGACGGCACTTACGGTTATTGCGAAGAGACGGGCGAGCCGATCGGACTGAAGCGCCTCGACGCGCGGCCGATCGCCACGCTGTCGATCGAGGCGCAGGAGCGTCACGAGCGTCGCGAGAAGGTCTATCGGGACGAGTGATCGTTCTGTTATGACGCAGACGAGATTGCCGTATGGTCCGCCCTGCGGCAGGACATCGCCTCGCGCGGATTTCGATCCGGAGCGGGGCGAATTTTTGAAGGATACAGGTTTCCCATGCCAAAGCTGACAATCATCGCGTTCGACGGAACGCCGTTCGAAATTGATGCGCAGTCCGGTTCGACGGTCATGGAAAATGCCGTGCGCAATTCCGTGCCGGGCATCGAGGCTGAATGCGGCGGCGCCTGCGCCTGTGCCACCTGTCATGTCTATGTCGACGAGGCGTGGTCTGAAAAGGTCGGTTCGCCGGAGCCGATGGAAGAAGACATGCTCGACTTCGCCTTCGACGTGCGCCCCACCTCGCGGCTTTCCTGTCAGATCAAGATGTCGGATGCGTTTGACGGTCTCGTCGTGCGCGTGCCGGAAAAGCAGGCCTGATACGATCAGCGTTTCAGGCGGCGTTCGCCTCATTTGCGGACAAAAAAAGCCTCGCTTGCGGAAACCGTCAAGCGAGGCCAGGCGGGCGCGCCAGGGGCGAGGGAGGATGCGCCCTGTCGTCAAAGGACGCGCGCCAGGAGAAGGTGGAATATCCCCGGATCCGAAACCGCATGTTCCCCCGCGCGGCCATCGGATCGAATTTCGTTTTCGTTGCGCACAATCGCAACCGCTTGCCCAGAGTGATCAGGCTCGTGATCAGGCTCCGGCAACTTCGCCGCCAGTTCAACGCGCGGCATCGACAAGACTGAAACGCGACGGCTTTTCCGTCAAAATGGGTGCCAACGGCGCCGGTCCGTCTTCTGTGGCTAAGGCTCTCAACGCATTGCGTGGGGCCTGCCTCGGACGCTCATTGCAGTTAATGTAACTCAAGAGTTACGGCATTGCCACTGCAACTTTTGTCAGGTGATTGCCTGTTGACGCCATCAGCCTCGCGCAAGGTTGGGGCAACGAGTACGTCAATCGTGTGAACGACGACATTGCAGTCGTGCCCGACGCTGCTAGGAATGAACAGGCGCCAGGCCGCCGGTGTTTTTAGATGCGGTGTAATTTCAGCTAGCGGGAAGCTCGCCGATTTCCTTGAAGGAAATCGATTTTATTCCCGCCTCTCTGCATTTCATCTTGAAGAAGTCGTCGCAGAATATTCCGTTTGACATCTCGGCGATGCGGAAAAGATGAACTTCGACCATTTCAGTTTCAACAAAAGAAAGCCTCATCCTGTCGAAAATGCCCGGATTCATATAAAAACCGTAACCACTCACCTGCACGTGTGATTTGACTAGATCGATGGTTTGAGCAAACGCTTTTATCGGTGAGCAAAGCCATATTTCCGGTCCCTGTTCGCCATTGCGGAATTCCGTGACACATGGACGGAATTCACATGTATCGGGCGCAACTTCTTTGATCAGGTTTCTGAACTTCCCCGAAATAAAGAGACACCCGTCTTTATATTGCACATCCCAATCCGGGCGGCGGATTTTCCTATCTATGACGATGTGCGGAGGTTCGACAAATACAGGAAGGGTCCAAGGGCCTGCAGTGACTGAAAACTTCCCATCCGGCCAAGAAATCTTGGGTGTTATTCCAAATTTATCCGGCTGCAGGCGACTGTAATTGACGCATTCCCATCCCCGATGCGCGCCGAGGGAATCAATTTCGTGAATCTTGATTTTCTTTTTCTTTGTCTCAGCCACGCGCCGGCTTCCATCACTGCGCGGCACTTGCCTGCTGCATCTGCGCCTGACGTTCTTTCACGAGCCGCATGATGCGGGCTTCGAAATTGGCCATCTCGATGGCGTCGAAGCGCTGCTGGTCTTCGTCGTGCAGGGCGATCTGCTTGTCGGTGGTGGTGGAAACCAGCGCCTGCATGGCCTCGCAGGTCTTTTGCGGTGGAAGAGATTTCAGTGCCTGTTCCATCTGGCGGGCATGCTGGGTTGCGATTTCGGCGTGACGCTCTTCGTGGCGCGTGATGTCACCGGCCAGTGAATCCCACAGAACGGCGAGGCCGCGCGGGGCGCCGTTGCGATCCTTCCAGTTCGGCAGGATGAGCTTGAGGTTCAGGTTGACGCGGGCAGCAGCGACTGAGCAACGGCCCTTCGCTTCGCTATACTTGATATCGCCGGAGAATTTGATCTGAGCGGCACCGGGGTGACGCGCCATGCCTCCGGCCTGGGGACCGTTGCGCAATAGCGCACTGTCGAGTTCGGAGGCCGTTTTGCCCCTCACGGTGAAGTAGACGGTGGACTTGCGAACGCTTGTGTCTGCCTTGGCCAGAGAGGCCAATGCGACAAAGCCGCATAGCACGGTTCCCAGAAAGGCAATTACGCGCCAAGACGCCCATACCGAAACAAAATTCATCAGCACAGTCCCCGTTTATTGTCTTTGAGCCGAGCTTGCTGCATAGCGGGGCGGAGAGCAATAAAAAAAGCTAAAGATGCCGCGATTCTGCCGCAGGTGTTGCAAAAGCCTTAATTCCGGGGTGTTGGATGCTGAATGGAGCCCGTTTCGAGCCGCGCCTATGGCCCCTGGCGCATGGCCGTTCGCTGACGCTGGGCCCCCGTGGCCTGATCATGGCGATTGTCAATGTGACGCCGGACTCCTTTTCCGATGGCGGACAGTTCTCGACCACCCGAGATGCAATCGACCAGGCGCTCCGATTGGCGGAGGCGGGCGCGCATATTCTCGATATCGGCGGGGAATCCACGCGGCCCGGCGCTGCCGTCGTTGATGCCGAGGAGGAGCGGCGGCGCATCCTGCCGGTCATCTCGGCGCTGGCGGATCGGTTTGGCCGCGAGGGTCCGGTCATTTCCGTCGACACGTATCGCGCCGGAACGGCTGCGGCGGCGCTCTCTGCCGGCGTGCATATCGTCAACGACGTATGGGGCCTGACACGCGAGCCGGAGATTGCCGATGTTGCCGCAAAGGCGGGCGCCGGGGTCTGCATCATGCATACGGGTCGCGAGCGGGTGGTTCTGCCCGATGTCATTGAAGACCAGCGAGCCTTTTTTGCCCGCTCCCTGAAAATTGCTGATGAGGCGGGGATCGAACGTTCGCGCATCGTGCTCGATCCCGGCTTCGGCTTCGCCAAGGAGACGGCGGCAATCAATCTTGAATTGATGCGGCGGTTTGAAGAGCTGCACGGACTTGGTCTGCCCTTGCTGGCTGGCACATCGCGCAAGCGGTTCCTCGGCGATGTCACGGGCCGTCCGGCCGCGGAACGCGATGTCGCAACGGCAGCGACGAGTGCGATATTACGGCTTGCGGGGGCTAGCGTGTTCAGGGTGCACGATGTCGCAAGCAGCAGGGATGCGCTGGCGGTCACGGATGCTATGATTGCATCCGGGCTTGGCGCCTCAGAAGGATGATCCGGTGAAGCAATATACGATCTACATGAAGAACTGTGCGTTCTTCGCCCGCCACGGCTTTTTCGATGAGGAAGCGTTTCTCGGTCAGCGTTTCTTTGTCGACGCGCGGCTGGATGTGGAGGCGGAAGCGCCGCTGCAGGACGATAAACTGGACGGCACGGTGGACTACGGCGTCGCCTTCAAGGTGATTGAATCGGTTGTGCTGGGTCAGCGGCGCTATCTGATCGAGGCGCTGGCGGCCGATATCGCGACCGGGCTCTGCGCGAAATTCCCGCATATCAGGCGTGCCGAAATCACCGTGCGCAAGCCGAACGCGCCGGTTCCGGGCGTGCTCGACTATGTCGAAGTCACGGTGACGCATGTCCCCTGAGCCACGCTTCCGGAGAGCCAATCTCGGGCTCGGAGGCAATATTGGCGATCCGGCCGCCAATATGGCTGCCGCGTTGAAGTTGATCGAAGCGCGACCGGACTGTCGCGTCGCGACCGTGTCGCGGCTCTATCGGACGCCGCCCTGGGGCAAGACGGACCAGGACTGGTTCTTCAATGCCTGCGCGCTCATTGAGACTACACTTGAGCCGGACGCGCTGCTTGACCTTTGTCTTGCTCTCGAGAAGGAGATGAACCGCGTGCGCATCGAGCGTTGGGGGCCGCGCACGCTGGATATCGACATTCTGACCTATGAAGGGGTCACCAGCGATGCGGAGCGGTTGCTTTTGCCGCATCCGCGCATTGCAGAACGCGCCTTCGTGCTGATCCCGCTTTGCGATTACGCGCCGGAGACTGTGATCGGAACGCAAAGCGCCCGCGACCTTCTCACAAAGGTTGACGCGGGCGGCATCGAGCCGGTCTCGGAAGACGGCAATTGGTGGCAGGTTCGCGCCTGAAAATCTCAGCCGAGGCGGATGCGAACCGGACGACGGCCGTTCGGGGCGGTCGTGTAGAGGTGGATCTGCGTCTTCGGCTGGGCGCTGCGCCAGGCGCGTGCGCCATGGCTCAGCAGCATCGCGACGAGATCGCGGGTGCGCGCCTTGCCGCCGGCGCTGGCCAGACGCATCGCCGCTTCGTGCAGCGGATGCAGCATGTTGCGGAAGGGGCGAAGACCGCTGGTCTCGGTGCCCTGGAAATTTTCGTTCATCGACATGACAGGCCTCGTACACGGTAAAAATCGAGGGTAGGCCGCGGGGTCGCGGGCTTCCGGGTCGTTGATGGTCCAGCGGCGCGGCGAACACGTGTCGCGACGCGGGATATCGGCTGTGCGGCAGCCAGATCAGTGGGAACGACGTTGATGGGCCGCACGAAACTCATGAGTTCTACTCCAGGCTTGCCCAGCAGCTGATGCCGCGGCGCTTCAACGCCTTGCAGGCATTCACTGCCGAGTCCTGGCCGCGGAAACCGCTGAAGCGGGCGCGGTAGATTTTGGCGCCGTCGGAAACCGCGGCGACCGTATAGGGATCGGCGGAACGCAATACCTTGCCGCCTTTGGCCTTTGCCTTGTCGAGAAGACCCTCTGCGAGTTCCTTGCTCGGCGCTGCGCCAACCTGAATGGTCCAGCCCTTGTCCTTGGAGCGCGAGGTGGAGGCGGTGGTGACATTGTCCACGCCGTCCTCGTCCTCGCTGTCGTCCCCAGATTTGGAGACCGACTTGGCCACTTCCTTTTCTTCCTTCTCTTCGGTCTCGCTCACGGCCTTGGCCGGGCTTTTGGCCTGCGGCGCCGCAAAGGCGGTCTTGACCGGGGAGGCGTCTTCATCGTCATCGTTCGACGCTTCCGCCACAGCCTGCTTTCGCGGAGCATCGCCGAAGGCCTGATCGATGCGGTTGATCTCGGCGGGCGGTGCCGGCACGGCGGCAGGCGGCAGGTCGGCACTTGCGGAAGCGACTTCCACCGGCTTCGAGGCCATGGCTGCAGCCGACTGAACCGGGGCCGGGATGGCAAGCGGCTGCGGAGCGGCGGGCGAGGAGCGGGCGATGACGAAGTTGCCACGCCCGTTCGAGGACTGCGGGAGATAACGCTTGACCAGTTCCGTCACGCGGGCGTCGCGGGCGCCGGCGGAGCGCTCGCCAAGCACGACGACGACGATCGAGTGACCATCTGCGCGTGCGGACGTTGCGAGATTCGAGCCGGCTGCGCGTGTGTAACCCGTCTTGATCCCGTCCACGCCGGCGACACGGCCGAGAAGATGGTTGTGATTGCCGATCACCTGCTTGCCGAAGCGGAAGGAGCGGACCGAGAAATAGCTGTAATATTGCGGAAAATGCTGGCGCAGCGCGACTCCGAGCATCGCCTGATCGCGGGCCGTCGTCAGCTGGCGATCGTCCGGCAGACCGTTCGGGTTGACGTAGATCGTGTTGCGCATGCCAAGCGAACGCGCCTTGGCCGTCATCATCTTGCCGAAGTTCGGAACCGAGCCGCCGAGCGTTTCGGCAAAGGCCCAAGCGACGTCATTGGCGGAGCGGGTGACGAGCGCCAGAATGCCCTGTTCGACGGTAAACGTGCCGCCGGCGCGCACGCCGAGCTTCGTCGGAGCCTGACCTGCGGCTGCTGCCGACATGGTGATCGGCGTCGACTTGGTCAGCTTGCCGGAATTCAGTGCTTCGAAGACGAGATAAAGCGTCATCATCTTCGTCAGTGATGCGGGGTAACGCAGACCGCCCGAATCCTGATTGTAGAGAACCTTGCCCGTATTGGCATCGATGACGATGCCAGCCTGCTTGGCTGCATAGGCGGTGCTGGCGGCAAAAAACGTGCCTGCAACGATCGTCAGAGCGATCTTCCGGAACAGACCTGCGAAACCGCCGGTCGTCGAACGTTTTTTCTGGGAGTTTTTCAGCATTGCCACTTTTTACTCTTACAAGAATTGCTCACCTGTTTGGCGGCGCCATCCCTCCTCAGCGCCATTGGGAGACACTAGTCGGATAGCGTTACCAATCGGTTTATGATGAATGGCGCGTTTACGAGTTCGCTCAATTTGTTGAGGATTTTGGCTGCGCCGATGCTGCCGAGCGGGCAGCATTGCGCATGCCTGAAAGGCGCGGAAACACGGATTTCTCAGGGCAGTTCGAAGAGTGAAATCAGTTTGCCAGATGGGCGGTGGCGTAAGTGCGAACCGCTGCATCCAGTGTCTTCCAGTCCTTCAGGAGGCTGGCCGAGAATCGGTACTGGACACTGAGATCGGAGCCGGCGAGAAAGTCGCGCTGGCAATCCGCGCCGGTGGACTGGGTGGGGGTGGCCGGGAGGACGCAGCGCACGGCATAGGGTTCGGCGCCGCCGTTCGGATCGGTCAGCAGGACTTCGTCGCCATAGCCGGAGCCTTGACGAAAGCGGTGCAGAGAGAGGCCGCCCGGACCCTGTTCCGCCGCGCCATCGAAAAGGCGCGAATAGATCGGCGCGACGCGGCCCGACATGTCGCGCGTCATGATCGACTGCGACATCTGCAGGAAAATCAACGAACTGGCGTTGGAGATATCGAAGAAGCGCTTGGCGCTGGACGAATCGTAGCCCTTCATCTCGGGCCATTGCAGCGCGAGATTGACCTGTTCCTGCTTGCCGGAGAAACGCTGCTCGGGGAAGCGGATCGCGTTTTCCGGAAGCTTCAGGCGGTCCGGGCCGATCGTGATGTCGATGGCGGTCGTGCTGGCCGAATATTCGCCGACGGCAATGCGCTTGCCGTACCACTTGCCTGCATAGCTGACGCCGACCGTCAGGGAGCCGAGAACGATGGCGCCAATGACTGCCTTGCGGACGAGGCCTGCCGAAAGGATTGGAGCAGAATCGATCATGTCCTGTGCCATTTCTGCACGCCCCCTGTCCAACGCGCCGGCTTCCAGCCTGTTTCGTGGCGAATTCGTTCCGGAAAGAAACAGAAAATCGCGGCACGTTTCTTGCTCGCTCAACCCTGTTGGAATAGGGTTAACAAATGATGAATTTTGCCGATCTTGTGTTGTGTTTGTTGACCGGCTTTGCCATTCCGCTGGCACTTTCCGGCTTTGTTGCCGAGCGCGCGGAGCTTCACGCCGGGCGTGGGCATGTGGGCCCGGCGGGCCGGTTTGTTGTTTTCTGGTCTTCCGCACTGGTCTGCGGGCCGGGGCTGTTTGCCACGCGTCTGGTCGAAGGTTTCCGCTCGGGCGAGGAAACGGCGGGCGAACAGATCACGGGATGGTCTGCCGCAGCCGGCTGGGCGCTCCTTTACGGCTATGTCGTTCTGACGCTGGTGCGACGCGTATTTCACCTGCCATGAAAAGAGAAACGCGGCCCTGACGGGGTTTCCCCGGGCCGCGTTCCGATGCTCGCCGGGAACGGTATCAGCGAAGCGTGCCGACCGAAGTGGATGTGGCGCGACCGTCGTCGAGCTTGACCCACCGGGCGGAATTGTCCGTGGCCTGACGCTTGAGGAAGCGATATTCGGTTTCCGACCAGAGCAGAACCTTCGTGCGCATGTTGTCGAGAACGAAATCGCCGCGATCTGTGCGGACGGTCAGTACCGCGTGACCTTCGCCGTTCGGCTGCAGGACGACGGTCATCAGCAGGTCGGAATAGGGAACGCCTGCATCATGCAGGAGCTTGCGCTTCAGGAGCGCATAATCTTCGCAGTCGCCGGCCGTTGTCGGGATCGCCCAGTATTCCTCGACGCCGTAAAGCTCCTGGTCCGTCATCGGCTTGATCGTCGTGTTGACGTTGTAGTTGATCCGGAGAATCGTTTTCCAGTTGGCTTCATCGAGATGGTAGGCCTGCTGGCCGTCCGTATTCGGCTGGCAGTCCGACGGATTGCGCTTGCAATAGTCGTAATGTCCGACCGGCGGATTGGTCGCGCCGAGGCTCTGCATGTTGGCGGGCAGGGCGAAGGCGCTGACGGTGCCGGCTGCGGTGAAGGCGAGTGCGGCAAGCGCTGTTCTTATTGTTTTTTGCATTGCTATTCTCCCGTTGTGAGAAGAGCAATAGCAGGTAGTTTTTTATATCACGCGAAACTTTTCAGTCTAATTCGGATCAATACTTCGGAAAATAAGAATAAAATTCGAATATAATATGAATAAAGCTTGAGGCGAATTTGACTAAAATTTGAACGATCTGTTCCGGGACATTGTTGACCCAGGAAAGGACAGCGGACAGCAAAAAGCCGGCTGAGATGTCTCAAGCCGGCTTCGAGATGTGTCGAAATGGGATTGCTTGTCAGAGCAGCGCGGAGAGCGATTCCTTCGTCTGAAGCGCCGAGAATTCAATCGCCACGCCTTCCTGGAAGTGGCGTACGACACGGCCACGCATGTTGCCGAGCTGGACGGCGGTGCCGATTGCGGGGCGGACGGAAATCTCGATGGCAGCGCCCGAAAGCGAAAGATCGATGATGCGGCAGGGATAGGCGCGGCCATCATCAAGGACGATCTCGGAGCGGTTGTTGCGCGGTGCGAGACGCTCGTGGCGGCGATCCTCGGGCAGGCCGAGTTCGTGCTTGTTGGCGATCCAGGTGAGCTGGGCGGCGAGCTTTTCGCGCTTGCGTTCCGTCGCATTCACGGAAATGACGAAATGCCCCTTGGCGCCGAGGCTGAGCACTTCGCCTTCGATGCGGCCGATGTGGTCGATATAGGCAATGATGCGGTCGCCGACGTTGACGCGGGCCTCGGACTCGATATGGGCGTCGCCCGGAGACATGTCGACGACGACGCAATCGTATTCTTCACGGGATGCGGAAAGCATGCGACCATGCAGGCTCACCGACACGCGCTGGAACATGCGCTGGTCGTTGGCCATGGGCACCCGGCTGTGCGCGATCGGCGTCGTGTCCATCTTTCCCCTGCAAACCCAAATTTCTGCTTATTTAGCAATAGCCTCGGTTCGGTTAATACTTGGTTCTCTGGCCGGCCGTTTTTCTCGCTTGGAATTTCTGGGAAACCGACTTTCTTTTGCCGCCGCGATCCGTAATTGATGCCATAGTGACGGAGCGAAGCAGAGGTACGACATGAACGATGAGCGCGAAGCTGCCTCGGCAGACCCGACTGGTGAGCAGGGCCCGGTCGGTCCGTGGGGAGGCGAGCCCGCGCCGCCGCAACGCGAACCGCTGTTCAACGTGCCACCCGCCATCGTTGCCGTCGTCGCAGTGACGGTTCTGATCGAAGTTCTCGTCAGCTGGATTCTCGATGATGCTGCAGTGCAGACGCTTTATTACTATGGCGGTTTCATTCCGGCCCGTTTTGGCGGTTCGCTCTCCGGTGAATGGCTGCCGGCGCTGACATCTCCGGTGACCTATGCCTTTCTGCATGGCGGCTGGGAGCATCTGATCTTCAACGACATCTGGCTTGCGATCTTCGGAACGCCCGTCGTGTTGCGAATCGGTGCCTGGAGGTTTGCGATCTTCTGGGTGCTGACGTCTGTCGCAGCTGCCTTCGCCTTCGATCTTGCCAATTTCGGTGCCGAAACTCTGCTCGTCGGGGCATCCGGTGCCATATCCGGTCTCACCGGCGCTGCCTGCCGGTTCGTGTGGTCAGGCAGTGGCGGCATGCGCGATCCTGCCCTTTCGGCGCTGCAGCGGCGACTTTCCATCATCGAGACGCTGCGCAGCCGGGAGGTCCTGCTCTTCATCGCTTTCTGGCTGATCGCCAATGTCGTGCTGGCGGGCCTGGGGGTCGGCGCGCCGGGGCAGACACAGGCCATCGCCTGGCAGGCGCATCTCGGCGGGTTCCTTGCCGGATTTCTACTGTTTCCGCTGTTCGATCCCGTGCGTGGCACCGCCCGATAAAGCATATCGGGCGGAAAAACTTGCAATGCGAGCCGGTCCGTAGCACCATCGTCTCATTGAAAGACCGGCAGGAGGAGTGCTCGTCTTTCAATCGCGAGAGCGAATGTGGCATTGGATTTGGGAGAAGCCAATGAACGTCAAAGCTATACTGAGTGAAAAGGGTAACGAAGTCGTCACGCTGAGCCCTTCGGCAACAGTTGCCGAAGTCGCAAACGTGCTGCACAAGCGACATATCGGTGCGGTTGTGGTGGTGGATGACAGCCGGCGTATCGTCGGCATCATTGCGGAGCGTGATATCGTCGGCGCCATTGCCGATCACGGTGCAGGTTGCCTCGATCGGCAGATTGCCGATGTCATGTGGTCAAATGTCTATCGCTGCACCGAGGATATGACCGTCGACAATCTCATGCAACTCATGAGCGCCCGGCGCGCGCGCCACATCCCTGTCGAGCGGGACGGCCGGCTGATCGGCATCATTTCGATTGGCGATGTGGTGAAGGCTCATATTCGTGCTATCGAAAATGAGGCAGAGCATATCAAGGCGTATATCGCCGGCTGACAGAAATACTTCATATGCCGAACTAAAAATTGGACTTGGCGACAAGGACTAAACATGAGTATAGTCCTATGCGACAAAAAGATCGATTACCGACGGTCCGTTGTCCGTGTCGTCGTCCTGTTGACCCCGGACGAAAAGACGCCTTCTGGAGGGGTGGGATAACGCTTGTCGGATAGCCATTCCGTGCTTTGTCACGGAATGGCTTTTTTGTTGACTTCATGATGTGCATCCGGTTTACAAGCCCCACGCATAACTCATGAAGAAGCTGACCCGCCATGCTTGACAAAACCTATGATTCCAAGAGCGTAGAGCCGGAAATCGCCAAGAAGTGGGACGCTGCAGACGCGTTTCGCGCGGGCGCGAATGCAAGGCAGGATGCGGACAGCTTTACCATTGTGATCCCACCGCCGAATGTCACCGGCTCACTGCATATGGGCCATGCGCTCAACAATACCTTGCAGGACATCATGGTGCGCTTCGAGCGCATGCGCGGCAAGGACGTGCTCTGGCAGCCGGGCATGGACCACGCAGGCATCGCGACCCAGATGGTTGTCGAACGCAAGCTGGCCGCCGAAAAGCAGCCGAGCCGCCGCGACATGGGCCGTGAGGCCTTTATCGAGAAGGTCTGGGAGTGGAAGGCCGAATCGGGCGGGCTGATCTTTAACCAGCTAAAGCGTCTCGGCGCCTCCTGCGACTGGTCGCGCGAGCGCTTCACCATGGACGAGGGGCTGTCTGCCGCCGTTCTCGAAGTCTTCGTCACGCTCTACAAAGAAGGTCTGATCTACAAGGACAAGCGCCTTGTGAACTGGGACCCGAAGCTCTTGACCGCGATCTCTGACCTTGAGGTCGAGCAGGTCGAGGTGAACGGCAATCTCTGGCATCTGCGCTATCCGCTGGAGCCGGGCGTCACCTACGAACATCCCGTCCGCTATGACGAGGACACGGAGACGCTTGTTACCGAAACGCGCGACTATCTGGTCGTCGCAACGACCCGTCCGGAAACCATGCTGGGCGACACCGGCGTTGCCGTTCATCCAGACGACACGCGCTATCAGTCGCTGATCGGCAAGCATGTCGTTCTGCCGCTGACCGGCCGCCTGATCCCGATCGTTGCGGACGAATATCCGGATCCGGAAGCCGGCACGGGTGCCGTCAAGATGACGCCGGCGCATGACTTCAACGACTTCGAGGTCGGCAAGCGCCAGGGCCTCAAGATGATCAATGTGCTCTCCATTGACGGAAAGATCGATATCGACGGCAACGAGGAGTTTCTGGAAGGCCTCGCCGACACGGCGGAACTGAAGAACACGATCGCCTCGCTGCAGGGGCTCGACCGTTTTGCCGCGCGCAAGCTGATCGTCGAGATGCTGGAGGCGCTGGAGCTTGTCGACAGGATCGAGCCGCACAAGCACATGGTTCCGCATGGCGACCGCGGCGGCGTTCCGATCGAGCCGCGTCTGACCGAACAGTGGTATGTCGACGCCAAGACGCTGGCCGAGCCGGCGATTGCCTCCGTCCGCGAAGGCCGCACCAAGTTCGTGCCGAAGAACTGGGAAAAGACCTATTACGAGTGGATGGAAAACATCCAGCCATGGTGCATTTCGCGCCAGCTCTGGTGGGGTCACCAAATCCCGGCCTGGTATGGTCCGGATGGGCAGGTCTTTGTCGAGAAGACCGAGGAAGAGGCGCTGCACGCCGCCATCCAGCATTACATCTCGCATGAAGGCCCGTGGAAGGCCTGGGTCGAAGAGAAGCTTGAGAACTTCCAGCCGGGCGAAATTCTCACCCGCGACGAGGACGTGCTCGATACCTGGTTCTCTTCCGCGCTCTGGCCATTCTCGACGCTCGGCTGGCCGGAACAGACGCCGGAACTCGACAAGTATTACCAGACCGACGTTCTCGTCACCGGTTTCGACATCATCTTCTTCTGGGTCGCCCGCATGATGATGATGGGCCTGCATTTCATGAAGGACGAGGACGGCAATCCGGTCGAGCCCTTCCACACCGTTTATGTCCATGCACTGGTGCGCGACAAGAACGGGCAGAAGATGTCGAAGTCCAAGGGCAACGTCATCGATCCGCTTGAACTGATCGACGAATACGGTGCGGACGCGCTGCGCTTCACGCTCGCCATCATGGCGGCGCAGGGGCGTGACGTGAAGCTCGACCCGGCCCGTATCGCCGGCTACCGCAATTTCGGCACCAAGCTCTGGAATGCCACGCGCTTTGCCGAGATGAACGGCGTTGGCGCGGCCGATCCGCATTTCGTGCCGGAAGCTGTGGCGCTTACCGTCAACCGCTGGATCCTCACCGAATTCTCGCGTGCAGCGCGCGACGTGACGGCGGCAATCACGTCCTACCGCTTCAACGATGCGGCCGGCGCGATCTACAAGTTCGTCTGGAACCAGTTCTGCGACTGGTATCTCGAGCTGCTGAAGCCGATCTTCAACGGCGAGGACGAGGGCGCGAAGGCGGAAGCGCAGGCGACGGCTGCCTATGTTCTCGAAGAGACTTACAAGCTCATGCATCCGTTCATGCCCTTCATGACGGAAGAGCTCTGGGCGGTGACGGCTCCCGAAGGCGCACCGCGCAACCAGCTTCTCTGCCATGCCGAATGGCCGACACCGGACTTCGAGGATGATGCGGCTGCTGATGAAATCAACTGGCTGATCGATCTGGTCTCCGGCATCCGCTCCGCGCGCTCGGAAATGAACGTTCCGCCGGCAGCGACAGCTCCGCTCGTCGTCGTGGGCGCGCATTCGCTCACCGAGGGGCGGTTTGACCGTCATGAGGCGGCCGTGCAGCGTCTGGCGCGCGTCGAGGCGATCTCGTTCGCCGATCATGCGCCGAAGGGGGCTGCCCAGATCGTGGTGCGCGAGGCGACGGTGTGCCTGCCGCTCGGCAGCCTGATCGATCTCGTGGCCGAGAAGGCGCGGCTCGAGAAGGCGCTGGCGAAAGTCGAGGCCGATATTGCCAAGATTTCGTCAAAGCTTTCGAACGAAAAGTTCGTCGAGAATGCCAAGCCGGAGCTTGTCGAAGCAGAGCGCGAGAAACTCGCCGAGCTGGAAGGCCAGAAGGCGAGCCTGCTCGTGGCACTTTCGCGCATTGCCGAAGCCGGTTGAGATTTCGGTAAGGTTAATAAAGGCTTAACCCGGCGTGAATTTCTCCCGCCGGGTTTCTTTTTGCTCATTCGTCTGTCAGAAAATGTGACGATTCAGCAACAGTTTTCGCGAGATCGCGCGCCGCTGCAGGTCCCCCGTTACAATTTGTCCATTTCCCGCCACAAAGCAGGAGCAGCTTATACATAGCAAAGGGCGCTCTGAGATTCAGGCGCATTGGCCTCACTCCCGCAGGGTCAGCGGGAAGGACGATGCGGAGGGCGCACCTCAAGGACAATATGAACCAGGCCGCATTTTTGAGTTCGATGCCGACAGGCGCGCGATGGAGGACCGAAGAGGTTTGTTCCGGACGCTTGCCTGGGTTGGTTTTTCGCGTCCCTGTGAACGGGGATTTGCTGATGACTGGCGACGGGCGCATGTGCGTGACGGGAGATGCGTGACATCATGGTAAAGACAGCGTTGAGGTTTGCAACGCCGGCGGTCGCCGGGCTGTTTGCCGCCTTGTCTATCATGCCCCTCAATCAATGCTACGCGTTCGATCCGAATTCGGGCGTCAGCAAGGATTCCGGACCGTTCGACCTCTTCAAGTTCGGCTTCAAGGCTTACAAGGCCGGCCAGAAATCCGAGGCCGTGGAAGCCTACCGTTATGCTGCACAGAAGGGTCATACAGGCTCGCGCTGGGCGCTGGCCAACATGTATGCCGACGGCGACGGCGTGACGCGCGACGATTTCGAAGCCTTCAAGATGTATAGCGACATCGCGGGCAAGGGCATCGAGCCCGGCTCGGCCGATACCGGCTATTTCATCAATGCGTTGATGGCGTTGGCGCACTATTATCTGAACGGCATTCCGGGCAGCCCCGTGAAGGCGGATCCGTCCGAAGCGCGTCAGCTCTATTTCCAGGTTGCCTCCACATTCGGGGTTTCGGAAGCGCAGTTCCAGCTCGCCAAGATGATCCTCTCCGGGCAGGGCGGCAAGCCCGATCCGCTGGAAGCGATGAAGTGGCTGAACCATGCGCGCAAGAAGGGCCATGTCGGTGCAACGGCGCTCTTCGGCAGCCTGCTCTTCCAGCAGGGCCAGACGGTACGTGGCCTTGCCTATTTGACTGCTGCGCTTGATCACTGTGAGCCTGACGACAGGACCTGGGTTCAGGATCTGCAGGAGCAGGCTTTCTCTGTCGCGACCGAAGACCAGCGCCGCAGCGCCACGCAAATGGCGCAGTCCATCGCCTTTGCCTCGGCAAACTGAACGGCCTCATCTGTGTGCATGACGAGGCCCGGCATGTCCGGGCCTTTTTTGACTCCGGCAGGTGGCGCTGCGTGAACGCTGCGATCTTTGAGGTATCAAGCCGGTTGCGAGGCGTCGAGAAACGCCCTGTAGGCGTCCGGCAGCGAAGGCTGGATGAACCCGGTCAGTTCGATCGCGCGCTTGAGGTCGTCGTCTGCATTCTGCGCAGCATTTGCCATCCAGCTGGCGACGGTTGCCACGACTTCGGGACCGTATGTCTCCTGGTCTTGAAGAACGCGATTCTGGAAGCCTCGCAGGAACGACCGTCCCGCATTGGCAGCGATATCGGCCTTGTCGACCTTCCCAAGCGGTGACACATGACTGTGCGACATGATCATGATGTCGAGATAAATGAGCAATTGCCGGTAATGCCTTGCTCTTTCATCGAGCTTAGCGGCAGCGAAAATTGCGTCGACCTGTGCCTGCACCTGTTGTTCGGAATCCCATTTGTGAAAATTGTATTTCAGGATCGTGCTGGGATCGTAGGCCAGCTTGCCGTAGGAAAACAGCGTGTAGGCCAATGCCCAGTCCCCGTTTCCGGCCTTCGTCGGGTGTCGGGCGTAGAAATGGTTCATGAGGTTCGAGAAGGGCACCCGCCGATAGATGCTGTAGAAGGCGGAATTGTCTCCACCAGACTTCTCGTTGTAGCCGAACATTCTTTCGCTGGGTGTATTCTGCTCCAGCGCAAAATCCTTGACCCGCTTGATCTGCCCCTCTGCATTGGTGACCGCAATCAGGGGCTTCACGCCGATGTAATCCTCCGGCAGCGCCGACAGGTCGAAGGGCGACTGATCGGGGGCCTCGTAAATCTCGTCGTCGTCGCCCATCATCATGACGAAATCGGTCGTCGCCATCTGCAAAGCATTCACATGATTGCCTTGCGCGCTCATGTCTGACGGGATCGAATAAAGAAGGTTTGGCGAGCAGCCGACAAGGGCCTTTGTCTTGCGCGCGTCACCGGAATTGTCGGATACGATCAGGAGCCCGTTTCGTTTCTCGACAAATTGCAGCGCGCTCTCCAGCGAGCGCAGCGCGCCATCCAGCGGGCGATGGCTCGGCATGATGATCGAGAACAAGGCGGCCTCGCAAACTCTGAAAGTATCCATGGTCGATGCTACCGTTGATAGCAGGATTCGTTCAGCTGGCAGACATGGATTTCCAGGTCTTCAAGGCAAATATCGTGCGGCGTGCATTTCGGCCGTTCCGCGTAATGTCGACCACAGGTAGCCAGCAAAAGAAAGGCTCCCGCAGGGGGAGCCTTCCATGTCGTCAAAGAGTTCGCAATCCCAGGCCTTCGGCCACGGTCTTCCACCGCGATCGTTCAATGAAGGATCTGGCTGAGGAAGAGCTTGGTGCGCTCATGCTGCGGATTGTCGAAGAACTCGTTCGGAGAGTTCTGCTCCACGATCTGGCCCTGGTCCATGAAGATCACACGATTGGCGACCTGACGCGCAAAGCCCATTTCGTGGGTGACGCAGAGCATGGTCATGCCTTCTTCGGCCAGGCCCACCATGGTGTCGAGCACTTCCTTGACCATTTCCGGGTCGAGCGCCGAGGTCGGCTCGTCAAATAGCATGATCTTCGGCTTCATGCAGAGCGAACGGGCGATTGCCACGCGCTGCTGCTGGCCGCCGGAGAGCTGGCCGGGATATTTGTTGGCCTGTTCCGGGATCTTGACGCGCTTCAGGTAGTGCATCGCGATCTCTTCGGCTTCCTTTTTCGGCATCTTGCGGACCCAGATGGGCGCGAGCGTGCAGTTCTCGAGAATGGTCAGATGCGGGAAGAGATTGAAGTGCTGGAACACCATGCCGACTTCGCGGCGGATCTCGTCGATCTTCTTCAGGTCGTTGGTGAGTTCGATGCCGTCGACGACGATCTTGCCCTTCTGGTGTTCTTCCAGACGGTTGATGCAGCGGATCATCGTGGACTTGCCGGAGCCGGACGGGCCGGCGATGACGATGCGCTCGCCCTTCATGACCTTGAGATTGACGTCGCGCAGTACGTGGAAGTCGCCGTACCACTTGTTCATGTTGGTGATTTCGACGGCCACGTCCGTTGCGGAGACCGTCATTTTCTGTGCCTGGGCCATTTGGGTTCCCTTTCTTATCGTTTGTGTCCGGTGTCGAGGTGCCGCTCCATGAAGGCGGAGTAGCGCGACATGCCGAAGCAGAAGAGCCAGTACATGAATCCTGCGAAGATCAGACCGGTGACGGGCGTCACCGGCGTCGCCCAGGACGCATCAGAGAAGCTCTGGTTGATTATGCCGAGCAGGTCGAACATGCCGATGATCATGACGAGCGAGGTATCCTTGAACATGCCGATGAAGGTGTTCACGATGCCCGGAATGACCAGCTTGATCGCCTGCGGCAGGATGATCAGGCGGATTTTCTGCCAGTAGCCCAGACCCAGCGAGTCTGCGCCTTCATACTGTCCCTTCGGGATGGCCTGCAAGCCGCCGCGGATGACTTCCGCCATATAGGCGGCCGCGAAGATCGACACGCCGACCAGTGCGCGCAGGAACTTGTCGAAGTTAACGCCTGCGGGCAGGAAGAGCGGCAGCATGACCGAGGCCATGAAGAGGACCGTGATCAGCGGTACGCCACGGATCACCTCGATGAAGATGATGCAAAGCGTCTTGATCACCGGCATCTTCGAGCGTCGGCCGAGCGCCAGCAGAATGCCCGCCGGCAGCGACACGGCGATGCCGACGAAGGACAGGATGAGCGTCACCATCAGCCCGCCCCAGTTCGCTGTCTCCACATGGCTGAGCCCAAACACGCCGCCCAGCAGCAGATAGAAGGCGACGATGGGGAAGATGACGAAGAGCAGGGCGGCATTGAGCCCCTTGCGCGGAACCTTCGGGATCAGCATCGGCACGAGCAGCGCCACCAGCATTACCCCGACGAGAATCGGCCGCCAGCGTTCTTCGAGCGGATATCGGCCGAAGATGAACATGCTGAAGCGCGACTGGACGAAAGCCCAGCAGGCACCCGACCAGCCGGCTGGCTGGATGCCGCCGACCTGCTCGGTCGTGGCGCAGACCGTTCGGTCGGCGCCCGACCAGACGGCCTTGATGAAGAGCCAGTTCACCGCATCCGGTATGAGCCATGCGAGAACAAGCAGGGCGAGGATCGTCAGAACCGCGTCTTTGGGCGTGGCGAAGAGGTTCTGCCGCAACCAGGCTCCAAGCCCCGTCGTGTTCGACGGCGGAGCTTCCTGAGCCAGCATCTGGCTGCGGACATAGTGGGAAGACATATCGACCATCTTATCTCTCCACCAGTGCCATCTTGGCGTTGAACCAGTTCATGAACAGCGACGTGGCGAGGCTGATCGACAGATAGATGGCCATCCAGATCGCAACGATTTCTACCGCGCGGCCAGACTGGTTGAGGATCGTTCCGCCGACCGCCACCAGATCGGAGAAGCCGATGGCAATGGCCAGCGACGAGTTCTTCGTCAGGTTGAGATACTGGCTCGTCAGCGGCGGGATGATGATCCGGAGCGCCTGCGGAACGATCACCTTTCGGGTGGTCACGCCGGGCTGCAGGCCGAGTGCGAAGGCCGCTTCCGTTTGCCCCTTGGCAACAGAGCGGATGCCAGAGCGGACGATTTCGGCGATGAAGGCTGCCGTGTAGAAGGACAGCGCGAGATAGAGCGAGACGAATTCGGGACCGACGACCGAGCCGCCGCTCAGGTTAAACTTGCCTGCGACGGGATAGTCGAAGCTGAGCGGAGCGCCGAGCGCCAGGAAGGTCAGGACCGGCAAGCCGATGATGAGCCCGAAGCCGGTCCAGCCACTCGGAAAGGGCTGGCCTGTGCGCGCCTGACGGGCCGACGCCCACTTTGACACGACGACCGCCGCGACGATGCCGACCAGAAAAGCGATCGGGATCGCCCATGTGCCGTCGCCCCAGATCGGTCTCGGAAATGCGAGGCCACGGTTGTTCAGGAAAATGGAAAAGGGCAGGTGGACGGAGTCACGCGGCTGCGGCAGGACCGCCAGAACGCCCTTGTACCAGAAGAAGATCACCAGCAGCGGCGGAATGTTGCGAAATACTTCGACATAGACCTGCGACACCTTGGCAATGAGCCAGTTGTGCGAAAGCCGGCCGATACCCACGATGAAGCCGATGGTTGTCGCCGTGATAATCCCGGTGAACGCGACCAGAAGCGTGTTAAGGAAGCCGACATAGAGCGCGCGCAGATAGGTGGCGTCGCTTGTATAGGCGATCAGCGACTGACCGACGTCGAATCCCGCACGGCCATTGAGAAAGCCGAAGCCCGAGGCGATGTTGGCGCGGCGGAGGTTTTCGAGCGTATTGCTCCAGAACCACCAGAACAGCGCAACGAAGATGATCGCCGTCAGCACCTGATAAAGGATGCTGCGCACCATCGGATCGTAAAGGAGTGATGAACGCGGACGGTCATCGCCGACCGGTTCCGTGATATTTGCGGCCATTGCCTTTTTCCCCCGTTGCCCTGTTTTTATGGGCAATCTTGTCTAGGCTCTGAGATGCGGAGGGCGGGGATAGACCCGCCTTCCGACTTGGCAGTGTGCGTATCAGCGGATCGGCGGAGCGTATTGCAGGCCGCCCTTCGACCACAGGGCGTTCAGGCCACGAGCGATCTTGAGTTGCGAGCTGCCGCCGAGGTTGCGCTCGAAGACTTCGCCGTAATTGCCGACAGCCTTGATGACGTTATAGGCCCACTTTTCGTCAAGGCCGAGATCCTTGCCAACATGCTGGTCCTTTTCCTCGCCGAGGAAGCGCTTGATGTCCGGGTTCGGCGACTTCAGCATTTCGTCGACATTGGCCTTGGTGATGCCGAAGTCTTCAGCAGTGACCAGGGCGTAATGCGTCCAGGAAACGATGTTGAACCACTGGTCGTCGCCCTGGCGAACGGCCGGGCCAAGCGGCTCCTTGGAGATGATTTCCGGCAGGATGATATGATCGTCCGGCTTCGAGAGCGTCAGGCGAACGCCGTAAAGACCCGACTGGTCGGTCGTGTAGACGTCGCAACGACCGGAGTCGTAGGCGGAGTTCACTTCCTCGATCTTTTCGAAGACGACCGGGTTGTACTGCAGGTTATGCGACTTGAAATAGTCGGCAAGGTTCAGTTCGGTCGTGGTGCCGGACTGGACGCAGACGGCAGCGCCCGAAAGCTCCAGAGCCGACTTCACGTTGAGGCTCTTGCGGACCATGAAGCCCTGACCGTCGTAATAGTTGACGGCGCGGAAGAGGAAGCCCAGCGCGGTGTCGCGGCCGATCGTCCAGGTCGTGTTACGGGCGAGCATGTCGATTTCGCCGGACTGCAGCGCCGGGAAGCGTTCCTTGGCGGTTGTCGGCGTGAACTTGACCTTGGTCGGGTCGCCGAAGACGGCGGCAGCAACGGCGCGGCAGTAGTCGACGTCGAAACCGGACCAGTTGCCGGCTGCATCAGGGAAGCCGAAGCCGGCAAGACCGGAGTTGACGCCGCACTGAAGGAACCCCTTGCTCTTGACGGTGTCGAGCGTGCCGGCAGAAGCCGTGTGGGCGGTCAGACCCAGAAGGGCCGTGCCGATGACGGCGGACAGAAGCTTCTTGCTCATTTGTTTTTCAACCTTTTTTTCTTTGTCGGTGAAACCCTTGACCACGCGAGGCGAATTTCCCCAGCCACCGGCGCGGTGCCCACAAACCTCCCGGAGTGAGCCGGATTATTCCATGCGGTTTCGATCCGATGGTCAAGTCGGGTCGCCACATTTTTTCCAAAATCGGGTCAAATTTCGGCCGATGCCTAATCTGGAGGCAGCGCCACAGCGCTTTGATGCGAATTGCCGCAGAAATTCTTTTCATCTGCTCAATATAGAAACCTATCTATGTTTGCGGCCTTGCACACATCGCCGTGACTTGCGGGGGTTGACCATCCCGTCATGCCTCTCCAAAACTGTCACACGCTGCAACAGGATTTTCCGGCCCGCTGTGGCACGAGTGAAATTGAGGCGCGATGGCAGGGTGGCCGGTCCGCCGGAATTGGATAGTTTGTACAGAATGAGCGCAGGCAAGAAAGAATTTCTCGACACGGCAGGCATCAACACGCGGCTCGGCCATCTGGGCAACGATCCGCATGCGTATCACGGCTTCGTCAATCCGCCCGTCGTGCATGCATCGACCGTGCTTTTCCCAAGCGCCGAAGAGCTGAATGCGCCGCCGGAGCGTCAACAGAAATACACCTACGGAACACATGGGACGCCGACGACCGATGCGCTTTGCGAGGCGATCGACGCGCTGGAGGGCTCGGCCGGAACGGTTCTCGTGCCTTCGGGGCTTGCCGCGGTGACATTGCCGCTTCTGGCCTATCTGTCTGCCGGGGACCACGCGCTGATTGTCGATTCGGTCTATTTCCCGACGCGCCGCTTCTGCGACGGGATGCTGAAGAAGCTCGGGGTGAGCGTGGATTATTTCGATCCGGACATCGGGGCCGGCATCGAGGCTCTGGTCAAGCCGAATACGCGGCTTGTCCATCTGGAGGCTCCGGGCTCCAATACGCTTGAAATGCAGGATGTGCCTGCCATTGTCGAGGTCGCGCATCGGCACGACTGCATCGTCACCATCGATAATACCTGGGCGACCCCGATCTATTTCAGGCCGCTCGACTTCGGCGTCGATGTCTCCATTCACGCGTCGACCAAGTATCCGTCCGGCCATTCGGATGTGCTTCTCGGCACGGTGTCGGCAAATGCCAAGCATTGGCCCGCGCTGAAGGAAGCCTATACCACGCTCGGTCTTTGCGTCGGCCCGGACGATGCCTATCAGATCCTGCGCGGCCTGCGCACGATGGGTGTCCGCCTGGAGCATCATCAGCGCTCGGCACTCGCGGTTGCGCAATGGCTGGAGGGCAGGGCCGACGTGGCGGCCGTTCTGCACCCCGCTCTGCCGAGCTTCCCCGGCCATGCGCTGTGGAAACGCGATTTCAAGGGCGCAAGCGGGCTCTTCTCCTTCGTGCTGAAGGTCGACGATGCAGGTGAGTTCGAGGCCAGGTCATCCGCCTTTCTCAATGCGCTGAAGCTCTTTGGCCTCGGCTATTCCTGGGGCGGCTATGAGAGCCTCGCGGTGCCGGTCAAGCTCGGCGACCGACGGGTCTGCAAGGCTCCGAAGGAGGGGCCGGTCATCCGCCTGCAGGTCGGGCTCGAGAATGTCGAGGATATCATTGCCGATCTTGAGCGCGGCTTTGCCGCCGCAGCCGCCGTTGGACGCTGAACGCTGAGTTCCATCAGGCCGGCTGCTCGCCGGCCTTGTATCCGTAGATCCAGTCGAGCTTGGCGGCGAGCCGCGTCGGCGGGCTGAGCGCGAAGACGGCGTCGCGAGCGAGCCTGATCGGTCCGCGGGCGTGATAGGCGAAGCGGTTGAAGTCGCCGCGTGCGCGAACCTTTGCGACACGCGCCCGCCGCACCGCTTCATAGCGCAGGACTGCGGCCCCGATCGGCATGGTCCTGACCATAGCCGCAAGATCGTAAGCATCCTCGATGGCCATCACGGCGCCCTGGGCGGCGAAGGGGAGCATCGCATGGGCAGCGTCGCCGATCAGCACCAGATCGCTGTTGTCGGTCCAGTGCCCGTCGCTGACCCCGAAGAGCGGCCACCATGTCGGCTTTGGCGCAGCCAGCAGGGTTTCGCACAGCGTATGGTTCCAGCCGGCAAGTGCGCGGCTTACGAATTCGCGGCGCTGTTCGTCTGTCGGGCTGATCGACCACGCGTGTCCGGGGTCTTCGCCTGACGAGATGGCGACCAGATTGATCGCGCCGACATCCTTGAGTGGATAACAGACCATGTGCGCGTCGGGGCCCGTAAAGGCGGTGACGCGATTGCGGAGAATGAAAGCGGGCGCATCCTGCTCCGGAATGACGAAGCGCCAGGCGACAAAACCGGAAAATTTGGCCTGTCCTGCACCTTCGACCAGCGTGCGCATTTTCGACCAGACACCGTCGGCGCCGACAAAGAGGTCGGCCTTCATGCCGGCCTCCGCCTCAAGCGCTTCCTTGGAAGGCTTGTCGATCCGCGTTCCCAGCATCAGCGAGATGGAAGGATTGTCTTCGACTTTCTTGAGAAGCGCCTGCTGGAGCGTTGCCCGATGAAGCACGCCATAGGGACCTCCCCATCGTGCCACGCCAAAGCGGCCAAGCGGGACCGAGGCGAGATCGGCAAGCGTCGCGCCCGAGGCCAGTGTCACGCAGTCCGGCTGCAGCCATTGCGAGGAAATGAGCGGAAGAACACCGAGCCGGTCAAGGACGCGTGCCCCGTTGGCGGAAATCTGCAGGCCTGCGCCCACCTCGCTCATCTGAGCCGACTGCTCGATGATCGTGATGCGCATGCCAATCTCTGCGAGCGAGAGCGCTGCGGTCAATCCCGCTACGCCTGCTCCCACGACGATTGCTGACTGGACGGCCATAACGCCACCTGCCTGTCCGATAGGAAAGACCCGCGCTGCCGCGAGGGCTCACATTTTACAACGCGCTTGCCGACGCGAAATCCGTTGCAGATTTTCGCGGCAACAGTGTCAGGCAGCCTTGACGAGGAAGACGCAGCCGGGCGGGTTGGTCTGATTTTCCTTCAGCGACGGATTGTACCGGAAGAGCGTCGAGCAATAGGAGCAGACCTTCTCAGCGTCGGCGCCCATGTCGATATAGATATGCGGGTGGTCGAAGGGGACGGATGCGCCCGTGCACATGAATTCCTTCACGCCGACCTCGATGACGCGATGGCCGCCGTCGTTCTGGAAGTGGGGAATGGTGTGACCGGCCATGAATGCCTCCGAATGCGCTCTGCTGTGATGTCAAATCAGGATTTGGCCGGACATTATAACGGCACTGCACAAAAGTGTAGGGGGCTGTGCCAAGTTTGGGGCGGAAACTTAGCGCCGTTTTTCCATCTGCTGGAAATACCACATGCCGATGGCGAGGGCGGTGTTGCCGAGCGTCCGCCCGACCGGAAGCCGCCAATGCCAGGCGCTGGCGAAGATGTCAAAGTCGCGCGGGTTTCCGGTGAGCGCTTGCCCCATGATCTCGCCGACGATATGCGAGGTGGCGACACCGTGGCCGGAATAGCCCTGCGCATAGAAGACATTGTCGCGGATGCGGCCAAGCTGGGGGATGCGGTTGATGGTGATTCCATCCTGTCCCTGCCAGGCGAAATCGATGCGCACGCCCTTCAGCTGCGGGAAGGTCTTCTCGATCGCCGGGCGGAGCTGGTCGGCGAGATTGGGCGTCTCGCGGCCGGTGTAGTTCGTCCCGCTGCCGAAGAGGAGCCGGCGGTCGGCGGTGAGGCGATAATAGTCGAGGACGAAGCGAGTGTCGTAGACCGCGATGTCCTGCGGGTTGATGGCGCGGGCGAGGTCTTCCGCCAGCGGCTCCGTCGTCACGATGCCGAGCGAGGCGGGAAAGAGCATGCCGGCAAGTTTGAAACGTTCCAGATGATGCGAGGCATTGCCGGCGAGCAGGACCTTGTCGGCGACGACTGAACCGCCCGCCGTCACCAGCTCGACGCGCTTGCCATGGCGGATATCGAGGACCTTCGTGTCCTCAAAAATCTGAACGCCGAGACGGCGCGCCGTATCGGCCTCGCCAAGGCAGAGGTTCAGCGAGTGGACGTGCATGTTGCGCCGGTTGATGAGGCCAGCGGCGTAAAGGTCGGTGCCGATGACGTCGCGGACGGCCTTGCCATAGACCATCTCGACCTCACCGCCCATGCCGCGCGCCACCGCCATTTTATAGATGGCTTCCAGCTCGGGGATATGCGACGGCTGCCAGGCGGCCTGCATATGGCCGAATTTCAGATCGCACTGAATGCCGTATTTCTCCACGCGGTTCCGAATGATGCGTTGCCCGCGCCAGCGCAGATCCCAGACGAAATCCTCGGCCTTGGGGCCGAGCTTGCGGGCGAACTGTTTCAGCATCGCCTTGTCACCGGAGAGTGATCCCGTGATCTGCCCGCCATTCCGGCTCGATGCGCCCCAGCCGATGACATTGGCTTCCAGCAGTGCGACGGAGACGCCGCGTTCGGCGAGTTCGACCGCCGTTGCAACACCCGTGAAGCCGCCGCCGATGATGGCGACATCGACCTCGATCCGTTTATCGAGCCTGGGAAATGGGGCAATCGGGCTACGGGTCGCGGCGTAATAGGAGTCGCAATAGGTCTCGGCCATGGCTTTGCGGGCTCCGGGTCAGACGCTCAGGCGATAGGTGGCGATCTCAAGATCGGTCACCTGCGCAGCAAAGACATCCTGTTCCTGCTGCTTGGCGGCGGCGAAACAGGTGACGAATTCCGGATGCAGGATGCGCTTCATGCTTTCCGCCGTCTCGAAGCGCTCCAGCGCCTGCCGCCAGTCCCTGGCGAGCTTCGGCAGGTCGAGTTCGTGCGAGTTGCTGGTGACGGGCTCCGGCGGCGTCAGCATGCGGGCAATGCCATCCAGCGCGCCGCCGAGAATGGTCGCGAGCACGAGGAAGGGATTGGTGTCGATGCCGGCAACGCGGTGCTCGATGCGCCGCGCCGCATGGGGGCCGCCGGGAATGCGGATCGCGGCCGTGCGGTTCTCGTAGCCCCAGCCCACCGTCGTTGGCGCAAGGCCGCCGGGTGACAGGCGGCGATAGGAATTGAGATGCGGCGCGAAGATCAGCGTAGCATCGGCCATGCTGTCCATGAGCCCGGCGACGGCGGCGCGCATGATGTCGGAGCCCTTTTCCGTGCCGTCGTCGAAGACGTTGTGGCCGCTTTCGTCCAGCATGGAGAAGTGGATATGCAAGCCGCTGCCGGCCTTGTCCGGGTAGGGCTTCGCCATGAAGGTTGCCAGATAACCGTGCCGGCGTGCGACATTGCGGATGATCTGCTTGAGGAAGAGCGTATTCTCAGCCGCCTTCAGCGCGTCGGGCTGGTGCATCAGGTTGAACTCGAACTGGCGCTGCGCACCTTCGGCGATGGTCGCATCGACTTCAATGCCGGCAGCGGCGGCGGTCCTGTAGAGATCATCGATGAAGGGGCCGGCATCGCTCAATTCTTCGAGCGAATAGATATTGTCGAACTCTCGCGGCGGGCCGCCGACCTGCGGACGGGCAGGGGCGATGCCATCACTGGACGCATCGAGAAGGTAGAACTCGACTTCGGAGGCCACGACAGGGGTCAGCCCCGCCGCCTTGTAGCGGTCGAGCACGAGCTGCAGGAGATGCCGACCATCGGCGTAATAGGGTTCGCCGGTTTCCTTGCACATCCAGAGCGGCAGGACCGGGCCATCCATGCCGAGATCGAGCGCGCCGCGTCCGGTTGCCTCGCAGATGCCGTCCAGATCGCCACGTTCCATGGTGAGCTGCGTGCCGGCCGTATCCGTGCCCCAGATGTCGACGCCGATGGAGGACATCGGCATGCGGATGCCGTCTTTCTTCAGCTTGTCGAGCTTTTCTGCCGACACGCGCTTGCCCCGGAAGATGCCGTTCATATCCGTGATGGCGGCATAGACATGGGAGGGGCTGGCGGGTGATTGCTTGTGGTCTGATGAAGACAAGGGAAGGCTCCGGATGACAGTTTTCAGCTGGCATCTACGTATGACTTGATCAAATTTGCAAGATCGATCTTCAGGCAAAGGTTGTCGAAAGAGGCTTGCGAATTCGAGAAACTGCAATAGGTAAGGAGCATTCTCAAAGCCCCGTTCGTTTGCCTGTGGAGCCCTGACTTGCATCTCAACGCCCCCGCATTTTCTTCCTTCCAGCATGACAGGCTGAAGCTTGCCTTTTTCGACGAGGGCGATCCGGCGGGTGATCCGATCCTGCTCATCCACGGCTTTGCCTCGTCTGCCTTGGTCAACTGGGTGCATCCCGGCTGGCTGAAGACACTGGGCGATGCCGGCTACCGCGTGATTGCGATCGACAATCGCGGCCATGGCCGCAGCGACAAGCCGCATGAGCCGTCGCGCTACCATGTGCCGCTGATGGCCGCCGATGCGATCGCGCTGCTCGATCATCTCGGCATTCGGCAAGCCCATGTCATGGGATATTCGATGGGCGCGCGCATCACCGCCTTTGCAGCGCTGGCCTTCCCGCATCGCATCCGCACCGTCATCCTCGGCGGGCTCGGTATCGGGATGGTGACCGGGGTAGGCGACTGGGACCCGATTGCCGATGCGCTGCTTGCGCCCTCGCTGGATGACGTGACCCACGAGCGCGGCCGCATGTTCCGCGCCTTTGCCGACCAGACCAAGAGCGACCGCCTGGCGCTCGCCGCCTGCATCCGCACCTCGCGCGACCTGCTGAGCGCCGAGCAGATGGCCAAGATCGACATGCCGGTATTGATCGGGGTCGGCACCAGGGACGACATTGCGGGTTCGCCCCAGGAGCTTGCCATGCTGATGCCGCATGCGGAGGCGCTGGACATCCCGAACCGGGACCACATGCTGGCCGTGGGGGACAGGGTGTTCAAGAAGGCGGCGCTGGAGTTTCTGCACAAACATTCGTGAGGTTTTGCCTCTCCCCTTGTGGGAGGGACAAGAAAATCAGCATCTTAGCTTCAGCTAAGTGCTAGATTTTCCAGGTGAGGGGGCGCATTCTTGCTGCGACCTTCCGACACCCCTCACCAAGCCTGCCAAGCCAATCGCCTGCGGCTCTTGGGGCAGGCTATCCTCTCCCACAAGGGAAGAGGATGTGCTGTCACCTACCGGTGAAAACCGCCTTCCGCTTCTCCGCAAAGGCTGTACGTCCTTCGCGATAATCCGCGCTGTCAAACGTAGCCGCACCCTGCCGCGCCGCCTCGGCCTGAAGCGCTGCATCGCCCGCCACGACAGCGCGGATCGCGACCTTCGAGGCGCGGATGGAAAGGGGTGCATTGGCGGCGATGTCTGCCGCGATCTTCTCCACGGTTCCGTCCAGCGCTGCGCTCTCCACCCGCATCGTCAGGAGGCCGCTCCCGCCAAGATCGCTCGCCGAAAACTGCCGCGCCGTGAACACCGCGAGCCTTGCCGTCGCCTGACCCAGCGCCGCGACGATATCCGCCATGGCATCTGCCGGATAGGCGAGGCCGAGCTTGCCGGCGGGCACCGCGAACCGGCCCGTCTCGTCGCCGATGCGGATGTCGGCCGCCGCTGCGAGCCCCAGGCCGCCGCCGAAGCAGATGCCGCGGAGTTTGGCGATGACAGGCACCGGCGCCTCGCGGATCGCGGCAAAGGCGGCACTGTTGGCGGCTTCGTAGGCGAGTGCACTTTGCGTATCCTTGCGGACCTCGTCGAATTCGGAAATATCGGCGCCTGCGGAAAAGTCCACGCCGCCATCGCCCTGCAGGATCATGGCGCGGGCGTCGTGCGCAACGAGCCAATCGGTCGCTTCCGTCACGCCCTGCCACATGGCAAGGTTCAGCGCGTTCTTGCGACGTGCGTTGGAGATGGTGAGCAGGCCGACATGGTTCTCCAGCGTCGCCACGATGCCGCCCCCGGCGAAAGCCTGTGTTAAGTTCATTTGAGCCCACCCCATTTAAGTTCTCATCGGGATGGAATATATTGGCTGTCCGAGGAAGCCAGCAAGGAGATGCGCATGTCCGCGCACAGCGAACTGAAGCCGGTCCACATCAAGAGCGTCGATCCCATCTGGGATGCGATGAAACTCGAGGCCGAGACCGCCGCGAAGCACGATCCGGTGCTCGCCGCCTTCATGTATTCGACCGTCATCAATGCGCGTTCGCTGGAAGATTGTGTGATCTACCGCATCTGCGAACGCCTCGATCATCCCGACATGCAGGCTGTTCTGCTGCGCCAGACATTCGAGGAAATGCTGGCCGACTGGCCGGAATGGGCAACGATCCTGCGCGTCGATATCCAGGCCGTCTACGACCGCGACCCGGCCTGCACGCGTTTCATCGAACCCGTGCTCTATTTCAAGGGCTTCCATGCCATTCAGACGCATCGTCTGGCGCATTGGCTCTGGAGCAAGGGCCGCAAGGATTTCGCGCTCTATCTGCAAAGCCGCTCGTCCAGCGTCTTCCAGACGGATATTGCTCCTTCCGCACCGATCGGTCGCGGTTTCTTCCTCGACCATGCGACCGGCCTCGTCGTCGGCGCGACGGCCGTCATCGGCGACAATGTCTCCATCCTGCAGGGCGTCACGCTTGGTGGCACCGGCAAGGAAACCGGCGACCGCCACCCGAAGATCGGCGATGGCGTGATGATCGGCGCGGGCGCGAAGGTGCTTGGCAATATCACGGTCGGCTCCTGCTCGCGCGTTGCCGCGGGGTCTGTCGTGCTGAAGCCGGTGCCGAAATGCACGACGGTGGCAGGCGTCCCGGCACGGGTTGTTGGCGAGGCTGGCTGCACCGAGCCTTCGCGCAGCATGAACCAGCTTGTCGAAAGCTACGACTAACCGACAGTCTTTCGATATATCTAAGTTATTGATTTGCGGGGCCGGGAGCTATCTCCCGGCCCTTTTCTTTATATAAAGATACATTTTCGTTATATCTAACTCTTGCGCTCGGGAAGAATCGGTCTATATTCCGATATATCGAAAACACATCTGAAGGAGATTTTCATGCAAGAACATTTTGATGAGCGCCATGAGCGCCATGAGCGCCATGAGCGCCATGAGCGATATGGTCATCACGGGGAAGGCCGTCCCGGTCGCCACTGCCGTGAGCACGGCGAGGGAAGCCATTTCGGCAAGCGCGAAAAGTTTCTCGCCATGATGCTGATGGGCCGCGGTCCGTTTGGTCGTGGTTTCATGGGGGAAGGCGGTGGGCGCGGCCCCGGTCGCGGCGGGTTCGGCGGCGGCGATGACGGGTTCGGCCCGCGCGGGCGCTCGCTCGGTCAGGGCCATATCCGGCTTCTCGTCCTGTCTCTGATCGAGGCCGAGCCGCGTCATGGCTACGATCTCATCAAGCAGATCGAGGAGATGAGCGGTGGCGCCTATGCGCCGAGCCCCGGCGTCATCTATCCCACGCTCACGCTGCTCGAAGAGGCCGGCTATGCCGCGACGACGACGGATGGCAACAAGAAGCTCTATTCCATCACTGTCGAAGGCAAGGCACATCTCGATGAAAACCGCCCGCAGGCGGCAATGATCGTCGAGCGGCTCCAGGCGCTGTGCGCGCATATGAAGGAACGGGAGGAGCGTCACGGCCCCGGCCGCAAGGATGGCCCGGAGCTTCCGCGCGGCGTCGATGCGGCGTTCCTCAATCTGCGCGAGGCTATCGCGCGCAAGCTCGGCAAGGACGATGCTGCCGCGACGGAGATCGTGCGGAAGCTGCTTGCCATGGCTGAGGAGCTGGGGTGAGGGGTGATTTCAGACGCTGTGTGTGCGTTGAAACCCCTCACCGGCGATTTCTAACACTTAGCTGAAGCTAAGATGTTGAAATCGCTTCCTCTCCCACAAGGGGAGAGGACAGGCTGCACCCCTTCGCCGTCATCCTCGCCCTTGTGGCGAGGATCTACTGAAGAAACTGCGGGCTCGACGGTGCAGGAGAATGTTGCGGGTGAGGATACCGTCATCCCGAGAGCCATTCACCGACCGGTTTTGGCTCTCGTGGCAGATCCTCGGGACAGGCCCGAGGATGACGGCCAATGACAGGCCGGAGGATGACGGCGGGGAGTGAGCGATGATGACGTCCGCAAACCTTGTCGCCCCGTGGTGACAGCGGCTGACGCCTTACTTCCCCGAACCTTCCGTCACCGTCACCATCCCGCTATCCCGTTTTGCCAGTTCCAGCAATTCGTCATCGCTCAGCGGCCGCACCAGTGCGTCCGAGGTCGAGACCGGCGAGAAGCCGAACATCTGGTAGAGCTGGAGCGCACGCGGGTGGTCGAGATTGTTCGTCGTGACCGTCAGCTTTTGCGGGTTGAGGTTCCAGGCGGCGCGGAGTGCCTGGAGCAGGAACCATTTGCCGACGCCGAGGCCGAGCGCATGTTCCATCAGGCCGAAGTGACAGAGTTCGACGACCTCTTCGCTCTCATGGCGCAGCTCATAGAAGCCCGCGGGCGCGCCGTTGACATAGAGAATGCCGATATAGCTGGCAGCGCTATGCAGAAGGGCGGCCAGGCGCTTGTCTGAGAGACGCAGTCGGTCGACCCAGTGCCAGCGCGCGCCGACCTGACGATAGAGATAGCGGTAATAGGCGAGCGGTATGTTTTCCGCGCGCATGATCGCTGTGTGCAGGTTGGCCGGCACCGGCATTTGCGCCTTCGGCGGCGCGGTCATTTCGAGATAGGTGATATGAGCCTTGATGGCCTTCGGCTTCTTCGTGGCTGCCATCTTGCTCATTCCCGGCCCGTGACGATGGGCGTATCGGGTTTGGAGCCCCATTCCGACCAGGAGCCATCGTAGAGCGTGTTGTCGGTGTGGCCGAGCGAGGTCAGTGCGAGCGTGATGACGGCGGCGGTGACGCCGGAGCCGCAGCTGGTGACCACGGGCTTCGAAAGGTCGATCCCGGCCATTTCGATTGTTTCCTTGATCTCCGGCAGCGACTTGAAGCGGCCATTTTCAGAGAAGACGCCCATCGGCAGGTTTTTCGCACCCGGCATATGACCGCCGCGCATGCCGGCCCGGGGTTCCGGTTCTTCCGCCGTGAAGCGGCCTGCACCGCGCGCATCGGCAATCTGTTTTGAGCCGGAGGCGACGATGTCCTTCATGGCCTCGAAGGTCGTGATCTTCGAGGCGTCGAAATTCGGCGTGAAGATGGCCGGTGCAGGTTCCGGCAGGTCGGTTTCCAGCGGACGGCCATCGCGCTTCCAACCGTCGAGGCCGCCATTCATGACATAAACCTTCTCGGCGCCCATAAGGCGGAACAGCCACCAGACGCGGGGCGCGGTGAAAATGCCGGGGCCGTCATAGACGACGATCGTGTCAGTCTCTGAAATGCCGAGCTTGCCGACTTCGGCAGCGAAGAATTCGGGCGAGGGGACGGAATGCGGCAGGCCGGTCGCATGGTCGGCAATGACGTCCTGATCGAAGAAGACGGCGCCCGGAATGTGGCCTGCGGCATATTCTTCCGCGCCATTGCGGTTCTGCGCCGGCAGATACCAGGCGGCGTCGACGATCTTGAATTCGGGCGCGCCGAGCTGTTTTTCGACCCAATCTGGCTCGACCACGAAGCGGCTCTTGTCAGCAGTCATTTTCTTATTCCTCCGAGCCTGTTCGGTGAAATGCTTTCACCTCTGAGGCTCTCGTTTCCTGTTGTCGCATTGTCCGACGCCAAAGCGGGGCCGCTTTGGCTGGAAATGCTTTAAGAGGCATCGTCTGGCGAGCCGAATCGGATTCGGAACCTGCGGTTTTCCTTACCCTTTTTCTCGATCTTGGCGATATGGATTGCGCCGACTTCCTGCGTTTCGGAGACATGTGTGCCGCCGCAGGGCTGGCTGTCCACGGAAGAATTCTCTCCGATGCACACAAGGCTGACGCGGCCCAACCCCATCGGCGGGCGGACATTCTTGGATTTCACGATGCCGGGATTGGCCGCCAGCTCCTCGTCCGTGATCCATTGCAGGAAGACGGGATGGTTGGCGTTGACGAGTTCCATCAGCTTCGCCGTCACGTCGTCCTTGTCGATCGTCTCGCTCATGTCGAAATCGACGCGGGAATCGTCCTCGCTGACGGCGGCACCGGTGATCGGATAGGGACAGACGACGGAAAGAAGGTGGCAGGCCGTGTGCATGCGCATCAGCCTGTAGCGGCGCGGCCAGTCGATATGAAGCACCAGCTTTTCGCCGACGTCGGGTAGTGGTTCGCCTTCCAAAGGGCGATGAAGGATGATGTCCTTGGTCTCGCCTGTTACCGTCACATCGAGCGCTATGCGGCTGCCGTCGGCGCGTTCGAGAAAGCCGGTATCGCCCGGCTGGCCGCCGGATGTCGCATAGAAGCAGGTCTGGTCGAGTTCGATCGCACCATCGCCATGCACCGCGGTCACCGTCGCTTCGCAGGTCGAAAGATAGAAATCGTCGCGAAACAACAGTCTTGTCGGCATTGAACCTTCAGTCCACGGGCTGGAACGGAACCCGGATATTCGGATTCGTCGTCAGCCACTGTGGCACGGGCAGGCCCTTTGCTTCAAGGAAAGACGGATTGAAAAGTTTCGACTGGTAGCGGTTGCCGTAGTCGCAGAGGATTGTCACCACGGTGTGACCGGGGCCGAGGTCCTTGGCGAGGCGGATCGCGCCGGCAATATTGATGCCCGAGGAGCCGCCGAGGCAGAGGCCTTCTTCTTCCACCAGATCGAAGACGATCGGCAGCGCCTCGCTATCCGGGATGCGATAGGAGAAGTCCGGCGTGAAACCTTCGAGGTTGGCGGTGATGCGGCCCTGGCCGATGCCTTCGGTGATGGACGAGCCGGGTGAGGCGAATTCGCCGGTCGTGTAATACTGGTAGAGCGCGGCACCTTCCGGGTCGGCGAGACCGATCTTGATGTCCTTGTTGAAGGCGTGGAGACCCATCGCCGTGCCGGCGAGCGTGCCGCCCGAGCCGACGGCGCAAATGAAGCCATCGACCTTGCCATTCGTCGCTTCCCAGATTTCCGGGGCCGTGGTCGCAATATGTGCGTCGCGATTGGCGACATTGTCGAACTGGTTGGCCCAGATTGCGCCGTTCGGTTCGGTCTTGGTGAGTTCCTCTGCGAGGCGGCCAGAAACTTTCACGTAGTTGTTGGGGTTCTTGTACGGCACGGCCGGAACTTCCACGAGTTCGGCGCCGAGAAGACGCAGCGCGTCCTTCTTCTCCTGGCTCTGGGTTTCCGGGATGACGATGACGGTGCGATAGCCGAGCGCCTTGGCGACCATGGTGAGGCCAATGCCGGTATTGCCGGCCGTGCCTTCGACGATCACTCCGCCGGGCTTCAGCAGGCCCTTCTTCTCCGCATCGCGGATGATGAAGAGAGCTGCGCGGTCCTTGACCGACTGACCGGGGTTCAGGAACTCGGCCTTGCCGAGAATGGTGCAGCCGGTCAGCTCCGAGGCCTTTTTCAGCCTGATCAGCGGCGTATTGCCGATGGCTTCGATGACGGAGGGGAACTGGGACATGGGCGACAAACCTTTTCATTCTCGCAGTCTTTGAATTTGCCGCGAGTTTTGTCTGCGAAAAGGGCATTTCGCAAGGCAATCGTTTTCTTATTTGGGGGCGAAAGGCGAAGGTTTGTTCCGTGGGCGACGGACCTCAGCCCCGGCTTCCGCCGTCGATCAGGTCCGTCTTGAGCATTTCAAGCCGAAACATTTACTCCGCCGATAACGGCGCCGATCATCATTCCGATGGTGGAGACCCGCGAAATGCTGCCGCTTCGGAGTTCCGCGACGATTGAATTCCAGGTGCCGGCGCCAAGGCGGGAAATGCGCATGTCGATCTTGCCCTCATGATCCCAGGCGTAGAGGCAGACACGTTTGACCCCCTTGGCCGACATGTAAAGTACCGGCTCGACAATGCTGCGACGGGTCGGATTGCTGTTCCCGACTTCGGTGCACCAGATGTCCTTGCCAGGCGATCGCGACGCGGCAACGGCGAGGAAGGCATCGGTGTTCTTTCGATCGAATTTCAGGAACTCCGAGCCCTGATAGGCGTGGAAAGCAAAGGCGTCGCATTTGTCATTGCCGCCATCCTGCATGTAGGTATTCATCGATACCGCGCCCGATGCATCGGTGAACGAGGGCGTGAGGACAGTCCATGGCCGGCTGAAATATTTCACCCAGTCGTAAATCCGGCTCGAATGGAGCCAGAGATCATTGCCGGCGCCCGAGTAGGTTCCGGCGAAATAGCCGGGAGTGTTTGGCTCGTTCCAGGGCTCGATCGCCGTGATCTTGGTCCCGTAACGGTCCCACAGCCAGGCCAGGAAATTCTGCAAGGGCAACTCGTAGACGCTGCGCTGGCGGATATTTCCGTCCACGGCAAAGCCGGCAGGCGTGCCGTTGAAACAGTAGATGATGTCGGCGCTTTTTGAATGGGCGAGGCTGACCAGGGCGTCGAGGCGCGCCACCGCGCCCGCGTCGTAACCGGATGGGCCCTGCGCGTTCGGGTCGATATCCTGCCACGAGCAATCGCAATCGTGGAGGCGCAGCGTGCCGAAGACGACATTGGTCGGCGCGTTCTGATCCTTGAAATGCATGCCGATATAATTGGAGGGAAGCTGGTAGGGCGTGGTCGTCAGCGTCTGCAGCAGGGTGAGGCGACTGTCGGCGCCGGTGAAAAGATCGCCCGGCTCGAGCCCGAGGACGGTTGTTCCGTCGATGGCGACCTGGAGATACCTGGCGGGCGAGATGCCGATATTCTCGCCGGAACGGTTGCCGCTATACATCAGATCACCTCAACGACGAAGGAGTGCAGGATGAGCATATCTGCCGGATCGGTCAGCTCGAAGGCTGCCATCAGTTCAAGGTCGTTGGCGGCCAGGTCGAATTCGGTCTGATAAAGCGAAAGGCTGTCGCCGACTGCCCCGAGGCCCGAATAGGTGTTGACGATGCCGCCCATCTGGCCGGTATCGCGCAATATCAATTCTCCGATCGTGGCATATTTGTTCGCGGAACCCGAGAATGCCGCATTGATGACGTAACCGGCTCCCGAAAGTCCGGCGCCCGCAACGTTGGAATGTACGGCATAAATCTTGGTCGCCGAAGAGAGGTTACCTTCGACAATCATGCTGGCACGCAGTTTTCGACCGGGGGTCAGAAGCGCCTTGTCGACAGTAATCGTCCCCACGATGACGCGCTGTGTCGTGCCCGTCAGCGAGACGGGGGTCACGATGGAACCGGCGATGATGGGATCGTAGGATTTCAGCGTGTCGCGAGCGTTCTGTACGCTTGGCATCTATGACGTCCTTTGCAATCGGAAAGACACGCAATACAACTTTGCCAAAGAAGTCTGTCAGCCAGAGATTGTCAAGTTCGTCGCGACTGGAATCCCATGAACCCTTTGCGACAGAAACCGCGCGCGAGACTGGCTCGCGCGGGGAGAAAAGCTGTTTTGAGCGAAGATCGGCTTGTTCGCGGGTTTTCACGCCGCGCGGCGGTCGTGGCGGCCCTCGCCGATTTCCTCGATGATCTTGGCGACAAAGGCTTCGAGGTCCTTCGGAGACCGGCTGGTGATGATGCCTTCGTCGGTCGCCACCTCGACATCGCGCCAGCGTGCGCCGGCATTGACCATGTCGGTCTTGATCGAACCGTAAGAGGTCGCCTCGCGACCCTTGATGACGCCGGCTTCAACCAGCATCCACGGACCGTGGCAGATCGCCGCGATGACCTTGCCGCTATCAGCGAATTTGCGGACCAGAGACACGGCGTCCTGCTCCGTGCGCAGAATATCCGGGTTCATCTGGCCGCCCGGAATGACGAGGGCGTCGTACTGATCGACGCGGGCGTCCGAAATCTTGAGATCGGCGTTCACGCTCTCGCCCCAGTTCTTGTCTTTCCAGCCCTTCACCGGCTGGCCATCGGGCGTTGCGACGTGCACGGTTGCGCCCGCCTGTTTCAGCTTTTCCAGCGGAACCATGAGTTCCGATTGTTCGAAGCCGTTGGCCGAGATGATGAGAATCCTGGATTGATCGATAGAAGGCATGGCTTCCTCCGATTTTTGATTGAGCGATTGGATGAGACAGGCGCCGCGATCGCAGCGTCCTGCCTCCTCAACGGCGCAGGCGGGAGGGTTGTTCCGGGGAAGTTTACTATTGTGTCGCGTCTGGGGCTTCTGCGCCAGCAGCGCCACATCGAATTCGCCGGATCATAAAGCTTCAGAGGTTTCTTAAATCCTTGAGCAGCGCGAACAGGTGAAGAGGGTCGGTTGGCGAAGGCTGGAAATCGAACCTTTCATAGAAGGACCGGGCGGCATCATGCTTGGCGTGAACCACAAGCGCCCTGATACCCGCAATGTCGGCCGCCTGTAGTGTGCGAAGAACGGCGTCACGCAACAACCCGGCGCCGACGCCCTTTCCCTGCCAGGCCAGATCGACGCCCAGCCTTGCCAGCAACATGATCGGAACAGGGTGGCGAGCGAGGCCTTTTACCAGGCGTTCCGGTGCTTCCTCGTGACGAACCTCTCCGACGGCGAGCGTGTAGAAGCCGACGATTGTGTCGTTATCCGCGATCCCCAGATAGGTCTGAGAGGCATTCGCCATCTGGTTCGGCAGGGCGATGCGCAGGAGGAACCTGTTGAGTGCCAGGTCGCCACAGTCGAAAGTCTCGACCGCATGTCCGCGATTAAGCTTTTCAACCCGCAGGTTACTCACCAGTGATCTTTTTCGAAAAGACGCCCGGCTCAGTCAGCAGTTTGCGCAGTCGCGGCAAGTCGCGAGGAGGGGCATCCAAGGCCGCCGCAAAGGCATCCCAATTCTCAGGTGAAACCTGAAAGACGCGACGGTCGGCAAGCGCTTCTTCCGCCCTGTCGATCGCACTCTCCAGCACGAATTCGCTCAACGAGCGGCGCTGCGCCTGAGCGGCAGCGGCAAGCGTCTTCTTCGCCTCTGCTGTCAGTCGAAGATCGAGTTTCTCGGTGCGGGTTGTACGTGGAGCCATGAAGCAAAGCTATCAAGACGTCCGACAATGTCAAGACACAGGGCCCCTTATTGTCACTGCTCCGGCGTGTTGCCCTTCACGGCGTCATAAGCCCGCAAAGCCCGATCCCTTGCGACACCGTGATCCACCATCGGTTTGGGATAGGTGAAGCCGAGCCTGATTTCGGCCTTGTCGAGCAAGGCCTTGCTCGCCTCGAACGGCTTGTGGATCGCCTCGTTGCCGAGACCTTCGATTTCCGGCACGTAGCGGCGGATATAATCGCCCTTGGGGTCGAATTTTTCCCCCTGAAGGACGGGATTGAAGATGCGGAAATAGGGTGCGGCATCCGCGCCAGAGCCTGCCACCCATTGCCAGCTTGCGGCATTGGAGGCCGGGTCGGCATCCACCAGTGTATCGCGGAACCATTGTTCGCCGTAGCGCCAGTCGATCATCAGGTCCTTGATGAGGAATGAGGCGGCGATCATGCGGACGCGGTTGTGCATCCAGCCGGTCTGCCAGAGTTCGCGCATGCCGGCATCGACGATCGGATAGCCGGTGATGCCGCGTGTCCAGGCGCGGAAAGCGCGTTCGTCGTGGCTCCAGCCGAAATCGGCAAAGCGTGGATTGAATTCCTTGTTCGCCAGATCGGGGTAGTGAAAGAGCAGGTGCCAGGAGAATTCTCGCCAGACAAGTTCCTTGCGGAAATGGATCGTGTCTTCGGTCGGATAGCCTTTTTCGGCTTCCTCAACCGCATGCCAAATCTGCAGCGGCGAGATCTCGCCCAGCGCCAGATGGGGCGACAGACGCGATGTGGTCTTGCTGCCCGGAAAGTCGCGCTGCGTCCGGTAGCCGCGCATGGCTTCTTCCAGGAAGAAGATCAGAGCGACCTTGGCTCCCTGTTCGCCGGGGATCCAGGCGTCCATGAAGGATCCGGCCCAGTTCGGCTTTGTCGGCAGGAGCTTCCAGTCGTCCAGGATTTCGCTTTCCGGGAGTCGCTCAGGCGCACGGATTTTCGAAGGCGGGGGCAGGGGCTCGCCGAAGCTCTCGGTTGCCGAGAAAGCCTTCCAGAAGGGCGTGTAGACCCGGTAGGGACCGCCCGCACCTGTTAGCAGCTTGGAAGGTTCATGCAGCAGATTGGCGGCGAAGCTCTTTGCCTCTAGGCCATGGTCCTTCGCCCATCTTTTCAGGTCGGCATCGGTCTCGCGGCCCTTCAGATGATAACGGCGGTTCCAGAAGATCGCGGTTGCTCCGGTCTCCTTGGCGATCTTCTGGACGATCTCGTTCTGGCTGCCCGTTCGCAGAATGATCAGATTGCCGCGGCTTTCGCAGGCTTTCATGTGCCGCGTCAGCGAATGATGCAGCCACCAGCGCTGCGCCGCTCCCAGCGCGCCGGCATCCGGATCGTCGGTCTCGCGGATGTAAAGAAGGATGACCGGTCCGCCGCGCTTGATGGCTTCCGTTAGGGCCGGATTGTCGCCGAGGCGCAGGTCGCGGCGAATGAGGACAATGGAGGGTGCGTTGGAACTGGGCATGCGGCGGCCAATACAAGCTGACTAAGATATACAGAGCATTGGTACGGAAATGATGGGCTGACGGATCAGGCTGGTGTCCACGCGTCTCACCCTCAAAGCCGCGCGCTCGTACTTTTCGGTGTCGACAGCAGGATATTCGTCTCCGACGAGGCAATGCCGGGGATGCGGCGGATGCGGTGGAGGATGGCGTCGAATTCGGTAAGGCTGTTGCCGGCGACTTCTGCGATGAAGTCCCACTTCCCGTTGGTGTTGTGCAGCGCCGTGACTTCCGGATAGCCGCCCAGCGCCGAGGCCACCCGTTCGGCGGCGCGGCCTTCGACCTCGATCAGCATGATGCCGCGGACCGGGGCGTGGAACGCATCGGCGCGCAGCACCACGGTGTAGCCGACGATATCGCCGGACTTCTCGAGCTTTTCGATCCGGGCGCGAACGGTGGCGCGCGAAAGGCCCGTTTCGTGTGCGAGATCGGAGATGGCGCGGCGGCCGTTGTGGCGCAGCAGGGTGATCAGCCTGTAATCGTGCTCGTCCATCGTCTTGTCCAAAATGTCATATATCCTGTTCATTATGATAAGCCGGATTGGCGAAATTGCCAAATTGGTTTGTTCAGATCGCCGGACTTTCACAGTAAACCTTGACAAGGATCAGGAGCGCCACATGGACCAGCAGAAACTCATCGTCATCGGAACGCCCGTGCAGGAGGGGACGGGGCGCCCCGGATGCAATATGGGACCGGACGCGTTTCGCGCCGCGGGGCTTATCCAGGCGTTTTCCGAGCTTGGCCACAAGGTCGAGGATCGCGGCAATCTCGTTCGGCACGGCGGCGAGGGCGCGCATCATGACAATCCGGTGCTGAAGTTTCTTCCTGAGTTTGTCGGCTGGACCGAGGCCATTCGCGAGGCCGTGATCGCTGCACGCAGCGAGGGCATCCCGGTCGTTATCGGTGGCGACCATAGCCTTGCCGCGGGTTCGCTCACCGGCAATGCGGCCTATGCCGGGCAGCGCGGTCGTCCGTTCTTCGTGCTCTGGCTCGACGCGCATCCGGATTTTCACACGCTGGAGACAACGACGAGCGGCAATCTGCATGGCGTGCCCATGGCCTATGCCTGCGGGCTTGGCGGCTTCGATGGCGCGCTGCAGAAGCCCGCATTCCCGGTCGATCCCAAGAACATCTGCATGATGGGTATTCGCAGCGTCGATCCTGCCGAGAAGATCGCGCTCGCCGCCCATGGCGTCACGGTTTGCGACATGCGCATGATCGATGAAGAGGGCGTCGTGCCGCTTCTCCGGCGCTTTCTGGACAAGGTGAAGGCTGCCGGCGGCGACCTGCATGTCAGCCTCGATGTCGACTTCCTCGATCCGACGATCGCGCCGGGCGTGGGTACAACCGTTCCCGGCGGCGCGACCTTCCGCGAGGCGCATCTGATCATGGAGATCGTGTCCGACAGCGGTCTCGTCACCAGTCTCGACCTGGTCGAACTCAACCCGTTCCTCGACGAGCGCGGACGCACCGCGATCCTGATGACCGATCTGGCCGCAAGCCTGATGGGCAAGCGCGTGATGGACCGGCCAACGCAGACCTATTGAATTCACAACAAGAACCAGAGGTGAACCATGCAGCAGAAGCTCAATATCGTCCCCTTCGTCAGCGTCGATCACATGATGAAGCTCGTTCATCGCGTTGGCGTCGAGACATTCCTGATCGAACTCGCAGGTGAGATCGAGACGGATTTCCGCCGCTGGGAGAGCTTCGACAAGGTGGCGCGCATTCCCGCCCATAGCCAGGAAGGCGTGATCGAGCTGATGCCGACGACCGATGGGGAGGTCTATGGGTTCAAGTATGTGAACGGACATCCGAAGAACACGCGGGCCGGTCGCCAGACGGTGACCGCCTTTGGCCTTCTCGCCGACATGGCGACCGGCTATCCGCTGATGCTGTCTGAAATGACCATGCTGACGGCGCTGCGCACCGCAGCCATGTCGGCGCTTGCTGCGAAATATCTGGCACGGGATGATGCCCGGACGATGGCGATCATTGGCAACGGCGCGCAGTCCGAGTTTCAGGCTCTCGCCTTCAAGGCGTTGCTCGGCGTCGACAAGGTTCGGCTTTATGACATCGAGCGTTCTGCGAGTGTGAAATGCGCCCGCAATCTCGCAGGGGCTGGCATAGACTGCGTCATCTGCGAGACGGCCGAAGAGGCAGTCATGGGTGCCGACATTGTGACAACCGTGACGGCCGACAAGCTGAATGCGACGATCCTGACCGACAACATGATCGGCCCCGGCATCCACATCAATGCGGTGGGCGGCGACAGTCCCGGCAAGACCGAACTTCATCCCGACATTCTCCTGCGCTCGTCCATCTTCGTCGAATATCCGCCGCAGACGCGCATCGAGGGCGAGATCCAGCAATTGCCGGCGGATCACGCCGTGACGGAATTGTGGAGCGTGATGTCGGGCAGGGCGCCGGGGCGTCAGGGACGCGACGAAATCACGCTTTTCGACTCCGTCGGTTTTGCAGTGGAGGATTTTTCGGCGCTTCGATATGTGCGTTCGAAGCTGCTCGAGACCGGACTTTTCGAAGAGCTGGACCTGCTGGCCGATCCCGATGAACCGCGCGACCTCTTTGGCATGCTGATGCGGGCCAAGGCGCCGCGCATGGTTGCGTGATGTTTATTTTAGAATGTCATGAAAATTACATAATTTTAATTTGCTATGGCAGACTTATTATAAGATAAGACATGTCGGGAACGTGAGTTCCCGGGTCAATACAGGCCGGCGCCTTAACCTCCAGTCGGGCGCCGGCTTTGTCTTCCGGAAGTAGGGCGAAAACCCGGGGTCCTTCTGGAACGAGCCGGGGTTTTCAACCACCCCGGCTCTGCCATGCTGGGGCGTTATCGCCATCTTTCAGTCAAATACCCTAGCACCTGCTGATTAAACCGCGGTTTCTGCGGACCTATCTAAGTCCCTGGATGCATGAGGATTGTCGTTAGGCAGCCGCAGATCTTTCTATGCGCAGATACTTATATAAAGATATTGCTGGAACTTCTTTCCGTTGCCGACGTTCTCCGGGCGCTCAATTGCTTGAGCTATAAGGAGGTTTTCCCATGACAGAACATTATTCAGTTGCAGGCGTCTACGGTCGCGAAGCAAATCCGCTTGTCAATGTTGCATTCCACCGGGTGTCGTGGGGCGCGGTGTTTGCCGGCGTCGCCGTGATGCTGGTGGTTCAGATACTTCTCAACCTTCTCGGCGGTGGGATTGGCGCGGGCATCGTCAACCCCGCCTCGACCGATAATCCGTCTGCCGCAACTGCCTCGATGACGACGGCCGCGTGGTTGATCGGCAGCGGCATCATCGCGGCCTTCATCGGCGGGTATGTCGCAAGCCGGCTTTCCGGTCGTCCTGTGCGCTCGACCGGCGGTCTGCATGGGATCGTTTCTTGGGCGACCACGACGCTCGTCGTTGTCTACCTTCTGACGACCTCCATCGGCGGTTTGATCGGCGGTGCGTTTTCGGGTCTCGGCAGCATCGTGCAGGGCAGTGGCGCGACTGTCGCGACCGTTGCCACAGCTGCAGCACCCTCGATCGCCAAGGCACCGGACCCGATGGCCGGTATCGAACAGAGCATTCGTAATGCGACGGGCGGAAACGATCCAGCCGCACTCCGCGATGCTGCCGTCGCTTCCGTCAAGGCGGCACTGACGGGCGAAGAGGTCAAGGCCGAAGAGGCCCGCAACCGTGCAGCCGATGCCATTGCCAAGGCGCAGAACATTCCGGTCGATCAGGCTCGCCAACAGGTTGCCCAGTATGAGCAGCAGTACAAGGATGCCGCAGCCAAAGCCAAGCAGAGCGCGACCGAAGCCGCTCAGACCGCAGCAAAGGCCTTCTCTGCCGGCGCCATCATTGCCTTTGCGGCCCTTGTCATCGGTGCGCTCGCAGCCTGGCTCGGCGGCCTTACCGGTACGACACGCATGTCGCGCGAAGAGCTTGCCTTGGTGCCTTGATCAGCTTTACCACCCATCACGCGACGGGAGCTGGCATTGGGCCGGCTCCTTTCTTTTTGTGCTGCACGTCTTCATGTGGGTTTGCGCCGGTCGATTGCCGGACGAGTATAGCCGCAGCGCACAGGTTCTGTTATGGAAACGCGAATGCAGCCTTTTAACATACGCAAGCTGGCCGTCTCTATCCTGGTGCTTCTGTGCCTTGGGCTTGCACCTTTTCCGGTCTCCTCATTAGGCATTGTCGGGCCGGGAACCCCGAGCCTCGCAGGGGAAAAGCACGAGGCGCAATTTGCGCTGCCATTTCATCGCAATGCCGTTCAGATTCTGGCGTCTGCCAGGGACCCGCACCCGCCCTTCGCCGGCGGAGCGATTGCCGCCGTTCTGCCGTCTCACGCCGGGCTCGAATATTTCCAGATTGGCGCCATTTCTTCAGTCAAGGCCACCGGGGCTGTCTCCTCCACCGAGCCTGCACACAGGCGCGCCCGTTCACCTCCGCTTTCCTGAGCATCCCTTTTTCCTCGGGTGCCGAAAGGCGCTCCAAAGACATATTGCCTCGCGCATTCGCGGTGGCAGGCGCGCTTGCGCGCCGCGAAGGAATGGATTTTCTCATGAAACGGACACGTCTCGCCATCGGCAGCCTCTTTGGCATCGTCTCGGTGACAACACTGATCGCCATCGAACTCCTCGCCGCCGTCGGCGCGTTTGCCTGGGCGCTATCAGGCCTCTTCAACCTTAACGACGTTGCGTCTTACATACTCGGCGCAATCGTAGGAATTCCCTCGCTATGGTTGGTCGCGAAGGTCGCCCGCCTTGCAATGGAGAGCGAGCGGGAGATGCTTCGGGTGGAAGAACGGCGATAATCACATCTAGAGACGGAGCTGCTGCCTGGCTTGGAGGCGGCTTCGTTCTCTTCCCCCTTCCCAATCCCCCCAAATCCCCTTATACCGCCCACGTCCCGCGACGCCCTCGGCCATGCGCCCCGCGTCGCCCCTAACCACCTCCACCCGCGCTCGTAGGCGGGACTGGATAAAGGAGACCTGATATGGCTGTTTCCCTGACATTTCCCGATGGTTCCGTACGTTCCTATGATGCCGGCGCGACCGGCAAGGACGTCGCTGAATCGATTTCCAAATCGCTGGCCAAGAAGGCGATTGCGGTCGCTATCGATGGCGTGGTGCGCGATCTGTCCGATCCCGTGACCGACGGCAAGATTGAGATCGTGACGCGGACCGATCCCCGCGCGCTGGAGCTCATTCGCCACGATGCCGCCCACGTCATGGCCGAGGCCGTGCAGGAGCTTTGGCCTGGCACGCAGGTCACCATCGGGCCGGTGATCGAGAACGGGTTCTACTACGACTTTGCGAAAAACGAGCCCTTCACGACCGACGATCTGCCGAAGATCGAGAAGAAGATGAAGGAGATCATTGCCCGCAACAAGCCGTTCACCAAGGAAATCTGGTCGCGCGAGAAGGCGAAACAGGTTTTCACCGACAAGGGCGAGGGCTACAAGGTCGAGCTGGTGGATGCGATCCCGGAAGGTCAGGACCTCAAGATCTATTATCAGGGCGACTGGTTCGACCTTTGCCGTGGGCCGCATATGGCCTCCACGGGGCAGATCGGCACGGCCTTCAAGCTGATGAAGGTGGCCGGTGCCTATTGGCGCGGCGACAGCAACAATCCGATGCTGACGCGCATCTACGGCACGGCCTGGGCCGAGCAGGAAGACCTCGACCGCTATCTCCACATTCTGGAAGAGGCGGAAAAGCGCGACCACCGCAAGCTCGGCCGCGAAATGGATCTCTACCATTTCCAGGAAGAGGGGCCGGGCGTAGTGTTCTGGCATTCCAAGGGCTGGCGCATGTTCCAGACTCTGACGGCCTATATGCGCCGCCGGCTTTCCGGCACCTATGAGGAGGTCAATGCGCCGCAGGTGCTCGACGCCTCGCTCTGGGAGACCTCCGGTCACTGGGGCTGGTATCAGGAAAACATGTTCGCGGTGAAATCGGCCTATGCGTTCACGCATCCGGAAGACAAGGAAGCGGATAACCGCGTCTTTGCGCTGAAGCCCATGAACTGCCCCGGCCATGTGCAGATCTTCAAGCATGGACTGAAGTCCTATCGCGAACTGCCCATTCGTCTGGCCGAATTCGGCATCGTGCATCGCTATGAGGCGTCCGGCGCGCTGCACGGGCTGATGCGCGTGCGCGGGTTTACGCAGGACGACGCGCATGTGTTCTGCACGGACGAGCAGATGGCGGCGGAATGCCTGCGCATCAACCAGCTCATCCTCTCGGTCTATGAGGATTTCGGCTTTCACGAGGTTGTCGTGAAGCTCTCGACGCGGCCGGAAAAGCGCGTCGGGTCGGATGCGCTGTGGGATCGCGCCGAAAGCGTCATGATGGAGGTTCTGAAGACCATCGAGGCGCAGTCTGGCGGGCGCATCAAGACCGGCATTCTGCCGGGCGAGGGCGCGTTCTACGGGCCGAAATTCGAATATACGCTGCGCGACGCCATCGGCCGCGAATGGCAATGCGGCACGACGCAGGTCGACTTCAACCTGCCGGAACGGTTCGGCGCCTTCTATATCGACCACAATTCGGAAAAGCAGCAGCCGGTGATGATCCACCGCGCCATCTGCGGGTCGATGGAGCGGTTCCTGGGGATCCTCATCGAGAACTTCGCCGGCCATATGCCGCTGTGGTTCGCGCCGGTGCAGGTGGTCGTCGCGACGATCACGTCGGAGGCCGACGACTATGGTCGCGAGGTGGCCGAGCTTCTGCGCGACGCGGGTCTCCATGTCGAGACCGACTTCCGCAACGAGAAGATCAACTACAAGGTCCGCGAACATTCCGTCGGCAAGGTTCCGGTGATCGTCGTCTGCGGCAAGCGCGAGGCGGAAGAGCGGACGGTCAACATCCGCCGCCTCGGCTCGCAGAACCAGACGCCGATGACGCTGGCCGAGGCGCTGTCGTCGCTCGCCGATGAGGCCACGCCGCCGGATGTCAAGCGCAAGGCGGCCGAAAAGGCTGCACGGGCTGCGAAGGTGGCTTGATTGAACAAGAGGGCGGGACTTCGGTTCCGCCCTTTTTCTTATGTTGCTTTCAGGGTTTCAGCGCATCGAGATAGGTGCGCACGGCATCGGTGACATGGCGGAAGCGGTCGCCGCCGAGATGTTTGCCGCCATACCAGCGGGTGACTACGACGATGTGGTCGCTCAAGGTTTCGCGCTCCAGCATCCGGAGAATGATCGCGCCCGCGCCGCTTTCGCCATCGTCGTTCTTGAGCGGGCCGTCGGCGCAGACGAGGCCCCAGCTGTTATGCGTCGCCTTGGCGAATTTCTTCGTTTGCTTCAGCTCATCGATGAAGGCCCGCGCTTCCGCCGCCGAGCGGCACGGGCCGCCCGAAACGGCGTATTTTGAGCCGCGATCGGAGATGATGTTGTCGAGGATCAGCATGGGGCGGGTTTAAGACTTGGGACGAGGCGGGGCAAGCCCATGGCGAGGCTTGACGCGGGCGCGTGCATCGCAAACATTCGATGTCTCCCTTCCACCATTCGAGTATCCAGCCCATGTTCGATCTCCTCATCAAGAACGCCAACCTCCCCGATGGCCGCTCCGGCATCGACATTGCCGTCAGCGGCGGCAAGATCGCAGCGGTCGAGGCCGGGATTGCGGCGGAGGCGGGCGAGGTGATCGATGCAACGGGGCGGCTGGTGTCGCCGCCCTTCGTCGATCCGCATTTTCACATGGATGCGACGCTGTCGCTCGGCCTGCCGCGCATGAATGTCTCGGGCACATTGCTCGAGGGCATCCAGCTGTGGGGCGAGCTTCGGCCCATGCTGACGAAAGAGGCGTTGGTCGAGCGGGCGTTGCGCTATTGCGATCTCGCGGTGAGCCAGGGGCTTCTCTATATCCGCAGCCATGTCGACACCTCCGATCCCCGGCTGGTGACAGCGGAAGCGATGATCGAGGTGCGCGAGCGGGTGAAGCCTTACATCGACCTGCAGCTCGTCGCCTTTCCGCAGGACGGTTACTACCGCGCGGCCGATGGCGTCAACTCGCTGGAGCGATCGCTCGACATGGGGCTCGATATCGTCGGTGGCATCCCGCATTTCGAGCGGACGATGGAAGAGGGCGGGCAATCGCTGGCGGCGTTGTGCCGGATTGCCGCCGAGCGGGGTCTGCCCGTCGATATCCATTGCGACGAGACGGACGATCCGATGTCGCGGCATATCGAACGGCTGGCGGCGGAAACGGTGCGCTTCGGCCTGCAGGGGCGCGTGGCCGGCTCGCATCTGACCTCGATGCATTCGATGGACAATTACTATGTCTCGAAACTCATTCCGCTGATGGCGGAGGCGAAGATCAATGTGATCCCCAACCCGCTGATCAACATCATGCTGCAGGGCCGCCACGACATCTATCCGAAACGGCGCGGCATGACGCGGGTGAAGGAGCTGTTGGAGGCCGGCCTCAACGTTTCCTTCGGGCACGACTGCGTGATGGACCCCTGGTACAACATGGGCTCAGGCGACATGCTGGAAGTCGGCCATATGGCGATCCATGTGGCGCAGATGGCGGGCATCGAGGACAAGAAGAAGATCTTCGAATGCCTGACCGTCAATTCGGCCAAGACCATGGGCATCGAAGGCTACGGGATCGAGAAGGGCACCAAGGCCGATTTCGTCATCCTGCAGGCGCGCGATGCGGCCGAGGCACTGCGGCTCAAGGCGAACCGGCTCTTCGTCATTAAGGGCGGCAAGACGATTGCGAAGACTGCACCGCGGGTCAGCGCTCTGTTTCTGGATGGCCGGCCTGAAACGGTGGATGGGGCGGCGTATGCGCCGAAGCCTTGAGGGGCATGCGGACGAATCTTGAAAGACAAAGGCCCGGCAAAACCGGGCCTTTTGCGTTATTTCTGATGTTCTCAAACCTGATCCGTCAATCCGTCAGGCAACCGTGAGCGCGACGGCGATTTCTGCCGCGAGGCGTGCGTTGTTCTCGACGAGTGCGATATTCGTCTTGAGGCTGCGGCCTTCGGTGATGCGGAATATGGCGTCCAGAAGATAGGGCGTGACCGCCTTGCCCTGGATTTCGTCCGACTCCGCGTCCGCCAGCGCGCGGCCGATATAGATCTCCATCTCGTCGCGCGGGATCTCGTCGGTTTCCGGCACCGGATTGGCAATCAGCATGCCGCCATGGATGCCGAATTCCGTGCGGGTCTTCTGGAAATTGGCAATGGCTGCAGCGCTGTCGAGCGAAAGCGGGCTCTTGAGACCCGAGGCGCGAGACCAGAAGGCCGGGAATTCTTCCTGCCCATAAGTGACAACCGGAACGCCCTTGGTTTCCAGTACTTCCAGCGTCTTCGGCACGTCAAGGATCGCCTTGGCGCCGGCGGAGACGACGATGACGGACGTGCGGGAAAGTTCTTCCAGGTCGGCGGAGATGTCGAAGCTCTGTTCGGCACCGCGATGCACGCCGCCGATGCCGCCCGTGGCGAACACGGCGATGCCGGCGCGGGCGGCGGCAATCATGGTCGCGGCCACTGTCGTCGCGCCCGTGCGGCGCTCGGCAATGGCGAAGGCGAAGTCGGCGCGCGACAGCTTCATCGCGCCTTTCGTCTGCGCCAGCGTTTCCAGCTGCTCGGCCTCAAGACCGATGTGGAGTGTGCCATCGATCACGGCGATGGTTGCCGGGACAGCGCCGGCCTCACGGATGATCGCCTCCACGCTCTTTGCCATCTCCAGGTTACCGGGATAGGGCATGCCATGTGTGATGATTGTCGATTCCAGCGCGACGATGGCCGCGCCTCGCGCCTTGGCGTCCGCGACCTCCTGGCTGAAAACGACGTTCGCGGCCGGATTGATGTTCGTATTCATGGGCTTCTTCCTTGGTTCGAGCCGTTTCAATCCAGCATTTCCGCCTGCGGCACAAGAGCCAGCATTTCGGAAAGCAATTGACGGTTTACATTTTCCGCCACGGCCAGCGGCGACTGCACCGTGATCCGCGCGAGCGCCGTTGCCTGCTGTATCATAACGGAAATCCGGCCACCCGCCAAAAAGGCGTCGATGGCGCCTGCAGCGAAGGCATCGCCGGCCCCCGTGACGTCGCCGATTGTATCGACCGGGGGCGGGGCGAGGGTGACGGTCTTTCCGTCGCGCCACAGAAGGGCGGGCTTCATGCCGCGCGTGATCGCGCCCCCCTTGAGGCCGCGTTCGCCGAACCGCTTCGGCCAGTCACGCGCCTCGCAATCCGCGCCGGCCAGCGTCCGGGCCTCTGCCTCGTTCATGAAGACGAAATCGAGGGCAGGGAGCGACGGGATGAGGCGCACGATCTTGGCCGGCGAAATTCCGATGGCGGCCATGGGGATCGCGTGCGCTCGGGCATCCGCCGCCAGCGTCGCGATCGTTTCCGCCGGGAGATTGGCGTCGCTGAGAATGAAATCGGCATTGGCCAGCGTGTCGCGCAGCCAGTTCACCTTCAGCCGCCGCGCCGTCATCAGGTCGTAGAGCGCCATGTCGGCCAGCGCGATGACGAGATTGCCATCGGCTTCCAGGACCGCGGTGTAGCTCGGCGTCTGGCGGTCGAGGAAGGTGAAGCCATTCAGCGTCACGCCCGTGCGCGCTGCCGCCGCTTCCACGAGGGCAGCACCCGGATCGCCACCCGCGACGCTCACCATCGTGACATTATGACCGAGCAACGAAAGCGCCCGCGCCGCATTGAACCCGCCCCCGCCGGCTTCCTCGAACCAGGCGCCAGGATTGGAAGCGCCCGGACGCGTGTCGCCGAAAATCCGGCCACGGCGATCGACATGTGCGCCGCCGACCACGACGATTCGCTTGGCCGTCATCGCCGCGCCCCTTGTGAGTCGAAGCCCGACACCGCGGAAGATGCGGCGAGCGTTCCCCATTCGAAGTTCTTGAATTCACAGGTGAAACATAATGTGAACATGCGTCAATTTCCTCATTTTTCTCAATTGCTTGAATGGCTCTTGCGAAATGAGAACATATCATGTACAAAATCGGCATCGGCGGCGCTGTTGCCCAGGCTGCCTCAATAACCTAAAGGTGGACCCATGGCACAGAATTCTTTGCGGCTGGTAGAGGACAAATCGGTGGATAAAAGCAAGGCTCTCGAAGCCGCACTTTCACAGATCGAGCGCTCGTTCGGCAAGGGCTCCATCATGAAGCTCGGTTCGAACGAGAACATCGTCGAGATCGAAACTGTTTCGACGGGCTCGCTCGGGCTCGACATCGCGCTCGGCGTCGGCGGTCTGCCGAAGGGGCGTATCGTTGAAATCTATGGTCCGGAAAGCTCGGGCAAGACGACGCTGGCGCTGCAGACGATTGCGGAAGCCCAGAAGAAGGGTGGCATCTGCGCCTTCGTGGATGCAGAGCACGCGCTTGATCCGGTCTATGCCCGCAAGCTGGGCGTTGATCTGCAGAATCTCCTGATCTCGCAGCCGGATACGGGCGAGCAGGCGCTGGAAATCACAGACACGCTGGTTCGCTCCGGCGCGATCGACGTTCTCGTCGTCGACTCGGTTGCAGCGCTCACGCCGCGCGCCGAAATCGAAGGCGAGATGGGCGACAGTCTGCCCGGCCTGCAGGCCCGCCTGATGAGCCAGGCGCTGCGCAAGCTCACCGCTTCGATCTCGCGTTCGAACTGCATGGTCATCTTCATCAACCAGATCCGCATGAAGATCGGCGTCATGTTCGGTTCGCCGGAAACGACGACGGGTGGTAACGCGCTGAAGTTCTACGCCTCGGTGCGTCTCGATATCCGCCGCATCGGCGCGGTCAAGGATCGCGAAGAGGTTGTCGGCAACCAGACGCGTGTCAAGGTCGTCAAGAACAAGATGGCGCCGCCCTTCAAGCAGGTCGAGTTCGACATCATGTATGGCGAAGGGGTCTCGAAGACCGGTGAACTGGTCGATCTTGGCGTCAAGGCTGGTATTGTCGAAAAGTCGGGTGCCTGGTTCTCCTATAACAGCCAGCGTCTCGGCCAGGGTCGTGAAAACGCCAAGCAGTGCCTGCGAGACAATCCGGCGCTTGCCAATGAGATCGAACTGGCGCTGCGCCAGAATGCCGGCCTCCTGGCCGACCAGTTGCTCGACAAGGGTGGCCCGGACGGTGACGACGGCGACGCGGCTGCGGAGATGTAATTCGCGAACACCTTCGGGATGTTGTTTTGAAACCGGCCGTATCGTCTCTCGATGCGGCCGGTTTTCTTTTGACCCTTCCTTGACTGCTCACGTCTGGACAGTTGCTCGGTCGGGTTATAAAAGCGCTTGTTTCCCCGGCTGTTGCGGGGTGGACCGGCTGCGGTCGAAGTGCAAGATGTTGAAGGGCTCCCATGAGTGGCGTGAATGAAATCCGGTCGTCGTTTCTGAATTACTTCAAGAAGAACGGACATGAAGTCGTGGCCTCGAGCCCGCTTGTTCCGCGCAACGACCCGACGCTGATGTTCACCAATGCCGGCATGGTACAGTTCAAGAACGTCTTCACCGGCCTTGAAAGTCGGGGCTATTCGACGGCAGCGACCGCACAGAAATGCGTGCGCGCCGGCGGCAAGCACAACGACCTCGACAATGTAGGTTACACCGCGCGCCATCACACGTTCTTCGAAATGCTCGGCAATTTTTCGTTCGGCGACTATTTCAAGGAACGCGCTATCGAGCTTGCCTGGAACCTGATCACCAAGGAATTCGGCATCGACAAGAGCCGGCTGCTCGTTACGGTCTATCACACGGACGACGAGGCACATGGCCTCTGGCAGAAGATCGCCGGTCTGTCTGACCGTCGCATCATCCGCATCCCGACGAGTGACAATTTCTGGGCCATGGGTGACACCGGCCCCTGCGGTCCGTGTTCGGAAATCTTCTACGATCACGGCGAACACATCTGGGGCGGCCCGCCCGGTTCTCCGGAAGAGGATGGCGACCGCTTCATCGAAATCTGGAACCTCGTCTTCATGCAGTACGAGCAGATTTCGAAGGAAGAGCGCGTCGGTCTTCCGCGCCCGTCAATCGATACGGGCATGGGCCTTGAGCGCGTCGCTGCGCTTCTGCAGGGCAAGCATGACAATTACGATATCGACCTGTTCCGCAACCTGATCGCCGCCTCGGTCGAGGCGACCGGGGTTGCTGCCGAAGGCGATCAGCGCGCCTCGCATCGCGTCATTGCCGATCACCTGCGCTCGTCCGCCTTCCTGATTGCCGATGGCGTTCTGCCGTCAAATGAAGGCCGTGGCTACGTGCTTCGCCGCATCATGCGCCGCGCCATGCGCCATGCGCAGTTGCTCGGCGCGCGCGATCCGCTGATGTTCAAGCTCTTGCCGACGCTGGTGCGCGAGATGGGCCAGGCCTATCCGGAACTGGTGCGCGCCGAAGCGCTGATTTCCGAAACGCTGAAGCTCGAAGAAACCCGCTTCCGCAAGACGCTGGAGCGCGGTCTCGGCCTGCTCTCCGATGCCACCTCGACGCTCTCCAAGGGCGACATGCTGGATGGCGAAACGGCCTTCAAGCTCTACGACACCTACGGCTTCCCGCTCGACCTGACGCAGGATGCGTTGCGTGCCCGCGAAATCAATGTGGATCTCTCCGGCTTCACCGATGCGATGGAGCGCCAGAAGGCGGAGGCGCGCAAGAGTTGGGCCGGTTCCGGCGAGGCGCAGACCGAAACGATCTGGTTCGAGCTGAAGGAAAAGTTCGGCGCGACCGAATTCCTCGGCTACGACACGGAAGAGGCCGAGGGTGCTATTCAGGCGATCGTGAAGGACGGCAAGTCGGTCGACAGCGCCTCGGAAGGTGAGACCGTGCAGATCGTCGTCAACCAGACGCCGTTCTACGGCGAATCCGGTGGCCAGATGGGCGATGCCGGCGTCATCGTTGCCGGTGTGGCCAAGGTCGAGATCAGCGACGTGCAGAAAAAGGGCGAGGGCCTCTTCGTCCATTACGGTCGCGTTGTCTCGGGCACGCTCAAGGTCGGCGATGCCGCCGTACTGACCGTCGATCACGGCCGCCGCGGACAGCTGCGCGCCAACCATTCTGCCACCCACCTGCTGCATGAAGCGCTGCGCGAGGTGCTCGGCACCCATGTCGCACAGAAGGGCTCGCTGGTCGCGCCCGAGCGCCTGCGCTTCGACGTGTCGCATCCGAAGCCGATGTCCGACGAGGAACTGAAGATCGTCGAGGAAATGGCGAACGAAATCGTGCTGCAGAATGCGCCGGTGACAACGCGCCTCATGAGCGTGGACGACGCTATTGCTGAAGGCGCGATGGCGCTGTTCGGCGAGAAGTATGGCGATGAGGTTCGTGTGGTCGGCATGGGCACGGGCGTGCGCGGCTCAAAGGCCGGCAAGCCGTATTCCGTTGAACTCTGCGGCGGCACGCATGTTCGCGCCACCGGCGATATCGGTCTTGTCCATGTGCTCGGCGAAAGCGCCGTGGGCGCTGGCGTCCGCCGCGTTGAAGCGCTGACCGGCTCTGCCGCCCGCGATTACCTCGCCGCCCAGGACGAGCGCGTCAGGACGCTCGCCGGTCTGCTCAAGGTCGGGCAGGGCGATATTGTTGCCCGCGTCGAGTCTCTGATGGATGAGCGCCGCAAGCTGGAGCGCGAGCTTGCAGAGGCTCGCCGTCAGCTCGCGCTTGGCAGTTCTGCCGGCGGTTCCGGTCAGGATGTACGTGAGGTCAATGGCGTCAAGTATCTCGGCAAGGTCGTGACGGGCGTCGAGCCCAAGGACCTGAAGGGTCTGGCGGACGAAGGCAAGAAGAGCGTCGAAAGCGGCGTCGTTTGCTTTGTCGGCGTGTCTGCCGATGGCAAGGCCAGCGCCGTGGTTGCCGTAACCGAAGATGTGACCGGCCGCTTCAGCGCCGTCGATCTCGTCCGCATCGCCTCGGCAGCGCTGGGCGGCAAGGGCGGCGGCGGCCGTCCTGACATGGCGCAGGCCGGTGGCCCGGATGGCTCCAAGGCTGCCGAAGCCGTCGAAGCGGTTGCCCAGGCGCTGGCCGGCTGACGTAACGGAACGAAATGAAGAAGCCCGCGCGACGATCTGGTTTCGCGGGCTTTTTTTGTTTCTGCGCTTGAAGAGTCAGGCGTCTATCAGCCCTCGGGCAATCAGCCGTCCTTCAGCATATCCACATGTGGAATGCCGTCTTCGAGATATTCCTTCGAGACGGGTTTGAAGCCGAAGCTGCCATAGAAGCGTTGCAGATGGCTTTGCGCAGAGAGGAAGACCGGCGCGCCTGGAAAGCGGCTGGCGCAGGCGTTCAGCGCCTCTTCCATCAGAGCCCCGCCCAGCCGCTCGCCGCGATGGGCGGGCGAGACGGCGACGCGGCCGATCTTGGCGGGCTTGCCGTCATGCGGCGGAAAGATGCGGGCGGCGGCGATGATATCCTCACCGCGTTTCAGCGTCAGGTGCAGCGCCTGATCGTCCTTACCGTCGAGTTCGGGGTAGGCGCAGTTCTGTTCGACCACAAAGACATCGACGCGCAGTTTCAGGAGCGCATAAAGCTCATGGGCGGAAAATCCGCCCATGTCCTTGATTTCGACGGTGTAGCGTGCGTCGCTCATCAGTAGAGCACGACGCCGCGAATGCTCTCGCCCTTGTGCATCAGGTCGAATCCCTTGTTGATGTCTTCCAGCGGCATGGTGTGGGTGATCATCGGGTCGATCTGGATCTTGCCGTCCATGTACCAGTCGACGATCTTCGGCACGTCCGTGCGGCCGCGCGCACCGCCGAAGGCAGTACCCATCCAGTTGCGGCCGGTGACCAGCTGGAACGGACGCGTGGAAATTTCCTGGCCGGCGCCGGCAACACCGATGATGACCGACTTGCCCCAGCCGCGATGCGAGGCTTCCAGCGCCTGGCGCATGACCTTGGTGTTGCCCGTGCAGTCGAACGTATAATCCGCACCGCCGATGAGGTCGCCATGGCGCTTGGTCATGTTGACGAGGTAGGGCACGATGTCGTCGCCCACCTCCTTCGGGTTGACGAAATGCGTCATGCCGAACTTTTCGCCCCAGGCCTTGCGGTCCGGGTTGATGTCGACGCCGATGATCATGTCAGCACCCGCAAGCCGCAGGCCCTGCAGCACGTTCAGGCCGATGCCCCCGAGGCCGAAGACGATCGCGGTCGAGCCGATCTCGACCTTGGCCGTGTTGATGACGGCGCCGATGCCGGTCGTCACGCCACAGCCGATGTAGCAGACCTTGTCGAAGGGCGCGTCGGGGTTGATCTTGGCCAGCGCAATTTCCGGAAGAACCGTGAAGTTCGCAAAGGTCGAGCAGCCCATGTAATGGTGGATCTTGTCCTTGCCGATCGAAAAGCGGCTCGTGCCATCCGGCATGACGCCCTGGCCCTGGGTCGCGCGGATCGAGGTGCAGAGATTGGTCTTGCGCGAGGTGCACGAATAGCACTCGCGGCATTCCGGCGTGTAGAGCGGAATGACGTGGTCGCCCCTCTTCAGCGAGGTCACACCGGGGCCGACATCCACAACGATGCCGGCGCCTTCATGGCCCAGAATGGCCGGAAACAGACCTTCGGGGTCGGCGCCCGACAGGGTGAAATCATCCGTGTGGCAGATACCTGTCGCCTTGATTTCCACGAGCACTTCGCCGGCCTTCGGGCCTTCCAGCTGGACGGTCATGATCTCGAGCGGTTTTCCTGCCTGAATGGCAACGGCGGCGCGGACATCCATGGGGCTTCCTTCCGATTCTTCTGATAAATCAATTGTCGATGCCACGTTGTGGCATGGCGCGCGGCACTGGCTCAAGCCCTGCCGCGGCAAAAATCATCCCCGCGCCGCCGCGGCGATTTCCACTGCCATGCGTTCGGCGATCGCAATCGTCGGTGCGTTGGTGTTGCCGCTGATGAGGTTCGGCATGATCGAAGCATCGATGACACGAAGGCCATCGATCCCGCGAACCTTCAGGCTCGGATCTACCACGGCCATCGGCCCGTTGCCCATGCGGCAGGTGCCGACCGGGTGATAGATCGTGTCAGCGCGGGCGCGGATGTGTTCCATCAGCTCGGCGTCGCTCCTGTCTTTCAGCGGGAAGAGTTCGCGCTTGAAATGGCGGGCGAGCGAGGGGGCGGCGGCGATGGCGCGGACGCGCTTCACGCCCTTCAGCATGAGTTCCGCGTCCTGTGGGTCGGCAAGATAGTTCGGGTCGATCAGCGGCGCTGCGGCGGCATCGCGGCTTGCGAGCTTCACTTCGCCACGGCTCTTGGGGCGGAGCACGCAGACATGGATCGAATAGCCATAGCCCGGATGCAGCTTGCGGGCATGGTCGTCGAGAATGCCAAGCACGAAGTGAAGCTGCAGGTCCGGCCGGTCGACATCGGGCGAGGATTTGATGAAGGCGCCGCCTTCGGCAAAGGGGGTCGCCAGCATGCCGGTGCCGTCGCGCCGCCAGCGCAGGGCTTCTGCGATGATCTTCGCCGTGCCGGCGGCACCAATGCCCACCGTGTCCTTGATCGTGGTGAAGACGGGCAGGACATAGTCCAGATGGTCCTGCAGGTTCTGGCCGACGCCGGGCAGGTCGTTCAACACGTCGATGCCCAGCGACTTCAGATGCGCGGCCGGGCCGATGCCGGACAGCATGAGAAGTTGCGGCGAGCCGAAGGCGCCGGAGGAGATGATGACCTCACGGCGCGCCCTGAGATTGCGTTCCGTGCCGTTCTCCTTGTAGCGCACGCCAACCGCGCGATTGCCTTCGAAGATGATCCGCTGCGCCTGGACGCCGGTCATGACCTTGAGATTACGTCGCCCCATGACCGGATGCAGATAGGCGGCGGCAGCCGAGCAGCGTTCGCCATTCTTCGCGCCGCCGTGGAACTGTGTCACCTGGTAGAGACCGACGCCTTCCTGCTCCGGACCGTTGAAATCGTCGTTGCGGCGGATCTGGCATTCTTCGGCCGCGCGAATGAAATCTTCCGCGAGAGAACGCGGGGTCTGCTGATCGGAAACCCGCAACGGGCCGTCGGCGGAATGGAGAGCGGAGGCGCCGCGCTGGTTGCCTTCCGATTTCAGGAACCAGGGCAGCATGTCGTGCCAGCCCCAGCCGGGGCAGCCGTCGAGCGCCCAGCCATCGTAATCTTCCGGCTGGCCGCGCACATAGAGCATGGCGTTGATGGCGCTGGAGCCGCCGAGCGCCTTGCCGCGCGGTTGGTATCCGCGCCGCCCGTTCAGACCCTTCTGCGGCACGGTCTCGAAGGCCCAGTTGGTGATTTTCGGCTTGCCGGGCAAGGTGGCGATGGTGCCGAAAGGCATTCGGGTGACGAGCCCGCGTCCTTCGCCACCCGCCTCAAGAAGGCACACCGTTGCGCGTGGATCCTCGGTGAGGCGTGCAGCCAGTACCGAGCCGGCGGAGCCCCCGCCAACAATCACATAATCGAAATCCATGAAATATCCTCCGCTCCCAGCTCCAAGAAGATGCAAGGAATTCGGTGATTGTCAACGCGCTTCCAGGCCTGCCGGAAGCCCGCACGCGCGGCATTTCGGCGCTGTTTCGCGGGTTGGGCGAAGTCGCGGTAACGGCGCGGCGCCTCGGGAAAGGTAAGGCGCGTGTTAACTTTCGTGCGCTACAGTGGCATCTTTCCTGTGCATTGTATCGAGGTTTTGGCGTGGCGACGATCAATCCAGGGCTGATCCTTCTGGCGATCAACCTGTTCCTCCTGTGGCTGATCATGGCGGCCCCGGTCGGGGTTCGCACGCTGCGGCTCACGCGACGTTTCGAGGCGCGGCCGGAGCGCATCTGGTCGGCCATTGATCCGCTGGGCGAACATGCCGACTGGAACCCGTCGGTCATTTCCTCACGCGCAGAAGGCCCGTCCGGCCGCTTTGCCCGTCAGGCCCTGGATCATCTCGACCGCAAGGGTGCGCCGATCGAACGCGTGCTGGAAATCTCGCGCGAGGACCGCTTTGCCTATTCAGCCCGTGTGGTGGATGACACGGCGCTGGACCCGACCTTCTGGGCGGCCTATCGCGAGCGGCGTGCACTGCGCGAGGAGAACGGCGCGACCGAACTCGTCGTTGAGCAGACCGACCGCTATCGTGGCATTGCCTTCCTCGTCTTCCGCTATTTCGCGCTTCGCCGCGAGATGCGCTCGCTGGAAGGCTGGCTGAAGACGGGCGAGGCGAAGAAGGTGGGCGTTTTCGAACGCCCGCCGATGCAGGTGTTTCTCGCCGTCGTCTCCACGCTCCTGTTCTGGCCCTTCTTCGGCCTGACGATGAATGGACTGGTGCTCTCGTCGATCCTGACGCTGGTGATCGTCTTCCACGAACTTGGCCATATGGCGGCCTATCGCGCCTTTGGGCACCGCACTGCGCGGATGATCTTCGTGCCGCTCCTGGGCGGGATAGCAATTGGTGGCCGGCCCTATAATTCCAATTTCGAGGCGGCGACCTGCGCCCTCATGGGGGCGGGCATGTCCGCTTTTGTCGTGCCGATCGCCATTGTCGGTCATGAGGCGGCCATGAAGAGCCATGCGGCCGATGTGCTTGACCGGCCGCTCCTGGTGATGATCCTCGTCCTCGGCGGTTTCAATCTTCTCAATCTGCTGCCCATGGCGCGCTTCGATGGCGGGCAGGTTCTCCGGCGCATCTTTCCGGGCCTTGGCATGCAGATGCTGGGCAGTTTCGGCATTTCGGCCGTTATTGCCGTCACCGGCTGGGAAGTCGGGGTGCCGCAGGACATTCTGGTCGTCTCGCTCGCCATCTTCGCGCTGCTCAGCATGATCAGCGCTGGGACTGTGAAGATGCGGGACGAACTTGCTCCCATGCGTCCGGCCGAAAGCCTGCTGGTGGGGCTCGGCCTCTATGCTGCGGTGATCATCCACAGCTATGCGATCGTCTTTTCCGCAGGGCTGCTGTTCTCGTCAAGCTGACGTAACGCTGACCGTTTGCCCGAAGACCTCCTCGAAGGCTTCGCGCAGGCGAATATCGACATCGGCCATCATGACCGGCAGGCCGAGATTCACGAGGCTCGTGACGCCATAGGCAGAGATCCCGCACGGGACGATGCCGCCGAAGTGGTCGAGATCCGGATCGACATTCAGCGACAGACCGTGGAAGCTCACCCATTTGCGCAAACGAATGCCGAGCGCCGCGATCTTATCCTCCGACATGGAGCCATCGGGAAGCGTCGGCTTTTCCGGCCGGCGCACCCACACGCCGACGCGGTCCTCGCGCCGCTCGCCCTTGACGTTCATGGCATCGAGCGTGCGGATGATAACCTCTTCGAGCGCGGCCACATAGGCGCGCACGTCCTGGCGCCGGCGCTTGAGGTCTAGCATGACATAGGCCACGCGCTGGCCGGGGCCGTGATAGGTATATTCGCCGCCGCGCCCGGTCTGGAACACGGGGAAACGATCCGGCTGCACGAGGTCCTTCGCGTCCGCGCTGGTGCCGGCCGTGTAGAGCGGCGGATGTTCGAGCAGCCAGACAAGTTCGTCGGCCTTGCCATCCGCGATGAGAGCCACCTGCCGCTCCATCTCGGCGACGGCTTCCTCATAGGGAATCAAGCCGTCTGAAATCCACCAGCGCACGGGCGGACAGTCTTCCGCGGGATGCATGGAGGGGGCGATATCCTGGCGAAGCATGGGAGGCATTTCCTTGTTTTACCTGCATTTAGGGCGTCGAACCCCTGTCGCGCAAGGGGTTGCGCTGCCCCGCTTGAGGGGCTGGCTTGAAAATCCATCCACAGCATCAAAAAAACGTCATCGTCCACTTGTGCACCCCAGATGCTTTTGCTACATGCAGCCGCGCCGGAGCAATTCGGCTCTACCACGATGCGGTCGTGGCGGAATTGGTAGACGCGCAGCGTTGAGGTCGCTGTGTCGCAAGACGTGGAAGTTCGAGTCTTCTCGACCGCACCATTCAACCTTATGGTTGGAATAAAACAGCCCGGCGAAAGCCGGGTTTTTTGTTGTCTTTCTTTGGCTTGCCGGCGCTTTCTCATGTTCTGCGCCAGCCTTGAGTTTTCCCTTTCGCGCGCTCCGTGGCAGGCTTGGGAACACTTCATTTACCATAACCCTCTATCTCTGGTCCCATCTTGAAATCGAGGGGCTTCATCATGATTCGATCCTGCATTCTGGCAACTGCAGTTGCATTCCTGTCTTGCACCGCAAGCTTTGCCGCCGATCTGGCGCCGAGCGAACTTCGTCCCGGTTTCTCCTGGGGCGGCGCCTATGTCGGTGCTTCGGGCGGTTATGTCTGGAACAAGGGCACGGACAAGTTCGGTGCGGTCACTGACAATCTGGCAGCGAACGCCGGCACGATCAGCGGCTTCGTCGGCTACAATTACGAAATCTCCCCGGCCATCATCGCCGGTCTGGAAGGCGAGCTGGGTTATGACTGGAACAAGGTCACGACGACATCCGGCACCAAGGCCACTGGCGGCCTCGATACGACGCTCCGCGGCCGTATCGGCATCGCCTATGACCGCGCGCTTCTCTACGTCGCCGGCGGTTATGCCGGCACCGCGTTGAAGCTCGAAAGAGGCGCCACATCAACGACGCCCTGGCTGAACGGCTGGACCATCGGCGCCGGCGTTGATTACGCGATTGCAGACAACCTGTTTCTGCGCGGCGAGTATCGCTATGCGCAGTATGTCAAGCAGAACGTTACCCTGGCCGGCGCGACGCATGCTGTCGACCTGTCAAACCAGACCTTCAAGGTCGGTTTGGGGATGAAGTTCTGAGAGAGCAGCAACGTTATTGCCGGAGCGCGCCTGAAAGGGCGCGCTTTTGCGTGTGTTACTGGAAAGCAAGCCTTTTCGGTGCGAGCTTTCAGATCGATAGGCAATTATTCGTCAGTTTCCGGGCTCAATGAGATTGTTGAGTCACCAAAGACGTCCTGCCAGTCGCTTGGCTTGCACTCGTCAGGAATTTTGCCTAGGTCGAACTCCGATTCCGGTTTCTCTTTTCTGAGTTTTTCATCACATAGTATCGGACCGGGAACATTTGTGGGAAGCCCTTTTGGAGGTCTATCCCTCCAAGCCCAAGCCGACTTCAAGCCTTCCGCTGGATATCTCGCCCGCACCTGCTCTGGTGTTTCAGGTGCCGCAAGCCCGGAATCAAATGAATGTATATCCATATCCTTGAGTCCGCGATACCTTCCGTCCCCCTTCAAGAATATCATACGAAAACTGTCCGGTTTATCTGATTTAGGTGAGCCGCTATTCTCCGAAAAGTCATACAGATCGAACTCCGCCCCACTGACATTAGAACCGTGAAGGTTTAACTGGGATATATCCACCTTTTTCAGTTTTGCGTTCTCAAAGTTCAACTCGGGAGATTTTCCAATTATTTTTGTTTGATAAATTGTAGAATTTTTAACAGATGGTGCGGATAAGTGTAAAGCAATCGATCCATATAAAGGTGAATCCTGCTCAACAAGTAGAGAAGATTCGATCTCTATTTTAGAAAAAGCGATAGTGCAGCCTGAGCATCTGACTCCAGCATTTCCTTTTATTTCGCTACCGATAATCCAGGAATTGTCCATGTAGAATCTGCACATTTGACGGTTGAGATTCTTATCTTCCGCCACCTCTATCTTGGAGTAATAAAGTTCTAAACTCCTGAAATTGAAAGTGCCGCATTCGTCCATTTCCTCAGGTTCTGGAATAAAAAACTGAGAATCTCTAATCAGAGAGTTTTCAAAACTTACATTGTCGAATCGATCAAAATCTATCTTTTCCCGATTGTAAATTGAAACTCTCGGAATGCTTAATTCAAATCTTGAATCAAGTGAAATTATTTTATCAAAATTTGCTCCAGTGTATATTCCGGTTATATTAGATTTAATAATTCTAGAATTTCTAAAATCTGAATTTATTATCTGAATTTTTTCTATTTTAGAATCAATGATATCTGAGTTTTTAAAAGAAACTAGATTTAGTTCTGAGTTTTTTATTTCTGCATTTGATATTGTAGAATTTTCTATTTTTGCGCTCTCAAAACTTGTATTCGAAATCTTCAAGCCGGCCAGCGAAATGCCTTTTGCACCAACTTCCGGCGTAAGATGAACATTTTCGAACTTACTCGCCGATCGGAACCAGCCGTCTTTGCTAAGATACTCCAGCTGTCGTGCGACTGATATCCCTGGCTTGGGATTAGAGAGAGCTGCCCAGGCAGATGCCTCTTCTTGAGTTTCTCTATCCTTTTGGCCGGTGATAAAAAAGATAACCGCAAATATTACACCGAAACTGGCTATCACGTTGCATGCGTGCGAGGCTTGCGTAACGATTTTCTTGGCTTTTTGAAACGATGTTCTTGATTGATTGCTTCCTACATTTTGATCGGTCTGCATGAGCGTCCATTTGTTTGATCGAGATTATAGGCATCAAAATTTGCTTACTACGGCAATGCATTGCTATCTAAGGTACGTTGTCAAGATCAAAATGATGTGTCATCGAGGAATTTAGACTTATGCGGGTATTTGGCGTTTTATTCGCTTCATGTAGGGCGTCGAGGAAACTGCATAACAAACGCCGCTCCGCCACCTTCAGCCTCTTCACACGCCACGCTCCCCCCATGCAGCTCGGCAATCTGCCGGACCAGCGCCAGCCCGATCCCCCAACCGCCCGCTGCCTCTGCGCGACCCGCCGGCCTGTAGAACGGCTCGAAAATCCGTTCGCGTTCGCTCTTCGGGATGCCGTTGCCGTGGTCGGTTACCGCCAGGTGAAGCGCATCGGTGGTTTCCGTAACGGAAACTTCGATGGGGGGCTTGCCGTGGCGGGCGGCGTTCTGGAGGAGGTTGCGGATCAGGCGGCGGATGAGGCGGCCGTTGGCGCGTAGCAGGGTGGAGGGGCCGGTGACGGTGACGGCATCGGCGGCGTCGAAATGGGTGCTTTCTTCCGCCGCGATCGCCACGAGGTCGACCATGTCCTCGAAGCTCTCCGTGCGGCCGGCCTGCAGGCGGCTGGAGATGAGGATCTCGTCGACCAGTTCGTCGAGTTCTGCCATGTTGCGGACGATCTCTGTCTTCAGGTTTTCGGCCGGATCGGCTTCGAACATTTCGATCGCCATGCGCAGGCGGGCGAGCGGCGAGCGCAGTTCGTGGCTGGCATTGGCCAGCAGGTTCTTCTGCGCGTTTACCAGGTCCTCGATGCGGCCGGCGGCCATGTTGAAGGTGCGGGCGACATCGGCGATCTCGTCATTGCCTTCGACGGTGAGGCGTGTTTCCAGCGCGCCGGCGCTCCATGTGTCCATGCCGGTTTTCAGTGTTTCCAGACGGCGCGTCAGGCGGCGGGTGACGGGCAGGGCGGCGAGGCCGAGGGCTGCGGCAATCAGCAGGATGACAAAGGCGACGTTCTGCCTGTGGGGCCCAGGGGGGCGGCGGCTGCGGGCGACGACCTTCAGGCCATCCGGCGTCTCGAACGCAAACGTGCGGCCCGGCGGGCGGAAGCCCTTGGGGTCATCATCGGTGACATCCGGGGGCACCGGGCGGCCGGCATTGGCAATCAGCGTGCCCTGCTTGTCATAGACGCTGATATCGGCATTGACCGTATCCGACATGCGATGCACAGCGCGCTCGAGATTGAAATTCTCGCCGGGCGGCGGCAGCACGGAATCGATGAAGGGGCCGAGGCGGGCGGCAAGCGGATCGCGCTGGTCGAACTTGCCGATAGCTGCGAAGGCGACGAGTACGAGCGCCACAAGTGCCAGACCCATCAGCACCGTGGCGTAGAATTGCAGGAACAGCGAGCGGCGGATGAAGTTCATATGCCACCTGCCGGCGTCTGGTGGCGGGCGAAGAGATAGCCGGCGCCGCGCACTGTGATGATGCGGCGGGGATGTTTGGGGTCGGTTTCGATGGCCGCGCGGATGCGCGAGATATGGACGTCGATCGAACGGTCGAAGGCTTCAAGTTCCTCGCCCTTGACCATGTCCATCAGCTGGTCGCGGGACAGCACCCGGCCGGCATTTTCGGCCAGCGCCAGCAGGAGATCGTACTGATAGCCGGTGATCTGGCGCTCCTCGCCGCTGACGCGGATCTGGCGCGCGCCGCGGTCGATCTCGAGGTCGCCAAAGGTGAGGATGTCGGCATCGCGGGCGCTGGTCATCGTGCCCTGGCTGCGGCGGAGAATGGCGCGGAGTCGTGCGAGAAGTTCGCGCGGAGAAAAGGGCTTGGGGAGATAGTCGTCGGCGCCGAGCTCCAGGCCGACGATGCGGTCGGTTTCCTCGCCCTTGGCGGTGAGCATGAGGATCGGAAGGTCCGAGGTGGCGCGGACCTTCCGGCAGACCTCAAAGCCGTCGAGGTCAGGCAGCATGAGGTCGAGAATGACGACGGCCGGCGGAGTGCGGGCGATTTCCGCCAGGCCGTCTTTGCCGGTCGCGCTGGCGCGCGTGGCAAATCCTTGTTTCTTCAGGTAATCTTCCAGCATGGCGGTGAGCCTCGTATCATCATCGATGATGAGTATGTCCGCCGTCATGCTGTAAAGTTCCTTCTGTGGCCGGGGGGAATCCCCAAGCCGGTTATAGCATCACCAGCGCGGGCGATGACCCTGTGATTTCTCGGCGAATTCCTTTGCCAGCTTGGCGCGCTGGTCCGGCGTCAGAACTTCCGCCGCGTCGATCATGGCGGTGGTCATGATCTTGGAGGCATCGTCCATCTTCTGGACGCGGGCCTTGCGCATGGCTTCGACTGCGTCGCGGTCGATGGTCGGCTTTTCGAACAGTGCCTTCATCTGGTCGCGCATCTGGCCGGGCTCGCCCCGCATATCGCCGACGCTTTCGCGGGCCTTGTCGAAGATCGCCTTGATCTTCTGCTTCTGCTCGTCGGTCGCGTCCACGCTGTCGAGCGCCTTGTTCAGGCGGTGTTCCATGCCGCCGCCCTTGATCTTGTCCATCATGCCGCCGTGATGGCCGCCCATTCCCATGTCGGCCATTTCCATGCCGGGCATTCCCATACGGGGCGGACCGAAACCGTCCGGGCCGTCCTTGGCGATGGCGAAGGCGCCGACGCCGGCTGCGGTGACGGCAACGATCGCAAGACCTGCAATGCCCGATCGGCGCTTCCAGCTCATAACGGTTTTTGGCGTTTCTCGCGTGGTCTCATTCGGTTCCATGTCTGTCTCCATCGCCTGTTCGGCTGGCTTTTCGATGAATGTCATCATGGATCACGAACGTTTCGGCTGTTCTTGGTGTTTGTAAAGAAAGGTAAAGTTCGCTTTGCCCCGATGCGGATCGCCGATCTTGCCGGAAAAACAGAGCTTTGCATGGTTTTCCAAGCCTGCCTGCCGTTACGTCGGTGGACGCGGAAGGCATTTTCCGGTAGCACGGTGAGGCTCGCTCGATGGCGGCGCGAACCCGAACAATTCATCTCTTTGTACAGGAGACGCCGATGGCTGAAACCGGCGAACTGGAACGCGAACGCCTGTCTCACGTCAACGAGGCGCAGGATGCCGTCGACATCTATGACGAAGACGGTCTTGTGCGGCAGGATTATCTTGCCCTGATCGGCGAGGCGCTGGAGTCGGAAGATGTCGAATTCCTTCGTCACAACGTCGCGCGTCTGCACGAAACCGAACTGGGTGATCTCATCGAGGCGCTGGAGCCGGGCGAGCGCCATGCGCTGGTGCGCCTGGCGGGCGATGCCTTCGACTTCACCGCGCTGACCGAGGTCGACGAGGCGATCCGCCTCGAAATCGTTGAGCAGATGCCGAACGATCAGGTGGCGGCGGCCATCGGTGAGATGGATTCGGACGACGCCGTCTACATTCTCGAAGACCTCGACAAGGAAGACCGCGAAGACATTCTGGCGCAACTGCCGTTTACCGAACGGGTGCGCCTGCGCCGTGCGCTCGATTATCCGGAAAGCTCGGCCGGTCGCCGCATGCAGACGGAATTCGTCGCAGTGCCGCCCTTCTGGACCGTGGGCCAGACGATCGACTATCTGCGCGACGAACGCGACCTGCCGGAGAGCTTTTCGCAGATCTTCGTCATCGACCCGACCTTCAAGCTGCTGGGCGCCGTCGATCTCGACCGCATCCTGCGCTCGACGCGGGACCTGAAGATTGACGACGTCATGCGCGAGACCAACCATCCGGTGCCGGCGGAAATGGACCAGGAAGAGGCCGCCCAGGTCTTCGAGCAATACGACCTTCTTTCCGCAGCGGTCGTGGACGAGAACGGTCGCCTCGTGGGTGTGCTCACCATCGACGACGTGGTCGACGTGATCCAGGAAGAGGCTGAGGAAGACCTGATGCGCCTCGGCGGCGTCGGCGACGAAGAGCTGTCCGACACCGTGCTCAGCACCTCGCGTTCGCGCGTTCCGTGGCTGCTTGTCAATCTGCTGACCGCAATCCTCGCAGCATCCGTGATTGCACTGTTCGACGGGGTGATCGAGAAGGTGGTGGCGCTGGCCGTGCTCATGCCGATCGTGGCCGGCATGGGCGGCAATGCCGCCTCGCAGACGATGACGGTCACCGTACGCGCGCTCGCCACCAAGGACCTCGATATCTACAACGCCGCCCGCATCATCGGCCGCGAAGCGGGTGTAGGGATTCTCAACGGCGTGATCTTCGGTGTGCTCATCGGCGTCGTGGCGGGGCTCTGGTTTCACGACCTCAGCATCGGAGGTATCATTGCCACGGCCATGCTGATCAACATGCTGGCGGCGGCGCTGGGTGGCATTCTCATTCCGCTTCTGCTCGACCGTCTCGGCATCGACCCCGCCGTCGCCTCCGCCGTTTTCGTCACGACGGTGACGGATGTGACCGGATTTTTCTCGTTTCTGGGCCTGGCGTCGTGGTGGTATGGTGTGCTCTGACACCATGAATCATGTTATGCGAGCCTTACCAACGAAATCGAACCGTTCATTGACTTTTACGTTAAGGTCAATAGAATGGCGCGATCACTGATTGGAAAGACTGACGTGGAAAAGCTCTATACCATTACCGAATTGACGCGGGAGTTCGGGATATCGACCCGGACGTTGCGCTTTTACGAAGACGAGGGGCTGGTTCATCCCGAGCGCCGCGGTCGCACGCGTCTGTTTCGACACTCCGACCGTCACATCATCCAGAACATTCTGCGCGGGCGAAGGATCGGCTTTACGATTGCGGAAATCCGCGAAATCATTTTGGCCTATCGCGAGCCACCGGGGGAGCTGGGACAGCTGAACCTTATGCTGAAGCGCGTGACCGAAAAGCGCGCCGAACTCAATCAGAAGCGCAAGGACATAGACGACACGATTGCGGAATTGGAAATCATTGAGGAACTTGCGCTGACCCGTCTGGCGGAAATCGGCGTGGGTAGCTGATCCGCCTCCTCGATAAATCGCATTACAAAAAGGCCGCCGGATGGTTTATCAGGCGGCCTTTGTTTTGATTATCTAAATAAAATGCCTTCAGAGCCAGCGTCGCGTGCCGTGGCAATACCGTTCGAATTCAAAGCCGAAGCGCGACAGAAGATGGAACTCTTCCGGCCGGATGGCGAGGTAAGTGGTCAATGCGGCCGCGACGATGGCGCCGATCATCACCCAGGCGCTGCCTGCCACCAGACCGACACCGATCAGCAGCAGCGTATAGGCCAGATAAGTCGGATTGCGGGTGAAGCGATAGGGGCCGCAGGTCACGAGATAGCTCGCGCATTTCATCGGCATGACGGCAGTATCTCGGTCAGCGAGAGTCTTCACGGCCCAGATATCCAGGCTCACCGCCATGGTGATAAAGGCCCAGCCGGAGATTGGCGCCAGGATCGTGAGGTGGAAGCCGGGCGGCGAGGGCACTCGCGCCTCGATTGCAAAGCCGACCACGCAGGCCGCGATGTAGAAAAGCGGAGGCCATGGAAAATTCAAGGGGCGCGACTGAAACTGGTTCATGATCCTGTTGCCTATTCCTGTCCCTGCGCAGTCCTTGTGCACTGGCGGCTTATGCCAAGTACACGCGCGTCGTTGTTGACGTCGAGTTCGCCTCGTTCCAGTACGTCGAACAGGTTCTGGCTTTTCAGCTCAGTCAGAGTGCAGCCGCAGAACGAACTACAAAAGGACTCGGACTGATTTGCTGCACAGGCCGCCTTACAACTTTGCATATAGGACAAAGCTGGATCGGGGCTGGCTGCCGGGAACACTTGTGCGATGCACCAGACTATAGCGATCAAGATCGGTTGGTGCAGCAGGTAGAAGGCAAGACTGTGGCGACCAACTGTGGATAACCCGGAAAAGACATGGAAATTTCGGGCGCCGTCGCCAGCCAGAATTCTTATGAGTCGATACTTTATTAGAAGTTGTGCGGCGGCAATGCCGATCAGAAATGGACCTAGCCAGGGCAGAATCGGTACGTAGTCGTTCGAGCGCCGTACACTTTCCGACAGGCCCAGCCAATAGAGCGGCGGGGTGTTGAAGACGCTGCTGTGCAGCCAGATCGGCGCGGCGATGGATGCGGCGGCTACCGCGAGGGTCAGCAGCGGCGGGGCCCGCAGGAAGAGGAGACCGATGAGGCTTGCAGCGGCGATGTTATGCAGGATGCCGAAATAGATGAATTCGTCATACATCGCATAAAAGGTCGCCACGGTCACGACCAGCGCGGCTGCCACGATCTTAGCAAACCGCATCCAGAATGGTTGCCAGCGGATGCCCCTGCCATGGGCCAGATAGAGGCTGAAGCCCGCGAGGAACAGGAAGCTTGAGGCAATAGAACGCGCATAGATCTTCAACGGCAGGCTGCTTGCCGTTCCGGGCTCCAGATAGTGGAAGAACTCCAGATCCCAGGTCAGGTGATAGGTCGCCATGGTGATGAGCGCCACGCCACGCAGAGCGTCCATCCAATGCAACCGGCCTATCGGCTGCTCGGCGGTGTTGTCCTGGCTCATCGACCATCACTTTCATTGCAATTCGGAAAAACGGCTATGCGTTCCGCTTTGCCCGCAGACGCGCCTTTTTTGCGGCAGGTTCACAACAAAGCGGCGCGAGCCTCGGAGAAAAATTGCCGACGCACCAGCACGCCTATGACGAAGACCGTGAGTGCGATCAGGAGAAGGGGGCTTAAGAACCAGCCGATATAGCCGATCGACAGGAAAATGCCGCGAAGCCCCGCATTGAAATGCTTGCCGGCCAGAATGTTGAGCTCGATGACGCGTTCGACTGTGCGGTCCGTCACGGCCCCTTCGTCATGCGTATGCTTCGGCATTGGCAGCGAGCCGAAGAGGATCGTGCAATAGTTGAACAGACGGTATGCCCAGCCAAACTTGAAGAAGGAATAGGCGAAGATCGCGGCGAGCCCCACAACCTTGAACTCGAAACCTTCCTGTCCGGTCTGGAAGAAGGTCGGAAGCGTTGCGTAAATCGCGCCCACGCTGTTGGAGGCGCCTAGCAGCGGAAAGCAGCTGCCGAGCGCGAACATCGAGGCCGACGCGAAAAAGGCGGTGCCGTTCTGCAGTCCGGCCATAATCTGCGTGTCGATCATCTTCAGATCGCGGGTCAGCGAATTGCGCAGCCACGCGCGGCGATAATTGTTGACCAGATGGGTCAGCGCCGGGCGCGCAATCTTCGGCCGCCCGCTGGTGAGCCAGGAAAAGCCCCACCAGAGGATCAGGAAGATGCTGAGGGCGAAATAATCAAGTGAGGTCATGGCATTTTCTGCCATGGATTCGGTCGCGGCGGAAGCTTGTGGCCTGTGGACAAAGGTGGGTTCTCATTGTCGCTCCCACATTGTTGTTTGGCGCGAGTGCAGGTGTCGCGAAATCGTCACCGTATGCCGATGGATGGCTTACCAACGCCGTTTTGCCGGATAAGATGCGATAACTGAATCTCAAGCAGCCGGACGTATCTCATGTTTCTTTCCGTCTTCGACGTCTTCAAGATCGGCATCGGTCCGTCCAGTTCGCATACGATGGGTCCCATGTCAGCGGCTGCGCGCTTCCTGGAACTCATCCTTTCCGACGACTGGCCCCGTCCGCAGGGCGCGCATGTAGCGTCGCTCAAGGTCAGCCTGCACGGGTCGCTTGCCCATACCGGGATCGGTCACGGCACGGGCAGGGCGGTCATTCTCGGTCTCGCCGGCGAATTGCCGAACAAGGTCGATCCGGACCGCATGGATGCGATCATCGAGACGGTCGAGAAGAGCCGCAGCGTGACGCCTCCCGGCCATCCGGCCTATCATTTCAATCCAGCCGAAGACCTGGTCTTCGACAAGAAGCAGCCACTCCCGGGTCATGCCAACGGCATGCGCCTTTCGGCATTTGATCATGACGGACGGCTTCTGCTGACTCAGGTCTATTATTCGATCGGTGGCGGCTTTGTTGTCACCGATACGGAACTGGAGACCCTGCGACGGGAGAAGGACAAGAAACCGGCAGCCAACGTCCCCTTTCCCTTTGCGTCTGCCAAGCAAATGCTTGATATGGCAGCGCGTTCCGGCATGACGATCGCGCAGATGAAACGTGCGAACGAAGAAGCCGTAATGGGCCGTTCGGCGCTTGACGAAGGACTTGATGCCATCTGGCAGGCCATGGATTCCTGCGTTGAGCGCGGTTTGCGGGGCGAAGGCATCATGCCGGGAGGCCTGAAGGTGCGTCGCCGGGCGCGCGGAATTCACGACAAGCTGCAGGAAGAATGGCGTTCCAACCGGCCGAACCCGCTCTTCGCCAATGACTGGCTGAGCGTCTATGCCATGGCGGTCAATGAGGAGAATGCGGCTGGCGGGCGAGTGGTCACGGCGCCCACAAACGGCGCTGCCGGCGTGATTCCTGCCACGATCCGCTATTACAAGCAATTTCATGCCGATGCCGATCGCGATGGCATTCACGACTTCCTGCTGACGGCCGCGGCTGTCGGCGGCATCATCAAGCACAATGCATCCATTTCCGGAGCGGAAGTCGGCTGTCAGGGCGAAGTCGGCTCGGCGGCTGCCATGGCCGCCGCCGGCATGGCTGCCGTTATGGGCGGTTCACCGGAGCAGATCGAGAACGCGGCCGAAATCGCATTGGAGCACCACCTTGGGATGACCTGCGACCCGGTGGCCGGTCTCGTGCAGGTGCCCTGCATCGAGCGGAATGCGCTCGGCGCGGTCAAGGCGGTCACAGCAGCTTCGCTGGCGGTCAAGGGTGACGGACAGCACTTCGTCCCGTTGGACGCCTGCATCGAGACGATGCGCCAGACCGGCAACGACATGAGCGAGAAGTACAAGGAAACCTCGACCGGCGGTCTTGCAGTCAATGTCGTTGAGTGCTGATTCCCGGCGTGATTTCGCGTCTTGACGCGACCGGGTGAAAGGCGTTCAAAGGCGCCATGACACTTCATATCATCAAGCTTTGCGTCGGCGCGGATTCGATTGACGATCTGCGTGAATGGGTGACCGAGCGATCGCTGCTGGCGATCGCCGCGGGCATGGAGCCGCATTCAAGCCATGTCACCCGCATGTTTCCCAAACGCCGCGAGGAGATCATTGATGGCGGATCGCTCTATTGGGTGATCAAGGGTCAGTTGAAGGCGCGCCAACCCATCCTCGATATCCGAGAGATCGTCGGCGGTGACGGGATCACGCGGGCTGAACTCGTTCTCGGGCCTGAAGTCATCGAGACGGTGATGCAGCCGAAGCGCCCGTTCCAGGGCTGGCGCTATCTGGATGCCAAGGACGCGCCCAAGGATCTCGGCAGTGCCGGTACGGGCCTTGATGAGATGCCCGAACACATGAAGCGCGAGCTTTCGGAACTCGGTCTGCTCTGACGCGTCCAATTCCGATCGGGTGATCTTGCGATGCCCCTGTCGCGCGCACACATAGACCGTGCCTTCCTTATGATTTTCTCCCGCAATTCTGGAGTTTTCCATGGCTTCCACGACGCTGTTTTCGCCGCTCAAGGTCGGACCGCTTGAGCTGAAGAATCGTATTGTCATCGCGCCAATGTGCCAATATTCGGCTAAAGACGGCCAAATGACCGACTGGCACCTGATCCATCTCGGCCATCTCGCGCTTTCGGGCGCTGCGGTTCTCACAATCGAAGCCACTGCCGTCACGCGTGATGGGCGGATAACCTATGGCGATGTCGGTCTCTATACCGACGACTGCGAAAAGGCCATGAAACGGGTGCTGAATGGCATTCGCACGTGGTCTTCGATGCCAATTGCCATCCAGCTTGCCCATGCCGGGCGCAAGGCGTCTTCCGAAGTACCATGGAAGGGCGGCCATCAGATCGCGCCCGATTCAGCAAATGGCTGGATGACAGTCGCTCCTAGCGCAGTCCCGTTTCGCGAAGCTTACGATGCACCCCTGGCTTTGGACAAAGCGGGCATGAACCGCATTCGGGACGCCTTCGCCGATGCAGCGAAGCGCGCCGATCGGCTTGGCATTGATGCGGTGCAGATCCACGCCGCGCATGGTTATCTGTTGCACGAGTTCCTGTCGCCGCTCTCGAACCAGCGGACGGATGCGTATGGCGGCAGTCTTGAGAACCGCATGCGCTTCCCGCTGGAGGTGTTCGATGCCGTGCGTGCCGTCTGGCCGAAGACAAAGCCGTTGACGGTGCGCGTATCCGGCACGGACTGGAGGGAAGGTGGCTGGGACGCCGAATCGACCGTGGCATTCGCCAGGGCGCTGGAGGCGCGTGGCGCCGACGCCATCCACGTTTCCAGCGGCGGTCTGGCCTCCGATGCCAGGATGAGCATTGGTCCCGGCTACCAGTTGCCGTTCGCACGTGCCGTCAAGCAGGCGGTGAATATTCCGGTCGTGGCTGTCGGGATGATCACGGAATTCGAGCAGGCCGAGGAAATTCTGAAGGCCGGTGACGCCGATCTGATCGCGCTGGCCCGCGGCATTCTCTACGATCCCCGGTGGCCGTGGCATGCGGCCGCGCATTTTGGCGAAACCGTCGATGCGCCCCCACAATATCTGATGAGTAAGCCGCATGGCGCAAATGCGCTGTTTTCGCCTTTGACTAAGTGAGCTTAGTCATCAGCGACCGTCGCGCAAAAGCAGTGCGGCGGTCAGCCGGTCCATGACATTCGCGACCGACATGCATTCTTCCAGCGTGGAGGTTTCCATCATCCGGTCGATAACCTTTGTCTGGATGTCCATGGCCTTCTCCGCCAGCGCCCGGCCATCGTCCGTCAGGTAGAGCCTGAGCACACGGCGGTCGTTTTCATCGCCGCGCCGGGTGATGAGGCCGCGCTTTTCCATCTGCGGCAGCAGCATCGACATATTGGAGCGGCCGACGAGCAGCTTGCGAGCCAGATCCTGCTGTGTCAGTCCCTCAAAACGATACAGGTTCACCAGGATATCGAGATGCGGCGGCTTGATGTCGAGACTGGCGATTTCGCGTGCCAGAATCTGGTTCATCACCTGGCAGGCGCGGGCCACAGAAATCCAGCTTTTGAAGCGGGGATGATCCCAGGGAAATTGGCGCGTCGCGGTCATGAAAGTCCTTGTGTTTAACGAAGGGCTTATCATCGCATTCCTCGCGGTTTTCGTCACCCTCCCGCACGCAAATTGTTCAATCTTGTGCAGTGGCACGTCATAATGTACAAGGTTGAACAAATATGCGATGGAGAGCCTGATGGATGCCGGGAAGCTAAAGATGATGGGGCGGGGGATCAACCTCGTCGGGCGTGTGTCGCCGAGGCTCGCAGGACGGCTGGCTTTCACGCTGTTTACCCGCACCCGCAAGCCCGAGCCGCAGACAGACAAGGAGCGCGCCTTGTTTGCGGAGTCGGCGCCCCGGATGGCCGAGGCGCGGCGCGAGACGGTTGGTGTCGAGGGTCGGCAGGTGTCCGTCCATGTCTTTCCGCCGATCGGGCCCGGCAACGGCCGACGCGTCATGTTCACCCATGGCTGGGGTTCTCGCATTGCACTGACCCAGGGGCTGGTGACGGGGCTTCGCGAGGCGGGCTTTGCCGTCTATGCCGTCGACCTGCCTGGCCATGGCGACAGTCCGGGCCGGGCGTTGCATGCCGGGATCGCCATCGCGACGCTGGCCACCGTCTTTCAACGTTTCGGCCCCTTCGATGCCATGATCGGTCACTCGTTCGGCGGATATATGACCGTGCTGGCCGCGCATGGTGCGCTGGATGGCAAGCCGCTCTCGCCGCCACGGATCGTTCTCATTGCTTCGCCGGCGGATGTCCGGCGGGTCTTGCGGTATTTCTCCAAGGGGTTGGGCCTGCGGGATCACGTTTCTTCGGCGTTGACCGCGGAGCTGGAGCGGGCCACCGGGCGCCCTGTCGAGGCCTCATTCGGACCAGGATATCTCGCTGCGAGCGGCGCGCCGACACTGGTGCTGCATGCGGCGGAAGACAAGGAAGTGGGCGCTGACGCGGCGCGCGCCTATGCGGAGGCCGGGCCCAATGTCACGCTCACCTGGCTTGACGGCCTTGGCCATCGCCGCATCGTCAATTCACCGGAAGCGATCGATGCCATCACGAAATTTCTCGGGTGAGCAGCGCCATTGTCATGCATAATTCATATTGAGCGGTGGGGACTATGTTAGCCTCTGCTTCTTTTTCAGATGGAGGCATGGCATGCGGGCGGTGACATCGGTTCAGGAACTTCAGGCGCTCTATGGCGAGCCGGGCGAGGCGTCGCTGATCAAGGTCATGCCGTTTCTGACACCCGAATATCGGCGGATGCTTGAGGTCTCGCCATTTATGGCGCTGTCGACCGTCGGGCCCGAGGGGCTCGATTGCTCGCCGCGTGGCGATGCCGGCACGGTCATCCATATCGAGGATGAGCGGACGCTGATGCTGCCGGACTGGCGCGGCAACAATCGCATAGATTCGCTCGCCAATATTGTGCGTGATCCGCGCATAGCGCTGATGTTCCTCATTCCGGGCTCCAACAATGCGATGCGGGTCAACGGCAAGGCGATCGTTACCGTCGATGCGGACGTCACAGCGCGCTTCACCGTGGACGGGCGCCATCCGCGCTCGGTGGTGGTGATTTCGATCGAGGAGGTCTATCCGCAATGCGCAAGGGCGCTGATGCGGGCCGCGCTCTGGAACCCCGAAAAGCATGTCGATCCGAAGACCCTGCCGACGATCGGCGAGATGATGCAGACGATCAAGGCCGGTTTCGATGGCGCTGCCTATGACAAGGAATGGCCGGCGCGCGCGAAGTCGACCATGTGGTGACTGCTTTGTTGTTTGCTGCTTACGAATAGTTTAGTCGGCAGTGAAAGACAGTCTTAACGCCTCCACTGTAACCATTTGAGACGAATTTTACCGAATTTCGTCTGATGTTCATTCGGAGGCTCCATGACCCGCCTGAAATTGTCCGTCCATCGTCCAAGCATCCGGACCGGCCTCATTGCCGCGATCGGAAGCCTTGCGGTGGTTTCGGGCGTCATCGCTACGGGCGCCGTGATGTCCATGAAGAGCATGGATCAGCGCTTCGAGCTGCTGGCCTCGACTGCCATGTCGGGTATCTCCATGTCGAAGGATATCGATCTGGCCGCCGTCAGGCTGCGCGAGGCCTATGGCCAGCATCTGCTTGCGGCCGACAAGCCGGCCAAGGCCGAGGTTGAAAAGACCATTGCCGCGATCAATGACAAGCTGACGGCAACGCTGAAGGCCTATGCGGATCTCCTGGGTGAGGGCGGCGATAAGGCAGCACTTGCCGAACTCGACAAGCAGCTGACCGCCTATAACAAGATGGGCAAGACGCTCCTTTTCTATTCGACGCAGGGCAAGGACCAGAACGCCCGCGCCTATCTCGGCTCGATGAGCGGCATCGGCAACACGCTGTCCAAGATTACGGGCGATATCGTTGCCTCTGGCCAGAAGGCTGCCGAGAAGAGCGGCGCGGAAGCGCGGGCCGCAACAGCGCAGATGATCCTCATTGCCGAGCTGCTGGCCGGCTTTGCGGCTCTCGTTGCGCTTGCTGCCGGCATCTTCGTGGTGCGCGGTATAGCGCTGCCGATTGGCCGTATTACGAAATCGATGCGCGATCTGGCAGCGGGCGATACGGCCTCTACCATTCCCTTTGCCGGGCGTGGCGACGAGATCGGCGCGATGGCCGGTGCCGTCGAGGTCTTCCGCCAGGCGGCAATCACCAACAAGGAACTGGAACGCGAAGCCGAGGAGGCCCGCAAACGCGCCGAAGCGGAACGGCTTGAGGCAGAGCGCCAGGCGGAGGCGAATGCTGCCGAGCGCCTGCGTATTGCGACTTCCGGTCTTGCCTCGGCGCTTGATCGGCTTGCCCATGGCGATCTCGGCTTCCAGATCGAGGAGGCCTTCGCACCCGATTTCGAGCAGCTGCGCCATGACTTCAACAAGTCCGTTCGTCAGCTCTCCGAGACGCTGGCCGAGATTTCCAACGCGGTCAGCGCTGTCGAAAGCGGCAGCCATGAGATTGCCTCCGGCGCCAACGATCTGTCCCGCCGCACCGAGCAGCAGGCCGCTTCGCTGGAAGAGACCGCCGCAGCGCTCGACGAGATCACCGTCAATGTCAGCAATTCGGCCCGTCGCACCGAGGAGGCGCGCACCATTGCCGGGCGCGCCAACCAGTCGGCGCTGACCTCCAGCAAGGTCGTGGCGGACGCCGAGGACGCGATGCGCCGCATCGAGGAATCCTCTAAGCAGATTTCCAACATCATCGGCGTCATCGACGAGATCGCCTTCCAGACGAACCTTCTGGCGCTGAACGCCGGCGTTGAAGCCGCGCGCGCGGGCGAGGCGGGCAAGGGCTTCGCGGTCGTTGCGATGGAAGTGCGCGAGCTTGCCGGGCGCTCTGCCAATGCGGCGAAGGAAATCAAGACGCTGATCAAGAACTCCGCAACGGAGGTCAATGCCGGCGTCAAGCTGGTGCGCGACACCGGCTTGGCGCTCAACGAGATCGGTGGCTACATCGTCGAGATCAACGGCCATATGGAAGCCATTGCCATGTCGTCGAAGGAACAGTCGACGGGCTTGGCGGAAGTCAACGGCGCGGTCAACCAGATGGACCAGACGACGCAGCAGAATGCCGCCATGGTGGAAGAATCCACCGCCGCCTCTGCAGCACTTGCCCACGAGGCCCAGACGCTCCGCTCGCTGATCTCCAAATTCTCCTTCGGCGACATGCCCGTCAGCGCCACCCCGTCCGCCATGCTGCGCCAGACGGTGGCTGCGATGGCGGCGCCGGTTCGCTCTGCTGCGCCCCGCGCCGCTGCGGCTCCGGTTCGCGTTGCCCGCGCCGGTTCTTCGGCTGCGCCGGCTGCGGCCGAGGGCTGGGAAGAGTTCTGAGGTTTCCTCTGAGGGGCGAAATTCTTCTTGCGCCACTCACGTTGAGCACCTTCGGCAAAACCCTTGTGGTCCTCATCTTCTGGCTTATCCAGAGGATCTGCTACGACCGCTTCCTGCCGCACCGTCCGTTGCTCGGGTTCGTCAGTAGATCCTCGTGACATGCACGAGGATGACGGAAGAGATGGCATTCAATCGGGATGTCAAGCCGCGCCCTTGGCCAGAGCGCGGGCAGTGCCAGCCGGATCGGTGGCGATGACCTTGAGATAGGCGCGGGCAGGCTGGTCGGGTGCGGAGCGGCCCTGTTCCCAGTCGCGCAAGGTGCCGAGTGGGATATGGTAGCGGGCGGCGAAGTCTTCCTGCGTCAGGCCCAGCGCGCGGCGAATGACCCGGACTTGTGGCATACGCAGTGACGGCGCCAGTTGCGCAGCGCTGGTGGGCGGATTGTCGGGATCGGCGTGCGCATTCGCGACCGCTTCGGCGTCCGTGATGGCGTCGAGGGCAGTCCAGTCGGTCTCAGCGAGTTCACCATCGTGCATGTTCATATTCCCGCCGTTCGGTTGGCGTCGCTTTTGCGGACGTAATTCTGGCGGAATATCTTGCAATTTACGTCCAATGTTGCAGTTGGAGTTGTGTAGGGTTCGCCAAATTGAAGGTCTTCGTGGTCCCGTCTCCTGCGTAAAAGAGTCGATAACCAGTAAAGTGGCCATGAACGCTTTTTGACCACCGATTGAGCAAGGAACCATATATGCCTGAGTCAAATTCATCATGCACTTCGCTGCTGAATTCGAACACCCATTTGACTCGATTAAATGGGTGATCGTCGTCAAATGAGTAAATTGGTAACCTTGCTAACTTGGTGGCGGCGCTTGCGAATATTCTCTCTTCTGTTTTTTGATTTATCTCTTCTTCGCATACGCCAATCTTCTCAAGAAAATTAGCGAGCACGTCCGACATATCCGCCAAATACGTCAGTATGTTCCAAAGAAAGGACGTTATAGAGAGAACTTTTTTCCCGTTGCTATGAAGAACTGGATGCGGGCCTACGCCACCGTTGGCCCATCCTTCCACGAAGAATCCTAGAAGATTTATAGAATTTCCGGAATGGAAGAATGTTGTTTCATAGAGTCTTATGCGTCCATGAGTATGTTTTATTGTGTTTGCAAAATTAGAAATCTCGTCCCGTAAAGGTTTTATAGATTTTTTTAATAAAACTACATTTTTTGATGATGCGTAAACTCTGTCATATCTAAAAAATGTCTTTGCTATTTCTTCGATGTCATCAACGTGCTCCGCCGCTGAATAGAGACACAATTCAATATAATCGATGATATCGTCATTTGTTTTTCCGGGTTTCGTTTCCTTCTCTGAACGATTTTCCTTCCAGTAAAGCTCTAATTTCTCCGCGCATTTCTCTATCTTCGCGCAGATCTTTCCAATTGATAAATTGTATATTCCGAGTGGATGACGACAGTCCCTTTCTCTGTCGAAGCAAGCCCCTTCCCGTAGCGTTGAAAGGGCCTTTAACGCGGGAAGATTTATTTCGGGCTGTAGCTGTGATATATTTATGGTTTTTTTTGACATCAGTTGAAAACATTTTTAAACGTAGAAAGCCGAGTGACTTCATCACTCGGCTTTATATTAGTAATTTAGAAGAATACGAACGTCTAGTGGGTAGGTCGTGCTACTCGCAGCCGGCTTACGACTTATCCACGAAGGCTCAAGAGCACCCGCTCGTCGCACCACACGTATCGCACTTCTCGCAAGTCCCATTCCGCACCATCGTGAAGTTCTGGCATTCGGAGCACATGTTGCCCGTGTAGCCCTGCATCATCGACTTCATGCGGCGGTCGGCTTCGATCTTCTTGGCGTCCGACTTGGCAGCGGCGGCATCGGCTGCGGCCTTGTCGGAGAAGAGGGCGGTGATTTCTACCGTCGGGGCTTCGACGGCGATCTCCTCGGCCAGTTCGGCGGCGCGTTCCTCGTAGTCACGCTTGAAGCTGGTCGCGGCGTCTTCCTGGGCCACGGCTTCGATCTTGCGGGCGGCAGAGCCTGAGAAGGCCATGACGTTGGAGGCTCGAACCGAGGCAGTCGCCGGGGCAGCGGTTGCCGCACCCTTCGGCTCGGACAGCGGCGCGTGGCCGCCGGCGACGAGGACCGGCTTGTGGCCGCGGGTCCAGCCCGTGGAGATCAGGTTGGTCTTGCCTTCCTGGATGCCCTTGCCGAGCGCCGTGTTGCCGAAGTCGGACGTGTCGACATGGGCAAGGTCGTTGCGGTCGAGATAGGAGACGGCGAGTTCGCGGAAGACGTAGTCGAGGATCGACGTCGCCGACTTGATCGCGTCATTGCCCTGCACCATGCCGGCCGGCTCGAACTTGGTGAAGGTGAAGGCCTCCACATATTCTTCCAGCGGCACGCCATATTGCAGGCCGAGCGAGATCGCGATGGCGAAGTTGTTCATCATGGCGCGGAAGGCAGCGCCTTCCTTGTGCATGTCGATGAAGATTTCGCCCAGCCGACCATCGCCGAATTCGCCGGTGCGGAGATAAACCTTGTGACCGCCGACGACGGCCTTCTGGGTGTAGCCCTGGCGGCGGTTCGGCAGCTTTTCGCGGTCGCGGATGACCTTTTCGATGACGCGCTCGACGATCTTTTCGGTGATCGTGACGGCCTGGGCGGCCTGCGGCTGCTGGATCAGGTCTTCCAGTGCATCCTCGTCGTCCTCGTCCTCGATCAGCGAGGCGTTGAGCGGCTGGGAGAGCTTGGAACCGTCGCGGTAAAGCGCGTTGGCCTTGAGGCCGAGCTTCCAGGACAGCATGTAGGCCGAGCCGCAATCCTCAACGGTTGCCTCGTTGGGCATGTTGATCGTCTTGGAGATCGCACCCGAGATAAAGGGCTGGGCCGCCGCCATCATGCGGATGTGGCTTTCAACCGACAGATAGCGCTTGCCGATCTTGCCGCAGGGGTTGGCGCAATCGAAGACCGGCAGGTGCTCGGCCTTCAGGAAGGGGGCGCCTTCCAGCGTCATCGCGCCGCAAACGTGCACGTTGGCCGCTTCGATCTCCTTCTTGGAGAAGCCGATATGTTCGAGCAGGTTGAAGCTCATGTCGGCGAGCTGGTCGTCGGTCACTTTAAGCGTCGTCTTCAGGAAGTCGGCGCCGAGCGTCCACTGGTTGAAGATGAACTTGATGTCGAAGGCAGCCTTGGTCGCGGCGTTCAGCGCTTCGATCTTCTCATCGGTGAAGCCCTTGGCGCGCAGCGTCGAGGGGTTGACGCCCGGCGCCTGGTTCAGGTTGCCGTGGCCGACGGCATAGGCGTCGATTTCGGCGATCTGGCTTTCCGAATAGCCGAGCGTGCGCAGCGCTTCGGGAACGGCCGCGTTGATGATCTTGAAGTAGCCGCCGCCGGCGAGCTTCTTGAACTTGACGAGTGCGAAGTCGGGCTCGATGCCGGTCGTGTCGCAATCCATGACGAGGCCGATCGTGCCGGTGGGCGCAATCACCGAGACCTGCGCGTTGCGGTAGCCATGCTTTTCGCCGAGCTCCAGCGCCTTGTCCCAGGCGGCCGTGGCGTGGGCCACGAGGTCGGCATCCGGGCATTCGCTGTGGATGAGCGCGACCGGGTTGACCGACAGCGCTTCATAGCCCGAGGTCTGGCCGTGCGCAGCGCGGCGGTGGTTGCGGATGACGCGCAGCATGTTGTCGCGGTTCGGCGCATAGCCCGGGAAGGGGCCGAGTTCCGAGGCGATTTCGGCGGATGTCGCATAGGAGACGCCGGTCATGATGGCGGTGAGGCTGCCTGCGATGGCGCGGCCTTCGGCGCTGTCATAGGGAATGCCGGACGACATCAGCAGGCCGCCGATATTGGCATAGCCGAGGCCGAGCGTGCGGTATTCGTAGGAGAGTTCGGCAATGCGACGCGACGGGAACTGCGCCATCATCACCGAGATTTCGAGAACCAGCGTCCACAGCCGAACGGCATGCTCGTAAGCGGCAATGTCGATCTTCTTGGTGGCGGCGTCCTTGAACTGCATGAGGTTCAGCGAAGCCAGGTTGCAGGCCGTGTCGTCGAGGAACATGTATTCCGAGCACGGGTTCGAGGCGCGGATCGAGCCCGCAGCCGGCGAGGTGTGCCAGTCGTTCATCGTCGTGTTGAAGTGGATGCCCGGATCGGCGGACGCCCAGGCGGCGTAGGAGACCTGTTCCCAGAGTTCGCGGGCCTTCAGCGTCTTGACGACCTTGCCGTCCTTGCGGGCGGTGAGGTTCCAGGTGCCATCGTTCTCGACGGCGCGCAGGAAGTCGTCGCGGACCGAGATCGAGTTGTTGGAGTTCTGGCCGGAAACGGTCAGATAGGCTTCCGAATCCCAGTCCGTGTCATAGGTCTTAAATTCGAGATCCTTGTAGCCCTGTTCGGCGAACTGGATGACGCGCTTGACGTAGTTTTCCGGAACGGAAGCCTTCTTGGCGGCGCGGATTTCGCGCTTCAGGGCCGGGTTCTCGTTGGGGTCGAAGCAGGCGCCGTTCTCGGCCTCGCAATTGATGCAGGCCTTCATGATCGCCTTCAGATGCTTGGCGACAATCTTCGAGCCGGTGACGAGGGCAGCGACCTTCTGCTCTTCCTTGACCTTCCAGTTGATATATTCCTCGATATCGGGGTGATCGATATCGACCACGACCATCTTGGCGGCGCGGCGCGTCGTGCCGCCCGACTTGATCGCGCCGGCGGCGCGGTCGCCGATCTTGAGGAAGGACATGAGGCCGGAGGAGCGGCCGCCGCCCGAAAGCTTTTCGCCCGAACCGCGCAGGTTCGAGAAGTTGGAGCCGGTGCCGGAGCCATACTTGAAGAGGCGGGCTTCACGCACCCACAGGTCCATGATGCCGCCTTCGTTGACCAGATCGTCCTCGACGGACTGGATGAAGCAGGCATGCGGCTGCGGATGTTCGTAAGCGGACTTGGACTGCGTCAGCTTGCCGGTGAAGGGGTCGACATAGAAATGGCCCTGGCCGGGGCCGTCGATGCCATAGGCCCAGTGCAGGCCGGTGTTGAACCACTGCGGGGAATTCGGCGCAACGCGCTGCGTGGCCAGCATGTAGGCCAGCTCGTCGCGGAAGGCGAGTGCATCTTCCTCGGAGGTGAAATACTTGCCCTTCCAGCCCCAATAGGTCCAGGTGCCAGCGAGACGATCGAAGACCTGACGCGCATCGGTCTCCGCGCCGTAGCGCTCACCTTCGGGAAGCGCCTTCAGCGCCTTTTCGTCGGCGACGGAGCGCCACAGCCACGAGGGAACATTGTTTTCCTCGACCTTCTTGAGACGTGCGGGAACGCCGGCCTTGCGGAAATACTTCTGGGCCAGAACGTCGGTCGCGACCTGGGAGAACTGGGTGGGCACGTCGATATCGGCGGCGCGGAACACGATCGAGCCATCGGGATTGCGGATTTCGCTCACCGCCTTGCGGAAGGGGATTTCCGCGTAAGCCGACTGGCCTTCCTTGGTGAAACGACGTTCGATGCGCATCTGTCCAGTCCTTTTTTCCGCTGCCTGCCATCCTGACCGCAGGCAAAGTTTTTCTGTTCCGGCTTCGCGCTTGTTCAGCGCGCAGCCAGTCGCTCAGTCCCTGTCAAACGGGTGAGACTCGTTGGTCCCGAACCCTCTATCTTGTGGTGAGGTTGGCTGCAAACGCTAAATATAGTGTTAACAGCTTTTTAAATCTAGACCCCATTCCGTTCGTTACGGGCGGGCGCAAGACATGGCTTTCCCCCTCGGCCGGATGCGGATCATCCGCATTCGGGCCTCTTCGAAAGCCCATCTTTTTGTGATTGAACCGACCTCGTGAACTCTTCGATTCCGCCGCCGCCGCAACGTGAGGACCAATAGACTTTGTTTCGCCCGATTCGGTCAAGACCTTGTTCACCATAGTGTCATGGCCCCTAGATGTTGTGGGTATTGCTGTGGAAACTGTGGATGAACGAAACAGCCCAGCAAAAACAGGGATTTGCGAGAGGCGGCTCTGAGCGCGTGAAGGCAACCTACGAGATTTCGAGGGTGTAAACTTGTGCTGCGTGGCACAAAAACAGCGCATTTTACCGAATCCGGATATTAAAATGCGGATAACGAAAATAAGGCCTTGCCTTATGCGGATAAGCCTCCAGCGAAACTGTCAAGCTTTCGAAATCCTCAATTCTATCAGATAGATATTGAAGTCTTTGGATGATGTCTCCGCATGCTTCACGCCACCGCATGCCGCGGTCATGCCCGCTGATATCGAGATGGGATTTTGTCCATTGAACGCGATGGCTTGCGTTGTTTTGCAGCCACTGCGTCAGCCTCCCGCAACGGTTCTGCTTACCGCTCGGAAAGCTGCCGGCCGAAGCGGCTCGATTGCTCGCTGAAGCGGGCCAGGAGGTCGGTCAGCAGCGCCAGTTCTTCCTCCGACCACCCATCCGTGATGGTTTCGGTCATGTAGTCGCCGATCCGGAACAGTTGGGCGGCGACCTTGCGGCCCTCGTCCGTGAGGTTGACCAGACGGGCGCGCTGGTCGGAAGGGTCGGACACGGCCTCGACCAGACCCAGTGCCGTTAGACGGTTCACGGACTTGGTGAGTGCTGCCGCGCCCAGCGAAAGATCGTCTGCGAGCGAGCCAGGACGGCGGGGCGAGGTGTAGCCGAGCTCCCAGATGACCCGTGCATCAGTCTCGTTGCAGCCGGTGCGCGACAGTCCTAGAAGCGCATCGCGAAAGCGCGGCGACATCCACATCCGCATGAGATCAGCGAGGTGACCCGTAAGTTCCCGCTCGTAACCGAATTGTCCGCCAGTCTTTTTTGTCATTCGCCGAAAATGAGCGCTCCGAATTTAATTTTCAAGTGGCCTTGAAATTAGTTTCCACCGGATAATATATTTGCGTGAGGGGGCATGAGCATTCAAACCAACTCGGAGGAGTTAAATCCATGAAAAAATTGGCTTTTGACGGTGACGTCGTCGCAATCACCGGTGCCGGTGGCGGGATCGGGCGTGCCTACGCCCTGGAATTTGGCCGCCGCGGCGCGCGCGTCGTGGTCAACGACCTTGGTGCTGCGCGCGGTGGCGGCGGGGCTTCGGAGAAGCCTGCCCGTGAAACTGTCGCGCTCATTCAGGAAGCGGGTGGGCAGGCTGTCGCGCATTTCGGCGATATCTCGACACGGGCCGGGGCCTCAGGCCTCATTGATATGGCGATCTCCACCTATGGACGGATTGACGCTCTGGTCAACAATGCCGGGATCGCCGCCGATATCCCCCTGCTGGACGCCAGCGAGGCGGACTTCGACCGGTTCTGGCGCATCAACGTCATGGGTTCGGTGCTCACCATCCAGGCTGCATGGCAGCATTTTCAGGCTCAGGGCCGCGGCCATATCGTCAACACCACGTCGAGCGCCGCGCTTTACGGCATGAGCGGCCAGGCACCCTATGCCTCTGCCAAGGGCGGGATCATCGGCCTCACCAAGGCGCTGGCCGTTGAAGGTGCGCCGCTCGGCATCATGGTGAACGCTGTCAGCCCCGGCGCCTTTACCCGCCAGCATGAAGACGTCATCACCGACGAGGCCTTCCGTGCCTACTCGGCCAAGACCATGCGGACCGATCTCGTGGCGCCGGTGGTGGCCGTCATCGCCCACCGTTCCTGCACGACCACGGGGCAGATCTTCCAGTCGTTCTCGGGACGCTATGCCCGCGTCGTCATCGGCGAGCCGGCAGGCTATCTTTCCGACGAGCCTTCGGCAGAATCGATCCTTGAGCATTGGGACGATCTGCTCGACACCAATGGCATCCTCATGCCGGGCAACGTCATGGAGGTCGCTCCGGTGCTTCTCGCTGCCGCGCAACGCCGGAAGGCCTGATTGCCGGCGACGCCAGACGGCCGAGGCGGGTCAATGATCCGCTTCGGCAGGCGACCCCGTCAGATGGTTTCGCGGGTTCGATGGCCTTCTGGGTGGCCATGCAAATGAAAGAGCGCTTTCGGTTAGCCACAACCGCCGAAAGCGCTCATCTATTCTGAAGCCGGCGACGATGCAGGAACCTGCCGCCGTCGGCTTTGCAATATCGCGAAGGATAGGGTCGCGAAGGATAGGCTCGTGATATCAGCTGCTTACTGCACGGCCATGTTGCAGTTCATCTTGGGGTCGTCCCAAATCTTTTGCAGATTGGCCGGCAGGCTCCCCCAGGATTTACCCGCTTCGACATCGTATTTCTGCTCCATGTAGAGGCAGACGTTGCGGTTGCAGTTCTTGTCTTCCCAGGCCTTCTTGTCGTCGGCGCTGGCCGAACCCCAGGACTGGTAGGGAACGATGGAGAGATCTTCCATCATGGCACCGCAGCTATCGACTTCGTCTGCAAGCGCCGGAGCCGCATAGGAAACGGCCAGAGCGACGGAGGCAGCGAAAAGGCTGAGGTAAAATTGGGTAGCCTTTGTCATGAATAAAATTCCTTATAATTCAATAGCTTGTTATCTAATGCAAAACATATTTCGTAAATTTGCAGGACGCAACAGCAGCGCCACGCCAAACGGCATCGTCCCGGAAATATTATAAATTGCGTATACTGGCCGGGCAGCGCAGCAGGAGCGGTTCTGCCGGCCGCAGTCGCCGCGCTCAGGCTTTCCGCACCGACAGAAAGAGAAATCGCGGCTCGGTTGAGAGCAGACCATGCGCCTCCGGAAAGCGGGAGCGTGCCTCTTCATCGGGTTGAGGTTCGCTCAGTGCTTCAAGTTGAAATCCAGCGGATATCAGGGCATCGAACATGGCATGAAGTGGGCGATGCCAGAAGCGCATCGTGACAGTCTTCGCTCCGCGCCGCCAGGTTTCGTTGAAACTGTATGTCTCGAAATAATTGTGGTGGCCGGACAGTTTGTGATCCATGAAGGGATGATGGGTTGAAAAGACCAGCCGGCCACCCTTAGCCAAAAGACGGGCGAATTCGGAAAGGGTGTGCGACCAGTCGGGAAAATAATGCATGACCAGCGACGCCATGATCAGATCGAAGGCGCCGTTGTCGAAAGGAAGCGGCTCATTCAGATCCGCCACTGCAAACCGTGCGCGATCCTGGAGGCGGTGTCGCGCGAGTTTCAGCAGTTCGGCGCTGGCGTCGATGCCTGTCAGGATTGCTCCGCGCTCCACGAGCGCTGCGGCATGAACGCCGCTGCCACAGCCTGCATCCAACACTCTCAGGTCAGCCACATCCCCAACCATCGAAAGAATGGCCGGACGCTCGTAAAGAGCATTCCACGCATTGTTTTCGTTGTCGGCGTCATAGGCCGCAGCAAACGCGTCGTAGTCGTTCTCGGGCATCAGTCACTCCCTGGCCAGCGCCCTCATTGAGAAACGAATTTACCCCTTGCTGCCCTTGGCGATTGGCTCCTGATAGGTGAAGCCCATGTCCCAGGGGAAGTAGATCCATGTGTCCTGGCTGACTTCGGTCACAAACGTGTCGATGGTCGGCACGCCCTTCGGCTTGGCGTAGACGCAGGCGAAATGCGCCTTCGGCAGCATGGCGCGGACTTCCAGCGCGGTCTTGCCGGTATCCGTCAGGTCGTCGACCACGAGCACGCCGGCGCCGTCTTCCGTCAGCAGGTCGCTGGCAATGCCCTTCAGGAGGTTCATGTCGCCCTGGTTCACATAGTCATGGTAGGAGGCGATGCAGACCGTATCGATGAGGCGGATGTTCAATTCGCGCGAGATGATGGCCGCCGGCACGAGGCCGCCGCGGGTGATGCAGACGATGGCGCGGAACTCCTGGCCTAGACCTGCCAGCCGCCAGGCGAGCGCGCGGGCGTCGCGGTGAAACTGGTCCCAGGAGACGGGAAAGGCTTTTTCGGGCAGGGACATCAGCAATCTCCAATCGGCTGGGCTGGGCAATGGTGGGGCCAAAATAAAATGCCACGCCCCGGAAAACAGGGCGTGGCACTTTCTCTAACCGGAAAATTCGCGGCTTTGCAACGGGTGCGACCACCCGGCCTGTGGGCAAATGTGAAAGTCTGCCGGGTTCAGGTTGAACCCGGCAGACTCAGGATTCTTTGATTTTCGTTTGTCTGTCGGGAAAACCGGTGCCCACTTTTCCCCGACAAACTCTATCGCGACATGAGCGTCAGCGTGGTCATCGAGCCCAGCAGCGTCTTGGTGGCGCCGCCGAAAATGCGTTCGCGAATGCGCGAGTGGGTATAGGCACCCATGACGAGCAGGTCTGCAGAGAAATCCGAGGCGCGGTTCTCGATGACTGCGCCGACGGGCTTGCCGCCGGATTCGACATTGTTGGCGTTGACCTTGATGCCGTGGCGGGCAAGCGTCACACCAAGCTCGGAGCCGGCGAAATCGGCCGACTGGTTCATGTCGTTGCGGGCATCGACGGAGAAGATTTCGACTTCCTTGGCGCCGAGCAGGAACGGCATGGCGTCGAAGACGGCGCGGGCGGCTTCCCGCGAACCGTTCCAGGCAATCAGCACACGCTCGATCGGCTTCGGCGTGGTCTGGATATAGGGCACCATGATGACCGGGCGGCCGCATTCGAAGATCAGCACTTCAATGTCGGCGCGCTGCGCGGACGAGGTCTTCTCATCAAACTGGGCGCAGAGCACCAGATCGGTGCTGCGGGCGCTATCGACCACGCCGGCAGACGAATAGCCACCGGCCCCGCGGAACTTGCGCCATTCATGCGAAACGCCTTCGCGCTCGGTGATCGCCAGGAACTTCGCCTGGATGGTGGTCGCGCGTTGTTCGGCGGCTTCCTGCAGAGCCATGATGGCGGCGGGGTCCGGGATTTCCATCGGCGCGTAGATGAAGACCTGTTCCGGCGCTTCTGCATAGACGGCGATCAGATGCGCGTCGTGCTTGTTGGCAAGCGCCACGCCTGTCTCGATGACGCTGTCGGCAGCTTCGGGGGAGTTGAGAACGGCAAGTATGGTTTTGATGGACATGGTGTGCCTCCTGATCTTTTAGCGATCTGCGATCCGGCGATAGGTGTTTTCTATAAGCGCGCGAGACGCCTTGCCGGTTCCATGGGTACACCTTCGCGCTTCGGGGTGAGGCGCGCTTTGACCTTGGTCAAGTGGGGAGCGGAGCAGGTGGCCGTTCGTCAGGCTCTGGCCGAGTCGCGTGTCTGGCGAATGGCATCGAGCATGGCTTCAACATCCGCAACGGCCGCCTGGAGCACGGCCTCATCGCGGGCTCTCACGACAATCTCGGTGTAGAAGCCGTTTCCGTCGAATTTGGGGTAGGAGCCGATCGAGGTGTCGGCATGGTTCTTCTGGACCTCGGTGAGCGGCTTGCCAATTTCGCCTTCGCCGAAGGGAGACACGACGGTGCGGCTCATCACGGGGACGCCTGTCGGCAATTGTGGAAGCAGCCATCCGACCATGGCCTGAAAGACCGACGGAACGCCGGCCATGACATGGACATTCCCGACAATGAAACCCGGCGCGGTGGACACCGCGTTTTCGATGTGCCGCGCGCCTTGCGGCATGCGCGCCATACGCTGGCGGGCCTCGTTGAACTCGATCCCGCGACGCTCGTACATTGCGCCCAGCAGCCGCATGGCCTCCGCGTCGTGTACGCAGGGCAGGCCAAAGGCCGCCGATATGGCATCTGCCGTAATATCATCATGAGTCGGCCCGATGCCGCCGGAGGTGAAGACGAGATCGTATTTCATCCTGAGCGCATTGACGGCCGCGACGATCGCGTCCTGATCATCGGCGACGATGCGCACTTCCTTGAGATCAATGCCGTAGATCGTCAGGTTTTCGGCAAGATAGCCGATATTCTTGTCCTTGGTGCGGCCGGAGAGGAGTTCGTCGCCGATGGCGAGAATGGCGGCGGTGACAATCTTATGCTGGGTCAAGGTCTCTCTCCGGGCGTGCGGGTGAAGCCCGAAAATGATGTCCCGACCGGCGATATGCAAGGGAATTTTGCAGCGCAATATATGAACGATGGGTGAAATTTTTCCGCGTTCTTGTGAACACTGCGTTTCAATCGGGCCAGTATTAATGAACAACGCAACGGGCTATTGTCCCGTCATTCGTCTTGACCGGTTGTTCCACGAAAGGACCCCACAATGGCAAAAGTTCTCGTTCTCTACTATTCTGCCTATGGCCATATCGAAACCATGGCTTATGCCGTCGCCGAAGGCGCAAAGTCTGCCGGCGCCGAAGTCACGGTGAAGCGCGTTCCGGAACTGGTGTCCGAGGAAGTTGCCAAGGCATCCTACTACAAGTTGGACCAGGCTGCTCCGATCGCAACCGTTGACGAACTGGCCGAATACGACGCCATCATCGTCGGCGCTGGTACGCGTTACGGCACCGTTGCCTCGCAGATGCGCAATTTCTGGGACCAGACGGGCGGCCTTTGGTTCAACGGCAAGCTCGTCGGCAAGGTCGGCTCGATGTTCACCTCGACCGCCACGCAGCATGGCGGCCAGGAAACCACCATCATGGGCTTTATCCCGACCTTCCTGCACCACGGCATGATGTATGTCGGCCTGCCTTATGCCTTCCAGGGCCAGATGGGTGTTGAAGCCGTCAAGGGTTCGTCCCCCTACGGCGCTTCCACGATCACCGACGGCGACGGCTCGCGCCAGCCTTCGGAAATCGAACTCGAAGCCGCTCGCTTCCAGGGCGCCCATGTCGCCAAGATCGCGGCCAAGCAGACCGCTTGAGTTTCAACGTCATGAATTTGAAGAGCGCGCGGCCGAAGGGTCGCGCGTTTTTCGTTGCGGGTGTACGCTCAGATGTGGAAACGGGCTTGATCGGAACCGCATGCTCGGATACGCGAAAGGTCGCGCGGGCGTGGCGAAACTGGTAGACGCAAGGGACTTAAAATCCCTCGGCCTTGGCTGTACGGGTTCGACCCCCGTCGCCCGCACCAGTCGAATTTCCCCTTGTCTCTCAGGCCAAGGGCGGCAGGCAGACGAGGGCCGATTTTGAACAGGCAGACTATCGATGACGCGCTTGCCGCGATGCGGGGGCTGTTTCCCGAAACGCCGCTGCAGCTCAATGATCACTTGAGTGCAAGGTATGGCGCCGAGATCTGGCTGAAGCGCGAGGACCTGTCGCCGGTGCGCTCCTACAAGATCCGGGGCGCGTTCAACTTTCTTCGAAAGGCGATCGGTAAGGGCGGGACAGGGCAGACCTTCGTCTGTGCTTCCGCCGGCAACCACGCGCAGGGTTTTGCCTATGTCTGCCGCCATTTCGGCGTGCGCGGCACCGTCTTCATGCCGGTGACGACGCCGCAGCAGAAGATCGAGAAGACGCGCATCTTCGGCGCCGGCTTCATCGAGATCAAGCTATTCGGCGACTTCTTCGACCAGTGCTACAAGGCCGCCCGCGACCATGCCGAAGCAACCGGCGCGATGATGGTGCCGCCCTTCGATCATCCCGATATCATCGAGGGACAGGCGACTGTCGCGGCAGAAATTCTCGCACAACTGCCAGATGGCAGCGTGCCGGATCTGGTCATTATCCCCGTCGGCGGTGGTGGATTGTCCTCCGGCGTCACCGGATATCTGGCGGGAACCGTAGTGAGGGAGGGCTTTACCTTCTGCGAGCCGGAGGGCGCGCCGAGTCTGAAGCGGGCGCTGGAGGCGGGCGGGCCTGTGACGCTCTCCAAGGTCGACAATTTTGTCGACGGAGCGGCGGTCGCCCGGATTGGCGATCTGAATTTCGCGGCGCTTTCGACCTTCTCGCCCGATCAAGTCATGACTATTCCCGAAAACGCCATCTGCGTCTCGATGATCGAAATGCTGAATATCGAGGGCGTGGTGCTGGAGCCTGCCGGGGCGCTGTCGATAGCCGCGCTCGCGCAGATGCCGGCGGAGCGATTGAAGGGTAAGCGCGTCGTCGCCATCGTATCGGGTGGCAATTTCGATTTCGAGCGGCTGCCGGATGTGAAAGAGCGCGCCATGCGCCACTCCGGTCTCAAGAAGTATTTCATTCTGCGGCTTGCCCAGCGTCCCGGCGCGTTGAAGGATTTCCTGAACCTGCTCGGTCCAGAGGATGACATCGCTCGTTTCGAATATCTAAAGAAATCCGCCCGCAATTTCGGCTCGATCCTGATCGGGATAGAGACGGCCAAGCCTGAGAATTTCGGACGTCTCACTGAAGCCTTCGAGGCTGCAGGCCTTGGATATCAAGACATTACCGAGAACGAAATCCTATCTAGTCTTATTATCTGAATATTCTATAATCGAAATATCAGATTATAGAATTTCTGCCACCTGCTCCTTCGGACGGCCCAGGCGGATGCCTTTTTCGGAGATCACGATGGGGCGCTCGATGAGGATCGGGTTGGACAGCATTGCGTCCAGAAGATCGTTGTCCGTCAGCGACGGATCGTCGAGGCCCAGTTCTTTGTAGAGCGGCTCCTTGCGGCGCATGATCTGCCGCGGATTCATCTCGAGCGCCACAAGCATGCGGACAAGCTCGGCGCGCTCCGGCGGGTGCTTCAGATATTCAACGATCGCGGGATCGTGACCCGCTTCACGGATCATCTCCAGCACGGCACGGGAGGTTGAGCAGCGGGGATTATGCAGGATGGTGATGTTCAAGATGCGTTCCGGGTCATGCGTTGCCGATGCCCGACGCGTCCGTCAGGCATCCGTGTCATACCCGGTCTGGCCGGCGTCGATGAGCGCTTTCAGCGTTTTCAGCCCGTTTTCAACATCTTTCCGGTCCTGGGGCGAGGAATAGCTGATACGCACGGCGTGGTGAACCTTGTCGGAGCGCGCCGGCTTGAATTCGTCCTCGTCGTCGATGAGGATGCCACGGTCAAAGGCAGCCTGCTTGTAGGTGCCGGCGTGCCAGGGCTCGGGCAGCCGCAGCCAGAAGAAGGGCGCGCCGCGCTGGTGGCTGATGTCAAGATCGCCGAAGATCGCCTCCACCATTTCCTCGCGCGCCCGGCATTCGGCCAGAACCTGCCGGCGGATCGTGCTTGCGGTGCCGGACAAGACGAGTGACGCGCAGAGTTCGAAAAGCAGGAAGGGAATGCCGCCGGTCGAGAGCTTGTGGGTGATGTTGACGCGTGCGGCGAAATGCGGCGGGCAGGCGACCCAGCCGCCGCGCACGCCGGCGGCCACGGACTTCGAAAGCCCGCCGATATGGAAGGTCTTGTCGGGCGCGAGTTCGGCGAGGAAGGGCAGGCCGTCCTCGGCCATGGCGCCATAGAGATTGTCCTCTATCAGCCAGACATTATGGGTCCGCGCGATCTCCGCAATCGCCTTGCGCCGCTCGACCGACAGCGTGACGGCGGTCGGGTTCTGGGCAGACGGCATGAGGAAGATGGCCTTGGGATGCTTCTGGGCACAAACGCGCTCCAGATCGTCCGGCAGAATGCCGACCGCATCGGAGGCTACGGTGACAATGCGCCGGCCGGTCATGGCTGCTGCGCGCGACACCTGGGCATAAGTCAGTTCCTCGAAGGCGATATAGTCGCCCGGCTGCGAAATCGCGTGGATGACCGACATGATACCGGCATGCGCGCCAAGAACGGGAACAATGCAGTCGACCGTGGGCTGCCAAGAGGCGTTGGAAAGCCACTTGCGCCCCGCTTCCTTCCAGCGTTCCGGTATGATGCGGGTGTAGCTCGAAATCTCGTCGCGATAGTCGCGCACGGTGCGCGTCAGGAATGTCTCGATCGGGCCTGATTGTCCCACATCGGGCGCTGCGGTCGTATCAAACCGCAGCTTGCCCGCAGGCGGGACGGGCAGGCGGGTGCCTGAGAAGGCGCTGACGATGCGGTCGCGTCCGTCATTGGCCGGCTCCTCCTGTTGCTGCAGGACATACGTGCCGCGCCCAACCTCGCCCGAGACAAGGCCACGTTCGCGCACCAGGGCATAGGCCCGGCCAATTGTACCGATTGTCACCTTGATGTCATAGGCCAAGTCGCGCTGGGGCGGAAGCTTTGCGCCGGGCGGCAGAATGCCGGCGGCGATGTCGGCCTCGATCTGATCGGCCAGCCGCACATAGAGCGGTCCCGAACCTTCCTGCAGTGATGGTAGCCAATTTGTCATGGTGACAATTATCCGTATTGCAGCAATCTGCGAGTCAATTGATAAGGCATTATAGCTAGGTTTCAGCGGTAGGCAAGAAAGGTCCGCAAGAAGGGTGACAATGATGGAAACGATGGAGACAATGATGGACGGTGTATCGCTCGAACGGGCCCCGGTCACGACCGTGACATTTGGTACCCGCGTTGCGAAAGTCCTTGCCGCACTCCGCTGGGCCTTCGTTCTCAATCGCTCGCGCATTGCGCTTTCGGAACTGACCGACGAGCAGCTCGCGGATATCGGGGTCAGCCGGTATGAGGCCGAGCGCGAGTGCCGCAAGGTGGGGCTGTTTTGAGTCGCGCCTCTCCCCGTGTGGGAGAGGACGGAAAATCAGCACCTTAGCTTTAGCTAAGTGCCAGATTTTCCAGGTGAGGGGTCCCGATTGGGCCCCCAAGCATCTGACGCAATCACACCTCACCAAGCCTGCCGGGCCAATCGCCTTCGGCCTGCCGGGCCAATCGCCTTCGGCTTATTGGGGCATGCTATCCTCTTCCACAAAGGGAGAGGAGGGCGTCCTCCCTTGCCTTCCCACTCTCCCTATGCAATCTCCTTCCGTGTCAGGTGCCCGCGCAAGCGGGAGAATCGGGAAGCCGGTCAAAATCCGGCGCGTGCCCAACGCTGTGAGAGGGGACGCTGGTCGCATGTTGGAGCCATCGCTCTTTTTGGGCGGGCTACAGGCCACTGGAGTGATCCGGGAAGGCCCAAGCGACTCTGGCGGTTGATCCTCAAGCCAGAAGACCGGCCTGGCGAGATAGCCTCAGCCTGCGCGGACGGCGGGCGGGTTTCGCATTGCGGGGATTTGCGATGGCGAAGCTTGATCTTGCGGCAGAGTGCGATGCGCTCGCCGAGGCGGGAGCCTTTTCATCCGATGAGCGGGCGGCCGTTTACCGCGCTATCCAGACGCGCCGCGATGTCCGCAGCCAGTTTCTGCCGACACCCTTGCCGGATGACCTTGTCCAACGCCTTTTGAACGCGGCCCATAGCGCGCCTTCCGTCGGCTTCATGCAGCCCTGGAATTTCATTCTTGTGCGGAAGCCCGAGACCAGGGCGCGTGTCGCGCAGGCCTTTGCCCGCGCCAATGCGGAAGCTGCGGCGATGTTCGAGGACGAGCGGCAGGCGGCCTATCTGCGGCTGAAGCTCGAAGGTATTGAACAGGCGCCGCTGTCTATCTGCGTCACCTGCGATCCGACGCGGGGCGGCAGGGTGATCCTGGGGCGCACGCATAATCTCAGAATGGATGCCTATTCCACCGTCTGTGCGGTGCAGAATCTCTGGCTCGCGGCCCGCGCGGAGGGCGTGGGCGTCGGTTGGGTCAGCATCTTCCATGAAGACGAGGTCAAGGCCTGCCTTGGGATTCCGACGCATGTCCAGATCATCGCCTGGCTTTGCGTCGGCTTTGTCGACAGGCTCTATACGGAGCCGGAACTGGCCCTCAAGGGCTGGCGGCAACGGCTGCCGCTTGAGGAGCTGGTGTTCGAGGAGGGCTGGCAGGGCGAAGGGGGCAGGTGATTTCCCATTTCATTAGGCTTATGGCTTCAGAAGAAGGGCACCGGAGCCCGATTCTGCAAGGTGGTCGTCCTTGTTCAGCAAGGGACACCTCTCCACGCTGAGACATCCGCAGCCGATGCACAAGGACATCTTGTCCCGGAGCGCCGTCAGAAGCGCGATGCGTCTGCTGAGGCTGTCATGCCACCGTTCCGCCAGACGCGCCCAGTCCTGTGTAGACGGCATTTCGCCGGACGGAAGGATCGCAAGGGCAGCAGCGATCTCCGAAAGCGGAATGCCTACGCTCTGAGCCACCTTGATGACAGCAATTCGCCGCAGGACGGCGCGGGGATAGATCCTTTGTTTCCCGGCCGTGCGCTCGGCCGCGATCAATCCCTTCCGCTCGTAGAAATGCAGCGTCGAAATCGGCAATCCGCTGCGCCTTGCTACTTCGCCGATGCTCAATCGTGTCTTCGGCATGAGATTCTCCTTGATCTCAACCAATGTTGAGGTTGTAGAAGCAGGCTGTCAACTCCGGGAGACAGGCATGACGCCAGCAGAAAAGTCAGGTTTAGACACGCCGCAACCCTGCGATCACAGCGGCGAGCCGCCCGCTTCATCGCGATCCGGCCTGAAGGTCGGCCTTCTCATTCTGCTGGGCTTTCTATGGAGCTTCCGGATCGTCGCGATCAAGGAGGCAAGCCTCGCCGGAATTTCGACGCAAGTAACAGTTTCCGCTTCAATCATTGGGATGGCCATTGTCTTCTCGACGATCGCGCTTATCCGCGCCTCATGGCCGCCACTCGATCGAGCGACCATCACATTTTACATCATCGACGGCATTCTGGGGTTCGTGATGCCCTTTATCCTGGAAGGCGTCGTTGCGCCCAGACTGCCGGTTTTCGTGTTTGTCGTCATCATTTCCACCATGCCGGTGATCACCCTTGCGCTTGCGGCGGCCACCGGTACGGAGCGCGTGACGGCGATTAAGCTGCTGACCATCGGACTCGGTTTCTGTGTCGCGCTTCTCGTGGCCTTCGACACGGGTTTTTCCGGATCGGTGCCGCATTTCGATTGGGTCTTCCTCCTGCCTGCTTTTGGCGTGCCCGTGTTTTATGCGGCCAACACCGTGTTCGTGGCGTCGCGCTGGCCCAAGTCGGCGGATGCGATCCATGTGGGGCAGGCGCAGGCTTTGGTCCTATCGGTAGCGGCACTGCTCGGATTTGCGGTGTCGGGTTCTCTCGGGGAGCTGGCGGAGGTCGGTCGCAACATACCCGCGGTCATGTCGATTTCGCTGGGCGAGGGCGTGGCCCTGCTGATCTATCTGAAGATTATCCGGGATTTCGGCGCCACGACTGTTGCATTCGCAAACTATATTTCTCTCGTGTTTGCGGCAGTTCTTGGTGGACTTCTGTTTGGAGACAGGCTGACTTGGCTGTCGGCTGCCGCAGCCCTGCTTCTTATGCTGGCACTCTCCATTCCGAGCCTGCATGCAAAGCTCCGGGGCCGCATCGATGCGTCGTCAGCCTGAGCAGGTCAGTTTGCCGTCGCATCCTTCGGGTGCCGGAGGTCCATTGTCGTATCCTTGCCGGGCAAGAATTGCGGGCCGACCTTGCGGACGTTTGCCTTCGAGGGATCGTAGGGCAGGGCCGGTCCCGGCTCGGGCGCGGCTTCTGTCTTAGCCGCGGGCTTTGGCGCCGGTTTGGGCGGGGTTTCGGCGTCGGGCCTCTTCGTATCGAGTTTCAGGATCGAGGAATACGGCTCTTCGGGCTTTGGAACAGGTTCAGCCAGGGAATTTCCCTGCGGGGCGATCTCCGCGCCGCTCGCCTTTGCGGCTTCCCGTTTCATCATCTCGCGGTAATAGGCGGAGAAATTGCAGCTGCAGGACTTGTCCGGCTTGCGGGCAGAACTGCGGAACTGGAAGGCATAGGGCTCTTCCCGGTAGGGCATGCCGCCGCTGGCCGAGACCATCTCCGACATCTCCTGGGTGCCGAGGCCGTGATAGAAGAGTTCCGTTTCCACGCCCGGACACATCATCGAGCAGACCTGTGCGTCGCGCTCGAAACTTGCGGGGCTGGTGTTGGTGGAGACTGGAAAGAAGCCACCGTCGCAGGTGCGCACGCACACCGTCTGCAGATTGCCTCCGCGGTCGCCGCCACCGAGATTGCGGATGCCCGGCGGACGTTGCTCCTGACGCCGCTGCGGATCGTAGCTTGCCGGCTCTGGTGGGGACGTGTCACGGGATGCATGCGGCGTATCGGGCACGTCGTTGCAGCCATTGCGCTCCAGTGCGTCCAGGAGTTTCGCGCGGCGAGCCGGGCTCATCGACCGGGTGACAATGGGGATATCGTGGTTCTGAAGTTCCGCGAGGTTGTCATACATGCGGTCCAGCGTCCCGCTCAGCATGTCGCAGGTCTGGGCATTCTGGCCGCCGAAGACCAGAAAGCTGCCCGAGGTGCATCCGAAGCGCCGGAGGTCGCGCTGCACACGGTCTATCTCGTTTTGCTGGCGCGAGATGGCCTGCTGGTAGACGCGGGTTTCCCGCGTGTTGCCGATCGTTTCCACATCCGTGTTCAGCTCCATGCGGATCGAACCGCATATGGAGGTCGCGCCGGCATGTCCGGCCACGGCAAGACCCGCCAGGAGGGTCATCGCGCCCGCGCAAATTCGTTGACTAAGTCTTGTGGACCAAACCAAGTTGGCGGCTCCCGTGGGTCAGACAATGCATGTGATGAGAACCCATATTGTGGGCCAATCGGCCCGAGGTCGCAATCGCCACGTGCTTTTGTGCTTAACAATGCCGGGAGCCGCTCTTTGTTTCAGGCCGCCGCTGCTATGCGCATTTCGGGCGGCGTGGCCAAGAGCGCGCCCGAAATTCCGGCGATTGCCTTCATGTCGGCAAGCAGCCGGTCGTCCACATCCCAGCTGACGGCGACGGCGTGCACGCTGCCGATCTTCTGCGGTTCGCCGATGCGTGTGCCGGGGCAGCCCATGCGGCGGAACATGCGCTCCAGGAAGACATCCGTAACGGTGACGATCTGGCGGATGCCGGAGGCAAGGCCGAGTTCCCCCACCGCACACATGAGTTCGGCGGCTGCCACCGTCACCTGATTGGAAGCGCGGTCCTGCGAAATCTCGGGATCGATGCAGAAGCGGCTCGATTCCCAGATATCAGTCCGCCGGATGGCGGCCCGCCCGCCAAGGAGCGATGGAAAGGTGTCGTCGAGCATGTTCGGCCCCAGCGTCGGCAGGAGCCGGAGTGCGCCGCGCAGGTGGCGGGTGCCCGGCGTGTAGGACAGGACATAAATCGGATTGACGTCGTCATATTGGTCAATTTCCACGTCGCCACGCACCGTAACGTCCCATCCTAGCAGGTCGTGAAAGACCCGCTTGCGCAACTGGAACATCGGCGCGAGTGCCTGGGGTCGGAAATGGCGCTCGAGGCCTGAAAAAATTTCGATCAAGGGAGTTCTCCGGAAGGTCATCGACCGGAGAAATTCATCACAACCCTCAAGGCGTGCATATTGTCTGTATAGACAACTTTAAATATTGAAACTTTGGTTGTATGTGTTTCGGGCGGCGCAATTAAGATGGTGCTGAAGATCGAACCTGCCGGACGGCGATCAGCCCGCCGACCACCGCTTTGGCGACGGCCTGCTTGTTGGAAACCGCCTCCAGTTTTTCCCGAGACCGCGCCATGAAGTGCCGCACCGTGCGCTCCGAAATGTCGAGAATGCGTGCGATCTCCCAGTAGGTTTTTCCGTCCGCGACCCATTGCAACACCTCCCGTTCCCGGTTCGTCAGGTGGGGCTTCGAGTGGTTTGTCGGCGAAGGCGGGGGCGCAATGCCGGATGTTGCCAGTTGCTTTGCGTGGAAGAGACCGGCGAGCGCGGCAAGATCGCGCAACAAGACGGTCGTCGCCCTTTCGTTCGACAGCTTCTCATTGATTGTGCAGGCGAAAAAGGCCAGACCCGGCCGTGACGGCGCAAGCGGAAAGACAAGCATTCTTTGGTCGAGACCGGCGGCAGCGAAGCCGTCACGGCTGCCGGGTACGGTTTCGAAGAGGTGCCGCCGGTCGATTTCCGATGGGCCGAGAATGGTCGCAAGGCCCGTAAAAACAGGTTCGAGTGCAGCCGTCCCCTTCGTCCCGATCAGGCGTTCCAGTTGGGGATTTGCATCATGAATGAGCTTGAGTGGACGAAGCATCTCACCCTGCCGCTCGAGATCGGCGTAGAGAATATGCGTGAGATCGTAGGCTTCCAGAAGCGCCGTCAGAAAGGGTTGCGGGTCCGATACCGGTGTCACCGCAAGCGTGTCCAGGAGCGTAAGGTAGCCTGACAGGCCCGGCATGATCTATCCCTAAAAATCTACGGGATAAACAAAGGCCGGGCCCTTGGCAACTGCGCGCTGTTCTCAGCTCTCAGAGACCGCCTTCCGGATGCGATGCCTCGACGACGGCGAGCGTCGCCATGTTGACCACGCCGCGCGAGGTGACGGACGGTGTGAGGATGTGGGCGGGCATGGCTGCGCCCAGCAGGATCGGGCCTACATGCAGGCTGTCGGTCATGGTCTTGACGATGCCGAGCGTGATGTTGGCGGCGTCCAGCGTCGGGAAGACAATGAGGTTTGCTTCGCCCGAGAGCGTCGTATCGGGCATGACACGCTTGCGCAGGATTTCCGAGATCGCGGAATCGCCATGCATTTCGCCGTCGGCCTCCAGATCGGGTGCCTGTTCGCGCACGAGCTGGGTGGCGCGGCGCATCTTGCGGGCGGATTCGGAATCGCGCGAACCGAAATTCGAATGCGAGACGAGAGCTGCACGCGGCTTGATGCCGAAGCGGCGGATTTCGCGCGCCGCCATGATCGTCATTTCTGCAATCTCTTCGGCGCTTGGATTGTAGGTCACGTATGTGTCGGTGAAGAAGGTCGCGCCGCGCTGCGAGATCAGGAGGCTGAGGCCTGAGAAGTCGATGACGCCCGGCTTCTTGCCGATGATCTGTTTGACGTCGCGGAGATGCCGGTCATAGCGGCCTTCGAGCCCACAGATCAGCGCATCCGCATCGCCCCGCTTGACGGCGAGCGCGGAGATGACGGTCGAATTCGTACGCACGATCGTGCGGGCGGCTTCCGGGGTGACGCCGCTGCGGCCGACATGGGCGAAATACTCATCGACATAGTCGCGATAGCGGCGGTCGGATTCGGGGTTCACGACCTCGAAATCGACATCAGGTCGGATCTTCAGGCCGAAGCGTTCGAGGCGCGTCTGCAGGATCGAGGGACGGCCGATGAGGATCGGCTTGGCAATGCCTTCTTCCAGCAGGACCTGGGCGGCGCGCAGCACGCGTTCGTCTTCACCTTCTGCGAAGATGACGCGCTTCTTGGCTGCCGTCTTCGCGGCGGTGAAGAGCGGCTTCATGATGAAGCCCGAGCGGAAGACGAAGCGGTTCAGCTCGTCCATATAGGCGTCGAAATCCTGGATCGGGCGCGTTGCGACGCCGGTCTCGGCGGCAGCCTTGGCGACGCAGGGGGCAATGCGCAGGATGAGACGCTGGTCGAAGGGCGAGGGGATGAGATATTCGGGCCCGAAGACCGGAGTCTCGCCGGAATAGGCGCGGGCGGCGACATCCGAGGGCTCCTCGCGGGCAAGCGACGCGATGGCGCGCACAGCCGCCAGCTTCATTTCCTCGTTGATCGTCCGGGCGCCGCAATCGAGCGCGCCGCGGAAGATATAGGGGAAGCAGAGGACGTTGTTGACCTGGTTGGGGAAGTCCGAGCGGCCGGTGCAGATCATGGCATCCGGGCGCGCCTCGCGGGCGAGGTTCGGCATGATTTCCGGGTTCGGGTTGGCGAGCGCCATGATCAGCGGCTTTTCGGCCATCTGTGCCAGCAGTTCGGGCTTCAGGACGCCGGCGGCGGACAGGCCGAGGAAGATGTCGGCACCGCCGATGGAATCGGCCAGCGTGCGCTTGTCGCTGTCTTGAGCGTAGACCGACTTCCACTCGTCCATCAGGACTTCGCGGCCCTTGTAGACGAGACCTTCGAGGTCGTGGACCCAGATGTTCTCGCGTCGTGCGCCGAGCGCGACCAGCAGGTTGAGACAGGCGAGCGCTGCGGCACCGGCGCCGGAGGCGACGATCTTGACGGTGGCGATGTCCTTGCCGGCGAGTTCCAGACCATTAAGGACGGCAGCGGCGACGATGATGGCGGTGCCGTGCTGGTCGTCGTGGAAGACCGGGATGTCCATGATCTCGCGCAGCTGACGCTCGACCTCGAAACATTCCGGCGCCTTGATATCCTCGAGGTTGATGCCGCCGAAGGTGGGTTCGAGCGCGGAGACAACCTTGACCATGTCTTCCACGGCGGGCGCGTTGATTTCGATGTCGAAGACGTCGATGCCGGCGAATTTCTTGAAGAGGACGGCCTTGCCTTCCATCACGGGCTTGGAGGCCAGCGCGCCGATATTGCCGAGACCCAGAACGGCTGTGCCGTTCGAGACCACGGCGACGAGGTTGGAGCGCGCCGTATAGAAGGCGGCCGTGGCCGGATCGTCCTTGATGGCGAGGCAGGGAGCAGCGACGCCCGGCGAATAGGCGAGCGCAAGGTCGCGCTGGTTGCCAAGCGGCTTGGTCGCCGTGATTTCCATTTTACCGGGGCGGGGATAGCGATGATAAAACAGCGCCTGCGCGTCGAGGTCTGCCGTTTGCGGCGCGCCCTGCGCCTTGTTGTCATCAAGCGAATCCATGCTCTGCCAGCCTCCGGTGGTCTTTTTGGTGTCGGAATCTTCCATACACCAATTGTTCGTCGGCGGGAGTCCTTTGTGGCAACTGTCGCAATTTTATGACACCCGGCGGGCGCGGCCCGCTCTGTCATCATCCTGAAACACGAGTCTGGTTTTGAGAACTATGACACGCGCAGCGATGAAAGGCTGAGACGATGAGCGTCGAACCCGAAGCAAGGACATTCCGCACCATCTTCATTTCCGACGTCCATCTGGGCTCGAAGGCGGCCAAGGCGGACTTTCTCATCGACTTCATGCGCTATCACGAGGCGGAAACCTATATTCTGGTCGGTGACATCATCGACGGCTGGCGGCTGAAGCGCAGCTGGCACTGGCCGCAGAGCTGCAACGACGTCGTGCAGAAGCTCCTGCGCAAGGCGCGCAAGGGCGCCCGCATCATCTATGTGCCGGGCAATCACGACGAATTCCTGCGCGATTTTCCGGGTATGCATTTCGGCGGCATCGAAGTGGCGCTGAACTGGATTCACGAAGCCGCCGACGGCAAGAAATATCTCGTCATCCATGGCGACGAATTCGACATCGTCGTGCGCAACTACCGCCTGCTCGCCTATCTCGGCGACTGGGCCTATGACGCGGCCATCCTCGTCAATCGCGGTCTGGCCGCCGTGCGCCGCCGCCTCGGCCTGCCTTACTGGTCGTTCTCGGCCTGGGCGAAGCTGCAGGTCAAGCATGCCGTCAACTTTATCGGCGAATTCCAGCACTTTGTCGCCGAAGAAGCCCGTCGCCACAAGGTGGATGGCGTCGTCTGCGGCCACATTCACCACGCGGTGATGGAGGATATCGAGGGTATCCGCTACATCAACACGGGCGACTGGGTGGAAAGCTGCACGGCGGTGGTCGAGCATTTCGACGGGACGATGGAACTCATCCACTGGACGCCGGCATCGGAGATCGTTCCGAAGCCCAAGGTTCTTCAGCTCGCAGTGCGCGGCGAAAAGGCCCAGGCAGCGGAAGCTGAAGCAGCTTAATCGGTCAGGCGAACATCTGCCGATACTGGATGAAGCCGGATTTCGATGCGATGCGGTCATACAGCTTCATCGCGTCCGTATTCGTTTCATGCGTCAGCCAGTGGACGCGCGAGGCTCCCTTGGCTATGGCGTCTTCGTAGACGAATTCGATGAGCTTGCGGCCGATGCCGCCGCCGCGTGAGGCTTCGCCGACATAGAGATCCTGCAGATAGACATAGTCACCGGGCGTCCAGCACGAGCGGTGGAAGATGTAATGCACGATGCCGACTGCGCGCCCGTCGATGAAGGCGAGGGCGGCAAACATCGGTTCATCCGGATCGAGGAAGCGGCGCCAGGTGATGGCGCTGGTCTCGTCGGGAATATCGGTCTTGTAGAAGCGCTGATAGCCCTTCCAGAGCGGCATCCAGATGTCGTGATCTTCTCGGGTGATGGGACGGATGGTGACTTCGGCGGACAAGTGCGTTCTCCTCAAATGGATGAGAGAGGCTATTGCGGCTGAATTTATCCGTCCAATTCAACATGCTGCTAGTTCATGAGCGCAGTTGATTTGGTCTTCGCCTCACCTAGCGAAACAGTTCCGGCCGCAAATTCACCCGATGGTTCAAGACCTGTCTTATGAAAACACCGGCTTCCGAAGTTGTATAAAAGATGATGTGAGCCTGAAATGTGAACTGGCGAAGGCCCGGGAACAAATCTTGAGCCATTGGACCCATCAGAGGGAAATCGCTGAGAAGTTCGAATGTGCGGGCGAGGCCGGAATGATAAGCCTTGGCTTGATAGGGACCAAACATCTCCGCGGTATATGAGACAATTCCAGATATCTGGATTTGCGCTTTCCGGGAGATCTTGTAGCGTTCACTCATGTTTGCTTTTGGCGAGCGCGCTTTCCAAAATCTCTGCCATCGTCATGGTGCCTACACGCGAGCAGTCTGGATCCTCAAAACTTGCACGCAGCCGCTGCAATTGCTCGTCGCGCGAGAGCGCGTCCCATGCGGCGATCTCCGCCGGGCTCGGCGTGGCACTCGGCATCACATCAAGATGCATTTTTTCTTTCGTGCTCATGGCGCTCATTCTAACAGATAGTCCTGTGATCCGCCAACTTGCAAATGTCAGCAGAGGCCTCGAGACGTTCGTTCACAAATGCGCAGCCGCATGTATCGTGAACTTCGAAACCTTATCCGGCAAAGCATCGATATCGAACCAGCCGAATTCGGGGAGCTTTTCGGGCTCCATGACGCGCGGTTCGCCGGTGAAGTCGTCCGTCACGTAGATCAGTGACACCCAGTGGTGACCGTCTTCGGGGAAGCGGTTTTCCGACACGCAGAGGAAGCGGATCTCGCCGATCGTCAGGCCGCTTTCCTCCTCCGCCTCGCGGCGCACCGCATCGATACAGGCTTCCATGTGGTCGACCTTGCCGCCCACGATGTTCCATGAACCGGCCTCGGGAAAGCGGGTGCGCCGGTAGAGCAAAATGGAACGGCCCCGTCTGATGATGAGGCCGACACCCAGTCCCGGAAAGTCTGTTCCCGGAAGACCCATATTACTTGCTGTTGGCAACAATCAGCATGAATGCCGGAATGTCGTCGCCGAAGCCGACCGGCGTCGGACCGTCGTCGTCGTTGCGGCGGTGGTTGCGCTGACGCCGCTCGCGATGATCGTCGTTGGCCGGGTTGACGCGATAGTCGCGCGGCTGACGATTGCTCTTTTCGGCTTCATTGCGTGCGGGTCTTGCCACAGGTGCTTCCTCGATTGTTTCCTGGCGCTTCTCGGCCACGACCTCAGCGTCGCGTTCCGGTTTTCTCGTCTCGGCGCGGTTCTCGCTCCGGTCAGGACGGCCTTCCGACCGGCTTTCGGAGCGGTCCCTGCGGCCCTTGCCGCCACGGCTGCGATCATTGCGATCGCGACCGCCGCGACGTTCATCCTCTTCGCCGGCCACGCTCGGCGGCAGCGCCGAGAGATCGCCATTCAGCCACTCGATCTTCTTGTCGATCAGCTTTTCGATCGCATCGAGCGCCTTGCGGTCGCGATTGGCAACGAGGGTGAAGGCGGCGCCCGAACGGCCGGCACGACCGGTGCGGCCGATGCGGTGGACATAGTCTTCCGCATGGATCGGGACGTCGAAGTTGAAGACGTGGCTTACGTCAGGAATGTCGAGGCCGCGGGCCGCGACGTCGGAGGCAACCAGAAGCGTGATCTGGTTGTCCTTGAAACCTTGCAGCATGGCCATGCGCGAGCGCTGGTCCATGTCGCCGTGCAGCGCGCCGACCGAGAAGCCGTGGCGCTCGAGCGAACGGAAGAGGTCGGCGACATCCTTCTTGCGATTGCAGAAGATGATGGCGTTCTTCAATTCTTCCTGTGCCTTGATGAGATCGCGCAGTGCCGCGCGCTTCTCGTAATCCTTGGACTGCACGGCAACGAGGCGCTGCGTGACGGTCAAGGCCGTCGAGGAGCGCGTCGAGACTTCGATACGCTCGGGGTTCTGAAGGAACTGGTCGGCGAGAACCTGGATCTCCTTCGGCATTGTGGCCGAGAAGAACAGCGTCTGGCGCGTGAAGGGGATGAGCTTGGCGATACGCTCGATATCAGGGATGAAGCCCATGTCGAGCATGCGGTCGGCTTCGTCGATGACAAGGATTTCTACGGCGCTCATCAAAAGCTTGCCGCGCTCGAAATGGTCGAGCAGACGGCCGGGCGTCGCGATCAGCACGTCGGCGCCGCGTTCCAGCTTCTTTTCCTGGTCGTCAAACGAAACGCCACCGATCAGCAGCGCCACGTTCAGCTTGTGATTCTTGCCGTACTTTTCGAAGTTCTCGGCGACCTGGGCTGCAAGTTCGCGCGTCGGTTCGAGGATCAGCGTGCGCGGCATGCGCGCTCGTGCGCGGCCCTTTTCCAGAAGCGTCAGCATGGGCAGCACGAAGCTCGCCGTCTTGCCGGTGCCGGTCTGTGCAATTCCCAGAATATCGCGTCGTTCCAAGGCCTTGGGGATAGCACCCGCCTGGATCGGCGTCGGGATTGTGTAACCTGCATCGGTTACAGCGGAAATGACTTTGGCGCTCAGGCCGAGATCAGAAAAGGTGGTCAATGAGGGGTATAATCCATTCGCGTTCAGAGGAACGACTGGTTAATCGACAGCGTGTGCATGCGATGTTGCGACTGCGGATTAGTCCTCTTGCCTTGGAAAGTCAAGTTTTCCGGGCCTTCCAAGGTTAATCTCGATGAAATTTCATCTGTTTGACAAGATTGCCACACCCGTTGCGGCCATGATGGCACCGGCAGCCCGGTTCATGCGGCGAATGACGGTTGTACTGGCGGCAAGTGCGCGCGCTTTCAGCGCGAGCCCGGCATAGCTACCGATGACCAGAACCTCCACTGCGAGAATGACGAAGACCAATTCGGCATAGCTGCCAAAGGTGACGCCCGAAATGGCGACATTGGGCAGGATAGCGAGATAGAAGAGCGGCATTTTCGGGTTGCCGATATTCAATGCCACGCCTGTCACATAGGTTTTCAGCAGCGAGCCGCGCGATAGGCTGACGTTATCGGCTGCGGGGGAGTCTGAGGGCGTCGAGAACCAGAGCGAGATGCCCATCCAGATCAGATAGACGGCGCCCGCCATGCGGATGAACACCATGTAGGGCGCCAAGGTCTCTGCGGCATAGCTGAGCCCGGCGAGGCCGAGTGTCAAAAAGACGAGAATGCCGGTGACTGTGCCGAGACCATAGGCGACACCGGCCTTGAGACCGCCGGACATGGTGCGGGTAAAGATCGTGAAATTGTCCGGACCCGGACTCGCGGCGAAGACAAAAAAGGTCAGCGCGAAAGCGACAAGCGTCGAGAATGTCATCTGGAAGTCTCCGGTTGCAGTCGGACTTGCATGCTGGACGCAAAAATGCCGCCTGTCAAAGGCGGCAGTCATCTGTTTCAGAGCAGCGACGTGATCTTCAGGCCGGCATTGAGGAAGCCCGAGGGGTCGATGGCGACGCCGTTGCGGCGGACTTCGTAATGCAGGTGAGGGCCGGTGGAGCGACCCGTGTTGCCGACGCGGCCGATCGTATCGCCGGTGTCTACATGCTGTCCGACGCGTACGAGGATTTCAGAGAGGTGGCCGTAACGCGTGGTGATTCCGTTGCCGTGGTCAATCTCGATCATGTTGCCATAGCCGGAAGCCTGGCCTGCGGTGACCACGGTGCCGGCGCCGGAAGCGCGTGCAGGATCGCCGATGCTGCCTCGGAAGTCGATGCCGGGATGCAGTGCCAGCGTGCCAAGGAAGGGGTCCTTGCGATAGCCGAAGCCGCTGGTTTCCATGGCGCCGGGGATCGGGTTGCCGAAGGGATAACGCATGGCCTGTGTGCGGATTTCTTCAAGACGCTGCAGTGCCAGGTCGAGCTGGGTGAGCTTCAGGTCGAATTTGTCACCCGTCGGATTATTGACTGGAATATAGGGGCCGCCGGTGTCTGCCGTGCTGTCTTCGTCCTTGGGCTGGATGCCGGTGCGGCGGAGGATCGTTGCAATCGCGTCTGCCTTTTCGGAGGCACCAAGGCGCAGGTTTTCGATCTTGGCGATCTGCTGCTGCTCTATGGATTTGAGCGACAGAGAGACATTGCTGAAGATGCGGTCGGCGCGGTTGGCGGGCGATTCGGCGGCCGCCGGCGCGAAGCCGAGGGCACGCGTCGTGATCGGATCGATCGCTGCGGTTTTCTGGTCTGTGCCGAGAATGGCGTCGAAGGGAGAGCCGGCACTGGCGCGGCGGTCATCTGTCGTCGGCTTGGTGGCGGGGACCGGGACTTCGGGCTGCGCTGCACCTACGCTTTCGGCACGCTCGATCAGTTCGTCGATCTTGCCGTGGCGGTCGGTGAGCGCCGACTGGCGCTCCATCAGCTTCTCGACCTTCTTCTCGACCACCTGCTGGTCAAGAAGCTGGCGCGAAGTGACCCGGTCTACCTGCGCTCTGAGCGCCGAGATACGGTCTTCATATTCGTGCTGGATACGGGCCTGTCGGGCGATCGATGCACCCAGCAGGTCGTCGCGCAGGACGAGATAGGTCGTCGCGCCGAAATATCCCATCGTCAATGTTGCGGCCACCGCAACGCCGAGCGCCGTCATCCACGGCTTGACCGTCAGATGCCGAACCTTGTCGCCCGATGCCAGGATCAGCACTGGTGCTTTACGACGTTTGGCAAAGACGCTTTTTCCGGCTTCACTGCCCAAGAGGCTACCCCCAAACCAAAAAACCACACGTTTTCATGGAGGAATTACACACCGTTAAGGTTAATAAATCGTTCCAGGTGGTTCCCGACAGCCGCGAAAAGCTCCTGCAAGCCTCTGTCAGGCCGAGCTTGTCGAGGTGAGTGCGCGGTAGAAGGAGGGCGTCAAACCGGCTTCCGCGCGAGCCACATCGTTAAAGGGCGCCTTCAACGGTCCGCGGAAGTTGATGCGCACGAGCGACTGGAAGGTGGCGGCCGGATCCTTCTTCTCGCGGGCGCAGAGAAAACGGAACCACTTGGCGCCGATCGCCACATGGCCTTTCTCGTCATTGTAAATGATATCAAGCACTTCTGCGCTTTCCATGTCACCGGTTTCGCGCATCTTTTCCTGCAGCGAGGGCGTAACGTCGAGGCCACGGGCCTCGAGAATCAGCGGCACCACGGCAAGCCGTGCAGTCAGGTCGTTGCGGGTGTCGTGGGCCGCCTGCCACAGGCCATCGTGAGCGGGCAGGTCGCCATAGTCGGCACCCAATGCCTTCAGGCGTCCGCGCACGAGGTTGAAATGCTTGGCTTCCTCGAAGGCGACCTGCATCCAGCCATCGAAGAAGGAGCGCGGAACCGGTTCGGAGGCGAATCGGGCGACGATGTCGAGGGCGAGATCGACGGCGTTCAGCTCGATATGGGCGAGCGCATGCAACATCGCTATCCGCCCTTTCACCGAGCCAAGGCTGCGGCGCTTCACTTGCGTTGGCGGCACGAGCAGAGGGCGATCCGGCCGGCCGGGGCGATCGGGTACTACAGCGTCGCCTGGATGACGGAGAGAGAGCGTGCGGCCATACCACGTTTCAGCGACCTTCGAGGCGAGCGCTGTCTTCAGGTCGAGATCGGCTGCGCGGATTGCCTGAACGGCGCCGTCGCGGAGAGACTTGAAATGCGGGATGGCCGGCTTCTCTGTCACGTCAGGAGGCTGCCTTGACGGCGGCAAGCACCTCTTCGGCATGGCCCTTCACCTTCACGCCGGCCCATGTCTTCAGGATATTGCCGTCCGGGCCGATCAGATAGGTGGTGCGGGCGACGCCCATGTATTTCTTCCCGTACATGCTCTTTTCCTGCCAGACGCCGTAACGCTGCAGCATTTCCGTCGATTCGTCCGAGCCGAGTGCGACGGAGAGGTTATGCTTGGCGGCGAACTTCCCGTGCTTCTTGACCGGGTCCGGCGACACGCCGATGACGACCGCGCCGGCGTTTTCGAAATCGGCCTTCAGCGCACTGAAATCGACCGCCTCGGTCGTGCAGGCGGGTGTATCATCCTTGGGATAGAAATACAGCACCACTTTCTTGCCAGAATAGTCCTTTAACGACAGCGTCGTTCCACCGTCCGCCGGTATTTCGAAGTCGGGTGCAAGTTCGCCGGGCTGCAGTTCGGACATTGGATTTCCTTTCCCTTCGGGAGACAGTCTTAACGGTTCGGGCTATATAATCTGGACGTGAATCGCCCACAAACTCATACGGGAGGAGACCCTGATCGGATGACTGACGTCAACGGCGGAAACGCCGGAGATCAGGGCGACACTGCGCCACATGAACCGGTTCCGGCGCCTGCCGTGCCGGCCGCGAAGCCTGTGCGTCGGCGAAAGAGCGCGTTCCGGCGCGTCTTCGTGGCCGTCATGGAACTGGCGCTGCTGGTCGCGCTTATTCTTGGCGGTGTCTATTACGCGGTCGAGCGCGGCCTTTTCGACGACATCCTGAAACGCGAGGCAGTCTCTATTCTGGCACGCGCCGCCGGCGCCGAGAATTATGCGGCCGACGTGGGGTCCGCCACGTTGCGCTTCAACTCTCAATGGCAGCTGGTGATTGACGCCAGGGATGTGTCCATTCGTCCTGCCGAATCCCAGGGAGCGACGTTCCGCACGGGTCATGTGAAGATTGCGCTCGAAACCGTCTCGTTGCTCAGCGGCCGATTGAGCGTGGCATCCGTTTCTGTCGACGGAACCGGCATCAACTTCGACGCCCTGCCGCAACAGCATGGGGGAGCCGAGGCATTCCGGATCGACAGCCTTCCCCATATTCTGGATCGAGTTTTTACCGCGCTGGATGCGTTCGATAACGCCAGCGGGAAGACAGATATTCGCAGGCTGAAGCTGACGGGGATCAACTTCGAACTCCGGGCGCAGCAATTGCGTCGCTCCAAGGTCGCCGTCCGTCAGGTGTTGCTGGAGCGTGGCGACGATGGCAATATTTCCATCTCAGGCGACTATGCGGTGGATGGATCACAAGGCACGCTGCACGCGGTGACGCAGCGCGGTGACAAGGGCATCGACGGCCTGTCTTTCGATCTGGAGCGCTTCACGCTCGGGTCCTTGCTGATGGAGCATAGCCGCGCCGGCGAGCCGGTGATCGGACTTGCCGGCGATCTGTGGCTCAAGCTGGAAGCAAAGCGGAAAACCGCGGACCAGCCTGCCGCGCTGAAAATTGCCGCGCGACTTGAGAACGGCACGTTTTACGGAGAGGCAAAGGCCTCGCCGATCACAAGGGGCGAGCTTCTCGCGCATTACGACTTTTCTGCGCAGAAGATCGAGGTCGAGCCTTCGGTGTTCGAGTTCGGTGAGACGCGGCTGCCCTTTACCGGCGGCTTTATCGATATCGACCGCCTGGACCGACCGGAAAAGCAGGGTATCGCCATCGACCTGATGATCGACCGCGGCCATGCGGCCCCTGGCAATCTTGGCGATCAGCCAGTCGATTTCGTCGGCAAGGCTTTCGGTATTTTTCATCCCGACACCAAGGAGCTTGTTGCGCAGGACATCGTGATTTCCTCGCAGTCCGGCTTCATCGGTGGATCGGTGACCGTGAAATTTGGTATTCCCAAAACCGGAAACATGATCAGCGACTCGCCTGAGATCAGCCTCGGGCTGTTCACGCAGAATGTTGCCGCCAATACGATCCGGGCACTCTGGCCATTCTGGATGGCGCCCGACGGGCGCAACTGGGTCTACACCAATCTCTTTGGCGGGACGATCACCAACGGGTCGCTTGCGGTTTTCCTGCCGGCAGGACGGCTTCCCTTCTATCCCGAAGATCATGTCACGCTTGACGAAAGCGAGCTGAAGATCCGCTTCGATATCGATGGCGCGCGCGTGAGCATCGCCGGCGACATCCCGCCGATGCGCGATACCGTTGCCCATTTCGAAATGATGGGCGACCGGATTCAGACGGCGATCAAGAAGGGCACGGCCTATTTTCCGTCGGGGCGCAGCATTGACGTAGCCGAGGGCAGCTTCATCATCGACAGCGTGAGCGAGAAGCCTGCGGTGGCCAGAACCGAATTCAAGCTTGCCGGCGATGCATCGGCACTTCTCGAACTCACAACCTATCGGCCCATCTCGTCGCTTCAGGACACCGGCTTCAAGCCCGAGGATTTTTCGGGACAGGCTCACGTTGCCCTCAAGGCTCGCTTTGCGCTGAAGAACGCTCCCAACGCGCGTCCGCCGGAATGGCTCGCGCTGCTCAAACTGTCCGACGTGGCGGTGAGCAAGCCGCTTGGAGGCCACAAGATCAGCAATATCAATGGCGAGATGAAGATCAATCCGCTCTCGGCCAAGATGGAAGCGGATGCGAAGGTTGAAGGCGTGCCTCTCCATTTCAGCCTCGTGGAGCCGCTGAGCAAGGCAAGCCGGCAGAAACGTCAACGCGTGGTGACGGCCAATCTTGAGGCAAAGCAGCTTGAGAAGCTGGTGCCGGGCGTGTCCGATCTGGCGACCGGGCCTCTGACACTCAGGACCGAGTTGCGCGACGATGGCTCGCAAGCCGTCTCGGCGGGCCTTGCCAAGGCGAAGATCGTGATACCCTGGGCCGGTTGGGAGAAAGGTGCGGGCGTCCCGGCGACGGTGGACTTCGTGACCAAGAAGGATGGCGATCGTTTCCTCATTTCGGACTTCGACTTCTCCGGGGACGGTTTCGGCGCGAAGGGAACGTTGCAGACAGACAATCAGGGTGTGGCCATGGCAGAGTTCTCCAAGGTGAGGCTGGCGCCCAGCGACGACATTGCTGTCAAGATTCAACGCACGGGCGGACGCTATGCCATCACTGCTTCCGGCAAATCCGCCGACGCGCGCGGCCTGCTCACGCGACTGAAGTCGCCGGGCGCGACCGAAGGCAGTAGTATCGATTTTTCAGTCAATGCGAAGATCTCCTCCATCATCGGCTTCAACAACGAGACGCTGAAGAATGTGGATGCGGCCTATTCGGTGAAGAATGGGAAGCCGGTCGCGGTCAAGCTGACGGCGGTGACGGGCAATGATCAGGCCGTGGTGGCGAAGCTTGCGCAGGACACGGGTATCGCGCGCTCCATCGACCTGACCGCCACGGATGCCGGCGCGCTATCCCGCTTCACCGGACTCTACAACAACATGCGCGGCGGGCTTTTGAACGTTGGCATGCGCTATGTGGCGGACGGCGTGTGGCGGGGGGTGATTGATGTGCGCGACTTCCAGCTCGTCAACGAACAGCGCCTTCAGGAAATCGTCTCGACTCGCTCCGGCAAGGACGGCAAGAGCCTGAATGATGCTGTGAAGAAGAATATCGACGTCAGCAGCCAGAAGTTCTCGCGTGGCTATGGCCGCGTTCTCATTGACGGCGAGACGGTGCGGATCGAAAACGGTGTGGTGCGCGGAGAGCAGGTCGGCGCGACCTTCCAGGGGATCCTGCGCGATGGGAATGGCCAGATGAACATGACCGGCACGTTCATGCCGGCCTATGGTCTCAACCGCCTGTTTGCCGAACTGCCGATCATCGGGCTCTTTCTCGGTAACGGCAAGGATCGCGGCCTGATCGGCATCACATTCAGGCTCTCCGGCCCGGCGGAGCAGCCCGGCCTGCAAATCAATCCGCTGTCTCTGATCGCGCCGGGTGTGTTTCGGAGCATTTTCCAGTTTCAGTGAAGAACGCGCTGCCAGACAAGCAACTTGACAGTTGTTAGTAAGGGTGCAGTATTTCCTCGGTTGTCTTGGCTGCCGCGTCTCGCGTATTGATTGGCGGAGCGCTTTCGGGGCGTTGGCGGGGTCGCGGACAGGTCTTGTGTCAAAATGTGGAGGATCACATGCGTTGGATGAAGTTAGTTCGTTGCATTGGGCTCGCAGGTGTAGTCGCGGGTTCTCTGGCAGGCGCGGCAGCCGAGGCCGCCGAGATCGTGGCTCTTGGTGCCAGCAACACTTACGGGCGGGGCCAAGGTTCGCATCATGACGGAGTGGACAAAGGGCAAGCCTTTCCCGCGCAATTGCAGGCCATGTTGGCCGCGCGAAATTGTAAGGCGACCGTCGTCAATGCCGGTGTTCCCGGCGATACGACGGGTGGAATGCTTGCGCGGGAAGCCGCGCTTCTGCAGTCCGACACGAAGGTTCTCATCTTGCAGCCCGGCGGTAACGACGAGCGCAAGGGGCAGGGCGACAATTCAGCCAATATTGCAAAAATCAAAGCGCTCGCGGCTTCCAAGGGCGTGAAAGTGGTCATGCTTGACCATCCAGGCAAAATTGCCGGCGGCAACCGCCTTCCCGATGGTCAGCACTTTTCAGCCGCTGGCCATACGCTTTTCGCACAATACCTTCTGCCGAAAGTGTTGGCGACGGGCGTTTGCAAACGATGAGCCAGGAGAATCCTGCGGCTTGATGAACAGCTAACGATACCCGGCTTAGACCGCTTCTGCGTTTCATGGAAACACTGAAACGGTCTATCTGTTTTCCAAAGTCGGGACGTGAAAGCCGTTGTCGCTTTCGATGGTCTCGCGTCAGGCCGGGCGCACCAGAACGTGCTTCTTCTTGCCCATCGAGACCTTGATGACGCCGTCGGCGGTGACGTCGCGTGAACCGATCGTCATGCGCTCGTCCGAAACGGCCTTGTCGTTGATGCGGATTGCGCCGCCCTGGACGTGACGACGGGCCTCGCCGTTGGAGGCGGCAAAGCCAGCCTTGACCAGAAGCGCGAGCAGACCGATGCCGGCGTCGAGTTCAGATTTGGCGACATCGACGGAAGGCAGGTTTTCGGCAAGCGCGCCTTCCTCGAAGGTCTTGCGTGCGGTTTCGGCGGCTTCTTCAGCCGCTGCGCGGCCGTGGAGCATGGTGGTGACTTCGGTCGCGAGGATCTTCTTGACCTCGTTGATTTCCGAGCCAGCGAGCTTCGACATGCGTTCTATTTCAGCCATCGGAAGCTTGGTGAAGAGCTTCATGAACTTGATGACGTCGGCATCTTCGGTATTCCGCCAGTACTGCCAGAAATCGTAGACCGGCAGCAGGTCGGCGTTTAGCCAGACGGCGCCTGAAGCAGACTTGCCCATCTTGGCGCCCGACGACGTGGTCAGAAGCGGTGCTGTCAGCGCATAAAGCTGCGGCGTCCCCATGCGGTGACCGAGGTCGATGCCGTTGACGATATTGCCCCACTGGTCAGAGCCGCCCATCTGCAGGCGGCAGCCGTAGCGCTGGGAAAGCTCAACGAAATCGTAGGCCTGCAGGATCATGTAGTTGAATTCGAGGAAGGACAGCGACTGTTCGCGGTCGAGACGCGTCTTCACGCTGTCGAAGGACAGCATGCGGTTGACCGAGAAATGCTTGCCGACATCGCGCAGGAATTCGAGGTAATTGAGCGAACGCAGCCATTCGGCGTTGTTGATCATCAACGCGCCCTTGGGGCCTTCGCCGTAATTCAGGTAGTTTGCAAAGACGCGCTTGATGGAGGCGATGTTGTTTTCGATCGTCTCGATCGTCATCAGTTGACGGGCTTCCTCCTTGAAGGAGGGATCGCCGACCATGCCTGTGCCGCCGCCCATGAGCGAAATCGGACGGTGGCCGGTTTCCTGGAACCAGTGCAGCATCATGATCTGCATCAGGTGGCCGACATGAAGGCTCGAGGCCGTCGGGTCATAACCGATATAGGCCGTCACGGTTTCCTTGGCGAGCAGGTCATCAAGGCCGCTCTCGTCGGAGACCTGATGAATGAAGCCGCGCTCGGAGAGCGTGCGAAGGAAATCGGACTTGAAACCGGACATGGCTAATCTCTCTGCACTGGACGTGTAACGGGCGGGCCTTTAGCACTGTTTTCAGGCGATTGCACCCGATTCCGCATCGAATGCGATCTTTGGGATGGGAGTTTTATGCATGCTGGAGACCATGACGGCGATCGGCCTGATGAGCGGGACGTCGATGGACGGCGTCGATGTGGCGCTGATCGAGACCGATGGCGAGATTTACGTCAAGCGCGGGGCGGCGATGGAATTTCCCTATGCGCCGGATTTCCGCCGGCGGCTGGCGGCCTCGCTGGAGGACGCCAAGGCGATCAAGGAACGCAGCGAGCGTCCAGGGAGCCTTGGCGCGATCGAGCGCGAGATTACCGATCTGCATGCGGATGCGGTGACACGGTTTCTTTCCGCCAACTGGCTGAAAGCGGAGGATATCGGGGTCGTCGGTTTTCATGGCCAGACCGTGATCCACCGTCCGGATCAGGGCTACACGGTGCAGATCGGCGATGGTATTTCGCTGGCTAAACAAATCGGCATTCCGGTCGTCTTTGACATGCGTGCCAACGACATGGTGCATGGAGGGCAGGGCGCGCCGCTGGTGCCGGCCTATCATGCGGCACTCGCGCGCGGGCTTTACTGGGACCAGTTTCCGGTCGTCTTCGTCAATATCGGCGGGATATCAAACCTCACCTATATCGGTGCCGATGGCGAGATCGTCGCCTTCGACAGCGGGCCGGGCAATACGCTGATCGACCAGTGGGTGGAGGCGGAAGCCGGCATTCCCTTTGATGCGGGCGGGGCGATTGCCTCGGAAGGCGCGGTGATCGCATCGCTTGCCGAGCGCTATCTGTCGCACGCCTTCTTTACCGATGAAAAGCGCCGCTCGCTGGACCGTAGCGATTTCCGGCCGCCGGAAAGCCACGAGATCGGCCTGCATGACGGCGCGCGTACACTCGCCCATGTCAGCGCCGCCGCGATCCTGAAATCGGCGCGTCACCTGCCGGTGAAACCGCGTACCTATATCATCTGCGGCGGTGGCCGGCTGAACCGCTCCATCGTTGCCGATCTCGACCGGATGGCGGGTGAGGAGGGCGCGAAGGTGGTGATCGCCGAGGATCTGGGCTTCAACGGTGCGGGCATGGAGGCGGAGGCCTGGGCCTATCTCGCCGTGCGATCGCTGAAAGAGCTGCCGCTGACTTATCCGGGGACGACGGGAGTTAAGGTTCCCGTCACAGGCGGCGTGCTGGTGCATCCAGAGGGCTGACAGGCGTGAAGGCCGGATGTGTCCGGCCCTCACGTTTGGTTGGCTGCGTCAATCCTCGGCTTTTGCAGAGGGTGCCGCAAGCTCCTTGCGTGCCTTGTCGGCCACCAGCATGCTGAGCAGCATTTCGACGAGACCGTTCGCGCTGCCGTTGCCGCCGGACGTGCCGACCTGGATTTGCGGGACCAGCGGCAGCTTGCCGTTTTCGATCGCTTCGGCAAAGCGCATCAGCACCTGCGAGTTGAGCTGGTAGTCCGGGCCGCCGAAGGCCGAGACCTTTTTCTCCGTCGCTTCTGCTTCCGCGAGACCGATAGCGCGAACCTTTTCGGCATCGGCCAGACCCGTCACCTTGATGCGTTCGGCTTCGGCCTGCGCGACGAACTTGATGCGGTCGGCCTCGCCCTGGCCGGAAAGCTTTTGCCGCTCGGCTTCGGCCTTGGCCTGGACCTGGATGGTTTCGGCCTCCTGACGAGTGAGCGCCAGTTTCGCCTTGCCCTCGTTTTCACTGACCTCGATGGCGAGCATGGAGGAGGTGATGCGGGCCTGCTGTTCGGCGAGCGCCTGCTTTTCGCGCAAGGTTCGTTCCTGCACGGCAGCGATCTCCTGCAGCTTGTAGGTCTCAACCTTTTCGACCGCCACCTGACGGTCGCGCAACTGGGCGAGGATCGTCTCGATGGCGCCCTGGCCCTGTTCGGCGCGTGGTGTGCCGATCAGCACCTCTTGAAGCTCCAGCGAATAGGCCGCGAACTTCTCCCGCATCTCCTCGCCGGAGGTGCGCTGGATCTCGTTGCGCTCCTGCAAGAGCTGGATCAGCGTCTTGGTCTGGGCGATGTTCTTGAAATAGGCCGAGACCATCGGATCGAGCGTCTGTTCGACCAGCTTCTTGATGTCGCCGAAACGCTGCACCACCATCGGCGCCTTCATGTAGTCGATATGGACGACGACGGAGAGCGGCAGGACGGGTTCGAAGGCATCGCGGGTGATCAGGCTGACTTCGGACAGGTTTTCGTCGAGCTTGTGTTCGCCGGATTGCTCCTTCGTCCATTTCAGCACGAAGTTCGTGGTCGGCACGATCACGATGCTGCCTGCATAGGTGTTGAAGGCATATTTGCCGGGCAGAAGCGGGGTCGACCAGACACCGCGCGCGCCCTTTTCCACGAGTTCGCCGTGGCGATAGGCCGAGCCGGAAAGGTCGTCGCCGAGGCGGCCGGTATAGGAGACGACGACGCCGACCGTGCCGACTTCGATGATCGTCTTTTCCACCAGCTCGACCGTGGCAAAGAGGCGGTTCAGATAATAGGAGCCATCGGCCAGAACCTGGAGCTGGCGGCCGCGATAGCCGCCGGCCTGAAGAAACTTCTCCGGGTCCTGGAAATTGTTGTGAAACAGCGGGTTCTGGGGTTCGTTGGCGACCGTCGGCGCGATGATTTCGCCATCCGCCAGCGCCGGGCCGTCATGGATGGTGACGATGCCGATCAGGTCTTCGGAATCCTTGATGACGACTGGCTGGAAGCCGCTGCGCTCGGCAATCAGATGCTTCATCTCGTCGAAAAGCGTGGCTTCCGAGGTCGAGAGGTTGATGGCGTAGGTCCGCTGTTCGGTGAGCACGACGAATTGCGCGAGGTTGATCGCATAGGTGCCTTCACGCAGGATCTTGCGCTGCGGGCCCTTCTGGCCGCCTTTCAGGAGAAAGGCGCGCGTATCCTGGAAATCGTCGGCCTCCGTGTTGCATGCGAGCGTCTGGGTCGGCGGCAGTGCCTTGCCGTCGCGGGCAAAGACATAGCCGATCTGGCCCTGCGGGATCGTCACCAGATTGGCGGTGTGCAGGCTATACTGGAACGGCACGAAGAAATGCAGGCCGCCGCGGATGATGTCGGGCTGGTAGCCGGCTTCGCCGTTCAGCGCGATAAAGCCGCCATCGATGGAGCCGCCGAAGCTCCAGAGCTTTTCGGGAATGCCGATGCGGTCGTTGGGCATATAGCGGACGGCGCCGCTGAGCCTGAGAAGCACCAGTGCGGCGACGACAGCCAGGATGATCACGGCAATGCGCCAGTCGGCGGCTGTCCAGTTGAGATTGTAGTCCATCGAGTTCCTCTCGAATGAAGGCGCGCGGGCACGCTTTCGCCGCCGCGGAACGCGGGCGGAGGTTGAAGGAAGGGTGCTGGCGGGCGTGACGTCTTGAAATTTTCTACATGCGTTTCCGGCCGGGCGGCCGGAGTTTGCCTCATGACCCGGACGGGCCAGAAGGCGTGCTGCAAACAGCGGTTACATGCGATGTGTCCTTGAAAAATTTTGACATTTCATACTTGGTAGATTCGCTCATAGGTTTAAATGGGGTGCTACATTAATTCGGATATCCTTTTGATATCAAAAGGAGAAATCGGACTCCGGCTGTTGTTGTCCGGTGGTTTTTCAGCCTTGATGCAGTGGGCTGGCCCTATCTGCTATTTTAGCGGTTTCAGACCTGAAGCGTTTTTGCAAACCGCTCGCCATCCTTCAGCCCGATCTCGTAGGCGCGGCGCAGGCCGTTGGGATCGCGGATGGTGAAGTTGTTGACGGTGACTGGCTCGGAAGGGCTGACGATCGAGCGGTTTGGCGTGGCGGGTGGCACACGGCCGTGGCGGGTGGTCAGCAGCAGGGTACGCCCGCCTTCCGCTTCCGTCTCTTCCAGCATCAGGAGCGGAGGGTTGTCGACCAGTCCGCCATCGAGGCAGGGCCTGCCATGAATGCGGCCGACGCGCATGAAGGGCGGCACGGAGGCGGTGGCGAGAATTCCGTCTATGAGGTCGCGCGCCGTCTGCATCTCATGCGTCGAGACCCACGCTGGCGAAAGGCCGAGATAGCGCCCGGCCTTGGAATAGGCGCCGCCGGTGATGCGCTTTTCAAGCTGATAAGCGGCAATCGATCCGAGCGCGGCAAGCGACGAGGGCATGAGCGGCGGCGGGCGCGAGACCTGCATGAAGATTGGCGGCTGGGCTTTCAGAGTTTCAAGGTCGCCATCGTCGAACATGGTCGTGAGAAACTGGTCGAACAGTCCGCCGACAACGAAGGGCGAGCGGCCGTAGATGAGGTTCTTCCATTCGATATCCTGGCTACCCTCTTCCGCAAACGCAATCGCCGCCTCCCGCACCTGCCGGGCCTTGCCCGCAAGGTTGATCGCGCAATGATAGGCGCCCGCCGAGACCGTGACATAATAGTCGGGACGTTGTGGATGCAGCCCTGCAAAGGCTTCCCAGAATCCGGATTGCCAGTAACAGCGATTGCCGCCACCGGCAAAGCCTATGGCATCGAAGCGTATGGGTGCAGACATGGTGTCAGGCGATGGATTGACGAAGACGTAAAGGGAAGATCATTCAGAGCAAGTGGGGTGGGGTTTGTCAATGTGGGGTGAGGTAGCTGGTTTCTTGAGGGCCGACCGTTCTATTTGCGAAGAAGTGCCAAGCCTTCTTCTTCGCGGCCTTTTCCGCGTTCGGCGCGATCCATCATCCGCTTGCGCGCTTCCGAGTCACGAACCACAGCTTGCGTGACGTTCAGGTAGAATTCTTCGAGCTGGACTCCATTCGCGCGCGCAAGGGCTTCGACCTTGTCGTGCAGATCGCCGGGCAGATTCAATACGATCTTGTTCATTGCGCTATCCTGTTCATGATCTCGATAGGCGTCAGAATTTCGATGTTTCTGAACTTCAGTTCTGATCCGAGAAAGTCACGCTTGTTGAATGTGGCTATGCATCTGCCACTTCCCGCGACCGCGAGTTCCATCAGGTGGTTGTCCGCTTCGTCGCGGAGATTGGGCCTCCAGAGGAAATATATGTCACAGATGACGCATTTGCCAAGGAAGATGTCGAAAAGGGCTTGCCTCTCGTCATAACCTAGTCTGGCATCGGTGAAGATGCCGCTACGGTCGAGAACATCTTCATACTCCAGATAGAGCGCATTGCTCATCAGTGGAGTCAATTTGCCACCAAGGCACGCCTCGATGACCTGCGAGGCGGGGCCGCGGCCGATGCAAGCGCCGATGAAGACGTTTGTATCGACCACGATCCGCATGTCACATCACCGGATACGCTTGGCAGCCGGTTCCGGGACCAGGTCGCCGGCCAGGCGGCGGTCGAGGTAGTCCTCGCATTCGGCCATCAGCGGTTCCATCTGGTTGGAGAAGAAGTGGTTGGCGCCGGGGATGGTCTTGTGGGTGATGAGAATACCCTTCTGCGCCTTCAGCTTTTCGACCAAGCCGTTCACGTCCTTTTCAGGCGCAACGCGGTCGGCGTCGCCCGAAATGATCAGGCCCGAGGACGGGCAGGGGGCGAGGAAGGAGAAGTCGTAGATGTTCGGCTGCGGGGCGACAGAAATGAAGCCTTCGATTTCCGGGCGGCGCATCAGAAGCTGCATGCCGATCCAGGAGCCGAAGGAATAGCCGGCAACCCAGCAGTTCTTCGAATCGGTGTGCATGGACTGCACCCAGTCGAGCGCCGAGGCCGCATCGGAAAGCTCACCGGCGCCATGGTCGAATTCGCCCTGACTGCGCCCGATGCCGCGGAAATTGAAGCGGAGCGTCGTGAAACCGCGCTTCTGGAACATATAGAAGAGCTGGTAGACGATCTGGTTGTTCATCGTGCCACCGAATTGCGGATGCGGATGGAGGATGATGGCGATCGGGGCGTTCTTTTCCTTGGACGGCTGGTAGCGACCTTCAAGACGGCCGGCCGGGCCATTGAAAATAATTTCGGGCATTTTTTCTCCGGTCTGTTGCCGGTTCTAACCGGGAAAAGGACGTGTTAGTACTTGACGAAACAAGTCAGCTTTTCTAAACCTAGTTTAGAACCATTCGAAAAAGCCGGGCGCGGGCCCGCTTTCCTGATGGGCATGTCTCTTACGGCATGCGATGCTGAAAATTCAAGAAAAATGCGCCATGCGGTGAGCTTGGCGAAAGACACGGCAAGTGATGGCTGCAAAGCGCACATATCTGGACTGGAATGCGACCGCGCCGCTTCTTGCCGAAGCGCGCGAGGCGATGCTGTCCGCTCTGTCGCTGCCGGGCAATGCTTCCTCCGTTCATGTTGAGGGTCGGGCTGCCCGCGCGGCGATCGACCGGGCGCGCGACAAGGTGGCCGCACTGGTGGGTGCAAAGCCCGCGAATGTTGTCTTCACGTCGGGAGCGACGGAGGCTGCCAATCTGGTGCTGACCCCGGATTTCCGCATGGGTCGGTCGGCGCTGAAGGTTTCAAAATCGTATGTTTCGTCTATCGAGCATCCTGCCCTACGCGAAGGTGGCCGGTTTGCCAAGGACGATGTCGTTGAAATTCCGGTGACGGCGGCGGGTGTTGTCGATCTCGATGCGCTGGCAGCGCTTCTGGCTGCGCATGATATGACGGCCGGTTTGCCGCTGGTCGCTGTCATGTTCGCCAACAACGAGTCGGGCATTGTCCAGCCGGTGGCCGAGGTTGCGGCGCTCACGCGCAAGGCAGGCGGCGTTTTCGTTTGCGACGCGGTCCAGGCCGCCGGGCGTGTGCCGGTGTCGATTGAGGCCATCGGCGCGGATTTCCTGATCTTGTCGGCCCACAAGATCGGCGGGCCCAAGGGTGCGGGTGCGCTTGTCTCGCGTGGCGAAGCGATGATGCCGGCTCCATTGTTGCGCGGTGGCGGACACGAGAAGGGGCACCGGGCGGGTACCGAGAATATCGCGGCGATTGCCGGCTTTGGTGCGGCGGCGGAATATCAGCTTCAAAACCTTGAAGCGCGGGTCGCAAGCCTCCAATTCAGGAGGGACCGGCTGGAAAGCGCCATGCGGCGCATCTGCCCGGATGTTATCGTCCATGGTGCGGATGGCCCGAGACTGCCCAATACATCCTTCTTTTCCGTGCCGGGGCTGAAATCCGAGACCGGGCAGATTGCGTTTGATCTCGAAGGGGTAGCACTCTCGGCCGGCTCCGCCTGTTCGTCTGGCAAGGTTGGCGAGAGCCATGTGCTGGCCGCGATGGGCTTCGACCCGAAGCTGGGCGCGCTTCGTGCCTCCATCGGGCCGGAGACGTCGGACGAGGAAATAGACCACGCCATTGCCGCCTTTGAACGGCTTCTGGCGCGGCTCAACCGGCAGGGTGCTGCCGCTTGAGGAATGCGTGACGATTAAGACTTGAGGAAAAGCAATTTTCCTTGCGGAGCCGCTGCAATCGCTGCAAAAGCTCCGGCCAACAGATGAAGATGACAAGCTGCCGGTTCTTGAGCCGGCGAGATTGGAGCACACCATGGTCGCCGTTCAGGAAACCATCGATCAGGTCCGCAAGATCGACGTGGACCAGTATAAATACGGCTTCGAGACGACGATTGAATCCGACCGCGCGCCGAAGGGCCTTTCGGAGGATATCGTCCGTTTCATCTCCGCCAAGAAGCAGGAGCCGGACTGGATGCTGGAATGGCGTCTGGAGGCCTATCGCCGCTGGCTGACGATGGAAGAGCCGACCTGGGCGCGCGTCAACTATCCGAAGATCGACTTCAACGACATCTATTACTATTCCGCGCCGAAGTCCGCTTCCGGTCCGAAGTCGCTGGACGAGGTCGATCCGGAGCTGCTCAAGACCTATGAAAAGCTCGGCATTCCGCTGAAGGAACAGGAAATCCTGGCCGGTGTGAAGCCGTCGCGGATTGCCGTCGACGCCGTGTTCGACAGCGTGTCCGTCGTCACGACCTTCAAGGAAGAGCTGGCCAAGGCCGGCGTCATCTTCATGTCGATCTCGGAAGCGATCCGCGAGCATCCGGATCTCATCAAGACGTATCTGGCCACCGTCGTGCCGGTCACCGACAACTATTATGCGACGCTCAATTGCGCCGTCTTCACCGACGGGTCCTTCGTCTATGTGCCGAAGGGCGTGCGTTGCCCGATGGAACTGTCGACCTATTTCCGTATCAACGAGAAGAATACGGGCCAGTTCGAGCGGACGCTGATCATCGCGGAAGAAGGCGCTTACGTTTCCTATCTGGAAGGCTGCACCGCGCCGCAGCGCGACGAGAACCAGCTGCATGCGGCTGTCGTCGAGCTGATCGCCATGGATGACGCCGAAATCAAGTATTCCACCGTCCAGAACTGGTATCCGGGCGACAAGGACGGCAAGGGCGGCATCTACAATTTCGTCACCAAGCGCGGCGATTGCCGGGGCAAGAATTCCAAGATCTCCTGGACGCAGGTCGAGACTGGTTCGGCGATCACCTGGAAATACCCGTCCTGCATCCTGCGCGGCGACGGCTCGCGCGGCGAGTTCTATTCGATTGCCGTGTCGAACGGCCATCAGCAGGTCGATAGCGGCACGAAGATGATCCATCTCGGCAAGAACACGTCGAGCCGCATCATCTCCAAGGGCATCTCGGCCGGCTTCTCGCAGAACACCTATCGCGGCCAGGTGGCGATCAACCGCCGGGCGGACAACGCGCGCAACTTCACCCAGTGCGACTCGCTCCTCATCGGCGACAAGTGCGGCGCGCATACCGTGCCCTATATCGAGGCGAAAAACGCATCGGCGCAGCTGGAGCACGAGGCAACCACCTCGAAGATCTCCGAAGACCAGCTCTTCTACTGCCTCGCCCGCGGCATCCCGGAAGAGGCGGCGATCGCGCTGATCGTCAACGGGTTCGTGAAGGATGTCATTCAGGAACTGCCGATGGAATTTGCGGTTGAAGCGCAGAAGCTGATCGGGATTTCGCTTGAGGGTTCGGTGGGGTGAGGCATGTCCAGTCCGGAAAACGAGGACGAGATATCTGTTGAAATTGCCTCAGACAAGGCGATTGTGTCGGTAAAGGGGGCTGCGGCATCTCGGCTTGGCCACTCCCTGGCGGACGTGCTGTCGCCATTTACGAATAGTCTTGGATATGTTGGCGATTTACTAGCAGTGAAGCGCGAAATGGGAGCTCTCATTGCGGCAAAGCGAGCGAAAGAGAAGCTGGAAAAAGAAGGAATTATTTCCGCTGACATTCCGCCTCGGGTTCTGCTGCCTTGGCTTGAAGGGGCATCGCTTGTTGATCCGGGGAAAGAAGACACGCTAGTAGATGCCTGGGCGGGACTATTAGCTAGAGCAGCGAAGTCGTCGGACGCGGCTAACGTATCATACATTGAGACATTGAAGAAGCTGGGCGCGGAGGAAGCAGAACAACTTGCCTTCTTTGTGACGGATACCTCGCCTTCTTTCGGTGTGAAATTCTATGCTGCTAAGCTTGGTGGTGAAGATACACTGGAAAGCGGCTACTTCGTAGAAATCCAAAAGTACATCAATGAAAGACGTGACGGAGTCGAATTAGGTGAAATTCGCGCGAAATTTGAGAATCTCCTTATCCAGAAGATGGCTCAAGTTATTTTTTTTGCGATAAATGGAAGCACCCTGCTGTCGACTGAATACTATAGGAAGTACGAGCACGCTGTGTCAAATCTTGAGCATCTGGGTTTGATTGAAATAAAGAAGAGCAACGTAGAGATTCCGGTTGGCTCAGTCGTTGTAATTTGGTTTCAGGTTACAAAATATGCCTTTGATCTATTTTGGGCCTGCCAAGGAGTAGTCACAGCTCACGCTGATTATGGTGTAGATTCGTTGCAAAAGGCTATTTCGACGCCACCCTTAACCAGAAGAAAGCGCTAGCGCACTGACTAACGCTCCAAATGCGTGTCGCGTAGGCTTTTCGAAGATAGAAAGTGAACAAAATGCTTGAGATCAGAAACCTTCATGCGCGGATCGCCGAGGATGGCACCGAGATCATTCGTGGCTTGAACCTGACGGTGAAGGCCGGCGAAGTGGCGGCCATCATGGGGCCGAACGGGTCGGGGAAGTCGACGCTGTCCTATATCCTGTCGGGCCGTGAGGACTATGAAGTCACCGAGGGCGATATTCTTTATAACGGCGAGAGCATTCTGGAGCTTGATCCGGCCGAGCGCGCGGCACGAGGCATTTTCCTCGCGTTCCAGTATCCGGTCGAAATTCCGGGCGTTGCGACTATGCAGTTCCTGAAGGTGGCGCTCAACGAGCAGCGCAAGCAGCGTGGCGAAGCCGAACTGACAACGCCGGACTTCATGAAGCGGGTCAAGGATGCGGCGGCGCATCTGAAGATCGCGCCGGAAATGCTGCGTCGTCCGCTGAATGTCGGCTTTTCGGGCGGTGAGAAGAAGCGCGCCGAAATCCTGCAGATGGCGCTTTTGGAGCCGAAGCTTTGCGTGCTCGATGAAACGGACTCTGGCCTCGATATCGACGCGCTGAAGATCGTGTCGGATGGCGTGAACGCGCTGCGTTCGCCGGACCGCGCCGTGATCGTCATCACGCACTACCAGCGCCTGCTGGAACACATCGTGCCGGATACGGTTCACGTTCTCTACAAGGGCCAGATCATCAAGTCGGGCGACAAGTCTCTGGCACTCGAACTCGAAGCCAACGGCTATGCCGACGTGATCGAAGCGGCGGCTTGAGGACAAGGCGATGAGTGCTCAACCCCAGATCAAGCTGACGGAAGCCGAGAACGCGCTTCTGCTTGCTTATACCGAACAGGTCGGCGACCTGCCGGGCAATGGCGATGTGCTGATTGCCCGCGACCGCCTGATCACCGATATCAAGACCAGGGGCCTGCCGACGCGCCGCGTCGAGGCCTGGCATTATACCGATATGCGCAACCTGCTGCGGCAGGTTCCTGCGAACAACGACGGCGACGTGGCGGCCATTGAGCCGCTGATCTCCGGCAGTGCGGTGTTCTCGCTGTCGAACGGCAAGGTTGAGCGCAAGGCGAAGGCCGAAGGCGTTTCCGTTCGTGGCATCGAGGCCATGCTGGAAGACGGCACTGGGGCGTTTCTGATGTCGCCGCGCGGTGACGATGATGCCATTGGCCGTATCAATGGCGGCTTCCTGCGCGACGGCTTGGAGATTGCGGTGGCCGATGGCGCGGCTCTGGCCGAGCCGATCGAATTGCAGGTTCTGCATTCGGGCGGTCAGTCGCATGCGCGCTTCGTCGTGACGGTGGGTGCCGGTGCGTCGGCGCGGTTGATCGAGCGGCAGCAGGGCAACGGCTCGTCGGCGGCGCTCGTTTCGAGCGTTTCGGACCTGACGCTGAAGGCCGGCGCAGATGTGAGCTGGGTGATCGTTCAGGAGCGGGGCGTTTCCGATACCCATCTCGGCCAGATCAATTTCCGGCTGGAAAAGGACGCCAAGCTTCGTCTCTTCATTGTGAACGCCGGCGGCAAGCTGGTGCGCCAGGAAGTGCATGGCGTGACGGTGGGCGAGGGTGCGGATTTCACCTTCCGGGTGATCAACCTGCTCGGTGGCGAAAGCCACACAGATGTCACCATGACGCTCGGCCATGACGTGCCGGAGACGACGTCCACGGAAATCGTCCGCAATGTCGTGTTCGACAAGGCGAGCGGCGTCTTCCAGGGCCAGATCCGGGTTGCCCCTGATGCGCAGAAAACCGACGCGCGCATGGCTTGCAACACGTTGCTGCTTTCCGAAGAGGCTGATTTCTCGACCAAGCCGGAGCTGGAAATCTTTGCCGACGACGTGCAATGCGCTCATGGCGCGACGGTCGCCGACATCGACCGCAACCATCTCTATTACCTGATGGCGCGCGGCATTCCGGAAAAGAAGGCACGCGCGCTTCTGGTGCAGGCCTTCGTGGCGGAAGTGGTCGAGGAACTCGACGACGAGCCGCTGGTCGAAGCGCTGGAGGCGGTGATCGAAGGCTGGCTCGAAAGGCATGGGAACTGAGATGGACGTGACCGCTTACGACGTCGAGGCCATTCGCCGGGACTTCCCGATCCTGTCGCGGGAAGTCTATGGCAAGCCGCTCGTCTATCTCGACAACGGCGCTTCGGCCCAGAAGCCGCAGGCCGTGATCGATGCGGTCTCGCACACCTATAGTCATGAATATGCCAACGTTCATCGCGGCCTGCATTTCCTGTCCAATGCCGCGACGGAAGCTTACGAGGCGTCGCGCGAAAAGGTGCGCCGCTTTCTGAACGCCGGTTCGGTGGACGAGATTGTCTTCACCAAGTCGTCGACCGAGGCGATCAACACAGTCGCTTACGGCTGGGGCATGCCGCATATCGGCGAGGGCGACGAGATCGTGCTCACCATCATGGAGCATCACTCCAATATCGTGCCGTGGCATTTCATCCGCGAGCGGCAGGGTGCGAAACTCGTCTGGGTTCCGGTCGATGACGACGGGGCCTTCCATATCGAGGATTTCGAGAAGTCGCTGACGGAAAAGACGAAGCTTGTCGCGATTACCCATATGTCGAATGCGCTCGGCACGATTGTTCCGGTCAAGGAAATCTGCCGCATTGCGCACGAGCGCGGCATTCCGGTTCTGGTCGATGGCTCGCAGGGTGCCGTGCATATGCCGGTAGACGTGCGCGATATCGATTGCGACTGGTATGTCATGACTGGCCACAAGCTTTACGGCCCGTCGGGCATCGGCGTGCTTTATGGTAAGATGGACCGGATGAAGGCCATGCGGCCCTTCATGGGCGGCGGCGAGATGATCGTCGATGTCAGCGAAGATGTCGTGACCTATAACGACCCGCCGCATCGTTTCGAGGCAGGAACGCCGCCCATCGTGCAGGCGATCGGGCTCGGTTATGCGCTGGACTATATGGAGAAGGTTGGCCGGGCGGCGATTGCTGCCCATGAGGCGGATCTGACGGCCTATGCGACGGAGCGTCTCCGGGCGGTGAATTCGCTGAAAGTCTTCGGCAATGCGCCGGGCAAGGGCGGCATTTTCTCCTTCGAGCTTGAAGGCATCCATGCCCATGACGTGTCGATGGTCATCGACCGGCAGGGTGTTGCGGTTCGGGCGGGCACGCATTGCGCCCAGCCGCTCTTGAAACGGTTCGGCGTCACGTCCACATGCAGGGCGTCGTTCGCCATGTACAACACGCGTGCCGAGGTCGACAAACTGGCCGAGGCGCTGGAACAGGCGCGCAAGTTCTTTGCCTGAAAGTGAGAGTGCCATGAGCGCAAATGAAGCAACCACCGCGAATGATGCCGTCACCGACGAGGCTCAGGCCGAGATTCGCGAAGGCATCATGCAATCCTCCATCCCGGCGGATGAACTCGCCCGCCTGTCGGACGACATCATTGCCGCGTTGAAGACGGTCTACGATCCGGAAATCCCCTCGGACATCTTTGAACTCGGGCTGATCTACAAGATCGATGTCGAGGATGACCGCATGGTCAAGATCGACATGACGCTGACGGCGCCGGGTTGCCCGGTTGCCGGAGAGATGCCAGGTTGGGTGGAGAATGCTGTGGGTGCGGTCGAGGGCGTGTCGGGCGTCGAGGTCAAGATGGTGTTCGAGCCGCCGTGGTCTCCTGCCCGCATGTCGGAAGAGGCGCAGGTGGCGCTTGGCTGGTACTGATGCCTTTTCGGTGGCTGCGTATTGAAGGCTTAACCGGGCAGGACTACATTCAGACCACGAAGCGCGGGCCTTGAACCCGTTGCGGAAGGAGAGACAAATGGCTTTTCAGGTCATGACATTGAGCGATGCTGCGGCCGACCGGGTCAAGGCAATCGTTGAAAACAGCGGTCCGGATGCGCAAGGCATTCGCGTGTCGATCCGCAAGGGCGGCTGCGCCGGCATGGAATATGCCGTCGATCTCGTCTCCGAGCCCAATGCCAAGGATGATTTCATCGAGCGCGATGGCGCGAAGGTCTGGGTCGATCCGGCTGCCATCCTCTATCTCCTCGGCACGCAGATGGACTTCGAGACGACCAAGCTGCGCTCCGGTTTCGTCTTTAACAACCCGAACCAGACATCGGCCTGCGGTTGCGGCGAATCGGTCGAGCTGAAGCCGGCGGACCTCGCCAAGCTTGCCGGTCTTGAGGCGCGCGTCTGATCATATGCAGATCGGCATATTCTTTGCCGATTGCCGGTTCCGCGCATTGACAATTGCAAGCCTTCAACGTTTCTTGCGGTTCGGTAAGCCCGCAAAGCCGGGGGCGCTCACAGCTTCTTCCAAACCACACGAGCCGTGTGTACGAAGCCGCCCGCGAACGGGATCGAAAGGCCTGAACGCGTGTTATCTCTCTCTGTCATTTCGCATGCTGTCGCCGCAGTCATTCCGGAGCCGGCTTTCATCGTGCTTCTCGATGGCAGATACATGACCGACAACAAGCAGTTCCGCGCCCGTTTCGGTCTTGCGGAAGGAGAGCTGAGCGGCAAGCGCATTTCAGATATCAGTGTGAGGGTGCTGGGCTTCAGCGCATTCACTCGTATGCGACTCTCGCTGCCGCCCATCGCGGAGGAGGTGAACGTCATCGTTCAGCCGTTTCTGGTGCGAAATGTGGCGGTCGGCTATTGCGTCCGCCTTGACGAGGCTGCCGGTAACGAACTGGCCCTTGAGGATATAGGCAGTTTTGTTCAGCGGGCCATCGATGGTCTCGCCTCTGGGGTTACGGTCTGGGACGCCGGCGATCGGCTTCTTGTCGCCAGTAGGCAGGTCGTGGAGCGCTACGCACGGTTCGGTATCGCTCTGCTGCCGGGCGTGGATCGCGTAGAGACGATCCGGGCAGCCTTGAAATCCGGCGTATTGGGTGACCGATATCGCGGCATGACCATCTCCGCGCAGGAGCTTTCGAGACAGCGCGGATTTAACCGGCCCTTCATTTCCGGGACCTCGACCATCGAACGGGTTTCCGCAGACGAGTGGATCAAGGTCACGTCCCATGTCTGCGATAGCGATCTCATCGTCAGCTTTTACGAGACAATCGAAGAGCCGCACGAAAACCAGATCAAGCCAGCGGAGACGGCGGAGTATCTTCTGACGCTGTTGCGGTATCTTCCCGATTTTGTCGTTCATATGGACATGAATGGAAAGCCGGAATTCATCAACGCCCCCTTCGCCGAGGCGCTTGGGCTCGATGGATGGGAGGCCGCGCAGGCTCTTTCCGAGGAATTTTTTGCCGATACATTCGGGACCTCGCTGCGGGATAGGGTTCAGGAGCTCACCGTGAATGGTCCGCCGATCTCTTTCGACCAGCGCCTGCGCAAGGCCGACAATACGTTCATGTGGCTGCGCTGGAGCGCGCACGGGCTGTTTCACGGCGACAAGCCCTTGGGGATCGTTGCGACCGGGCGCAATATCACGCTCGAATATTCGCAGCAGCAGGAGCTGAAGCACCAGAGCGACGAGCTTGCCAAGAAGAACAAGTCGCTGGAGCAGTTTGCCGCTGTCGTATCCCACGATCTCAAGGCGCCGCTTCGTCATATTTCGGTGTTTTCTGACATGATCGTGGAGGAGGCGGCCCAGGGCAATCTGGCCGATGTGCAGGTCTACGCACAACAGGTGCGCAACTCCGCGCAGCGTATGGACCGGGTGATTCGCAGGTTGCTCGAATATTCGCAGATCGCCTACAAGATAGCCGCTTTCAGCCGGGTCAATCTGGCCGATATCGCCATCCAGGCTATCCAGAACCTCGAAAGCCAGATCGACGAAGCAAAAGCCGAACTTTTGCTGTCAAAATTGCCTTCGATCAATGGCGACCCCGATTTGATGCGTCATCTGTTGCAAAACCTGATCGCTAACGCGGTCAAATATCGTCGCAAGGGGGTTGCGCCGCGGGTGCGGATCTATGCAACCGACAAGGGGGCCATGGTGAATCTTGTAGTCGAGGATAACGGCATCGGCGTCGATCCGAAATTTGCCGACCGCATATTCACGGCGTTCCAGCGCCTCCACAGCGATGACAAGACCTATGAAGGGTTTGGCGTCGGGCTCGCGCTCTGCAAGCAGATCGCGGAAAGCCATCGCGGCGTTATCGAACTCGACACGACCTACCGCGGCGGCGCCCGCTTCGTCGTTCGTCTGCCGCAGCATGTGAATCAATAGGAGCAGCCCTTGAGCCTGGAACCCATGCGTATTCTGGTGATTGAGGATGATCCGATCGACTTCTCGCTGGTCAAGAAGGGATTTGAAGGCGTCGATGCGCCTGTGGAACTATTCCACTGTCCCTCGGCCAACCGGGTGAAGGAAATGCTGGAGGCTAGAGCCTGCAAGATTGTGCTGCTCGATCTCAGCCTCGGTCGTGACACCGGCATGGATGTTCTGCGCATGATCCGCGCCGACGAGAGGTTTGCCGCGCTTCCCGTGATCGTGCTTTCCTCCTCGTCCAATCATCGCGACGTGTCAGAGGGCTATGCGGCGGGCGCAAATGCCTATGTCGAGAAGCCCCTGACGATGGAACTCTATAGGCGATTTGCGCGCGCCTTCTGCGCTTTCTGGGTCGATGTCGCCGTGATGACCTGAATGGCCAATCACCCGCCCATATCGCTATTTCGGTGGGACGATGGTGAACTTGTACTTGCCCGAAATGGCGATCATGGCTTCCACGTCCGCCATCGAGAGCGGTGGTGCCTGGACGTTGCGGATGCCCGGATGGCCGATCTCGGTGAACATGCCTTCCATGCCCGGCGGGTTGTACATGAAGAGCATCTTGGCATTGTTCTTGTCGACATTCTTGAAGCTGTGAACCATGCCGCGAGGAACGAAGACCGTCGTGCCGGGCAGAGCGTCGATGACCTCGTCACCCACGCTGAACGTCACCTTGCCCTCCAGAAGGATGAAGGTCTCATCCTCGGCATTGTGGTGGTGCGGCGGCGGCCCGGTCTCCGGAGGCACGATGGCCTCCAGCAAAGTGAAGGCCCCGCCCGTCTGGGCACCGCTCAATAGGATCGTGTAGGTATCGCCGACCAGAAAGACGGTCTCGCCGCCATCGGGACCGACACAAACGGGCTTCAGCCCGGACGTTTCAATCGACATAAGATTTCCCCCTGTTATGCCGAGGGAAAAATATCAAATTTCTAATGTTATGCCAGCTTGAATCTTGATGGAATGCAATTCAAGCGGGCACAACAGCAGTTTCGGAATTAATGGCAGAGCTTACTCCGCCGCTTCCTTATAGTCCTCCACCGGCGGGCAGATGCAGAAGAGGTTGCGGTCGCCATAGACATTGTCGATGCGGTTGACGGGCGGCCAGTACTTGTCGACGCGGAAGGCGCCGGGCGGGAAGCAGCCCTGTTCGCGGCTATAGGGACGATCCCATTCGCCGACGAGATCTTCCACCGTATGCGGTGCGTTCTTCAGCGGGTTGTTCAGCTTGTCCATCGTGCCGTCTTCGATGGCCTGCGCCTCGGCGCGGATGGCGAGCATCGCGTCGCAGAATCGGTCGATCTCGGCCTTGGTTTCCGATTCCGTCGGTTCCACCATCAGCGTGCCAGCGACCGGCCAGCTCATCGTCGGGGCATGGAAGCCGCAGTCGATCAGGCGCTTCGCGACGTCATCCACCGTGACGCCGGCGCTGGCGGCGAGCGGACGGGTGTCGAGGATGCATTCATGTGCGACGCGGCCCTTGGCCGACTTGTAGAGCACATCGTAAGCGCCCTTCAGGCGGGCGGCGATGTAGTTGGCGTTGAGGATCGCAACCTTGGTTGCCTGCGTCAGGCCTTCGCCGCCCATCATGAGGCAATAGCTCCAGGAGATCGGCAGGATAGAGCCGGAAGCGTAAGGTGCTGCCGAAACTGCACCGGCTTCGCCCGTGCGCGGATCGGTCGGCAGGAAGGGAATGAGATGGCTCTTCACACCGATCGGGCCCATGCCCGGACCGCCGCCGCCATGTGGGATGGCGAAGGTCTTGTGGAGGTTCAGGTGGCTGACGTCGGAGCCGATATCGCCGGGGCGTGACAGGCCGACCATGGCATTCATGTTCGCGCCGTCGAGATAGACCTGGCCGCCTTGCTTGTGGGTGATGTCGCAAATCTCGCGCACCGTCTCCTCGAACACGCCATGCGTGGACGGGTAGGTGATCATGGTGCAGGAGAGGTTTTCGGCGTGCTCTTCCGCCTTGGCACGGAAATCGGCAATGTCGATATCGCCGTTTTCGAGCACCGAAACCGGCACCACCGTCATGCCGGCCATCTGGGCCGAGGCCGGGTTGGTGCCATGCGCGGAGGTCGGGATGAGGCAGATATGGCGGTGCGCGCCGCCGGACGCTTTGTGATAGGCGCGGATCGTCAGAAGCCCCGCATATTCGCCCTGCGCGCCGGAATTCGGCTGCATGGAGAAGGCGTCGTATCCGGTGATCTGGCAGAGCTTGTCTTCAAGATCGGCGATCAGCGCGCGATAGCCTTCCGTCTGGTCATCGGGCGCGAAGGGATGGATTTCGGAGAATTCCGGCCAGGTGATCGGCAGCATTTCGGCTGTCGCATTGAGCTTCATCGTGCAGGAGCCGAGCGGGATCATGGCGCGGTCGAGCGCGAGGTCGCGGTCAGCAAGCCGGCGGATATAGCGTGTCATTTCGCTTTCGGCACGGTTCATATGGAAGATCGGATGCGTCAGATACTCGGTCTTGCGCATGTTCTTTTCCGGCAGACGCCATTCCGGGGTCTTCGCCTCATCGACGGTCATGTCGCCGCCAAAGGCGCGCCAGACGGCTTCCAGCGCCCAGGGGCGGGTGCGCTCGTCCAGCGTGATGCCGATCTTGGTGTCGCCGATGGCGCGCAGGTTGACGCCTTCGGCGACGGCCGCCTTCAGGATGACCTTCTGCAACCCGCCGACATCGACAGTGATCGTGTCGAAGAAGGTTTCCGGCTCGACCTTGAGGCCGAGCTTTTCGAGACCCTCTGCGAGGCGTACTGTCTTCTGGTGCACCGACTGGGCAATCGCCTTGAGGCCTTTCGGTCCATGGAAGACGGCATACATCGAGGCCATGACGGCGAGCAGAACCTGCGCGGTGCAGATGTTCGACGTCGCCTTTTCGCGGCGGATATGCTGTTCGCGGGTCTGCAGCGACAGCCGATAGGCGCGGTTGCCGCGCGCATCGACCGAGACGCCGACAATGCGGCCGGGCATGGAGCGCTTCAGCGCGTCCTTCGCCGCCATATAGGCCGCATGCGGGCCGCCGAAGCCCATGGGCACGCCGAAGCGCTGGGTCGAGCCGATGGCGATATCCGCGCCCATTTCGCCGGGCGATTTCAGCAGCGCCAGCGCCAGCGGATCGGCGGCGACGACGGCCAGCGCCTGCGCCTGATGCAATGCTTCGATCTGCGGCGTGAAGTCATGCACATGGCCGTGGGTGCCGGGATATTGGAAGATCGCGCCGAAGACTGCGCCAGGCATCAGATCCTTCAGCGGATCGCCGACCTTGATCGCCCAGCCGAAGGGTTCGGCGCGGGTCTTCAGGAGCGCAATGGTCTGCGGGTGGCAGTTCTGGTCGACGAAGAAGGTGAGCGCCTTGGACTTGGCCGAGCGCTGCGCCATCGCCATGGCCTCTGCAGCGGCCGTGGCTTCATCGAGCAGCGAGGCGTTGGAAATGTCGAGCCCGGTCAGGTCGCAGACCATGGTCTGGTAGTTGAGGAGCGCCTCGAGGCGGCCTTGGCTGATTTCCGGCTGGTATGGGGTATAGGCCGTGTACCAGGCGGGGTTTTCGAGAATGTTGCGCTGGATGACCGGCGGCGTGATCGTGCCGTGGTAGCCTTGCCCGATCAGCGAAGTGAGGCGCTTGTTGCGGTTGGCCGTCTCGCGCATCAGGTCGAGCGCTTCGCGTTCGGTGAGTGCTGCGCCCCAGGCGAGCGGCGCCTTGACGCGAATGGAGGCCGGAACCGTATCGTCGATCATCGCGTCGAGCGACGGATAGCCGATGACTTTCAGCATCGCGGCCATTTCGTCGGGCGAGGGGCCGATATGACGCCGGTTGGCGAAGTCATAGGGCTGGTAGTCCGTGAAGGTGAAATCGGCGTAACGGGTCATCGGGGTTGGTTCCGGTTCTTGGAATGGGTTGTCTTGTGCGAGGGGCCTATCTGGTCCCTCGTCTTTGCGCTTCGTTCGGCCCTTTCGGGCCGCCCCCTCATCTGCCTGCCGGCATCTTCTCCCCTATGGGGAGAAGCGTGCTGGAGCCGCAGCCTGTCGGATCTCCTCGCCCCTTGGGGAGAGGTCCGCCGAGCGGAGCGGAGGAGGGGTGAGGGGTGGCCTCTGGCTCAGGCGATCAGCGCCTCATAAGCCGCCTTGTCCAGCAGTGCTGCGGCATCGGCCGGGTTGGCGAGCTTCAGCTTGAAGAACCAGGCAGCACCTTCCGGGTCGGAGCCGACGAGCGACGGGTCGTTGACGATGGCCTGATTGACTTCGACGATCTCGCCGTCGAGCGGGCAGTAGACTTCCGAGGCTGCCTTGACGGACTCGACGGTTGCGGCGGCGGCACCCTTGGCGAAGGCTGCACCTTCCTCCGGCAATTCGACGAAGACGAGATCGCCGAGCTGTTCGGAGGCGTGGGTGGTGATGCCGACAGTCGCGACATCGCCTTCAACGAGTAGCCATTCGTGTTCTTCGGTGAATTTCAGCATGGATTTCCCCTTATGTGTTGATGTCTGGGAGTTTGAAATCAGCGTTTGTAGCCGGGTGTGATGAAAGGAAGGGCGCAGACGCTGACGGGCAGGTATTTGCCACGGACTTCTGCGTAGAGCGTTGTGCCGGGTGCGGCAAACTCGGAGCCGACATAGCCCATGGCGACCGGGCCCTCGACCGTCGGGCCGAAGCCGCCGGAGGTGACTTCGCCAACTTGTCTCGCGCCTGCCTCATCGGCAAAGAGCGCGGTATGGCCACGGACCGGGGCCTTGCCTTCGGGCTTCAGGCCGACACGGAGGCGGGTGACGCTCTCATCCAGACCTTTCAGAACGGCATCGGCACCCGGAAAACCGCCGGCGCGCGCGCCGCCTGTGCGACGGACCTTCTGGATGGCCCAGTTGAGGGCTGCTTCCGGAGGCGTCGTGGTCGTGTCGATGTCGTTGCCATAGAGGCAGAGGCCGGCTTCGAGACGAAGCGAGTCACGCGCGCCAAGACCGATCGGCATGACACTGTCGATGGAGAGCAACGCGCGGGCCAGTTCCTCGGCCTTCTCGTTCGGCACGGAGATTTCATAACCGTCTTCGCCGGAATAGCCGGAGCGGGAGACGATACAGTCGGCGCCGACGAGGGTCACGGACGCGACATCCATGAACTTCATGGCGGCGGTTTCAGGGGCGAGGCTGGCAAGCGCTGTTTCCGCCTTCGGGCCTTGAAGCGCGATCAGCGCGCGCTCGGGCAACGGCGTGACGGTGCAGTTGTTCCCGATATGCTTTTCCAGATGCGCGAAATCCGCGTCCTTGCAGGCGGCGTTGACGACGAAGAAGAAATGGTCGCCGCGATTGACGATCATCAAGTCGTCAAGAATGCCACCGGTCTCGTTGGTGAAGAGTGCATAACGCTGGCGGCCTGGGGTAAGGCCGAGCACATCGACGGGGACGAGCGTTTCGAGCGCCTTGGCCGCATCGGCATTGTCGCCGGATTTTGCCTTCACGATAACCTGACCCATGTGGGACACGTCGAACAGGCCGGCATTGGTACGCGTATGCAAATGCTCTTTCAGCACACCGGCGGGATATTGCACGGGCATGTCATAGCCGGCAAAGGGCACCATGCGGGCGCCAAGCTCCAGATGGAGCGCGTGAAGCGGGGTCTTTTTCAGATCTGTCTCGGCGCTCAAGAGCGGGTCTCCGGGCAAGGGCGTGATTACGCCGGCTCATTCGATTGGGCGCGGATGCGCCGGTTTCTCCTTGAGCCCCCTCTGTCCCTTTTGCCTGAGATTGTTATCCCTTCGGCATGCGGGTCTGACCCGCCATTCTCCAGAGTGCAGTTCCGATCCGTTGGTCCTTTGGCCTGAGAGTTTCCGGGGCGGTTGCTCCTTCGGCACCAGTCGTGATCAACGACTGGATTCTCCCAACGGGGTGGTCCAATTATTTGGTCGGCATGGCATTTGACAAGAGGGAAATGACGTTGTGACACAAAAAAATGTCGCAACAGAGATTCGCATAAACGCCAACGAGCGCGGCATCGCTGCCACGCTTGATCCAAAACGCCGAACGGGTACGTCCGGTTTTACTTGCCGTTACTTGCCGTGACCATTTGCCAGATACGCGGCTGTCGCGTGCTGAGGCGTCGACTGCGGCACCTTGTGGTGGCTCGCCGTCAGGAATGTCAGAGCCAGTGATGGCGGATGCACCAATTGCAGAAGCGATCGATCGGCGATGTCTCCATCGGCGATTGCCTTTGCATGCCAGTCTTCGATGGCTGCGACCATCGGATTGTATGTCGCGGTCCGAACCGCTGCCTTGTAGTTGTCACTAACAGCTGCAGCGGTAGGAGCCGACACGGTGATTACCTGTGCCATGTTCGATTGTCCTGTTGCTCAAGGACCCTCTGTTTCATTGACAGGTGCAGAATAGCGCAACTTCTATTATCTGCCGTAAAACAACTTGGTAAAAGTTTATAGAATCCTAAATTGGTTATATTCCCGTTGTTTACCTGTGTGGCGAAGGAAAACTAAGGTTCGACTGCGGTCTTGAATTCCGTGCGGGAACGTTGCACATCAGGCGCGACGAAGGAGAGGTTCAGCGATGTCCGGTTCGAGAGCAATCGATCATCTTGTCCTGGCAGTGACGGATCTCGCGACCGGGCGGGCGCGGCTGACCTCGCTGGGATTTACCGTCGCGCCGGATGCTCGCCATCCGTTCGGCACTGAAAATGCTTGTGTTTTCCTCAAGGACGGAACCTATCTGGAGCCGCTGGCAATTGGCTCTGGTGCAGATAGTCTCGCGACAGCACGCGCTGGCAATGTCTTTACTGCCCGCGATCGCGCATTTCGGTTCCGTCATGGACCTGAAGGGCTCGAGGCTGTGGTCTTCCAAACCACCGATGCGCAGGCCGATCATCATGCCTATGAGGAAGCCGGCTTTTCGGCCGGCCGGATGCTGGATTTTTCGCGACCCTTCCGCACGCCGGACGGCGCGGAAAGTGTTGCCTCGTTCCGGCTTGCCTTTGCCGCCGATCTCCGATCGCCGGATTTCTACGCATTCACCTGCCAGCGCATCAACACGCCGGCTGCGGATCGTTCGGCGCTGATGGCGCATGAGAATGGCGTGACCGGATTGGCCGGCGTGACCCTGTGTGAGCCGCATCCGCAGGATTTCGCAGATTTCCTGGGTGTTGTCTCGCGCGGCGGTCGGCCCGAGCCGATCGGAGACAGGTTGGAAATGCCGGCGGGTGGCGCGGGTCTCTCCGTGGTGACGCATTCCGAATTCGAATCACGGTTCGGCCGGAAATATTGCGGTCATGCCCGCGGCTTGAGAGGCCGTGCAGTTTCGTTTCATGTCGGCTCGCTTGCAGAGACGGCAACACTTTTGCGCCGCAATGGCGTGGTTCACGAGATGATCGGCAACAGGCTGGTCGTCCCCGAGGCGTCCGGGCAGGGCGTGCTCTATAGCTTTGAGGAACAGGCATGACTGACGTGAAGACCAGTGCGAGCGTGACGATCGGTTCGGGCGCGGGTGCCGTGACATTTTCCAACACGGGCCGTCTGTCGCTGATCGCCGGCCCCTGCCAGATGGAAAGCCGCGACCATGCCTTCGAGATGGCCGGTGCGCTGAAGGACATCTGCGCCAAGCTGAATATCGGCTTTGTCTACAAGTCATCCTTCGACAAGGCGAACCGCACGTCGCTTTCGGCCGGACGCGGGATCGGGCTTGAGAAGGCGATGGAGGTCTTTGCCGATCTGAAGAAGACCTTCGGTTTCCCGGTCATCACCGACATTCACACAGAGGAACAATGCGCCATCGTCGCCGAGACCGTCGATGTTCTGCAGATCCCGGCCTTCCTGTGCCGTCAGACCGATCTTCTGGTTGCTGCAGCCAAGACCGGCAAGGCAATCAACGTCAAGAAGGGCCAGTTTCTGGCACCCTGGGACATGAAGAACGTGCTCAACAAGCTGAACGCCAGCGGTAACCCGAATGTGCTGCTCTGCGAACGCGGCGCCTCCTTCGGCTACAATACGCTCGTATCCGACATGCGCTCGCTGCCGATCATGGCGGCAATGGGCGCGCCGGTGATCTTCGATGCCACGCATTCTGTTCAGCAACCGGGCGGGCAGGGTGGCTCGACGGGCGGACAGCGTGAGTTTGTCGAAACGCTGGCGCGCGCCGCTGTTGCGGTGGGCGTCGCGGGCGTCTTTATTGAGACGCATGAGGATCCCGATCATGCACCTTCCGACGGGCCAAACATGGTGCATCTGAAGGATATGCCGCGGCTTTTGGAAAAGTTGCTTGCCTTTGACGCCGTCGCCAAGGGCTGATCTGTTGCGCTGGCGCCGCGTTCTGGGATTCGCCGCAGGCCTGTTGGCCGCTGTTCCCGTCGCGGCCCATGCGACAGCCAATTGCGAATGGACCGGCTATCTCGGCAACGACTATGCCGTCTGCACCTTCGATCCCGCCAGGGACAATATCCGGCTTTTTAACGCGGATGCGACCGGCAAGGCCTATGGCGGGTTCCGGGCGCTCGGGCGCGATATCTGGTTTTCCGGCAAGCATGTCATCCGCTTCGCCATGAATGCCGGCATGTATCATTCGGACTTGAGCCCTGTCGGACTGCATGTCGAGGAAGGCGTCGAGAAACACGGTCTGGTGCGGGGCGGCGGATGGGGCAATTTCTTCCTGCGGCCCAACGGCGTCTTCTATATCGGCAAGGATGGCAAGGCGGGCGTCATGGAGACAGAGGCCTATGCGGCCACCGGCATCCAGCCGAGGCTTGCAACGCAATCCGGTCCCATGCTCGTCGTCGACGGGAAGATCCATCCCGCCTTTCTCCCCCAGAGCGACAGCCTGAAACTGCGCAACGGCGTCGGCGTCGATGACAAGGGCAGGGTGGTGTTCGTTGTCACCAGGGGGCCTGTGCGGTTTTACGATTTCGCGCTGTTCTATCGCGATGTGCTGAACTGCCGGAACGCGCTCTTTCTCGACGGGTCCATCTCCAGCATGATGGTCCCCGCCTGGGGCCGGCGCGACGAGAGCGAGCCGCTGGGGCCGATCATCGCCGTCACCGACAGCCTTCCCTGATCAGCCCAGCGCCTTGCCCTGACGGCCCGCCTCGTCCTGGACGAACTGCCAGGCGACACGGCCAGAGCGCGCGCCGCGCGTCGTTGCCCATTCGAGCGCCCGGTGATGCAGGTCCTCGCGGCTTCCTTCCAGCGCGAAATGGGCGGCATAGCCGTCGATCATGCCGAGATAGTCGTCCTGGCTGCATTTGTGGAAGCCGAGCCAGAGGCCGAAACGGTCGGAGAGCGAGACTTTTTCTTCGACCGCTTCCGACGGATTGATCGCGGTCGACTGCTCGTTTTCGATCATGTTGCGCGGAAGCAGGTGGCGGCGGTTCGACGTCGCGTAGAAGATCACATTGTCCGGTCGCCCTTCAATACCGCCGTCGAGCGCGGCCTTCAGCGACTTGTAAGACGTGTCGTCATTGTCGAAGGAGAGGTCGTCGCAATAAAGGATGATACGGACCGGGCTTGTCCGAAGGATCTCCATGAGCGCCGGCAGGCTGTTGATGTCCTCGCGGTGGATTTCAACGAGCTTGATGGCGAGCGCCGGGTTTTCGCAGAGCCGCGCATGGACAGCCTTGACGAGCGACGACTTGCCCATGCCGCGCGCGCCCCAGAGGAGCACGTTGTTGGCCGGGAAACCGTCGGCAAAACGCTTGGTGTTTTCGAACAGAATGTCGCGGACATGATCGACACCGTGGATCAGTTCCAGCTTGACGCGGTTCGGGCGGCTGACGGGCTGCAGGAAGCTGCGGGCCGGAGACCAAACGAAGCAGTCTGCGGCCGACCAGTCGTTTTCGGCAGGCTTGGGCCCGGCGATTCTTTCCAGAGCCTCGCGCAGCTGCCTGATCTCGATGAGAAGTTCGCGTGTCGTTTCATCAGACATGCCGTTTCCTCCTGGGTATTCTTGAGTTTTACCGGGCCTAACATGCTGCAAATTTCGTCGAAAGGCCGATAAGTCCGGAAAACGTTCGCAAGCGGTAGCTATTTGTTGCATTCATGACCGCGGACACTATATTCCGGCGGCTTGAGACCAGGGGCGGCAATCGCGCTCCACACATGAATTGCAAGGAGTTTTCATGTTCTTCACCGAAGCATTCGCCCAGAGCGCTGCCGCGCCTGCAGCAGGTGGCGGCCCGGCCGAGATCCTGCTTTCGATCGCGCCCTTCCTCCTGATCTTCGTCGTGATGTATTTCCTCATCATTCGCCCGCAGCGGACCCAGATGAAGCGCCGCGAAGAAATGCTGACCAACGTGCGCCGTGGCGACCAGGTCGTGACCGGCGGCGGCATCGTCGGCAAGGTGACCAAGGTGTTCGAAGACGAGAAGGAAGTGGAAGTCGAGATTGCCGACGGCGTGAAGATCCGCGTCGTGCGTTCGCTGATTACCGAGGTCCGCGTCAAGGGTGAGCCCGTCGCCAAGCAGTGACATTGCGCCCGTCCGGCATCACCGGGCGGGCTTCTTCTTCTGAAAGTCCGAGAGTCCCATGCTCTATTATTCCCGTTGGAAGTCCATCTTCATCTGGCTTGTCATCGCCGTCAGCGTCATCATCGCGCTGCCCAATGCGATCAGTGACAAGACGCTCTCGGGCCTTCCGTCATGGTTCCCGAAACACAAGATCACGCTGGGTCTCGACCTGCAGGGCGGCTCGCACGTCATGCTGCAGGTGGACCGTAACGACATCGTCAAGGAACGGCTTCAGTCGACCGTCGATGACGTTCGCACCAAGCTGCGCGAAGCCAATGTCGGCTACACGGGTCTTGCCGGCACGGGACAGACCGTTCAGGTTCGCATTCGTGACGTCGGCCAGCTTGACGCCGCCAAGAAGGCGCTTTCGACGCTGACGCAACCGATTTCTGCCGGCACGATCACGGGTGGTTCGGTGGTCGAGGCGACCCTGACGGATGCCGGCGATGGTCTTCTGAAGCTTACGATCACCGATCAGGGCATCGAATATCGCATGACCTCGGCCGTGACGCAGTCAACCGAAGTCATCCGCCGCCGCGTTGACGAACTTGGCACAACGGAGCCGACCATTCAGCGCGAGGGTGCAGACCGCATCATCGTTCAAGTTCCCGGCCTGCAGGATCCGCAGCGCCTGAAGAACATTTTGAACCAGACCGCAAAACTCTCTTTCCACATGGTGGATCAGACGATGTCGGCGCAGGATGCGCTGAACGGCCGCGCGCCAGCCACGTCGGAAGTGATGTATTCCAATGACGACCCGCCGGTTCCGTATCTCATCGAAAAGCGCTCGCTCGTCTCGGGTGAAGACCTCGTCGATGCGCAGGCGAGCTTCAATTCGCAGACCAACGAGCCGGTCGTGACCTTCCGCTTCGATTCCAAGGGCGCTACGCGCTTTGCGCAGGCGACCAGCGAGAATGTCGGCAAGCCCTTCGCCATCGTGCTCGACAATGACGTTCTCTCCGCTCCGGTCATCCGCGAGCCAATTCTTGGCGGGTCGGGCCAGATTTCAGGCAGCTTCTCGGTGCAGTCGGCGAACGACCTTGCCGTTCTGCTGCGCGCCGGCGCGTTGCCGGCGAAGCTCACGGTGGTTGAAGAGCGTACGGTCGGTCCGGGTCTCGGTGCCGATTCGATCAAGAGCGGCGTGATCGCCGGTGCCCTCGGCTCCGTACTCGTTATCGTCTTCATGATGGTCTTCTACGGTCTGCTCGGCTTCATCGCCAATGTGGCGGTGACGCTCAACGTCATCATGATCCTCGCGATCCTGACAATGCTGGGCGCGACGCTGACGCTGCCGGGTATCGCGGGTATCGTTCTGACCATCGGTGTTGCCGTGGACGCGAACGTTCTTGTCTACGAGCGTATTCGCGAAGACTTCAAGAACGGCAAGTCGTTCCTGCCGGCGGTGGAGAGCGGGTTCACCCGCGCCTTCGCAACGATCGTCGATGCCAACGTCACCCACTTCATCGCCGCTGCCGTGCTCTTCTTCCTCGGGTCCGGCCCCATCCGTGGCTTTGCCATCACGCTGATGATCGGTATCGTCACGACCGTCTTCACCGCCTACACGCTGACCCGCTGGCTGGTGGCCATCTGGGTGCGCCGTGCGCGTCCGAAGGCCGTGCCGAAGGGCGTTCGCACCGGCTTCTTCGACGGTTCGAACATCCGCTTCATGCGGCTGCGGAACTTCAACTTCGGCCTGTCGGCCATGCTTTCGGTCGCTTCCGTCGTGGGCTTCATGACGCTCGGGATGAATCTCGGCATCGACTTCACCGGTGGCTCGATCTTCCAGGTGAAGTCGATCCAGGGCGAGGCCAATCTGGAGAACCTGCGAACGCGGCTATCCGGGCTGAACCTCGGTGAAGTCATGGTGCAGGGTTTTGGTTCGCCCTCCGAAGCACTCATCCGCGTGCAGGCGCAGAACCGGGGTGAGAATGCCGAGCAGTCGGTGGATTCGCTGGTGCGCGGCGAGCTCGAGAAGGACTACAGCTTCTCGCGCGTCGAGGTCGTCGGTCCGACCGTTTCGGGCGAGCTTGCCAAGACGGGTACCATCGGGGTGACCGTCGCGCTTATCGGCATCCTGCTCTATGTCTGGCTGCGGTTCGAGTGGCAGTTCGCGGTGGGGGCGATCATCGCCACGGTCCACGACGTGCTCCTAACCATCGGCATGTTCGTGATAACCGGGACCGAATTCAACGTATCGAGTATCGCGGCGGTGCTGACCATCGTGGGTTATTCGCTGAACGATACTGTCGTCATTTACGACCGTGTCCGGGAGACGATGCGACGATACAAGAAGATGCCGATGTCGCTGATCATCGACACGTCGACCAACCAGACGATGTCGCGAACGATCATGACCTCCATTACCACGTCGCTGGCCATCCTCGCGCTGGTTATCTTCGGCGGCGAAGTCATCCGGTCTTTCACGATCGCCATGCTCTTCGGCGTGATCGTCGGTACCTATTCGTCGATCTATATCGCAGCGCCGATCCTCATCCTCTTCAAGCTGCGTTCCGACGATGGCGCGAATTCCAAGGATGACGAGGAAGACGCGGCATTGCCGGCTGGCGCGAAATGAGCAGGGGCGCCAAGTGAGCAGGGGTGAAGGCCCCGGCTATCTGCCCGAGCAGGCGCAGATCGACGTCTATGGCAATGGCGGCTTCCGCTTCGCGGACATGTCGCATCGCGGCTCCATCCTCTGCCTGCCGTCCGGCATTCATGCCTGGACGGCAGTGGAGGGGCAGCCGCTCAAACCTGACGATTTTGACAAGGTGATTGCCGAAGCGGAACGGATCGAATTCCTGCTGGTTGGAACAGGCCTCGATATCAAGCCACTCTCGGCGGAACTGAAAGCGCTTTTCCGGTCGCATGGGATGAATTCCGATCCGATGAGCACGGGGGCTGCCGTGCGCACCTATAATATCATGCTGTCGGAGAAGCGGCCGGTCGCAGCGGCCTTCATCGCCGTTTGAGGCTTGAGGAAACCGCATGCCGATGTCTGACCCTGCCGCCAAGTCTGCCCTCGACGACGCCTTCGCCTATTGTCTTTCGACACTGCGCGATCTCGACCGTGACCGTTATCTCGCCTGCCTGCTGATGCCGGAGGCGATGCAGCGCGACATGGCCGCGCTCTATCTGTTCAACGCTGAAATTGCGCGGGTGCGCGATCTGGTGCGCGAGCCCTTACCCGGCGAAATCCGCCTGCAATGGTGGCGGGATCTCTTCGAGAAATCAAATAAGGGCGAGGATGCCGGGCCGTTGGCCGCAGCGCTTTTCGATGTGATCGATCGTCATAATCTGCCGCGCAGGGTGCTGATGAGCATGTGCGAGGCTCGTATTTTCGATCTCTATGATGATGCGATGCCGTCACGGAACGATTTCGAGGGCTATGCCGGCGAAACGGCCTCCGCGCTGATCCAGCTCGGGCTGATGATTGCAGCATCGGCGCAGGCACAGGCGCATGCGGGGGCCGCTGGCCATGCCGGCGTCGCGCAGGCGGTCGCCGGCGCGCTTCTCCTGATGCCGCGTCATGCCGTGCGCGGGCAGGTCTATCTGCCGCTCGACATGCTCTCCGCCGTCGGGCTCGACCGTGAGGCATTTCTGGCACGCGAGGACAAGCCGCGCCTTAATGCGGCCATCGAGATCTTTGCGACCTTCGGTTTGGAGCATCTGGACAAGGCACGGGCGCATCTGCCGGCCTCGGGCGAAGCTTTCGGGCCGTTCCTGCCGGCCGCGCTGACCCGAGGCGTGCTGAAACGCGCACTGAAAGAAAAGGCAGGCGTTTTCGCGACAAATATTGCGCCCGGTCCGCTCGGCGCTCAGTGGCGCCTCTGGCGGGCATCGCGCAGGCGGACGCTCTGAACGCATAGGCAAAATTCGGACAAGCTCCGGCTTTTAAAGAGAGGGCTTGTTTTCTCGTCGCAACGGTGGAGATAACCCGTGCCCGCCACCTATGTCTGGCTGCTGGCGATCTTCCTGATCACCATGTTTTCCATCTATTCGATGCAGCTTGCCGCGCGTCATCGGGAAGAGGACGAGGATGCCGGGCCTGCACTGATCGAGTTCGGCCGCGCGTTTCCCAAGGAAGCCGTGCGCGACGTGGTGGCGACCGCCGACCGGCAGACGGTGTTTCTCAGGCTCTTCGACAACAAGGTGGGCTGCGTGCATTATCGCGGTCGAACATTGGCCTGCCGGCTGCTGCATCCGGGAACTGTCACTGTGTTGCCGGGCGAGAATGAATACACCGTTCGGCTTGATTTCAAGAAAAACACGTCCGAAAGCGGCGAGTTCATATTTGCCTCCGAAAGGCAGGCGGCGGAGGTGTCGCTCTGGCTGCTCGGTAGCTTCGCCGCCAGTGGCGGCGGCGATGATTCGACGGCACTGAGCCCGGCCTGAGTGGCCCGGATATCACCAAATTCAGCGCATCGTGTCGCTGAAATTTTTCGTTTGTCTGGCTTTCGTTACGCCGTTTCCAGCCAGGCTTTGCAGGCACTCAGCGCGCGGGCGCTCATCGCCTTCTTCTTGGCGATTGCCTTGTCCTTGCCGCGGAAGCGCTTGAGGCCTTCCGGTCTCACGATCGCGCCCGCTTCCAGCTCCGGGAACAGGCCGAAATTGACATTCATCGGTTGGAAGGAGCGCTTGCCCGGTTCTTCATCGGTCGTCAGATGCCCGCCGGTGATATGGCCGAGGAGGGCGCCAAGCGCAGTTTCCGGCGGTGGCGGCACGATGTCGCGGCCGAGCCGTTCTGCGGCGGCGAAACGGCCGGCGAGCAGGCCGATGCTGGCGCTTTCGACATAGCCTTCGCAGCCGGTGATCTGGCCGGCAAAACGCAGACCGGGTCGCGACTTCAGTGTCAGCGAGCGGTCGAGCAGGACGGGCGAGTTGATATAGGTGTTGCGATGCAGGCCGCCGAGACGGGCGAATTCTGCATTCTGCAGGCCGGGAATCATGCGGAAGATTTCCGCCTGCGCTCCATATTTCAGCTTCGTCTGGAAGCCCACCATGTTGTAGAGCGTGCCGAGCGCATTGTCCTGGCGCAGCTGCACGACGGCATAGGCCTTGACCGTCGGGTTGTGCGCGTTGGTGAGGCCCATGGGCTTCATAGGGCCGTGGCGCAGCGTCTCGCGGCCGCGCTCGGCCATGATCTCGATGGGAAGGCAGCCGTCGAAATAGGGCGTACCTTCCCATTCGTGGAAACCGGTCTTGTCGCCGGCGATCAGTGCATCGACAAAGGCATTGTACTGCTCTTCGTCCATCGGGCAGTTGATATAGTCCTTGCCCGTGCCGCCGGGGCCGACCTTGTCGTAACGTGACTGATACCAGCAGATGTCCATGTCGATGGAATCGCGGTGCACGATGGGAGCGATCGCATCGAAAAAGGCGAGCTGGTCTTCGCCGGTCGCCTTCTGGATCGCCTTGGCGAGACCTGAAGATGTCAGCGGGCCGGTTGCCACGATGGCGAGATCCCACTCTTCCGGCGGCAGGTCGTCGATTTCCTCCCGCACGATGGTGATCAGCGGTTCGGCTTCCAGTGCACGGGTTACCGCGTCGGAAAAGCCGTCGCGGTCAACGGCGAGGGCACCGCCGGCGGGAACCTGGTGCCTGTCGGCACATGACATGATGAGCGAGCCGGCCATGCGCATTTCGGCGTGGATAACGCCAACGGCGTTCGCTTCGGCATCGTCGGAGCGGAAAGAATTGGAGCAGACGAGCTCGGCAAGACCGTCGGTCTTGTGGGCGTCCGTGCCTTTGACGCCGCGCATTTCGTGCAGGATGACCGGAACGCCGGCGCGCGCGAGCTGCCAGGCGGCTTCGGAGCCGGCGAGACCGCCGCCGACAACGTGAACGGGGGAGATGGAAGTCGCGAAGATGTTTGTCATGGGCGGCTCCATATCATGAGCGAAGGGGCAAGCACGACAAAAAATTCACGATCCGATTGAGAGTCTTATCGACAGAATCGAAACGGCGCCGAGATGGCGCCGTTGCAGACATTCAACAATCTTACGGACGGTTCAGCGTGCCTGGCGGGCAGCGACCATACGGATGTCGTAACGCGTCAGGCCGATGTCGCTGAGCGTGTGCGAAGGCAGATTGCTCAGTTCGGACAGCGTGCGGCGGTAGGACAGCCAGCTCTTGGCAAGACGGATCGGGTTCATGATGGTTTCCTCAAACGTTTTCTAGATCCACATGCGCCGGTATGCGTTGCATAACCGCCCCGTCATCGCTGTGGTCTTTCTATGAGTTTGTTATACCGCGTCGCAGCAGCAATGTGCAGTGCGGAATTTCATCATCTGCCATGCATTTGTGCAAACGCTTGCCCAAGCCGCAATCGTTGCTCCAAAAATAGGCAGGTCAGCGCGTCGCTTTTAAGATATGGCGCGTCGCTTGCAGTGAAAATTCGCCTTAGAAACCAAAATGTTAATGATTTATGAGTGCCGAGCTCGAAAAACGGGCAGCAAAAAGCCCCGCGGGCAGAGCCGGCGGGGCTTTTCAAATGGGAGGTGTATGTGCCGATCAGCGAACGGCGGCGCGGGCAACGCGCTGGATTTCCGAACGGGCAATGCCGAGGTCGGTCAGTTCGCGGTTCGACATGCGGTCGAGTTCGACAACGGTCTGACGGTACTTGCGCCAGTTGTTAAAAGAGCGAGCAATGTTCATGGCCTTTTCCTTCTCTAGGGTTTGGCAACGCGTCTGGCTGCCTCTTCTTCTCTGAGACCCTTTATATGTTGCATCGCAGCAATGATAAAGCGCAATTCCGGCAGGTCACCCATGCGCCAGATGCATGACGCCTTGCAAAGGTCCGATTTTGTTAAGAGTTTTTTAACGCGACGTTGTAGAGGCACGTCTGTGCCTGAAGGAAGGATCTTCGCAGTTGCATCGGCGCCGGTCGGTCGAGCACGTAAACTGCAGGGGCGAAGACGTTTATGGCGGAACGGATATTCCGTTTTGAAACGACGCTTGCGACGATGATCGGAGGATGTTGGAAGGTTATGCCCAGAAATTATAACGCCCGCCGCGGGAGGAGGTGCGGCGGGCGTCATATAAGAGACTGACAACTGGGAGGAGGAGTGTTGCCAGTCATAAACGAGACGCCCTGGGAGGAGGAGTAGGCAATCTCGAATTCAAATTTCGCGTCTCAGCCGGTTCTGCAGTTCGCTGCGCCCGTCTGATGGTTCAAATATAGATCATCTATTCCGTTTTGTGCACTGCAAAATAGTCATATGTGGCATGCGCTCATCGCATGGCTTTTGTCTATCGTCTTTGGGGACGATAGCAGGCGTCTCTTAAGATCGTGCTAAAGCGCCCGCTGCTTCTCCCTGTACATATAGGGATGAGGGCGGGAATATGCGCTAATTTCTGTTGCGATCTTCATGCCGGGTGATATAGAGGCGGCTTCCGTGCGGGCCGGTTTCTTGAGGAGAGGGTGGGCCTGCTGTGAGAGCGGGTATGGCGGAATTGGTAGACGCAGTGGATTTAGGTTCCACCGCTGAAAGGCGTGGGGGTTCGAGTCCCTCTACCCGCACCATATATAAAGAGGCAGATTGGCAGGCGAACGAGAGGCTTTTGCGCGCGAACGCGCCATTTTGCTTGCCAAAGTGCCCGGAATTTGCATAGAAGCCACTCCGGCAAATCGAGGTTCCGGCAGCGCGCCTCGCGATCAATGAGGCAAAAGATACGCGCCGCCGCTTGGAAATGAAGGTTTTAACATGCAGGTAATCGAAACGCTCGCTGAAGGGCTGAAGCGCGAAATCAAGGTCGTCATCCCGGCCAAGGACATGGAAGCTCAGATGAATGAGCGCCTTGAGGGTGTGAAGGACCGCGTCCGGATCAACGGTTTCCGTCCGGGTAAGGTGCCGTTTGCACAGCTCAAGAAGATGTACGGCAAGTCGGTCATGGCCGAACTCGTCAACGAGATCGTCCGCGTTCGTCCGAACGAAATCCTGACCGAGCGCGGCGAAAAGTCCGCGACGCAGCCGGATATCGCGATGACCGAGGACGAGGCTGAAGCAGACAAGATCCTCGCAGCTGAGGCCGATTTCGAATTCACGATCGCTTATGAAGTGATCCCGAAGTTCGAACTCAAGGACGTTTCGAAGATCAAGGTTACGCGCGAAGTCGTCGACATCGCCGACGAGGAAGTCGATACGCAGGTCCTGCAGATCGCCGAAAGCGCCAAGACCTACGAGACCAAGAAGGGCAAGGCTGCCAACGGCGACCGCGTCACCATGGACTACCTCGGCAGGGTTGACGGCGTTGCCTTCGACGGCGGCAAGGATGAAGACGCTGAACTCGTGATCGGTTCCAACCGCTTTATCCCGGGCTTTGAAGACCAGCTCGTCGGCGTCAAGGCCGGCGACGAGAAGGTCATCACCGTCACGTTCCCGGCTGACTACCCGGCTGCAAACCTCGCCGGCAAGGAAGCCACCTTCGACATCAAGGTCAAGGATGTGGCTGGCGCCAAGGATGTCGAGATCAACGACGAACTTGCAACGCAGCTCGGCCTGGAATCCGCTGAAAAGCTCCGCGAAATCGTTCGCAGCCAGATCGAAGGTCAGTATAGCTCGGTTGCCCGCCAGAAGCTGAAGCGCCAGATCCTCGACCAGCTCGACGAAATGTATGACTTCGCAACGCCTGAAAAGCTGGTCTCGGCCGAGTTCGACAACATCTGGCGTCAGATCAACACCGATCTCGCCCAGTCGGGCAAGACCTTCGCCGACGAAGACACGACGGAAGAAGCCGCACGCGAAGAGTATAACAAGCTCGCACAGCGTCGCGTACGCCTCGGCCTAGTTCTCTCCGAAATCGGCGAGAAGGCCAAGATCGAAGTTTCGGATGAGGAAATGCAGCAGTCGCTCTTCGCCCAGCTGCGCCAGTTCCCCGGCCAGGAGAAGGAAATCCTCGACTATTTCCGGAACACGCCCGGTGCTGCCGCTTCGCTGCGCGCGCCGATCTTCGAAGAGAAGGTCATCGACCATCTGCTGAACGAGATCTCTGTGACGGACAAGAAGGTCTCCAAGGAAGAGCTGCTTGCTGACGACGAAGCCGAAGGCAAGTCTGAAGCCAAGAAGGCTGCTCCGAAGAAGAAGGCTGCCGCCAAGAAGGAAGCCGCTGCTGAAGAGGCAGTTGCCGATGAGGCTGCTGCTGAGGAAAAGCCTGCTGCGAAGAAGAAGGCTCCGGCCAAGAAGAAGGCTGCCGACGAATAATCGTTGGCAAACTTTGCTCAAAATTCGAAAGGCGGTCCTTGCGGGCCGCCTTTTTCATTTCCAGTCATGCGCTTCATATTTGACCGCGCGGGATGACCGGCGCTGATCAGTCCGGTGAGGTCATGTCGGCCGCCGCGCCGTTTGCGCCTTGCGGGATCTGGTTCTGGTTGGCGTCGTCGCGGCCCAGCAGAAGCTCCACGTCGGCGTTGCTGCCGGCCTTGACGACAAAGTCGCGCTGATAGATCTTTTCCTTGTTGCGGGCGACGGCGGTGTAATTTCCCTCCGCGAGGACCATCGTTGCAAAGGCCCCGACATTTTCCGCTATGATATCGCCGGAGCCGGTGAGGATGGACCAGGCCGTATCGGCAATGGCTTCGCCGCCGGCCGTGGAGACCAGCTTGAAGGTAATGCGCGCGGCACGGTGCTGAATGGTGGCTTGCGTGAGCTTGCCTGCGGCGACCTGAATATCGGCGCGAATAACTGCGTTCAGGCTGCCATATGTGGAAACGACATGATAGGTCCCGGAATTCAGCCGGACAATGCTGTTCGGCGCGACGTCCTGCATCACCAGGCCTCGCTCTCCGTCGTCCTGAACATCATTCGTGTAAATCGAAAATTTGAGATCCTTGTCGGGGATCTTCGTGTCGTTGCCGGAGACGGCATGCAGAACGATGCCGCCGGCATCGAGCACGAGTTCCTGATTGGGTACGTCTCCGGACGCCGGCACGCTGACACGCTTCGTCGCCGTAGCGCGGCCAAAGGCGGCATTGAGGAAGTAGTCGCCCGGCGCCAGCTTGAAACTGTGCGACCCGCCATCTGACGCCGCGATCAGCTGCAATTTGCCGTCCTGTCCCGGAATGGCCGAGAATACATGCCAGGAAATGCCGTTCTGAAGTGCTGGTCCGTCTGCGGTCAGCCGAGCATCGCAGCGGACTATGCGTGCATCCTTCGAGGCAGGAGGCTCCACGTTGGGCGAGAAGCTGTTGATGCCGGGAAGCTTGAGCTTGGGTGCACCATTCGGTGAGGCGGCAAACGGATCCACCGCACCGGCCAGTGCCGGCGCCAGAGCAACAAGCAGTGCTGTGGCAGTCGCCAGACAGACCGTGGATTTGAAGCGCTTCATGTCGTCCTGTTTGACCCTTGGCCGCATTCGGGCATAGCCCGAACCGTCTCTGTCCATATCATAGGCAAATCTGCGGATGCGAGCATAAAGCGCCTGCCTCCGGCAATTTGATGGCGATGACACATTGTACAGGTTTCGCCGGCTTGCGCGGGCGAGGGTGGTCGGCAATAAGCGTGTCAGAAAAGATGTCAAAGAGGATATGCCCATGGAACCCAATCCCGCACTGATCGACTATCTCAAGGTTCGCCGTTCCATCCCGGCCTTTCAGATGCGTGCACCAGGTCCTGACCGGGCGGGTATCGAGGAGATCCTGCGGCTCGCCGTCAGGGTGCCTGATCACGGCAAGATCGCGCCGTGGCGCTTCATCGTCTACACGGGTGACATTCGCGTACAGATTGGTGAGAAGCTGCTGGAGATGGCGCTGGAGCGTGATCCGAATCTTTCCGGCGAGATGATCCAGGTGGAACGCAGCCGCTTCACGCGTGCACCCGTCGTAATCGGCGTCATCAGCACGGCAGGTCCGCATGCGAAAATTCCGGAATGGGAGCAGATCATGTCCGCTGGTGCCGTCTGCCTCAATGTCATCCTGGCGGCGAACGCGCAGGGCTATGTCGCGAACTGGCTTTCCGAGTGGTTCGCCTTCGATGAAAAGGCGTTTCCGCTGCTGGGCGTCCAGCCCGGCGAAAAGGTCGCCGGCTTCATCCATATCGGCTCGACGGATTTTCCGGCAGTCGAGCGTCCGCGTCCGGACCTCGCGGACAAAGTCACCTGGATGGAGGGCTGAACGTGTTCTATGAAACGGGTCATCGTCCTGCGGTTCTGAAACATGATCCCTTCAAGGCGATCGTGTCGCCGAGACCAATCGGCTGGATCGGGACGAAATCCAAAGACGGAGTGCTTAATCTCGCGCCGTATTCCTTTTTTGCCGCGATTGCGGATCGCCCGCCACTCATCATGTTTTCCTCGAGCGGGCGCAAGGACAGTCAGCGCAACGCCGAGGAGACTGGTGTCTTCACGACGAACCTCGCCGGCCGCGCGTTGCTGAACGCGATGAACCTCAGCTCGACCGCAGCGCCCGCCGAGATAGACGAATTCTCGTTGGCTGGGCTGACGCCCGTCATGGGAAGGCTTGTCGAGGCGCCCGTCGTTGCTGAAGCCTATGCGGCGCTGGAATGCCGCGTGGTCGAGGTGAAGCCGCTCAAGGGGCTCGATGGCGTCGAATCGGACAACACCATGATCATAGGACAGGTGGCCGGCGTCCACATCCGGGATGAGGGGATCAGGGATGGCCGGCTTGATATGGCGCTGGTTCGTCCGCTGGGACGTCTCGGATACATGGATTATTGCGACGCGGGAGACGTATTCGAACTCTTCAGGCCAAGTTGGCCGCTCGCATGAGCCGATCAAAATCTGGAGAGGGTGTGGCACGCCCTAGGGGAGTCGAACCCCTCTTTTCAGAATGAAAATCTGACGTCCTAACCGATAGACGAAGGGCGCATGCCGCATCGCTTGAGGCTCTCTGCGAACCGTCTTGCGATGTGGCGTCCTTATAGTCAGCGTTCCGGATTCCCGCAAGACGGATTCTTGATTTTCTATCAGCAACGGCCCAAATTTTCGGGAAAATCCGGCCGGTGGAAAAACAAGCCAAGTCAGCGCGCTAAATGAAATTCTTCACGCAAAACAAGAACGCATTCCGACGTCTGTGGTTTCAATTTTGGGAGGGGGAAATGGCACGCCCTAGGGGAGTCGAACCCCTCTTTTCAGAATGAAAATCTGACGTCCTAACCGATAGACGAAGGGCGCATGCCGAACCGCGGGAAGTTTCTGTCGAAGCGCCTCGCGGTGTGGCGACCTTATAGTCAGCGGAATTTCATCCCGCAAGCGGGAAATTCGGGTTTTTCAAAAAAAATTCATGAAGTCCGGGCGCGTTGCGATCCGTGTCGCATTCAGAAATAAATTCAGCCGCTTAGCTGAGCTTATCTGCGCTTCTTTTTCTTGCGGTGGCAGCGCCAGTCCCAGTCCCGCTGGTCGCCCGTATCGATATGCACGGAGTTCGTATAGCAATAGGTTCCCACGCCGCCGCGTTCAGGCAGCGAGCGCAGATAGTTGGCGAGTTCCCACTTGGAAACGCCATTCACCTGGATATCAGCCGCACTGCATGTCGTGTGCAGAGAGTGTTCTGCGCCGCCCGATTTGGCGTTCCAGACCGGCGGACGATAGCCGGAGGTCACGATCGGCGGCTTGCCGTAATGCTTCTCCACGACGTGGAGCATCTTCATCAGTTCCGGCTTGAAGCAGTCTGTCTCCACATAGGGCGTCTGGATCCAGATACCATTCGGCGCGACGCGGGCCAGGCCCGGCGCCGAGATCAGGCGCATCAGACCTGCGGGTTCGCTATCGTCGGCGCTGTCGTCTCCATTGTCGCCATCGTCGCCTTCACCTTCCACAGCGGCAGGCGCGGGCTTCGGCGGGAAGAAGGCATTGAGTTTGGCGACGGGACGGCTACCGTCATCGGGTGTCGCGCTCAGCGGATTGGATGGCTGCGGCGTCTGGAGCCGAAGCGGATTTGCCGGTTCGAGCTTGGCGGTTCTATCTTCAGGCTGGGCCGAGGGCTGACTGAAGCGCCCGGCGTTGAAATCCTGCACCGGCGGTTCCGCCGGGAGTGGCACCGCGATAGGATTTTGCGGCTGCATGGTGAAGAGACTCGCGACCTTTGCGGGCTGCTGTATCTCAGACGGGCTCAGAACGCGGCCACCTTTCGGGGTGGCTGTCTGATCTTCAGCAGGTGCAGCATCTGCGGTCGTGCCAGGCGCGGCAAGCGATGCATCGGAATTGGTGCTCTCGGCTTCCGCCGGCGTATAGATATTGATGACCGAAGGATTGAAACTCGGGGCAGGCACGGATGTCGGCACCGTGACCCCGCTCTTTTGCGCCGCGGCCTGTTCCTCCGGCTTCGGCGGGGCCGTGGAAAAGATGCTTCCGCGGGCGGCATTCAGCGCGACCTGTATCTGCTTGTCGGACGCGGTAGGGCGGAAGGCGGCCGCGTTTTTCGGGATCGGAATTACACCCATGCGCGCCTGCGTCGCGGCGGCGATGACTGCCTGCTGGTCCGCCGTGACCGGCACGCCGTTTTGTATCTCGACTTCCTGGGTTGTTTCCGGGTTGAGCGCAAGCCGTTGAGTCTTGGCACTCTGCGCGCTGTGAGCGTTCTGCACACCCTGCGCTTTCGGCTGCTGGGCGCGCGCATCGCTGAGCAACTTGGGGTCGAAGGATGTTTCCAGCGAAGAAGACATGCAGCCCGACAGCGCAATCGCTGTCAGCAGTCCGGCAGACAAGGCATAGAGCCCTCTTTCCGCCGATCCTTTGTGCTGCTTGGTTTTCAAACGCGGCTCCCAATTCTTAATCTGGCGCAAATTTCTAAGGAAAGGCCCGGGCGATGTAAACTGCCCGGGCCTGCCGTTGCGTCAATTTGAGAAGCCGCTGATCAAACCCCCAAGGATTTCAGGGATATGCGCTTTCAAAAAAATCTCAGATCACCACGATCCGGTGTTCTTCATCGAGGCCCAGGGCTCCTGCGGTGCCAAACTTTTGCCTTTTTGCAGAATCTCGAAGGAGATGTTGTCGGGCGAGCGGATGAAGGCCATGTGACCGTCGCGCGGCGGGCGGTTGACGGTGACCCCATGCTTCTCAGCATTCGCGCAGAAGGCATAGATATCATCGACCTCATAGGCGAGGTGGCCGAAGTTGCGACCGCCGGTATAGGCTTCCGGATCCCAGTTGTAGGTGAGTTCGAGGCAGGGCGCCCCGGTCCCGGCGGCACTCGTCTTGTCTTCGCTTGCGGCGAGGAACACGAGCGTGAAGCGACCGGCCTCGTTTTCGATGCGCCTCGTTTCTTCAAAACCCATCACATCGCGGTAGAATGCCAGCGATGCGTCAAGATCGGTCACGCGGACCATGGTGTGCAGATAGCGCATGTCTATGTCCCTTTGTTGAGTTCCGAACTCATATGCGGTCGTATAAAGCCTGGGGCAAGCCCGCGGTGTCACGAATCGAGCTGTGGAAGACGCGAGTCGCTGGGGTTTATTGCAAACTGGCACTTGCACTGAAACCCGAACACATTGTTAATCTTTGTGGCGAGAATCAGTTAACCGTGAATGCATGTGACGCGTAGACGAGGGGCAACGGGAAATGGCGGACAGAATATCGACGAAAGATATTTCTACTGTTGACGATGTTTCCGGTGAATCCGTCGATCTCATTGAAATCACCGGTGTCGTGAAGTGGTTCGACGTTGCCAAGGGGTTTGGCTTCATCGTACCCGATAACGGGATGCAGGACGTGCTTCTGCATGTGACCTGCCTGCGCCGTGACGGATATCAGACCATCCTTGAAGGCACGCGCATCGTGGCACTCGTGCAGAAGCGCGACCGCGGCTATCAGGCTTTCCGCATTCTCTCCATGGACCAGTCGACAGCGGTGCATCCGTCGCAACTGCCGCCGGTCAAGACACATGTGCAGGTAACCCCGACGAGCGGTCTGGAGCGTGTTCTGGTCAAGTGGTTCAACCGCACCAAGGGCTTTGGCTTCCTGACGCGTGGCGAGGGCACCGAGGATATCTTCATCCATATGGAGACCCTGCGCCGCTTCGGCATGACCGAACTGCGGCCCGGCCAGACTGTCCTGATCCGCTTTGGTGACGGAGAGAAGGGGCTGATGGCCGCCGAGATACATCCGGATGTCCCTGCGCCGCCGGCGCGATCGCACTGATGCGTTTCCTCTCCATCTTTCATCGGCTCGCTGGCGCACTCTGCACGCTGATGATTGTTGTGCTCGTTTCGCTCCCTGCAGTCGCGGAAGATCTCCCTGTCAGCGTGCTAAAGATCACCGGGCATGACGGCAAGTTGCATGATTTCAAGGTAGAGGTCGCTGCTTCCGCACAGACGCGCGCGACCGGTCTGATGAACCGCACGTCTCTTGCTGAAGGCAAGGGCATGATCTTCATCTTTCCGCAGCCGAAGACTGTCATGATGTGGATGAAGGATACCCTCATTCCACTCGACATGTTTTTCATCGATAGTGAAGGGAAGATTTTCAATATTGCCGAGAATGCCAAGCCCATGGATGAGACAATCATTCCGTCTCGCGGTCTCGCTGCCTATGTGCTGGAGCTTGCGGGCGGAGAGGCACAGCGGCTGAAACTATCCCCCGGCGACAAGGTCAGCGGCGCGTCGCTTGCGTTCAAGGCCAAGAACTGAGCGATCTAAATCGAGGCTTGCAAAGCTCAACTTTGCTGTTGCCGTAGCGTTTTCAAGCGTGTATCAGCGGGTCTCGAATGTGACGGAGTGTAGCGCAGTCTGGTAGCGCATCTGGTTTGGGACCAGAGGGTCGGGAGTTCGAATCTCTCCACTCCGACCATTTCGAGCCTATTTCGCGGGCTCCAATTTTGTGGCAGGAATGACGTGAGATCGGAATCGGGCTGCGTTGTTCGGATCTCGGAAATTCACTTCCCATCGCCCGGTGTAATGATCGGGTCCAGAGCTTAAGAGTTTGAAGATGTCGGCAAAGATCTATCGACCCGCAAAGACAGCCATGCAGTCTGGCAAAGCCAAGACCCATCTCTGGGTTCTCGAGTTCGACCAGCAGGCGCCGCGCGTGATTGATCCGCTGATGGGTTACACGGGTTCCGGTGACATGCAGCAGCAGGTCAAGCTGAGCTTCGAAACATGCGAGGCTGCCCAAGCGTATGCAAAGGCGAATGGCATTGCCTATCGCGTCATCGAGCCGAAGGAAGCCACCCGCAAGGCGGTCTCGTATTCCGACAATTTCCGCTACTCCCGCACGCAGCCCTGGACGCACTGAGCTCTGGCACCTCAATAGCGCCAGAAGCGACGTTTGCTGTTTTGCGCCTTGAATACGGGCAGGGTACAGTCCCTCCCGAAGGAGCGGTCCCTTAGCTCAGCTGGATAGAGCAAGTGCCTTCTAAGCACTAGGTCGCAGGTTCGAGCCCTGCAGGGATCGCCATTCGATTTCTAAATATCTGAATCCGTTTCTTTTTCTGCATAATCCCCGCACTGCCCGCGAGGTGCGGGGATATAGTGTTCTCGTTTAATTTTGTGGCTGCGGCCTGGGCGAGGCGGCGCTTGCCGGCGTTCTTGGTTTTCATCGCCAAATCACGGCGAAAACAAAAAAACCGCCGAAAGATCGACGGGTTCTCAAGGCAAAAGAGCGGCGACCTTGCGGCCACCGCTCTCAATTCGGATGCCCCCTTCCGAAAGATCAGGCGCGGAAGTGCGTCGTGGTCGTGCCCGTGCTCTGTCCGCTGTTTTCCATGTATTTCGCAGTCGCGGCCTGGGCGGCGGCAGCCGACGGCTGGGCGTCGTCAGTCTTGGGAGCTGCCGGCTTGGCGACCTTGTCCAGCATGGAGGCGTGAAGCTTGGCCATGGACTGGTTGTAGGCGTGCTGCTTCTCGAAGACCGTTTCCTTGTGGCCCGGCTTCTTGGCTGCGGTCTGTGTTGCGGCGGTGGCGTCTGCACTCTTGGCGTTGGCCGCAGATTTTGTCGAGGTCGTTGCGGCAGAGGCGGCAGCGCCGGTTGCTGCACCAGCTGCGTTCGCGGCTGCTGCACCACCCTTGTCGGCGTCCTGTGCGGCGGGCTTGCCGGAAACCTTGGCGAGCTTGTCGGCATCAACCTTGGCCTGCTGCTTGTTATGAGCAAGCTGTGCCTGCACGGCCTTCTGGGTCTCGCTCTGTTCGCGACCCTTGTGAGCAGCGGCGGGAGCGGAAGTGTAGGCGGCGGCGCTAGCGTTGTTCTGAGAAATTTGCATTTCAGACCTTCCTTTTTACCATGTTTGATCTGTCTTCTTCTTGGCTGAGACAGTGAATTGGTTGCCTTCTTGAGATCGGGCAAGTCTTGTTCCGCTGAAGTGAACCTCATCTACCCGGCGATGAGGAAAACTGAAATCTCTTTTGAATTTCGACTGTGGTTTTATATTTAAAACCGGAATTTTCGTTCAATTCAAAAGTTAGAATTTTATCCTTCTGCCGTTTTTTCTTATGCGGCGCTTCTTCGTCGTGCCGCGATGCGCCGGCGGTTACTTTCCAACCGTCGATGGGCCAAGCTTGAGATGTTCCTGATATGCGGTGTGAGCGACCTGGAAAGGAACGCCGCTGCCTGGTGCTTTCGGATTGGCAGCCATCTCGAGCATCTGTGTCAGGAGGCTGTAATCGCCGTGGTAATACGGCGTCTCGCGGTGCTGGGCGGCGCGATTGGCGGTGGCGGCCTGCAAGTTCAAGGCCCCATTATTGGCCTGTATCTTGCGACCCTCCGAAAAATAAGGGGGCATGGAGCCTGAAACATGCATCGCTGAATTCTCCCGGGAGAACGGCGATGTCTGGCGTTTCTTCTTCTGCTCTCGCCCGTCTCCTGAGACAGGTTTTACGCGTGAGGCGCAAAGAGGCGCTGAAAAGGATCGTTACAAGTTTAACGATCCTTTCGATTTTCAGGTGGAGACGCGTCAGGCGGCAGACGGGCTGGACACAAAGGTCCTGGGGAAAGGCCGGAATGTCATCGCGACGAGGAAGGCCATGAGACCGAGGATCCAGCAGGTGATATACATGGTCGCATAGCCGCCCGTGGCGTCATAGATATAGCCGCCCAGCACGGGGCCGGTTGCCATACCGAGGCTGCCGGCCATGGAGGTACCGCCGATGATCGTGCCCATCATCTTCATGGGGAAGTTCTCGCGGATCAACACGGCATAAAGCGGCATGATCCCGGCATAGATGAAGCCGAAGAGCACTGCGACGGCATAGAATCCCGCCAACTGACTGACAAAGGCATAGGCGAGCGCACCGAAGGCCTGCGCGAGAAGACCGCCGACCAGCACGCGCTTTGCCCCCAGCCTGTCGCCCAGAACACCGAAGCCGATGCGGCCCGCCATGCCGGCAATGCCTTCGACCGAATAGATGGAGACGGCCGCAATCGCCGAGATACCACAGATCTGGGCATAGCTCACGGTGTGGAAGATCGGGCCGGAATGCGTGGCGCAGCAGAAGAAATTCGTGACAACGAGCACGATGAACTGCGGCGAGGCGATCGCCTGCCTGACCGTCATGCCGGCATCGGGCGCAAGATCACCGGTGGGTGACGTCGCTGCGGGCTGGATTGCCGGGGGGCGGGCGAGCAGCATGGATGCCGGGATCGTCAGGATGGCGACAAGCGCTGCCATGATCGTCAGCACCATGCGCCAGTCGTAGCTTTCAGCAAGCCGCGCCGTCAGTGGTGACATGGTGACAGGAGCAAGGCCCATGCCGGCGGAGACGAGCGAGACGGCCAGCGCGCGCTGCGTCTCGAACCAGCCGGTCACTGTTGCCATCATCGGCGCGAAGAAGGCCGAGACCGCCCCGCCGGCGACGAGACCGAAGGCAAGCTGGAACACGAGAAGCGAGGGCGCATGCGCGGCAGCCCAGAGGCTCACCGCAAAGAGAACTGCGCCCGATGCCACGACCGGCCGGGCACCGAAGCGATCGGAGAGGGCGCCCCAGACCATTGCTGTTGCGGCCATGGAGAGGAAGCCGATGGTCATGGCGGCGGAAATGCCTGTGCGGCTCCAGCCGGTCTGCTCCACCATGGGCGTCAGGAGAACGGGAAGTGAGAAGAGCGCGCCCATGGCCACGCATCCCATGAAGCCGCCCGCGGCAACGACAACCCAACGATATGGCGATTCCTGCATGATACCCTCCCTGATCCGACCGCGGCACTCCATTTATGTTGATATCAATCTATTTCCGTTATGACAATCGGCAATTCGCGTAAGTCCGGAGACAGCATGCAGCCGCATGACAGCGACAATTCGATTCAAATGCAAGCGCCTGTCTTGACCTGGTTTTCATCCCTGGATGCTAAGGGACTGGTGACGTATATTGTTGTTACATATAGGGTTTCATATTCGTAATGGCGATCGGACCTGTTTCAGTCACACAGCCCGCGATGGCGCGAGAACTCCACAATGCCCCGGCGGACCGTTTTGCGGTTCAGCAGATGGGGATCATGCAGGACATCATCCAGGGCCGGAGCGCGGCACAGCGGGCTTTCGTGGATTCGCATCCCGACACGCGCCAGGCCTTTGAAAGCATGATCAGTTCGCTCTATGCGCAGGGCAGTTCACACGCCAACGAGGCGGCGCGTCTGGCTGCGACCGTGCACGACATGCGCGCAGCCGCCAAAGCCTATATGGAGAACAACGGCGCGCCGCAGATCTCTCCAAAGTGAATGGGGCTTGCGATCAGCCCCAGAAACCTTCGTGCACCTTTGCGGATTCTTCCACCAAGATCGGGCCGATCACCTCGACCTTGCGCTGGCCGGCGGCAAAGACCACTTCGCAGGGAAGATCGAGCGTCGGGTTTTCCGGATGGTTGCCGGTGATTTCCTTGAGCTGCTTTTCCGTCATGCCGTAGACGCAGCGCTTGAGCCCCGTCCAGTAGATCGCGCCGGCGCACATGGCACAGGGCTCGGCCGAAGTATAGATCGTGCATTCCTTGAGGAGATCATGAGGTAGCGTCGTCGAGGCGCGGGTCATGAGAACGCGTTCGGCATGGCCGGTCATGTCATGGTCGGGCATATAGGCATTGTGCTGCGTCATCAGCACCTTACCGTCGGGGCCGACGAGGATTGAGGCGAAGGGGTGGTTGCCGGCGTCGCGCGCCTTCTGCGATTCGGCGATCGCGATCCTCAAAAGCGCCTCGTGATCCAGTTCCTCGCAAACCATGGCCATGTGCTGTCCCCTTTATGTCTGGCGCGAAGCCTGACGAAACGGTGCAATATCGCTTCGTCGGTCGTCGCTAATTCATGCGGTGCGGAAGACTTGCCTTGATCGGTGCGAAATTCAAGTCATTGTAGAGCCGGTTCCGTACGAATTGTTCGCACAATGGAAAGCGCATGTCCCTCATTTCGCCAGCCGCACTGCTCTTCGACGAGGTTGCCCGGCTCGGTTCTATCCGCAAGGCGGCCGAGCATCTGAACGTGTCGCCGTCCGCGCTCAACCGTCGCATCCTCAACCTTGAAGAGGATTACGGGCTGAAGCTGTTCGAACGGTTGCCGCGCGGCGTACGGCTGACGGCGGCAGGCGAGGTGCTGATCGCCGATATCCGGAAATGGAAGGCGGATCAGGAGCGCTCCAAGGTGCGGCTGCAACAGTTGCAAGGCCTTCGACGCGGCCATGTCTCTGTCGGGCTGATGGAGTGTCTGGCCGGTGATTTCGCCCGCACGCTATTTAATGACATCCAGGCGCGGTTCCGCCAGTTCACGCTCGACATCTTTGTCGGGGGGACTGCGCTGATCACCGAGAAAATCCTCAACAGCGAACTCGATCTGGCGGTTTGTTTTAATGTTCCCGATCGGCATAACATCCACAAACTCAAGGTGGTGGAGGCGCCTTCCGGCGTCATCGTGTCGAAGGAGCATCCTCTGGCGGGGCGGTCAAATGTGCCACTCTCCGAGTGCATCAACTATCCCTTCATCCTTCCCGATTTCTCGATCGCGGCGCGGCGGCTGATCGACAGTGCGCTGGGCGCATCCGGAGTTCAGACCGTGCCAAGTCTGGTCACGAATTCCACAGGTTTGATGAAGCGTCTGATCGCAGACAACCGGCACATTGCATTCCTCAATGCCGGCAATCTCATGGATCAGCAAAGGGACGCTGGCCTTGAGTTCATTCCACTGGCCGGGCGGCTTCTTGCGCCGGAGGAACTGTCGCTGATCACGCGGTCCAGCCAGGGCTTGAGTTCCGCAACCTCCGCGGTTGTCGATCTCATCAAGGCGCAAATGGACAGCTTGCCAATCGCGCCGAAAAGCGCTTAATCTCAGTGTTGCAATTTTTGCAACGCAACGAGCGAAACAATGTGCTTGTGTGCGGTGCGAAAGCCAGACCAACTAATGCATAAAATTAAAGCAGGGGAACTTGGTGTCGTTGCAGCAGTCTTGGGGTGGGAGTCCGTCTGGTTCCCGGGCCGAAATTCGGCGTCTTGCCGGATCGACCGTCGCTTTCTTTCATGTTTTCTTCTCCGGTCGGGGGGCTGGGTTACATCATCTTCACGCATCGTCGATCTTGCCTTACGGTCTGAATGCCGGCGGGCGAAGCGGCGTCCTCTTTGCCGCGTCCGCCATGGAGACTATCGATGGGAAATGAAGCGACCCCGCGGCTCGAGTTGAAGAGCATCACGAAGCGCTTTCCGGGCGTACTGGCGAATGACCAGGTGAGCTTTTCCGTGCAGCCCGGTGAAATCCATGCGCTGCTCGGCGAAAACGGTGCGGGCAAGTCCACGCTCGTGAAGATGATTTACGGAATCATGCAGCCGGATGGCGGCGAAATCCGCTGGAACGGCGAGCGTATCGTCGTTGCCAACCCCAAGGCCGCGCGTAAGCTCGGCATCGGCATGGTGTTCCAGCATTTCTCGCTCTTCGAGGCGATGACGGTTCTGGAAAACATTGCGCTCGGCATGGATGCGAAAATCCCGGCGCGGGAACTCGAAGCCCGCATCAAGGAGGTCATGACGCAATATGGCCTCAAGCTGGAGCCGCATCGCATCGTTTCGACCCTGTCGGTCGGCGAGCGCCAGCGCATAGAGATCGTTCGTGCGCTGCTTTTGAACCCCAAGCTTCTGATCATGGACGAGCCGACCTCGGTGCTCACGCCGCAGGAGGTGGAGCAGCTCTTCATCGTTCTGCGGAAGCTCGCCAGCGAAGGCTGTTCCATCCTCTACATTTCGCACAAGCTGCACGAGATCAAGGCGCTCTGCCACACCGCGACGATTCTCCGCGGCGGCAAGCTGGTCGATACCTGCAATCCGTCGGTCGAGACATCGCGCTCGATGGCGGAGAAGATGATCGGCGGAAACCTCAAGACCATCGTCAAGGCGGAAGGCCGGGCAATCGGGCGCGAGAAGCTGATCGTCAACCGGCTGAACATGCCGGCGCGGTCGCATTTCGGCGTGTCGCTCAAGGACATTACCTTTACGGTCCGCGAGGGCGAGATTTTCGGCATCGCCGGCGTCGCGGGCAACGGGCAGAACGCGCTGCTGCTGGCCCTGTCGGGCGAGACACTATCGGAAGACGAGGGAGCGATCACTGTGGATGGCGCAAGGCTCGGTCGGCTGACAGCGAAGCAGCGGCGGCTGGTCGGTGTTTCCTCGGTGCCGGAAGAGCGCAACGGCCATGCAGCGGTGCCGGAATTCACGCTCGCCGACAATTCGGTTCTCACCGCACGCGACCGGCTCGGCATGGTCAAGGTCGGGCTCATCGACCAGAAGGCGGCGCGGACCTATGCGGGCGAGGTGATCTCGACCTTTGCGGTCAAGGCGCTGGGGCCGGGCTCGACGGCGGGGTCGCTGTCGGGCGGCAATCTGCAGAAATACATCATGGGCCGCGAGATCATGCAAAATCCTGCTGTTCTGGTCGTCTCGCAGCCGACCTGGGGGGTGGACGCGGGCGCGGCGGCTGCGATCCATCAGGCGCTGGTCGATCTGGCGGCCGCCGGCTCTGCCATCGTCGTCATCAGCCAGGACCTCGACGAACTTCTCTCGCTCTGCGACACGCTCGCCGTCATCAACGAGGGGCGGCTTTCACCCGCGATGAAGGTGGCGGATGCCGATATCGAAGAAATCGGTCTGCTCATGGGCGGTGTCCATGGCGACCCGGCCGCAACCGCAAACCTGCATCCGGAGCCGGCCCATGCGCATTAAACTGGAAAAACGCCCCGAACCCTCGACGCTCATGGCATTTGCGACGCCAATCGCCTCCGTGCTGCTCACCATGGCCATTGGCGTGATCGTGTTCGACGCTCTCGGAATCAAGGGCGAGAAGGCCGTTATCGACATCTTCCTGACGCCGCTTCTGTCATCCTACAAGTGGCAGGACGTGGCGGTGAAGGCCGCTCCGCTCATCATTATCGCGCTCGGCCTGTCGATCGGTAACCGCGCGCAGGTATGGAATATCGGCGCGGAGGGGCAATATGTCATCGGCGCGCTCGCTGCGGCCGGCGTCGGCATTGCGGCCGGCGGGGCAGGCGGGGGTATCATCATCACGCTCATGATCCTGGCCGGTATTCTCGGCGGCACATTCTGGGCGATCTTTCCCGCTTTCCTCAAGACGCGGCTCAACGTGAATGAAATCCTGACCTCGCTGATGCTGACCTATGTGGCGCTGCAGGTGCTCGGCTATCTCGTCGGCGGCCCCTGGAAGGACCCGAACGGGCGCAACTTCCCGGCCACCGCGCCGCTTCATGCGGATCAGACTCTGCCGATCCTGTTCCCCGGCACGACGGTGCATCTGGGCGTCGCCATCGCGCTCGTCCTGCCTTTCGTCTTCTGGCTGATCATGTCGCGCTCGGTCTTCGGCTTCCAGATCCGCGTTGTCGGCAGTGCGCCGGATGCGGCCCGCCATGGCGGGTTCGACGCCAAGCAGACGATCTGGCTGTCGCTGCTGATCGGCGGCGGCATGGCGGGGCTTGCGGGCGCGCTGGAATTTGCCGGGTCGCTGAAGGCGATCAATCTCGGCTTCCCGTCGGGTTATGGTTTCACGGCCATCATCGTGTCCTTCCTCGGGCGTCTCAACCCGATCGGGTGTCTCATCGCTGGCGTCGTTCTTGCCGTGACCTATGTCGGCGGGCAGGTCGCGCAGACAACGGTGCATATTCCCAATTCCACGGCCGGCATTTTCCAGGCCATGATGCTGTTCTTCATTCTGGCGAGCGACATTCTCATCCGTTATCGGGTGCGCTTTGTCGGTAGTCCGAAGTTGAGCCCGATGCCGGCGGCAGGAGAGTGATACCCATGAGCACTGAATTCATCATTGCCGCCATCGTCACCATTGTCGGGTTGACCACGCCTATCCTGCTTGCGGCGCTGGGCGAACTCGTCGTCGAGAAGGCCGGCGTTCTGAACCTGGGCGTCGAGGGCATGATGCTGATGGGCGCGATCTGCGGCTTCGGCGTCACCGTTTCGACCTTCAATCCCTGGCTGGGCATTCTGGGCGCGGCTGCGGGCGGGGCATTGTCCTCGATGCTCTTCGCGGTCCTGGTTCTGGAGCTCAATTCCAACCAGGTGGCAACGGGTCTGGCGCTGACGATTTTCGGCACCGGCCTCTCGTCGCTGATTGGCCTCTCCTATACCGGTTTCATCGCCCCGGTCTTCGGCTCGGTCTTCCCGTCATCGCTGGCGAGCGATCCTTACCTTAAGGTCATCTTCGGCTATTCTCCCATCGTGTATTTTGCCCTGATCATGGTTCCGGTCGTCGCTTGGTTCCTGAAATCCACGCGGGCCGGCATGATCCTGCGGGCCGTCGGCGAGAACGACCTGTCGGCCCATTCCATCGGCTATTCGGTCAAGGGCGTGCGCTATGCCGCTATCGCCTTCGGTGGTGCGATGGCGGGCATTGGCGGGGCCTATTTCTCCATGGTCATCACGCCCATGTGGGCCGAGAAGATGACGGCGGGCCGTGGCTGGATCGCTCTGGCTCTCGTCGTGTTCGCCGGCTGGCGGGCAGGGCGCCTGCTCGTCGGGGCCTATTTCTTCGGCATCCTGATGGCTCTCGAACTTTACGCCAAGGCAGCGGGCTTCTCATTCCTGCCGTCGCAATTCTGGGCTGCGATGCCCTACCTCATGACCGTTGTCGCGCTGTCCGTCATTTCCATGCGCGACCGTTCGGGCGGCAACGCCCCGGCCTGCCTCGGCAAGCCGTTCCTTCCATCAACCTGAAACGCCCTGACGATAGGAGTTCACCATGGCTATCATTACCCGCCGTACATTCATGCAGGCAGCCGGCGCTGCCGCGACGCTGCCCGTGCTCGGCAACAAGGCCTTTGCGGCCGAAAAGATCAAGATCGGCTTCATCTTCCTTGGCCCGGTGGGCGACTATGGCTGGACCTGGGCGCATAACAAGGGCCGCATGCAGGTCGAGAAGGAACTCGGCGACAAGGTCGAGACCGTCTATGTCGAAAACGTGCAGGAAGACGCCTCGGCCATCCCGGTCATCCGCGACCTCGCACAGCAGGGCTGCAAGCTGATCTTCACGACGTCCTATGGCTACATGGACCAGACGATTGCGGTCGCCAAGGAATTCCCGAACGTCAAGTTCGAGCATTGCACGGGCTACAAGCGCGCCGACAACGTCGCGACCTATAACTCGAAGTTCCATGAAGGCCGCGCCGTTCTCGGCACGATCGCCGGCAAGATGTCGAAGTCGGGCACGCTCGGCTACCTCGGCTCCTACAAGGTTCCGGAAGTCGTTCTTGGCGTGAACTCGTTCGCGCTTGCCGCCCAGAAGCAGAACCCGAATGCCAAGGTCAAGCTCGTCCTCATCGACAGCTGGTTCGACCCGCCGAAGGAAGCTGCTGCAACGGAAACGCTGATCAACCTCGGTTGCGATATCGTCACGACCCACACCGACAGCCCCGGCCCGCTGCAGATCCTCGAGCAGAAGAAGCTCTACGGCTTCGGTCAGGGCGCCGACATGTCGCGCTTCGCTCCGTCGGCTCACCTGACGGCCATCGAAGACATCTGGGGTCCGTACTATGTCGAGCGCGTCAAGGCGATCGTCGACGGCTCCTGGAAGTCCACCGACACCTGGGATGGCATGAAGGAAGGCACGGTCGTGATCTCGCCCTACAACAAGGCGGTTCCTGCCGATGTCGTCAAGCTCGCCGATGATATCCAGACGGGCTACAAGAACGGCTCCTACGACATCTTCAAGGGCCCGATCTACGATCAGGCCGGTACGCTGAAGGTCAAGGAAGGCGAGACGATGAAGCTTGCCGACCTCGCCGTGATGGACTGGTTCGTCAAGGGCGTCGAAAGCGCCGCCTGATCGCGACGCACAACCTCCGCCCCCGGATCGGGTCGGACCAAGGAAACGGGAGAGGCGGCTTAGGTCGCCTTTTTTCGTTGGTGAATCCCGTCGCCCACCTCTTCCGCGCCAAGCGTGGCCCAATCTGCGGGCGCTCTGAATGTATTTCGCGCAATTCTTTTTTAGACTATTCTGAATTTATGTACTGAACCGGATATAGGCTGACAGCGTCAAATTGTATTGTCTTACACAACGCTAAATCTGGGCCAAACTGCCCTAATTCGGCATAAAGCGGCAATTTTAATTGAGGTTTTAATTTGGTCTAAATATAGGTTCTGTACTTTGGATGCACAATTCAGGAGATTGTGTGTGTCCAGATTGATAATGCTGTTTCGGCGCCGCGACGGCGCCTCCGCTGTCGAGTTCGCCATCATTGCGCCCATCTTTATCGCCGGCGTTCTCACGATGATCGGCTATTCGATCTATCTGTCTGCCTCTGCCAGTGTACAGCAGATGACGGAGGAGGCCGCGCGTGCTGCGGTGGCGGGTCTCTCGGCCCAGGAACGGCAGATGCTTGCGGAGAATGCCGTTGCTTTGTCCATGAAGGACCGCGCCTTTATCGATCCGAAGAAGGTGAAGGTCACTATCAGCGGACAGGACACGGATCGGTACACGATCCAGGTCTCTTATGATGCGGCGCAATTGCCGATCTGGTCGCTGTTTGCCTATGCGATGCCGGACAATAAATTCATTTCCAGAACATCCGTGATGCGTATTGGGGGAGCCTGATCGTGGCGACATACTTCTCCCGTTTTTTGAGGTCCAAACAGGGCAATATTGCCGTGACTGCAGCACTTTCCGCGCCGCTTCTCATCAGCGGTCTTGCGATCAGTGTCGACTATGCTGCTCTCGTCAAGCAAAGGCGTTCGGAGCAGGCAACCGTCGATCTGGCCGCGATTGCCGCGGCGGCCGATCCTTCAAATGCGCGCGCTCTGCTCCAGCAATATTATGCGGACAACGGGCGCAACTATGCCGTCCAGGAAGGTGGTACGACCTATCTTCCGGGCGGCAAGACTTTACCCGCGCAGCAGTCTTTCGATTCTGCCGGCGCGCCGGAATGCGTGGCGACCGTCGAGCTTGGCAATTACGAGGCAGATCCGTCGCTCCCTGTTTCCCAGCGGTTCCAGCCGAATTCCGCCATGCCGGATGCGGTGCGGGTGAAGCAGCGCTGCCGCGGCCACCTCTATTTTGCATCCGCGATCGCGCCGGAGCCCGATATCGACGTGTCGGCGACCGCTGCCTCGAAAAAGCTTGCGTCCTACTGGATTGGCAGCCGGCTGGCCAGTCTGGACGGCGGCCTTGCCAATGCGGTGTTCGGCGCTCTGTTCGGAACAACGGTTTCGCTGAAAGTGGCAGACTACAATGCACTGGTGAGCGCCAATGTCGATATTCTCTCGACCGTGAAGGAACTCGCTTCGAGCATCAACATGTCGGCGGTCACCTATGACGACTTGCTGGACGCTGATGTGACCCTTGCGCAGTTCTTCAGAGCGATTCGGGTCGGCGGCAATCTGAGTGCGTCCGCCCAGGCCTCCGTGCGGGCCTTCGAGATTGCCGTCTCGCATAGCAACCGCACGATCAAGCTGTCGCAGATCCTCAATCTGGCCACCATCGGCAAGCAGAAGGTCGGGTCCGGATATGGCGGGACATCGACTGCCGACGCCCTTGGTCTCATCAGGGCAGCCGCCGCTGTGTCGAACGGACAGCATCAGGTCGAACTGAATGTCGATTACGATGTGCCGGGTCTCGGCGATGTTAATTTCAGGCTGATGATCGGGGAGCCGCCGGTTGGGGCTCAGTCGGTCGGGATCAACACACCTGGTTCTCTGGTGCGTACGGCGCAGATACGCAGCCTCGTGACCTTCACGCTCGGTAATATTCCCTCCATGGCAGGCATCACGCTGCGGGTTCCGCTCTATCTGGAAGCTGCCAACAGTGAAGCGCGGCTGACCGACATCCAATGCAAGGGCAACACCGTGACGGGTGTCAAGCTCCAGACATTCCCCGGAGTGGCAGAGTTGATCGTGGGCGATGTCGATGAAAGCGCGTTTATCAACTTCGGCAGCAAGCCAAGGGTGACGCCGGCAACGCTTGCGGCAGCACCGGGTGTGACCGTGAAGGGATCGGCGCAGGTCGATGTCAACAACATCGTCGGCTCGTTGATGGATTTCACCCGGCTGGAAATCGACGCGAACAAGGTCAAGAATGCGAGTGTGACAACGCCGATCACCTCCTATTGGACCAGTATCGTCAAGCACCTGAACCTCGACGTCACGGTCGCAGGCTTCAGCTTCGGCACACAGCAGGTCGCGTATCGCAATGCCATCGTCTCGGCGATCTCGTCGGTCACGCTTCCAGCCGACCGGGTTCTCGCGACTTACATGTTCGTCTATGGCTACAAGATCGGCGAGGCCGATGTGAGCGTCACCGGCGCATCCTGCTCGAAGCCTTCGCTTGTGCTTTGACCTGGTTGGCCGCGTCCGATCGCTGCGCCCGGCCTCAGATCAGCCTCAGCCCCTTGAGGCTGACGTGACCTTCCTTTCCGATGATGATGTGATCGTGCACCGTGATGCCGAGCGGCTTTGCCGTCTCGATGATCGTCTTGGTCATATCGATATCGGCACGGGAGGGGGTCGGGTCGCCTGACGGGTGGTTGTGAACGAGGATGATGGCGGTCGCGGAAAGATCGAGCGCACGCTTGACGACCTCGCGCGGATAGACCGGGGTATGGTCGACCGTGCCCTTCTGCTGCACCTCGTCAGCAATCAGCGCATTGCGCTTGTCGAGGAAGAGAATGCGGAACTGTTCGCGCGTCTCGTAGGCCATGGCGGCGTGACAGTACTCCACCACCGACGACCATGAGGCGAGGACCTTCTTGCCCTTCAGCTCGCTCTTCAGCATGCGGTGGGCGGTGGCGGCAATGAGCTTGAGATCGGTGGCAACGGCCTCGCCGACACCCTTCACCTCGGTCAGCCGCGCGGCCTCCGCGCCGAAGACGCCGGCCAGTGTTCCGAAGCGGTCGAGCAGCGCCTTGGCGATCGGCTTGGTGTCGCGGCGGGGGATCAGGCGAAACAACAGGAGTTCGAGGATTTCGTAATCGGCCAGCGCCGTGTCGCCATGGTCGCGGAAGCGGGCGCGCAAGCGTTCGCGATGGCCGTGATAGTGCTGCTCCGGGGCGGGACTTTCCTTGCCGTCCTGCGTTGCCTTGGCGGCAGCCTTGGGGCGCTGGCGCGGTTCGGCAAAGAAACCGCGCTCGTCGGCTTCCAATTCGGCGGAAAAATCGTCGGGTTCCTCGGTCTCTGCCGGTTCGTCCAGACGATCATTGCCGCCGTTTGCCATCATCAGGTGAGCCCCGGCCTGTCGAGCCCGGCGGGCGAAAGGGTGAAGATTTCGCAGCCCGTGGCGGTCACACCCACCGTGTGCTCGTACTGAGCGGTCAGGGAGCGATCGCGCGTGACGGCTGTCCAGCCATCGCCCAGAACCTTCACATGCGGACGGCCGAGATTGATCATCGGCTCGATGGTGAAGATCATGCCTTCGCGGATTTCCGGTCCTTCATGGGCGCGGCCGTAATGCAGGATGTTCGGCGTGTCGTGGAACAGGCGGCCAACGCCATGGCCACAGAAGTCGCGCACGACCGAGCAGCGCTCTGCCTCCGCATAAGTCTGGATCGCCTCGCCGATGGCGCCTGTGCGGGCGCCGGGCCGCACGGCGGCGATGCCGCGCATGAGGCTCTCATAGGTCACTTCGAGAAGCCGGATACCGGCCCGCTTGACCTCGCCGACCGGATACATACGGCTCGCATCGCCATGCCAGCCGTCGAGAATATAGGTCACGTCGATATTGACGATGTCGCCGTCGCGCAGCGGCTTGTCGTCGGGGATGCCATGGCAGACGACGTGGTTGATCGAGGTGCAGCTGGACTTGGTGTAGCCGCGATAGTTCAGCGTTGCCGGCAGCGCGCCATTGTCCAAGCCGAATTCGAAGACGAAGCGATCGATCGCGTTGGTCGTCACACCCGGCTTGACCATGGGGGCGAGCGCATCGAGGCAGCGCGCCGTCAATTGGCAGGCGCGTCGCATGCCCTCGAAGGCGTCAGGTCCGTAGAGACGGATCGCGCCTGTGTTCTTCATCGGAGCCGTAGCTGCGTCGATATAGTTGACCATGTCGATTCGGTTGTTCTCAGATACTCGTCTCTACTCTATGCCGGGTTAGGCAACGTCGATCAAGCTTTTCGCCGTAATTTGGGATTGCGAAACTGTGCAATCAAGCGCGTAGGCTTCGACGCCGCGGGCTCTGGCACGTTCGAAGGCGGCGGCATAGGCCGGATCGAGATCGGCGCAGATGCGAAATGCGGAACAATCGCCGCGCTGGACCACATAGAGCATGACCGCGCGGTGACCGGCTTGCGCCATGTCGCCGAGTTCCGCGAGATGCTTGGCGCCACGCTCGGTTTTCGTGTCGGGAAATTCGGCAAGCCCCTGCGTCCGGCTGAAATGAACGTTCTTCACCTCGACATAGGCGGTGGGCAGGCCTTCGCCTGAGAGCAGGATATCGATGCGGGAATTGACGCCATAGCGTTTTTCGCGGGCGAGTGTCGGGTAGGGCGCAAGCGTTGGAATCATGCCCGCGAGGATCGCCTCCTCGGCAATCCTGTTGGGCATGCCGGTATTGACGCCGACCAGTGTGCTGTCGGCCTCGATCATCTCGAACTGATATGGGTACTTCCGGGTCGGCTTATCGTGGACCGACATGAAGATGCGGCTGCCGGGCGTGGTCAGCCCCAGCATGGAGCCGGTGTTGGGACAATTGCCGGTAATGATCGCGCCGTCTTCCAATTTGGCATCGAAGAGAAAGCGCTTGTAACGGGCAATCAGCCGGCCCTCGACCAGCGGCGGGTCAAACTGCAAGGTCAGACCCGGACGCGGACATAGGAGCCCGGCGCGTCTTCGATCGGATTGATCTGGTCGCCACCGGCGCTGCGGGCAGGCACGCGCTTGTCGTTCTGCTGCTCGATCCACTTATGCCAGTGCGGCCACCAGGAGCCCGGTGTTTCGACGGCGTGGCTGACCCAGGTCTCGAAATCGCCCTCCGGCTTCGGGCCGGTCCAGTACTGATATTTCGGCTTGTAGGGCGGGTTGACGACGCCGGCGATATGGCCCGATCCGGACATGACATAGGTGACATCACCGCCAAAAACCTGGCTGCCGACGAAAACGGACTTGGCCGGTGCAATATGGTCCTCGCGGGCGGCGAGATTATAGACCGGGACCTTCACGTCACGCATGTCGAGCGTGTGTCCGCCCATCTTCATGCGGCCCTTCGAGAGATTGTTCTCCAGATAACAATTGCGCAGATAGAAGGCGTGATTGGCAGCTGGCATGCGGGTGGAATCGGAATTCCAGTAGAGCAGGTCGAAGGCCATCGGCTCAACGCCACGTAGGTAGTTGTTGACCACATAGGGCCAGATCAGTTCGGAGGCGCGCAGCATGTTGAAGGCCAGCGCCATCTTCGAGCCATCGAGATAGCCATGTTCCTTCATGGTCGATTCGATGGTCTTTAGCTGTTCCTCGTCGACGAACACCTGCAGGTCGCCGGCATAGGTGAAATCGACCTGCGTGGTGAAAAAGGTCGCAGACCGGATGCGGTCGTTTCCTTCCTTGGCATGCAACGCGAGCGTTGCGGCGAGCAGCGTGCCGCCGACGCAATAGCCAATGGCGTTGACCTTGTGCTCGCCGGTCGCCTTTTCGATCACCTCCAGGGCGAAATCGATGCCCTCGCGTGCGTAAGCCTCCCAATCCTTGGTTGCGTGGTGTTCGTCCGGATTGACCCATGAGATGACGAAGACCGTATGGCCCTGATCCACGCACCACTTGATGAACGATTTTTCCGGGTTGAGGTCGAGGACGTAGAACTTGTTGATCCATGGCGGGCAGATGAGGAGAGGGCGCTTCAGCACCTCTTCCGTCGTCGGATCGTACTGGATGATCTGGCAGACATCATTTTCGGCAACGACCTTGCCCGGCGTGACGGCCATGTTCACGCCGACTTCGAATTTCGACATGTCGGTCTGGCGGATGCGCAGGTCGCCATGGCCGGCCGCGATGTCCTCGGCCAGCATTTTCATGCCCTTGACGAGGTTCTCGCCATTGCTGGCAATCGTCTCGCGATAGACCTGCGGGTTGGTCAGCGCGAAATTGGAGGGCGACAGCGCCGCGATGATCTGGCGCATGTAGAATTCGGCCTTGTGGCGGGTGTGCGCGTCCAGACCTTCCGTTTCCGTGACGAGGCGTGAAGCCCAGTCGGAGGTCACGAGAAAGACCTGTTTCAGGAAATCGAAGAAGGGGTTCTTTTCCCAATCCTTGTCGGCGAAACGCTTGTCCGGCTTGGCGGCGGGCTCCTGCGTCTTCTCACCGTTGAGCTTCTGCATGGAATGCATCCAGACCGTCATCATGGAGCCCATGAGCCGTGTCTGCGCCTCCAACGTGCGCGCGGGATCTGTCATCCAGTACTCGACGACCTTGGAAAGCGTGCGCACCATGTCGCCGACCGGCTCGATGACGTGATCGACCACTTCACCCCTCTCGCGCGGTTCCAGCCAGAGCGAGGCGGCCTTGCCGGCATTCTGCACCGCGCGGGCCAGATTGACGGTCATCGTCTCCGGGTCTTTCAGGATATAAGGCTCGAACACGGCCGGATCGATTGCGCCAAACGGCGGATTCTGGCCGTTCTCCCCCCGCATCTCCTCCGCCAATTCGTGTCCTCCCGGAATTTTGTCGTTTTGATTTGCTGCATTGTGCCGTAAAAGGCTCCGAAGTTCTATACGTCAGATTGCAGATTCGAGAGGCGGCACATTTGTTTTTTCTAGCGAAACGTCATGTGTCTGTCGCTGCGGCGGCGCTCTTGTCATCAGCGATGCTTTCCGGCTGTATGTCGAGCGATGTTGCCAATAATACGCCGACGCCTGCAGGAATGAACAATTCCGGCATCTATCCCTATGTCGGGGAGAAGAAGGAAGTCGCGACAACGCAGATGAGCGACGCAGAGGCGGCATCGCAGGGCGCCAAACTGCAGGCGCTCGCCGATCAGCGCAAGGCTGGCAAGGTTTCCGAAGCCGAGTACAATCGCAAGGTCGAGGAAATGCGCAAGCTGAATGCCGAGACGCAGGCGGCCGGAAAGTCCGACGCGCCCGCCTCGAACTGAGAACGCTTGCGGGCGACACTTTGTCCTTGCGTTTCTTCGATTTTGGGCGATAAGCCTTCGCTTGTCCGGCTTGAGAGAGGTTCGCGCCGGGCGGAGCTTCACGAAAACCAAGACGAACCTTGCCAACTGCGACGGCGGGCCTGTCTCGAGGCAGCCGTCCTGGAGCCGATGATGGAAGAGTTTCACAAGGTCAGACGCCTGCCACCTTACGTTTTCGAACAGGTCAACCGTTTGAAGGCGAGCGCGCGAGCCGGTGGCGCGGATATCATCGACCTTGGCATGGGCAATCCCGACCTTCCGACCAACAAGTTCATCGTCGACAAGCTTGTCGAGACCGTGCAGCGGCCCGACACGCATGGCTATTCGTCGTCCAAGGGCATCCCCGGTTTGCGTCGCGCGCAAGCCGCCTACTATGCCCGCCGCTTCGGTGTGAAGCTGAACCCCGACACGCAGGTCGTGGCGACACTCGGCTCCAAGGAAGGCTTCGCCAACATGGCGCAGGCGATCACGGCGCCGGGCGACGTGGTGCTTTGCCCGAACCCGTCCTATCCGATCCATGCCTTCGGCTTCCTGATGGTCGGCGGCGTGATTCGTTCGATCCCGGTCGAGCCGGACGCGGAATTCTTCCGCGCCCTGGAGCGCGCGGTTGCCCATTCGATCCCGAAGCCGATCGCCATGATCCTCTGCTATCCGTCCAACCCAACGGCGACGGTGGTCGAACTCGACTTCTACAAGGACGTCGTGGCCTTCGCGAAGAAGCATGAAATCTTCGTGCTGTCGGATCTCGCCTATTCGGAAATCTATTTCGACGGCAAGCCGACGCCGTCGATCCTGCAGGTGCCGGGCGCGATGGATATTGCCGTCGAATTCACCTCGATGTCTAAAACCTTCTCCATGGCCGGCTGGCGCATGGGCTTTGCCGTCGGCAACGACCGGCTCATTTCGGCGCTGACGCGCGTGAAGTCCTATCTCGATTACGGCGCCTTCACGCCGATCCAGGTGGCAGCGGCGGCCGCGCTCAACGATCCGGATATCGAAGAGCATATCGAGGAAGTGCGTCAGACCTACAAGCGCCGCCGCGACGTCATGGTCGAAAGCTTCGGCCGCGCCGGCTGGGATGTTCCGGCGCCGGCGGCCTCAATGTTTGCCTGGGTTCCGGTGCCGGAAAAGTTCCGCCACCTGGGCTCGCTTGAGTTCTCCAAGCTTCTCATCGAGAAGGCGGAAGTGGCCGTTGCTCCCGGCATCGGCTTCGGCGAGCATGGCGACGATTACGTTCGCATCGCGCTTGTCGAGAACGAACATCGTCTCCGCCAGGCCGCGCGCAACATCAAGAAGTTCCTCGGTACGGCGGACGACACGCTGCACAACGTGATCTCGCTCGAGGCGCGCCGCTGAGTTTCTTCATCTCCTGCCTGCGGCAGATGCCGCAGGCCCATCAATCAAATTCGGGAATGACGCATGACTGATGCCCTGAAGATCGGCATTGCAGGTTTGGGAACTGTGGGCGCTTCGCTCGCCAAGATTCTTGCCGAACGCGACAACATGCTGGCAATTGCCTGCGGCCGCGCCATCAGGGTGACGGCGGTGACCGCCCGCGACAAGACACGCGACCGTGGCGTCGATCTTTCGAATGCACAATGGTTCGACAACCCGATCGAGATGGCCAAGTCTGCCGATATCGACGTCTTCGTCGAGCTGATGGGCGGGGCAGGCGATCCGGCCCATGCAGCGGTTGAGGCGGCGCTGACGCGCGGTCTCCATGTGGTGACAGCCAACAAGGCACTGCTCGCAGCCCATGGCGTGAAGCTTGCGGCGCTGGCCGAAGAAAAGGGTTCTATCCTCAACTTCGAGGCCGCCGTTGCCGGCGGTATCCCGGTCATCAAGGCGCTTCGCGAGTCGCTGACGGGCAATACTGTTTCCCGCGTCTACGGGATCATGAACGGGACCTGCAATTACATCCTGACCCGGATGGAGAAAGAGGGCCTGTCCTTTGCTGACTGCCTGAAGGACGCGCAGCGGCTGGGCTATGCCGAGGCCGATCCGACCTTCGATATCGAGGGCAACGACACGGCGCACAAGCTTTCGATCCTGACGAGCCTTGCCTTTGGCACCGAGATAGCAGCTGACGACATCTATCTCGAAGGCATCAGCAATATTTCGATCGAGGATATCCGGGCGGCTGCCGATCTTCGTTACAAGATCAAGCTGCTGGGTGTTGCCCAGAAGACCGACAGCGGCATCGAACAACGCGTTCACCCGACCATGGTGCCGCGCGACAGCGTGATTGCGCAGGTCGACAGTGTGACGAATGCCGTTGCCATCGAAAGCGACGTTCTGGGCGAGCTTCTGATGGTTGGTCCCGGCGCGGGCGGCAATGCGACAGCGTCCGCCGTCATGGGTGACATTGCCGATATCGCGAAGGCCCGACCCGGTGCGCAGGTCGCTCCGGCACTCGGCCGCCCGGCGAAGTCGCTGGCACCCTACACGCGCGCTGGCATGCGCTCGCACGAGGGCGGCTATTTCATCCGTCTGACCGTCGAGGACCGCGCCGGCGTGTTCGCGAGCATCGCGACCCGCATGGCAGAGAACAAGATTTCGCTGGAGTCCATCGTCCAGCGTCCCAACCAGGACGATCCCGACGGGCCGAAGACGATCATACTCGTCACGCACGAGACGATGGAAGACGCGGTGCGCAAGGCGGTCGCTTCGATCAAAGGCGAGGGTTATCTTGTCGGCGAACCGCAGGTCATCCGTATCGAGCGGCCTTAAGGCTGGAGTTCAGGCTGAATGCTCGCGCTTTTCATTGCGAGCATCTTTCTGCCGCGTTCCAGATATAGATGGTATTTGTTCATCCGGATGTGAGGCGGGCACCTTATCCGGATGGGGCATATGAGCGTGGCGTGTTGCGCTGGATCAAGGCTGGTATCTGCCGTCTGACGGCACCATATCATGACTATCCAGTCGGCGGTCGCATGCGTAATTCGTCAGGCTGTTTTTCAGCGTGGCGCCAGCCGGAAAGAGGACATGAAAGCCCGCCTGTTATTGTCTCTTGTTGTCCTCGCCCTGGTCGCGGGCGGCGGATATTTCATCTGGAAACGCTATTACACCACGGAAGCGCCGCGCTATATCACGGCGCCGGTGACGGTCGGGACCGTATCGGAAACGGTGCTGGCGACGGGCATTCTCAAGCCGCGCAAGATCGTGGCCGTTGGCGCGCAGGTGTCGGGGCGCATCATTGCGCTGCATGTGAAGCCTGGCGATGAACTGAAGGAAGGCGATCTGGTCGCCGAGATCGATTCCGTCTCGCAGAGCAATGATGTTCGCAAATCCAAGGCGGCACTTGCCGTCGTGCAAGCGCAGCTCGCAGAAAAGCAGGCCAATCTCGAAAATGCGAAAGTCGTGCTGGACCGTCAGCAACAGATTTTTGAGAGCAGGGCAGGCTCCCGCGCCGACCTGCAGACGGCTGCGGCCAATGTGAAGGTCATTGAAGCCCAGATCGCCGCATTGGAGGCACAGATCATTCAGGCGCAGGTGACGGTTTCCACCGCCGAAGCCAATCTCGGCTATACGAAGATCAAGGCGCCGATGACCGGCACCGTGCTTGCCGTCGTCAACCAGGAAGGCCGCACCGTCAATGCCAACCAATCCGTGCCGACGATCGTGATCCTTGGCGATCTCGACACGATGACCGTGCGCGCGGCCATTTCGGAAGCCGATATTGTGCGGGTCAAGGCCGGACAGAAGCTGCGCTTCAACGTGGTGGGCGACGCCGAGCGCTCCTATGACACCACGCTTGCGGCCATCGAGCCGGCGCCGGAATCAATAACCGATGACACGGCCGTTTCCTCGACCGCTTCCAGTTCAGGGTCCGGGTCGGCATCATCAACAACGGCTGTCTACTATGTCGGAACGTTCAACATCGACAACAAGGGCCGCAATTTCCGCACCTATATGACGGCGGAGGTGAAGATATTCATCGACGAGGCGAAGGATGTGCTGACCGTGCCGTCTTCCGCCGTGACCGAGGATGGGGATACCAGTTTCGTGCGGGTCCAGGGACCTGCCGGACGTATCGAGAAGCGCAAGGTCGAGGTGGGCCTCGACAACAAGACGACTGCCGAAATCCAGTCCGGACTTGAGAAGGGCGAGCGCGTTGTTGTTGGAGAAGGCGCTGCCCAACGCCAATCCTCGTCGTCGTCCGCGCGCCGCGGCCCCTCGCTGTTTTAAGGGGCGATCGGATGAGCGAGCCGATCATCGAGCTGAAGCGCCTGCGTCGCGACTATCCCTCGGGTGATGGTGTGCTGACGGTATTGAAGGACGTTGATCTGACGATCATGCGCGGCGAGATGGTGGCCATCGTGGGGCCTTCCGGTTCCGGCAAGTCGACGCTGATGAACCTCATCGGCCTGCTCGACAGCCCGACGTCGGGCAGCTACATCGTTTCCGGCCGGGAGACCAGCAAGCTTGACGGTGACGAGCGCTCGGCGCTTCGGCGCGAGCATTTCGGCTTCATTTTTCAGCGCTATCATCTTTTGCCGGAGCTGACGGCGCTCGGCAATGTAGAGGTCCCTGCGATCTATGCCGGGGCGGATCGAAAGCGCCGGCAGGCTCGAGCAGGCGAACTGCTCACGCGTCTTGGCATACCGGACCGCCTTGATCATCGGCCCGGCCAGCTTTCCGGCGGCCAGCAGCAGCGCGTCTCGATTGCCCGCGCGCTGATGAATGCCGGCGATGTGATCCTGGCCGATGAGCCGACAGGCGCGCTGGATCAGGCAAGTGGTGAGGAAGTGCTGAAAATCCTCGACGAGCTGAATGCCGAGGGCAAGACGGTTATCATCGTCACACATGACATGAATGTCGCGCGCCGCGCCGGTCGCATCATCGAGATTGCCGATGGGGTGATCATTGCGGACCGGATCAATGAGGAGAAGACGGAGGTCAACCTGGCCGTGCCTGCCGCCGGCAGCAAGGATGTCAGACGAGGTTTCGCGCTGTTCGGCATGGCGGATCGCTTCCGCGAGGCCTTTGCCATGGCGCTGCTTGCGCTCAAGGCGCACCGGCTCCGCACCTTTCTCACTATGCTCGGTATCATTATCGGCATCGCCTCCGTCGTCTGCGTCGTGGCGCTGGGGCAGGGCTCGCAGCGCAAGGTTCTGGAGAATATCTCGAGCCTTGGCACGAACACGCTGGAAATCTTTCCCGGCAAGGGCTTCGGGGATTTGCGGTCAAGCCGCATCACCACGCTGGTCGTTGCGGATGCCAATGCGCTGTCCGGCCTCTCCTATGTCAGCGCCGTGACGCCAACGGTCTCGAAGAATGCCACGGCCCGTTTCGGCGCGACAGCGGCGAGCGCACTGGTCAACGGGGTCGGTGCGCAATATTTCGATGTCCGCGGCTCCAAGCTCACGGCAGGCAAGCTCTTCAGCGAAGAGGACGTGGTCAATCTGACGCAGAACGCCGTGATCGATACCGATACGGCCAAGGCGTTGTTTGACGACGCGGGTGTCGATCCGATTGGGGAGACCGTATTTCTGGGCGACGTCCCCGTCCGCATCATCGGGGTGATCGCACCGCAGCAAGGCGGTTTCGGCGCGCGCAACAATCTCAATGTCTACATGCCCTATACGAGTGTGCAGGCGCGCTTCGATGGTCGGCGCGCGCTGCGCTCGATTACGGTTCGGGTTGCCGACGACGCGGCGACCGACATCGCGGAGGCCGGCGTCACGGAATTCCTCACCGACCGGCATGGCAAGAAGGACTTCTACATCCTCAATACGGACGACATCCGCCAGACCATCACCGAGACCACGCAGACGCTGACGCTGCTCGTCGCGGCAATTGCCGTCATCTCGCTGATCGTCGGCGGGATAGGGGTGATGAATATCATGCTGGTCTCGGTGTCGGAGCGCATCGGCGAGATCGGCGTGCGCATGGCCGTCGGCGCGAGGCGGGCAGATATCCTGCAGCAGTTTCTCATTGAGGCTGTGCTCGTCTGCCTGATCGGCGGGGGACTGGGCATAGCGCTGGCGCTCGGTTTTGGCTGGGCCTTCAACGCGGCAGGACTTGGGTTCACGCTGGTGTTTTCGAGCGAATCCATCACTGTGGCCTTCATCTGCTCCTTCCTGATCGGAGTCGTCTTTGGGTTTTTGCCGGCGCGCAATGCTTCGCAGCTCGATCCTGTGGCGGCGCTGGCGCGGTGAGCCCATTTTCCAACGGCCGTGTGGATATCGCCTGAAAGCCTTGACCCGCCGTGCCTCGCGATGGACAAGACGTCCGAGATGAAAGGCAGTCAATGGCACAACCGATCGATCCCGCGCCGCAGACATTCCTGAATGTTGAAAAATCGGTGAGCGGACAGCGCTGGGTATCGCGGCTGGGGCAGGCCGGGGAGAACCGTGCGCTTGCCATGGCGCAGCTGCATGGCATTCCCGAGCTGATCGCCCGCGTGCTGGCAGGACGCGGCGTGTCGGTTGAAGATGCACCAGCCTTTCTCGATCCCACCATCCGCAATCTGATGCCCGATCCCTCGACGCTGACAGATTGCGACAAGGCCGCTACGCGGATTGCGCAAGCGGCCCTGCGCGGTGAGCGGGTGGCAATCTTTGGTGACTACGACGTCGACGGGGCGTCATCATCCGCACTGCTCTATCGCTTCCTCGTCCATTTCGGCGTCGAGGCGACGATCTATATTCCAGACCGCATTTTCGAAGGCTATGGGCCGAACCCGTCGGCCATCGGGCAGCTGATCGACAACGGCGCGCAACTGATCGTGACTGTTGACTGCGGCTCGACGAGCCACGAGTCGCTTGCTGCCGCCGCCGAGCGCGGCATTGATGTCGTTGTTATCGATCACCATCAGGTGACCCACGAGCTGCCGGTTGCACATGCGCTGGTCAATCCCAACCGCGAGGACGATTTGTCCGGGCAGGGACATCTCTGCGCGGCGGGTGTCGTCTTCCTGGTTCTGGTGGCGACACTTCGGGTTCTGAAGGAGGCTGGCCACCCGGCGGCAGGCTCGATCGATCTTCTCTCCTTCCTCGACCTGGTGGCACTTGCAACGGTCTGCGATGTGGTGCCGCTCAAGGGACTGAACCGGGCCTATGTCGTCAAGGGCCTGATAGCCGCACGGCATCAGAAGAATGCAGGGCTTGCGGCGCTGCTCAAGGTGGCCGGTCTGTCCGGTCCGGTGACACCCTACCATCTCGGCTTTCTCATCGGCCCGCGCATCAATGCCGGCGGGCGGATCAGCGACGCTGCGCTCGGCAGCCGGCTGCTCACGCTCGATGATCCTGTGGAGGCTGGCGAAATCGCCGAGCGGCTTGATGGGCTCAACCGCGAGCGGCAGGCCATGGAAGCGGCCATGCTGGAACAGGCCGAAGCGGAGGTTCTGGCAGAATACGGCACGGCCGAAAAAGCGTCCATTCTGGTCACCGCCAGCACACAGTGGCATCCCGGCATCGTAGGCCTGCTTGCGGCGCGTCTGAAGGAGAAGTTCCAGCGCCCCGCCTTTGCTATCGCTTTCGATCCGTCCGGCAAGGGCTCCGGTTCCGGCCGGTCCATCGCGGGCTTCGATCTGGGGCGCATGGTGCGGGCCGCGGTCGATGAAGGATTGCTGATCAAAGGCGGCGGTCACGCCATGGCGGCCGGGCTGACGGTGGAGCGGTCAAAGCTGGGTGCCATGCGCGCGTTTTTCGAGGAACATGCGGGGAGCAGCGTGCTTGATATTGCTGCCGGTGCTTCGCTGAAGATCGATGGGGCGCTTTCTGCATCGGGCGCCACGCTGGAGCTGATCGATCTGGTCGAGCAGGCGGGTCCCTATGGATCGGGTCATCCACAGCCGGTCTTTGTTCTGCCATCTCATAAGGTCACGGACGCCAGGCAGGTGGGCGTCAATCACATCAAGGTCAGCCTCGAGGGGCTGGATCGCTCGCGGCTTGAGGCCATAGCTTTCCGGGCCATCGGCACGCCACTTGGCGATCTGCTCCTTGGCTCGCGCGGTGCGTCGCTGCATCTGGCGGGAACGCTTTCCGCCGATATGTGGCAGAGTTCGCGACGGGTGCAGTTGCGCATTGTCGATGCCGCGCGGTTGTTCTGAGCCTAGTCTGGTTCAATTCTGTCTCTCACGCATAGTCCCGCATAACCATCCCGCGCAGCTTGCGCCACCTGTTCGGTACCGGCATCATCTGTGACCAGTATTGCGATCGCGCCGGAGGCGCGGGCGGCAAGGGGCAGGCGGCGGCGCAGGTCGGCAATGAGGTCGCTTTTTCTGGACGCGCCCGAGGCAAGGGCGAGCGCATCGCCATCGAACAGAAGGGCAGCGAGGCCGGGAATTGCGCGGTTGAAGCTGGCGAGCGCGAGTGCCGCGGCTGCCGTGTCGAGGACCGCGAGGAGCGGCAGTGGCGCGGTGGTCCAATTTCGATTTGCCGCAGCAACGCGAAGCAGCGCGCTGGCCTTTTCGACGTCTGATGGCGCTTCTATTCCATCCAGATAAACGCCCTTCCAATGGTGATCGGACAAAGCCGCGATCAGGCGACGGTCTTCCGCAAGACTTCGCGGCATGGCAGCCGGCCAGAACCGCATTCTGGGGTCAAGGGTGCTTTCAGGAGATTGTGCGCTGACGACCTCGATACAATCCGGAAGTTTACGGAGAATGATCGTCATCGACGCCCATCGTGGTTAAGTCTTCACAAAACAGCATGGTAAAGGAATCTTAAACCAATTCAGGCCTAAGCTCACCACAGTTGAATACGAGTCTGTTTTCAGGGGCAAGCGGTTGATTTTCGGAACTTTCCTGCGTCGGTCGGACGGAACCAAGACCCAAAATCGGATTGAGCCGGTTGTTGCTCCCGTTGCGGAAGCAAAGCTGCCTGCGCTGGTCGGAGAGGATCGTCGCAGACTTGACATGGCTGCAACCTTTTTGCTGGACGATGTTTCTCCCAAGGTGCGCGTGACACTTGCGGAAGCGCTTGCCGACGATGAAAACGCGCCGCGACCTGTGATCCTCGCGCTGACGGAAGACCGAATCGACATTGCGGCCACAATCGTTGCCCGCTCTCCCGTTCTCTCCGATAATGACCTGATCGATCTTGTCGGGCGTGGCAGTCACGAGATCCGCTCTGCCGTTGCGGTTCGCGCCGTCGTTTCTGCGCCGGTTGCTGCTGCGCTTGCGGAAGTGGGCGGTCGGCTCGATATTGCGTTGCTGTTGCGCAATCCCGGCGCGCGCCTCACCCCCAATGTCATGGTGCGGCTCGCTTCGCGCTGTGGGAAAGACGCGACGATCCGTGAATTGCTTCTGGAGCGCCAGGAGTTGCCGGCGACAGCGCGGCATATTCTGATCGAGAAGATTGGCGATACGCTCTCGGATTCCGGTCTTGTCGCTGCTCTTATCCCGCCGCGCAAACGTGAGCGCATTCGCCGGGAGGCTTGCGAATCGGCGCTGGTGAGGGTGCTTGCCGGTGCCGGCGAGGCGGAGCTTGCGGAAATGACGGAACACTTGCGGGCAGAAGGCCGGCTTTCGACGATGTTCCTTATACATGCGCTTTGTGCCGGTCGCACGGCATTCTTTGCGGAGGTGATTTCCAACCTGTCCGGTGTGGCACGCGCTCGCGCCCGGTCCATTCTCGCGTCCGGTCGTCCTCGCGCCGTCCGCGCCCTGATTGAGGCAGGCGGGATCCATCGCGACCTGTCCGCCGTCTTCTGCGAGGCCGTCACGATCTGGCGGGAAGAGGGTGGCGACATACCAGGCGACGCCGGAATTTTCCTCCGGCTGGCCGAGCGGTGCCGGGGGCAGGGCGATCTGTCCGATGCGGGTCATGCGCTTATTGACGCTGTGGAGCGGCTGGCGATTTCCGAGATGCGCCAGATGGCGCGAGCCTATGTTCAGGAGCTATTGACCGAGGCCGCCTGAAGCACTCGATCGGCGCACTTGACGGCGAGTTGTGCAACCACTTATCAATATTTTGTTGTTTTAACATTTGTGCCCTGGGACCAATCGATCCTGTTTTGGATTTTCTTATTTTAGCTCGTGTCCCGGGCAGGGGGATATTATGAAGAGACGTGATTTGATGCGCGGTTTCATCGCGCTGGGTGGGTGTGCAGTTTGCGCAGGCTTGGCGCGTGCCTCGGAGGGTGCGCATTGGGAATATAAGGGTGAACACGGCCCGGATCACTGGGCCGATCTGGACAAGGCCAACGCGGCCTGCTCCGTCGGTGGCCAGCAGTCGCCGATCAACATCACGTCCGCCATCAAGGCAGAAGTTGATCCGATCACTGTGTCCTGGAAGAAATCCGCCGGCAAGATGGTGAACAACGGTCACACCATTCAGGTCAATATGCCGGAAGGCTCGTCGATCACCCGTGACGGCAAGGTCTATGATCTGTTGCAGTTCCACTTCCACGCGCCGAGCGAGCACCAGGTCGATGGCAAGGCCTATCCGATGGAAGTGCACTTTGTTCACAAGAACAAGAAGGATGGCGATCTCGCTGTTCTCGGCATTTTCATCGCGCCCGAACAGAAGCACGATGTCTTCTCGATGCTGGCGAAGAATTTTCCGCAGAAGGAAGGGGCTGAAGTTCAGCTTGACGCGTTCAGCGCGAGCGACTTCCTGCCGAAGGGGCTGGAATACTGGACCTATGAGGGTTCGCTGACTACGCCGCCCTGCAGCGAGGTGGTGACATGGATGGTGGCGCGCCAGCCGATCAGCGTCGAGGCTGTTTCGATCCAGGCATTCACCAACCTTTATCCGAACAATGCCCGTCCGGTTCTGCCGCTCAATCGGCGGCTCGTGCTCATGTCCAAGTAAGCGTTTCGATCAACGATCAGGCCGGACATCAGTCCGGCTTGATCTTGCGCACAACCCAGCTATAGCCATCCGCAATGACGTGCACCGGCGTTGTGACTGCCGTCTTCACGCCTTCGGTCGTGGGGATGGCTTGCTTGATAACGCCGAAGGTTCTTTGCAGAAGATTGGGCTTCTCTGGTTCTTTTGTCGCCGTCTCGGCAGTCGGGGGTAAGGCCGCCGCACCCTGTTGCTGTTGTTGATGCGCCGTATTGTCCTGCATCGCTTCGGCCTTGGTGACCTCCGGCGACTGGCAGATGGCGATCACCATGGGATATTTGACGTTGGAATAGCGCGCCAGTTCCTGTTCGCTATCCTTGTCACAGGCGGCGACGGTCTCCCATTTGGGTTCGCTCAGCGAAAGCTGTGTGCATTTCGTTGCGCTGTCGTCGCAGCCCATGATCGCCATGACGATCATCGCAGTCTTGACCTGCATCTCTTCCCGTCCATCCTCTGTCGCATCGCATAGGCAACGCTGATACGCCCGCCCGAAGCGTTATAAGCCGGAATATCACCGAACTGTGGCAGGCGTTCAACAGGTCTTCTGCCGGGCGGGTGCAACGCGTCAGATGTCGAGGTTTTCGGCGAAGGCGGCGCGGTCCTGGATGAAGCGGAAGCGGGCCTCCGGCTTGGTGCCCATCAGCGCATCGACCGAATCGCGCGTGCCCTCCGGATCCTCGCGATCGACATCGACACGCAGCAGCGTGCGCGTCTTCGGGTTCATCGTCGTTTCCTTCAACTGGTCGGACGACATTTCGCCGAGACCTTTGAAGCGGCTCACTTCGACCTTGCCGCGTCCTGTGAATTCCTTGGCCATCAGTTCGGCGCGGTGCCCGTCGTCGCGGGCATAGAGCGTCTTGCCGCCCTGCGTGAGCTTGTAGAGCGGCGGCACGGCGAGGAAGAGGTGGCCTTCGCGGATCAGCTCAGGCATTTCCTGGTAGAAGAAGGTGATGAGCAGCGAGGCGATATGCGCGCCATCGACGTCGGCGTCGGTCATGATGATGATGCGGTCGTAGCGGAGGTCTTCCTCGCGATACTTCGTCCGGGTGCCGCAACCAAGCGCTTGGATAAGGTCCGAGATCTGCTGGTTGGCGCCGAGCTTTTCGCGGCCTGCGCTGGCAACGTTGAGGATCTTGCCTCGCAAGGGAAGGATCGCCTGGTTGGCGCGGTTGCGCGCCTGCTTGGCCGAGCCGCCGGCCGAATCGCCCTCGACGATGAAGAGTTCGGCGCCATCGGCGGTGTTCTGGGCGCAGTCGGCGAGCTTGCCGGGCAGGCGCAGTTTGCGGACTGCCGTCTTGCGGTTGACTTCCTTTTCCTTGCGGCGGCGCATGCGCTCTTCAGAGCGCTCGATCACCCATTCGAGAAGCTTGTCGGCCTCCTGCGGGTTTCCGGTGAGGAAGTGGTCGAAGGGATCGCGCAGCGCGTTTTCGACGATGCGCTGGGCCTCGACGGTGGCGAGCCTGTCCTTGGTCTGGCCGACGAATTCCGGCTCGCGGATGAAGACCGAGAGCATACCATAGGCCGAGATCATCACGTCATCGGTGGTGATATTGGCGGCGCGCTTGTTCTGCGTGAGTTCCGCGTAATTCTTCAGGCCCTTGGTGAGCGCGATGCGGAGACCCGCTTCGTGTGTGCCCCCTTCGGGTGTCGGGATCGTGTTGCAATAGGAATTGAGGATCGCGTCGCCGCCGTACCAGGTAACAGCCCATTCGAGCGCGCCATGGCCGCCGGTCTTCTCCGTCTTGCCCGCAAAGATTTCGCGGGTGACGGTGAAGTCCTTGCCGAGCGAGGCCTGCAGATAGTCCTTCAGGCCGCCGGGGAAGTGGAAGACGGCCTTTTCCGGGATTTCGCCGCTTTCGGGCAGGATCGATGGGTCGCAGTTCCATCGGATTTCGACGCCGCCGAAGAGATAGGCCTTGGAGCGCGCCATGCGGAAGAGGCGGGCGGGCACAAATTTCGCAGCCGCCCCGAAGATTTGCGGATCGGGGTGGAAGCGCGTGCGCGTGCCACGGCGATTGTGGACGTCGCCCAGTTCTTCAAGTGGGCCTTGCGGAATGCCGCGCGAGAAGCGCTGGCGGTAGAGCTTCTTGTTGCGCGCGACCTCGACTTCGAGAACGTCGGAGAGCGCGTTGACAACCGAGATGCCGACGCCGTGCAGACCGCCGGAGGTCTCATAGGCCTTGCCGTCGAACTTGCCGCCGGCATGGAGCTTGGTCATGATGACTTCGAGCGTCGACTTGCCGGGGGCCTGCGGATGCTCCTCGACCGGGATGCCGCGGCCGTTATCCGTCACGGTGAGGAAGCCTTCGGCGTCGAGGCTGACTTCGATGAAGTTAGCATGGCCGGCCACGGCTTCGTCCATCGAGTTGTCGATGACTTCGGCGAAGAGGTGGTGCAGCGCCTTCTCGTCGGTGCCGCCGATATACATTCCGGGACGCATACGGACAGGCTCAAGACCTTCCAGAACGCGGATGGAGGATGCGCCGTATTCGTCGCCTGTCGACTTTGGAGGCGACGGCGGGGCGGGGATGGCCGCCAGAACCGGGGCTGCTGCGGCACGCGCAGGGGCTGCTGCAGCGACGTCCGTCTTGCGCTCTGCGCTCTCAGCGGCCTTGGGGGCCATGCTCGCAAAAAGATCGTTCGAATTATCCATCGTGCGGTATCTGGTGCTCAAGTCTGGTTTTCGGGGGCCGCATGAGTTCACATAGAAGGCGGCGCGAATCGTTTCCCAAATGTTCTCCTGTCTTGTAGCGCAGGCAATGGCACCGGGAAACCGTGAAAGCTGGCCCCGAAATTGCGTATCACCCGCCATGTTGGCAAGATGAGGCGGGTCAGGGAGTTCTCCGATGGGACGTATGTCCACAGTTCATTTGATTTTCAGGATGGTGGCTTGCTCAGTTGCAGCTTTGATTGCGCCATCTCTCGCCTGCGCCTTGGAGCTGAAGCCGTTCAAGGACGATCTGTTTTCCTATCCCGGCATCCTCGAAAGCAAGGACAACGGCGACTGGATCAAGGTCGATTACCGCAAGGAGCGGGACATCTACCAGCGTGACGACGAGCCCGAGCGGAAGGTCAAATGGCAATATGTTTCGCTGGGCGTCACCTGGAATCAATCTTTTGATGCGGTCGACATGGGAGGAGGGCGCAAGCTCGAAATCTTCACTGCCGGCAAGGTCGGGAAGCAGAAATTCAGCGTGGTCTTCATCCACGGCCGGGGCGTTGATCGCAAATTGGGGGCGAGCGACGAGCGTTTTGGCGGCAACTTCAACCGCCTGAAGAACCTCGCGGTGGAGAATGGCGGCGTCTATGTCGCGCCATCCGTCAAGAGTTTCGATGCGGCAGGCGCCGCCGATGTTTCGAAGCTAATCCAGGGCCTTTCGAAGACCTCCGGCGGCAACCCGGTGATCGTCGCCTGCGCGTCGATGGGAACACTGATTTGCCGCGAGATTGCGCGCGATCCGCAGGCCGTTTCAGTGCTCTCCGGCATGATCCTGATGAGCGGCATTGTGGACAGCCAATTCGACACGACGCCGTTTTATACTGCGCATCTGCCGCTCTTTTTCGCCCATGGGACCGACGACATTGTTTACAAATGGCAGGATCAGGACGGGCTTTATCGCAAGCTGCATGACAAGGGGTATCCGACCCGCTTCGTGCTCTTCAACACCGGCTCTCACGGCATACCGCTGAGGATGCTCGATTGGCGCGACACGCTGAACTGGTTCTTCCGCAGGTCCTGAGTTCAAAGCGACCGCAAGAGAACCTTGGTGGACCCGACCGCGATCGAGATCGACTGGTAGTGGGCAAGCCGAGCCGTCGAATTTTCCGACGAGCGAAGTAGCTGCGTTGCCGCTTCCTGGACGACCTTGGTCGCCTCGGCAAGGGCCTGGCGAACCTTGTCGCGACGCACGGCCCTATAGCTGCGGTTCAAGCGAAAGCGTGGATTGGCACCGGCAGGTGGCGTGAGGCGCGGCACCCTGGGATCGGAATACTTATCGACGATCCCGCCCAACTTGCCGGCCGCATTCGCAAGGATGCGCTTCGCCTTCAGGTAATCGCTAGAATCGGGCAGAGAATCTGCAACATGCTGCATATTCTGGCGGAGACAGTCGATGCGGTAGACATCGTCATAACGCCTGCACTCGTTCACGGCCGCGTTGAAATCTTTCGAGATCCTGTTGGTGATCAGCCAGTTGAGTTCGGTTTCGATGATCGCGGTGGAACCGCCACCGCTTGTTTCCGAAGTCTGAGTCCCCGAATCCGAGGGCGCTGCACTTGGCGCTGCCGATGGAGCTGCTGGCGCGGCCTGGGGCGCGGCGGCCGGGGCTGCCTGATTTCCCTGTCCTACTCCGGGACCTGCAGCTTGCGGAAAGGCGAGATCGGGCATGACAAGCCCGAGTGAAACCATGACCGCGAATGTCGTATTGACTCTGCCACGCATGCCGATTGCCCCATATCAGCCAGTACAGACAGGACTAAACGGGCTCCTGTCCCTATTCCCCATATGCCAGTTGCAGGCCCCGGACCGTCCCCTTGCCAAAGCCTCCGTCAACGGTTCCCTTGTAGAAACCGTTCTCGGAGAGCAGTTTCTGCAGCGCCTTTCGTGTTGGAAGCTTGAACTGTTCAGGGCGATCCGTCAATTGCGCCAGGACGTCCTTAACGCCGGAGCGCAGAGCCGCATAAAGGTAGCGCGCGGCATCCTGCGACGTCTTGCCCTTGATGACGCCGTCATCGATCAGCGAGGCTACGTTGTACATGGCCTGCGGGTGTTTCAGATCAGCGGCCTTGATGAAAAGCGTGATGGCCTTTTCCGGATCGCGCTTCAGCCCTTGCGCGCCCTGATAGTACAAGAAGCCTAGATCATTGATCGCGTCGGCAAAGCCGAGGTCGGCGGATTTCTGATAAAGCGCAAGCGCTTTGCCGAAATCCTGTGTCGTGCCGATACCTTTCTCATAAAGCTTGCCGAGCTCGAATATGGCTTCCGGATCGGCCTTGGCGGCAGCATCGGAGAAATAGCGGAAGGCCTTTTCCGGGTCGAAATGGTCCTTGCCCGGTGCCAGCGACATGTAGCCGAGGCCGATCAGGGCGCGCACGTTTCCGCCCTCTGCTAGGGAGGCCAACTGCAACCGTTGGCTGTCGCCCAGCGAGCCCCAGGCCGTGCGTCGATCGGCCAGCGAAGCGACGGCTGCATCGCCGCCGGCAAGGAAATAGGGAATACCGGGCAGGGAGCCATAAAAATGCGGTTCCTGACGGTTCTGCGTCTCGGACATGACCTCATCACGCACCTTACGGAACATCATGCCGATCTCGGTATCCCGATCAGGCAAGCGGTCGATCAGGGCGCGGGCAAACGGACTGTGGCCGCCTTCGCCATCGAGTGCGACATCGCCGGCCTTGGCTGCATAGACGACCAGCGTTCCCTGTTCCGGCGTCGGCGCGGCCAACCGCCCCTCACGCACCTCGTCGGCCGCCGTCATGACGATACCCGGTGTCGCCGGCTTTTCGTTGAACTTCGCCTGTTCGGCAAAGGGATTGTTGCGGCAGGAATCGAGAATGACGACACGGAGCTTGCGTGCGCCGCCGACGGCCGACAGCAGGCTGTTGAGGGGAAGCGCCTGCTGGCCGATCTCTTCAAGTCTCCGCAAGGTGACATCGACCGGTATCAGGAAGTTTTCACCGCCCACCTCAACGCCGTGGCCGGCATAGTATACGACCGAAATATCGGCGGTCTCCGAGCGGAAGGAGAAGTCGTTGATTGTCTTGACGAGCCCTGAGAGGGGCTGGTCGATCGCCTCGGTGACGTCAAATCCGATGGCTTTCAGGGTCGTCGCAACGCCCTTGGCATCATTGCCGGCATTTTCGAGCGGTACGACATTGCGATAGGCCGACATGCCGATCACGAGCGCCACACGGCCGGCGGCCTCAGCGGAGACTCCAAAAGACAGGGTGAGGACGAAAAAGACGCCCCAGATCGCCCGACTGATCATCCCAACTGCAGACATGCTTATAATCCCGCCCCGATGGCTATAGAAGATCGCAAGATATCAACGGTCAATGGCAATCTTTTATTCGTCGGCATACAGCCCCCGAAAACATTGCATCGCGGACGCTTCAACGTTATTGGCATGTCCGACCTGAAGTCGATGAGGAGAAGTTTTCGAGATGACGCCCGATGTCCGCCCGCTGGTTGCCGGCAACTGGAAAATGAACGGTACGCGGTCTTCGCTGGACGAGATCAAGGCGATGGCGGCAGGCGTTGACTTGCTCAACTGCAACATCTCGACGCTGATCTGCCCGCCAGTCTCGCTGCTCTACGTGGCAACCGCGCTTGCGACCGACAGCGCACTGGAAATCGGCGCGCAGGACTGCCATGCCAGGGCTTCCGGCGCGCACACCGGCGACATATCGGCGGAAATGATCGCAGACTGCTTCGGAACGCATGTGATTGTCGGTCATTCCGAGCGCCGGACGGATCACAAGGAAACGGATGCGGATGTGCGCGCCAAGACCGAGGCCGCCTGGCGCGCCGGTCTGGTTGCCATTGTGTGCATCGGCGAGACGGAAGCCGAGCGCAAGGGGGGGAAGACACTGGACGTTTTGCGGACGCAGCTCGTCGGCTCGTTGCCGGATGGCGCAACGGCGGAAAACACCGTTATCGCGTATGAGCCGGTATGGGCGATCGGTACGGGGCTGACGCCTTCGACAGCCGATGTCGAAGAGGCGCACGCCTTCATGCGCGCTGAGTTGAAGAGCCGCTTTGCGGGAGAGGGCGCGAAGATGCGCATTCTCTACGGTGGCTCGGTCAAGCCGAACAATGCGGTGGAACTGCTGGGCGTTGCCAATGTCGATGGTGCGCTGGTTGGCGGGGCCTCCTTGAAATCCGCCGATTTCCTCGCCATCTGCAAGGCCTACGAGACGCTTCAGGCCTGACTTTATTTGCCGCGACGCAAATTGATCGGTCGGGACTTGGAATAACGGGACGGCTCGTGTAAAGAGCCGCCAACTTCTATTATTTTGCCGCGTTTTTTGCGCGGCATGGGACATGCCACTATGCAAACTGTTCTCATCGTCATTCATCTCATGATCGTACTGGCGCTTGTCGGCCTCGTGTTGATCCAGCGCTCGGAAGGCGGCGGTCTCGGCATCGGCGGCGGCTCGGGCTTCATGTCCGCCCGCGGTACGGCTAATGCGCTGACCCGCACGACAGCGATCCTGGCGACGCTTTTCTTCATCACCTCGCTGGCGCTTGGCATTCTGGCCCGGTATCAGGCAAAGCCGACCGACATTCTCGACCGGATCCCGATCACCCAGCAGGGCCAGCAGAACGGCATTCTCGACCAGCTCGGCGGCACACAGCCGGCCCCGGCCAAGCCTTCCGTTCCGGACACTGGCGTTCCGTCTACAGGTGCACCGGCTGCTCCGGCTGCGGCCCCGGCAGCGCAGGCACCTGCAGGTCAGGCACCTGCCGCGCAGGCGCCGGCCACAACGGCCCCAGCCGCTCCGGCCGCAGACCCGACCAAGGTTCCTTCCGGCCAGTAAGGCCGACAGGTTGAAACAATCCTCCGGCAGCCAGCCCACTGGCTGCCGGTTTTCTTTTGGCTAGAATCGGTTCTTCATCCACCGAATTTTCGGGGCAACCTGAATTTTGCGGGTAGCGGAATCGTTTGATTAAAGGTATCCGGTGACTCCCATGGCGCGATACGTATTCATCACTGGCGGCGTGGTCTCTTCTCTTGGAAAGGGCATTGCGGCCGCAGCTCTCGGAGCATTGTTGCAGGCACGGGGTTACCGTGTTCGCCTGCGCAAACTGGACCCCTATCTCAATGTCGATCCGGGCACGATGAGCCCGACGCAGCACGGCGAGGTGTTCGTCACCGACGACGGCGCGGAGACCGACCTTGACCTCGGTCACTATGAGCGCTTTACCGGGCGTTCGGCGACCAAGACCGACAACATCACCACGGGCCGGATCTACAAGAACATCATCGACAAGGAACGCCGCGGCGACTATCTCGGCGCTACCGTTCAGGTCATTCCCCATGTCACGAACGAGATCAAGAATTTCGTCATCGATGGCAATGAGGACTATGATTTCGTGATCTGCGAAATCGGCGGCACGGTGGGCGACATCGAGGCCATGCCCTTCATGGAAGCGATCCGACAGCTCGGCAACGACCTGCCGCGCGGCACGGCCGTTTATGTCCACCTGACGCTGATGCCCTATATTCCCGCCGCTGGCGAGCTTAAGACGAAGCCGACTCAGCACTCCGTGAAGGAGCTGCAGGCGCTCGGCATCCATCCCGACATCCTGCTCGTGCGCGCCGACCGCGAAATTCCGGAAGCCGAGCGCAAGAAGCTGTCGCTGTTCTGCAACGTGCGTCCCTCCGCCGTCATTCAGGCGCTCGACGTGGCGTCGATCTACGACGTCCCGCTGGCCTACCACAAGGAAGGCCTCGACAACGAGGTCCTGGCCGCCTTCGGCATAGAGCCTGCTCCGCAGCCGAAGCTGGAGCCGTGGGAAGAGGTGTCCAACCGCATCCACACGCCACAGGGCGAGGTGACGATTGCCATCGTCGGCAAGTATACGGGCCTCAAGGATGCCTACAAATCGCTGATCGAGGCGCTCTATCACGGCGGGGTGGCGAACCACGTCAAGGTCAAGCTCGAATGGATCGAGTCGGAAATCTTCGAGAAGGAGGATCCGGCGCCGTATCTGGAGAAGGTCAATGCCATCCTGGTGCCCGGCGGCTTCGGCGAGCGCGGCTCGGAAGGCAAGATCAACGCGGCCCGTTTTGCGCGTGAACGCAAGGTGCCGTATTTCGGCATCTGCTTCGGCATGCAGATGGCCGTCGTGGAAGCGGCCCGCAATCTCGCCGGCATCGAAAAGGCTTCCTCCACCGAATTCGGACCGACCAAGGAGCCGGTCGTCGGCCTGATGACCGAGTGGGTCAAGGGTAACGAACTCGAGAAGCGCTCCGCGGCCGGCGATCTCGGCGGCACGATGCGGCTGGGCGCGTACAAGGCCGCGCTCAAGAAGGATACACTGATCGCCTCGATCTACGGCTCGACGGACATTTCCGAGCGCCATCGCCACCGTTACGAAGTGAACGTCGACTACAAGGACCGCCTGGAACATTGCGGCCTTGTGTTCTCGGGCATGTCGCCGGACGGCGTTCTTCCGGAAACGGTCGAGTACCCGGATCACCCGTGGTTCATCGGCGTGCAGTATCACCCGGAACTGAAAAGCCGTCCGCTCGACCCACATCCGCTCTTCAAGAGCTTCGTGGAAGCGGCTCTGGAGCAGAGCCGGCTCGTTTGATGTGTGACGGCTATGCCGGTCCAATCGGCTTGACCGCCAACGCGTAGCGCGTTGCGGTCAACCTTTCCGATACAGCGCAGCTCTTGTTGTCACGAAACCCGGCATTTCTCATCACCAGGCGAATTGACGAATCCCCAGGACTGGCGGCTTTACCCTTGGGATAGACGCACCAGACCGGTTTGGGCGAATTCTCGTGTGCCATATCGAGCGTGCGCGCCATGTCTTGGTCCGTGACGATAACGGAAATCAGGACCGTCGCTGCCGCCAGATTGCTCACACGCGCGCCCAACAAGGCTTCAGTGAGCGCGAGGTCGTCGAAATCACCCAGGACAAACGCGGGCTTCTCCGTTGATATGCCGAGCTTTGCCGCGAGGCTTGGGGGCGGAGTCTGCAATAGAACGTGCCACTTCGCGGCTTCCGCTATGCCGAGGTTGAGCCTGAGCTGCTCTGTTCCCAGATCGATTGTCAGAAGGCCGTCGTCGAGGCGCAGGGCGGTGATAGCGGCGCGTGGAACCCGTGCCTTGATCGCTCCGCGCAGGATGACTTCGCTTGCCTCGGCAATGGCCTTTACCTCTGCCGACTGCCCCTTCCAGTCAGCGTATGCAACAGATTCGCGTCCCATCTCACAGCTCTCCGTGATCAGCCAACGAGAAGGTAGTGCCGTTTGCAGTTCTGGTCGATAGGCGAGATAAGCACACCAGTCCTGTCGAGAGCTGCGGCATTGCCGCATTCTGTTCCGCCGGGAGTTTCGAAGGTGGAAATTTTTTGGAGGCCTCGCCCGGAATTGAACCGGGGTACAAGGATTTGCAGTCCTCTGCGTCACCACTCCGCCACGAGGCCTCACTGCACCACTTCTTCCTGTCAGAAGAAAGCTCTGTTGGTGCCTGTCGGGGAAGGTTCGTCCCGCGACGAGGGGCGATTTAGAATGAATATAGATGAACTGCAAGAGGTTTTATCGGCTGCTACCGGCTTTTTCTCTGCGCTGGCGCGCCCATCTCACAGACATGCGCCGCCGCCATCGGCGCGCCAGGGGAATGTCGTGCGAAAGAATCACGAAGCCCAAGGGAAGCATCCAGAAGCCGAGCACCGGCAGAAAGCCGAGAACGCCACCGGCAATGAACGCGAGTCCCAAGCCGATACGCGCTCCTCGCGCTCTCGGCAGCCTGAACTTGCGGTTGGCGACCTCGATCTGGCCATGGGCGATCCGGAAATATGCCATCTCATCTCTCGGGACCCGGAACCCATGCACTCAAGGCAGGAAGGGTCGCTCTATCCACAGGGAGTAATGTTCTTGTCTTTCCCTTAAATCGGCTGATTTTCAGAGCTTTCAAGATTTTCATGACGATTTTTCAAAAAACCGCTTGGCAAATCGGCAAAGCGTTTGTATTACGCCGCCAACCGCCGCAAGGCGATGATCCCTGGTAGCTCAGCGGTAGAGCATTCGACTGTTAATCGACAGGTCGCCGGTTCGAATCCGGCCCGGGGAGCCATATTTGGTGCTGGCACAGGTTGCTGCACAACTTCGCGATACCCCGGTGCGTCTCTGACGGCCGGGGTTTTTCTTGCGTTGATAGGGGCAGCGCCGCACTCGGCACCGCCGTTGCGTTCACGGTTTTCCCGTGTGCCTGTGCATGGCTGCAACGCATGCCCGATTTTTCCCTCATTTGCCCAGAGTTCGCTTGAAAGCATCATCGCCCACGGTTAAAGACCGTTAAGAAACGCCGGAAAATCCGCCTCCCTCCTGTCAGCGGATTGTCAGACGGAACAGGGACATAGCTTATGATCGACTTTGAATCTGCGCGCGCCCGTATGGTGGACAACCAGCTGCGCACGACCGATGTGACCTCGCACTCTCTTCTTTCGGCCTTTCTGAATGTGCCGCGCGACGCTTTTGTTCCCGAAAAGCTTGCGGCGCTGGCCTATATCGACAGCGATCTGGAAATAGCGCCGGCGGCTGACGGTTTTGCACCGCGTTATGTCATGGAACCTTCGCCACTTGCCAAGCTGCTGCAGGCCGCAGAAATCGGCTCAGGCGATGCGATCCTCGATGTCGGAGCCGGCACCGGTTATGCTTCAGCGATCATGTCTCGGCTCGCCAAGTCAGTGGTTGCGCTCGAGTCGGACGAGACGCTGGCTGCCAGCGCGAAGACCGTGCTGACCGAACAGGGCTTCGCCAACGTCACCGTGGTGAAGGGCAACCTGGAAAAGGGTTATGCCGCAGAGGCCCCGTTCGACGTCATCTTCCTCAATGGCGCTGTGGAAGTCGTTCCCGACGCCCTGTTCGATCAGTTGCGCGACGGCGGTCGGCTGGTCGCTGTGGTCGGCTATGGCAATTCCTCGGCAGCCCAGCTCTATGTTCGGGAAGGTGCGTCCGTCTCCAAGCGCTTTCTCTTCAATACGTCCGTGAAGCCGCTACCCGGCTTCCGCAAGGTTGTGGAATTCGTGTTCTGAAAATGACATGCCGCTCTTCGGACCTGTTGCACTCGTGTCACATTCATCCGGATTGCGGGGCTTCGTTGGCTTCAAGGGTTGAAGAGAAGTCCAGGGATGTCGATTTTCATATGTGTTCAAATCGTCGTGCCGAGATGCTCGGCGTTCACTCGGGAGAATGTTCGTGATTAATTTCCGTAGGACGCTTCTTGCAGCGGTCGCAGTTCCGGCATTGCTGGGTTTGGCGGCAACGGCTCAGGCCGATAGCCTTCAGGGGGCGATGGCCAAAGCCTATGCCAACAACCCGGATATCAATGCAGCGCGTGCAAGTCTGCGCGCCACAGACGAGAACGTCACGATCGCCAAGGCCGGCTATCGTCCGCAGATTGGCGTGACCGCCTCGCACACGAATGCGGGTGCCTATGGCGTCAATAACATTGCCGGTGCCAATGCGACAACGACGACGGACACCATCGCCCTGACGGTGACCCAGCAGATTTTTGACGGCTTTCAGGGTCTGAACCGTATCAATGCCGCTGAATCCGGCGTTTACGCGACGCGCGAGCAGGTTCGCGGCACCGAGATGCAGATTCTTTACGCCGCCGTTCAGGCCTATGCGAACGTCGCGATGTACAAAGACTTTGTTTCGATCCGCAAGCAGAACCTCGGCTTCCTCAACGAGCAGGTGAAGGCGGCCAACGCGCGTCTGCAGGTGGGTGAGGGCACCAAGACCGATGTCAGCCAGGCGCAGGCGCAGCTTGCCGCAGCTCAGGCACAGCTTGCCGCTGCCGTGGCGCAGCTGAAGATTGCGGAAGCCACCTATATGCAGATCGTTGGTGAAGAACCGAAGGGCATTTCGTTGCCTGGTGCTGCCAAGCGGGGCATGCCGGCGACGCTCGACAAGGCCGTTGCGCTCGGGCTGCAGGAGCACCCGTCCATCCTCGCTGCACAGCATGTCGCTGATGCCTCGGGTTATCAGGTGAAGACCGCCGAGGGGGCCCTGCTTCCGGGCGTTGCGATCCAGGGTTCGGTAGGCCGCAACTACGGCAATCCTTCGTCGCTTTCGAGCCCGCGTATCTACAACTCGGCGAGCGTTACCGCTCAGCTGACCATTCCGCTCTACAAGGGTGGTGCGGAGTATGGCGCAGTGCGGCAGGCCAAGGAGACCATGGGCGCGAACCAGATCAAGGTCGATTCAGCCCGTCTTTCGGTCCGTCAGTCGGTCGTGTCGGCTTACGCTCAGATGCAGGCCGCCAGCGCTTCCATCACGGCCAACAAACAGGCCGTATCCGCCTCGAACCTTGCACTTTCGGGCGTGATTGAAGAGCGCAATGTCGGCCAGGCGACGACGCTTGATGTGCTGAACTCCCAGCAGACGGTGCTCACTGCAAAGCTCAACCTTGCACAGGCCCAGCACGATCTCGTGGTTGCCAGCTATGGCGTTCTGGCAGCCTCCGGGCAGCTGACTGTGCAGACCCAGGGGCTTCAGGTCGCTGAATACAAGCCGGAAGAGCATTACCAGGCAGTCAAGGATGCCTGGATTGGTCTCAGGACTGTGGACGGCAACTGAGGCGTTCTCGCTTTTCGTTGTTTCGTCAGCCAATTGGCGTAACTTCGTACGCGAACGTTTGGTTTGCAGTACGGGATTCGCAATGGTTCGATTTTTTCTCACGACGGTCTTGGGGGCTTTTGCCGCCGCTGTTCTGTCTGGGTGCATGACGACGGCCTTTGCCCCGACCTCGGCCGACCTCCAGTCCTATGCGATCAAGTCGGTATCCATGTCAGGTGTCGCACCGCAGGCAGTGTCAGAAGCTGTCAGCGACGATCTCGTGTCTGCCATCCGTTCTGCCTCGCCGAAGTCCGGCGCAACGCCGGTGCAGATGTCTGTCACCATTTCCGGCTTTTCCGGCGCACGCGTGGCCACCGGTTACAAGGCCGGGGCGGATGTTACCGTGACGCTGAAGCAGGTTGCTGGCGGGAAAGTTGTACAGACGGCGACGTTCCATGAAGATGCCGCATCGGGGGACGAGGCCCGCGCCTCGACCCAGCTTGCAGCGGGCATCTCTGCGCGCGTTCGGCGGAATTTCAATCTGCCGGCGTCTCCTGCAGAAACGGCTTCCAATTCGAAGCCCTCCGGAGCCCAGACGAAAAAGACCGTCGCGGCAAAACCCTCCGTTACGGGCAAGGAGAAAGCTTCCAGCGATCCTGAGCTGTCAAGCAATGCGCTGGAGACGCTGATGCGAGCCGCGGCGGGCACGGAAACCTCGCAAGATCAGACAAAGACCGGCAGTGTGCCGGCTCAAAACGTTCCGGTTCCGGATGCGACCTGTGCTGGAGAATCGCTGGCATCGTGTCCGCAGGGTTCGCTGATTTCCGGAGATTTCAGCCTGCGCAAATGAAGGTGAGAGGTTGACCGTCAGGCCAGCCGCTCCGCGTGCCATTTCAGGTGATCGGCCATGAAGGTCGAGATGAAGTAGTAGGAATGGTCGTAGCGTTCGCGCATGTTGAGCACGAGGCCGATCCCCGTGCCCTTCACCGCCTCTTCCAGTTTCCACGGCATCAGGCCCTTATGCAGGAAGCTGTCGGCGACGCCCTGATCTATCAGGAATTCCGGAAAGTGCGCGCCATCTTCGATGAGCGCACAGGCGTCGTATGGACGCCAGGCGGCACGGTCGTTGCCGAGATATTTCTCGAAGGCCGGCACGGACCAGTCAGCCTCCATCGGATTGACGATGGGGGCAAAGGCCGAGCAGCTCTTGTAGCGCTCGGGGTTTTTCAGAGCGATGGTCAGCGCGCCGTGGCCGCCCATGGAATGGCCGAAGATGCCCTGACGGCCCATGTCGGCGCGGAAATTGGCGGCAATTACCATGGGCAGTTCCTGCGTGATGTAGGAATACATCTGGTAGTGCTGCGCCCAGGGCGCCTCTGTTGCATCGAGATAGAAGCCGGCCCCCTTGCCCATCTGCCAGTTGCCAACCTCGTCGGCGACGTCGTCTCCACGCGGGCTGGTATCCGGGCAGACGACAATGAGGCCGAGTTCGGAGGCGGCGCGGCGGTATTCGCCCTTTTCCATCACGTTGGCATGGGAGCAGGTAAGGCCGGAGAGATACCAGACGACCGGGCAGGGTGCATGCGCCGCCTGCGGCGGAACATAGACGGCGAAGGTCATGTCTGTGCCGGTGATCTTCGAGGTTTGGCTGTAGACGCCCTGGACTCCGTCGAAGGAGACGTTCTCGGAAATGATCTTCATGGCTTCGATTCCCGTGAGGTTTTGGCCCGACGGCAAAGCCGGTCGAGCGTTTCAAGGAAGGCCGAGCGGTCGCGCGGGCTGAAAGCGGCGTTATAGCCCTTGCTTTCGCCGGTCTCGCGCAGGTGCTGGCCAAGGTCGCGCATGGCGGAGGCCATGCCAATGTTGCTGCGGTCGAAGATGCGTCCCTGCGGTCCGGTCACCAATGCACCCTTGTCGACGCAGCGCACGGCAAGCGGGACATCGGCGGTGATGACGATGTCGTGGTCGCCGGCATTCTCGGCGATCCAGTTGTCGGCGGCGTCGAAGCCGGCGCTGACGATGACGTTCACCACCATCGGGTCGCGTGAGGGGCGCAGGCCCGAATTGGCAACGAACACCGTTTTCAGGCCGTGCCGCTCCGCAACCTTCAGCACTTCCGGCTTCACCGGGCAGGCATCGGCATCGACATAGATGATGGGTGCAGCGGATTCTTCTGACATGGTCCGCTCCATAGCGCGGCAGCGGAGCCGGGGGAAGCGCCTATTGCGCGTGCAGCTTATGCCTTGACGTTCGCTCCGTCGAAACGCGGCGGTTGCAGATGGACGGCTGCGGCGGCTTCCTTGAAGGTCGCGAAATACTCGACCTCCGGCGCCTTCACGTGGTTTGCTTCCAGAATTGAGCGCGCATCGGGCGAGGCACCGGCGATGAGCACGCGGATGCCATTTCTGTGCGCCTTCCGGACCGCGCCTTCGATAACGTTGGCGGCGGAGGAGTCCATGAAGGGCACAGAGGAGCAGTCGAGAATGAAATTCTTGTGGCGATCGGCGATGCGGTCGAGAACGGAAGCGACAGTGGCCGCCGCGCCGAAGAAGAAGACGCCGGAGATTCGATAAACGGCGGTGTCGGGGTCCGTCGTGCGGAAGGGCTTCTCCGGACCTTCCGAATCGTCGGCGAAGAGATCGCCCGGCTGCTCGCTGACCTGAACATGTTTCGCCATGCGCTCGATGAACAGGAAGGCGCCGAGCACGAAGCCGACGAGAATGCCTTCCGTCAGGTCGCGGAAGATGACAACGAGAAAGGTGGCCGAAAGTACGATGGCATCGCCCCAGGACGAGCGGAAGAGGGCGGCGATCGCTTGCTTCTCGATCATGTTGTAGCAGACGAAGGCCAGCACGCCGGCAAGGGCGGCGAGCGGAATGTATTTGGCAAGCGGAGCTGCCACCAGCAGGAAGGTCAGCACGAAGACCGCGTGCAGCATGCCCGAGACCGGGCTCGTTGCGCCGGCGCGGACATTGGTGGCCGTGCGGGCAATCGTGCCGGTGACGCAGATGCCGCCGAAGAGGGCGGACGTCATGTTGGCGACTCCCTGCCCGATCAGTTCCATCGACGAGCGGTGGCGACGGCCGGACATGCCGTCCGCGACGACGGCAGACAGCAGCGATTCGATCGAGCCGAGCAGTGCAAAGGCAATGGCGTCGGGCAGCACCTTGAGAGCAAGGTCGAGGCTCATCTGTGGGAGATTCGGAACCGGAATGGCATCCGGTATGCCGCCGAAGCGGGTACCGATCGTCTCGACATGCAGCCCGAGAACGGTGGCCAGCACCGATGAAAGCCCAACGGCGATCAGCAGACCCGGCCAGTTGGGCATGAACCGCTTCATGAGCAGAATGACCGCGATTGTGAACACCGCAACGGCAGTCGCCTGTGCGCTGACAGTGCCCATGTAGCCATAAAGATAGATCAGCTTGTCGATGAGCGGACCCGGCTCCTTTCCCTGCGTCGTCAGCCCGAAGAGATCATGGATTTCGCCGGAGAAGATGATGACGCCGATGCCGGCGGTGAAGCCGACGGTGACGGGATAGGGAATGTATTTGATATATTTGCCAAGCCGCAGGAAGCCCGCGGCAATGAGGAAGAGACCCGATATCATGGTGGCGAGGATCAGCCCCTCGACGCCGTTGCGCGCGACGCAGGCGGCCACAAGGACGATGAACGCGCCTGCCGGCCCGCCGATCTGAAAGCGACTGCCGCCCAGGAGCGACACGACAAACCCGCCGAAGATGGCCGTATAGAGCCCGCGCTCCGGCGTAACGCCGGAAGAAATGGCAATCGCCATGGACAGCGGCAGTGCCACGATCGCGACCGTGAGGCCGGCCAGCGCATCCGCCTTCAGCCGCGAAAGCGTGTAGCCTTCCTTCAAGACGCTGACGAATTTGGGTTCTAGCCTGTCTGTCATGATCTACCGCCTGCCTTTTCAATGGAAAGACGGGCGTGGCGGCGAGCCGCCGCGCCTTGCAGACGGAGCTTAGACCCAATTTGAGTCGATGAGGTATGCAAAAGTGAGACGGCGGTTCGCGATCTGAAATTTCCAGCGCCTTGAAAATTGCGATTACGGATTTTCGTCATGCGTTTTTGCATTGATCTATTTTGGGGGTGAAGTGCCGTTTATCTCGCTCGTGGCAACCTCAATCATGGGAAATGTGCTCCCATAACCCTTACTCTGGCCTTCCTGCCGCATTTCAGCTAAAGCGGGCGCAAGTTGAAGGAAGAACAAGAATGGCTGGCATTGAACATAGGGACGTGAGCGAGGACGAGGCCGGGATGCGGCTCGACCGGTGGTTCAAGGTCCATTATCCGGGGCTCGGGTTTGGTGCGCTGCAGAAGCTGCTCCGCTCCGGGCAGATCCGCGTCGACGGAGGACGGGTGAAGTCGGACACGCGCGTGCAGGCCGGCCAGAAGGTGCGCATTCCGCCCATGGATATCGACGCCAAGGGCGAGGAGCGCACCGGCGCGCCTTCCGGCAAGGAACTCAAGCATTCCGGCGACGCCGAGCTTCTGTCCCGCATGCTCCTGCATGAGGACGACAAGGTTTTCGTGCTGAACAAACCGGCCGGCCTCGCCGTGCAGGGCGGTTCGGGCCTGACACGCCATATCGACAAGATGCTGGAAGCCTGGACCAGCAAGAAGGGCGAGAAGCCGCGCCTCGTTCACCGCCTCGACCGTGACACATCCGGCGTCCTGGTTGTTGCGCGGACCCGTGGCGCTGCCCAGAAGCTGACGGCCGCGTTTCGCGAACGCGATACCAAGAAGACCTATTGGGCGCTGGTGAGCGGCGTGCCGCGCCAGCGCGAAGGCCGCATCTCGACATGGCTCGTCAAGGAAGAGACGCCGGACGGTGACCGCATGCGTGTCAGCAAGCATGGTGAGGACGGCGCCGACCACGCCGTCTCCTATTACCGTGTGCTTGAACAGGCGGCGCAGAATCTCGCCTGGCTGGAGATGGAGCCCTATACCGGTCGCACGCACCAGTTGCGCGTCCATGCCGCCCATATCGGCCATCCGATCATCGGCGATCCGAAATATTTCCAGGCCGATCTCAACTGGACCTTCCCGGGTGGCGTCCAGAACCGGCTGCATCTTCATGCGCGCCACATCGACATTCCGCATCCGTCGGGTGGACGCCTGAAGGTGACCGCGCCGCTGTCGCCGCATATGGTGCAGACCTGGAACCTGCTGGGCTTTGACCAGAACGGGCCGGACTACGGCGAATGAAGCTCGTTCTCTTCGATTGCGACGGGACGCTGGTCGACAGCGCGCATCTGATCCATGAGGTCATGGTGCGCACCTTCCGGCATTTCGATCTGGATGAGCCGCAGGCCGCTGCCACGCATTCGATCATCGGCCTCACGCTCGATAGCGCCATTGCCCGCATGCGAGGCCTTGACACAGTGGACGCGCAGGCTACTGCCATGATGGCTCATTACAAGTCGATCTTCGCGGCAACGCGGCTGGAGGCTGGTTTTCAAGAGCCGCTTTATCCGGGCATCGACCGTGTGATCGCCGCGCTATCGCAGCAGGACGACCTGATCCTCGGGGCCGTCACCGGCAAGTCACGTCGCGGTTTGAAGCTCGTCTGCGAAACGCATGGCTGGACGGAGACCTTCGTCGTCGCCCGCACCGCCGACGATTGCCCGTCCAAGCCGCATCCGGCCATGGTGCTGGAATGCTGCGGCACAACGGGAATTTCGCCTGCCGACACCATTGTCATCGGCGACAGCATTTACGATATGGAGATGGCGAAGGCGGCGGGCGCTTATGCGCTCGGCGTATCCTGGGGCTATGGTGCGGCCGCGGATCTGAAGCGTGCCGGCGCTGACCGGATTGCCGACGCCACAACCGACATTCCACACCTCATCCGTCAATTCGGGTAAGAAACCATGCGAGATATCCTGACCGACCTCAATGACGCCTTCCTGTCCGATCCGGACCCGGTGCGCCGTGCCCAGATCCAGATGAAGACGCCGCTGCCGAAGCGCTTCTATGATGCCGTCAGCGTCGGTGAAGACGGCGAGGGCGGTTTCTCCGTTCTCCTGGACGGCAAGACGGTGCGCACGCCCTCCAAGGCCAAGCTCGCTGTGCCGACGCCAACGGCGGCCGAGATGGTGGCAGGCGAATGGGCGGCCCAGAAGGATATCATCAATCCGCTGACGATGCCGGTCACGCGCCTGGTCAACACGGTTGTCGATGGCGTAGCGCTCGACCCGCAGCCGGTGTTCGAGGACATCCTGCGCTACTCCTCCAGCGATCTCCTTTGCTACCGTGCCGATGCACCGCAGAAGCTTGCAGAGTTGCAGGCCGAGAGTTGGGACCCGATCCTGGGCTGGGCCTCGGACCGCCTCGGCGCCCGCTTCATCCTGGCCGAAGGCGTCATGCATCAGGAACAGCCCCGCGAGGCGATTGCCGCCTTTGGCGCAGGCCTCAAGCGCCACGACGACGCCTTTCGTCTCGCCTGTCTCCATACGGTGACGACGCTGACTGGCTCGGCGCTCCTGGCGCTCGCCTTCGCTGAACAGATTGCCGATGCCGACGAAGTCTGGCGGCTCGCCCATGTCGACGAGGACTGGCAGATCAGTCAGTGGGGCGACGATGAGGAAGCCATCCGCCGCCGCGCCGCGCGGAAGATCGATCTCGACGCAGCGTGCGGCTTGTTCCGGGTTCTCTGACGAGAGACCGAAACTGTGGATGGCGCGGTGGATAACCTCCGCGTCCTGTTCTTTTTCCCTTTCGCCCCATTTAGGGTAAACTGTCTGCTAATAATTATCGTGTCTGGCAGATGTGTTGAACGGGGATGAAAATGGCTCAGCCAAATGTAGCGCGTGAACCGTCTATGGAAGAAATCCTGGCGTCGATCCGCCGGATCATCGAAAACAACGATCCGGTCGAAAGCATTGATAATGCTTCTTATTCTTCACCGCAGCAGAACGCGCCGGAGACGATCGAGCTGACCATTGACGAGGATATCGCCATGATGGTGGCAGATTCCGTTGCGGCGACGCCTGTCGTTCAGTCCGCCGAATCAGTTGCAGCCCCCCGCGCGCCCGAACGCCTCGAACAGCCGGCCGCAAGGCCGATGTCGCTTGCCGATGTGGCCGCGCGCGTGAAGGCCGCCTCCGAGCGCCGTGCACCCGCAGCGCCCGCCAATGACACAGAACGTCTGGTTCAGTCCGGTCCCGTTGCCGTTGTGACAGAAGTGCCGCCGCAGGCGGTCGAAACATTTGTCGCTGACGCTCCCGTTCCGTCATCTGTCGTCTGGCAGGACGCTACGCCGGCAGCTTTCGAACCCGTTCAAGTCTATCAGGAACAGGCTTATCACGAGCAGGACGCAGTCGTGGACCAATTCGAATTTGTCGACCACGCATCGGAACCTTCTGTTGACGTTTCCGAGGATACAGATTCCGTCGACCTCGACCCGATCGAGCGTTTTGCTGTTCAGATCGGCAACGAGATTGCGGCCGCCGTGCCGGCGCAATTGCTCTCTCCGGTGACGGAAGAGAAGGTGTCGCGCTCGTTCGAGGAACTGGCCGATGCGTTGGGCGGTTCGACGCGTTCGCTGGACGAGATTGCCGAAGAAATGCTGAAGCCGATGCTTCAGGAATGGCTCGACGACAATCTGCCGACCCTGGTCGAGCGGCTGGTGCGCGAAGAAATCGAGCGCGTGGCCCGCGGCCCGCGCCGCTGATTTCCAAGTCAGAAGTGAGAGAGATCAGCGCAGCAGGACGTCCTGCATGCGCTTGATTTCGCCGATCTTGGCCTTGGCTTCCTGATAGCCACGGTCGATAGCTTCGCCGGCGCGGTGGAATTCCGACAACCCAATATCGGCAAGGCGCGGCTGCAGCGACAGGTCCGGCGGATCGCCAGCAAGCCGTGCCCGCGATATGCGGTCCTGGATGATGTTGAACGCTTCGACCATCACCGAGGTGACGCCGTGGCGTTGTTCCTTGTCGGCGGGTGTTTGCGTGTCGCGATAGGTCACCGGCTGGTGCGCAGCCGTGTGCTTGATGACAGCGGAGCGGCCGTAGAGATCGTAATGCAGGTTCACGGCCACCACGAGCTGTTGTTCGTATGCGCGACAGACGGAGACAGGCACGGGATTGACCAGCGCGCCATCGACCAGCGCCCGGCCGTTGCAGATGATCGGTTCGAAAATGCCGGGAAGCGCATAAGACGCGCGGATGCCGGTGATCAGCGAGCCGGAATGCATCCAGACTTCGTGACCTGTCTTGAGTTCCGTGGCCACAGCTACAAAGGGACGGTCGAGATCGTCGATCGACAGGCCTTCGAGATGTTCCTGCATGCGCTTGGTCAGCCGCAGGCCGCCGAGCAGCCCGCCGCCGCCGATGGTGAAGTCGAGGAAGGCGGCGATGCGGCGCATGGTGAGCGATCGGGCGAAGCTCTCAAGCTCATCGAGCTTGCCGGCCAGATAGCAGCCGCCGACCAGCGCGCCGATCGATGTGCCGGCGACCATGCCGATCTTGATGCCTTCTTCGTCGAGTGCGCGCAGCACGCCGATATGGGCCCAGCCGCGGGCAGCACCGCCGCCAAGGGCGAGCGCAATGCGCGGTTCGGGTCGCTTGGGTTCGGGTATGAGAGGAGTGGAGGGGATGTCAGGAGTCAGGGCCTTGTCGGCCTGCAACTGATTGGCGTTGTCGCGTTTCAAACTCCAGTTCAGCATGATACTCCCCATACAGCGCTGAACGTTCACCGTTCAAACACATTAGGCGCGCTTGAGCCTTTCAAAACCGTAAACGCCCGGAGCCGCTGTATCGTTTCAGGGCATATGCCTAATTTTTGTTATATATGTCTGCGGGATCAAAGTGGCGATGGTGATCCGTGATTTCAACCACTGCACGGCCATCCTCGGTCCTTGCGACACGATAGAAACACGAGCGCCTGCCAGTGTGGCAGGTCGCATCATGGCCAGCGACTTCCACCTTCAGCCAGACAGCGTCCTGATCGCAGTCGGTGCGCAATTCCTTGACCGTCTGGAGATTGCCAGAGGTCTCACCCTTCTTCCAAATCATGTTTCGAGAGCGGCTGTAATAATGCGCGATCCCGGTTTCGAGGGTGAGCGCCAGCGCCTCATCGTTCATGTGCGCGACCATGAGGAGTTCGCCGTCGCGCGCATCGGTCACGACGGCCGTGACGAGGCCGTCGCGGTCGAACTTGGGGGTAAAGGCGCCATCGCCTTCCAGTTCCGCCTTGTCAGAAGGGGGCGGAGCAAATGTAAGGGACATGAAACTTACTTCCGGCCGTACAGCATGGTCATGAAGCGAGCCTGGAGGGCCGCATCCGTCTTGAAGTCGCCGGTGAACGTCGTCGTCAGCGTCGTCGAGCCCTGCTTCTTGATGCCGCGCATGGACATGCACATGTGCTCCGCATCGATCATCACGGCCACACCCTTCGGCGCCAGCGTCGTATCGATCGCGGAGGCGATCTGCGCGGTCATCGATTCCTGCGTCTGCAGGCGGCGGGCGAAGATATCGACCACGCGGGCAACCTTGGACAGGCCAAGCACACGACCATCCGGCATATAGGCGACATGCGCCTTGCCGATAATCGGCACCATGTGGTGTTCGCAATGCGAGAAGAACGGAATGTCGGCGACAAGCACCATGTCGTCATAGCCGGCCACTTCCTCGAAGGTGCGGCCCAGAACCTCGACCGGGTCCTCGTCGTAACCGCCGAAGAGCTCCTTGTAGGCCTTGGCGACGCGCTTCGGCGTGTCGAGCAGTCCCTCGCGGGTCGGGTCTTCGCCGGCCCATGCAAGGAGCGTACGGACGGCGTCTTCGGCGTCCTTCTGGCTCGGGCGATTGGCTTCGGTGTTGGCGGAGCCGATACGTGTTACAACTGCGTCCATTCTGGCCTCCTGACCTGCCTCGACGCGAGGCGAGATCGTTTTGGTTCGGACCGCCAGACCGGCACGCAGGGCCTTCCGAGAGAAGGTCCTAATACGCCATGGCGGGCTCCGGGGCTTTCGATCCGCGTTCAAGGCGCGGTCTCCTGCACGGTTTCCCATTGTAGCGGTTTTGTTCCCGGAAAAAGAGAACGCATCCGCCAAACTCTGATCCAATTACGCACGAAACTTTCAAACGGATGTATCCATTTGGAAATTTCGGAGACAAAAGGCGCTGTTTTGCTGCTTGCAAAACGCGCCTCTATCCACGACATAAGATATAGTAAGTTTGCTCCTCAAGGAAAGAGGCAATTGGCGAACGCATTGTCAGCTTTCGGCAGCATCTGCCGCCGCTGACATCTCACCCGGTTCAAGGCCATGATCGACGATATCTATAATGCCCGCATTCTCGAATTCGCCGGCAATATTCCGCGCCTCGGCAGCCTTGACGATGCGGATGCGACGGCAAACGCGCATTCCAAGCTCTGCGGCTCTAAGGTGCGGGTTTTCCTCAAGGTCGAGGACGGCAAGGTTGCCGATTTTGCCCATGACGTGAAGGCCTGTGCGCTCGGTCAGGCCTCGTCGTCCATCATGGCCCGCCATGTGATCGGCGCGACGCCGGACGAGGTGCGCCAGGCGAAGAGTGACATGCTCGCCATGCTGAAGGCTGACGGCGAGGGGCCGTCAGGACGCTTCGAGGACATGCGGTTCCTCAAGCCCGTCAAGGACTACAAGGCCCGCCACGCCTCCACCATGCTTACCTTCGACGCTGTCTGCGACTGTCTCGATCAGATCGAAGCGGGCGCGAAGGTTGCGGCGGGGTGAGGGGGCACCTTGTGCGCTGACCACCACCATCCCCGTTCTCGCAACTGGCAGGGCCAATTCCCGAAGACGCCGGGCCGGCTTATGGGCCTTGCCCTCATCCGCGCCTACCAACTCACGCTGTCCTCTCTCATCGGCCAGTCCTGCCGCCATTCTCCGACCTGTTCGGAATATGGCTACGAGGCGGTGGCGCGGTATGGGCTCTGGAAGGGGGCGTTCATGGCACTCTTTCGCTTCATGCGCTGCGGACCGGGCGGCACGTGGGGTTATGATCCCGTGCCGGAGGTACTGGAGAAGCGTTTTGCCTGGTGGGCGCCGTGGCGGCTCTGGGGCGTTTCGCGGCCGGAGCATTGAGTGGATTGCGCTCTCGTATTTGGCGGGCGCGCCGATGCTATCCCTTGTAGTTCGGATCGATGACCGCGAGCTTCAGCATCATTTCCAGCGCCGTCTTGACCGTTGCGAAGCGAACTGCTGCGCGGCCAATATCGCCATAGTGCATGTCCCGGTGAAGAAGCGTGCCGTTATAATGCTTGGCTGCGATGTGGACGAGGCCGACGGGTTTGTCGGGCGTCCCGCCATCCGGGCCGGCAATACCGGTGCAGGCGATGGAAAGGCCTGCCTCCGAACGTGCGAGTGCGCCATGGGCCATCTCCATGGCGGTTTCCTTGGAGACAGCGCCATATTGCTTGATCGTGATTGGGAAAATGCCGAGCATCTCGATCTTCGACGTATTCGAATAGGTCACGAAGCCGCGGTCGAATACGGCGGACGAGCCGGGGATTTCGGTGAGCGTCGTCGCGATCAGGCCGCCGGTGCAGGATTCTGCAGCCGCGATCATGATGTTGCGCACGCGGCAGGCATCGATCACCTGACGGGCCAGTTCGACGTTTTCTGCATGGGCGGTCATGACCGGCCTCCTTCATAGATAACTGTCGCGGTCGCTATGGCCGCTATGCCTTCCTCGCGGCCGACAAAGCCGATCTTTTCGTTAGTCGTTGCCTTGACCGAGCAGCGGTCGATCGTGACGCCGAGGATCGCGGCCATGTTCGCGCGCATCGTCTCGCGATGCGGCCCCACCTTCGGGCGTTCGGCGATGATCGAGACGTCGGCATTCGTGATTACGCCACCGCGCTCGCGCACGATCGACGCGGCCTTTTCCAGGAAAATGCGCGAGGCTGCGCCCTTCCACTGCGGATCAGATGGCGGGAAGTGGTCGCCGATGTCGCCAGCGCCGCAGGTGGCGAGCAGGGCATCAGTCAGGGCGTGCAGCGCCACGTCGGCATCCGAATGGCCGGAGAGCGCCTTTTCGTGGGGAATGAAGACGCCGCAAAGCGTGACCCCGTCGCCGGGGACAAGTTGATGGACATCATAGCCGTTTCCGCAACGGACATCGGCAATCATGGTGCGTCTGAGCCTTTCATCGGCGAGGTCGATATCGCGCTTCACCGTCAGCTTGACATTGCCCGCCAAACCTTCCGCGAGGCTGACGTCATGACCCGCCCATTCGGCGATGGCCGCATCGTCGGTAAAGGAGAAGTCGCCAGCGGAGGCTGCCTGCTGATGCGCGTCGAGGATTGACGCATAATCAAAGGCTTGGGGTGTCTGGGCTGCATAGAGGCCAGCACGGTCGACGGTGGCCGTGATCCGTCCGGCTTCTGCGCGCTTCAATGTATCCGGAACGGCGAGCGCGGGCAGGGCGGCCTTTGCGCCGCCGTCGAGAAGGGCCGCGATTCCATCCATGAAGACCGATGTCACGAAGGGACGCACGGCATCGTGAATGAAGGCATAGCGCGGCGCCGCGGCGATTAACGCTTCCAGCCCATAGAGAACTGAATGCTGGCGGGTGGGGCCGCCATGGACGACGGTCAGCCGCTCGGCGCCCGGCATGCCGGCTACCGCACTCACCAGCAGGGCCTCATCGTCCGGATGAATGACCACGACGACGGTCCCACTTCGCGGCCAGGCCAGGATAGCTTCGAGCGCATGGCGGATCACGGCTTTACCGCCGATGGGGCGGTATTGCTTCGGGCCCTCATGCGGCGCGCCGGCGCGCTCGCCCCGACCTGCTGCGACGACAACGAAAGCGCAGTCTCCGGCCTGTTCCGCCATGTCATTCATGTCTCAAAATCCAAGCTGTTGTCTTGTATCCGTCAAAAACGTCCCGTATGGCACGCCGCGACGGCATCAGGTCTTGCGGGTGCCGAGGCATTAACGGTGCCGGGGCCCTGCAGGTGCCAAGGCCATACAAGTGTAAGAGTATTTTTTCCAGTCCAAAGCTTTTTTGAGACCTTTGCCCCAGCCCCCTTGGCAAGAGCCACCCAAGTGTCTAAAAAAGGTGCAAATTAAATTGATGCACGAAAGATAATCATTTGCATCGCGTAAGTCTCTCATCTGCGTTTTCTGTCGGATCGGCCGAAATTCGCAACCGCGTGATCCTCGGGCCCATGTCGGGCGTGACCGATCTGCCTTTCCGTAAATTGGCATGGCGCTATGGCGCGGGACTGACCGTAACTGAGATGGTGGCGAGCGGCGAACTGGTGCGAGACATGCGCGAATCGCGCCAGCGGCTGAAAGGCACGGGCGCGCGTCCGCACATGGTGCAGCTGGCCGGGCGCGAGGCGCGCTGGATGGCAGAAGCAGCGAGGATCGCCGAGGGTGAGGGCGCGGATATCATCGACATCAACATGGGCTGCCCGGCCAAGAAGGTCATTGGCGGCTATTCCGGCTCGGCCCTGATGCGCGACCCGGATCTGGCGCTTTCTCTGGTGGAGGCCACCGTCGCGGCGATTTCTGTGCCGGTCACAGTGAAGATGCGGCTCGGCTGGGACGAGACGTCCATGAATGCGCCGGAAATTGCGAAGCGTTGCGAAGATGCCGGCGTCAAGATGATTACGGTGCATGGCCGCACCCGCATGCAGTTCTATGAAGGCAAGGCGGACTGGGATGCGATTCGCGCCGTGCGCGAGGCAATCAGTCTGCCGCTGGTCGCCAACGGTGATGTCGCCACAGCTGCCGACGCGGAGGAAATCCTGCGCCGATCGGGCGCGGATGCGGTGATGGTCGGGCGTGCGAGCCAGGGGCAGCCATGGCTCTGCGGACGAATAGCCGGCGCCTGCGAAATCCCCGCCATTTCAGAGATCGCAGATATTGCCGAAGAGAACTATCGAGACATGCTGTCCTTCTATGGTGTCGAAGGCGGGCTGCGCCATGCGCGCAAGCATGTGGGCTGGTATCTCGACCGGCATGCCAAAGGCATGGACCCGTCCATGCGCGCGTCGATCATGACCTCGCATGATCCCGAAATGGTCGTGAAGGGGCTTCGCGAAGCTCTCCTTGCCGCCGAAACCACGAGCACGGAACTCGGAGAGGCCGCATGACCGCCAAGCCACCCGCCATGTCGCCGGAATCAATGGAAGCGCTCGCGCTGCCGGTTCTGAACGCCATACAGAACCCCGTGATCATGCTGAATGCCGATGGCTATGTCGTCTTCGCCAACTGGGAGGCGGAGGCCTTTTTCGGCGCCAGCGCCGCGCATCTGTCGCGCTATGTCATCGAGGCGCTCATCCCCTTCGGCAGCCCGCTTCTGGCGCTGATCGAACAGGTGCGCGAGCGTCGTGCGCCGGTCAACGAATACCGCGTCGATCTGTCCTCGCCGCGTCTTGGCTCTGACAAGCTGGTGGACATCTATGTCGCTCCGGTCCTGACGACGCCGGGTTCGGTCGTCGTCGTGTTCCAGGAGCGCTCCATGGCCGACAAGATCGACCGGCAGTTGACGCACCGCGCGGCTGCCCGCTCGGTCAGCGGTCTGGCGTCGATGTTGGCGCATGAAATCAAGAACCCGCTGTCGGGCATTCGTGGTGCTGCGCAGCTACTTGAAACCTCCGTCGGCGAGGAGGACCGTTCGCTGACACAGCTGATCTGCGACGAGACTGACCGGATCGTGTCGCTGGTCGATCGCATGGAGGTCTTCTCCGACGAGCGGCCGGTCGATCGCATGCCGATCAATATCCACGTCGTGCTCGATCGCGTAAAGGCGATCGCGCAGGCCGGCTTTGCCCGCGACATCAAGTTCGTCGAGAATTACGACCCCTCGCTGCCGCCAGTCTATGCCAATCGCGACCAGCTGGTTCAAGTGTTCCTGAACCTCGTGAAGAACGCGGCCGAGGCGATCGGCAACAAGCCGGACGGCGAGATCGTGCTGTCGACCGCCTACCGGCCGGGCATCCGCCTGTCGGTTGCCGGGACACGCGAGAAGATCTCGCTTCCGCTGGAATTCTGCGTGCATGACAATGGTCCCGGCGTTCCGCAGGACCTCGTGCCGCATCTCTTCGACCCCTTCATCACCACCAAGACCAACGGTTCCGGTCTCGGCCTTGCCCTTGTCGCCAAGATCATCGGCGCGCATGGGGGTATTGTCGAATGCGACAGCCAGACCAACCGCACCACGTTCCGCGTTCTCATGCCCGTCTCTACCGACACGGCTGACAATTCGCGCAATGACGAACAGGCAGGATAAGCCCATGACCAGCGCCACGGTTCTTGTAGCCGACGACGACGCCGCCATCCGCACCGTGCTCAACCAGGCGCTCTCGCGCGCCGGTTACGATGTCCGCATCACCTCCAACGCAGCGACGCTCTGGCGCTGGGTGGCAGGCGGCGAGGGCGATATCGTCATCACCGATGTCATCATGCCGGACGAAAACGCTTTCGACCTGCTGCCGCGCATCAAGAAGGCGCGGCCGGAACTGCCCGTCCTCGTCATGAGCGCGCAGAACACATTCATGACGGCGATCAAGGCCTCCGAAAAGGGTGCCTACGATTACCTGCCGAAGCCCTTCGATCTCACCGAGCTGCTCGCCATCGTCAAACGCGCGCTCTCCGAGCCGAAGCAGAAGGCGCCGGAGCTGGAGGACGATCAGCAGGACGGCATGCCGTTGGTCGGCCGTTCCGCCGCCATGCAGGAAATTTACCGGGTGCTCGCCCGCCTCATGCAGACGGATCTGACGCTGATGATCACCGGCGAAAGCGGCACCGGCAAGGAACTGGTTGCCCGCGCGCTTCATGATTATGGCAAGCGCCGCAACGGGCCCTTCGTTGCCATCAACATGGCAGCCATTCCGCGAGATCTGATCGAGTCGGAACTCTTCGGTCACGAGAAGGGCGCATTCACCGGCGCGCAGAACCGTTCAACCGGCCGCTTCGAGCAGGCCGAGGGCGGCACGCTCTTCCTCGACGAAATCGGCGATATGCCGATGGATGCACAGACGCGCCTCCTGCGCGTTCTGCAGCAAGGAGAATATACAACCGTTGGCGGGCGGACGCCGATCCGCACCGACGTGCGGATCGTGGCGGCCACCAACAAGGATCTGAAGAACCTGATCAATCAGGGCCTGTTCCGCGAAGACCTTTATTACCGCCTGAACGTCGTACCGCTGCGGCTGCCGCCGCTGCGTGACCGTTCGGAAGATATTCCGGATCTCGTGCGCCACTTCGTGACGCGCGCAGAGAAGGAAGGGCTGGACGTCAAGCGCTTCGATGCCGAGGCGATCGAGGCCATGAAGTCCTACCCCTGGCCCGGCAATGTGCGCGAACTCGAGAACCTCATTCGCCGCCTGACAGCGCTTTATCCGCAGGACGTGATTACCCGCGAAATCATCGATACCGAACTCAGGCCCGATATTCCGGACAGCCCCCTGGACAAGGTGGCAGGACGTTCAGGCCCGGTGACCATCTCGCAGGCGGTCGAGGAAAACATGCGAACCTACTTCTCGGGCTTCGGGGAGGACCTGCCTCCGCCCGGTCTGTACAACCGGGTTCTGGCCGAGCTTGAATATCCGCTCATTCTGGCCGTCCTGACCGCCACGCGTGGAAACCAGATCAAGGCAGCCGAAGTGCTTGGCCTCAATCGCAATACGCTCAGAAAGAAGATCAGGGAGCTTGGCGTTTCCGTGTATAGAAGCGCCCGTACGAACTGATTACCCCTTGCCAGGCGTTGCAATTTCGCCACAATATGTTGCTTGAAAGTCACGACTTGCTGCGTGACTCGCGAGGTTCATGTCTACGAATCCGTGCAGGCTGCGGCGCGTCTTCCGTTGGTTTCCACCGGGAGACTGGGAGATTGTATTCATGGCAGGCAGCATCGCTGCAACGGATGACGACGGCGCGATCGGTTTGGGTGCTCAGGACAGGCGTGCCTATTTTGCATTGCCGGGACTGATCCTGGCGGGCGGCGCACTGACGTCGTCGACCATCACGCTCTTTGTGCTCCTCGGCTTGACGCCGATTGCGCCGGAAACCGATGTCGTCATTGCATCAGCCGTCATCAATGGCCTGTTCGTTTTCGGGCTCATGTATCTCATCGGTCGCGAGGTGCTGCGTCTGATCAAGGCGCGGCGCCGTGGGCGAGCTGCCGCGCGTCTCCATGTCCGCATTGTGTCGCTGTTTTCGATTGTTGCCATCCTGCCTGCAGTACTGGTTGCGATCTTTGCCTCGTTCACCCTGCAGGCGGGCCTTGATCGTTGGTTCTCGATCAGGACGCAGTCGATCGTCAATTCATCGATCAATGTGGCGCAAGCTTATGTTCTTGAAAACGCCAGCTATCTTCAGGGCCAGACGGCCTCGATGGCGAACGATCTCGATAGGAACCGCGCGCTCTACAGCCTCGACCGGACAGGCTTTATCGACCTCATGACGAGACAGGCACGGGGTCGCGGGATGCTCGGCGCGTTTCTGGTTCGCTCAGATGGCAGCGTTATCGTGCAGGCGGAAGTTGAGACCGAAAAGCCGCTACCCGCGATTCCGAAAGATGCGCTGGACAGTTCTGTCGCCGGGCAGCCGACGCTGATCCCTCCTGGGGTAACCAACCTCGTGGGCGCCGTCATCAAACTGGATGAAATTCCCGGTTCATTTCTTTATACGATCCGCGCGGTTGATCCGAACGTCATGTCGGCGCTGCGGCTGATGGAGGAAAATACGCAGGAATACCGTGCGATGGAGGCAGGGCGCATGTCGCTGCAGGTCGCTTTCGGTATCCTCTATCTCGGCTTCGCCCTGATCGTGCTGCTCGCCGCCATCTGGACCGCCATTGCGATCGCCGACCGTCTTGTACGGCCAATCCGGCTTCTAATCAGTGCCGCGGACAGTGTGGCAACCGGCAACATGAATGTGATCGTGCCCGTGCGCGCAGCCGATGGAGACGTCGGCAGCCTTTCGCGGACCTTCAACAAGATGATCGCCGAAATCCGATCGCAGCGCGACGAGGTTCTGGCGGCCAAGGACGAAGTGGATGACCGCCGTCGTTTCATCGAAGCTGTGCTTTCTGGTGTCAACGCTGCGGTGATTGGCGTCGAGGAGGATGGCCGCATCACTGTGGCCAATCCTTCGACCGAGGTTTTCGTGGGGCGCCAGGCTGATGACATCGTCGGGCACACGCTGGGCGAGCTTTCGCCGGAGGTGGACGAGGTCTTTACCGAGGCCGTGGCACGCGGGCGGGCGAGCTATCGCAGGCAGATCAATCTCAGGATCAATGGTCGTGAGCGGACGCTCAATGTTCAGATGACGCGCGAAGAGTCCGACGATGCCAAGAGCTCCTGGGTACTGACGATCGACGACATTACAGATCTTGTCATCGCGCAGCGTTCGACGGCATGGGCAGACGTGGCGCGCCGTATCGCCCACGAAATAAAGAACCCGCTGACGCCGATCCAGCTTTCCGCGGAGCGTATCCGCCGCCGCTATGGCAAGCAGATCAACCAGGACGACCGCGAGGTCTTCGACCAGTGCACGGATACGATTGTCCGGCAGGTCGGCGACATTGGCCGCATGGTGGACGAGTTCTCCTCCTTTGCGCGTATGCCGAAACCGACCAAGGCAGCCTGCGATCTGCGCGATATCCTGAAAGATGCCGTCTTCCTGCGCGAAATGGGCAACACGCATGTCCGCTTCGAAAAGGATCTCGGCGATCAGGCGCTTGACGGCGTTTTCGACTCGCGCATGCTCGGCCAGGCCTTCGGCAATCTGGTGAAGAACGCCGTGGAGGCGATCGAAGCGGTGCCGGCGGAGGCTGCGCGCGAGGAAAACCGGATCATGGTGCGGGCGCGCGCGGATGCTTCGGGCGAACGTTTCGTCGTGGATATCATCGACAACGGCAAGGGGCTGCCGACCGAAAACCGCAACAGCATTCTCGAGCCCTATATCACGATGCGGGAGAAGGGGACCGGGCTTGGCCTCGCCATCGTCAAGAAGATCATAGAAGAACACGGCGGCGAGCTTGAATTGCACGACGCGCCGGACGAATTCGACCACGGGCGCGGCGCGATGATCCGGGTGTATCTGCCCCGGACCGAAGCCCAGCCGCAGGTCGACATGGAAATGAAGGAAGCAGTCAATGGCGTCTGATATTCTTATCGTGGACGACGAACAGGACATCCGCGAAGTGGTGTCCGGTATACTATCCGACGAGGGGCACGAGACTCGCACCGCGCATGACAGCGACAGTGCGCTCGCCGCCATCAGCGACCGTGTGCCGCGGCTGATCTTCCTCGATATCTGGATGCAGGGCAGCAAGCTCGACGGTCTTGCGCTGCTCGACGAAATCAAGGCGCGCCACCCGGACATTCCCGTCGTCATGATTTCCGGCCATGGCAATATCGAGACGGCTGTCTCGGCCATCCATCGTGGCGCCTATGACTTCATCGAAAAGCCCTTCAAGGCTGACCGGCTGATCCTGGTAGCAGAGCGGGCGCTTGAGAACTCGCAGCTTCGCAAGGAAGTGAGCGAGCTGAAGAAGCGCTCCGGCGATCCGGTGGAACTGATCGGCACCTCGGTTGCCGTTTCGCAATTGCGCCAGACGATCGAGAAGATCTCCCCGACCAACAGCCGCATCATGATCCTTGGCCCCTCCGGCTCCGGCAAGGAACTGGTGGCGCGAATGATCCACAAGAAGTCCGCACGTGCCGACGGTCCTTTCGTGGCGCTGAACGCCGCGACCATCACGCCCGAGCGCATGGAAATGGCGCTGTTCGGCACCGAAGGCCAGCCGGGGCAGGCACGCCGCACGGGCGCGCTGGAAGAGGCACATCGCGGCACGCTCTATCTCGATGAAGTCGGCGAGATGCCGCGCGAGACGCAGAACAAGATCCTGCGCGTACTGGTCGACCAGCAGTTCGAGCGCGTCGGCGGTTCGAGGCGTGTGAAGGTGGATGTGCGCATCATCTCCTCGACCGCCTACAATCTGGAAAGCCAGATCGGCGAGGGGCGTTTCCGCGAGGACCTATACCATCGCCTAGCGGTCGTGCCGATCAAGGTGCCGGCGCTCGCAGAGCGACGCGAGGACATTCCCTTCCTCGTCGATCTTTTCATGCGCCAGATCAGCGAGCAGGCGGGCATGAAGGCTCGGCGCGTGGCGGACGATGCCCTCGCGGTACTTCAGGCCCACGACTGGCCGGGAAATATCCGTCAGCTGCGCAACGTCATCGAGCGCGTGCTGATCCTGGCGAGACCGGAGAGCGGCGAAACAACGATCACGGCCGACCACCTCCCGCCGGACGTCGTCGATATGATGCCAAAGATTTCGGCGCAGGGCGACCAGCACATCATGACGCTTCCGCTTAGGGAAGCGCGCGAACTGTTCGAGCGCGACTACCTGATGGCGCAGATCAACCGCTTCGGCGGCAATATCTCGCGCACGGCGGAGTTTGTCGGCATGGAACGGTCGGCGCTGCATCGGAAACTGAAGTCTCTGGGCGTTTAAGCAAAAGCACCCGCATCCTTTCTTTTGTCCGGAAAATTCGAATGTCCAGAATTGCCTATGTCAACGGTCGCTATGTCCAGCACGCCGATGCCGCCGTTCATATCGAGGATCGCGGCTATCAGTTTGCCGATGGCGTCTATGAGGTGTGCGAAGTGCGCCAAGGAATGATCGTGGACATGACGCGTCACCTGGACCGTCTGGGACGTTCGCTCTCGGAATTGTCTATCGGGTGGCCGATGGACCGGCGAGCACTCATCCTCGTCATCCGGCAGGTGCTGCGAAAGAACGGCGTGACCAACGGTATGTTCTACATGCAGGTGACGCGCGGCGTCGCGAGGCGTGACCACGCCTATCCCGCGCACTCGGTCAAGCCCTCTATCGTCATCACCGCGAAGAACACTGACCGCAAAGCAATCGACAAGAAGAATGCCGATGGTATCCGCGCCATCACCCTGCCGGACAACCGCTGGGACCGGGTGGATATCAAGACGGTTGGCCTTCTTCCCAATGCCATGGCACGTCAGGCGGCCAGGGAGCAGGGCGCCCAGGAAGCCATCTATGTCGATGCAGAAGGCTTCGTGACAGAGGGCGCGGCGACCAATGTCTGGATGGTTGGGGCAGACGGAATTGTCCGCACGCGGCCGGCCGAGCACGGCATTCTCCGCGGGATCACACGCACGACGCTTCTCGATGTCGCGGCGAAGGAAGGGATCGAAATCCGCGAAGAGCGCTTCACGGTGGAGGACATGCTGAACGCGCGCGAGGTTTTCATCACCGCTGCGACAAGTATCTGTTTTCCTGTCGTTTCCATTGACGGAAAGACGATCGGGAACGGTCATCCCGGTCTTGTTTCAAAGCAGATCAGAGAAGCCTTTTTCGACATTGCGGAAAAGACATTCATTTGATACGAGTCTCCTATTGCCGCAAAAGTGAGGGTTTGCGGGGACATCATTTCATTCCGAGCGGCGTCCCGAACGCCGGCACATAAGAAAGTAGCGGCGCATATGGCGGAACGTTCTCAGAACCTCCAGGACCTGTTTCTCAATACCGTCAGAAAGCAGAAGATTTCGCTGACGATCTTCCTGATCAACGGCGTAAAACTCACCGGCGTGGTGACCTCCTTCGACAATTTCTGCGTCCTGTTGCGCAGGGACGGACATTCGCAGCTGGTTTACAAGCACGCGATATCGACTATCATGCCGGGGCAGCCCGTGCAGATGTTCGAAGGCGAAGACGCGGGCTGACGGATCAAGGCCATTACAGAAGAAATTGAAACGACCGACGCATCGGGCGCGGAACACGACGTTCCGCGTGACGACATGCGCGCGCTCGTCGTCGTGCCGGTGCTGAAGCACCCGCACCCGAAGGGCGAGACGGCGACTGTGGCTCCCCGCAGCAACGAAGCCAAGCTGGAAGAGGCGACGGGCCTTGCCCGCGCCATCGATCTCGAGATTGCAGGCGGCGTGATCGTCAGCGTCTCGCAGCCGCGCCCGGCAACCCTGATGGGGACGGGCAAGGTGGAGGAGATCGGCGAGTTGGCGAAAGCCGAGAACGCCGGGCTGATCATTGTCGATCATCCGCTGACGCCGGTGCAGCAGCGCAATCTTGAGCGCGAGTGGAAGGCCAAGGTCATCGACCGCACGGGCCTCATCCTCGAAATCTTCGGCCGCCGCGCCTCCACCAAGGAAGGCACGCTGCAGGTCGAGTTGGCGCATCTCAACTATCAGAAGGGCCGCCTCGTTCGCAGCTGGACCCACCTTGAACGCCAGCGCGGTGGCGCGGGCTTCATGGGCGGCCCCGGCGAAACGCAGATCGAAGCCGACCGCCGCATCCTGCAGGACAAGATCGTCAAGCTGGAGCGGGAACTCGAACAGGTGCGCCGCACCCGACAGCTGCACCGCGCCAAGCGCAAGAAGGTGCCGCATCCGATTGTGGCGCTCGTCGGCTATACTAACGCCGGGAAGTCGACGCTATTCAACCGGATTACCGGGGCAGGCGTTCTCGCCGAGGACATGCTGTTTGCCACGCTTGATCCGACGCTGCGCCGGATGAAGCTGCCGCAAGGCCGCACGGTCATTCTTTCCGACACCGTGGGCTTCATCTCGGATCTTCCAACCCATCTGGTCGCCGCCTTCCGCGCGACGCTGGAAGAGGTGCTGGAAGCCGACCTCATCCTGCATGTGCGCGACATGTCCGATCCGGACAATGCAGCGCAGGCCGGCGACGTCATGCGCATCCTGGCCGATCTCGGCATCGAGGGGCAGGAAGTCGACGACCGCATTCTCGAAGTCTGGAACAAGATCGACCGGCTGGAGCCGGAGGCCCACGAGGCAATTGCCGACAAGGCCGCAGCCACCGCCAATGTCCGCGCCATTTCCGCCGTAACAGGCGAGGGCGTCGATGCGCTGATGGAAGAGATCAGCCAGCGCATTTCCGGCGTGATGACCGAAGTGACCATCGATATCCTGCCGGCTAATCTTTCACTTCTGCCGTGGCTCTACGCCAACGCCATGGTGGACGAGCGCCGCGACCAGGAAGATGGCTCCGTCAGCCTCGACATCCGGATCTCGTCCACTGCCTCGGGTGAGCTTGAGCGCAAGCTTGGGACGGTGAAGTCGAAGAAGGAAGAGTGGTAGACCACCGTTGCGGCAACGCCACCGGGTTGATCTTCCGGCGCGGCCATCTACAGTTCTTCGGGGCAAGGATGGAATCGTTTTTGGTTTGAGGAGATCAAAATGGCCCGGCTTACGGACACTGTAGCGGTTGTCACGGGTGGCGGCAGAGGAATTGGCCGAGAGATCGCCTTCCAGCAGGCGCGGGAGGGTGCAAGGGTTGCCGTTATCTCGCGGACGGCCAAGGAGATTGACGAAACCGTTTCGATGATCGAGGCCAATGGCGGTCGAGCTATAGCGCTCACGGCCGATGTTTCAGATTACACCGCTGTCGAAAACGTCTTTGCCAAGATCGCTGAGCAACTGGGGCCGGTCGATCTCCTCGTCAACAATCACGGCTCATTCCAAGCTTTCGGCCCGATCTGGGAATGTGATCCGGAGACCTGGTGGCAGGATGTGGAGATCAATCTGCGCGGCAGCTTCCATACATGCCGCGCGGCATCGCCGATCATGCTGGAGCGTGGCAAGGGGCGGATCGTCAACCTTGTCGGCGGCGGAACTGGAAACAGCTTTCCCCATGGCTCCGGTTATGCATCGAGCAAGGCCGCCATCATGCGTCTGACGGAATGCCTCAATGACACAACCGTCGGCGGTAGCGTGCGTGCATTCGCCGTGGACCCGGGGCTCGTGCGGACTGCGATGACGGAGATGCAGCTCACAACGGAGGCCGGCAAGCGCTTTCTTCCCGGCATTCAGCAACTCTTTGAAGACGGCATCAACGTGGAGCCCACGCGCGCGGCGCTTCTCATTGCAGACATTGCGGCCGGCCGGTTCGACGCGCTGGCGGGGCGCCTGCTGTGTGGTGTTGACGACCGCGATGCGCTCGAAAGCCAGATAGAGAGCCTCGTGGCGGCTGACGGTAGAGCACTGCGCTTTACGGCGTTGGAGCAAAAGAAGCTATAGCAAGCTCCGCCTGCGAGGAGACCGCCGCAGTCTATGGGGAATTCCTCAGCCCCTTCGCCTCCACCCATAACTCTTCCATCCGCTCCAGCGAGGCCCCCCCGATATCCTCGCCTGACGCTTCAAGAGACGTCTCTATATATCTGAAACGCTTTCTGAATTTGGTGTTCGTCCCGCGCAGGGCCATCTCCGGATCGGCGCCCACATGCCGGCCGATATTGACGGTGGCGAAGATGAGGTCGCCGAGTTCGTCGGCGACAGCTTGTTGGTTGCCATCTGCGAGCGCCTCGCGGAGTTCGCCGATTTCCTCTTCGATTTTGTCGAGGATGGGGGCGGCCTCCTTCCAGTCGAAGCCGACCTTGGCGGCTTTTTCCTGGATCTTTAGCGCCTCGGTCAGCGCCGGGAAGGAGCGCTGGACGGAGCCGAGGAGGCCGTTGTCCTGCTCGACATAGCCGGCTTTGCCCCGGCGCTCGGCGCGTTCGCGCTTTTCTTCCGCCTTGATCTCGTCCCACTGTGCCTTCACCGCGCCGGGTGTGTCGGCATCGGAGACGGCGAAGACATGGGGGTGGCGGCGGATCATCTTGCGAGTTATGGCCTCCACAACGTCTCCGAAGGAGAATTGGCCTTTTTCTTCAGCCATTTGCGCGTGGAAGACGACCTGCAGGAGGAGGTCGCCGAGTTCCTCACAGAGATCGCCCATGTCCTTCCGCTCGATGGCGTCGGCGACTTCATAGGCCTCTTCGATCGTATAGGGCTTGATGGTCTCGAAATTCTGTTCGAGGTCCCAGGGGCAACCGGTCACGGGCGTGCGGAGCGCCGCCATGATTTCGAGCAGGCGGGTGATGTCGCGCGAGGGTTCCATGGTCATGCAGTCTAGTTCTCTATTTAGTTCAGGGGAATGGCGTTGGCGGACTTGCTCGACTGGTAGACGTTGGACAGCCGGTCATATTCCGTCTTGATGCGGGCCGTCTGGTCCTGAAGCGCTGCGCGCCTGGCCTCCGGCGATGCGGCAACGAGGTCGCCGAGATAGAAGCTCTTCCAGAAGGCGTTCTGGCGATGGTAGCCGCCGGCGTCGAGGCCGTAGAGTTCCTTCATGATCTTCAGGTCATGCGGGATGGCGAAGGCGTCGCGGCTGTCTTCGTGGCTGTAGAAATAATAATAGTTGTCGAAGCCGGCCCAGGTGATGGCCGACATGCACATGGTGCATGGTTCATGGGTGGAAAAGAAGATGAGGTCCTTGGTGTTCTTCTCGCCGGGGCGCTCATAGAACTGTTTCAACGTATGGACTTCGCCATGCCAGAGCGGATTTTCGATCTCGTTGTTGGTGCCGGCAATCACCAGCGAGAGATCGGATTTCTTGAGGATCGCGGCGCCGAAAACCTTGGCTCCGCTGTTGACGCCCTGGTGCGTCAGCGGCAGGACATCCTTCTCCATCACGTCGAGCAAACGGGCGGCAATGACCTCGGGCGCGTAGTCCATCAAGCAATCCTTTCACGATCCAAACGTGGCTCGACGTTATTGAGCCGTAGCCGCGCTGTAAATCATGCTCTGGACAGACCCGGGCGGATTTGCTCAGAAAGCTTTTATTGAGGGCAAAGAAATATCCTCTGCAAGCCGCATATGCATTTCTGTTCCTTCCGGTTTTCGCCCTGAGAAGAGAAAATTATGCCAAAGTCGAGACAGGCGTATTCATGATTGCAAGAGAAGACCAGCTTTCGGTGTTTCCGGCCTTCTTCCGCGTGGCGGGGAAGGTGGCGCTCGTCTATGGCGAGGCCGATGAGGCCCATGCCAAGGCGCGACTGCTTGCCAATACCCAGGTCGAGATCGTCGTGGCCGCTGACGCGCCTGAAAAGGCGTTCGCCGGTTTCATCGCGTCCCGTGGTCTGCGGCGTGTGTCGCCCGATGAAGCCGACGCGATGATGCATCAGGCTGTGCTGGTTTTTGCGGCGACCGGAAATGAGGCCGAAGACCGCGCCATCGTCGACCGGGCGCGCGCCTTGAAAATTCCGGCGAATGCCGTCGATCAGCCCGATTATTGCGACTTCTTCACGCCTGCACTCGTCAATCGCGCGCCGCTGGCGGTTGCCATAGGCACCGAGGGGGCAGGGCCGGTCCTGGCGCAGATGGTCCGCGCGGCGGTCGATCAGATGTTGTCGCCATCGCTCGGGCGGCTGGCACGGCTTGCGATCGACTATCGCGACCGCGTGGAACAAAAGATCCCCAAAGGCGTTTCTCGACGCGTGTTTTGGCGCCGGTTCTTTTCCGGCGCGGTTGCTGATGCCGTCGCGAACGGCAACGCAACACTCGCCACGGCCGAGGCGGATCGTCTCCTGAGCGCCTCGGCCGGTTTGCCCGGCCATGTCTGGCTGGTTGGCGCGGGTCCCGGTGCCGAAGATCTTCTGACACTGCGCGCCCAGCGCGTCATGATGGAAGCGGACGCCATCGTTTACGATGCACTGGTTCCGCAGGCCGTGGTCGACATGGGCCGGCGCGATGCGGAGCGCATTCCGGTCGGCAAGCGCAAGGGCTGCCATTCAAAGTCCCAGAACGAAATCAACGATCTGCTGGTCGAACTTGGCAAAGCAGGTAAGCGCGTTGTGCGCCTCAAATCCGGCGATCCGCTGATCTTCGGCCGGGCTGCTGAAGAAATGGCGGCGCTGCGCGAGGCAGGCGTGACCTATGAGATCGTGCCCGGCATCACCTCGGCCTTCGCCGCGGCCGCCGATTTTGAGCTGCCGCTGACGCTGCGCGGCGTTGCCTCGTCGCTCGTCTTCACCACCGGCCACGACATGACCGGCGATGTCCTGCCCGACTGGGCGCGGCTGGCCGTGTCTGGCGCGACCATTGCCGTCTATATGGGCCGCACGGTCGCGGCGTCTGTTGCCGAGCGGCTGATTGCCGGCGGCATGCCGCGCGAGACGACGGTTGCCGTCATAGAGAATGCGAGCCGGCGCGAGGCGCGGCTCTTCCACGGCACGCTTGCCGATCTGCCGAGCCTGCAGCATTTCGACGAGTTGACCGGCCCGGTCATGGTCGTCATCGGCGAGGCCGTCGCCGGAGCCAATTTCGAGAAATCCACGCCGCTCGCTTTCGCAGCTCAGCGGCAACCTGTCTCCATGGGAGTTTGAAGATGATCTACAAGGTTCTCACCGCCAACCGCCTCGGCGACGGAATTGCCGTCTGGCTGAATGCCAATGGCGAGTGGACGACCTCGCTTCAGGGCGCGCTCGTGGCCCGTCATGCCGAGGCGGAAGCCTCGCTGGAAGCCATCGGCAAGCGCGATTTTGCCGCCAACAAGGTTCTTGACGTGAACCTCGTGGACGTGGAAGAGGTCGGCGAAACTATCCGCCCCATTCGCCTGCGCGAGCGCATCCGTGCTGAAGGCCCGACGGTCGGTTATGGCGAAAACGCCTTCGACGCCCCGCGCGCCGCCTGATTTTATATGCAATTCCAAACGGAAAACCGCCTGACGCTTTTCCTGGAATTGAATTCTTGAATACGCAATTCCGAACGGAAAACCGCCTGACACTTTTCCTGGAATTGCTTAAGTTGATACGGAGACACCATGTACCGTTACGATGAATTCGACCACGCTTTCGTGTCCGCGCGCGTCGCGCAGTTTCGCGACCAGGTGCAGCGGCGTCTTTCCGGCGAGATTGCCGAAGATGCGTTTCGCCCGCTTCGCCTGATGAACGGCGTCTACCTCCAGCTTCACGCCTATATGCTGCGCGTCGCCATCCCTTATGGGACGCTGAATGCGAAACAGATGCGGATGCTGGCCCATATCGCGCGCAAGTATGACCGCGGCTACGGCCATTTCACCACGCGCCAGAACATCCAGTACAATTGGCCGAAGCTCTCCGACACGCCGGATATCCTGACCGACCTTGCTTCCGTCGAGATGCATGCGATCCAGACCTCGGGCAATTGCATTCGCAACGTCACGGCCGATCATTTTGCCGGCGCTGCCGCAGACGAGGCTGCCGATCCGCGTCCTTACGCGGAAATCCTGCGCCAATGGTCGTCGGTCCATCCGGAATTCTCCTTCCTGCCGCGCAAGTTCAAGATCGCCGTCACCGGCTCCGAGCATGACCGCGCGGCGATCCAGGTTCACGATATCGGCCTGCAGCTGAAGAAGAACGACAAGGGCGAGCTCGGCTTTGCCGTCTGGGTCGGCGGCGGGCAGGGGCGTACGCCGTTGCTGGCCAAGAAGATCCGCGACTTCCTGCCTGAGGAAGACCTGCTCTCCTACACGACCGCCATCGTGCGCGTGTATAATCTGCATGGCCGCCGCGACAACAAGTACAAGGCGCGCATCAAGATCCTCGTGCATGAGACGGGCGTCGAGGAACTGACGCGGCAGATCGAGGCCGAATTCGTACATCTGAAGGATGGCGAGCTGAAGCTGCCCGATCAGGACATTGCAGCCATCACCGACTATTTCGCACCGCCGGCTCTGCCCGAACGTGCGGAAGGCTGGGCGAATCTGGCCGCCTGGAAGAAGGCGGACGAAGGCTTTGCGCGCTGGGTGCAGCAGAACGTCCATCCGCACAAGAACCCCGATTATGCCTCCGTGACGATCTCGCTGAAGCCCATCGGTGGTATTCCGGGCGATGCGACGGACAGCCAGATGGACCTCGTGGCCGATCTCGCCGAGGAATATGCATTCGACGAAATCCGCATCAGCCACGAGCAGAATATCATCTTCCCGCATGTGGCGATTGCCGATCTGGAGCCGCTTTACCGCGCCCTGCAGCCGGCGGGTCTCGGCACGGCGAATGCCGGGCTGATCACCGACATCATTGCCTGTCCGGGGCTGGATTATTGCGCGCTGGCCAATGCCCGCTCGATCCCGGTGGCGCAGGAGCTTTCGACGCGCTTCGGCTCGGCCGAGCGTCAGGCGGAGATCGGCGAGCTGAAGATCAAGATTTCCGGCTGCATCAATGCCTGCGGCCATCACCATGTCGGTCATATCGGGCTGCTGGGCGTGGAAAAGAAGGGCGCGGAACTCTACCAGATTACGCTCGGCGGCTCGGCGGACGAGAATTCCTCCATCGGCGAAATCATCGGTCGCGGCTTCGAGCCGGAGAAGGTGACGGATGCGGTGGAAACCGTGGTCGACACCTATCTCGCCATCCGCACCGACGCCTCCGAGCGCTTCATCGACACCTATCGCCGGGTTGGCCCGCAGCCGTTCAAGGACGCGCTCTACGGTCCGTCCTCCAAGGCCGCCTAAAGAAGACCGGTTCAGAAAGACCTGACATGACGAAAATCTGGAAAGAAACCGGCTTTGTCGAGAACGATGCCTGGGTATTGCCGGTCGAAGGCGAGGCGCTGCCGGCCGGCACGCGGCCGATCCTGGCGCTCGGCGAGTTCCTCGAGCAGATGGAAGCCAGCAACGAGGGTGGCTTCGGCGTGCTGATCGCGCCCGCAGACGACGTGACCAAGCTCGCTCCACATCTGGAGCGACTTGCACTCGTGGCGCTCGCGTTTCCCGCCTTCAACGATGGTCGCGCCTTCAGCCATGCCTCGCTGCTTCGGTCGCGCCTCGGCTATGAGGGCGAGGTGAGGGCGGTCGGCGATGTGCTGATCGACCAGATCCCGCTGATGATCCGCTGTGGTATCGACAGCTTCGCGGTGACCAATGCGACTGCGTTGAAACGCCTCGCCGAAGGGCGTCTGCCGGGCATCAGCCTGCACAGCCAGCCGGCCGTCAAGGCGGCTGAAGCCGGGCAGGGCTTCAGCTGGCGGCGCAAGGCATCGTAAGACGTCATGCCTGCCGCCATCCGTTGATGCATATCAAATATCAAATGTATATTTGCGATATATGGTTTGCGAGAATGGCGGCAAAGCATTCTCCGTCGGACGCGACAAATGGAACAGGAACGCTTCACCGGCGGCCGGAAATGTAATATCTGCCTCTCAAACTCAAGTTTGTCTGCGGCACGCCCACCCGGATTGGATCAAGAATGAACGCACCCGTATTGAAACAGGATGTCGCGGCGGAAGTCCCGGCCGGCGTCTTTGCCGAAACCGTGACCTTCGTCCAGCACTACACGGACCGGCTGTTCCGATTCAGGATGACCCGCCCGGAGAGCTTCCGCTTCCGCTCTGGCGAGTTCGTGATGATTGGCCTGATGGTGGACGGCAAGCCGCTTTACCGCGCCTATTCGATCGCCAGCCCCGCCTGGGCGGAAGAACTCGAATTCTTCTCGATCAAGGCGCCGAACGGTCCGCTGACGACCGAACTGCAGAAGATACAGCCAGGCGACAAAGTCTTCATGCGCAAGAAGCCGACGGGAACCCTGGTTCTCGACGCGCTGACGCCGGGCAAGCGTCTTTACATGTTCTCGACCGGGACCGGCATTGCGCCTTTCGCGTCGCTGATCCGCGAGCCGGAAACCTACGAGAAATTCGAGGAAGTCATCCTCACCCATACCTGCCGCGAAGTGGCGGAACTGAAATACGGCTTCGACCTCGTGGATGAGATCAAGAACGATGAAATCCTCTCCGAGATCGTCGGTGACAAGCTGAAGCATTACGCAACTGTGACGCGCGAGGACTATCCGTTCCAGGGCCGCATCACGGACTTGATGGGAAACGGCAAGCTTTACGCTGATCTCGGCGTTCCGCCTCTCGATCCGGCGATTGATCGCGGCATGATCTGCGGCTCGGCCGCCATGCTCAAAGATACGAAGGAACTGCTGGAGCGGGCAGGACTCACCGAAGGGGCCAACAACAAGCCGGCGGAATTCGTTATTGAGCGGGCGTTTGTCGGGTGATCGAACCAAAATCTGAATGACCAAAGAGGGCGCCGCAACGGGCGCCCTTCTTGTTTCAGGTCATATGCGATGCTCGTTCTCAATGTGTGACGGCAGTTCCGCAGGATTTATCGGTCTCGTCTGTGTATTTTCGTTGACGTGCAGACAGCTCAGCGAAACAGGAAAACCGAGATGGCTCAATCAAGTTATGAAGCGCGGCTCGATCGCGTCATCGACTATATCCATGAACATCTCGAAGAGGATATCCGTTTCGAAACATTGGCGGAAGTCGCCTGTCTCTCCGCGTATCACTGGCATCGGATCTACGTTTCGATGCGCGGTGAAACGATTACGGCGACAATCCGGCGGTTGCGGCTGCTGCGGGCGGCGGATCGATTGGCAAACTCCGACATGCCGCTCGCGGCCATCGCGCTTCGAGCACGCTATGGCTCAGCCGATGCACTCGCGCATGCGTTCAAGGATGCCTATGGCATGACACCAGCCACCTATCGCGCCAGTGGCTCCCATGCGGCCTTCAAAGCCGCGAACCGCGCCCGCGATTCGAACGGCTTCCCGATCTTCGTCGAGGCGCTTCCACCGACCCGCTGCGCCGCGATAGCGCATCAGGGGCCCTATATCCAGATCGATCGCGCGATGGGGCAATTGTTCTCCCAACTGTCGGCGCAGGGCGTCATGCCGGCGGAGCCGCTGATGATGGCCGTGTTCTTCGACGACCCCGATCTTGTGTCCAAGGATCAATTGCGGTCGCAGGCCTGCGTGCCGATCGGCCAGGGGGATGCTGTTGCGCCGCCGCTCCTCAATACCGTCCTGCGCGGCGGGTGCTACGCGCGGCTGCGCTACCAAGGGCCCTATGCCGACATGAAGGACGCCTATCGCTGGCTCTTCGGCGTCTGGCTTCCGGCCTCCGGCTACGAACTAGACGATGCGCCCGCAGTCGAGGCCTATCTCAACGATCCGCGCGACACGCCGCCCCGGGATCTTCTCACCGATATCCATCTGCCTTTGAAGGTGCCGGGATGCTAACTCTGGAAGCGGCCCCTCCGATTCCTGACACGATGGCCGAAGCCTTCGCGGCGTTTCCGCAGCCAACCCGCAGCCAGATCCTGCGCATTCGCCAGATGATCTTCGAGGTGGCCGAAACGACACCCGGCGTCGGGGCGTTGACGGAGACGCTCAAATGGGGAGAGCCGGCCTATTTGACAGAGGCCTCCCGCAGTGGCAGCACGATCAGGCTTGGTGTTGCGAAATCACAGGACAACACGGTTGCGATCCTGTTCAATTGCCGAACCACGCTGGTGGAGACCTTTCGCGGCCATTTTGCCGATGTCTTCGCCTATGAGGGCAACAGGGCGATCTTGATTCCGGCGTCCGTTCCATTACCCGAAACCGCTCTTGCAATCTGCCTCGCGATGGCGCTCACCCACCACCGTCAGGCGAAATAGACGGCTTGCTTTTGGAGCCAAGGCATCAGAATGAGGCGGGGAATGGCGGATGGGGTGGGATTCGAACCCACGGTACGGTCTCCCGCACGCCGGTTTTCAAGACCGGTTCCTTAAACCACTCGGACACCCATCCATACGACTGAAAACAAAGGGAAATGCTTCTCTTGCTCAGTCAAGGAAACGCTGATTGCTGCATTCGTCGCAACCACTTCGCTTCAGATGTGCGCTTATAGCTTCTTCCGCCGCCGCGTCAACCTGTTCCGAAGCGCACCGGGAAGTCGTGTTGATGCTTCTGCCGGCTTGTCCCACGGCTCGAACGCGGGCAGGGCGCGAAGCGGCCTTTACTTCAGAAGATGATTGCATAGTATGGCCTGGGGATTTCAGGGGTTGGGCAAGATGAATACCAGAGTTTGGGTCACCTTCGGGTTTTGCGCCGCGATGGTCACGTCGCTGTTTCTTGCCGGCTGCGCCACGCTCAACAAGAATGAATGTCAGACGGTCGACTGGGAGCAGCTCGGGCTGCAGAACGGTCAGAGCGGAGAACCCCAGACCTACATCGCGGAGCATCAGAAAGCCTGCTCGCAATACAAGATCCCTGTCGATCAGGTAAAGTGGGATGCCGGCTGGCAGAAGGGCATCCGCAACTATTGCACGCCGCAGAACGGCCTGGCGGCGGGGCAGAGGGGGCGCACAGATGGCAGCATGTGCCCGGCAGACCAGATGCAACAATTTTCCTATTATGCGCAGATCGGCGGCAGGGTTTATTCGGCACAGTCGCAGCTCGACAGTGCGCGCTCCGAACTCGATCAGATCAGCAATGACATCAAGATCGAAAAAGATCGCGCCCGACGCGCCGACCTCTGGCATCGCCGTGACGAGGTCCGCATGCGCATGCAGGACGCGCAGGATGCACTCTATGTGGCACAGCGTCAGGCAGATGAGGCTTATGCCGATCTGATGCGAAAGGGACCGCCGACACGGTAAGTTCCGGCGGCGGTCATCGGACGCCAGGCGAGATTTCGCCCTGACTGTTGCGGTTCATCCTGGAACCCACCCAAATTCTCCATTTTGATTGGATAAGATAGATTATGGAACAATCGTGCATTGAAAGACGATCTGAGCGATGTACGGCACGGCATCCTCATAAGCCTATGCGGTCACTCCAGACCCCATGCAGTCACTCCACTTCATAGAGCCGCTGATCGCTGTGCGGACGTCTCGGTCTGTTCCTCAGATCCCGTATCCTGCGCAGATTCCTTGGCGCTTTCGAGCCGCCCAATGGCCGATGCCAATGCATCGAAGCAGTCGATGTCCAGTGCTGTCCCGACTTCTTCCTTCATGATCGACAGAGCCCTGGACGTAGGCATGGCGGCGCGGTACGGGCGATCCGCGCTCAGTGCGTCGAATATGTCCGCCACGGTGACGATGCGGGTTTCGAGGTCGAGTTCGTCGGCACCGATGCCGTGCGGATAGCCTTTGCCGTTCAGTTTCTCATGATGGTTCATGGCGATCGATGCGATTCCGGAGAATGCGTCGATCTTCGACAGGATATGCTCGCCAAGCACCGGATGGTTCTTCATGGCGCGCCATTCCTCTTCATCCAGCTTGCCGGCCTTGTCGAGGATCTCGTTGGAAATGCCGAGCTTTCCGATGTCATGCAGAAGCGCGCCGCGCACCAGCCAGCGCTTGCGGGTCGCCTCCATGCCGAGTTCTCCTGCGATCATGTCGCTATAGAGCGCTACGCGTTTGCTGTGGCCACTCGTAAACGGGCTCTTGGCATCCACCACCTGCGCAAAGCCATCGGCTATGTCATCCAGCAGATCGTCATCCAGCGGGGTGCGATTGGCTGCGGGCTCGAGCGCGAAGACCTGCGCCTCGATGTCGGGGCCTTCCAGAACCGCCCAGAAGGTCAGGTCGCTCGCCAGAATTTCGAAAAGAGCGACGAGCTGAGGGTCGAACCACGTCCCTGCCCGCCTGCGGATCTCGTTCACCGCAGCCTCTCGACCGCTGGTGATATGAAAGACATCAATGACCTGCGCCAGAAGCGCGATGCGCGCCAGCTGGGAAATGTCGGTTTCCTTGCGCCCCAGCGGATGGCCGCGGCCGTCCCAGTGTTCGTCAAGGTCGAGAATGCCGCGGGCGATGCTTTCAGGAAAGCGCATGGTGCGGGCAATTTCGGCTCCGCGCTCGCAGCGTGTCTCGATCAGGTCGCGCGTGATGTTGCCGGCGCTTCTCGCAATGTTCAGGATCGTCTTAAGCTTGGTTGCAAGTCCGGATTTGACCGCGGTGTTGGTTGCCACGAAATGCAGGACCTGGCCGAGGCTGTGATCCATCAGCTTGGAATTGCGCTTGAAGTCGTGATCGTTCGTCACATAGAGCTGGCAGATGCGTGCGGCGTTGCTGCTGCAACCCAGGTCCTTCAGAAAGAGCATGTAGTAGAGATCGTGCAGCTCGGCGGCATCGAGGCCAATTCGTTCTCCGATATGCATGCCGATCCAGCAGCAGCGCGCGCTGTGGCCGACGGGCTGACCATCCGTCATGTCGAGCGCGGCACTCAGCGCATTGACGACTTCGGCAAGTTGTAGCATGTCGGCCCGTGGGGGTATCACCGCCGAACGCGGTGCCAGATTGGCCGTCTTCATCATCGCGCTCCGATTCAAAACCGGGGCAGTATCCACAGTCCGGGTTAAAATATGGCATGCAAACCGGGTGTTGCGCTGCGGCAACGCCTCCCCTCTTGCGCTTTGGGAAATTTGCACCAAATATTCCTGTGAAAGGAATATGACAATGAAACAAGGTATCGCGAAGTATCAGATCGGTCAGGTTGTGCGTCATCGGATCTTTCCGTTCCGCGGCGTGATCTTTGATGTCGATCCCGAATATGCCAATACCGAGGAATGGTGGAATTCCATTCCTGCGGAAGTGCGTCCCACGCGCGAACAGCCGTTCTATCATCTCCTGGCGGAGAATGACGAGACGGAATATGTCGCCTATGTCTCCGAGCAGAACCTCGTGGCGGACGAAAGCGGCATGCCGCTGAGGCACCCGCAGATCACACAGATCTTCGAGGCAGCCGATCCGGGGCATTACAAGCCGAAGGCCATCGTCGCACATTGACGTGAACCATGAGCACCCACCGGCGCTCTGTTCCTCACACAAACAAAAAAGCCCGGAACGTGTTCCGGGCTTATTCGCATGAAACGGCTGAATCTTACTTCGGATTCTGCGTGGCAGCCTTCTGGGCGTCTTCCAGCTTCTTTCGGCGTGCTTCGGCTTCCTTCAGGGTCTTTTCCTGCAGGGCGCGCTGGGTTTCTTCGAGCTTGGACTGCTCGACCGGGGCGCCGTCGAAGGACGTGCCGAAGCCTTCAAGAGCGATCTTGATCGGGTTTGGGGCGCGCTGGAAGTTGATCGAGGTGAAGACCACTTCGTTGCCCTTCTTGAGAGCGGCGATCAGGCCGTCGGTCAGCGGGGCTTCTGCGATGCACTTGTCGGGCATGCAAACTGCGTAGTCGAGCTTCTGGCCCTTGCCGCCGTCGATCTGCATCAGGATGCCCGGTGCGATAGCGCGAGCAGACGGAACCGAAACCTGGATGAGCTTGCGGTTGACCTTGCCGGAAACCGTGATGAGGCCAACAGCTGTCAGAAGCTGGCCGTTTGCAGCCTGCTGAAGGTTCTGCACGATGCAGACGTCATTGTCTTCCTGCTTGGTGCAGACCTTGAACCAGCCCTGCGGAAGAGCCTGCGGTGCGCCTTCCGGTGCTGCATCCTGTGCGTTGACGGCAGTGCCGGCTACCAGCAGCGACAGGCTGCCGACAGCAGCAGCGGCGAACTTCTTCAGTGAGATATTCATTCGGTTTTGGTCTCCCGGTGTCATCGTTCCACAAGCTCCGGCGTCCTGCGCCCGGCTCGTTCCAATCTCGTCGCGGTGTCTGTGGGCCAAATAAGGCATTTGAATGGCCCGCGCAATTCCACTTCCTGTTACAGAAGTGATTGTCGTTTTTCCAGCCCCGCAATCGGAATTTTGGGGCTTTGATACGGGGCGGGCCGCGTTTTTGGCCTATTGCGTGGTAACCTTGCCCGCGAATCGATGACCTGCGGGAGGGCCAGCCTTTGAAATCACTGCTCGCAATTGCTGCCTTGATACTTGCGGCTACTTTTGGTCTTGCGGGAACCCCGGTACACGCAGAGCCCGTACACGCCATCGCCATGCACGGGCAGCCGGCCCTCCCCGCGGATTTCGACCATTTTCCCTATGCGGACCCAAAGGCACCAGAGGGCGGCTCGGTGACCTATGGCGTCGTCGGCACGTTTGACAGTCTCAACCCCTTTGTCCTGAAAGGCATGCGCACCACGGCCAGGGGGCTTTGGGATCCTCAATACGGGAGCCTGGTCTTCGAACCGCTGATGTTGCGTTCTGCAGACGAACCTTTCACGCTTTACGGACTTCTCGCCAAGTCGGTCGAGATGGACGACGACCGGACGTATATCCAGTTCAACCTCGATTCGCGGGCGCGCTGGTCGGATGGCATGCCCGTCACGGCGGACGATGTTATCTTCACATTCGAGCTCCTGCGCGATCATGGCCGTCCACCTTTCTCCAACCGGCTGAAGAAGGTCGCGAAGATGGAGAAGGTCGTTGACAACAGCGTCCGTTTCACCTTCACCAAGGATGCCGACCGTGAGTTTCCGCTCCTGCTCGCCCTTTCACCAGTCCTGCCCAAGCACGCGATCGACCCAGAAAAATTTGAGCAATCGGGCCTGACGCAAATGATCGGCTCCGGGCCGTATCTGTTCGATCGCGTGAGCCCCGGCGAGAAGATCGTCTACAAACGCAATCCCAAATATTGGGGCAACGATCTCCCCAGCATGCGCGGCCTTGCAAATTATGACCGTATCACGATCAACTACTATCTACAGGATCAGACGCTTTTCGAAGCGTTCAAGAAGGGCGATGTCGATATATATCCGGACGCAAGCCCCACACACTGGCGCGATTCCTACGATTTTCCGGCCGTGCGCAACGGCGATGTCGTGCGGGAGGAGTTCAAGCCCAAGCTGCCATCGGGCATGTTCGGCTTCGTCTTCAATACGCGCCGACCTTTGTTTCAGGATATTCGCGTCCGCGAGGCTCTCACGCTTGCCTTCGATTTCGAGTGGATTGATCGCAATCTCTTTGGCGAGGTCTATCAACGAACACAAAGCTTCTGGCAGAACTCCGAATTGTCGAGTTTCGGAAAACCAGCGAGCCCCGAAGAACTCGCCCTGATCGGCGACATGAAAAAAGACATCGCGCCTGAATTCCTCGACGGCACCTACAAGCTGCCCGTCACGGACGGGTCCGGACGCGACCGCAAAGTTCTGCAGCGTGCGGTCGGGCTGCTGAAGGACGCAGGCTACACGATCCGTGACGGCAAAATGCTGGACACGAGCGGCCATCAGCTTTCCTTCGAGATCATGACGCAGAACCCCGATCAGGAAAAAATCGCTCTGGCCTATCAGCGATTCCTCTCGGCAATCGGCGTTGCAGCATCGGTGCGGAGCGTTGATGACAGTTCCTATCAGCAGCGCAGCCAATCCTTCGACTTTGACATCATCATCAAATCCTTCTCGTCCTCGCTGTCGCCGGGACTGGAGCAGGTCAACCGCTGGGGATCCCAAAGCCGCGATGTGACTGGCACCGACAGTTTTGCCGGCGTTGCCGATCCCGGCATCGATCGCATCCTGACTGCGATTGTGAGCGCACGCGATCAGGAGGGCTTCGTGGCCGCCGTGAGAGCGCTCGACCGTGTCCTGCTGTCACGGTACTACGTCATTCCGCTCTACCACGTCGCCCAGCAATGGGTGGCGCACAGAAAGAACCTGTCGCACCCGCAATTGACGCCGCTTTACGGCTATTCACTACCGGCGTGGTGGGACGAAACAGCCAGAGCGAAATAGGCGGCCAAACCGGAAACACACTGTTTCCTCGTTTTTGTGCCATTCGGGATGAAAAGCCGCTATAGGCTCAGCCCAATTTGCTTTGTCCTGCGAAAGGAACCCACTTTGAGAACAGTTTCCATCGATATCGTCTCCGACGTCGTTTGCCCGTGGTGCTATCTCGGCAAGGCGCGGCTCGAACAGGCGCTGGCCATGACCGCAGGCCAGGCCGATGTCGCCATCACATGGCGGCCCTATCGGCTTAACCCCGACATCCCGGCCGAAGGCATCGACCATCAGGCGTGGCTCGCTTCCAAGTTCGGCGGCAAGGACAAGGTCGACAGCGCGCATGCGCAGATCGCCCAGTACGGCAAGGAAGCCGGCATCGAATATGATTTCGACGCGATCAAGGTCGGTCCGAATACGCTCAACGCACACCGCCTCCTTCACTGGGCGCTTCAGCACGGCCGCGACATCCAGAACAAGGTCGCGGACATGCTCTTCAAGGCCAATTTCAAGGAAGGCCGCAATGTCGGCGACCACAAGGTGCTCGTCGAAATCGCCCGCGAAGCCGGCATGGATGGCGACGTGATTGCCAAGCTACTGGAAAGCGACGCAGACAAGGACGATGTTCTGGGCGAAATTGAAGCCGCACAGAAAATGGGTGTATCCGGTGTGCCGTTCTTCATCCTCGACGGCAAATATGGCGTTTCGGGCGCGCAAATGCCGGAAACGCTGGCAGGCGCGATCCTGCAATTAGCGAACGACGAAGGTGGCGAGGAAGGCTGATCCGAGCCCTTGCCTCCAAAAGTTCGAAGGCCAGCTTCCCGCCGGCCTTTGTCATTTCGGCATGTCTGAGCACCGCGTTGGGTCGAGAGAATCAGCCCCGCTGCCCCAGCGCCTTCTCGATCTTCTTGTCCGTATTGTACTGCCCCAGCGCATAAACAGCCCAGATCGCAGCCGGCAGCCAGCCGATCAGCGTGATCTGGAGGATCAGACAAATGATCCCGGCAATGGGTCTGCCGATGGTGAAGAAGGTAAGCCAGGGCAGGATCAGGGCAATCAGCAGGCGCATGTCTGTTCTCCCTGTTGAACGATGAAGCTCATTTGGTGAGCAAGGCTCGCCTTGGCAAGAGCGATACGCCTCGTCGCAAAGTTTGAACGAAAAAGGCCGGTAGCGCGTGACGCTAGCCGGCCTTCATTGCGATCGTGAGACCGTTTGACAAACTTGCAAGCGATCCCACTGTCGTTGTTTGGGTTGCTCGCCCACCGCGAACAACCCGTTTTTATCATTCGGCGCTTCCCAAGGGCGCTTCACCGCCCTCGCCTGCCTCAGCTCCACCATCAGCCAAAGCTTCCACTTCATCGTCGCCTTCCGGCTCGCTGATGCGCTCGACCGAAACGACCTTTTCGTCGGCTGCGGTCGAGAAGATTGTGACGCCCTTGGTGGCGCGGCTGGCAATGCGGATGCCGTTGACCGGCACGCGGATCAGCTGGCCGCCATCGGAGACGAGCATGATCTGGTCCGCTTCCTCGACGGGGAAGGCAGCGACGAGAACGCCGATTTCGCCGGTCTTGGACGTGTCGGTGGCGCGGATGCCCTTGCCCCCGCGGCCCGAAATGCGGAAGTCGTAGGACGAGGAGCGCTTGCCGAAGCCACGTTCAGAGACTGTCAGCACGAACTGTTCGCGCGCCTTCAGTTCCTGATAACGCTCTTCCGGCAGTTCGGTGATCTCGCCTGCTTCCTCGCCGACCAGCGCGATCTCCTCTTCGTCAACACCCATGGCGCGCCGTTCGGCGGCCGAGCGCTTGAGATAGGCCGCGCGTTCCGCCGGATCGGCGTCGACATGGCTGAGGATCGTCATCGAGATCAGGCTGTCGCCCTCGGCCATCGTCATGCCGCGCACGCCGATGGAGTTGCGGCCCGCAAAGACGCGCACGTCATCGACGGGGAAGCGGATCGCCTGGCCGAGCGCCGTGGTCAGCAGCACGTCGTCGTGCTCGGTGCAGGTTTCGACCGAGAGGATTTCATCACCCTCTTCGTCAAACTTCATGGCAATCTTGCCGTTGCGGTTGACCTGAACGAAATCGCCGAGCTTGTTGCGGCGAACCGTGCCACGGGTCGTGGCGAACATGACGTCGAGGTTTTCCCAGGTCGTCTCGTCCTCGGGCAGCGGCATGATCGTCGTGATGCGTTCGCCGGGTTCCAGCGGCAGCATATTGATCATGGCCTTGCCGCGCGATTGCGGCGTGCCGATGGGCAGGCGCCAGACCTTTTCCTTGTAGACGATGCCACGCGAGGAGAAGAACAGAACCGGCGTATGCGTGTTCGCCACAAAGAGCCGAGTAACGAAATCCTCGTCGCGCGTTGCCATGCCGGAGCGGCCCTTGCCGCCGCGTCGCTGGGCGCGATAGGTGGTCAGCGGCACACGCTTGATATAACCGCTATGGCTGACAGTGACGACCATGTCCTCGCGGGCAATCAGGTCCTCGTCTTCCATGTCCGGACCGCCTTCGACGATCTCGGAGCGGCGCGGCGTGCCGAATTCGTCACGGATGGCGATCAGCTCGTCCTTGACGATGGTCTGGATGCGCAGGCGCGACGACAGGATGTCGAGATAATCGGTGATTTCGTCGCCGATCTTGTTCAGTTCGTCGCCGATTTCATCGCGACCAAGGGCCGTCAGGCGGGCCAGACGCAGTTCGAGGATCGCGCGGGCCTGCTCTTCGGAGAGATTATAGGTCAGGTCCTCGTTGATCTTGTGGCGCGGGTCGTCGATCAGCCGGATGAGCGACTCGACGTCATGGGCCGGCCAGCGGCGTTCCATCAACTGTTCGCGCGCCGTCTGCGGGTCGGGTGCGCGGCGGATGAGGTTGATGATCTCGTCGATATTGGCAACCGCAATCGCAAGACCGACCAAGACGTGGGCACGGTCGCGCGCCTTGCGCAGCAGGAACTTGGTGCGGCGGCTGACGACCTCTTCGCGGAAGGACACGAAGGCCTTCAGCATGTCGATGAGGATCATCTGCTCCGGCTTGCCGCCATTCAGCGCCACCATGTTGCAGCCGAATGAGGTCTGCAGCGGCGTGTAACGGTAGAACTGGTTGAGAATGACCTCGGCATTGGCATCGCGCTTCAGCTCGATGACGACGCGATAGCCCTCGCGGTCGGACTCGTCGCGGATGTCGGAAACGCCCTCGACGCGCTTTTCGCGTACGAGTTCGGCCATCTTCTCGATCATCGTCGACTTGTTCACCTGATACGGGATCTCGGTGATGATGATCTGCTCACGGTCGCCGCGCATCGGTTCGATACGGGCGCGGCCGCGCATGATGACTGAACCCCTGCCCGTCTCGTAGGCCGAGCGGATGCCGGCACGACCGAGGATAAGGGCACCCGTCGGGAAGTCGGGACCCGGGATATGTTCCATGAGTTGGAGAAGCTCGATGGCCGGATTGTCCATCACGGCGATGCAGCCGTTGATGACTTCGGACAGGTTATGCGGCGGGATGTTCGTCGCCATGCCGACCGCGATGCCACCGGCACCGTTGACCAGCAGGTTCGGGAACTTGGCCGGAATGACGACCGGCTCGGAAAGCGTGCCGTCATAGTTGTCGCGGAAATCGACCGTGTCCTTGTCGAGATCGTCGAGCAGCGAATGCGCCACCTTTTCCAGGCGGCACTCGGTGTAGCGCTGGGCCGCCGGCGGATCGCCATCAACCGAGCCGAAATTGCCCTGACCGTCGATGAGCGGCAGGCGGAGCGACCAGTCCTGCGCCATGCGGGCGAGCGCATCGTAGATCGCGGCGTCACCATGCGGGTGATATTTACCCATGACGTCGCCGGTGACGCGGGCGCATTTGACGTATTTCTTGTTCCAGTCAACGCCCAGCTCGGACATGCCGTAAAGGATGCGTCGATGCACGGGCTTCATGCCATCGCGCACGTCGGGCAGCGCGCGGCTCACGATCACGCTCATCGCGTAATCGAGATAGGAACGCTGCATTTCTTCGATGATGGAAATGGGCTCGATCTCGCTCGGGCCCCTGCCGCCGGGTGTCATTTGCGCTGTCAATTCGGTCACAATCTCTGTTCGGAATCAGTGGTTTTTTATAGCGGAAAGCGCCGCCAACCGCCAATTTTCGGGGCCGTTCTCAACAGGTTTTGCGCCGATTTTGCGGAAAAGCTTGAAACTTTCGACAAACTCAGATCACTGTCGGCGCAAAGGCTGCGCCGCGCCGGGCGAAATGGCCAAAAGGGGGATGAGATGGCGGGATATGAGCAACTGGTCAACGCGTTCACGACGCTGGTCGTCACCATCGATCCCCCTGGACTTGCGCCCATCTTCCTCGGTCTCACGCACGGCATGACCGATCTGGAACGCCGCCGCACGGCCCTTCGCGGCACGCTCATCGCCTTCGGCATCCTCGCCGTTTTCGCCATCGCCGGAGAGGCCATCCTCAGCACGATGGGAATATCGATCGGCGCGTTCCGCATCGCAGGCGGCCTGCTGCTCTTCGCGATTTCCTTCGAGATGATCTTCGACCGGCGGGAGGCGCGCAAGCAGAAGACCTCGGAGACGGCCGTGGTCGAGGATCATGTGCACAATCTCTCGGTATTCCCACTCGCCCTGCCCCTGATTGCCGGTCCCGGCGCGATCTCGGCGACGATCCTGCTCGCCGGGTCGTTTCACACAGCCGTCGATCGGGTCGAACTGATCGGCGTGATCGGCATCTGCATATTTCTCGTACTGGTCTCGCTCACCGTGGCAAGCCGCATCGACCGATTCCTCGGACGTTCAGGCCGGGCGATTCTGACGCGCCTTCTCGGCGTGCTGCTGGCGGCACTTTCCGTGCAGTTCGTCATCGACGGCCTGAAGTCGGTCCTGTAACCGGCTTCAGCGGCCAACCACAGCCAGCGGATGACCGTCCGCAAACTGCACAAGATCCCAGAGATTGCCGTAGAGGTCTGAAAAGACCGCCACTTTGCCATAGGGCATGACCTGCGGCTCCCGCACGAAGGCAACACCCTTGGAACGGTAGTCCGCGAAGTCGCGGTCGAAGTCGTCGGTCGCCAGAAACATGAAGACCCGGCCGCCGCCCTGCTGGCCGATGAAGGGCTCCTGCCCGGCATTCGACGGCTTCGCCAGCACGATCCCGGTGCCGCTGTTGCCGGCGACATCGCGCGGCCGTACCACCACCCAGCGCTTGTCCTGCTCCGGCTGATCGGTGTCCTCCTGCAACTCGAAGCCGAGGACACCGCAATAAAAGGCAATCGCTTCGTCGTAATCACGAACGATCAACGCGACATTGGAAATGCGCTGCGCCAATTGCCTTCCTTTCCAAAAAAATTCCGTTCAGACGCAATCAGAACGGAATGTCGTCATCCATATCGCGCGAGAAGTTACCGGCTGGCTGCGAAGAGCCGCGACCGCCGCTGCTGCTGCGCGGCGCGGGTGCGGACGAAGGGTAGTCGTTGCCACCGCCGTAATCACCGCCGAAATCGCCACCCTGGCTGCGCCCGCCACCTTCGCCACGTCCGTCCAGCATGGTCAGCGTCGAGTTGAAGCCCTGGAGCACAACTTCCGTCGAATAGCGGTCGTTGCCGTTCTGGTCCTGCCACTTGCGGGTCTGGAGCGCGCCCTCGATGTAGAGCTTGGCGCCCTTCTTCACATATTGCTCGACCACCTTGCAGAGGCCTTCATTAAAGACGACGACGCTGTGCCATTCCGTCTTTTCCTTGCGTTCGCCGGAGGTGCGGTCGCGCCACTGTTCCGACGTCGCAATCCGCAAGTTGGCGATCGGACGGCCGTCCTGCGTGCGACGAATTTCGGGATCGGCTCCTACATTGCCGATGAGAATAACCTTGTTCACGCTGCCAGCCATGCTACCAAACCCTGTTTTAAAGATCGATGTCGGGCCGTCTGCCCGAAAGATTTGTCACCTTAAACCCTGCCGACTGGCTTTGCCTGCGCCGACAAAGCCAATCCACAACTCATTTCCCTCTCGCGCACACATGATGCCACGAACTGTCAGGGTGTTGCCCTTTATCATCCTGGCCGAATAAATCGCCTCCCAACGAAAATGTTCTTTATTTGTTCTATTGAAGTTGTTAATGATTGTCAACAGATTTGGGACATGAGTTTGGGGCAAGGCGGCGCGAGGGCGTCTGATCTGCCTCGACAGGCCCGCCGTAAATTCGGCATAAGGCATCATCTCCCCTTCTAGCCGGTGGATCCCATGAGTGAACTGAAGACGATTTCCATTCGCGGCGCGCGCGAGCACAATCTGAAGGGGATCGACCTCGATCTGCCGCGCAACAAGCTGATCGTGATGACAGGGCTGTCCGGCTCCGGCAAGTCGTCGCTTGCCTTCGACACGATCTATGCGGAGGGCCAGCGACGCTATGTAGAAAGCCTGTCGGCCTATGCGCGCCAGTTCCTCGAAATGATGCAGAAGCCGGATGTCGACCAGATCGACGGTCTCTCGCCGGCCATCTCCATTGAGCAGAAGACGACGTCGCGCAACCCGCGCTCGACGGTCGGCACGGTCACGGAAATCTACGACTACATGCGCCTGCTCTTCGCGCGCGCCGGCGTGCCCTATTCGCCGGCCACCGGTCTGCCCATCGAGAGCCAGACGGTCAGCCAGATGGTCGACCGCATTCTGGCATTTCCCGAAGGCACCCGCCTTTACATCCTTGCGCCGATGGTGCGCGGGCGCAAGGGCGAGTACAAGAAGGAACTGGCGGAGCTTATGAAAAAGGGCTTCCAGCGCGTCAAGATCGACGGACAGTTCTACGAAATCGCCGACGCGCCGGCGCTCGACAAGAAGTACAAGCACGATATCGACGTCGTCGTTGACCGCGCCGTCGTGCGCGCGGACATGGCTTCGCGTCTGGCCGACAGCCTCGAGACCTGCCTGAAGCTCGCGGATGGTCTGGCGATTGCGGAGTTTGCCGACAAACCCCTGCCGCCGGAGGAAACATCGGCCGGTGGTTCGGCAAACAAATCTCTCAACGAAACGCACGAACGTGTTCTTTTCTCAGAGAAATTCGCCTGCCCCGTTTCCGGTTTCACGATCCCGGAAATCGAGCCGCGTCTGTTCTCATTCAACAATCCATTCGGTGCCTGCCCAACCTGTGACGGACTCGGTTTCCAGCAGAAGATCGATCCTATGCTGATCGTGCCGGAGCCGCACCGTACGCTGCGCGACGGCGCGATTGCGCCCTGGGCGAAGTCTTCCTCGCCCTATTACGGGCAGACGCTCGACGCGCTTGGCAAGCATTACGGCTTCAAGCTCGGGCAGAAATGGTCGGACCTGCCGGAGGAGGCGCAGAAGGCGATACTCTTCGGCACGAAGGACAAGATCAAGTTCGAGTACAAGGACGGCTCGCGCGCCTATACGACCGAGAAGACCTTCGAGGGCGTGGTGACCAATCTGGAACGTCGCTGGAAGGAAACCGACAGCGCCTGGGCGCGTGAAGAAATCGAGCGCTTCATGGCCGACAGCCCCTGCCCGGCCTGCGGCGGCTTCCGCCTCAAGCCCGAGGCGCTGGCCGTGAAGATTGCCGGTTTGCATATCGGTGACGTCACCCAGATGTCCATCCGCAATGCCCGCAACTGGTTCGAGGATCTCCCGGCACATCTGACGGCGAAGCAGAACGAAATTGCGGTGCGGATTTTGAAGGAGATCCGCGAGCGCCTGCGCTTTCTCAATGACGTCGGCCTTGAATATCTGAGCATGTCGCGCAGTTCGGGCACTCTCTCGGGCGGCGAAAGCCAGCGCATCCGGCTTGCCTCGCAGATCGGGTCCGGGCTGACGGGCGTGCTCTATGTGCTCGACGAGCCGTCGATCGGTCTGCACCAGCGCGATAATGCGCGTCTCCTCGATACGCTGAAGCACCTGCGCGATATCGGGAATACCGTCATCGTCGTGGAGCATGACGAGGATGCGATCCTGACGGCCGATTATGTCGTCGATATCGGACCGGCGGCCGGTATTCATGGCGGACAGGTTATTGCGCAAGGGACGCCGGCCGACATCATGGCCAGCCCGAAGTCATTGACCGGCAAATACCTGACAGGCGAACTGGGAGTTGCCGTGCCCGAAACGCGGCGCAAGCCGAAGAAGGGCAAGGAAATCAAGGTTCACGGCGCGCGTGGCAACAATCTGAAGGACATCACCGCATCGATCCCGCTTGGCGTCTTCACGGCGGTGTCAGGCGTATCTGGCGGTGGCAAGTCCACCTTCCTGATCGAGACGCTCTACAAGGCAGCGGCGCGGCGCATCATGGGGGCGCGCGAACATCCCGCCGAGCATGACCGCATCGACGGCTTCGAGCATATCGACAAGGTGATCGATATCGACCAGTCGCCGATCGGCCGCACGCCGCGCTCCAACCCGGCGACCTATACGGGCGCCTTCACACCGATCCGCGACTGGTTTGCCGGTCTGCCGGAGGCGAAGGCGCGCGGCTATCAGCCGGGCCGCTTCTCCTTCAACGTCAAGGGCGGCCGTTGCGAGGCCTGTCAGGGCGACGGCGTGATCAAGATCGAGATGCACTTCCTGCCGGACGTCTATGTCACCTGCGATGTCTGCCACGGCAAGCGCTATAATCGCGAGACTCTGGATGTCCATTTCAAGGGCAAATCGATTGCCGACGTGCTGGACATGACGGTCGAGGAAGGCGTCGAATTCTTCAGCGCCGTACCGTCGGTGCGCGACAAGCTGCAGGCGCTGTTCGATGTCGGCCTCGGCTACATCAAGGTCGGCCAGCAGGCGAATACGCTCTCGGGCGGCGAGGCGCAGCGCGTCAAGCTTGCCAAGGAATTGTCGAAGCGCTCGACGGGCCGCACGCTTTACATTCTTGACGAGCCGACGACGGGCCTGCATTTCCACGATGTCGCCAAGCTTCTGGAAATGCTGCACGAACTGGTCAACCAAGGCAATTCGGTCATCGTCATCGAGCACAATCTGGAGGTCATCAAAACGGCCGACTGGATTCTGGATTTCGGTCCTGAAGGCGGCGATGGCGGCGGGCGCATCGTTGCGGAAGGCACGCCGGAGGATATCGTGAAGGTCGAGGCCTCTCATACCGGCCACTTCCTCAAGGAACTGCTGGCGCGCCGGCCGGTTCGGCGTAACCAGGCGGCCGAGTAGGCGAAGGAGCATCTGCCAATGACTGAGACCGGAACGATCCGCACGGGCATTGGCGGCTGGACCTTCGATGCGTGGAAGAACCATTTCTATCCAGAGAAGCTGAAGGCGAAGGATGAACTGTCTTACGCCAGCAGCAAGCTGCGCGCTATCGAAGTCAACGGCACCTATTATTCAAGCCAGAAGCCGGCGACCTTCGCCAAGTGGGCTGCGGACACGCCGGAAGGTTTCGTGTTCTCGCTGAAGGCAAGCCGTTTCTGCACGAACCGGCGGGTGCTCGCCGAGGGCGGAGAGTCGGTTATGAAGTTCGTGACCTCCGGGATCACGGAGCTCGGACCGAAGCTCGGGCCCATTCTCTGGCAGTTCATGCCGACCAAGCAGTTCGATCCGGAGGACTTCGGCGCATTTCTGTCGCTGCTTCCGCAGGAACAGGACGGTGTCCGATTGCAGCATGTTGTAGAAGTCCGGCATCCGTCTTTCGTGGTGCCGGAATTTGTCGCTCTCTTGAGGAAACACAGGACGGCCTGCGTGGTCGCCGATCATGCGGAGTATCCGATGATCGCCGACATCACGGGCGCGTTCGTCTATCTGCGTCTGCAAAAGGGCGAGGACGACAATCCGCACTGCTATACCGATGACGCTTTGGGGTCATGGGCAACCAAACTGAAATCCTACGCTGCTGGTCTATTGCCGAAGGATCTGCCCGAGCTTGCGCCTGGTGATGCGCCTTCGCCTGGGCCGCGCGATGTGTTTGCCTATTTTATCACGGGGGGAAAAGTAAACGCGCCGATGGGGGCGATGGAACTGCAGACGCGTGTGGGCTGATGGTTGGAAGCGCGCGAGGTCCGCATTCGGTAGGACGCTGTTGAAGTGACATTGAGCATCAGGACTTACACGATCAGGCTTGCGCTCACGCTGCCGCAACATTAGAGCGGAGAAGAAGCGCGGGTGCTTCATCGGCTACCCGCATGTCAATATCTGCCGGCATGCCGGCGACAATCCGGAAGATTTCCCATGGCCGACATGCCCGTCCTCGCCGACGCCACGATCCCCGAACTGCCGAACCACTACAAGGGCAAGGTGCGGGAGAATTACGATCTTCCCGGCGACCGCCGAGTCATCATCGCGACGGACCGGCTGAGCGCCTTCGACCGTATCCTGACCTGCATTCCCTACAAGGGCCAGATCCTCACGCAGATCGCGCGCTACTGGTTTGACAAGACGAAAGACATCTGCCCGAACCATGTGATCGACTACCCCGATCCGAATGTCGTCATCGGCAAGCGCCTCGATATCCTGCCCGTCGAAATCGTCGTGCGCGGCTATCTCGCCGGAACAACCAGCACGTCGATCCTGACACTCTACAAAGCCGGTCAGCGGGAGATGTACGGCATCGCACTCCCAGACGGCCTGAAGCCAAATCAGAAGCTTCCGGAAGCCATCATCACGCCGACCAGCAAGGCGTTCGATGGCGGTCATGACGAGCCGCTGACGCCGGACGAGATCGTCAGCCGCGGTTTGCTGACCGCTGAACAATGGTCTATGCTGAAGGATTACGCGCTGAAGCTCTTCGCGCGTGGTCAGCAGATTGCGGCCGAGCGAGGGTTGATCCTCGTCGATACGAAGTACGAATTCGGAACGGATGAGACCGGCAAGATCATTCTCGCCGACGAGATCCATACGCCGGATTCGAGCCGCTACTGGATCGCCGAAAGCTATCCGGCTCGCTTCGAGTCAGGCGAGCGTCCGGAGAGCTTCGACAAGGATTTCGTACGCGCCTGGGTCAACGAGCGCTGCGACCCCTACAAGGACGACATTCCGGAAATTCCGGCGGAACTGATCCGAGAAACGTCGGCTGTCTACATGAAGGCCTTCGAAGCGATCACCGGCAAGGCCTTCGATCCAGCGACGGTCGACGCGCCGGTTCTGGAGCGCGTGCGCAAGAACCTCGCGCCCTATTTCACCCGCTGACCGTTCCGGTCACATCGTATTCCACCCGGAGCCCGTCATAGGCGGGTTCCACATGCGCCGGCGTTTCCGCCATCACTGTCTCGTAGTCGAGCGGGATATGCATGTGGGTCAGTATTGCGTGGCGTGGCGCAAAGCGCTCGATCCACGAAAGCGCCTGCTCCAGCGAGAGATGGCTCGGGTGGAAGCGATATTGCAGGCAGTCGATGACGAGCGTGTCGAGGCCCTTCAGTTTCGCATGCGAAGCTTCAGGGAAATCGCTGACATCGCTGCAATAGGCAAAGTCTCCGACCCGGAAGCCGAGCGACTTGATATCCCCATGAACCTGCAGGATCGGATTGAAAGTGATCGACCCACCTGCCCCGGAAATCGTCACCGGCGTGTCGGGCGTTTCGATGAGATGCGGGGCCACGATTGGCGGATAGTTGCTCCCGACGGGGGTTTCCAGGCAATAGCCGAAGCCCATGCGGATGCGCTCCATCGTGAATGCATCCGCGTGGATCGGAATACGCTCGCGTTGGGCGTGAAAATAGCCGCGCACATCATCGATGCCATGCAGATGGTCGGCGTGGGCGTGGGTGTAGATGACGGCGTCCAAGCGTTGAACGCCGGCGGCGATCATCTGCTCGCGGAAATCCGGTCCGGTGTCGAGGACCACAGTGGTGATCCCACCGTCATGACCGATCTGCTCGACAAGGAGCGCGGCACGGGTTCTGCGGTTTTTCGGGTTTGCCGGGTCGCAAGCGCCCCAGTCCCCGTTGATGCGCGGAACCCCGGGGGACGAGGCGCAGCCGAGAATGGTGAACCGCCGCCTGATCGCCACGCTTTCAGACCCTCGTCATGCGGGAGAAGCAGCGGAAGGCGTTTTCGGTCGTCAGCCGCGCAGTCTCCTCGACACTGAGGCCGATCGTCTCGGCAAGTACGGCCGCCGTATGGGCGACATAGGCCGGTTCGTTGCGCTTGCCGCGAAAAGGCTTCGGCGCGAGATAGGGCGCATCGGTTTCGACGAGAAGCCGGTCATGCGGCACGGTCGCTGCAATGTCGCGGAGGTCCTGGGACTTGGGGAAGGTCAGGATGCCGGAGAAGGACACGTAGCCGCCGAGTTCGACGCCGACGCGGGCGAGCTCGGGGCCCGACGAGAAGCAATGCAGAATGAAGCCGAAGGCACCCTTCCCCATTTCCTCCTTCAGGATCGCGGCCATGTCATCATCAGCGCTGCGGGCGTGGATGACCAACGGCAGGCCGGTCCGGCGCGCCGCCTCAATCTGGCGGCGGAAAACGGGCTTCTGCACCTCGGGCGTCGCGTAGTCGTAGTGATAGTCGAGCCCCGCTTCGCCAATGGCGACACATTTCTCGTAACGCGCCGCCTCGACATAGGCCTCGACCGGCAGGTCCGGTTCGTCGGCGGCGTTGTTGGGATGGGTGCCCGCCGAGCAGAAGACATTCGCATAGGTTTCGGCAATCGCCTTCACCTGATCGAACTTCCCAATCCGCGTCGAGATCGTCACCATCTGCTTCACGCCGACTTCGCCCGCCCGCGCGACGAGCGCGTCGCGCTCATCGGCAAAATCGGGAAAGTCGAGATGGCAATGCGTGTCGATCAGCATGCTTTCAGCGTCCCGGCTCAAGCGGTTGCTTCCGGCGCGACATAGCGCGGGAAGACAGGTGTCGGCTGATCGATGGCCGTGCCGGAGACGAGACGGCCGGCAGCGCCCAGCGCATCGAAGCCGCGCTTGTCGGCCGGAACCGCGACGAGATCGAGCAGCTTGGCCGACGAGGTCGGCATGAAGGGCTGCAGCAGGATCGCGATCTGGCGCACGGTCTCGGCCGTCACGTAAAGCACGGTTTCCATGCGCTTCGGATCGGTCTTCTTCAGCGCCCAGGGCTCCTGACCGGCAAAGTAACGGTCGCCTTCGGCCACAGCGGCGATGATCGCGGTGACGGCCTTGTGGATGGCGAAATTGCCCATCTCGGTGCGCGCGACATCGATCACGCCGTCGATGTGCGCCAGCATCGCCTTGTCTTCATCAGACAGCGGGCCGCATTCCGGAATCTTGCCGTCGCAGTTCTTGAAGATCATCGAGAGCGAGCGGCTGGCAAGATTGCCGATGCCGTTGGCGAGATCGGAATTGATGCGGGTGGCGATCGCCTCGTCGCTATAGCTGCCGTCCTGGCCGAAGGAGACTTCGCGCATGAAGAAATAGCGGATCTGGTCGAGGCCGAAATGGTCGATCAGGTTGAACGGATCGACGACGTTGCCGACGGACTTCGACATCTTCTCCCCCTTGTTGAGGAGGAAGCCGTGGGCGTAGACGCGCTTCGGCAGTTCGACGCCCGCCGACATCAGGAAGGCGGGCCAATAGACGGCGTGGAAGCGGATGATGTCCTTGCCGATGATGTGCACGGCCGGCCAGAATTTCCACAGCGGCGCATTCTCGTCCGGATAGCCGGCGGCGGTGATATAGTTGGTCAAAGCGTCGACCCAGACATACATGACATGGGCCGGATTGCCGGGAACCGGGATGCCCCAGTTGAAGGTGGTGCGCGAAATCGAGAGATCCTTGAGGCCGGATTTGACGAAGGAGATGACTTCGTTGCGGCGCTCGGAAGGGCCGATAAACTCGGGATGCGCCTCATAATAGGCGAGCAGCTTTTCGCCATAGGCGGAGAGCTTGAAGAAATAGCTTTCTTCCTCGACCCATTCGACAGGCGAACCGAGCGGCTCACGGCGCACGCCATCGCTTCCGACCGTCGTTTCGCTCTCGTCGAAATAGGCTTCCTGACGCACGGAATACCAGCCGCCATAGGTGGCGAGGTAGATGTCGCCGCGCTCTTCCATCTTTTTCCACAGCGCCTGCACGGCAATGCGGTGGCGCTCTTCCGTCGTGCGGATGAAATCGTCGTTGGAGCAGTTGAGGCGCTTCAGGAGATCGCGGAAGACGGCCGAGTTTCGGTCGGCAAGCGCGAGCGCGGTAATCCCCTCCTTCTCTGCCGTCTGCTGCATCTTCTGGCCATGCTCGTCGGTGCCCGACAGGAAATGAACCTCGCGGCCCTCAAGCCGCTGGAAACGCGCCATCACGTCGGTCGCAATCGCCGTATAGGCGTGGCCGATATGCGGCGCGCCATTGGGATAGAAGATCGGGGTTGTGATGTAGAAGCGCTCTTTTTCTGTCATGTCTTTTGTCTGCCTTGAAACGTTGGTTTGGCTTCTAAACCAGTTTGTGCACAAACGAAACTACCGTTTTTGTCTATGCGGCACCATCCGTTGACAGGGATCGCCCGCTGACGCTATCCAGTGCTTCAAGATACGCAGATGCCGGCTCCCGCCGGCGAACTCTCCGGAGGGTGAGCCGCTGGGCCCGACCGACAGTTTCGATCTTCTCTATACATTGTCCGGACTTGTCGTCGGCTTTCTAATCGGCCTCACGGGCGTCGGCGGCGGATCGCTGATGACGCCGATCCTCGTTCTGGTCTTCGGCGTCCATCCGGCGTCTGCAGTTGGCACGGACCTGCTATTTGCGGCGGCAACCAAGATCGTCGGGACCGGCATTCACGGCTGGAAGGGCACGATCGACTGGAAGATCGTTCGAAACCTCGCAATCGGCAGTGTACCCGCATCTGCTCTGACTCTCTATTTCATCTCAGGGGTCGATCACACGGCGCAATCGAAGATGCTGACGCTTATCCTCGGTGTCGTGCTTGTCATCGTGGCCATAGTCCTGATTTTCCGACCGCTGATCGTGCGGCTGTCACTCAATATCCAGCGCGAACGCGCGCCGCTGACCGCCGCGCAGCGGGCGGTTGCGACCGCCGTTCTCGGACTTACGCTCGGCGTGATGGTGACCGCCTCTTCCGTGGGCGCGGGCGCGATGGGCGTGACGATCCTGTTGATCCTCTACCCGTTCCTCAAACTCAGCGATCTCGTCGGCTCCGACATCGTCCATGCCGTACCGCTGACGCTCATCGCGGGTGCCGGCTACTGGTATCTCGGCGAAGTGAAGCCGCTGATGCTGGGAGCATTGCTCCTCGGGTCCATCCCAGGCGTCATTGCGGGCAGCCTTCTCGCGCCTCGCCTGCCGGACCATTATCTGAGGCCGGCACTCGCTGCGGTTCTCGCTGCTGCTGGCTTAAAAATGCTGTTCTGACGCTCGTTGTTTGTTTCGGTAATTGCGGACGCGAAACCGGTTTTCCACTTTCGCTGAAATTGCCCTAGCCGAAAAGATAAGACTCGACTGCATTCATCACGATCTGCTTGCGATCAAGATTATACGCAACTGATGTATCGATCCGCTCCTTGAGAGCCGATGACAGTTCCGACATCCGCGCCCCGGCGGGAAGGTCGCCGTTGAGTGCGGCAGCACGTGCATCGGCTTCAATGCGACGGATGAAATTGTCGGCAAAGAAGGCGAAAATCGTGTCGCTGCCCTTGGCGGAAAGCGCCTCGGCGAGCTTGATGAGATCCTGCCGCTGCTGTCCACCCGGTGCCTGAGACAGAACGCTCTCAAATGCATTCAGGATTTCGAGCCCGCCGTAGTTGACCAGCTTCAATGCCTCCGAGACGCTGCCGCCGGCCTGGGCAAAAAGGGCAGAGCGGCTTTCGGGAGAAACCTCGAAACCCAACGCCTTCAACGCCTTTTCGAGATCGGGGTCGCTCAGTGGGCGCAGGGGCAGAGGAAGGCAACGCGAACGGATCGTGGGCAATAGTTTTCCGGGTGCGTGCGACAGGACAAGGAACATCGCGCGTTTGGGCGGCTCCTCCAGCATTTTCAGGATGGCGTTTGCGGCATTCCGGTTCAGGTCGTCAGCCGTATCGACAATGACGATGCGCCAGTTGTCGGATCCCGATGTCTGCCCGAAGAAGCGCCCCACCCGGCGCACTTCGTCAACCGTGATCGCGCTCTTGAAACGTCCCGCCTTTTCGTCGAATGGCCGTGTCAGATGAATGAGATTGTGCGAAGCACCCGAGGCGACCTGCCTGAAATGCGTTGAATCCGGATCTGGTGGTGCAATGACGTCAGGCGCCGACTGGGCGTCGGGATGCGCCAGCACATGATTGGCGAACCGAAAGGCAAGCGTCGCCTTGCCGATCCCTTCCGGGCCTTCGATAAGGATTGCGTGGTGGCTCTTGCCGGACTGGTAGGCGCGCCCGAGAAAGTCGAGCGCGGCGTCATGACCGAACAGCGAGAGCGTTTCGGCCGGTGGACGCGCGCCATCCAGGATGGCGTCTTCCGGACCGCTCATCGCGCAGCACTCGCCCGGCTTGTGGCAGGCCGGCTCCTGATGGGGAGCATGGGTTCGACGATCCGAAAAACAGCATCGGCAATGGCCTCGACTTCGCCGGAGGCATCCACCACACGGCAGCGGAACGGCTCGGCAGCCGCGATATCGAGAAAGGCTTCGCGCCGCGTCTTGTGCGTTTCGAGTTCTTCCTTTTCGAAACGGTCAGGCGCGGCCTCGCTATCGATCGCATCGAGGCGCTTGCGAGCGCGCGCGAGCCCCATTTCGGCGGGAAGATCGAAGATGATCGTACAGTCGGGAATGGTGCCGTTGATGGCGACGCGTTCGAGATTGGCGACGAAATCGTGCGGCAGGTTGCCGGTCACACCCTGATAGACGCGCGAGGAATCCATGAAGCGGTCGCACAGGACCACAGTGCCTGCGGCCAATGCCGGTTTTATGAGCTCTTCGACGTGATCGTTGCGCGCGGCGGCAAAGAGGATTGCCTCCATGCGAACACCGAACTCTTCGGCAGCACCGGAAAGGATGACGTGGCGCACGGCCTCGGCGCCGGACGATCCCCCCGGCTCCCGCGTCACGGTCACTTCGTAGCCATTCGCGCGCAAACGTTCCGCCAGCAGCCGAATCTGTGTCGACTTGCCGGCGCCCTCGCCGCCCTCAAAGGTCACGAACAATCCGTTGTTTGCCGCCAAAGCCTTTTCCCGACCGGGCATTCCGTGCCCGCCATGCATGATACCGGATCACCCGACTTTTGTTTGTCGCGCCGGCTTTACGAATTAACTATTCCCATTTCTTCGTCCGGCGCTTTACATCCAGAAGAACAGTAGCTCCCAGACCGCGTCAAGAGCGCGCCCGGTCAGCGACCCGCCACGCACTTCATTCTGCGCATAAACAGGTACTTCCTGAAGGACTTCCTCACCGTTGTACAGCCTGAGCGCGCCAACCTGCGCACCTTTTTCCACTGGAGCCTTGAAAGGCCAGTCGTAAGCGATGCGCGCGGTCACCCGATCGGGTAGCCTTTTGTCCTGAAAGATGGAAACCGGGGTTTTTGCGGCGACCGAAACGCGCGAATCAGCACCGCCGTAAACAGGCACATCCCCGATCACTTCGCCGGCCGCGAAAATCTGCCGCTTCTCGAAGGCGCTCAAGCCCCATTCGAGAATATTGCGCGCTTCATCCTCGCGCTCCTTCGGGCTCGCAAGCCCGCTCATCGCGAGATAGAGGCGCACACCGTTGCGTTCGACCGTGGCGACTATGCCGTAACCAGTGTCTTCAGAATAGCCGGTTGCAAACCCGTCAGTCCCCTCGACGCCGGCAAAGAGCGGAAAGCGATTGCGCTGCCTGATCTTGTTCCACTCGAAATCACGAATGGCGAAATAGGGAAAGTAGTCGGGATAATTGTCGTGCAGCTGGCGGGACAGCATGACCAGTTCGCGCATCGTCATCTTGTTGCCATCGTCGGGCAGGCCGGAAGAATTGGCAAAAGTGGATTTCTTGAACCCGATTTCTTTGGCCCGCTCGTTGAGCTTTTCCGTAAAGGCGGCGTCGCTGCCTGAAATGCCTTCGGCAAGAATGATACAGGCGTCGTTGGCCTGCTGAACGATGACGCCTTTCAGCAGATCCTCTACCCGGATCCGCGACTTCAGTGCCGCAAACATTGTCGACGTGCGCGACAGCGCGCCACCGGTGCGCCAGGCATGTTCGGAGACAGGAAATTCGGTATCGAGCTTCAGCGATCCGGACTTGAGAAGGTGAAAGACATATTCTGCCGTCATCAGCTTCATCAGCGATGCGGACTGGACGAGTTCATCGGCCTTCTTGTTCAGCAGAATCGTGCCGGTCTCGGCCTCGATCATGAAGACCTGTTTGGCCTTTGTGGGAATGGGCTCACCGGCGAAGGCATTCGCACATGCGGTCAGACAAAACAGCGCCATGACCGTCAGGATGCCAGCAGCCTTTGCCCAGGATTTCATCGTCTCAGCCCAGTCTCATTCCCATAGAGGCCAGACAGGAAGTACCGTCGCCTCAGCCGCCGTTATCGTCCACATAGGATGCGCGAATCTTGTCGGCATTCAATTCATATGTTTCCGCGACCAATGCCCGGAAAGGCGCCGTTGCGCCAGAGCGATCTTCTGCTTCAACATAGCCGGAGGCCAGGTTGCCGGTGCGACCCGAGGCAAGCTGCATTGTACCCGGACGAACGCGCGGAATGGGCCCCACTTCCGGCAGAAGCACGAAGGCGGGTGACTGGACCTGGAACGGGACGGGTTCGTTGGCCTGCTCGTTGAGTGCAAGCGGTGCGGGACGCTTCTGCAATGGCGTCACGACAGGCATCGGCGCCGCGACCGGCATCTGTATCCGCTGAGGCATGGCGCTTGCGGGCAACCGGGTGTCATTCGAGGCAACCATCACGCCAGGCGCAACCTGGCTCGGGATCACACGGCTGCCCTTGGGAACGTAGGACGCCATGAGGAAGGCCTGATCCTGCCCGTCCATGCGCGCACGCCCGACGTACTGGACCCGAACCTTGGCGGTCCCATGACCCTTCATGTCCAGCATTTCGGCGGTTTTGCTCGAAAGGTCGATGATGCGGCCGCGCTCATAGGGGCCGCGATCGTTCACGCGGACGATGATGGACGCGCCGTTGGTCGTATTGGTCACGCGAGCGTAGCTCGGCAGCGGGAATGTCGGATGGGCAGCGGTAAGCGCGCTGGTATCGTAGATCTCACCGTTGGCCGTATAGCGGCCGTGGAAAGCGGAGCCGTACCAGGATGCAAAACCGACGCGATCGTAATTCCGATCTTCCTTCGGATAGTAGACCTGTCCTTTGACCACATAGGGCTTGCCGACCATGTCGCGCCCGCCGCCCTTCGGCACAGGGCCGTTGAAGACGACGCGCGGGCTTGCCTTCACGCCATATTTCGACTCTGCGAAATATTCCTTGCTGCGCTTGGAAGATGTCTTGGTGGCGGTTGTCGTGCCACACGCAGCAAGCGAACCCATGGCCAAAGAAAGTGTCAGCAGACGCAGTCCCGTTTTGACGCGGCGATCCACCATACCCGATTGTCCCCTTGCAACGCTACTCAATACAAAAACGTTCGCGGATTCCACGACGACGCTGACTTCCCCGCGCCGCCGGCTTATGCCGCCTTTTAATCTAACTGTTCCTTAATCATGACGGGAAAGAGGCAGATTGCCGGAGTAAAGGGGCAACAGACGCTGCTTCTTTCTTGCTATGGTTAGTGAAGAGTTAAGAAGGACGGATCGAGTATTCTTTCGGGGGCGTGACTTGTCAAACACGCCCCTCGGAAGATTGCAAATACGGTTAATTCAGACCGGCTCGATATCCCCCCTCGCCCAGTTCTCCATCGTTTCCGCATAGAAATCGGCGAAGCGGTTCTCCGCAATCGCTGCACGGATGCCCTGCATCAGCTCCTGGTAATAGGCGAGATTGTGCCAGGAGAGCAGCATGCCACCCAGCGCCTCGTTGGAGCGGACGAGATGGTGGAGATAGGCGCGGGAATAGTCGCGCGAGGCCGGGCAGGACGAGGCTTCGTCCAGCGGGCGCATGTCTTCCGCGTGGCGGGCGTTGCGGATGTTGACCTTGCCGCGGCGGGTAAAGGCCAGGCCGTGGCGGCCGGAGCGGGTCGGCATGACGCAGTCGAACATGTCGACGCCGACGGCGACCGATTTCAGAATGTCTTCGGGCGTGCCGACGCCCATAAGGTAGCGCGGCTTTTCGTTGGGGAGCACCGGCAGCGTCGTTTCCAGCATCTGCAGCATGACCGCCTGCGGCTCGCCGACGGCCAGCCCACCGATGGCATAGCCCTTGAGGTCGAGTGCCTTCAGGGCTTCCGCCGAGCGGATGCGCAGGTCTGGCTGGTCGCCGCCCTGGACAATGCCGAACATGGCCTTGCCGGGCTGGTTGCCGAAGGCAACTTTGCAGCGCTCGGCCCATCGGACCGACATTTCCATGGCACGCTCGATTTCCTTGCGTTCGGCGGGCAGCGCCACGCATTCATCGAGCTGCATCTGGATGTCGCTGTCGAGCAGGCCTTGAATTTCGATCGAGCGTTCCGGCGACATGTGGTGCAGCGAGCCGTCGACATGGCTCTTGAAGGTCACGCCCTGCTCGTCGAGCTTGCGGAGCCCAGAGAGCGACATGACCTGGAAGCCGCCGCTATCCGTCAGGATCGGCTTTTCCCAGCGGATGAGATTGTGCAGGCCGCCGAGACGCGCGACGCGTTCGGCACCGGGGCGCAGCATCAGGTGATAGGTGTTGCCCAGGATGATATCGGCGCCGAGATCGCGAACCTGATCCAGATACATGGCCTTGACGGTGCCAACCGTGCCCACCGGCATGAAGGCCGGCGTGCGGATTTCGCCGCGTGGCATGGAGATCTGACCAAGGCGCGCCTTGCCGTCCGTGTTCTTGAGCTGGAATTGAAAGGCTTGGCTCATCGGTTGGTCCTGAAGAGAAGGCTCGAATCCCCGTAGGAATAGAAGCGATAGCCGTTTTCGATCGCGTGTTCATAGGCCGCGTGCATTGTCTCGAAGCCGGCAAAGGCGGAGACGAGCATGAAAAGCGTCGATTTCGGCAGGTGGAAATTGGTCATCAGCACATCAATCGCGCGGAATCGGTAGCCGGGTGTGATGAAGATATCAGTGGCGCCCGACCATGGTTCGATCACCCCATCCTCGCGGGCGGCACTTTCGAGGAGGCGCAGCGAAGTCGTACCAACCGAGACGATGCGACCGCCGCGGGCACGAACGGCGTTCAGCGCCGCGGCCGTTTCGGCGCTGACATAGCCGCGCTCCTCATGCATCTTGTGGTCTGCCGTATCGTCGGCCTTGACCGGCAGGAAGGTGCCCGCCCCCACATGCAGCGTCACGAAATGGCGCTCGATGCCGCGTTTGTCGAGCGCTTCGAAGAGGCGCGGCGTGAAATGCAGACCCGCCGTAGGGGCTGCAACAGCGCCATTCTCGCGGGCATAGATGGTCTGGTAGTCCGCCTTGTCCTTTTCGTCCTCGGCGCGCTTGGCCGCGATATAGGGCGGCAGCGGAATATGGCCAGCAGAGAAGATCGCCTCATCCAGCGCCGGGCCGGAGAGATCGAAAAGCAGGGTCACTTCCGCCTCGTCGCGGGCCTCGACCGTGGCATCCAGCGTCCCGAGCATGCAGGTTTCGCCCGTGTGGCCGAACTGGATGCGGTCGCCGGGCTTCAGCCGCTTGGCCGGACGGGCAAAGGCCTTCCATCGGGAGGCATCGACACGCATATGGAGCGTGACCGACACGCTTGCGCCCACGCCGCCTTCGCGTGTGCGCAAGCCCTCCAGCTGCGCCGGGATCACCTTGGTATCATTGAACACCAACGCATCGCCCGGCTGGAGCAAGTCCGGCAAGTCGAGAACACCATTGTCGGATAGAACCGGATCGGCATTTGCGTTGACGACGAGCATGCGGGCGCTGTCGCGCGGATTGGCGGGCCGCAACGCAATGTTTTCATCAGGCAGGTCGAAGTCGAACAGGTTTACACGCATTCCGATCTCACATAATTACAAAAAGCCTGCCAAAACAATTCGAGATCTTCAGTGCTGAATTTAAGCTCAAATCGCTGACCATCGCGATCCACATATTTGTACCCGGCATCTGATATTGAAGCTTGATTGAAACTTATCTCGAACAGAGTCGGAATTTTCTTTCCGGATACGTACTTGACGCTCTTTCCCAAATTCCGATCACTTTCGTGCGCGACCGCATGGCGTGCATGCTCCGCCCTCGGAAAAAACTCCTCAAACAGCCGCTCAGCAAATTCGCTGTTCGGAAAGGCACATCTAAATTCTGGCGTGCCGAGGTACTCGGAGAATATGTACAAGCTCAGAGGGAAGCGATGGCCAAAATGGTGCGTCAGATGGGAAATCTCATCGGGCAAGGCTCCTGCTGTATTATCTATCCAAATTCTCCGGAAGCTCTCGTAGCAGCGAGCTTCAAATGCAGCAGACCGAAAAGCTGATTGTGTTTGCTCGAAGATCGCGGCCACCCTGTCGGTGGTGGTATCTTCGTGGCATTGCAATCCTGCTTTGCGGCAGTGCAGCCGAACCTTTTTGTGGAATTCGTCTTCGGCATCATTCACGAACGACGAATAACGCCGTGCTTCTATAAGCACGGCGCCAATTTTTTCAGCCAAAGCTTTGTCTTCGCCAATCATTCGATCAGGCGTCTGCGGCGACCTTCATGGACACAATGGTATCGGGATTGCGAACGGGCTCGCCGCGTTCGATCTTGTCAACGTTGTCCATGCCTTCGATGACCTGGCCCCAGACGGAGTACTGGCGGTTCAGCCAGGGGGCGTCGGTGAAGCAGATGAAGAACTGCGAGTTGGCGGAGTTCGGGTTCTGCGAACGGGCCATCGAGCAGGTGCCGCGCACGTGGCTCATGTTGGAGAACTCGGCCTTCAGGTCCGGCTTTTCCGAACCGCCCATGCCGGCGCGGGCCGGGTTGAAGTCCTTGCCGCCCGTCTTGCCGAACTTCACGTCGCCCGTCTGGGCCATGAAGTCTTCGATGACGCGGTGGAAGACGACGCCGTCGTAAGCGCCTTCGCGGGCCAGTTCCTTGATGCGCGCGACGTGGCCGGGGGCCAGATCCGGCAGAAGCTGGATGACGACCTTACCCTTGGTCGTTTCCATGATGATAGTGTTTTCCGGATCCTTGATCTCGGCCATGGGGTCTCTCCTTCAGTCTAACGTTTTCGTGTGGCTGGCTGCCGATCAGGGCTTGCCCACCGTTACCTTGATCATCTTGTCGGGGTTCGAAACTTCGCCATTGCTGCCTTCGCCGCGCTTGATCTTGTCGACGAATTCCATGCCCGATACGACCTTGCCGACGACCGTGTACTGGCCGTTCAGGAAGGAGCCGGGGGCAAACATGATGAAGAACTGCGAATTGGCAGAATCCGGGCTCTGCGACCGGGCCATGCCGACCGTGCCGCGTTCGAAGGGAACCTTGGAGAATTCGGCCTTCAGGTCCGGCAGGCTGGAACCGCCCATGCCTGCCATCTTCGGCTGGTAGGATTTTGCGGAATTGCCGAACTTTACGTCGCCGGTCTGGGCCATGAAGCCTTCGATCACGCGGTGGAAGACGACGCCGTCATACTCGCCCTTCTTGGCCAATTCTTCCAGTCGCTTGACGTGGTTGGGCGCAACATCATTGGCAAGCTTGATGACGACCGGGCCGTCCTTCAGCTGAATGGTCAGAAATTCGTCGGCAGCGCGCGCAACGGAAGCCGAGAAGGCAGCGATCGAGACGAGGCCGGCGGCGAGGATGTAAGACAGTTTCATGGAAGCTCCGTAGGTGAATTCAGGGGCGCGCCGTCTTGGCGGTGAGCGCCTTGAGGACGGCGGCAGGAACGAAGGCGCTAACATTGCCGCCCATGAGGGCGATCTGCCGCACCAATGTGGCGGTAATGGGCCGCGAAGTGGCACCCGCGGGCACAAACACTGTCTGAATGTCGGGTGCCATCTGGCTGTTCATGCCGGCCATCTGCATTTCGTAGTCGAGATCGGTGCCATCACGCAGGCCGCGGATCAGCACTGAGGCGCCCGCCTGGCGTGCCGCATCAACCGCAAGATTGGCGAAAGAGATCACCTCGATCCGGCCTTCCGCATTGGGCAGCACGGCCATGACTGAACTGCGGATAAGCTCCGACCGTTCCTCGAAGGTGAAGAGCGGCGCCTTGCCGGGATGGATGCCGATGCCGACAATCACCCGCTCGCACAGGTTCAATGATTGCAGAAGCACATCGAGATGACCGTTGGTCATCGGATCGAATGAACCTGGATAGAAAGCGACGGTCATGCGAGCCCCAAGAATGTTCGGCGCCTTTTGTCACGGATGCTCTTCGGCTGCAAGCAAAATGGCCCGAACCGGGGCGGCAGAAAAGCTGAACGCCCTATGAATGCACCATTCAAGGATGCTTCAGCCTCGCCCTCATACTCTGTCAACCATGCCGGACGAAGGAAGCCGGATGGAACCAAATTAGAGTTCCGGCGTTGAGGATTTGGAAATGCTTGCCGTGTTGATGATTGGTGCAGCAACAGCCGCTCTTGGACTTGAACTGCTTCTCGAAAGCCAGTTCGGGACAGAATTGAAAGAACGCGTTGTCACCTTTGTAACTGCGTCAACCCGGCGAACCGTACGATAAACCGGACACGGAACCTGAAGGAGAACTGAAATGCTCATCATGTCAGCGCTTGCCGGATTGATCGCCGCCATGTTCACCGCTTCCTTCGCTGCAACCTTTGTTGCAATGCGTAACGAAGATGTGAGCAGCCAAGACGCGCAAAACGGGTATAATCGACCCGTGTTCTGAAATTATTGAAGGCCTCCAGCCTTAAAGACGAAGCCGGATGGGTTCCCTGCCCCATCCGGCTTTTCTTTTGTCAATTTCACCGGTCCGTTCCTGACGAATTCTGAACGCGAGATGAACGCACCGTTCAAGCTGGTTTCAGTTGCAGTGCAATAAAACCGTCATCAATGGCGCTGAAATCTCCCATTCGGCGCACAAGACATGAGGTGATGAAATGTTTGCAGTTCACATGATCCTTTCCGTAATCGTTCCCGTAGGACTGATCGCGACGATCGCCATTATCGGCGAACAGCGCAATGTCCGCCGCATCAGCGCGCGCAACATGAAGTTCGCTGCTGGCGTTGCGAAGTAATCTGAAGAACGACTGACCCCAGTCTTTGAACCGGATGGCTTCCCTGACCATCCGGTTTTTTTCTGCGTGTGGCGTCTGGCGATTGGCCGAACTCAGCCCTTCGCAAAGCCCGCAAGCTGGGTCATGATCTGGGCTGCGGCGACCAGGCGCCGCTCCGGCTGGGGCAGGTCGCGCATCAGGAAGACGCTCTGGTCGGGCCTGATCTTCGCCATCGAGCCCTGCTTGGCGATATAGCCGACAAGCGCTGCCGGGTTGGGGAATTCCTTGTTGCGGAACTGGATGACCACGCCCTTCGGCCCGGCATCGAGCTTCTCGACATTGGAGATACGGCACAGGCCCTTGATATAGACCACTTTCAGGAGATGCTGGACTTCCATCGGCAGCGGGCCGAAGCGGTCGATCAGTTCCGCGCCGAAGGCGTCGATCTCGGACGGTTCGGAGATTTCGCCGAGACGACGATAAAGGCCAAGGCGCAGATGCAGGTCCGGCACATAGTCTTCGGGGATCATCACCGAAGCCCCGACCGAGATCTGTGGCGACCAGCCGGTGTCGGCGATCTCGTCAATGCCCTTCACCTCGGCCACTGCCTCTTCCAGCATCTGCTGGTAAAGCTCGAAGCCGACTTCCTTGATATGGCCGGACTGTTCTTCGCCGAGCAGATTGCCGGCACCCCGAATGTCGAGGTCGTGGCTCGCAAGCTGGAAGCCGGCGCCCAGCGTATCGAGCGATTGCAGCACCTTCAGCCGGCGTTCGGCCGTCTGCGTCAGCACCTTGTTGACCGGCAGCGTGAAGAGCGCGAAGGCGCGCACCTTGGAACGGCCAACGCGGCCGCGCAACTGGTAAAGCTGGGCGAGACCGAACATGTCGGCGCGATGCACGATCATCGTGTTGGCGGTCGGCACGTCGAGGCCGGATTCGACGATGGTGGTCGAGAGCAGCACGTCATACTGGCCGTCATAGAAAGCGTTCATCACGTCTTCCAATTCGCCTGCCGCCATCTGGCCGTGGGCCACGGCGACCTTCAGCTCCGGTACGTTCTCCGTCAGGAATTCATGAATTTCCGACAGGTCAGTGAGACGCGGGCAGACATAGAAGCTCTGACCGCCGCGATAATGCTCACGCATCAGCGTCTCGCGGATCACCAGACCGTCAAAGGGCGAGATGAAGGTGCGGACCGCCATACGGTCCACCGGTGGCGTGGTGATGAGCGAGAGTTCGCGCACGCCGGTCATGGCGAGCTGCATGGTGCGCGGGATCGGTGTCGCGGAGAGCGTCAGGACGTGGATGTCCGACTTCAGCTCCTTCAGCCGCTCCTTGTGCTTCACGCCGAAATGCTGCTCCTCATCGATGATCAAGAGACCGAGATTGGCGAACTTGATACCGCTGCCGAGCAGTGCATGCGTGCCAACGACAATGTCGGTCTTGCCGCTTGCCAGTTCTTCCTTCGTGAGCGCCAATTCCTTTGACGTCACCAGACGCGAGGCCTGATTGATGCGGATCGGCAGCCCGCGGAAGCGCTCGACGAATGTCTTGTAATGCTGGCGCGCGAGCAGCGTGGTCGGCACGACCACGGCGACCTGAACGCCGTTCATGGCCGCGATGAAGGCGGCGCGCAGTGCGACTTCCGTCTTGCCGAAGCCGACGTCACCGCAGACCAGACGATCCATCGGCTTGCCCGCGCCCAGATCTTCGCGCACCGCCTCGATGGCCGTCAGCTGGTCGTCCGTCTCGTCATAGGGGAATCGGGCGGCGAATTCATCATAGATGCCATCGGGTGCCGCCAGCACCGTCGCATGGCGCGTCAGCCGCTCGGCGGCGATGCGGATGAGATGGCCAGCCATGTCGAGCAGGCGCTTCTTCAGCTTGGCCTTGCGCGCCTGCCAGGCCACACCGCCAAGCTTGTCGAGCGGCACTTCCGTTCCCTCGCCGCCGAAGCGCGAGAGCAGATCGATGTTTTCGACCGGCAGGAAGAGCTTCGCGCCTTCGGCATATTGAAGCTCCAGGCAGGCATGCGGCGCGCCGGCTGCCTCGATGGTGCGGAGCCCCACAAAGCGGCCAATGCCGTGTTCGGCGTGAACGACGATCGCGCCTTCGTCGAGGCCCGCCACTTCCGAGATATAGTCCGCACCGCGCTTGCGGCGCTTGGCCCGGCGCACCATGCGGTCGCCGAGAATGTCCTGTTCGCCGACAATGACGACATCGCCCGCCTCGAAGCCGCTTTCCAGCGACAGCACCGCGGCGGCGGCCTCGCCTTTGTCGAGCGACTTCAGTTCCGAGAAAGCCTTTATCGGCTTGATGCGCGCGAGGCCGTGTTCACTCAAGACCTGAAGCAGGCGATCGAGCGAACCTTCCGACCAACCGGCGATGACAACCTTGCCGCCGCTCGCGCGCTTGTCAGAGATATGCTTGACGGCGAGTTCGAAGACATTGACGCGCTCGCCCGTCTCCTCTGTGCCTTGCGCCTTCGCCCAGCGTGGACCGGGACGCGCATCCGGCGTCATCACCTTGCGGCCGGCAAGCTCATCCTCGGCAAAGGGCGTCATGCGGATCGCGCCGCGCGCGGCTAGCATCTGCGACAGCCCTTCCGCGTTCAGATAAAGCAGCTCCGGCGGCACGGGCTTGTAGGGTGCCGATTGCGCCGTCTTGCCCCTGCCCGGTTCGCCGGCAGCCTTGCGCGCCTCGTAATAGTCTTCGATCAGGCTGGCGCGCTCGCGCGCGGCCTCTTCCAGCGTATGGTCGGTGACGATGCGGAAGTTTTCGATCTGGTCGAGAACGGTGTCCAGCTCTTCGTAATAGAGCGGCAGCCAGTGCTCCATGCCGGCAAAGCGGCGGCCTTCGGAGACAGCCTGATAGAGCGCATCGTCACGGGTGGCCGCGCCGAACATCGAGAGATAGTTCTTGCGGAAGCGGCTGATCGTTTCCGGCGTCAGCGACACCTCGCTCATCGGGTTGAGATCAAGCGACCGCGCCTGCCCGGTCGTGCGCTGGCTCGCCGGGTCGAAATGGCGGATCGTTTCCAGCGTGTCGCCGAAGAAGTCCAGCCGCACCGGCTCCGCCTCGCCCGGCACATAGACATCGAGAATGCCGCCGCGCACGGCAAATTCGCCGACCTCGCGAACAGTCGGCACGCGCTCGAAGCCGTTCCGCTCCAGCCGTGCCGCGATGTCCTCCATGCGGATGACCTGACCGGGCCGGGCCGAGAACGCCAGCGCCTCGATGATGTCGCGCGGCGGTACTTTCTGCAGGACCGCGTTGGCGGTTGCCAGCAGGATTGTCGCATGCGGCTGCTTTGCGTGACGCGTCAGCGCGGCGAGCGTCGAGAGCCGCTCGGCCGCGACATCGGCACCGGGCGACACACGGTCATAGGGCAGGCAGTCCCAGCCGGGCAGAGTCAGCACCGGAATGTCGGGCGCGAAGAAGGAGAGCAATTGCGTGAGATCGGCCAGCCGCTGCCCGTCCGAGACGAGATAGGCAATGGCGGCACCCGAACGCGCCATGTCGGCGAGGATCATCGCTTCCATACCGGGCGGAACCGCCGCCACGGCAGCCGGGCCGTCTGCGGCCAGAAGCTTCTTCACGTCCAGCGGAGATGTCATCGGGCTTGCTCGTTCAATGGAAACAGAGGATCTGAGGGATCAGGATTGCGGCTTCAGGATCGGGTCGAAGTCCGGGCGGTAGGAGGCGATGCGTTCGAAGAGCGGTGTTTGATAGACCTCCGGCACCGGCTTTTCGCCCGTGATATATTTCACGAGATCCGCATCCTCTTCGGCCATGATGCGTTCCAGCTCGTCGAGTTCCTCGTCCGAGAGCGTCGCGATCTCGTCGTCGGCGAACTGGCCGAGGATAAGGTCCATCTCGCGGATGCCGCGATGCCAGGCGCGAAAGAGAATGCGCTTGCGGCGCGGCGAGATGTCGGCGCTCGAACGTGTCGTTCCGGTCATGCTTCGTTCCTCAACAATGAGGGTCTCTATAGTCCTTGGAAATCGCCTTGTCAGCCTTGCATTTACGCGAATTTGCGGGGCATGGTTCGGGTCATGAGACCCGCGATCCTCGATCCGCTTTTTGCGCCGCTGTCCACGCTTCCCGGTATCGGGCCGCGCATGGGCGAGCTTTATGCAAAGCTATTTGATCGCGAAAATATAGACGATTGCAGGGTCTTGGACCTTGTTCTTCATGTCCCGTCTTCGCTGATTGATCGCCGCAACCAGCCGGGCATCGCGCTGGCGCCGGAAGGCGCCATCGTCACGATCAAGGGTTTCGTCGACCGCCACCAGCCACCGCCGCGCGGCAATGCTTCCGCGCCGTACCGGGTTTTCATCCACGACGAGACCGGCGAACTGGCGCTGACCTATTTCCGCGTCAAGGGCAACTGGCTAGAGAAGGCACTGCCCGTTAGCGCGGATGTCATCGTCTCCGGCAAGGTCAACTGGTTCAACGGCCGGCCCTCCATGGTCCATCCCGACTATGCGGCGACGGTGGAAGACATGGAAAAGCTGCCGCTGGTCGAGCCGGTATATCCGATGACGGCGGGGCTTTCGCCGAAGGCGTTGCGTAAGACCATCGAGGCGGCCGTCGAGCGCCTTCCCGATCTGCCCGAATGGCTGGATGCATCGGTGACTGCCAAGCACAGCTTCCCTTCAGTCAAGGAGAGCTTCGAGCGGCTGCACCATCCCCGCGACGCCGCCGATCTCGACCTGCAGGCGCCTGCCCGGCGCAGGCTCGCCTATGACGAATTTCTCGCCGGACAGATTTCGCTCGCGCTGGTTCGGCAAAGGCTGCGCAAGGCGGCGGGCATTCCGGTTCATGCAACCGGTGAGCTCTCCGCACGCATCCGCAAGGCCATGCCGTTTTCGTTGACCGGAAGCCAGGAGGCCGCCGTTCAAGCCGTGCTGGACGACATGGCGGGCGATCAGCGGATGCTCAGGCTTTTGCAGGGCGACGTCGGCTCCGGCAAGACGGCCGTGGCACTGATGGCCATGGCGGCAGCGGTCGAGGCCGGCGGTCAGGCCGTGTTGATGGCGCCGACGGAAATCCTGGCAAGGCAGCATCTTGAGACAATTCAAAAATATACCGCAAATACAAATATTTCAGTTCTTCTGCTGACAGGCAAGATGAAAGCGGCGGAGCGGCGCGAAGCGCTTGAGCGAATCGAAAGCGGTGACGCCAATATCGTCATTGGCACGCACGCGCTGTTTCAGGACAACGTGAACTACGCCAATCTCCTGCTCGCCGTCGTGGACGAACAGCATCGCTTCGGGGTGCATCAACGCCTGCGGCTGACGGCCAAAGGCCTCTCGCCGCATATGCTGGTCATGACCGCGACACCGATTCCCCGCACGCTCGTGCTCGCGGCCTTCGGCGACATGGATGTTTCCAAGCTCACCGAGAAGCCGGCCGGCCGCAAGCCGATCCAGACGGCGGTCATTCCCATGGAACGCCTAAGCGACATCGTGGAGCGGTTGCGGGCGGCCACGTCCGAGGGCAAGAAGGCCTATTGGATCTGTCCGCTGGTCGAGGAATCCGATGTGTCCGATCTCATGTCGGCGGAGGAGCGGCACGCCGTTCTTACCAAGGCGCTCGGGCAGCGCATCGGCCTCGTCCATGGCCGGATGAGCGCTGCGGAGAAGGACGAGGCCATGGCGCTCTTCAAGAGCGGCCAGACCCGCCTCCTCGTCGCCACCACCGTCATCGAGGTTGGCGTCGATGTGCCGGACGCGACGATCATGGTGATCGAACATGCCGAACGTTTCGGTCTCGCCCAGCTCCACCAGTTGCGCGGGCGTGTCGGACGCGGCGATGAGGCCTCGACCTGTCTTCTGCTCTACAAGGGGCCGCTGAGTGAAAACGGCCGCGCCCGGCTCAACATCATGCGGGAGACCGAGGACGGGTTCCTGATCGCCGAGGAGGACCTCAAGCTTCGCGGTGAAGGTGAGCTTCTCGGCACCCGCCAGTCGGGCACGCCGGGCTTTCATCTGGCAAGCCTCGAGGCGCATGGCGACCTGCTGGAGATGGCGCGCAAGGATGCGGCCTATATCCTGACCAAGGACCCGAACCTTGAAGGCGAACGCGGGAACCGCATTCGTGAACTGCTCTATTTCCATCGCCGCGATGAAGCGATCCGGTTCCTGCGCGCGGGGTGATTTTCCCCACTCATCCCTCGATGCGTCGAAGCCTGTTCAGGTCCTGATCCACCTGGGCCATCATCTGCTTCTGGCGGCTGGCGATGGATTCCGCCTGCCCCATGATGGCATTGATGGACTCGAAGCCTTTGAAGAGGCCCGTCAACTCGCCGGCAATCCCTGAATAGCCGTCCTGCGCGCGCAACAACTTGTCTTCCGACGTCTGGATGCGTTGGCCGAGTAGTTTCATCGAAGCTTCGACCTGATCGAGCGAGGTGCGGCTTTTGTCGAGAGTCGTCTTGGTGTCGGTCGCCAGATTGCGGACCTCGTTGGCCACGATGGCGAAGGCCTTGCCCGCCTCCCCGGCACGCGCTGCCTCGATGGTGGCATTGAGAGACAGAAGATTGGTCTGCATCGTGATCTTGTCGATGACGCCGACGATGTCGTTCAGCTGCCGCATCATGTCGTTGACCTTGCCGAATTCCTCTTCGAGCTGGCCGCGATCGTCGCCGGTCGCCACTTCGGCTATGCGCCCAGCAATCCCGTCGCGCATGCCGGATACGCTCTCGCGCACATGGTTGGTCTCGCCGATCACGGTGTCGATCTGGTCCGTGAGATGCGAGGATTGACCGATGAAATCGGTGAGACGCCCGATGACCTTGCGGCGCACGCCGTCGATCATCATCTGCTGGTTCAGACGGCACTGGACGAAATAGCGGGCGAAGCGGGCATACTGGATGGCGAAGTTGCTGACAAAGGGATCGTGGAAGGGCTGCCCTTCTTCGACCCGGTAAAAGACAACCGCGGTCAGGGTCTGGTTGACGTTGATGCCCAGCAACTCGCCGAAGGTCGAGAAGCCGGCGGCCGGCACATTCCAGAAGCCATCCAGGCCGCGCAGCGAGCGCGCATTGTTCAGGCGGCGCAGGATGCAGTCATTGAGAACGGCGGCCACCGGGACCGGCTTGCCCTTGGCGAATTCCGCATAGTCGCGCCGCGTCTGCTCGGCGAAATCCGTGGCCTTCAGCAGATGCAATTCGTCGCCGGGATTCACGTCACAGTAAAAGTTGACAGTCCCTGCCTGCGGGTCGATGCCGGAGACGGAACGGACGAAATATTCGTCGCCCATGCGGATTGCGAAGGTGTAGCCGTCGAGTCGTGACTGAAGCTCTTCCGGGCGGCAGCGCATCATGGCGGCCATCGCTTCGGTGATCGGCTTGATCTCTGTCGTGCGGGTATCGATGGACGAGCGAACCTGTCGCGTCTCCGGGCTGGCCTCCATGATGGCGAGGCTCTGGCCGGTCGGCGTGAAGTTCTGGCTCTTGAAGATGCCGAAGCGGATGCCTTTGGCCATCTTGGCGAAGATGATCAGCGCATGGCCTTGCAGAAGGCGCTCGCCGTCGAAGATTCCAGTCGTCTGGAAGTCCAGCTTGCCGCCGGAGGAGCCACCGACGAAGAGGCATGGAAAGCGTCCCGCCTCGTAGACAGCTTCCATGAAGTAGTTTTCCGACGCGGAGAGACCGTCGATCAGGGTGAGCGCAATCGTGTCTTCGGGGTGGATGGAGAATTGCGGGCGCACATTGGCAATGTTGCGGACGATCTCGGCGACACGCACCTGCTGCGACTTGATGGGCGCGCCCTTGAGAATGTCCTCATTGGCCAGCGGAACCGAATGGACGGAGACGCGCTCGATAATATCCGGGCTGAAAGCCTGGATGACAACATTGTCCCAGCTTCCATCAGCGGAGCAGTAAAGCGGCGAGCCGCTCTGGCCATCGGCACAGAGCTCCCCGGCCGTCGTGACGGCGATGACGTTGCGGGTGCCACACTGCCCAGAGATTAACCTGCAGACGGCCTGGAAGTCGACATGGGGCGAGATGTAAGCCAAGACGAGGCTGGCGGGTCGTCCGGCGAATTCCCAGAATTCGGGTTCAATTCCGTCGAAGCGCGAATTCGTCCGCGCGACATGCATGGGATCGAAACCGGCTTCTTCGGGGAGCTCGTCGAAGGCTTCGACCTCCGGCTCGTAGGCCAAAGGCGGTGCGTCTATCTGTTCGCGCACAGTCTCCGGCACTCGTGCGACTTTTTCGTTTTTCCTGATGAGCCCGAACATGTTTCCCCCGCAGCTTGCCGACAGCAGTTGCGAGAATTCGCGCCAATCATTTAAGGAACTATAAATTTAGGAACCGAACATCTTCAGAACTGTCTCACACTTGAGACAAGTCAATTCTGGCGTCGATTTTACGCCTATCAGACTGTCGAAAACAACACCGACTACTTCGAATCGCTCGGCACCAGACCGTATTCCGGCGTCACCAGACCGCCCGAAATGAGGAACTTTGTGGCGTCTTCGACGCTCATATCCAGCATGCGGATCTTCGATTTCGGAACGAAGAGAAGAAAGCCCGCGGTCGGTACAGGCGTCGGAGGAATGAAGACAGTGACAATCTCCTCCCCCGTATCAGAGAGGCGAAACGCGATCTCGCCGGTCACGTCCGACGATATGAAACCCATGGTCCACATGCCGGGCGATGGAAACTCCACGAGACCAACCTTGCGAAAGGAGGTCGACTGTTCATTCAACACAGTCTCGAAGATCTGCTTCAGGCTCTTGTAGAGAGTGCGCACCAGCGGCATACGATGCAGGATGGATTCGCCGAAACGGACGATGGAGCGGCCGATCAGGTTCTTGGCGAGGAAGCCGACCATCGTGATGAAGATGACGGCAACCAGCAGCCCAAAACCCGGAATGGCGAAGGGCAGGAACTGTTCGGGATTGTAGCGCGCCGGAATGTATGGGTTGACCCAGCTGTCGGCCCACTGAATGAACGACCAGGTGAGCCAGATGGTGATGGCAAGCGGTGCGCAGATGATAAGCCCGGTCAGGAAGTTGTTTCTGATGCGGGTCGCGAGGAATTCGCGTTTGGGTGCCTCGGACATTGCGCGTCGGGAGCCTTTCAGAATGCGGAAGCGACACGGCAAATCATGCCGCGCCGCACAAACAATGCCCCAGCCTGGGACGGCATGGCAAGCGCGAGACTGACGATTTTCAATCTGTTATCAGAACTTGTTGCGCAGCGGCATGGAGGGTGAACCTCCATGCCGCTGAACCCTCATTCCACCGTGACAGACTTTGCCAGATTGCGCGGCTGATCCACGTCGGTGCCCATGATCACGGCCGTGTGGTAGGCAATGAGCTGAACAGGAAGCGAATAGATCATCGGCGAGATAATCTCATCGACTTCCGGAAGCACGATGGTCGCCATCGTCTCGAGCGTAGAGGCGGCAGCGCCCTTGGCATCGGTGATGAAGACGATGCGGCCGCCGCGCGCGGCAACTTCCTGCATATTCGAGACCGTCTTTTCGAAGAAGCGGTCATGCGGGGCAATGACGATGACCGGCATTTCCTCGTCGATCAGCGCGATCGGACCGTGCTTCAGTTCGCCGGCGGCGTAGCCCTCGGCATGGATATAGGAGATTTCCTTGAGCTTCAGCGCGCCTTCCATGGCCAGCGGGTAGCTGGTGCCACGGCCGAGATAGAGCACATCCTTGCACTTGGACAGTTCGCGCGCGAGCGTCTCAACCTGCGGCTGGATGGAGTTCAACACGGCGCTCATGATGCGCGGCATTTCGATCAGGTGTTTGACGGCGGCGATTTCGTCCGCTTCGCTCATCGTGCCGCGCTGTCGCGCGGCACCGATGGCAAGCGCTGCGAGCGCAGTCAACTGGCAAGTGAAGGCCTTTGTCGAGGCAACTCCGATTTCCGGACCGGCCAGAATCGGGAAAACAGCATCGGATTCGCGGGCAATCGTCGATTCCTTCACGTTGACGACAGCACCGATCTTGAGGCCTTCCTGCTTGCAGTAGCGCAGCGAGGCGAGTGTGTCGGCGGTCTCCCCGGACTGGGAGATGAAGAGTGCAGCACCGTTCTTGGACAGCGGCATTTCGCGGTAACGAAACTCCGATGCCACATCGATCTCGACCGGCAGCCGCGCGAGACGCTCGAACCAGTATTTCGATACGAGGCCGGCGAGATAGGCCGTGCCGCAGGCGGAAATCGCCAAACGGTCTATGGCAGCGAAATCGATGGAGCCCGGCAGGTCTCGGACTTTCGTGCTGCCAAAATCGACATAGTGGCCGAGCGCGTGAGAAATCACCTCCGGCTGTTCGTAGATTTCCTTTTCCATGAAGTGGCGATGATTGCCCTTGTCGACGACATAAGCGGTCGCGGCAGAAATCTGCTTCGGACGTTCGACCGGATTACCGTCGAAATCCATGATCTCCACTTTGCCAGCCGTGAGGATCGCCCAATCGCCGTCGTGCAGATAGGAAATCTCGTTCGTGAAGGGCGAGAGCGCGATGGCATCCGAGCCCATGTACATTTCGCCTTTGCCATAGCCGACAGCGAGCGGCGGGCCCGAACGGGCGGCCATGATGGTGTCCGGCTCATCGGCGAAGATCAGCGCGAGAGCGTAAGCACCCGTCAGCCGCTTCAGCACCGACTGGACCGCATCGCGCTTAGGCTTGCCGGAAGCGATTTCGCGGGCAACCAACTGGGCGACCACTTCAGTATCAGTCTGAGAGGAGAACACCGCGCCACCGGCAATCAGTTCTTCCTTCAGCTCGGCAAAGTTTTCGATGATGCCGTTATGCACAATGGCGACATTTCCGACGAAATGCGGATGCGCATTGCTTTCGGTCGGCGCGCCGTGCGTGGCCCAACGCGTATGCGCGATGCCGATCTTGCCGGAGAGCGGGTTCTGGTCCAGCACCTTTTCGAGATTGAAGAGCTTGCCTTCGGCACGCCGGCGATCGAGTTTGCCATGGTCGATCGTCGCAACGCCTGCTGAGTCATAGCCACGATATTCGAGGCGCTTGAGCGCATCAACCAGACGACCTGCAACGGGCTCACGACCGACAATTCCAACAATTCCGCACATGCGGGGCATACTCCAGCAAATGATAATGAAGCGATTTCCTAGCGGATTTCGCCGATTGTGCAATCGGCGCGCCAGTCACATTCCGCAACTCTTGTTAATATGAAATCAGTTCCTTGCAGCCTTCAGTGCTGCACGGATGGCGGCAATCCGCTCGCGGATCAGCTTCGCCCTGCCCGGCTTCGTCTCCTGCCGCGCGCGGCCAAGCGCCAGAGCATCGTCAGGAACATCCGACGTGATCACGCTCCCGGAAGCGACGTAAGCGCCGTTCCCGACCTTGACAGGTGCCACGAGCGACGAGTTCGACCCGATGAAGGCGTTCTCGCCGATCTCGGTCAGATGCTTGTTCACGCCGTCATAGTTGCAGGTGATCGTGCCGGCGCCGATATTGGCCCCGGCACCGATCGTCGCATCGCCGATATAGGTCAGATGATTGACCTTCGCGCCCTTCCCGATATCGCCCTTCTTGACCTCGCAGAAATTGCCAACCTTGGAGTCCGGACCGAGGTTGGCCCCCGGCCGCAATCTTGCAAACGGACCGACCGTCGCACCACTCGAAACATGCGCTCCTTCAAGATGGCTGAAGGCATGGATGACGGCACCGCTCTCGACGGTGACACCGGGACCGAAAACGACGTTGGGTTCGATCAGCGCATCCTGACCGATGACGGTGTCATGCGACAGGAAAACGGTTTCGGGAGCCACCATGGTCACGCCTGAAAGCATGATCTCAAGGCGGCGGCGCTTCTGCCAGAGTGCTTCCAGTTCGGCCAGTTCGGCGCGCGTGTTGCAGCCGGCGAGTTCGTCTTCAGGCGCCACGATCGCCTTGGCCTTGCCGCCATTGGCCCGAGCAACTTCGACGATATCGGTCAGATAATACTCGCCCTTCACGTTGGAATTGCCGATCTTGAGGAGCAGTTCGAGCGCGCGACGACCGTTGATCGCCATCATGCCGCCGTTGCAGAGCGTGACCCGACGCTCCTCCTCGCTGGCATCCTTGTGTTCCCGGATCGCCAGCAGATCGCCGTCGCGCGTCAGAAGTCTCCCGTAACCTGTCGGATCAGCCGCCTCGAACCCGATCACGACGACGTCGTATCCTTCAGCCAGTCCCGCTCTTGCCCGGTTCAACGTTTCCGGCTCCACCAGCGGGCTGTCGCCAAACACAACGACAACATCGTCATAGCCGCGGGCTATGGCCTCCCTGGCCGCCAGAACCGCGTGCGCCGTGCCCAGACGCTCCGTCTGGACGTGGCTTTCGACTGCAATGCCGGCTTGCCTTGCAGCCGCCTCAACCTTGTCGGCATCCCGCCCCACCACAAGGCCCACATCGACAATACCCGCCGCCTTCAGCCTGGAGGCGACATGCCCGATCATCGGCAGGCCGCCGATCGGGTGAAGGACTTTACTGAGCGACGATTTCATGCGGGTGCTTTCGCCAGCGGCGAGGACAACGGCAAGGCAGGTGCGGGTCATGGGCGTCATGGGCGTCATGGGGCTCCGGTCAATTTTGGTGCGGCCCATCTAGCAGACTCGGGCGCGATTGCAAAATCTGACGGAGGCAGGCGTCTATTGCGCGGTCTTCGGAATGTCGCCGATCACGCCGAGGACGAAGAAATCCATCGAAAGGAGAACACTGTCGGCCGCCGTTTCATTCTTCTTCAACCATGTCTTGCTGGCCTGCGTGCGGACAGGTCCGTGGAAAGGCTGGAGGGAACCGTTCGCAATCTTCTGCTCGCTGGATTGGGCGAATTTCGCGACATCGGCCGGCATGTTCCGATAGGGCGCCATGGTGATGATACCAGTGGAAAGGCCGTCCCAGTTGACCTCGCCTGCCCAGCTTCCCTCAAGATACGCCTTCACGCGGGCGACATCGTAGGCGCCCCAGTTGTAAACTATGGCGGTCAGTTGCGCCAACTGTCCGATGCGGCTCAGATCGGCACCGTATCCAAAGGCACGCAGATTGCCGGTCTCGGCGACCTGCATGGGCGCGGTCGAGTCGGTTTGCTGCGTGACGATATCCATGCCGTCCGCCGCGGCCGCCCGTGCCGCCTTCGCCTCCTTGTCCGGATCGAACCAGCTTCCGGTCCAGTATACCTTTGTCTTGAAGCGCGGATCAACCGATTGGGCACCGAGCTCGAAGGCATTGATCCCCTGCATCACCTCCGGGATCGGGAAGGGCGCGATATAGGCTGCCTGCCCCGACTTCGACATCCTGGCGGCAATACGTCCGGTCAGGAAGCGGGCTTCGTAGAAGCGGGCATTATAGACCGCAACGTTTCGCGTGGTCTTGAAGCCGGCGAGATGTTCGAAGCGAACCGCCGGATACTTGGCGGCGGCGGCCAGCACGGCATCCATATAACCGAAGGCAGTGGCAAAGATCATGTTGCAGCCGGAAGCGGCCAGCCTGTCGAAAACAGGAATGGCAGCCGCACCTTCAGCTACGCTTTCCGTGAAGCTCGTCTCGATCTGGCCACCGAACTGCCGCTCGACTTCCTGACGCCCACGCTCCTGTGACTCAGACCAGCCGCCATCGCCTTTCAACCCCGGATAGACGAAGCAAATCTTCGGCTTGTCAGCCGCCTCCGCGAAACTCGCAAAGAGGATAAGCCCTGTCAGAGCGCCGGTGATCTTCATCACGCCCATGGCACGCCTCCCGATCAGTCGTCGCTTCGTCCGAGCGACGGAAATGCCTGCAGCACTGCCCCGATGACATAGAGATACAGTCCGCTGATGACCACGCCCCAGACCAGCCATTGCGGAGACTCGAAGTGCTTGAGAAGCGCCACCACGCTGAGCACGGACCAGATCGCGAATACGGAAAGGTTCAGAGGGCGAAGCCGCTTCACCCGGACAGGGTGAAGAAAATTGATCGGCAGGAAAGTGAGGAAGACGGACACGACGACGACGGCAAAGGCGGTCGCTTCGCTCGCCTTAATGACGAAGAGCGTGAAGACGACCATGTTCCACACGACGGGAAAACCAGAGAAGAAATTCTCGTCCGTCTTCATGCCCATGTCGGCATAGTAAATGGCGCTCGACACCACGATCAGCCCGGCGGCAACAAAGGACCAGGGCTCGCCGATCATGTGGCTCTGATAGAGCGCGAAAGCCGGCAGCAGAACATAGGTCACGTAGTCGATCACGTTGTCCAGCGTATCGCCCGACCAGTTGGGCAGCACTTCCTTCACCCGGACCTTGCGGGCGATCGGGCCGTCAATGCCATCCACGGCAAGCGCCAGACCAAGCCACCAGAACATGTCGACGAAACGCGTCTCTGCGGCCGCAACAACGCCCAGAAAGGCGAGAAAGGAGCCCGACGCCGTCAAAATATGAACGGAGAATGCGCGAATCTCAGCGTAAGGAACGCGCCGGTAATTGAAGATCTTCATCGATTCGCCGTTTCCACCTCGAACAACGTTCGCATTGTCCCAATTCAGGGGGGCGATACAAGATGTCGCGGAAAATAAGTTTCATCTGCTTGCAAAAAGCATGGAAGCAACGGGAGCGCCCCTCTATATGTTTCCTGAAACTTGAGAATTCTGAAGGTTTTCGATCATGGAACGCTTCGACATCGCCGTTGCCGGCAATGGTCTTGCCGGTCGCATCGCGGCCATCGCACTTTCAAGACTGGGTTACTCCGTGGCACTTGTAGGCCCGCCACCGGAGAACCAGGACGGGCGCACGACGGCATTGATGGACCAGTCCATAGCCTTTCTGGAAGGTCTCGGCGTATGGGAGAAGCTTGGCCCGAAATCCGCGGCGCTCAAGACCATGCAGATCATCGACGGCACGGACCGACTGTTTCGCGCGCCAACCGTCCCCTTCCGAGCCTCCGAAATCGGACTCGAAGCGTTCGGCTACAATTTCCCCAATTCGGCCGCGCTTGACGTCCTCGCCGACATCATAGTTCAGGACAGCAATATACATCCGATCGAAGGCAGGATTGCCGGCGCAGATTTGCACGACGATGCAGTGCTCATCCGTCTGGAAGACAGCCGCGAGATAGAAGCCGGCTTTGTCGTCGCAGCCGATGGACGCAAGTCCGTCTTGCGCGAGACTGCGGGTATTGCAGTGCGTCGCTGGTCCTATCCGCAGACCGCCGTGGTGCTGAACTTTGCCCACACGATCCCGCATGGCAATGTGTCCACCGAGTTTCATACGCCGACCGGACCGTTTACGCAGGTGCCCCTGCCCGGTCGCCGCTCCAGTCTTGTCTGGGTGCAGGCGCCGGCCGAAGCCGAAGCTTTCCTGGCACTCTCTCCGGAGGACGTCAGCCGCCGTATCGAGACGCGCATGCAGTCGATGCTCGGCAAGGTAACACTGGAGGGAATGCCGCAGGCCTGGCCGCTCTCAGGCATGACGGCACATCGGTTCGGCAAGGGGCGCATGGCGCTGATCGGGGAAGCCTCCCATGCCTTCCCGCCCATTGGCGCGCAGGGGCTCAATCTCAGCCTGCGCGACATCATGGCGCTTTGCGATCTGTTAGGCCTGAAACGCGATCACGATGGGCCGCTGGCCGTCGGCGAAGCCTTTGACCGGAAGCGCCGCACCGACATTCTGAGCCGCACCGCGAGCGTCGATCTTCTCAACCGGTCGCTGCTCTCCAATTTCCTGCCGGTTCAGCTTGTTCGCGCTGCGGGACTTCATCTGCTTGAACTTCTGCCGCCGCTTCGCGGCCTGGTCATGCAGGAAGGCGTGGCGCCGGGGCGCGGCTTTCGCGGGATATCGTCCAGCTTACGGGAAAAGATCGCCCGGAAGCGTGCCTGAGCGCATCAGATAAAGCAGGGCCGATACCGTCAGTACTGAAAAGAGCGTCGTGATCAGAACCGTTGCCGATGCTCGCTCCTGCCAGACGTCATATTGCTGGCCGATGACGAAAACGTTGGTCGCCGTGGGCAAGGCTGCCAGCAGCACCGCCGTCTGAATCCATACATGATCGAAATTTCCTGCCGCGCTGAGGCTCAGATACATGAGGGTCGGTAGCAGGATGAGTTTCGCAGGGACGATATAGACGATTTCGGCCGGAATCCGCTTCAATGGGCGCAACGCCAGTGTTACCCCCATTGCAAACAGTGCGCACGGAGCTGCTGCCTGCGCCAGATAGTCTATGAGGCGCTGCAACGGAACGGGTGGTTCCAGATGCATGGCTGCGGCAACGAAACCGAGCGCCGTCGCGATGATGAAGGGATGAAGCACGATGCGAAGCAGGATGTCGCGCGCCACCTGCCCCGGCGATTGGCTCTGCTTGCCGCCAAGCGCGATCAGAGCCGGTGCGACGATGAAATGCAGCATGTTCTCGAAGCAGAAAATCAGCGCAACAGGAACGGCGGCACGCTCGCCGAATGCCAGGAGCGCCAGACCGGGCCCCATATAGCCGATATTGCCATAGGCTGCGGCCAGCCCCTGCAGCGTCGCCTCCGGAATGCTGGCATCGCGGCCGAGCCATCCAATGACGAAGATGACGCCGAAGATCGCGTAGGTCGTGCCGACGTCGGTGACGATGAAATCGAACCGGGTCAATTGCTCGACGGGCGTTCTGGAAATCAGCTTGAAGAACAGCGCAGGCAGTGCGACGTAGACGATGAAGATATTCAGCCAGCCAAGCGCATCAGCGGGCATTTGCTTCCATCGGGCCACCACATAGCCGATCAGGATCAGCCCGAAGAATGGCAGTACAAGTCCCGTAATGTCCGCCATGTCGACGCCTCGTTCGGTTGCAATTTGAGCGAGTTAGCCGATTTGCCCGAGGATTGGAAAGGTCTGCTGGAACCAGATTGCGACATTGGCGACAAATCCGGTCAGAAATGCGATCCCGGTCAGCACCAGCAGCCCGCCCATGATCTTTTCCACAGCGCCCAGATGGCGGCGGAAACGCGACAGAAAACGCATGAAGGCGCCCGAGAAAAAGGCCGCGATCCAGAAAGGGACGGCCAGACCGAGCGAATAGACCGCCAGGAGGAATGCGCCCGAGCCAGCGGTGTCGGATGTCGCAGCGATGCCGAGAATCGCACCGAGAACCGGTCCGATGCAAGGGGTCCAGCCGAAGGCGAAGGCGAGACCCATGACATAGGCGCCCGACAGCGTCGCCGGCTTGGCCGATGACTGGAACCGCGCCTCGCGCGCGAGCAGTCCGATGCGGAAGAGGCCGAGAAAATTCAGACCCATGATGATGATGATCACGCCACCGATCTTGGCGAGCACGTCGATATACTGGCGAAGCAGCAGCCCGACCGCCGATGCGCCAGCGCCCAGCGCGACGAAAACGGTTGCAAAGCCAAGGGTGAAGAAGACGGAGGAGAGGATCACGGCATTGCGTGACCGGGCGTTCGCAGCACCCTGCCCGCCATTGCGGAAGTCCTCGACCGACACGCCGGCCATGTAGCAAAGATACGGAGGGACCAGCGGCAGCACGCAAGGAGAGAGGAAGGACAGGGCGCCTGCGAGAAGCGCGCTGAATAGCGAAATACCGGCAACCGTCAGCATGAACACTCCTTGCCCGCCGCCGTCGCCGCGGGAGGCCAAAAACGACGCCCATATAGACCCCACGCTCCTCACCCGCCAATCATCTTTTCGGCATCGCCGGAAAAAGCGCCAAATGGTCGCAGAAATGGCGATTTTGCGGGTTGACCCGGCAAGGCCTCCTGCATATGTTCCGCGAACTTTCCGGCCCGGTTCGCTATTGCGCACCGGACAGACGCGGGAGCGCGTAGCTCAGCCGGTAGAGCAACTGACTTTTAATCAGTAGGTCCAGGGTTCGAATCCCTGCGCGCTCACCACGTAACGTTTTGTCCATGCCGTTGAAGACAACCCACTCCGCAAGACACGGCTCCGTCAACTGGAGGGCCGTCTGCACTTTTTTGTTCCGCACGCATTACCGTTAATCGAACCTTAGCACCTTGCGGAACACATATGGAACATATAGTGTCCGTTCTGGATTTGTTTCATTTGATTCTTCGGGGTGATCCCATGCTGACGCGCAAACAACAGGAACTGCTTCTCTTCATCCACGAGCGGATGAAGGAGTCCGGCATCCCGCCGTCTTTCGATGAGATGAAGGATGCGCTCGATCTTGCTTCGAAGTCCGGTATCCACCGGCTGATCACGGCGCTTGAGGAACGCGGCTTTATCCGGCGGCTGCCGAACAGGGCTCGCGCGCTGGAGGTCATCAAGCTGCCGGAGGCCTATACACCGAGCCTTCAGCCGCGGCGAGGCTTCTCGCCCAGCGTGATCGAGGGAAGTCTCGGGAAGGTGCCGGAGCCACCGAAAGCGCCGACGCCGGCCAATGATGATGCCAGTGTTTCCGTTCCGGTCATGGGGCGGATCGCAGCAGGTGTTCCGATTTCCGCCATCCAGAACAACACGCATGAGATTGCGGTTCCCGCGCAGATGCTTGGGGGCGGAGAACATTACGCGCTGGAGGTCAAGGGCGATTCGATGATCGACGCCGGCATTCTGGATGGCGATACGGTCATCATCCGCAACACGTCCAATGCCAGCCCCGGCGAGATCGTTGTGGCGCTGATCGACGACGAGGAAGCGACCTTGAAGCGGTTCCGCCGCAAGGGCGCGTCAATCGCACTGGAGGCTGCCAATCCCGCTTACGAGACCCGCATTTTCGGGCCTGACCGGGTGAAGATTCAGGGCAAGCTCGTCGGGTTGATTCGGCGCTATCATTGATGCGCCGAGTGCCTCGTGCGAGCAGAGCGTTTCAGCATTTGATGGAAACATGAAACGCTCTATCTATGTGTTTTTACGCAATCCCGGACGCGAAACCGGTTTCCACTTTTTGCGCGGAATTACGCTAGAGAATGCACGGGCGCTATTCAGGCTGATATGCCTCGCCATAAGAATTGCTTCGCCAGTTGTAATATCGATGGCGGAGCCAGGGGCGATCTTGCCCGTCCAGCGCGCCGATGATCCGGTAGGCCGGTGGCGATGGTTGATCAGAAGATTTCGATGAACTCCGGGTGTCCTGCGGCTTATCGGCGGTTTCTTCGAGGTAGATGGCAAGGGCACCGCGCCGGCGGAGGGCGTTTCGGTCGAAAAGCTGTCCCTCCCCCGGCCCGCATGTGGGCTCGCGCAGGAACGAAGCCGCGATCACGATTTGCGCCTGCCGGCAGGCGGGACCTTGAAACGCGAAATCGCTGAAGGTTGCGATCAGGAGACTGTCTGCAGGCTTGCCGATGCACCAGTCGCGTCCGGAACATAGAAAGCGTCCGGGTTCGACAGTCTTGCCAGCAGCCTCCATGGCATCCTCCACCTTCCATTCGTCCGCCTCAGTAAGCGGCTTTCGAGCGCCTTCGCGCTCAAGCGCAAGTTTGGGCACGTTGCCCGGCTTGACTGTCTCCCGCGATGCCAATGCTCTCGTCCACTGATCCATCACGAAGGTGGATGGACGGGCGGTGTTTGTCGTGAGTTTGTCCAGCATGAGCAGGCCGACGAGATCTGCTGTTTCCGACACGACCACATCCGGTCGCCTGGCAGCGCCAAAGGACACGGTGAGAACCAGTGTTGCCGTGAAAAGGCAGGCGCCGGCCACTCTGAAGAGCCTGCTGCGTGGCAGGATCGTGAGAACGAGGGCCAGGCTCGTTGATGGCAGAACCCAGCCAGCCATCTGACCCGTGACGACGTCGCCACCGAGCGATGAAACGAATCGTGCCACCGCCATGGTGCATTCCAGCCCCAGTCCCATGATGCGGAGCGGATAGTAGTCCAGCCCGAACGGCATCAGGATCACCGCGAGGAAGCCGGCTGGCATGACGATGAAGGATATGAAAGGCATTGCAGCGACATTGCCAAGCGTGCCAAGCAGGGTCAGCCGCTGAAAATGCGTGACAGAGAAGATGGCGGTCGCAACACCGGCGATTTCCGAGGTCAGCATGACGCCACCGACTGCGCGAATGGCGGGAAGGACGTTGGCATAGAGCGGAATCCCGCTGAACCTGCGGAACTCCATGGGCCGCAGTTGCCACAGCGAGTAACCTGAAATGAGGGCGGTCGCGGCAGCGAACGACATCTGGAAGCTCGGCCCGAGCGCACTCGAAGGAGAGACTATGAGGATCGCCAGCGCGGCGAGAGCCACGCTTCTCAAAGTCAACACACTTCGCGCGACGATGACCCCTCCCATCCCGACAGCCAGCATGATGTAGGAGCGGACCGCCGGCACGGGCATTCCCGAAATCAGCAGATAGAGCCCGCTTGCCGTGATCGCGCCCAAAGCCGCATAGGTTTTGGCCGGGCGCGACTGGATGAAGCCGGGAAACAGGCTGAAAATCATGCGCAGGCCCACAAAGGAGATACCGGCCGCAAGCACCATATGGAGGCCGGAGATCGAATAGACGTGCGCAAGACCGGAGATGCGCAGGGCTTCGAGCCCCTCCTTCGAAAAGGCTGCGGTATCGTTCGTCACCAGAGCGCTCGCGAAGGCGCCGATGTCTCCCGGCAGGACCGACAGAATGCGCCGGTTGATGGCGCCCCGCAGGTCGGCAAGCCAGTCCTGAAACGTCTTTGAGAAGGTGTCGGACGCGGCCGGTTCTTCCGACACGGCATGTGGAGCACCCATGAAACCGCCGATGGCTCCAACGCCGTTGAAATAGCTGCTGAAGGCAAAATCGTTCATGCCCGGCAGAACCGGGCCCGAGGGCGGCTGAAGCCGGGCCAGCCCCTTGATCACGGTTCCGGGCGGAAAGGACGTGCCCTGCCCCCGCACACCCAGCAGCGCCGCGGTGGGCGGCCTTTTCAGGCGCGGCCGCTCGGTCTTGAGGATTTGCACGGTATAGCGCCAGCGTCCTGCTTCCCGCATTTCGACATCGATGACGCGCGCCGTCAGGGTGGTGGAGATGGGACTGTCGATAATGACCGTTTCGCTGTGCGCCGTCTGATACCAGGCAGCCAGGGCTCCCGCGAGAATGAAAGCCGCGAGACGCACGGGTATCTGTTTTGCCGGCGCCGAGTAACGGGTCAGGAACAGGAGCGGAAGCAGGACAATGCCCCACGCAATGAGCCGGATCTTCGGCGGATCTACGGCGAGATTGAACCACCAGACCGCGCCGATAATCATGAAGACGGGATAGAGGAGAAAGACGTGGCCATGCGCGACTTCCGTCTCGGCTGCGTCCATGATCGCGACACGCCATTTGCCCCATAAGCGCAGTATATCGCGGCGGCGAGACAGGCCGGTTCCTCTGCTGCGGCCAGGCGGGGATGATACCGCAGCAGGGGGCGCAACACGCCGACGCTGCGGCGCGTCATTCAGTTCCAGAATTTCCTCATCCGTCCCCACGCCGCCGCCCCCGGCCCCGCATGACAGACAGATTGCAACCTAAAATGGGTGGATGCAAGTCCCGCTTCGGCGAGCGAAAAAAGCGTCTAGATTTCAGCAGCTTGTTTTCAATCGATTTGAAAGGAGACAGCCTTTTGAAAAATGCGACAGCAGGAATAAAAACTTCCAAAAGTTGATTTCGCGCATGCACAATTCGGCACAACGAGTGCTTGGCAGGGGCGAATAAATCGGATAGCAAATTCGCCATAGTCTCATTCAATGCCCGCGACAGCAGCCGCGGCTATCATCGAACTCCCGGAGGCAAACATGGCCGATAATGCGGTTTTTTCTCTCGACGACAAAAAGGCAGACATGACGGTCCGAAAGGGCACGATCGGGCCGGACGTCGTCGACATCGGCGCTCTTTACAAGAATACCGGGATGTTCACCTATGACCCCGGTTTCACGTCGACGGCTTCGTGCGAGTCCAAGATCACGTATATCGACGGCGACGAAGGCGTTCTCCTGCATCGCGGCTATCCGATCGAGCAGCTGGCCGAACAGGGCGATTTCCTCGAGACCTGCTATCTGCTTCTCTACGGCGAACTTCCCACGGCTGCCCAGAAGAAGGACTTCGACACGCGCGTGACGCGCCACACGATGGTCCATGAGCAGATGAGCCGCTTCTTCACCGGTTATCGCCGTGACGCCCACCCGATGGCCGTCATGGTCGGCACGGTCGGCGCGCTGTCCGCCTTCTATCACGACTCGACCGACATCACCGATCCGCATCAGCGCATGGTCGCCTCGCTGCGCATGATCGCCAAGATGCCGACGATTGCTGCCATGGCCTACAAGTACCATATCGGCCAGCCCTTCGTTTACCCGAAGAACGATCTCGATTACGCGGCCAACTTCCTGCACATGTGCTTCGCCGTGCCGTGCGAAGAGTACAAGGTGAACCCCGTCCTGGCCCGTGCCATGGACCGTATCTTCATCCTGCATGCCGACCACGAGCAGAACGCTTCGACATCAACCGTTCGCCTCGCCGGTTCGTCGGGCGCAAACCCGTTCGCCTGCATCGCGGCTGGCATTGCCTGCCTCTGGGGCCCGGCCCATGGTGGCGCTAACGAAGCAGCGCTCAACATGCTGATGGAAATCGGCACGGTTGATCGCATCCCAGAATATATCGCCAAGGCCAAGGACAAGAACGATCCGTTCCGCCTGATGGGCTTCGGTCACCGCGTCTACAAGAACTACGACCCGCGTGCCCGCATCATGCAGAAGACGATGTATGAAGTGCTGGAAGCAACCGGTCACGGCGACGACCCGCTGATGAAGGTGGCGCTCGAACTCGAAAAGATCGCCCTCAACGATCCTTACTTCGTCGAGAAGAAGCTCTATCCGAACGTGGACTTCTATTCGGGCATCACGCTGCGCGCGCTCGGCTTCCCCACGACCATGTTCACAGTTCTCTTCGCACTTGCTCGCACCGTCGGCTGGGTTGCGCAGTGGAACGAAATGATCGAAGACCCGCAGCAACGCATCGGTCGTCCGCGCCAGCTCTATACTGGCGCAGCCAAGCGCGACTATGTGAAGGTCGACAAGCGCTAATCGCTGGCCGGCGTTCAATTATACAATAAAAGAAGCCGGCTCTTACGCCGGCTTTTTCGTGTCCAGAAGGTCGAGTATGGCGCTGGCTGCCAGCTCACCGGAGGGGCGTGAAACCGACATGCGGTTCCAAACGTCGCGATAACCTGCCAGCATCGCGGCGCGTTGCGGCGTATCCGCTATCAAGCGTTCGACCCAGCGGACCGGCGCTGCGGGTCGTAGCAGATCGTTGATATATTCCGGGATCACCGGGTAGTCGGCAATCAGGTTCGGCAGCGCGGCGCTCCAGATCTTGATGCGGCTTGCCAGGAATTTGACAATCGGATCGGTGCGATAGATTGAAACGGTGGGGACGCCGGCCATCGCCAGTTCCAGAATGACAGTCCCGGACGCAGCGATGGCTGCATCGGCTCGGGCGAAGGCATCCCATTTGAAGGCGTCGCCCGTTTCGCATGCCGGCGCTACGCTCCAGGTCGATATCGTTTGCCGGATAAGTTCTTTCTGTCTCGCCACCGCCGGCAGCAGGAATTTCGTCCCCGGGTGTCGCGCCGCGATTTCAGCCGCGGCCTGTCCCATAACGTCGCCGAGGCGCTTGATTTCGGAACTGCGGGACCCAGGCAGCAGCAGAATGGTGGGAGCGGAGCCCGGTTCGCGACTTTCGCGCGCGGCACGAACGCGAAGGATATCGGGATCCGCAGACAGCCGATGCCCCACATAGAGGGTTTTTGGCCCGCCAAGCCGATGCATGACAGCCGGCTCGAAAGGCAGGACCGCAAGGACCAGATCGACGTAATCCAACATGGCCTGCGCGCGATACTCTTTCCAGGCCCAGACGCTCGGGCAGACATATTGGATGACAGGAAGGTCCGGCAATAGCTTCCGGACCCGTTTGGCCACCCGGTGTGTGAAATCGGGACTGTCAATGATCAGCAGTGCATCCGGACGCTCTGCGATGATGGCCGCCGCCGTCTGGCGAATGCGGCCGACAAGTGATGGCAGCTTGGCCAGCACGTCGGCAATGCCCATCACCGAGAGTTCGGAAAAGTCGAAGAGCGACTTCAGGCCCTCGCGCTGAAGCCGGTCGCCGCCAACGCCGAAGAGTTCAACGTCGCGTCCGCTACGCCGAATGGCAGCCACGAGGTCGCCGCCAAGAATGTCGCCGGAAACCTCCCCTGCAATGACTGCCAGTTTCAAGGGCCTGTTCATGTCGCCTCCGCAGCTTCAGGGCGCGATATCTCGACGCCAAGCACGAACATCCCTGCAGCGTTTGCGGCCTCGGTGAGTTCCGACCTGTCCAGGAGAAGAGAGCGCCCTGCTTCCCCGACAATCCCGGCGAGACCTGCAAGGGACGCATTCTTCAACGTGGTCAATCCGATCGCCGGCAGGTCCGCGCGCTCATCCTGTTGTGGCTTCGCGAGCTTCACGAGAACGCCCTTGCGGCGGCTGGAGATCCGGCCGCTGGCTCTCATTTCGGCGACCCGCTTCAGCATCGCATCTGTGCCTTCGGGCCCTTCAAGCGCGACGACGCGACCGCCCACGGCAACCGCGCCCTGCCCGATGTCAAGCCGCCCAAGCTGCAGCGCGGCTTCGATCCCGACGCGGATGTCCTCCTCCGCCTCAGAGTCCGGCGTCCACCTACCCACGGGCCCCGCGGACGCGAGCAGGTCGGGGGCGATCTCGTGTGCGCCGATCACCCTGCATCCCAGCGCTTCGAGAAGTGCGATCACCATCTCCAATACGGCGTTGTCACCGCCACGGCGCAGGGTCTTCAGAACGAAGGGAACCGTAGCCAGAAAGCCCAGCGTGGGGCGAATCTGCCGCCATTCGGGGCGGCGGCGAACCGAGCCGGACAGAACGACCCGCGTAATGGAAAAGCGCCGGAAGAGTTCCTTGATGCCGGCGAAATTGCCAACCGAAGCATGCTCCAGATCGTAACCGTTCCATTCAGGCCCGGCTTCACCAAGCAACTGGATGATCAGCGGGTTCTCTCCGTTTCGGCGAGCCGCCTCAGCCAGATAATGCGGAAGGAGACCACCGCCGGCGATGATCGCCAACCTGCCGGACGCTGACTGATCGCCGGCCTGCATGGCGCGTCAGCCCTTGCGGCGGCGCGCTGGCGTCGACAGTGCGCGGTCGGCTTCTGCCGCGATAAAGTCGAGGATGTCAATCACCTGCGGGCAATCCTCGTATTCGTGGCGAATGGCAGCAGCCTTGTCGCGCACGGAACCCTCACCTTCGAAAATTGCCTTGTAGGCATGACGCACGCGGTGAATGACCGCCCGATCGATGCCAGCCCGGCTCATTCCAACCACGTTCAGCCCTTCCAGCAGGCCGGGGTTACCGTTGAGAATGCCGTAGGGAATGACGTCATAGGAGACAGCAGACAGACCGCCGATAAAGGCGTTGCGGCCGATACGCGTGAACTGGTGCACAGCCGCACCACCGCCGATGATTGCGTGATCGCCGACGATCACATGGCCGGCCAAAAGCACGTTGTTGGACATGATGACATGGTTGCCGACCTGACAATCGTGCGCCACATGCGAATAGGCGAGAAACAGGCAACTGTCGCCCACGACTGTCCGACCGCCATGCTCCACCGTGCCGGTGTTCATCGTCACGCCTTCGCGGATCGTGCAATTGCGCCCGATCTCCAGCGTCGTATCCACGGCGCTATGCTTGGCACTTTGGGAATCGCCACCGACAACGGCGGACTGAAATATTCGCGTGCCCTCTCCCACCGTCGTGCGTCCGACAACGACAGCATGGCTCACCAGTTCAACGTTGGCGCCCAGAACAACCTTCGGACCGACGTGACAGAATGGCCCGATGACAACGCCTTCACCGATCTCAGCGCCGTCATCGACGACCGACATCGGGTGAATCCGCGCGCTGCCTGCAATCTTGCTCATGATCATGCCTTGTTATGCAGCATGGCGCCGATATCGGCCTCGGCCACGAGCTGGCCATCGACCTTTGCGTCGCAATGGAATTTCCAGATATTGCCGCGCTGCTTCTGCTTGGTCACGTGGTATTCCACGCGATCCCCCGGGCGGACCGGCTTGCGGAAGCGCGCATTATCGATGGTCATGAAGTAGACCAGCTTCGCGCCGCCGCCTTGCATGCGCGCGCAGATCGCGCCGGCTGTCTGCGCCATGCCCTCGATCAACAGAACGCCCGGCATGATCGGTTCGCCGGGGAAATGCCCCATGAACTGCGGCTCGTTGGCGGTGACGTTCTTGATGCCAATCGCGGAATTGTCGCCATCGATCTCGAGGATCTTGTCGACAAGCAGGAATGGATAGCGATGCGGAAGCAGAGCCATAAGCTCTTGAATTTCCGCGGTTGCCAGTTGCGATTTCACGTCTTCGCTCATGCGCTCTCTCCGCCTTTTGCCTTCCGCGCCCCGGATCTCGCCGCGCGCTCGGCGATTTCGCGGAAGAACTCCTTGATGGGACGTGCGGGCTGTCCCGCGACTTTCTCGCCCGGAGGCACATCGTTCATGACGCCGCTCATGGCTGCGACCTGGGCACCGTCGCCGATCGAGATGTGACCGTTGATGCCTGCCGCACCGCCAATCTGCACGCCATTTCCGATCTTCGCGCTGCCTGCCACGCCGACTTTGCTGACCAGCGCGCAATGACGACCGATCTGTACGTTATGGCCGATCTGTACCTGGTTGTCGATCTTGGTTCCCTCGCCGATCACGGTGTCGTCCATCGTGCCGCGGTCGATCGTGGTTTCTGCGCCAATCTCGACGTTGTCCTGAATGATCACACGGCCGATCTGGACGATCTTGATCATGCCCGTCGGACCCGGCGCATAGCCGAAACCGTCCTGACCGATGCGCGCGCCGTTGTGAATGATGACATTGTTGCCGATAAGAGAGCACAGCACACTCGCACCGCCTGCAATCGTGCAGTCGCGACCGATCTTGACCGCGTTGCCGATCATCGCACCCGGTCCAATGCGGCTCCCGGCCCCTATTGCGACATGAGCGCCGATAACAGCATGCGGCTCAACGATCACGCCAGGCTCAAGCACCGAAGTCGGATGAACGACGGCGAGCGGCGAAATGCCTTCGGACTGAGCAATTGTCTCGGGACGCGCTGCCGATGGATGGAGGATCAGCCCTGCAAGCGCAAACGCCGCATGTGCGCTCTTTGCCACCAGAGCCGGGATATGTCCGGGCACCAGAGACAGGAGTGCCTCATCGCAAATGATTGCGGACGCCCTGCAGGTCTCCAGTTCGGCCCTGTTCTTTCGCGAGAGCATATAGCAGATGTCACCTTCCACCGCACGGTAAACCGGCGCGACGGAGCGGATCATAACATCTGCATCTTCGGATTTATGAAGCGAAGCGCCAATGCGCTCCGCAAGCTTCCCCAGCGCCACACCCTCGTGGCGCGGGAAAAACGCATCTCTTTCCATAGGCCAAGCCCCAGAACGGATAACCGTGTTTCGTGTTCCGGACAGGCTTTATCAGAAATTCGTCTGGATGCCGAACTTGATTCTTTCGACCTGATCGAAAGACTGCTTCTTGACCGGGAAGGCATAGTCTACGCGCAGCGGACCAAAGGGCGACGCCCAGATCACGCTGGCGCCGACTGATGCACGCCACGACTGGTTGATGCCATTGGCAGCCTGACCGCCGAGATTGACCGAGTTACCGAACAGCGTCGCCGCGTCAGCAAAGACGGCACCACGCAGACCGTAATCTTCAGGAATACCCGGCATCGGGAACGTGGCTTCAGCAGAAGCGGTGAAGTAGTTCAAGCCGCCGAGAACGTCACCGTTGGCCATGCGCGGACCGATACCGGTCGACGAGAAGCCACGGATTTCGTTCGAACCGATCTTGAACTGGTCGAACACGAGCGTGCCACCCTTGAGCGAACGCATGACACCACCGCCAACACTCAGCGAACCGATGATATCGGCTTCATCCGAAAGCGTGTGGTAATAGCGCACCTTGCCAGTCAGCTTGTAGTAACGCGAGTCGCCACCAAGACCGGCGACTTCCTGCGTGATGTTGCCGACAAAGCCGTCATGCGGAAGCTTCTGGTCATCCAGCGAGTTGTAGGACAACGTTGTGGCGATCGACGAACGATACCACGGGCTGTTGGCAACAACGTTCTGATACGGCGCAGAAAGAGCTGCCGTGTTGCTGCTCTTGTAGTTGATCTTCGCGAACGCGTAGGTCGCCGATGCGGTCAGCTCGTCCGTGATAGGCGCAGACATACGGAGGTTGAAGCCTTCGGTGTCGAACGTGTAGTTCGACTGGCTGGAGTCCGTCGTCTTGTAAATGTCGAAGCCGGCAGCAAGGCGATAGCCCAGGAAGTAAGGCTCCGTGAAGGACAGCGAGTAGTTGCGCGTCTTGAGACCGCCGCTCGCTGCCACGCGGATATACTGTCCGCGGCCGAGGAAGTTCTTGTCTTCGATCGAGGCTTCGAGAACGAAGCCTTCGCCGCCGGTGACGTAACCAGCGCCAATACCGAACGAAGCGGACGGCTGATCCTGAACGTCGACAATAATGACGACTCGGTCCGGCGAGCTGCCAGGAGCGGTCGAGACGTTGACTGCAGCGAAATAGCCGAGCTTTTCAAGACGGCGCTTGGCTTCCAGGATCGCTTCCTGATTGAATGCATCGCCTTCCGCCAGATCGAATTCGCGACGGATCACGTAATCGCGCGTGATCGTGTTGCCGCGGATTTCGATACGTTCGACATAGGCGCGCTCGCCCTGGTCAACAAGATAATCCACAGAAATCGTGTTTCCACCCACTTCGCGGTTGCCGCGCGGGGTAACACGGGCAAAAGGATAGCCGGCAGAAGAGACGCGCTTCGAGATTGCCGAAACGGATTTTTCGATATCGCGAGCTTTATACGTATCGCCCGGACGGCTGACGATAAGTGACTTCAGATCATCACCATTGACGCCCGGTACGGTCGACTGAACGTTCACGTTGCCGATCTTGTACTGCTCACCTTCCTCGACCGTGATCGTGATCGTATATTCATTCGTCTTTTCGTTCAGCTGAACGTCATCCGAAACGATGCGGAAGTCGGCATAACCGTGGTTGTAGTAGAACTGACGCAGAGCGTCTTCGTCCGCCTTCATCTTCTGCGGATCATAGATATCCTGGCGTGTGATGAAGGACAGAATGCCGGATTCCTTGGTCGCCAGTACGCTGTGCAGGCGCGTGTCGCCAAAAGCGCGGTTACCAACGAAATTGATGTGCGTGATCTTGGTGCGTTCGCCTTCATTGATTTCGAAGGCAAGGTTCACGCGGCCGCTGCCGACATTGTAGGTCTGCGTGGTGATCGTGACGTCCGAGCGACCGATTGCCGCATAGGCCTTCTTGATCGCCTGAATGTCGGAGTCGATCATTGCCTGGCTATACGGGCCGAGGGGACGCGACTGCACGACGCCAGCAAGCTTCTCATCCTTGAGCTTCTTGTTGCCATTGAAAACCACGGCATTCAGGAGCTGGTTCTCGTTGACGCTCACAACAAGCGTCCCACCGGACACATTGATGCGGACATCCGAGAAGAAGCCGGTCGAATAAAGACGCTTCACGGACGCGTCGATATCGGACGGGCTGAAATCCTTGCCTGGCTGGATCGTCAAATTGTCTTTGACAGTCTGCGCACCGACGCGGTTTGCACCCTTAACCTCGACGCGGCGGATGACCGCTGCTGCTGCATCATCGGGCAGAGAAACCACTACACCCGCACCCGCAACGCCGGCAGACAACGCAACTGCCGATACAGCGTTCAAAAATCTTGAACCAGCCTTCATTTCCAACTTTACCTTTTTACCTTGGCCGTAGACAGCCCAAAGAACGACTCCGGTCATGCTTGCCGTTTTAGCGGCTTTTCCCATACAAGCAAGGCCGGAGGTTAAATTCTGTTTACTTCAATTCGAAGCGTGGCTCAATCGACACGCATCGCTTCAAACAGGGTAAACAAAGCATTTCCAAAACAAATTCAGCTTACAAGACGGGCAATGTCATTCCAGGTGGCGAAGACCATGAGCGAAAGAACCATGGCAAGACCGATCCGGAACGCAATCTCTTGCGCGGCGGGTCCCACCGGCCGTCCCCTCACGGCTTCAATTGCATAGAACAGAAGATGGCCGCCATCAAGCACCGGAACCGGCATAAGGTTCAAAAGCCCGATTGAAACGGACAGCACGGCTGCAAGCTGGAGGAGAGCGGCAATTCCCAGCGATGCCATCTCGCCGGATGCCTGCGCAATCCGGATCGGCCCGCCAAGCTGGTCGGCCTTCATGCGGCCTGCGATCATGTTGGAAATATAATCATATGTGCCGGTTACGACGTGCCAGCTTTGCAACGCGCCCTCACCCAATGCCTGGACCGGGTTCAGTTTCTCCACCCGGAAATTGCCGGACTGCGCGTTGCTCATGATGCCGATAATGCCGACTTCGATCTTGTTGCCGAAATTGTCGGGAATCTCGGTGGAAACCGGCGTCACGAAGAGATCGATCTTCTGGCCGGCACGCTCGACCCTCGCATCGATACGGATGCCAGGGCGCATGCTCACATAACGCTGAAGGTCTGTGAAGGTCGCAACAGAATTGCCGTCGACGGAGATAATGCGGTCACCGGGCTTGAAGCCGGCCTGCTCCGCAGCGCTCCCTGCCTTCACTTCAGAAACAACCGGGTCGCTGACCGGCTTGCCGTAGATCGAGAAGATGACGGCGAAGATCGCAATCGCAAGGATGAAGTTGGCGATGGGACCGGCAGCCACGGTGACCGCACGTTTCCACAGCTTTGCACCGTTGAAGGTTCGTGCGCGCTCCGCGTCGCTCAACGTCTCCAGCGTTTCGAAATCGGGACGGCTCGAAGCATCGTCGTCGCCATAAAAACGCACATAGCCACCGAGCGGAATGATCGAAAGCTTCCAGCGCGTTCCATGTTTATCGGTCCAGCCGACAAGTTCCGGTCCGAAGCCGATGGAGAAGGCCAAAATGCGGATGCCCGACCACCGGCCAGCCAAATAGTGACCCATCTCGTGCACGAAGACGAGAAGCGAGAGGACGAGGATGAAGGGGACGATGTATCCGCCCATAAATCCGGCCACTGTTTCAACCGCGTTCATCGGAAATCCTCCAGATCGAAAGGTCCGCGGACGCGCGGCTTCCTCGCATCATTGCGAAACCGCTCCCAATATAAAGGTTCCCGCGCCGTGATTCCAAGACGAGAGAAGCATTTTGAGAATGAAGGCGCCGGAACAGGCAAAAACAAGGCCGTCAATGCGATCCATCACACCACCGTGACCGGGAATGAGATGACTGGAATCCTTCACCTTGTAGCGACGCTTCATGAACGATTCGAACAGGTCGCCGACCTGGCTGAGAACGGAGAGAACGAGGGCGAGGAGGATGATCCAAAGCGAGACATTCTTCATGTAGCTCAGGACGACGATCGAGCCGCAAATGACGGCCGCAATGGCGCCGCCGATTGCGCCTGACCAGGTCTTTCCAGGCGAGATCGACGGCGCGAGCTTCTTTCCACCAATGGCGCGGCCGGTGAAATAGGCAGCAATATCCGTCCCCCAGACGACGGCGAAGATGAAGATCATGGCAATGAAGCCGGTGAAGCCGTCGCCCCGGATCTCGGCGAGCGAAACACCGGTGAGGCCGGCATAGACAACGCCAGCCGGGTTCCAGCGATTCTTCGCACGTATCAGCGAATAGAGAACGAGAAAAGCCACCGCCATCCAGAGATATTCGTTCCAGGCGTCCATGCCCTGTTCTGCCAGAATATCGAAGGCAATGAGCGCCATCGCGGCCCAGCCGGACCAGAAGGCTTCCGGATCGAGCGTGCGGGCACCGGTAATCCTGGTCCACTCGTAATGGACCAGCAAAGCGATGACGGCGGCGAGCAATGCAAAATATACGCCACCGAACCACGTCGCGGCCAGGACGAGAATACCAAGTACGATCGCGGAAAGGATGCGGAGCCGCAGTTCCTCGCTCATGGAGAACCGACGGCTTTCTCGGTGCCTTCTACAGCTCCGAAGCGGCGGTCTCGCGCCGCAAACGTGTCGAGCGCCTTGCGGAAGACATTCCTGTCGAAATCCGGCCAGAGTTCGGGAACGAAGACAAGCTCGCTATAAGCTGCCTGCCAAAGCAGGAAGTTTGAGAGACGTTCCTCACCGCTCGTCCGTATAATCAGATCGGGATCCGGAATGCCGGCCGTATCGAGGCGGTCATTGACCATCTCAGCCGAAATGTCTTCCGGATTGATCTTTCCAGCCGCGACGTCCTGGGCGATGCGGCGGCAGGCGCGGGCGATCTCGTCGCGTGCGCCATAGTTGAAGGCGATCACGAGGACGAGGCCCTTGTTGGCTTTCGTCGTCTCCTCGGCTTCCAGCAACAACTGAAGGATATCGCTCGAAAGCCTCTCGCGTTCGCCGATGATGCGGATGCGCACATCGGCAGCGTGAAGTTCGGCGAGGTCGCGCTTGATGAAGAGCTTGAGCAGCCCCATGAGATCGCTGACCTCATCGGCGGGGCGGCGCCAGTTCTCCGACGAGAAGGCATAGAGCGTCATGTAGGAAATGCCGAAGTGACGGGCGGACTTCACAGCCTCGCGCACGGCCTCAACACCCTTGCGGTGTCCGAAACCGCGAGGCATGCCTCGTGCCTTGGCCCAGCGGCCGTTGCCATCCATGATGATGGCGACATGCCTGGGAACCCCTGCCTGCCCCGCGTTATCCATCGCCCCGTCCAAATTCGAGCGCCCCAAAGATCCAAGGAATCCCTTAGACCTGCATGATTTCCTTTTCCTTCTCGGCCAAAGCCTTGTCGATTTCGACAATGGTCTCGTCGGTCATCTTCTGGATCTTGTCGGAAAGAACGCGGCTTTCGTCCTGGCCGATATCGCCATCCTTCTCAGCCTTCTTCGCTGCCTCCATGCCGTCGCGGCGCACATGGCGCGCGGCAACCTTGCCCTTTTCGGCATATTCATGCGCCAGCTTGACTAGCGACTTGCGGCGTTCTTCGTTCAGCTCGGGAAGCGGAATGCGCAGGTTCTGGCCGTCCACGATCGGGTTGAGGCCGAGGTTGGATTCGCGAATGCCACGATCGACAGCGCTCACCATCTGCTTGTCCCAGATCGAAACGCCGAGCATGCGCGGCTCGGGAACCGTGATGTTGGCAACCTGGTTCAGCGGCACGCGCGAGCCATAGGCTTCCACCATGACCGTATCGAGGAGGTTTGCGGATGCGCGGCCGGTCCGGAGCGACGCGATATCGCTCTTGAACGCCGTCACGGCGCCATCCATCCTGCGCTTGATATCGTTGAGATCGGCACCGCCTGCCATGGTCTTTACTCCATTCTTGGTATGACACCGTGGCTCGAAAGGAATCGAGCCCTGCGTCCGTCAGTTGTCCGTTACGATGGTCGCACGGCCGCCGCCGGTCAAGATTGCCGGGAAGCCTCCGCGCTCGTGGATCGAAAAAACGACGATCGGAATTGCGTTTTCCCGCGCCAGTGCAACGGCTGCGACGTCCATGACGGCCAGTCCCCTATCGAGGACTTCCTTGTGCGTCAATCGGTCGAAGCGGGTTGCATCGGGAACCTTCTTCGGATCGGCGGAATAGATGCCGTCGACCTGGGTTCCCTTGAAAAGGGCCTGTGCACCAATCTCCGCCGCGCGAAGCGCTGCGGCCGAATCGGTGGTGAAATAGGGATTGCCCGTGCCGCCGGCGAAGATCACCACGCGGCCGAGCGACAGGTGATAGACGGCGGCACGCTGGGAGAAACTTTCGCAGATTTCCGGCATGGCGATGGCCGAGAGCACGACCGTGTCGATGTCGAGCTTGCGCAGCGAGGTCGCGAGCGCCAGCGAATTGATCACCGTGCTCAGCATGCCCATGTGATCTCCGGTCACACGGTCCCCGCCCTTGGAGGCGACAGCGACGCCACGGAAGATGTTTCCGCCGCCGACGACAACGCCGACTTCGACACCCATCTTGCGCGCATCGGCGATGTCGGCAGCAATCCGGTCGGCAACGGCGACGTCGATCCCGAAGCCCTGATCACCCATCAGAGCTTCGCCGGAGGCCTTGAGGAGAACGCGCTTGTAGAGGGGTGAGGACGACATGGACGCTCCGTGATTGAACAGATGCCGCGAGGTCTGCTGGCATCGGCGCGGCGAGGCCGCAGCATAGATATAACCTATCGCCGCATACACGAAGGGCACCGCGTTGTCACGCGATGCCCCTCAGTTTTCCTTAATGGAATTCGATCAGCCCTTGGCGACAGCAGCCACTTCGGCCGCGAAGTCCGAGGCTTCCTTCTCAACGCCTTCGCCGAGCAGAAGGCGGGCCATGCCGACAACTTCGATGGCAGCGCCGGCTTCCTTTTCAGCTTCCTTGACGGCAGCGCCGACGGTCAGGTCGGGGTTGACGACGAAAGCCTGCGACAGAAGCGCAACTTCTTCGAAGAACTTGCGCATGCGGCCATCGACCATCTTTTCGATGATCGAGTCCGGCTTGCCGGACGCACGGGCCTGTTCGATGAAGATGGCGCGTTCGCGGTCGGCAGCAGCCTGATCGACTTCTTCGGCGCGGATGGCGAGCGGGTTCGTTGCAGCAATGTGCATGGCGACCTGACGACCGATCGAGGTCAGGACAGCCTTGTCGCCGACCGACTTCAGGGCGACGAGAACGCCGAGCTTGCCGATGCCGTCGCCGGCAGCGTTGTGGATGTAGGTCGCGACAACGCCGTGCTCGACTTCGAGAGCAGCGGAGCGGCGGAGCGCCATGTTTTCGCCGATCGTGGCGATCGCATCCTTGATCGAGTCGGTGACGGACTTGCCGGTTGCCGGGTAGGTCGCCTCGCCAACAGCCTCAACGGTGCCGTCGGTGGAGAGAGCAACCTGAGCAATGCCGCGAACGAGGTCCTGGAAGGCGTCGTTACGGGCAACGAAGTCGGTTTCGGAGTTCACTTCAACGACGACAGCCTTGTGGCCGGCCGATGCGATGGCGATGAGGCCTTCAGCAGCGGTGCGGCCCGACTTCTTGTCGGCCTTGGCGATGCCCTTGGCGCGCAGCCAGTCGATTGCGGCTTCCATGTCGCCGGCAGTTTCGGCCAGCGCCTTCTTGCAGTCCATCATGCCTGCGCCGCTCTTTTCGCGCAGTTCCTTGACCATTGCAGCGGTAATTTCCATGTCTCGCCTCTTTTATTTCCAGCGGTGCGGTTATGCGCACCATTTCATTTTGGGCTTAAATCGCCCGCGAATTGTTACAGGGTGATGAAGAACCGCGTCGTGATAAAACGAAAGCCGCCAGACATACGATGCTGGCGGCCCCGGACTTCAAAAGCCCCGTCGGGCGCGGGACAGGCCCGCGCCGTCAATATAGGCCTATCAGGCGTCGCCTTCTGCCTCTGCAAGTGCCGGCTCGATCGGAGCTTCGGCCGAAGCGCCGAGGTCGCGGCCCGAAGCGCCCTGCTGGCGAGCGATGCCGTCGATGGCAGCGCGTGCGATCAGGTCGCAATAGAGAGCGATGGCGCGCGAGGCGTCGTCGTTACCGGGGATCGGATAGTCGATCTGGTCCGGATCGCAGTTACTATCGATGATCGCAACAACCGGAATGCCAAGACGCTTTGCTTCGTCGATGGCGATCTTTTCCTTGTTGGTGTCGATGATGAACATCAGGTCCGGCGTGCCGCCCATGTCGCGGATACCGCCGAGAGCCTTGTCAAGCTTTTCGCGTTCGCGCTCGAGGTTGAGGCGTTCCTTCTTGGTGAAGCCCTGGGCTTCGCCGTTCAGGATCTCGTCGAGCTTGCGCAGGCGCTGGATCGAGTTCGAGATCGTCTTCCAGTTCGTCATCATGCCGCCGAGCCAGCGGGAGTTGACGTAGTACTGGGCCGAACGCTTTGCAGCGTCAGCGATGATTTCAGAGGCCTGGCGCTTCGTACCGACGAAGAGAACGCGGCCGCCGCCGGCAACCGTGTCGCTGACAGCCTTGAGGGCCGTGTGCAGCATCGGAACGGTCTGGCCGAGGTCGATGATGTGAACGTTGTTGCGGTCGCCGAAAATATACGGCTTCATCTTCGGGTTCCAGCGGTGGGTCTGGTGGCCGAAGTGTACGCCAGCTTCAAGCAGCTGACGCATGGAAAAATCAGGCAATGCCATGCTTATCGTGTCCTTTTCCGGTTGAACCTCCGTGGGACAACGACGCTCTCGCGCCACCGGCGGAACATCCGGATTTCTCCCGAAAAGTCCCTAGCCCCACGTGTGGAATGGGCGGCCTTTATAATGGAGTCGCGAAAAAGACAAGCCCTGTGGGCGCGAAAGGCCGATTTTTCAGGCCAATTGCATCACTTGCAGCTTGCGTCGGTCTTCAGTAGGTCCAGTTCCGCCAGTTTGCCGGAGAGGATGAAGTCGCCGTAGTCCATGACGAGATCGCGCGTGATTCCGTTTTCGTAGAGCTTGAACGAGACGCGATAGGTCGGCAGCTGATCCTTGCCTGTCTTATCGTCGAAATAGGCAACCGTGACCGGCCAATAGGCTTCCTTGGCAAGGACGCCGGGGTTCTCGCCGTCCATATCCGGCTTGGCGGCATCCGGCTTCACCAGATCGCCGACGATCGTGGTGGTGTAGAGCGACTTGTCGCCGGTGTCCGAGCCATCGAAGACGCGGGTTTCGAAGAAATGGACGCCGGCGCGCGCCTTGTCGATGACCTCGATCATCTGCTCGGTCGGAAAGCTGCTCTTGGCAAGTTCCAGCTTGCGCCGGTCGGGCTGGTTGAGGCTGACTTCGAGACCCGTCTTGCCGGCCTGCGCTTCGCCACGAACGTTCTGACTGAGCTTCTCGTCAGAAAAGGATTTGGTTTCGAACTGGAACTGGCCCTTCGGCAGGTCCTCGAAGGTGGTCGTCTGCTGGTCCGTCAGGCGCTTTTCGCCGCCCATGTCTACGGCGGTGACAAAGCGGAACTTGACGTTGAACCCCTTGCAGGCCGAGCCCGTGAATTCATAGACCATGCGGCCATACATGTCGTCGATGCCGGAATTTTCCGACGAATGCTTCAGCACCAGATCGTAGATGGCGCGGTGCGCGGCAAGTCCGTCGGCAGCTCCCGCAGTGGCCGGAAGCGGCACCAAAGCCGCGATCGTCGCACTTGCGCAAAAAGCCTTTGCCCAAAAAGCCTTTGCAAGGTGTCGCCGAAACATTCTATTCCTCCGGACCAGAGCCGCATGATTTTCTCCGATGCTATAGAGATTGGCCTTTAAAAAGGCGAGCGTCAAATTACCTTCATGATGAAGTCGGAGCGTCGGAATCAGGCAATGGTGATTGCCGGGACACAGGATAGACGGATTGCTGCGGCAACGATGACCGTCAAGATTTGGAGTGAGTGATGACCAACGAAATTTCCAAGCGACTCGAAGACCTGGGGATTACGCTCCCTGTCGCAGCGGCCCCGGCTGCGAACTATGTTCCTTATGTGATTTCGGGCAACACGCTCTATCTTTCCGGCCAGCTTCCCATCGAAGGTGGTAAGGTCGCGGTGACCGGAATCGTCGGAAAGGATGTGGCGCTTGAAGACGCAAAGCGTGCGGCTGAACTCTGCGCCATCAACATTCTGGCCCAGGCCTCCGCAGCGCTCGGCGGTGATCTGACGCGGGTCAAGCGGCTGATCAAGATCAACGGTTTTGTCGCCTCGGCTCAGGATTTCACGAACCAGCACCTTGTCATCAACGGAGCGTCGGACCTACTCGTCAACGTACTGGGCGAAGCGGGCAAGCATGCGCGCGCGGCCGTCGGCATGGCGTGCCTGCCGCTCAATGCCGCTGTCGAGATCGACGCCATCCTGGAAATCGCATGATGTCCGACATTGCCTGGTTGACCGAACGCCCGATTGCGCACCGCGGCTATCACGACATGAACAAGGCGGTCTGGGAAAACACGCTCTCGGCCTTCTCGCGCGCCGTCGACGCGGGCTTTGCCATCGAGTGCGACCTGCAATATGCCTCGGATGGTGTGCCGGTTGTGTTCCATGACGACGACCTGGAACGGCTCTGCAATATTCCGGGCGACGTGCGCGCGAAGACGTCAGCCGAACTCTCGCTGATGACGATTGGCGGGACGAAGGACCGCGTGCCGAAGCTCCGGGACATGCTGAACCTCGTGAAAGGCAAGGTGCCGCTCGTCATCGAACTCAAAGGCCGCGCCGGCGACGACGATGGCTTTGTCGAATCGGTTCTCGACACTCTGGAAGGCTATCATGGGCCGGTTGCGCTGATGAGTTTCGACCATTGGCTGTTGCGGGAGCTCAAGGAAATCGGCGTGCCCTACCCCGTCGGGCTGACAGCCTATGGCGACAAGCCGGAAATCTGGGATCGGCAGGTTCAGGAGATGGCTATCGGCCTCGACTTCACATCCTACCACTACGCTCACCTGCCCAATCCGTTCACGGACGGGCTTCGTAGCAAGGGCATCCCGGTCATCACCTGGACGGTGCGTGACGAGGCTGCCATCAGGCAGACCTTCGAAAACGCCGACCAGATGACCTTCGAAGGGTTCGATCCCCGCGAGACTAAAGCCGCCTGATGACAGAGTTCAAACGCCGCATCGTTGAAAAGATTTCCTCCGTTCCCAAGACGGAATGGGATCGGCTGAACGGTGCGGAACGCGGCGGGCACATTCCCTACAATCCTTTCGTGTCGCATGCCTATCTTTCGGCGCTGGAGGATTCCGGCTCGGCCGTGTCCCGCGCCGGCTGGCAGCCGCGCCATATCGCGCTGGAGGATGAGAACGGGCGGATTGCAGCAGTCGTGCCCTGTTATGGCAAGTCGCACAGCCAGGGTGAATATGTCTTCGACCATGCCTGGGCGGACGCGTATGAGCGGGCCGGCGGGCGCTATTATCCGAAATTCCAGTGTACTGTTCCGTTTACCCCCGCAAGCGGCCCTCGCCTGCTGGTCGCGGACGGGCGTACCGACCTGAAGGGACAGCTCTCAAGGGCGCTGCGCGAGGAGACGGACCGGCTGGGGATTTCTTCCGCGCATGTGACCTTCCTGCAGGAGGACGATCTGGCGGTTCTGGAGGGCGACGGCTATCTGCATCGGACCGACCAGCAGTTTCATTTTCTCAACAAGGGCTATGCGAGCCATGAAGACTTTCTCGCTGAACTCTCCTCGTCCAAGCGCAAGAACCTGCGCAAGGAGCGGCGTTCGGCGCTGGAGAACGGCCTCAGCATCGACTGGCTGACCGGGCGCGATCTGACCGAGGATATCTGGGATCAGTTTTTCGCCTTCTATATGGACACCGGCAGCCGCAAGTGGGGCCGACCCTATCTGACCCGCGAATTCTATTCGCTGATCGGTGAGCGCATGCCGGATGACATTCTGCTCGTTATGGCCAAGCGCGAGGGGCGATATGTCGCGGGCGCGATCAACTTCATCGGCGAGGATGCGCTTTACGGCCGGCACTGGGGCTGTATCGAGGATCATCCCTTCCTGCATTTCGAGGTCTGTTATCATCAGGCGATCGATTTCGCCATCGCCCGCAAGCTCGACCGTGTCGAGGCGGGTGCGCAAGGCGAGCACAAGCTGGCGCGCGGCTATCTGCCGGTGACGACGCATTCGGCGCATTACATCGCCCACCAGGGCCTGCGCAACGCGGTGGCCGACTATCTGGAGCGCGAGCGCGAGGCGATCGCCGAGACCGGTGAATATCTTTCCGAACACAGCCCTTTCCGCAAGGGCGAGGAACAGCCGTAACGGCTAATCAAGACAGGGAGACACGAGATGTCCGCGACCTATGACGACAACAACATCTTCGCCAAAATCCTGCGCGGCGAAATCCCGGCCTTCAAGGTCTATGAGGATGACGACACGCTGGCCTTCATGGACGTGATGCCGCAATCGCCGGGCCACACGCTGGTGATCCCAAAGGCTCCGTCGCGCAATCTGCTCGATGCCGATCCGGCCGTGCTTTCGAAGACGATCCCGGTCGTGCAGAAGATTGCCGTTGCCGCCAAGAAGGCATTCGCGGCCGATGGCATCCAGCTTGTCCAGTTCAACGAGCCGGCCTCGGGCCAGACCGTATATCACCTGCATTTCCATATCATCCCGCGCTTCGAAGGTGTGGCGCTGAAGCCGCATACGGGCAAGATGGAGGACATGGAGGTTCTCAAGGCCAATGCCGAGACGCTGAAGGCAGCGCTCTGAGTCGCGTTCAGATCCCCAGAAGATGAAGGCCCAAGGCCACTAGAGCCAGCGATACGGCAATGCCGGCGAGCATATTCTTCTTCAGCAACAGGAAGACGGCGAAGCCGGCAGCAGCCGCGCCTATGCGCAGTGTCACTGGCGTTCCGGCGAGCACACCGCCGGGGTAGAGGATCTGGCTGGCGATGACCCCCGCGACCAGTGCTGTTGCAACAGACCGCACCCAAATCAGCGCCTCGCTCTCTTCCGACAATTGCTTGCCACCGAAGACACCGAGCCAGCGCCAGATATCGGTGCCGAGCGTCCCGGCAATCAGAATGAAAACGAAGACGCCGATTTCCTGTGCGGTCATGGCGCGCGTCTCCGTCTGGAGCGGTCGATCACATAGGCAAAGGTTCCGGCGACGAGGCCGGTGACCAGCATGTCGATCTGCGGCGCGACATAGTGTGAGGCGGGCGCAACGATCATGCCGAGCGCCAGCGCCCAGTAGATTACCGGCTGGCGGGCTGATTCCCAGATCGACATGACGAAATACATCGGCGTCAGGAAATAGAGCGTGCCGGCCGCAATCGGCGGGAGTTGCGAGACGACCCCATAAAGGCTGAACACGATCGCGGTATTGACCAGCGTCAGCGTGATGCCGAGCCCGGCAAAGAAGGCAATCCGCCCTTCGCGCGGGATGTCCTGCACCTTTTTCAGCGTATAGACCCAGGCGGTGATTGCGACGAAGTGCGACAGGAAGATCAGCAATGCCGATGAGGTCTTCTTCTCACGGATTTCTGGAACCAGCGCCGCCACCATTGGCGTCATGCGGATCGAAGCAAGGCTGACGGCTAGAAAGGCGGCAAGTACGCCCATGCCGGACGAAATCGCGCCGACCACAATCATCTGCGAGGGCAGCGCCCAGACGAAGAAGGTGAGAAACGCCGCCTCCTCGCGCGTCAGGCCGGACTGAAAGGCCAGCGCGGTGAAGCCGACAAAGGCCGACATGAGAATAAAGCCGGGAAGCGAAAAGAGCCCCTTCATTCCCTCGACAAACCAGGCGCGGCGCGACCGCTCGGCGCGCATGTCCGTCATCGTTCACTCATGTCAGGAAATCCGGGGATGAAGAGGTGGGAGGGACGCGGCGCTTTCGAGCCGCGTCCTGATGACGATCAGACGTTGATGTCAGACGGTGCGCTTTTCTTCGCGCGCGAGGCCTTGGGCTTTGCCGGGGATTTGATGGCTGCTTTTGCAGCCGCCTCTTCCTCGGCTTCCGGCTTCGGCTCGACCTTGGCGCCTTCCGGGATGAAGTCGAGCTTCAGCTCGTCCCCATCGACGGAGACGCGGACCACGCCGCCCTTCTTGAGCCTGCCGAAGAGGATTTCGTCGGCAAGCTTCTTCTTGATGTTTTCCTGGATGACGCGCGACAGCGGGCGGGCGCCCATCTTGTCGTCGTAACCCTTCCTGGCCAGCCAGTCGGTCGCTTCGTCGGTGAGTTCGAAGGTCACGTTGCGTTCCGAAAGCTGGGCCTCGAGCTGCATCACGAACTTCTGCACCACCTGGTGGATAACCTGCGGCGGCAGCGGCGCGAACTGGATCGTCGCATCGAGTCGGTTGCGGAATTCCGGCGTGAACAGGCGGTTCATCGCCTCGACATCCTCATCCGTCCGCTTCGACGAGCCGAAGCCGATGGCCGACTTTGCCATTTCGGCAGCGCCCGCATTGGTCGTCATGATCAGGATGACGTTACGGAAATCGATCTTCTTGCCGTTGTGGTCGGTCAGAGACCCATGGTCCATGACCTGCAACAGGATGTTGAATATATCCGGATGCGCCTTCTCGATTTCATCGAGCAGCAGCACGCAATGCGGATGCTGGTCGACGCCATCGGTGAGCAGACCGCCCTGGTCGAAGCCGACATAGCCGGGAGGCGCACCGAGCAGGCGCGACACAGTGTGCCGCTCCATATATTCCGACATGTCGAAGCGCAGCAGTTCCACGCCGAGCGACGAGGCCAGTTGCTTGGCGACTTCCGTCTTGCCCACACCGGTTGGACCTGCAAAGACGTAGCAGCCGATCGGCTTGTTCGGCTCGCGCAGACCGGCACGCGCCAGCTTGATCGCGGACGACAGCGCGTCGATGGCATTGTCCTGGCCGTAGACGACCGAGCGCAGTTCCTTGTCGAGATTGGCCAGAACCATCTCGTCGTCCTTCGACACGGTCTTCGGCGGAATACGGGCCATGGTCGCAATCGTGGCCTCGATCTCCTTGTCGGTGATCGTCTTGCGGCGACGCGAGGCCGGCAGCAGCATCTGAGCGGCACCGGCTTCGTCGATCACGTCGATCGCCTTGTCCGGCAGCTTGCGGTCAGAGATATAGCGCGCCGAAAGCTCGACAGCCGCCTTGATGGCGTCGTTCGTGTATTTCAGCTTGTGGTAATCTTCGAAATAGGGCTTCAGGCCCTTCATGATGTCGATGGCATCGTCAATGGACGGCTCGTTGACGTCGATCTTCTGGAAACGACGAACCAGCGCGCGGTCCTTTTCGAAGAACTGGCGATATTCCTTGTAGGTGGTCGAGCCGATGCAGCGGATCGCGCCGGACGACAGAGCCGGCTTCAGGAGGTTCGATGCATCCATCGCACCGCCCGACGTAGCGCCAGCCCCGATCACCGTGTGGATCTCGTCAATGAACAGGATCGCGCCGGGATAATCTTCCAGTTCCTTGACGACCTGCTTCAGGCGCTCTTCGAAATCGCCGCGATAGCGGGTTCCCGCAAGGAGAGTTCCCATGTCGAGCGAGAAGATCGTTGCGTTTTCAAGCGCTTCCGGAACCTTCTTCTCGACGATGCGCTTGGCAAGACCTTCCGCAATCGCCGTCTTGCCGACGCCCGGATCGCCTACGTAAAGCGGGTTGTTCTTGGAGCGGCGGCAGAGAATCTGGATCGTGCGGTTGACCTCGTCGTGGCGGCCGATCAGCGGGTCGATCTTGCCGACCTTGGCCTTCTCGTTGAGGTTGACGCAATAGGCCTTCAGAGCATCCTGCTTCTTCTTGCCCTCGCCTTCCTCATGCTCATTGCTGCCACGCTGGGCGGTCGGACCGCTCTCGTTTTCCTCGGTGACACCGCGTGGCGAGCGGACTTCGCTGGCGCCCGGCCGTTTGCCGATCCCATGCGAGATATAATTGACCGCGTCGTAGCGGGTCATTTCCTGTTCCTGCAGGAAGAATGCGGCGTGGCTTTCGCGTTCGGCGAAAATGGCCACAAGCACGTTTGCTCCCGTCACTTCCTCGCGGCCGGAGGACTGAACGTGGATGACGGCGCGTTGAATAACACGCTGGAAACCCGAGGTCGGCTTGGAATCCTCCTCGTAGCCGGTGACCAGGCTGCCGAGTTCGGTATCGATATAGTCGATGACGGTCTTGCGCAGCGCGGGGAGATCGACATTGCAGGCGCCCATGACGGCGGCGGCGTCGGTGTCCTCGATCAGCGCGAGAAGCAGATGCTCCAGCGTTGCGTATTCATGATGGCGCTCATTGGCAAACGTGAGGGCCTGATGGAGCGCTTTTTCCAGACTTGGCGAAAATGTCGGCACGATTTTCCCTCACTTCTTTTCCATGACACATTGCAGCGGATGCTGGTGTTGCCGGGCGAAATCCATCACCTGCGTCACCTTTGTCTCCGCCACCTCGTAGGTGAAAATTCCGCATTCGCCGACGCCATGGTTATGAACATGCAGCATGATGCGGGTCGCGGCCTCCCGATCCTTCTGGAAGAAACGCTCCAGAATGTGGATCACAAATTCCATCGGGGTATAATCGTCGTTGAGAAGCAGGACCCGGTAAAGGCTTGGGCGCTTTGTCTTGGGCTTGGTTCGCGTGATCACGGCGGTGCCGCGATTGCCGCCCGTCCTGTTATCATCATCATTTTCAGCCTGCATATGGACCGGCATGACGATCATTTCCGGTTAAACTCCTTCGGTATTTCCATTCATTGGATCGACAAGAGATACGCATCGACCCGGGAGGCGAAGCTCCTATCTAAGTGCATCGTTCTGCTATTTTAAGGCCTTCCCGGCTGTCCGCAACGGGAAATGATGGCCAAGGCAGGCAAGCCCCTACATTTCTTCGTGAGGTCGGTCGCGACGTAAGCAATGCGCGGCATCCCGCCAGCATGGTCAGGACAAATAAAAACCGGCCCACAATGGAGCCGGTTCGCAAAAATCGTCGATACAGTCGGAAAGACTGAGTCTATCAGGCAGCTTCGTTGAACTGCGGAGCAGCCGAAACGTTCGCCTTGTTCATGGCCGTCTGGAACGGCGCGTAGGCGGTCTTGGCAACATCGGCGTAAAGTTCGCTGATCTTCGTCGCTTCGGCAACCATCTTCTCGAAGGAAGACTTCACGAAGGACGTCTGCAGCTCGACAGCAGCTTCGATGCTCTTCACGCCCGCAAGCTTTTCAACGTGAGCTACGCTTTCTTCGAAGGACTTCTTGGAGAAATCCGCCGCTTCAGTCGCAATCGCCTGAAAACCCTGGGTCACGGCCGAATAGTTCTTCAGCATCGTTTCCATGGCTTCCTTGCTCTTGTGGCTGGCTTCATCAAAATTGAACATTGCTTCACCCTTGAGTTCGAGAAGAGGCCGCATCTTTATATGCAGCGCACAAAAAAGTCAACTCAAGATCGTGCAGAGCACACAAGGCCGAAAGTCTATAAATATATCAAATTTATGAATTTATTCGGCTTTGATAAATGCTGCGACGCAAACAACGAGATAGCGCCGCAGCACGCTGACAAAGGCACTCAGAGGTCTATGTCGAGGATCGCCATCGAGAAATTGTAAGACAGCTCGCCCTCTTCCTCATCCTTGTAGATGACGCCGAGAAACTCGTCTTCGAGATAGACTTCAGCGGAATCGTCCTTCCGCGGGCGCGCCTTGACCACCATGGCCGGATTGAGATTGCGCTTCAGATAAGCCTCGAGCTTGCGAATTTCTTCCGGTTTCACGATATCTTCCTTATAGTCTGCAGGGATTGGGAACGGCCCGGCTTTTGGCATACCCGGCATGAGGCTGTAAACCCCGGCGGATTGCGCATCATCTGTCGCCGCGCGAACAATGAGGCTTTGCACAATCCTAGCTGAGCATTTATTAATCCATTTTTATATGTGACTCACTATGTTTGAAATCCATTGACGAATGGCGGGCAGGTTTTTGTCGGACGCAAGCAGATTTGAAAAGGCAATGAAGGTTGCGCAGGCGAAGTCGGCTTTGTCCGGCTTGTTCCTGTCGCTTGCGATGAACAGTTTCATCGCCATTTCTCTTGCCGCCCTCCTCGTTCTGGACCGGCCGAGCCGACCCGTTCTTTATTGGCTTATTGGCGTGCTTGTGATCAACGCCGTGCGCTTTGCCTATGTGATCGGTATCCGGCGGCGGGAAACGCTGAAAAGAAACCCTCAACTGGTCCTGAATTTTCTGGCCCTTGGCGCCCTGATGAGCGGCATCTGCTGGTCCATTGTTCCGCTTGCGCTTTCCAATATTGCCGAAAGCCATGACAGCTATGTCATCTTCATCATCACCGGGATCACCGCCGGAACGCTGATCCAGGATGCGGCCTACGCGATTGCCGCACTGGCCTTCCTCACGCCGCCGCTTTTCGCGCTCGACACGATCATGCTGTTCTCCGGCACGTCCACCGGGTTCCTGATCGGTGCGAACGCGGTCGTGCTGACGGTAATCATCGTGCGCAACACGTTCGAGGCCGAGCGCCAGTTTCTGGCGCGCACCCGCAGCGCGCTTGAAGCACGGGCGCTCGCCAAGTCGCTGTTCAATGCGAATGCGCATATCGTTGATTCCAACAAGCAGCTCGAAGTGCTGGCCCGTCAGGATGCGCTGACAGGCCTTGCAAACCGCGCCTCCTTCAACGAAGCGCTCAATGCCCGCCTTTCCGATTTGAGCGGTGATACGGAACTGGCCCTTGTCCTGTTCGACCTCGATCGCTTCAAGGCGGTCAACGACACCTACGGACACCGTGCCGGCGACAAGCTTCTGCTCGCCTTCACCCGTAAACTCAGGACACTGTCAGAACCGGAAGACCTGCTGGCACGCCTCGGCGGCGACGAGTTCGCAGCCGTCATCTGCGGCAAGGGAGCCACGGAGCGTTCACGGCATTTCGCCACCAAGGTGGTGGAAGGCTTTCGCGATCCGGTGATCGACGGCGGCCTGCAGACGCGCAGCGGCGCCAGCGCAGGGGTTTCCTTCGCGCCGGAGCATGCACGCGAGCCGGACGGGCTCTTCGCCGCAGCGGACATGGCGCTTTACGACGCCAAGGAACGTGGCCGTCGCCTTGTTTCCGTATTCAACAGCACGCTGCGCGAACGGTTGAACCGCCAGCGCCTCATCGAGGCCACCCTGCCCGCCGCGATTGCGAACGGCGACGTGCGCGCGGTGTTCCAGCCGCAGGTGTCGCTGATCAACGGCGACGTCATCGGCTTTGAAACGCTCATGCGCTGGTATGACCCAGTGCTGGGGCACGTCAATCCGCAGGAAATCGGGGAAGTCGCGGCCAATGCCCATATGGGTCATCACGTTACCCGCTTCATGCTGATTAAGGCCTGCGAGTTCCTCCGCGCTATTGAAGACGCCGGTCGCCTCGATATTCCCGTTGCCGTCAACATATCGCCGCGTGAGTTCGCAAACGTCTCGCCCGCCGACATGTTCATCGAGGTTGCCGCAGAGTACAATATCGATCCAGACCGTATCGAGATCGAGATTACGGAAGAGACGCTGTTCGACACCAAGAGCTCGAATCATCAGCTGGTGCGCCTCAAGAAGGCAGGCTTCAAGATCGCCGTCGATGACTTCGGTATGGGACACTCGTCCCTTTCCTACCTGATCGACATGCGGATCGACAGGCTCAAGATCGACCGCAACTTCATCACCGGCATCGCGCACAATCCGCACAACCAGGCTCTGGTGACCGCCCTGCTGACGCTCGGCAAGGCGCTTGATCTCGCAATTCTGGTCGAGGGTGTGGAAACGCGCGAGGAAGCGGAAAAACTGATCGAACTCGGCTGCGATCAGGCTCAAGGCTTCCTGTTCTCGAAGGCGCTGACCCCTGCCGATGCGGCGCTGTGGCTTGCCCAGCGTGAACTGCTCGGCAAGGATGTCATCAAGCTGGGCGCTGCCAAGCGCATCGCCTGACGGCCTGTCACTCACTCAAATTCGATCTTCCGCGGCAAGATTGCCGCCTAAAGGCTTCCCGTTGCCTTGCTTTTCTTTTATGGAACACGCAAAAAACGGTTCATCTCGGGCCAATCGGCCCCGGATCAATGCGAGGACACCTTCGTCAATGCTCGATCTCTTAAGGCGCGGCGCGCAAACTTGGGTCGCCAAAATTTTCTTCGTGCTGCTGGTTGGCTCTTTTGGCGTATGGGGCATTTCCCGTTCACTCGTCCCCGATACGCCGGACGCCGTCATCACCGTAGGCGACCAGAGGGTCGGAATGCGCGAATTCCGTATGGCTTACGAGCGCCAGATTGCCGGCATTTCTCGCCAGATCGGCCAGCGTATAACCCCGGAGCAGGCCCGCGCGTTCGGGATCGAGCAGCAGGTCTATGGGCAGCTTGCGGCAGGTGCGGCTCTCGACCAGCTGTCCACCAAGATGAAACTCGGACTTTCGGAGGCGCGCCTGGCTGAGGAAATTGCCAAGGAGCCGGCTTTCCGCGCCGCAAACGGCAAGTTCGACCGTCAGGTCTTCGCCGCAGCGCTCCGCAATGCCGGTTTTACCGAGGCGGACTACATCCAGAGCCAGACCAAGGTTGCCATCCGCAGCCAGCTCGTCGATGCGATCGCCGATGGCTTCAAGGCGCCGAAGACGCTGACGGACGCAATGGCGCAGTATCGTGCGCAGACGCGGGATATCAAGTACATCCTTCTGTCCTCTTCGAACGTCGAAGCAGTCAAGCCGCCGGCCGACGATGTGCTGTCCAAATGGTACGACGAACACAAGGCCGCCTATCGCGCGCCCGAATATCGCAAGTTCACCTATATGAAGCTTGAGGCGGCAGACATCATGGATCCGGCGACGATTTCGGACGCCGCAATCAAGGCCGACTACGAAAAAAACAAGAGCCGCTATCTGACGCCCGGCTCGCGCTCGATCGAGCTGCTCCCCTTCCCCGACAAGGCAGCCGCCGAGAAGGCGGACCAGCGTCTGAAATCTGGCGAGATCACCTTCGACAAGTTCGTCGAAGAGACGGGCCGCAAGCCGGCCGATGTCATGCTCGGCAATTTCGAAAAGGCCAAGGTTCCCGATCCGAAGATTGCGGAAGCCGCCTTCGCGATCCCGGCCGACGGTGGCGTGAGCGACGTTGTCGATGGAGCTTTCGGCCCCGTTATCGTGCGTGTCACGAATATCAAGCCGGATAGCCAGAGCTCGCTGGACCAGGTGAAAGACAAGATCCGCCGCGACATCGCCCTGTCGCAGGCTGCCCAGGACATCCTGAACGTGCGTGACCGTTACGAGGATCTGCGAGCCTCCGGCGCCTCACTCGAAGAGGCTGCCAAGCAGCTCAAGCTCGGTTCGATCACGGTGGACGCGGTCGATGCTACCGGCAAGGACATGAAGGGCGAGCCGGTCAAGGAACTGCCGGCACAGCAGAAGCTTCTGGGCGAAGTCTTCAAGGCCGAACAGGGTGTCGATGCCCTGCCGATCAGCATAGGCCAGGACGGCTATGTGTGGTTCGAGGTCAAGGACGTCATCGCCGCGCGCGACCGCAAGCTTGAAGAGGTTCGCGATCGCGCGGTCGTGGACTGGACGACAGAGCAGACGCAGAAGGAATTGGACGCCAAGGCGGATGCCATCGTGAAGGACCTGAAGGGCGGCAAGGCACTCACCGAGATTGCTTCAGGCCTTGGCGTGAATGTCGAGGAGAAGACCGGCCTCAAGCGCAACACTGAGGACGCGGTCCTGAGCCCGCAGGCCGTTGCTGCTGCCTTCGGCGGCGCGGAGGGTCATGCGGCCTCTGCCTGGACTGCGGACAAGAGCGAAAAGATCGTTCTGCAGGTCACGGCCACCGGTACCGATACGAATGTCGATCCGCTCGCCAATGACAACCGCCAGATCGAACAGCTCGCCAATTCCGCCGGCGACGACATGCTCGATGAAATGGTGACCAAGCTGCAGGGCCAGTACGGCGTTGCGATCAATCAGTCGCTGGCACAGCAGGCGATCACACGGTAAGGCGGCAGGCGCCGGGGGAGTTTTCATGCCCGACTTGAAGCAACATCTTGCAAAGGTCGCCAATGGCGAAAGCCTGGATACGCAAGAGGCGCGCGACGCCTTCTCGATCATCATGAGCGGCGAAGCCACGCTGGCTCAGATCGGTGGCTTCCTGATGGCACTGCGTGTGCGTGGCGAGACCGTCCCGGAAATTGTCGGCGCCGTCGGCGTAATGCGTGAAAAGATGCTGCGCGTCGACGTCCCGGCGCATGCGGTCGATATCGTCGGCACTGGCGGCGACGGCATGAAGACCTACAATATCTCGACGCTCGCTTCGCTGATCGTTGCGGGAACCGGCGTGCCGGTTGCAAAGCATGGCAACCGGGCGCTGTCTTCGAAGGCCGGAACGGCCGATGCCCTGAGCGCGCTGGGTGTCAAGCTCGACATCGGACCGCAGGTCATCTCGGCGTGTATCCGCGAGGCGGGCATCGGCTTCATGTTCGCCCAGCTTCATCATTCGGCAATGCGACATGTCGGACCGGCCCGAGTCGAACTCGGTACGCGCACGATCTTCAACATTCTGGGACCACTCGCCAATCCCGGCAGCGTCAAGCGACAACTGGTTGGCGTCTTCTCGCCGCACTGGCTGCATCCGATTGCCGAGACGTTGCGCGAACTTGGCTCCGAAAGTGTCTGGGTCGTTCACGGCGGCGGGCTCGATGAAATTACGACGACGGGAACAACCGATGTCGTGGCGCTGGAAGACGGCAAGATCCGCGCCTTCAAGCTGACGCCTTCCGACTTTGGTGTCGAGACGGCAACGATTGACGATCTTCGCGGCGGCGATGGCGAAGAGAATGCGCGGGCGCTACGCGCCGTCCTGGATGGCGAAAAGAACGCCTATCGCGACATCGCGCTGGCGAATGCTGCTGCATCGCTGGTTGTTGCCGGCGTTGCACAGGACATCAAGACCGGCATGACGCTCGCCATCGAATCGCTCGAAAGCGGCGCTACCGCTAGCGCTCTCGACAAGCTGATCGCCGTTTCCAATTCCGTAGAGTGAGCGGGTAATCAGGAACCTCCGATGACCGACATCCTGAAGAAGATCGAAGCCTACAAGCGTGAGGAAATTGCGGCTGCAAAGGTTGCTGTTCCGCTCGCAGAGCTAAAGGCACGCGCCGCCGATCAGGCACCACCCCGCGGCTTTGCGAAAGCCTTGATGGCGAAGCAGGAAGCGGGCGCGTTCGGCCTCATCGCGGAGATCAAGAAGGCGAGCCCGTCCAAAGGGCTCATCCGCCCGGATTTCAATCCGCCGGCACTGGCCGCGGCCTATGAGGCGGGTGGCGCTGCCTGCCTCTCCGTGCTGACCGACACGCCAAGCTTTCAGGGCGCACCGGAATTTCTGACGGAAGCCCGCAAGGCCTGTTCGCTGCCGGCGCTGCGCAAGGATTTCATGTTCGAGACCTATCAGGTTCACGAAGCGCGCGCCTGGGGCGCGGACGCGATCCTGCTGATCATGGCAAGCCTCACGGATGATGAGGCGCGCCGGCTCGAGGATGAAGCATTCTCGCTCGGGATGGATGTCCTGGTCGAAGTTCACGACGAGGAAGAGACGGAGCGCGCCCTCAAGCTCGCCTCCCCGCTCCTGGGCATCAACAACCGGAACCTCCGGACCTTCGAAGTCAGCCTCGCGGTCAGCGAACGGCTGGCGAAGATGGTGCCGGAAGACAAGCTACTCGTCGGTGAAAGCGGAATCTTCACGCATGAGGACTGCCAGCGCCTGAAAGCGAGCGGCATTTCGACCTTCCTCGTCGGCGAAAGCCTGATGCGGCAGGCGGATGTGACCGCTGCAACGCGCCTGCTTCTCACCGGGCAAGCTGCGAGCGTCGCAGCCGAATGACGGGCGCACTCACCCATATCAACGAAAAGGGCGACGCCCACATGGTCGATGTGGGCGCGAAGGACGATACCGAACGCACGGCCAGTGCCGAAGGCTACATCCGCATGAAGCCGGAAACGCTGGCGTTGATCCGCTCCGGCTCCGCCAAGAAGGGTGACGTGCTGGCGACCGCTCGCATCGCCGGCATCATGGCCGCCAAGCAGACATCCAACCTCATCCCGCTGTGCCACCCGCTGATGCTGACCAAGGTTACCGTCGAGATCGAGGAAGCGCCGACGCTTCCCGGCTACCGCGTCGTGACGACGGCAAAGCTGACCGGCAAGACGGGCATCGAGATGGAGGCGCTCACGGCCTGTTCTGTCGCGTGCCTGACGATCTACGACATGGCCAAGGCCGCCGACAAGGGCATGGAAATCGGCCCCATCCGCCTGCTGACAAAGTCCGGCGGCAAGTCCGGCGATTATGTTTACGAAGGCGGGATTGGCGATGACATTGTTGCCGGTTGATGCAGCGCTCATCCGGCTTCTGGCGCTGGCCAAACCCGTCACCGAGAGCGAAACGCTGCCGCTTGATGGCTGCGCCGGCCGCGTTCTCGCATCCGACCTCGCCGCCAAACTCACGCAACCACCCTTCGATTCGTCCGCCATGGATGGCTACGCGATCCGGACAGCCGATGCGCATGCGGATGCCCGCCTCAAGCTGATTGGCGAATCTGCTGCCGGTCATGCCTTCGATGGGACCATCAGCCCCGGAGAGACGGTTCGCATCTTCACGGGCGCGCCCGTGCCGAAGGGTGCCGATGCCGTCCTGCTGCAGGAAGATGCCGTGCGCCACAACGACGGCACGATCGGTATGACCTTCTTCCCCGAACCGCGCCGGCATATCCGTCCACGGGGACAGGATTTCCGCGAGGGCGAGACGGTTCTGAAAGCAGGAAGCGTGATGACGCCCACCCGCCTGATGGTGGCAGCGGCGATGGATCATTCGAGCCTTTCCGTCCGCCGGCGCGCGCGAGTCGGCTTGCTCGCCACAGGCGACGAACTTGTCAGGCCCGGCGAGCCCCGCGCGGCAAGCCAGATCATCGCCTCCAACACCTTTGCGGTGGCCACTCTTGCCCGCGATTGCAGCGCAGACGTGACCGATTTCGGGATTGCGCGCGACACGATGGACGATCTGACCGGCAAGATCGCGGCGGCACGCGCAACCGGGCTCGATGTGCTGGTCACACTTGGTGGCGCCTCCGTGGGGGATCACGACCTGGTGCAAAGAGCGCTGAAGAACGCGGGCATGCAGCTCGATTTCTGGCAGATTGCCATGCGTCCGGGCAAGCCGCTGATGGTTGGATCGCTTGGCGACATGATCGTTATCGGCCTGCCGGGGAATCCGGTCTCCAGCATGGTCTGCAGCCTTCTCTTTCTCGAGCCCCTGCTGGCAAGGCTCGCAGGGCAGCCCGCACCGAAGCGCGAGGCAGAGGTCATTGTGGCCAAAGCACTCGGCGAAAACGACAAGCGGCGCGACCATCTGCGCGCGCGGCTGTCGCGCGACCCGCAGGGTCGCCTTGTCGCCGAACCGTTCGAGAAGCAGGATTCTTCGATGATGAACGTGCTGGCGCAGGCTGGCTGCCTGGTCATCCGCGAGCCTTTCGCGCTGCCCATGGCCGCTGGCGAAACGGCGCGCGCGATCCTCCTTCGTGATCCCGAAACGCCCTGAGGAATAGCGCTCAGACCATCTCTGGAAACGCCTGCGGGATGACATCGACCAGCGTCTCGGCCGTCAGCCCCCCGCCCGCCACCTGACCTGACCGCCCATGGATCCAGACGGCAGCGCAAGCCGCCTCGAAGGCGGGTGCGGCATGGGCGAGCATGGCGGCGGTGATCCCCGCCAGAACATCCCCTGACCCCGCTGTCGCCAGATCGGCAGGCGCATTGGTGTTGATCGCGGCCCGACCATCCGGCGCCGCGATGACGGTATCCGAACCCTTATAGACGATCACCGCGCCCGAGCGGGCTGCGGCCTTGCGTGCGCGCTCGACCTTCGAGCCGCTGGCCGAGGCAAGATCGGGGAAAAGCCTGCCGAACTCGCCTTCGTGCGGTGTCATGACGACCGTCGCCCCTTCCGCGTGGATCGCTTCGAACAGGGATTTCGGCTCGCTGGCAAAGGCGGTCAGCGCGTCGGCATCCAGCACGGTCGGTTTGGTGAGAAGCGAGAGCGCGAGTTCCCGCAAAGCCGCGCTGACGCCGTATCCGGGACCAACCACGAAGGCGCTGACGCGATGATCGCCCAGCATCGCGCGGATGGCGCGGCTGTCTGCCTCGCGCAGCATGACGGCATTCAGATGGGCCGCATTGACCGCCAACGCTTCCGACGGCGAGACCAGAGTGACCGCGCCGGCGCCGGCCTTCAGGGCAGCAGTTGCCGACAGACGGGCGGCGCCCGAACTCGTTGGACCGCCTGAGAAGACGGCAACGTGGCCGCGGGCATATTTGTGGCTCTCCGCCGTCGGGCCGGCAAGGGCGTCGGAGAAGAGGCCGGGACCGTTTTCCCAAAGCTTGCCGGCCCGCGCCATCACCAGCCGCTTCGGGATGCCGATATCGAAGACATGCAGCGCGCCGCAGAGTTCGCGGCCAGGCAACAGGAGGTGCCCCGGCTTCCGCGCCATGAAGGTGACAGTGTCGGTCGCAGAAAAAGCCGCACCACGGATCTCGCCGGTTTCTCCGTCGAGCCCGGAGGGTATATCGGCCGCTACGATAGGAAGCCTCAGCTTCGTCGCATCGGCAATGATGCGTGCCACATCCTGCGGCACATCGCGGCTGAGGCCGGCGCCGAATATCGCATCGATGATCACGTCGCCGGGGCGGCAGGCATAGGCGGACAAGGGCGCGACTTCTGCTTCGACTCTGGCGCGCGCGCGTGCGGCGTCACCCTTAAGGTCCTCGCTCCCAATTCCGTAAATGCAGAGACTGGCGCCTGCGCGAGCGAATGCTGCTGCCGCGACATAACCGTCGCCGCCATTGTTGCCCGGTCCGCACAGTACAACGAAACGCCCCGAATCCGGATAACGGGCAAGAGCCAAGGCGGCGACGGCTTCGCCGGCGTTCTGCATCAGGCGAAACGAGTCGATGCCTGAGCCGGCGGCATCAGCATCAACGAGACCCATCTCGCGCGGACCGATCAGAATTCGTTCAAATTCGTGCAGCATCCTCATTCCCGCTTCCCGAAAAGGCGCTCACGCGACCAGCAATTGGACTATTTTTGTGCATTTGATGAATATATACGCATATATTCACCGGTCATTGCTCGACCGATTGATCCTTGCATCAAGTCCTTGCTCCCCTGCGTCGTATTTTCGCTGAGAATTCATCGAATGCCACTGGCCTTTTAAGCCGATTTGGGTGAAAACTCTTTGAGAGCAGTGAGATATCAACCGAATTTTGCCGCAACATCAGGCAATTGGCATGATATCTGCATTGAGTTGGGCGCGGGGCGAATATTCGCCTCACGTCAACGGGAGAAGCGGAGAAGTATTTTCTCATGAAAAAGATCGAAGCGATCATCAAGCCCTTCAAGCTCGACGAAGTGAAGGAAGCACTGCAGGAAGTGGGTCTGCAGGGGATCACTGTGACCGAAGCCAAAGGCTTTGGCCGTCAGAAGGGCCATACTGAACTCTATCGCGGCGCCGAATATGTCGTCGATTTTCTCCCCAAGGTGAAGGTCGAAGTGGTGCTGGCAGACGAGAATGCGGAAACCGTCATCGAGACGATCCGCAAGGCGGCGCAGACCGGCCGTATCGGCGACGGAAAGATCTTCGTGTCCAATATCGAGGAAGTCATCCGTATCCGTACCGGCGAAACGGGTCTCGACGCCATCTGATCTCGGCCCGGCAACGGGTCGAGCGCATAAGGGACTGGAAACACCTGTCGTCATCAAAAAGGGATAAACTCAAATGGCGAAATCGAAAGATATTCTGAAGCAGATCAAGGACAACGACGTGAAGTTCGTTGACCTCCGCTTCACGGATCCCAAGGGCAAGCTGCAGCATGTGACCATGGACGTGACTTGCGTCGATGAGGACATGTTTGCTGACGGCGTCATGTTCGACGGTTCGTCGATCGGCGGCTGGAAGGCCATCAACGAGTCCGACATGGTGCTGATGCCCGACGCGGAAACGGCCCACATGGACCCGTTCTTCGCGCAGTCGACGATGGCCATCGTCTGCGACATTCTCGACCCGGTCTCCGGCGAGCCCTACAATCGCGACCCGCGCGGCACGGCCAAGAAGGCCGAAGCCTATCTCAAGGCATCCGGCATCGGCGACACGATCTTTGTCGGCCCGGAGCCCGAATTCTTCGTCTTCGACGATGTGAAGTACAAGGCCGACCCGTACAACACGGGCTTCAAGCTCGACTCGTCGGAACTGCCGTCGAATGACGACACGGACTACGAGACCGGCAACCTCGGCCACCGTCCGCGCGTCAAGGGCGGCTATTTCCCGGTTCCGCCGGTCGATAGCCTTCAGGACATGCGCTCGGAAATGCTGACGATCCTCACCGAAATGGGTGTGGTCGTCGAAAAGCATCACCACGAAGTGGCTGCCGCCCAGCATGAGCTCGGCGTCAAGTTCGACACGCTGGTGCGCAACGCCGACAAGATGCAGATCTACAAGTATGTCGTGCATCAGGTCGCCAATGCCTATGGCAAGACGGCAACCTTCATGCCGAAGCCGATCTTCGGCGACAACGGCTCGGGCATGCACGTGCACCAGTCGATCTGGAAGGACGGCAAGCCGACCTTCGCGGGCGACGAATATGCCGGCCTGTCTGAATCGTGCCTCTATTACATCGGCGGCATCATCAAGCATGCCAAGGCGATCAACGCCTTCACCAACCCGACGACGAACTCCTACAAGCGTCTCGTCCCGGGTTATGAAGCGCCGGTTCTGCTCGCCTATTCGGCTCGCAACCGTTCGGCCTCGTGCCGCATTCCGTTCGGCTCGTCGCCGAAGGCCAAGCGCGTGGAAGTCCGCTTCCCCGACCCGGCACAGAACCCCTATCTTGGCTTCGCCGCCATGCTGATGGCCGGCCTCGACGGCATCAAGAACAAGATCCATCCCGGCAAGGCCATGGACAAGGATCTCTACGACCTGCCGCCGAAGGAGCTGAAGAAGATCCCGACGGTTTGCGGCAGCTTGCGCGAAGCGCTCGACAGTCTGGACAAGGACCGCAAGTTCCTGACCGCCGGCGGCGTGTTCGACGACGACCAGATCGATGCCTTCATCGAACTGAAGATGGTCGAAGTGATGCGTTTCGAAATGACGCCGCATCCGGTCGAGTTCGACATGTACTATTCGATCTGATCGTTCGATCAGTGAAAACCAAAGGAAGCGGGGGAGCAATCCTCCGCTTTTTTGTTGGGCACGCCGCCACCCGCTTTAAGTCTTTGCCGGATGGCGGTATGACCCGAGCATAACACTCATTGTATATGGTGCCGCCCCGTGGACATGCTCACTCCTCACATCCTGCTTTCGGTCGTCTTTGGCTATCTGCTCGGCTCGATCCCCTTCGGCCTGATCCTCACCCGTGCGGCAGGGCTCGGCGACGTGCGAAAGATCGGTTCGGGCAATATCGGCGCGACCAACGTGCTGCGCACCGGCAACAAGAAGCTGGCGGCGGCGACGCTGCTGCTGGACGCCTTGAAGGCAACGGTCGCGGCCGTTGTGGCGGCGCATGTGTTTTCGCTGGAAGCTGGCATCGCCGCTGGCTTTGCAGCCTTTATCGGCCACCTTTATCCGGTGTGGCTGAAGTTCAAGGGCGGCAAGGGTGTGGCCACCTATATCGGCGTTCTTCTGGGGCTGGCTCCACTCATGGTTCTGGTCTTTGCGGTGATCTGGCTCGGCTGTGCCAAGATCACACGCTACTCGTCGCTTTCCGCCCTGGTTGCAACACTCGTCGTTCCGGTTGTAGAGTGGTTTGCGGGGGATCACAGGGTTGCCGCAGCACTTGCCGTCATGACGGTCATTACCTGGATCAAGCACAAGCAGAATATCGAACGACTTCTGGCCGGCACAGAAAGCAGGATCGGTCAGAAGGGGTAGAACCGGGGACACTCCATGGCGGAACGCGCTGCGAAGGGCATCAGACTGACCGAAAAGCAGCGCATCGCCTGGCTTCGGCTCATCCGCTCCGACAATGTCGGCCCCGTCACCTTCCGCGATCTGATCAACCACTTTGGCACGGCGGAAACCGCGCTGGCCATGCTGCCCGAGCTTTCGGCGCGCGGCGGTTCCTCTCGCGCCATTCGCGTGGCCAGCGAACAGGAAGCACTTGCCGAACTGGAGGCCGCCCGCCGGCACGGCGCGCAGTTTATCGGTATCGGTGAGCCGGATTATCCATCGGCACTCCGGCAAATCGACGGCGCGCCGCCGCTTCTGGCCGTCAGGGGCGACCTCGCAGCCTTTCACGCGCCGGCGCTCGGCATTGTCGGCTCGCGCAACGCCTCCGTCGCCGGGGCGAAATTTGCGGCGATGATCGCCACAGAGGCAGGCCGCGCCGGCTTCAACGTGATTTCCGGACTGGCGCGCGGCATTGACACGGCAGCCCATCGCGCCAGCCTGTCTACGGGAACGATTGCGGCGCTGGCCGGGGGGATCGACAAGCCTTGACGAACAGTCTACTAAATGAGTATCCCTCTGGTAACACAGGGGGATTTCCTTTTGAGAGCATCCGAACTTAAAGGCCGTCGTGCCATCTCCTACGCCCGTTGGTCCTCCGGGAGGCAATCGCGGGGTAGCTCATCGGCTCGCCAGCAGAAGCTTGCGCATGACTACGCGCAACAGCATGGCTTGATCCTTGATGACCAGATCGTTGACGACGGTATCAGCGCATTCACAGGCGACAACCTGCAAGCCGGTTTGGGCAGGTTCCTAGAAGGCGTAGAAGCAGGACGGATACCCAGAGACACCGTGCTTCTAATCGAGAACATGGACCGCTTCTCCCGGCGGAACCCTGTAGATGCCCTGCCGAAGTTCCTTGAGGTGCTGGCCCTTGGCCTCACCGTCGTGACCCTTCAAGACGAACTGATACACACCCACGACGCCTACAGCGGCGATCCCACGGCCATCATGCGGTCCCTGCTATCAATGCAACTCGCCTATGAGGAGAGTAAGAAGAAGAGCGTCCGCGCCCGTGAGACGTGGGACAACAGGCTCTTGCGGATAAGCGGGGGGCAACGCCTGTCTATGAGCAAGGTTCCCTTCTGGATTGACAGGGGAACGGCTCAACTCAATCACCGCGCCGACGATGCCAAGCGTGTCTTTGAACTGGCATTGGCTGGCAACGGCGCAAGCAACATCACCCGCATGTTGAACTCTGAGGGCATCCCCAGCCCTCGCGGCGGAAGCTGGGGAAAGAGCGTTGTGCAGGATGTCTTGAAATCCAAGGCAGCCTTCGGGACGCTGGTGGTCCGTGAGCACGAACAGCCCGACTACTTCCCGCCGATAGTCTCTAAGGACAACTGGTTGGCCCTTCAGAACCGGGCGGCGCAGCAAAGGCGAAACCCGCAAGCATCCACCGACGCCAACCTCTTCTCACGGCTCTTGAAGTGCGGCGGGTGCGGCGGTCCCATTTGCGTCTCAACAGCCTATGGCCGCTACCGCTATGCCCGGTGTGATAATCAGGTTCACCGCCGGAACGACTGTAAGATGGGTTCATGGCCCTACAACAAGCTTGAAGAGTTGATCGTGTCACGAATGGGGGCACTGCTAAGTCTCCCGCCCGATCCCCTGCAAGAGTCCCCGGAGGATGCCGCCTTGGTGGAGGAAATCCAGAGCCTTAAGGCGCGGCTTGATCGGACCATCGCCCTTTCCATTGAGGCGGAAACGACTGAGACATCAAGCCTATACCGTTCCGCTGCCGATGGGCTGGCAAGGCAGATCGAAGCGGCAAAGGGGCGTCTAGCGCGTCTTGAGGAGAACGGCGCATCAAGGGTTGTCGCGGGGGAAATGATCGAGGACATGCAACAGGCGTGGGAGGAAGTGCAGGCCTTGAGGACATCCGACCGCCCTCGCCTCCGCGCCATGATCGCCGCCGTTGTTGACGAAGTTCGGTTGATGCCCTTCGATACCGACGACTTCAACGTTGCCCAAGTGAAGTTAAAGACGATGCGGGAACCGCACAACGTCTTTCTGGAACCCGATAGCATCCGTGGGAGAAAAGCCGGAGTCCCGAAGCGCCCCAACAGGAGGAAGCGGGTGGTTTGACCCTGCGCTTCCTATACCCAACGCGCTATCCCCCTCCAACTTTTGCGCACAGTTGTTACTTTAAGGTGACTGGTTAAAGCGCAATGCTTAAGATATGTTTCTTCGTAATATTCGGAGAAGATTGACGATGGTCACGCCGCAGAGCAATATTCCCACCAAGCACAGCTTTGCGCGGTTATATCGTCGCACAGACTTCTGCTCGTTTTAAATGGTGCATAGATGGATGAATTTCTTAATCTTCTTGCTGAATTGTTTCAAAGTAAGAACATAACATATCCTTCTTCCGAGAAAGTTATCGTTAGGGGACTGGCGGCACAGCAAGTGGAGCTTTACAGAAGGCTCTTCTCATCCCTTTCAGGCGTCGCTTACCGGGAGCTCGATACTGTCGGAAGTGTTGGGCCGGATAGTGAAGCGAATCAAATATTTCAATGGATTGAGAGACTTTTTCAAGATGAACCCCCCGAAGTAAAGCAGAACGGCGATATCCTTCACATCGCAAGTCCGATGCCAATACTTGACGAATTTGAGACGGAAAAGATTATAAAATTCGTTCACGGCCCCTCATCAGACAAACTTCGTCCCATATTGGTTGCGCAAATGTTCTCCGTTGGGGCCGCAAGCGCCGTTCTTGTTGAGGCAGGAAAGAGGCAGAGAAACAATGAGGCGCTTGCCCAGATATTCAATGGACCGTTCGCATATGCGTTTCAGGGGCAGATGGCCGCATATTCGGCTGCGAAATCCGCACGCAACTTAAAGAGCACGTTTGAACACGAGGCTTCTGAGCAGCTTTCGAGATTACTTGCGCAGATAGAAAACTACCGAGGTGAGTTTGAGAGTTTACGAGACAACCAGCGGAACCAGTTGGACGTGCTTTCGCACTCAACAGAGGATATACGAGCAAAAGCACAGGAGATTGATCTGCAAATAGATCAGTCGAAAGATCGCTTGACCAATTTCGAGAAAACCATTCGAGAAGAGCGTGGGCTGCAAAGCGCACGGAAAAGTTGGGAAGCGAGATACAATGAAGCGCGAGGAGCATTTAAGTTAGCTGTCTTGCTCTTGGCCTCTTCACTCGTCTGTACAATCCTGACCGCCTACTTCGGCGGCATCCCGTTGATTAAGGCTTTGGCTGCCTTGGACGCTAGCGCAACCGCTGACAAACAAGATGTCACGATAGCGCTGATCCACCAGATAGGCCGTTTGATCGTGGTATCTGTGCCAATAGCGGTGGCATTGTGGATGCTCCGGGCTCTCATGCGATACTTCATGAGATCAATGCTATTGATGGACGACGCGCGGCAACGTCAGACGATGCTGGACACGTATTTCCTTTTGACGGAGCAAGGCCGCGCCGACGAACGAGATAGGCCCCTGATCCTATGGGCGCTCTTCCGGCAAACTCCGGGGCATGGGCCTGATGGCATTGAGCCGCCGGACTTCACCGAGGTTATCAAGGCCGGATTGGATCGGGTCAAGTAGATCAGCGTGGTGAAACCTGATGGGAACCCGTGGTTCGTCGCGGTCTCGCGGAAGGTGAGAGGGGTTTAAACTTTGTACAAACCCCTACGGCACTGCGATCAGGACGAACGGGCTAAAACGGATTTAGGGGTTGGTGGGCCGCAAGCTTGCATCATCTCCGAAAGCGCACATCGCAGCGCGAGGATTACCATCAGGAATTCTGCGGGTATCCGTGGCGGACGAACGGCGGCTAATTAATCAACCCACCCTTGTTAGGTGTGGACTTCCCAACCGGCTTAGGCGGACGTGCGGACGGCGCTGGCCCCATCGTCAGCTTACCGTCCTGTGTGATCACCTTCGAAGTCTTCGGCGGTGTCTTCGCGTCTTTCACTGTCATTTCTTCACGGCTTCGGGGGACGCGGCGGGGGGCTGGTTGTCAGCTTTCCGCCCAACGGCTTCGGCGCAGGGGCGCTTGTCAGCTTTCCCTTCTGGATTTGCTGTGGACTCTGTGGCGGCTTTGCAGGCGGTTTCATCGGTGGTTCTCCGCATGTTGTAGTAGGCGTGGGCGCTTAACATGCACACGCCGACCATGAATAGCAGAATGGCCAAGAAGTTTAAAGCGTTGGTTGCATGTCTATATTGATTTCCATGTGAATAAAGGCGACGCGTTCTGATACATTCGTCGAGTTTCACTATCTCTGCCTCGGCATCCTTTGCACCTGTCCAGTTAGACAAAAGATTGAAACCGGCTGATACACCAAAAACAACCCAGCTAAGCAGAAGTAATAACCCAACACCCTCGCTAAATGGATGTAGCTTATCGACGTTTGCAACTGTGATTGCTATAGCTCCACCACTCATCACGGGTATTGCTTTGTCAAACGTTGTATATTGGTCATCCATTTGACTGCGGAGTTCCTTCCTATACTCCCGAAGATCATCAACATCTTCGTCCGACAGGACCTCTTCCGACACCATTGAACCAGAAGCATCGACCAAAGCAGCACCTATTTTCATTGCAGAAGGTGGAGCAACTTAAGCGATTTGTCACGGAAGATGCAATGACACGAACAACGAACCCCGGGTACTCGACACGGACCTCGCGGAGGCGCTGGGGATGAAGATGCCCCGGTTCATCCGTAAGGAATTGATTGTCCCCAACATGGAGGAACTGAAGCGGTACGGTGATTTGAGGGCGGTTCCCTCAAACCCCGGAAAGCCTGGAAGGCCGTCCCTCCGGTACTACCTGAACCGCGAACAGGCGAACCTCGTGTCCATCTTCTCGCGCACCGAGAAGGCCAGATGTCCGCAAGGAACTAGGGCGCTACGGGAATTTGGGTGCGATTAATCCAAATTCAGGAAAGCGAGGAACACTTTACGGGAATATTCCGTGCCTCACGGTAAAATCGGGATGGTTACCCCTCCATACAGAGAGCTGACGCGCTTCACGCCGCGCTGCTGGTTTACAGCTGCATACAGAGGAACCGGAGCTGCCCCCAAGGTTTCACCATAAGGTGACCATGCAGAGAAGCCCTCGCTTCCCCTCGCCTTTCTTCACTGGCCCCTACAGCGTTACCCACTCATACAGAGATGACGTTCCGTTCCTATCCCGCGAACGAGTTAGGTTCTCATACAGAGAGGTCCGCAGCTTTGACCGAAATCCGCAGCGACAATGGCGGGTCCCGGAATTGCCCCCCCATACAGAGAGAACAACACCAAAACCGCCTTTCGGGATTTATGTTGCCATACGGAGAGGACGAGCTTGATGCACTCACTTCACCCCAACAAAGCCCGCTAGTGCCGCTTTCACAAAGACAAAAATCGGGTCACCGAAGAAATTTTTGAAGGGTAGTTGACGAGGCCAGCAGTCCTATGCAACGCGAGCGTACGCCCGTTAGTTAGGTTATCTATAAGATATAACCTAGAGATATCCTCTAAGGCTCTTAGTAAAGGGACTAGTAGGAGTTAATCTTAAGGTTTCCCTTGGAGATCACCCGATGATCTCCCGCAGTCTCCCTGCCGGTGCCCTCCTCCTTGCAGTCCCAAGCCAACCCAGAGCGACCGCCGTTGCCCCCCCTCGGTGATCACCGCCGGGTCCCTGTACTCGCTCCACCCCATTCCCAGTTACACCACCTCCAGCCGATCGCTGCCGTGTGGTGTCTCGTCGTCGCCTGACGACACCCAGCGTGTCCCTCCGGGGCCTCGCTCATGAACGGCTGTTCTCGCCAGTGGACCAGCCCACGTCTGGAAAAGGTATCCAGCAGAATGCAAACCTCCAACACCATCACCATCGAACTCGTCGGCTCCTTCGTCGCTCGCCACGTCGAAAGCGGCACGACCGTTGACATGTCCAGCCGGAAGAACCGCAGGACCACTAAAAGCGCAATCCCACCGCTCTGCCGAGAACTCCTCAACCACGGCCACGACCCGGAGACCCGCGTTCACGTCATCCGCAAGGCGCTGGACCGCGACGGCTTCATTCCGGTCTTCGTCCGCAACCGCGCCCTCAGTACGTGGGCAGGTCTCGATTGCATCGAAAGCGACAGGCACGGTCCACGGTTCGGCAAGCACAGGCCACTCCCGGATGCGGTGATGACCAAGAAGGCGCGTTCCGTGATCGGGACGACCAACGATGACCCCGAAAATTGCCGCGAGAAAATCGCGTTGACCGCATCGGAAAGAACGCAGGTGGCAGCATGACCAGACAGGCCAGCAAGCGCCGGGACGGCCCCGGCTTCCTCATTCGGGACATCAAGGCCGGTGATCTCGACTACCTCGCGGAGAACCTTCGGGCATCCGACAGGGCCGAACTTGCCGCCGCCAGCGGCCACAACGACTTCCTATCCCGCCTCAGCTACAGCGTCGATCTCTCCGAAGCCGTGAAGGTGGTGGAAGCAGAAGGCGTTCCCGTCCTAATCTTCGGCTATGCGCCATTCGGCCCCGACACGAAGGCCGTGTGGTGCGTGGGGACCAAGCGCGTCCAGCGGTTCACCCGTGATCTCGTGGAGCGGTCCCGCCGGATCATCCGCGAGTGGTTCGACGGGAACCCGGCAGTGCAACAGTTGGTGAACGTCACCTACGCCAAGAACGTCCTCTATCACCGCTGGCTTGAGAGCCTTGGTGCGGAGTTGTTCGCGGTTCAACCCTTGGGACACTCCGGCGCACTGTTCCGCCCCTTCATCATTCGGAGGGGCAGCCATGTGTGATCCCGGATTGCTCCTTGGTATCGCCTCCGGCGTGGCAAGCGTTGCCGCTCAGGGCGCTGCGATGGACCAGAACCGCAAGATGATCAACCAGCAATCCAAGCTGGAATACGCCGCCGCCGAACGCGAACGTCTCGTCAAGGACAACGAGGCCAACAAGCAGAGCTATCAGGCCCAGCTTCAGGCCGACCGGAACTCCTCAGCCCTCAAGGCGGCTGGCGAGGGCATGGGCGGGGCGACCGCAGGACAGCGGATCGCGGAACAGCAGCGTCAAGGCGCGTTGTCCATCGCGAACGCCAAGGACGCCAAGGATGCGGCCAACGCGAACTACACCGCGTCCACCCAAGGGACGCAGATCGAGGCCGTCAACGGCATCAACAAGAACACCATGAACCCCTTCAGTGCGTTCATGAACGTGGCGACCAGCGGTCTCCAGAACTACGGCACGTTGAAGCTAGGCTAACGCCCCGGCTCCAGACGGCCAACACGGGAGGGCTTGATTGTCCTCCCTTCCAATCTCCTGCCAAAGCAAAAGTTTCACCAAAGGAAATCCCTATGTCCGATTGGACGCAACAGCCTGACGGCACACTACTGCCGTCCGCCGAACTCATCGATCACGTCCGTTCCAACCTCTCCCTCTATCCCAACGCCGTCCCCGATTTCTCCCGGATCACCGGCAAGACGGAAGAGGAAGTGCAAGCCATCTTCGATAACCAAGGCTCCTCCTTCGGGGCCATCGGCAACCGCGCCACGGACCTTGCCCAAGGCGTAGTGGAAGCCACGGCAACCGCCGCCGAACACCTCGTTCCCGCCGATTATCTCGGTGATGGCGCAAAGGACATCCGGGCTTATGGCAACAGCCTAGACCCGAAGTTTGACAGCCAAAAGGGCATTGTCGAGAACATCACCGAAGGCGTCGGGCAATTGGCCCCGGCAATCGGCGCGGGTCTCGCCACCGGGGGAACCGGGTGGGTCGCATGGCTTGCCGGTCTGGGTGTCTCAACGCTCACCTTCAGCACGTCGGACACCTTCGCGAAGACCATGGAAGAGGTTGCGCCGGGGATCACTCCCGACATCCTCGTTCCTCACGCCACCGACAGCGAAGACGTGAAGGCCGTGAAGGCGCTTGCAGGTAACGCGGTCATGGATGCCCTTACCGTTGGGGCCTTCGCCGTAGCAGGGAAAGCCCTCAAGGGCCTCAAGGGTGCCATCCGACCCGCCGCCGATGACATTGCCGCCACGGCCTTTGAAGATGCTTCAGCAGTCGCGGGACGAACGGCAGCAGCCGAAGTTCCCACCGTCGCCCCCGCAGCCGTCAGCAGCGCCGCCGGGGCCACCGGAGAGGCCGTTGACGGTTCATCCGTACGGGCAGCCGCGAAGGAACTCGCGGACGCCTACACTGAAGCACGGGGCCTGAAGGCAGACGCCATTCTCAGCACCGGAGAAGCGGCGACCCGAAGCCGACAACGCGAACGGCAGTTGCTCGCCTCCCGCCTCAGTGCCGAACAAGCGGTCCCCTCGATGTCCCCCGTGGATATCCAGATGCGCGACAAGTTCGTCTCGGATGTCACAGCCATTGCCGACAGGATCGCCGCCCGAAGCGATCAAGTTTCGGGTGGCCTGAAACCGTCCGCCACGATGTCCGCCGACACTCTCGGCTTCCTGCATAAGGTCTTTGACGCGGTGTCATCCGGTGACGACGGGCGTATCTTCGATGTCGCCAAAGCTGGTATCAAGGCCAGCGGCACAGTTGATGGCTCCTATGCCCAAGCCGTGACCGGCGTGGCGATCCGACAGGCCCTCTATGAGAAGGGCATTGGCTTTGACGAGATGGTGAAGATGCTTCGGGAAGACCCGTCGCTGGCGTCACGTCCCGCCGCCAACCTCGCACTGAAGGAACGCACTGAGGGCATCATGCGGCTTGCCGAACTCGACAGGCATCTCGGTTCCGCCGGAAGCTACACCCTGAATTTCCGCAGGGGTCTCCTTCAGGGGTCTGGGGAGCAACTGGAGCAAGCCATGAACCACCTGAAGGACATCACAGAACAAGGCGGGATTACGCTGTTCGCGGATCGCCTTGAGTTCATCGACGGCATGACGAAGCAGCTAGACGGTCTCGGCATCGACTTCGCCAAGTCCCTTACGACGCTAGACGACTTGTTCCAGGAGTTTGACGCCGCCCGTCGTGGCGCTGCCCAGAGCATCAAGGATCACGCCGTTGCCCGGATGTCTCCCGAAGAAAAGGCCCTTGCAGCCGGATCGTACTTCAGGATGTTGAAGGATATCCAGACAACTGCGCTCTTGGGGCAGCTTTCCACCACCGGCCTCAACGTCATCACCGACAGCCTGAACACCATGCTCCTCCCGGCGCTGGAGAACGGCATTGGCAAGGGCGACTGGACCAGAGCAGCACGGGAATACTCCGGTTACGTCGTGGGCTTTAAGAAGGCTCGCGAGCTTGCCGCAAGGGCGTGGACTTTGGGGACCGGGATCGTGGACGGGCAGGACATCACCGAAGGGAACATGTCGGAGGTCTTGAGCTATGCCGCCAACAGCTTCCATGAGAACCCTTTCAAGCACCTCATGCTTCGGCTGTTCCGCCTCGCTACCGACGCTTCCCTAGCGGTCAATGAGTTCTGGAAAGCGGCACGGGTGCAGGGCCTCGCCTATGCGGACGGCATAGAAATGGCGCTGAACTCCGGCATGGGCCGCGTGGATGCCAAGGCGTTCGCTCGTGAGTACACCGCGAGGCAGCTTGCGGAGTCGGGCAGGATCGTCAATGCCAACTACACCCACACGGTCAACGTCAACGGCTGGAAAAGCCCATGGGACACCCGTTACATGCTCGGCAAGCTCGGGATGGCCGTGGACAATGTTCGCAATCGCGATGATGTCTTGGGGCTTCTCAGCACCCTGACGATGCCGTTCTTCCGAACGCTGGTCAACATCGGGTCCGATGCAGTGCAAATGGTGGTCCCTCCGGGGTTGCCCACGGCGCTGCGCTACATGGCAAACGACAGCCGCTTCTCTTGGCTGAAGGAGGTTCCGGCAACGTTCAAGGCGCTGGACGACTTCACCGGAAAGAATGGCACGGCTGCCATGAACCGGGCAGTCGGCAGACAGCGGCTAGGCCTCGCCCTCACCATGTCGGCTTACGCCACCGCAGAGATGTCCGACTCGGTGGACATCACCGGATCGTCGGGCCTGAAGAAGTGGGACGCGAAGAAGCGAGCCTTTGAGGAATACCCGCCGAACTCCCTTGTCATCGGGAACACGTCTTACGACCTATCCCGCATGTTGCCCTTCTCTGCCCCGTTGATGCTTGTCGGCATCCTCCGGGATATGAAGAAGGAGGCGGCGCTTCAGATCAAGGGTGGCAATTACAGCGCCGATGGTGGAGCATCGCAGGACCTCGCGGACTACGCCCCGGCGCTGCTGCTGACGACGATGACCCTGTTTCAGGACAGTTCGGCCATGCAGGGCGTGTTCGGGCTGTACGATGCCGTCAACCGGGCATTCTCCGAAGGGAACACCGATGGCCTCCAGCAGTATGCGGAGAAGTACGCCCAGCAGTTCACTCCGGGCATCGTGAAGATGGTCGCCAAGAACGCGAACGAGAACCCTTACGAGGGTTACGACTTCTTCTCCCGCTTCGCTGCCTCCGCTGGTCTGCCGGTAGGGCGTCCCAAGCTCGATTTCGTGGGTGACCCGATCACCTACAAGATGGGCCGGGGCCTTGACCCGTTGAACGCGAAGGAACTGGAAACGGACGACCCGTTGCACCGTGAGTTCATCCAGCTTAACCGCGCCGAAGGCCTCGCCATGCTCATTCCGCAGCCGGATCGGGTGTTCGATAAGAGCTTTTGGCAGAAGATGGGCGTGGACACCGGGGGCTTACTATCTCGTTTCAAGGCCCCTTCCTTGGTGGAAATGCAGACCATAGCCGGGAAGAACGGATGGGATGCCTACCGGGAACTTGTCTATCATGGCAGGGCGACGGAAGACACATACGTGCCTGTTTCAGGCGGCGACGGGGTGAACGTGGGGTCCGTGTTGATCCGACAGGGGCAGACGTTCAAGGAAGCCCTCACGGGAATGATCTCCTCTCAGTCCTACCACAACCTGACGGCAGACGCTCGCGTCAAGGCATGGAACGCGATGTTCGGGTTCTTCAAGGAACACGCGAAGTCACAGCTCCAGAATGAGCTTGTGGTGGTCCCGTCCACCTTCGAAGGCAGCCGCTACGGCTCGCCCATCGCTCAACCGTCATCCCTTGGGGATGTCGTGAGGGCATCCGTGGGCATGGCCCAGCGGACACAGCAGACGCAAGGCTCGCCTCTTGATACGGCATTCGCCATCAAGTGAGGCCAGCGTGGAACTCCGGGGAGGTCTTCGGCTCCCCGGCGTTTCCCTTCAAGTTTGCCAAGAGCGGCCCCGGTTATCGCCGGGTTCGCCTATCGGAAATCTCCCGGATTGCCCGGTGGATGTCATCGGTGACTTCCCGTGCTGCCAACTCCTCATGGAAGATGCGGCAGGAGGAAGCGCCATAGGCTTCGAACCTGTCACGTCCGGTTAGAAGGGCCTGTTCCTCGTGCCTTCCGACAATCTCTTCGCTCATGATGAAGCGCCCGGACTTGTCATAGTAATCCACGGTGAACGGTCGAAGCCGTGAATTCGAACGGTGTCCTCTAGGCATAGAGCGGCCTCGCCAGCGTTGTAACGGCGCAATGGTGTTTGGCCGCAGCAACGAGAATGAGGGTATCCGCAGCGTGAAGCGGCGTGGCGCAATCGTCCTGCACGACAATCTGGAACTCCTTATCCCGAGACTGTTTGAAGGCCCGTTCGCAAGCGCCCCAATAGTCCGGGGCAAACAGGTGTGACGCGGAATTCACGCCTCCGTCGTCGTTGAAATAGACCACCCCATACAATTCCATCCCCTCCGGCGGTTCAGCCAGGTTGACCGTCTCCGGCTTCAGGTACTTCTTCGTCCTCCGGCTCTTCTTGATGTAGGCATCGATATTGATCTTCGGTGTCATGTGTCCCTCTTCCGTGTAACCGCACGATTGCGGTGTCGGGACCACGCAATATTCACGACAAACCTGCCCTGTCTACAAGAAAAAACCTCCGATAACGAAGGTATTTCAATGAGATAACTCCGATAGCGCAGCGATCTCCGCAGGAACCCCAAGGGTTGACGGGGTTTGAGCGCACCGGAGTTCCTTCGTTCGCGGAGTTACCGGCCCAAAGATTTTCGTGGGTGAACCGTTAGAGGCGGTGCAGACGCCTCCACCGGAGGGGGTACTAGTTGAACTAGTGGGTGTTCGCCGCCCCAACGCTCGAAATCAACTTTGACCGCATAGCAAAGAATGGCCTTCCTCGCACTGGCAAGAGATGGGGAGGCCAAGTCGGGGGAGTGAGGAGTTTAGAGACCAGCTTGGATTGAGCGCCTACGGGTGACCTCCAGCCGCGTCCGGCTCCTCCTCCCTCGCATCCATCTTCAAGTTCAGGCGTTGCCCACGGCTTTCCTACGGTGCATTGTGGCGACGGCAGGACCACGGCAGGGACACCGGCATGAAAGAGCGGCTTATCGACTTCCTGACATATGTGCTCATTGCCTTTCTCATGCTCTCGACCGTCGCCGGGATTGTGATCTCCATCTATCAGTTCGTTACGCGGTGAACCTAAGTTTCACGGGTTTACCTTCCCGGCCCTGATGGGGCATTCGGCAGGACAAACGCAGTCTTTGGCGTTGACCGCATACCGGAAAACAGCGCTCTGCCGTCTGCCGACGACCGCAAGGAACACATTATATATAGGGGATGGACTGAGTAGGAGAATGTTCCTATTCTGTTCACATGCCGAACCCACGTCAACCTGATACCCGCCCGATCTCCGAACGATCTCTTCGGGAAATAGCCGAGAGCCATCTACTCATCTTCCTTGAATGCGGTTGGTGCCTCCGGCTTTCTCCGGTGGACATCCTAGATGCGGCGTGGAGATGCAGCCCGGATACCCCGCTGAAGATGCTTGCACGTCGTGCGGTGTGCGCTAGCTGCGGAAGGAAGCAGGCCGTGCCGTTGCTCTATGAGAGGACCGCCCGGAATGTCGGCAAGTGGCAACCGAGAGAACCACAAGGGAAACGGTAGGAGACCCCCGCGACCTTTTTGGGAAAACCTCTGTTTCCATATCCGCTTACACCCTTTGCCGAAAATCCCCCCAGTGCAGGGGGCCATGGTGCAGCAAACAGGAGAGGCACTTGCAACAGTTTGAACGGCAGTCCGGTAGCTAGGAGCGCGAGCACGACGGTAACCCCAACTAGTAGCAGGACAGCACGTATCCCTTCCGCTTCCCCAGATACAACGCCAAACACCTTAATCTTCAAACGTTCTCTCTTCTCTCTCATTCTCAACTCCTTGACCCGAATAGCCGAGGAACCTTTACCTCTCGAATGGTTGTCGCCACCAATCGAGCCGCTGTCATAAGGTATGGACCAAGGAGAGCGCTTGAAACCGCCTAAATTCCACTGCGATAAATGCCTCTTGACTAGGTAAAGCGAAGCGCTATTATCGAAGCACTCAAATCGCAGTGAAGGAGTGCATCATGAGTTTCGTTAGGGCCTATCTCCGGGCATCCACAAAGGAACAAGACGCAACACGGGCCAAGGGCAGCCTTGACCAGTTCGCCACAGAGCACGGCCTGAAGATCGCGGCCTACTACACAGAGAACGAAAGCGGGGCCAAGCTCCAGCGCCCTGAGTTGTTCCGGCTGCTATCCGACTGTCATCCGGGGGACATCCTGTTGGTGGAGCAAGTGGACCGCCTGTCTCGCCTCAACGACACCGACTGGAAACGCTTGAGGGCAGAGATTGCAGCCAAAGGCGTCCGTGTCGTGGCGCTGGACTTGCCCACCTCGCATCAACTGGCAAACGCTACAGACGAGTTCACGGGGCGGATGCTGGAGGCCGTCAACGGGATGATGCTGGACATGCTCGCGGCCATTGCCCGTAAGGACTACGAAGACCGCCGCCGGAGACAAGCGGAGGGTATCGTCAAGGCGAAGGAAGACGGCAGGATGAAGGGAAGGCCGGAGAATGGAGAGCGCAATGCTCGCCTGTTGAAGCTGCTGGCCTCCGGGGTGTCATGGAAGGACATCACCGCGACCACCGGGGCCTCAAGTTCCACACTCGCCCGACTGGCAAAGCGCCTCAAGAGCGAGGCAGGGCAAGACGCGGCTTAAACTGCGCACGTCTCCTCTCCCACATTTTTCCACCTATACCATCCAAGAGAACACCGCAGGAAATCCGCAGCAGCCTCCAGCGGTCCACTTTTAGTAGACTGTCTGTTACGTGAAGCCCTACCCGCCGGAAAACCTGGCGCTTTACGAGGCGATCTGCGATGGCGGCGGGCTTGTCGTCAGCGAAATGCCCTTTGGCTGGGAGGCGCGGGCGCGGGACTTCCCGCGACGCAATCGGCTGATTGCCGGGATATCGCTCGGAACTGTCGTCATCGAAGCGGCGTCTCGCTCGGGCTCGCTGATCACGGCAGCACGCGCCGCCGATTTCGGACGGCTGGTCTTTGCGGTGCCCGGCTCGCCGCTCGATCCGCGCTGCCACGGAACGAACCAGCTTTTGAAAGACGGCGCAACCATCGTCACGACACCGGAGGATGTGATCGAGGCGCTGCGGCCGCTGGTCGAGACGGATCTCTTTTCGGCAGCGGACGCGCGCGAACCGGATGCCGAACGTCCCTCGGACAGCTACGAGCCCCCCGACGACGACGACCGCTTTCGCATCATCAGTGCACTTGGACCGACGCCCGCCGACATCGACGATATCGTGCGACACACCGGCCTGTCACCGCAGGCGGTCTATCTTGTCCTGCTGGAACTCGATCTGGCGGGTCGTCTTGTCCGTCACAAGGGCGGCCTCGTCAGCCTCGACTATTGAGCGCCGACGCGGGGCGCGGGCTGAGTCGGCTTCGGCCGGACTGGATATCGCCAGCCTCCACGTAAGCCATTTCGATCAGGTAGCAGAGCAAGTCGGCCCCCTCGCCCTTGGCAACCAAACGGAGCTCTCCGAGCATTTGCCGCAGATAGGCGATGTTTTCCTTTGTCTTCCCGGCGTCGGCTCCAATATTTCGATGAATCGAATTCATGCCCTACGCTCTCTTTTCCCATTAAAATATATTGGCATTGCCGCTATTGCTAACGATACCTGAGCATAGTGAATTTATCTATAATTGCAACAACCACTACAGCTATTTATGGTTGTATCCGGTTTAGCGGGGTCGAAAATTACCCGCGCCCCCTTGACCGAAGCGATTTCCCTGTCCATGTCGGGGTAGAAAATTGCGACCTCAAGTGCATCCGCCCCGCCTTTGCGTGTTCTCTCGCTGAAAGCGGCCCGAGCGGATCTGGATAGTATGATGAATGTAGTCGTGGTGGAATCGCCTGCGAAGGCCAAGACGATCAATAAATATCTCGGCTCCGGCTACAAGGTTCTCGCCTCGTTCGGCCATGTGCGCGATCTTCCGGCCAAGGATGGTTCGGTTCTGCCCGATCAGGATTTCGAGATGTCCTGGGAGGTCGACGCAGCGTCCGCCAAGCGCGTCAAGGACATCGCCGATGCCCTGAAGGATGCCGACGGCCTCATTCTGGCGACCGACCCGGATCGCGAAGGGGAAGCGATTTCCTGGCATGTGCTTGATCTTCTGAAAAAGCGGAAAGTACTTGGTTCTAAGCCGGTGAAGCGCGTTGTCTTCAACGCCATCACCAAGAAGGCCGTGCTTGATGCCATGGCGCAGCCGCGCGACATCGATATTCCGCTGGTGGATGCGTATCTCGCCCGCCGTGCACTCGACTATCTCGTCGGCTTCAACCTTTCGCCGGTTCTCTGGCGCAAGCTGCCGGGCGCTCGCTCTGCCGGCCGCGTACAGTCGGTGGCGTTGCGCCTCGTATGCGACCGTGAGTCTGAAATCGAGCGTTTCGTTTCCGAAGAATACTGGAACCTCTCGGCGATCCTCAAGACACCGCGTGGTGACGAGTTCGAGGCGCGTCTGGTGTCGGCGGACGGGAAGCGGCTGCAGAGCAAGTCGATTGCCAATGGTGAACAGGCCAACAACCTGAAGGCGCTGCTTGAAGGCGCGGCTTACGCAGTCGAGTCGGTCGAGGCAAAGCCCGTCAAGCGCAATCCCGGCCCGCCCTTCACCACTTCCACGCTTCAGCAGGCTGCGTCCTCGCGTCTGGGCTTCTCGGCATCGCGCACCATGCAGGTCGCGCAGAAGCTCTATGAAGGCATGGACATTGGCGGCGAGACGGTCGGTCTCATTACCTATATGCGTACCGACGGCGTGCAGATGGCCCCGGAAGCGATCGACGCGGCGCGTGCCGCCATCGTCGATCAGTTCGGCGCGCGCTACTGCCCGGAGAAGCCGCGCTTCTACTCCACCAAGGCCAAGAATGCGCAGGAAGCCCACGAAGCGATCCGCCCGACGGATTTCTCGCGTTCCCCCGACAAGGTGCGCCGCTTCCTCGACAGCGACCAGCTGCGCCTCTACGAGCTGATCTGGAAGCGCGGCATCGCGAGCCAGATGGCCGGTGCCGAAATCGAGCGCACCACGGTTGAAATCCTCGCCGACAACGCCGGCAAAAAGGCGGGCCTGCGTGCAGTCGGCTCGGTGATCCGCTTCGACGGTTTCATCGCTGCCTATACGGATCAGCGCGAGGAAAACGAGCCGGCGGAAGACGGTGAAGACGATGGACGGCTGCCGGAGATCAATGCGCGCGAAACGCTCGCCAAGCAGAAGGTGAATGCCTCGCAACACTTCACCGAGCCGCCGCCGCGCTATTCGGAAGCTTCGCTGATCAAGAAGATGGAAGAGCTCGGCATCGGCCGGCCCTCCACCTATGCCGCGACGATTGCGACGTTGCGCGACCGTGAATATGTGACCATCGACAAGCGCAAGCTGATCCCGGACGCCAAGGGCCGTCTTGTCACGGCCTTCCTCGAGAACTTCTTCGCCAAGTATGTCGAGTACGATTTCACGGCCGATCTTGAAGAAAAGCTCGACAAGATTTCGGCCGGCGAACTCGACTGGAAAAAGGTTCTTCGCGAATTCTGGAATGACTTCTTCGCCCAGATCGAGGACACGAAGGAACTGCGCGTGACCAACGTGCTCGATGCGCTCAACGAGGCGCTGGCGCCGCTCGTGTTCCCGAAGCGCGAGGACGGGTCCGATCCGCGCATCTGCCAGGTATGCGGCACGGGGAACCTGTCGCTGAAGCTTGGCAAGTACGGCGCTTTCGTCGGCTGCTCGAACTATCCGGAATGCAACTTCACGCGTCAGCTCTCCGCCGACGCCAATGCCGAAGATGGTGCGGCCTCCGATGGTCCGACGGTGCTTGGCACCGATCAGGAAACTGGCGAAGAAGTGTCGCTGCGCTCCGGTCGCTTCGGGCCTTACGTCCAGCGCGGCGATGGCAAGGATGCCAAGCGTGCGAGCCTGCCGAAGGGCTGGAAGCCGGACACGACGACGCTGGAGCGGGCGATCACGCTGCTCTCGCTGCCCCGCGAGGTGGGCGTGCATCCGGAAACCGGCAAGGTGATTTCAGCGAGCATCGGCCGTTATGGGCCGTTCCTGCTGCACGACGGCGCCTATGCGAACCTTGAATCTGTCGAAGATGTCTTCACGGTCGGCCTCAATCGTGCGGTCACGCTGATTGCCGAAAAGCAGGCGCGCGGCGGCAAGCCGGCCCGTGCCGGCGCCACGGCGCTGAAGGAACTGGGCGACCATCCGAGCGGCGGTGCGATGACCGTGCGTGAAGGCCGCTACGGCCCCTACGTCAACTGGGGCAAGGTGAATGCGACGCTGCCGCGCGGCAAGGATCCGCAATCGGTCACCGTCGAAGAGGCCCTGGCACTGATCACGGAGAAGGCCGGAAAGGCACCCGCGCCCAAGGCCAAGGGTGCGAAGGCCAAGACTGCGAAGACCACCAAGGCGGCGGCATCCGACAAGCCGGCAGCGGCGAAGTCGACGAAAGCCAAGGCACCCACGAAGGCAAAGGCCGCCCCCAAGGCCAAGAAGGGCTGATCCGTGACACGCAAGCGGCACGATGACATCGATGGTGCCGAGACGCGCGGCGCAGCGGAAAGCGGTAACGCAAACCGCGCCCGCAAGCGTGGCGGCAAGTCCGCAGCGCCGGCTCCGGATTTCGTCTATGGAGAATTGCCTTCCCGCGAAGTCGTGCTGCGCTTCATCGCCGATCATCCGCAAAAGGCCTCGAAGCGCGAGCTTTACAAGGCCTTCGGCATAAAGGGCGACGACCGGATTGCGCTGAAAAACATGCTGCGCGATCTCGAAGACGAGGGCATGGTCGAGAAGAACCGCAAGTCGCTGGTGCGCCCCGGCGCCCTGCCGCCTGTGACGGTTCTCGACATTACCGTGCGAGGCAAGGATGGTGAGCTGATCGCGCGTCCGGCGGAATGGCTGGACGAAATGGGCGTCGCGCCCGCCGTGGCGATCCGCCAGTCCTCGAATGCCGGGCGGTCGGGCCGCGACAAGGCCCCGGTAGCCGGTCTCGGTGATCGCGTTCTGGCCAAGATTTTCCCCGCGAGCGATCGTGGCGGGCCGGCCTATACGGCGCGGGTGATCAAGGTTCTCGACAAGCGCAAGAATGCCGGCATGGGCGTCTTCAAGACGACACCCGGCGGCGGCGGTCGCGTGCTGCCCATCGAGCGACGCGGCGAGGAGCTGGTGGTCGATCCGGATTACACGGGCGACGCGCAGGACGGCGATCTGGTCGAGATCGAGACGTTGCGTATCGGCCGTTACGGTCTGGCGCGCGCCAAGGTTCTCTCGGTCATCGGCTCGGTGGCGTCGGAAAAGGCGATCTCGATGATCGCCATTCACGCCCACGGCATCCCTTACATCTTCCCCGACAAGGTGATGGCCGAGGCGGAGGCCGCCAAGCCCGCCTCCATGTCGAAGCGCGAGGACTGGCGGAAGCTGCCGCTGATCACCATCGACCCGGCCGACGCCAAGGACCATGACGATGCGGTCTATGCCGAGAACGACCCTTCGCCCGACAATCCGGGTGGCGTGATCGTCACAGTTGCGATTGCCGACGTGTCCTGGTATGTGCGGCCGAACTCGGCGCTGGACCGCGAGGCGCTGAAGCGCGGCAACTCTGTCTATTTCCCGGATCGCGTCGTGCCGATGCTTCCCGAACGGATTTCGAACGATCTGTGTTCGCTGCGCGAAAGTGAAGACCGCCCGGCGCTTGCCGTGCGCATGACCTTCTCCCACAATGGGCGCAAGGCGGGTCACACGTTCCATCGGATCATAATGAAGAGTGCCGCCAAGCTGTCCTACCAGCAGGCTCAGGCGGCCATTGATGGCGCGCCGGACGAGAAGACCGGGCCGCTGCTCGATCCGATCCTGAAGCCGCTGTGGCATGCCTATCGCATCATGTGTATGGGCCGTGACCGCCGCCAGCCGCTGGAACTCGATCTGCCGGAACGGAAGATCCTGTTGAAGAGCGACGGGACGGTGGACCGCGTCTTCGTGCCGCCGCGGCTGGACGCGCACCGGTTGATCGAAGAGATGATGATCCAGGCAAACGTTGCCGCCGCCGAGACGCTGGAAAAGACGCGCCAGCCCCTGCTCTATCGCGTCCATGACACGCCCTCGATGGCCAAACAGGAAGTGCTCCGCGAGTTCCTCGGCACGCTCGAAATGTCGCTGGCGAGGGGCAATCTGCGCTCCAGCCATTTCAACCAGATCCTCGACAAGGCGCGCGGGACTCCGGTCGAGACCATGGTTTCGGAGATGGTGCTGCGCTCGCAGAGCCAGGCCATCTACAGCCCGGAGAATCTCGGGCATTTCGGCCTGAACCTGATGAAATACGCGCATTTCACCTCGCCGATCCGCCGCTATTCCGACCTCATCGTGCATCGCGGTCTCGTCAAGGCGCTGAACCTTGGCGAAGGCGGGCTGACGATGGAGGAAGAAGAAGTCCTCGACGACATCGCCGCCGAAATCTCTACCTTCGAGCGCCGCGCCATGAAGGCCGAGCGGGATACGGTGGACCGGCTGATCGCGCATCATCTGGCCGGACGTATCGGCGAGAGCTTCGACGGTCGCGTTTCGGGCGTCACCAAGTCGGGCTTGTTCATCTCGCTGCCGCAATTTGGCGCGGATGGCTTCGTGCCGGTCTCGACACTCGGCATGGACTATTTCATATATGACGAGGCGCATCAGGCACTGACGGGCGAAAAGACCGGGCTCGGCTATCGTCTGGGCGATAATGTGGAAGTCCGGCTGGCGGAGGCGATCCCGCTTGCCGGTTCGCTAAGATTTGAAATGCTGAGCGAGGGTCGGCGGATGCCGACGGGGGCACGCTCATTTCACAAGTCGACCAAGAAGTCGGGCGGCAAGCCCGTCAAACGGCCGGGAACACGGCCGCCGCGTGGCCGCCGCTAAGCGGACCATGCCTCAGCGAAAAAGGGAGGCAGCACGATGAGTGCAAACACCGACACCAGCGAGATCGCGATCGAGGAGGAGCATCGCCCGCTCTGGCGTTCGATCCGCCGTGGCCTTCTCAACGCATGCCCCGCCTGCGGCTCGAGCCGACTGTTCAAGTCGTTCCTGAAGCCGGTGGATGTATGTGCGTCATGCGGAACCGATTTCACGGCGCAGCGGGCGGACGATCTGCCACCCTATCTGGTCATCGTTGTCGTCGGCCATGTCCTGCTGACAGCATATATGCTCACGGACGACATGCTGCCCAAGGCGCTCTGGGTGCAGTTCCTGATCTGGGTGCCGCTTACCGTTTTGTTCGCCGTCGCCATCATCCAGCCGATCAAGGGTGGCGTCATCGGACTGCAATGGGCTCTGCGTATGCACGGTTTCGGCGGCGTTGACCCCAATGATCCGAAAGAGGAGCCGGAGGACCGGACATGAGCGAAGCGCCCGGCCAGGCCTATCTTCCCAATGCTGCAATGCTGGCCGCCCAAGGCGGCTACCCGGCGTTGCGCCCGCGTGATGCCGCAACGCTGCTGCTGCTTCGGCGCGATCAGGGCAAGGTTCAGGTTCTGTCGGGTCGGCGCAGCGGCAGTCACAAGTTCATGCCGGGCGTCTATGTCTTCCCCGGCGGGCGGCGCGACCCGACCGATTCGCGCATTGTCGTGTCCGGCACGCTTGCCGAAGCCATTGCACGCAAACTCGCCTACAAGTCCGGTCCGCGGATGACGCAGGCGCGCATGCGGGCGCTGGCCGTTGCCGCGATCCGGGAGACCTATGAGGAAGCGGGGATTGCGATCGGCTTGCCACATGGTAAGCTGGAGGCTGCCCTGCCATTCACGCCCAATCTCAGCCCGCTGCGGCTTGTCGGGCGCGCGATTACGCCACCCGGCCGCTCGCGTCGTTTCGACACGCGCTTCTTCGCGCTCTTTGCCGACGAGGTGAATGTTGACCTGACCGGCCTGCGCCCCAGCGCCGAGCTCGACGCGCTGGAATGGGTCAATGTCGACGAGATCGGCGACCTCAAGATGCCAGGGATCACGCTCGCCATCCTCGCCGATATCGGCGCCATGCTGAAAATTTCGCCGGAATTGACTGTCGACCTGCCGGTTCCTTTCTATTACATGCGCAGCGGCAAGTTCATCCGCGAAGAGATTTGAGACTTTTATGGAATTGCCCGTGCAGAAAAGTTCGCAGGACCACGAGAACATCCAGTGGCCGTCCTTCATCGCCGCGACCGCATCGGTGACGGCGGTGGGTGTTGCCATCGGTCTTGGACTGCCGCTTCTCTCCATGATCCTGGAGAAGCGCGGCGTTCCTTCCACTCTCATCGGGCTGAACTCCGCCATGGCCGGCATCGCCGCCATGGCAGCCGCCCCGATCACGACCAAACTCGCCCATCGCTTCAGCGTGCCCGCCACGATGATCGGAGCGGTGCTGCTGGCGGCGCTCAGCGCTCCCGGCTTCTATTTCGCGGAGAATTTCTGGCTGTGGTTCCCGCTGCGAATCGTTTTCCACGGTGCCACCACCACGCTCTTCATTCTCTCCGAATTCTGGATTAACGCGTCTGCGCCTCCAAAGAAGCGAGGATTGGCACTCGGCGTCTATGCCACCGTTCTATCGGTCGGCTTTGCGCTCGGGCCGCTGATCTTTGCGCGAATCGGCAGCGACGGGTTGCTGCCGTTCCTGCTGGGCGCAGTCGTTTTGCTGATTGCGGCAGTTCCCGTGTTCATTGCCCGTGGCGAATGCCCGGTGATCGATGAAAAGCCGCAGCTGCATTTCATGCGCTATATATTCCTGGTTCCCACGGCAACGGCTGCAGTCTTCGTTTTCGGTGCGGTTGAGGCCGGCGGCCTTTCGCTCTTCCCCATCTATGCGACCCGAAGCGGCTTCTCCGAATCGCAGGCAGCCCTGTTGCTCACCATCATGGGCCTGGGCAACATGCTGTTCCAGATCCCGCTGGGGCTGATTTCGGACAGGTTGAAGGATCGCCGCATCCTCCTGTTCATCATGGCTTTTTGCGGGCTTGTCGGCGCATTTACGCTACCGCTGCTTTCCGACAGCTGGGAGTTTCTGGCCGTCGTGCTGCTCTTCTGGGGCGGGTCCGTCGCCGGGCTTTACACGGTTGGCCTCAGCCACCTTGGCTCGCGCCTGACCGGTGCTGACCTCGTGGCAGCCAATGCCGCGTTCATCTTCTGCTATGCCGTGGGCACTGTCGCAGGCCCGCAGGCGATTGGCGCTGCGATGGATGCGAGCGCGAAATATGGCTACGGTCAGCAGGGTTTTGCCTGGGCAATCGCCTTCTTCTTCGGCCTCTATTTCGTGCTTTCCGGGGTGCGAATGATTTTCCGACCCAAAAAGACTTGACTTTTCGGGCGCGATTTGTAGTTTCGCGCCAGATTTCGCCGAGCCGGATTGACCGCTCCGGCGACGCTTTTATTGAGGCACTGAAAAATGGCGAAAGCAACCACCATCAAGATCAAGCTTCTGTCGACGGCAGACACGGGCTTCTTCTACGTCACCACGAAGAACAGCCGTACCATGACGGACAAGATGACGAAGACGAAGTACGACCCGGTCGCCAGAAAGCATGTCGAATTCAAGGAAACGAAGATCAAGTAATTGGCTTGATCCATTTCGTTTCAGATCGGGGCCGCAAGGCCCCGTTTCTTTTTGTGCATCCCGCTTTCGCGGCGGTAGCAAGACCGCGCAGAGCGTCCGCGCCAGCCGACTGTCGCGGCATAGCACTGCAATGTTTCGGAACAACGATTTCGGGGAAAATCGGCGGCTGACCAGCTCACGGAGGCGGCACGAGGAAACCACTCTAACCGTGCGCTGGTCAGCCAACCCCACGACCCAGGAGATGCGGCGGACCTGACATCATGGGGTAACTGAATGTCGTTTGACATCCGTCTGTGACTAAAAGATCACCCGGTTTTTAAAAAAAATCAACGATTTATTAACCAGCGCCCTGTCCTTCGTCATTTGAAGGTTAATTTTTAGGCGAATTAGTTACAGATTCCCGTCGAAATAACCTCTTCAATGCAAACAATATCTGTCACGATAAGGATATTTATATTGGATGACAATCGCCGGGCCTGATTGTCCAATCTTGGTCGGCGCGAAATTTCATCTGCTAAAACAGATATTTATCTATATGATCCGTTATGATCCAGGAGGGCGGGCCTCAACGGTCACCCAATACACACACGCAGACCTTACGTTAGGGAAGGTGCGCAACCTCTGGAATCGAAAGTTGTGGAAATCTCAGGCCGCTGCCGCAACCACGCGATTACGGCCGGCATTCTTTGCCTCATAGAGTGCCTGATCTGCTGATTTCATGAGCTGCGTGGGCGTCTGAACGGTTGCCGACAGGGCGGCTATACCCAGAGATGCAGTCACATTCAGATCTATGCCCGAAGCCGAAAGATGGAACGGCTTGCCTTCAATGGCACCGCGCAGACGCTCCGCAATCGTTGTCGCCATGTCCAGAGACGTATCCGGCATCACAACGACGAATTCCTCGCCGCCATATCGGCACGCGAGGTCCGCACCGCGCACGGTTGATCGGATCCGCGCGGCAAGTTCCTTCAGCACTTCGTCGCCTGCATCATGACCATAGGTGTCATTGATCGACTTGAAGCGATCGATATCCGTCAGACAGACGGAGAGCGCCCGGCCCCGCGCATTGGCACGGTCGAAGAGCAGTTTGAGATGATTGTCGAGATAGCGCCTGTTGTTGAGGCCCGTCAGACCGTCCGTCACCGCGAGTTCGATTGTATGTTCGACACTGGAGCGAAGCCTGTCGTTGTAACGCTTGCGCCTGATTTGCGTCAGGCAGCGGGCAATCAGTTCATTCGGATCGACTGGCCGCATGATGTAATCGCTGACGCCCAGCTCGAGCGCGCGGATGATGAGACTGTCCGCGTCTTGGTCCGCCATCAGCAGGACAGGGATGAAGCGTGTCCGCTCAAGCGAGCGCATCTGCGAGCAGAGCCGCAGCGGGTCGTAGTCTTCCAAGTTTGAATTGACGATAACCAGTTCCGTCGGGTTCTCGGCAGCGTGAAACAGGGCCGCCTGGGGATCCGAAATGGCTGTTACATCCGCGATCGGTCGCAATGCCTTGACGACGCGGTCCTGCGAGGATGCGCGGGCATCGACCAGAAGGATCTGACCCGGCTCGTCAGCCTCGTTGTCCACCGCCATGTCATCGACCGCCATGCCGAATTTGCGCGCCGTCTCGGCCCTGACCCGCAGTTCGTCCGACAAGGCCTTGAGACGCAACAGGCTCTTGACGCGTGACATAAGCTGCAGGTCATTGACCGGCTTGGTGAGAAAGTCGTCCGCGCCGGCTTTCAGACCGCGCACCCGGTCCGACTGCTGATCGAGCGCCGTAACCATGACCACGGGAATATGCGCCGTGCGCGGGTTGGCCTTCAGGCGTTCGCATACGGTGAAACCGTCGATACCGGGCATCATGATATCGAGAAGAATGAGATCGACCTGCGTCTTTTCGCAGAGTTCCAGCGCCGCAAAGCCGTTCTCGGCTGTGATGACGTCGAAATATTCGGCAAGAAGCCGCGCTTCGAGCATCTTCACGTTGGCCGGGATGTCGTCAACGACCAGAATGCGCGCTGTCATGTCCGCACTCCTTACGCGTCGCCCAGATAGGTCTTGATGGTCTCGATGAATTTCGGCACCGAGATCGGCTTCGAGACATAGGCTTCGCAGCCCCCCTGCCTGATGCGCTCCTCGTCCCCCTTCATCGCAAAGGCGGTCACGGCAATGACCGGGATCGGGTGCAGTTCCGGATCTTCCTTGAGCCAGCGGGTCACATCGAGACCGGAGACCTCCGGAAGCTGAATGTCCATCAGGATCAGGTCCGGCTTGTGCTGGCGGGCAAGGTCGAGCGCCTCCATGCCGTTGCGGGTCTGGATCGTCTGATATCCCGATGCCTCTATCAGGTCTCGGAAGAGCTTCATGTTGAGCTCGTTATCCTCGACGATCATCACGCGCTTGACCATGCTTCTATCCGTCGCCTTTCATCCAAACCCCAAGACGCCAGACTGCGGCACCTGAACCGGCTGACCAGAGGCATGACCCCTGCATAATCGGGAGGAACCTGTTTCCGTCGCAGGCAGACTGCGATAGAATCAGATCGTCCATCGCGAACGTCACGATTCCTGAAGTTGTTCCCGAAAACACTAGTCAGATTTGTTTGAATAATTCGTAACCCGAGGTTGGAAATGCGCCTGAAGCCCGAGAAGAAAACCGAGGCCGCGCCGGATGCGCAGGAAATCGCCGTGGCCATCCTCGCGTGGCTGGGCGAAGAGCCAGACATGCTGACACGGTTTCTGTCGCTCAGCGGCCTCGATGCGTCCTCTCTGCGGCAATTCTCGCGCTCGCCCGGTTTTGCCGAAGCGCTCATGGAATTCGTGATGGCGCATGAGCCAAGCCTGATAGCCTTCAGCGCGCATTCGGGCATCGCGCCGGCCATGGTCGCCGCGGCCTGGCAACGGCTCAGCGGCCCCGCCTATGGCGGCACGGGAGCCTGACGTGACCGACCTCAGCCATATCCGCCTGACGGGTCGCCCACTGATCATCAGTGACGTGGACGATGTCATTCTCGAGTTCATCGCCCCCTACCAGCGCTTTCTCAAGGCCCGCGACCTGAAGTTCCTGCCGCGCTCTTTCCGCCTGACAGGAAATGTCGTTCGCGTCGACGACGAGACCCCGGTAACGGAAGAGGTGGTACAGCAATCGCTGCACGACTTCTTCGAAGAACAACACGCCTGGCAGACACCTTTCGAACATGTCATGACGGCCTTGCCCGCGCTTGCGGAGGAGGCTGACATCGTCTTCCTGACGGCCATGCCGCCGAAATTTGCAGGACGACGGAGAATGCTTCTCGATGAACTGGGGTTGCATTTTCCCATGGTCGCCGTTGAAACGGCCAAGGGACCGATCGCCTCCAGGATCCTCGATCGCCACACGGTGCCCGTGGTGTTCGTGGACGACATGTCGCACAACCTGACCTCCGTGGCCGAACATCTGCCGGATTGCCTGTTGCTGAGCCTTGCTCCGCCCTCGGAAGTCCATGCAATGGCGCCGAAGCCACCCGAAACTGCGCGTGTCGTCCGCGACTGGGCAGAAGCCGCGCCCATCATCCGGTCGCATTTTTCTGCCGCCTGATCAGACGCATCCTGCGCTGCCGAGGCCGTGCCGCCGCGCCCGCGTACAGCCCGAAGCCCTTTCATAAAAGCGCTGGACTCATCGGCGCGACATGCTCTAGTGTTCTTATGTTCAACCTTTGTTCCAGCGATTCATGACGGGCGAAACAACATTGCCGGGCTTTTGCCGTGACTGTTTCGAGCCGGTCACGGGCCGCGCCGGGCGTTGCAAGGCCTGTGGCAGCCCACGCCTGATGCGGCATAGCGAACTGAACGATCTTCATCTCGCCCATATCGACTGCGATGCGTTTTATGCCTCGGTGGAGAAGCGCGACAATCCCGAGCTTGCGGACAAGCCGGTGATCGTGGGCGGTGGCAAACGCGGGGTTGTCTCGACCTGCTGTTACATCGCACGCATTCGCGGGGTGCGCTCGGCCATGCCGATGTTCAAGGCGCTGGAGGCCTGTCCGGAGGCGATTGTCATCAAGCCGGACATGGAAAAATACAGCCGCGTCGGCCGACAGATCCGCCAGATGATGCAGGAACTGACGCCTCTCGTTGAGCCCCTGTCGATCGACGAAGCGTTTCTCGACCTCAAGGGGACCGAACTGATCCATCATCACGAGCCCCCTGCCCGGCTTCTGGCGCGGTTTGCACGGCGGGTCGAGGATGAAGTGGGAGTTACGGTTTCGGTCGGGCTTTCCTACTGCAAGTTCCTGGCCAAGGTTGCCTCCGACATGCGCAAGCCGCGTGGCATGAGCGTGATCGGGCGCGAGGAAGCCTTGTCCTTTCTGGCTCCGAAGCCTGTCACGCTGATCTGGGGCGTTGGCCGCGCCTTTGCCGACAAACTGGCTGAAGACGGTATTCGCGAGATTGGCCAGCTTCAGCAGATGGACGAAGCAGGCCTGATGCGGCGCTATGGCACGATGGGACAGAGGCTGTTCAGGCTGGCGCGCGGCCAGGATGAACGGCAGGTCCACAGTGACGGCGAAGCCAAGAGCGTTTCGGCGGAAACAACCTTCTTTGACGACATTTCCGACTTCGATGCGCTTGCCGCCCATTTGCGTGCGCTTTCGGAAAAGGTGTCACGCCGGCTCAAGCGCGGCGGGATCGCCGGCCAGACGGTTGTCCTGAAAATGAAGACGCATGACTTCAAGACCCGATCACGCAATGTCAGCCTCGAAAGCCCCACGCAACTGGCGGATCGCATATTCCGAACCGGAGTCTCGATGCTCGAAAAGGAAGTGGGAAGCGCGAAGTTCCGCCTGATCGGTATCGGGGTCACTTCTCTCGGAGAGACAAGCCTGGCGGACCCGCAGGACCTGATCGACCAGCAGGCGGCCAGACGCGCCAAGGCGGAAGCCGCCATCGATACGCTGCGCGACAAGTTCGGCAATCGCAGCGTCGAGACCGGATATACATTTCGTCCGACGGACAGCCGCTCGCGCTGACGAGCAGCCACCTCGACGACAGCATTCTTTAAGGACTACTGGATTAACATTCGACAATCACTCAAGGCTTTGGACGGCGAATCATGCTCAAAGGGCGCATTCTTACTATCGGTGTCTTCATCGCGGCATTCGGAGCAGGCCAGGCGCTCGCAGGCGACGGTCAGGTCCTCCAGATCCTCGTGTCGCGCGACCTGCAGTCGCTGAAAGTCTATGATGGCGACAAGGTCGTGGCGAGTTCGAACGTCTCGACGGGCAAGGCGGGCCACGAAACGCCGACCGGCATCTTCTCAGTTCTCGAAAAACAGAAGTTTCATCGGTCGAACAAGTATTCCGACGCGCCGATGCCGTGGATGCAGCGGATAACGTGGTCGGGCGTTGCGCTCCATGAATCTAACAGCGTGCCCAACCATCCGGCCTCCCATGGATGTGTTCGACTGCCCGCTGCCTTCGCGCAAGAGCTTTACAAGATGACCGAACGCGGGGTGCATGTCATCATCACCGACGCACCTGTCGAACCGCAGCGCATCCGCAGCGCCACGCTTCCGCGTCCGGCCAACTCGCCGGCCGGCCCGACATTCATGACCGATGTCGCCATGGCACCCGTATCAGCAACCGCGGTCCCCGGCACGGAACTGGCCATGAACGATGCGGCCACGCAGTCGAAGCCGAGCCTGCGCCCTGAAAAGCCGCGTGAGCCCGTCTATGTGCTCATCACCCGCGCCGACCACCGCAGCGTCATGCCTGATGTGCAGACGCTGCTGAACCAGTTCGGCTACGATGCGGGCACTGTCGATGGCGCAGCAGGCGCGCAGACCAATGCAGCCATTGCGAAATTCCGCAAGGATAACGGTCTGCCCGACGGCACGATGGCCGACGACGCTCTGGTCGCAGCTCTCTATGCCAAGGCCGGTCGGCCGCTGCCGCAGAACGGCATCATGGTCATCCGGCGCAATTTTGCGGAAATCTACCGCGCGCCGGTGACGCTTGACAACGAACCAAAGGCCCTCGGCACGCATTTCATCGAAGCCCGCAATGTCGATCCCCGCACGGGCTTTGCCGAATGGTATGGCTTCAGCTTGTCGAACCGCATTGCGGATGCGGCGAAGAAGCGTCTCGGAATTACCGAGGACGCCGACCCGGCAACGGCGGAAAGTGCTTCCACGGCGCTTGATCGCGTCCACATGAGCGATGAAGCCAGGCAGAGGCTCGGCGAATTGCTCGGCGAAGGCTCAGCCATCACATTGACAGATGTCGAAAGCCTCAGCGAAACCGGCCTCGGCACGAACTTCATTACGCTCACCGACCCGATGGATAAGCCGGCTAACAAGCTGGCCGACAAGGCACTTCACAAGAGCTGATTTCAGATGCGTTGAGCCGGAAAACCGGCTCAACTACGATCATACAAGCTCGACGTCGAGAATGCCCGGCGCGGCCCTGAGCGCCGCGGCAATCTCCGGCGAAATTCGATAACGGCCGGGCAGTTCCACCTCGATTTCTCGACGACCCGAATCCTTGATCACGATGAAGGACACCAGGCCGTCGCCCTTGGCGTTGAGATGCGGCGCAACGGCCTTGAGGGGGCCGCTGTCGCGGACATAGACGCGCAAGGCCTTCTGCATCTGGACTGATTTTTCCTCCAGCGAATTCAAGGTCTGAATCCGCAGACCGATACCCTCGGGGCGCTCATCGGCCGCAACCGTCATGACGAAAGATTTTCCGGCTTCGAGCACGTCGCGATACTGGCTCAGCGTTTCGGAGAAGAGGACGGCCTCAAACTGACCGGACGCATCCGAGAAGTTCACGATACCCATCTTGTTACCCGTTCGGGTCTTGCGCTCTTGCTTCGACGTCACAGTACCAGCCAGGCGTCCTGCGCTCGCGCCCTGCTTCACGGCCGATGCGAAGTCGGCGAAGTTTTGCACGCGCATCTTGGCAAGCACCTCGCTGTAGGAATCGAGCGGGTGTGCTGAGAGGTAGAAGCCGAGAACCTGGAACTCGCGCAGCAGCCGTTCGGAAGGAAGCCAGGGTGTCACGGTCGGGAAGGACAGCTTTTCCTCACCGGCTGCGCCGCCGCCAAACATGTCACTCTGGCCGCTGGCGCGGTTTTCACTCTCGCGCTGGGCGTAACCGATGATGCGGTCGATCCCGGCGGCCAGAACGGCACGGTCGAGACCGAAGCAGTCGAAGGCGCCGCCGTGGATCAGACTTTCCAGCACGCGTCGGTTGACCAGCTTTGCATCAATGCGCAGGCAGAAGTCCTCGAGCGAGGCGAAGGGTTTGTCGCCGCGCACGGCGACGATGTGATCGACCACGGCTTCGCCGACGCCCTTCAGCGCAGCAAGCGAATAGTAGATACGGTTCTCGCCTGTCTCGAAATGGCGGAACGAGGTCTGGACCGATGGCGGTACAACCTCGATGCCGAGACGGCGGGCATCCTGACGAAAGTCGTTGACCTTGTCGGTGTTCTGCATGTCCAGCGTCATGGACGCGGCCAGGAACTCGACCGGGTAATGCGCCTTCATGTAGGCTGTCTGGTAGGAGACGATGGCGTAGGCCGCAGCGTGCGACTTGTTGAAGCCGTAGTTGGCGAACTTTGCCAGCAGGTCGAAGATGATGTCGGCCTGCGCCTTCGAAACGCCATTCTTCATCGCGCCGTCAACGAAGCGGGCACGCTGCTTGTCCATCTCCTCCTTGATCTTCTTGCCCATGGCGCGGCGCAGAAGATCGGCTTCGCCGAGCGAATAGCCTGAGAGAACCTGGGCGATCTGCATCACCTGTTCCTGGTAGACGATAACGCCCTGCGTCTCCTTGAGAAGATAGTCGATCTTGGGATGGATCGACTCGATCTCCTCCTCGCCATGCTTGCGGGCGTTATAGACCGGGATGTTTTCCATCGGGCCGGGACGGTAGAGCGCCACGAGCGCGATGATGTCCTCGATGCAGTCGGGCCGCATGCCGATCAGCGCCTTGCGCATGCCGGCACTTTCCACCTGGAACACGCCGACCGTCTCGCCGCGCGAGAGCATGTCGTAGGTAGGCTTGTCATCCAGCGGAAGTGCTGCGAGATCGACGGATATGCCGCGCTTGGCGACGAAATCCACTGCGGTCTTCAGAACCGTCAACGTCTTCAGGCCCAGGAAGTCGAATTTCACGAGGCCGGCTTGCTCGACCCACTTCATATTGAACTGGGTGACCGGCATGTCGGAGCGCGGATCGCGATACATCGGCACGAGGCGGGAGAGCGGTCGGTCGCCGATCACGATGCCTGCGGCGTGTGTCGAGGCGTGCCGATAGAGACCTTCGATCTTCTGCGCGATATCGAGCAGTCGTGCGACGACCGGCTCGCGCTCGGCCTCTTCCTGAAACTTGGGTTCCTCCTCGATCGCCTTGGAAAGCGGTGTCGGATTGGCCGGATTGTTCGGCACCAGCTTGCAGATTCTATCGACCTGGCCGTAGGACATTTCGAGGACACGACCGACGTCGCGGAGCGCCGCACGCGCCTGCAGCGATCCGAAGGTAATGATCTGGGCTACCTGCTCGCGGCCGTATTTTTGCTGAACATAGCGGATGACCTCTTCACGCCGGTCCTGGCAGAAGTCGATATCGAAGTCGGGCATCGACACGCGTTCCGGATTGAGGAAGCGTTCGAAGAGAAGCGAGAACCGTAGTGGATCAACGTCGGTAATGGTCAGCGCGTACGCGACCAGCGAGCCGGCACCCGAACCGCGGCCTGGGCCGACCGGGATGTCATGCTGCTTCGCCCATTTGATGAAGTCGGCAACGATGAGGAAGTAACCCGGGAACTTCATCCGCTCGATGATGCTCAGCTCGAAGGCCAGCCGCTCCTCGTATTCTTCGCGCGTGTAGCCCGGCGCGATCCCGAGCGTCTCGATGCGCAGAGCAAGCCCTTCGATGGCCTGGCGTTTCAACTCCTCCGATTCGGCGCGCTCGGCTTCTTCTGGATCATCGGTCGCGCCGGTGAAGCGCGGCAGGATGGGCTTGCGGGTGTTGAGGATGAAAGAACAGCGCCGGGCAATCTCGACCGAGTTCTGCAAGGCTTCCGGCAAATCGGCGAACAGCGCGCACATTTCGGCGCGGCTTTTCAGATAGTGGTCCTGCGTCAGCCGGAAACGATTGTCGTCCGAAACCATGGCGTTATGCGCCACCGCCATAAGAGCGTCGTGCGCATCGAAATCCTTGCGCGCAGGGAAGAAGGCTTCGTTCGTGGCGACCAGCGGCAGGTCGTGCTTGTAGGCGAGATCAACCACCTTCTGCTCGTGGCGGCGACTGAACCCCTCCTGCCGCTGCAGTTCGAGGTAGAGGCGGCCCGGAAACAGTCGCGAAAGTGCGACAAGCCGCTGCTCGGCCAAGGGCGCGTGCCCTTCCTTCAGCGCCATGTCTACAGGACCTGTCAGTGCCCCTGTGAGCGCAACAAGACCCTCCGTCCCCTCCTCCAACCAGGACAGCAGGATCCGCGCGGACTGATTGCCTTCGCCATCGAGATAGGCGCGACTGACCAGTTCCATCAATCGGTCGTAACCTGCCTCGGTTGAGGCGAGCAAGACCAACGACGGCAGCTTGGCCAGCGACGCCTGAACGCCGCCGCGACGGTCATTTTCGGTGGCGTCCTGCATGTCGATCGACATCTGGCAGCCTATGATCGGCTGGATACCGTCAGAGATTGCCTTCTGGGCGAACTCCAGCGCGACGAAGAGATTGTTGGTGTCTGTAATTGCGATCGCCGGCTGCTCGTCGGCGGAGGCGATCGACAGGATTTTCTTCAGCGGCAACGCGCCTTCGAGAAGCGAATAGGCGGAGTGGACGCGAAGATGCACGAAGCCGGGGCCGGCCTTCACCCCTTGAACTTCCGCTGTCGGCTTACCCGTTGCCAGATCGCCCATCGCCCATTCTCCACTTTCTGAATCAAGGTCGCATTGTGGGAAATCAGAGGGCGCCCTGTCCAGCCGTAATGCAGGATCGGGCGGCAGCGTCCCCGAAAATCACATCGCCATCAGGATGAGAGACATGGTGGCGACGAACATGGTCATGGATGCGAATGCGGCGATATCACGAAGGATGTCAGTCATGGCGGGCTCCTTTCCACTTATGTTCACACTATGTTCTCCTTACGTTCAGAGAGTCAAGCACTCTTCGCAAGATTCTTGGAAGCGTCTGAAATCACAGCAAAACTCTGCCACTCCGCCCGGCGGCAGGCTGGCTCGGTGGAAATGATTGTCGTGAAACCGGGTGTCGCTGAGCTGCCGGTCAGGTTCTCAGAATTCGAGAATCCTGCCCTCATCGAGCGTGATGCGACGATCCATCCGCGAGGCAAGCTCGTGGTTGTGCGTGGCAATCATTGCAGCAAGGCCGGACTGGCGAACGAGCGCAGTGAGCGCATCGAAGACATAGCCGGCGGTTTCCGGATCGAGATTGCCGGTCGGTTCGTCGGCCAGCAGAACCTGCGGTGCATTGGCGACGGCGCGGGCAATGGCCACACGCTGCTGCTCGCCGCCGGAAAGCTCAGCCGGGCGGTGCGTGCCGCGATGGCCGATGCGCATATAGGCCAAGAGCTGTTCGGCGCGCTCGGCGGCGTCCTTGCGCGAGAGCCCGGCAATCAGCTGCGGCATCATGATGTTCTCCAGCGCGCTGAATTCAGGCAGGAGATGATGGAACTGGTAAACGAAGCCAATCTCGGCACGGCGTACGGCGGTGCGCTCGTCGTCAGACATGTCGGCACAGGAATGGCCGCTGACTATGACGTCGCCCTCGCTCGGCCGCTCCAGCAGGCCCGCGATGTGCAGAAGCGTCGATTTGCCGGTTCCAGACGGTGCCACGAGGGCCACGGTTTCGCCGCTTCTCAGCGTGAAATTCGCGCCCTTCAGGATCGCAAGCTCCTGATCGCCCTGCCCGTAGCTGCGCCGGATGTTCTTCAGTTCCAGGACTGCCTGTTGCTTCATCGGGTTTGGAACCTTCTTATTCGTATCTCAGCGCCTGGACGGGATCCAGCTTGGCGGCGCGCCAGGCCGGGAAAATCGTGGCGAGGAAGGACAGCGCCAGCGCCATGACAACGACCGACGTCGTCTCGCCAACATTCATTTCAGCCGGCAGCTGGCTCAGGAAGTAGAGCTCGGGATTGAAGAGCGTCGTCCCGGACAACCAGGAGAAGAACTGTCGGATGCGCTCCACATTCAGGCAGACGATGACACCGAGGATGACGCCGGCAAAGGTACCGGCCGTGCCGATTGCAGCACCCGTCATGAAGAAGATCCGCATCACCGCACCGGATGTGGCCCCCATCGTGCGCAGGATCGCGATGTCGTGCCCCTTGTCCTTCACCAGCATGATCAGGCCGGAGATGATGTTCAGCGCGGCCACCAGCACGATCAGCGTGAGGATCATGAACATGACGTTGCGTTCGACCTGCAGGGCGGAGAAGAAGGTCGAATTGCGCTGTCTCCAGTCGGTGATAAAGATCTGCCGGCCGGCAGCCTTTTCGATCGGCTCGCGCAGTTCGTCGATCTTGTCCGGGTTGTTGACGAAGAGCTCGATCGACTGAACGATACCATCCGCGTTGAAATAGAGCTGCGCCTGTTCCAGCGGCATGAAGATGATGCTGGAATCGTATTCCGACATGCCGATCTCGAAGATGGCCGAGACCTTGTAGGATTTGACGCGGGGATTGACACCCATCGGCGTCACATCACCTTCCGGTGATATCAGCGTCACCGTGTCGCCGACACCTACCCCGAGAGAGGCGGCGAGCCGCGAACCGATGGCGATGCCATCTCCGGCGGCAAAGCCGACGAGGTCTCCGGACTTGATGTTGTCGGCCACATATTTGAGCTTGGTGATGTCTTCTGCACGGATACCACGCACCAGCGCGCCGGAGCCCGCACCATTCTTGCCGGAGGCCAAAGTCTGGCCTTCGACAAGCGGGATCGCCATTTTCACACCCGGCACAGCAGCAAATTTCTGCGCCAGGTCGTTGTAATTATTGAGCGGCGTATCGACGGGCTGAATGATCATGTGTCCGTTGACGCCAAGAATGCGGGAGATGAGCTCTGTGCGAAAGCCGTTCATCACCGCCATCACGATGATGAGCGTGGCGACGCCGAGCATGATCCCTACGAAGGAAAAGCCGGCAATGACCGATATGAACGCTTCCTTGCGCCGGGCGCGGAGATAGCGCCAGGCCACCATGCGTTCGAAGGCGGAAAACGGCCCCGTTTTCGTGATCCGGTTTGCCGTTGCGCTTGCGCCGCTATCGCCTTTCGCCATGTCGTCTCCCTGATCGGCGGTCAGCCGATGAGCTTGTTGATCGCCGCCTCGATCGTCAGGGTCTGACGTTCGCCGGTCTTGCGGTCCTTCAATTCCACCTCACCACTGGCGACCGAACGAGGGCCGACAATGATCTGGTCCGGAACGCCGATCAGGTCCGCGGTTGCGAACTTGGAGCCGGCGCGTTCGTCCGTATCATCCAGCAGTATGTCCTTGCCGGCATTCGCGAGGCTTTCGTAAATGCGCAAAGAGGCTTCGTCGCAGGCGGCATCACCACTTTTCATGTTGATGATCATCGCGTCGAAGGGTGCCACGGACCGAGGCCAGATGATTCCGTTCTCATCATGGGAGGCTTCGATGATGGCGGGAACGAGGCGCGTCGGGCCGATGCCGTACGAACCCATGTGGACAGTGTGTTCCTTGCCGTCGGGGCCCAGCACCTTCGCGCCCATCGGCTCGGAATATTTGGTGCCGAAATAGAAGATGTGGCCGACTTCGATGCCGCGGGCGGACAGACGATCACCTTCGGGGATCGCGTCGAATTCGGCAGCGTCGTGCATTTCGGACGTGGCGGCATAGGCCGAGGTCCACTTGTCGAAGATCGCCTGCAATGCAGGCACGTCGTCGAAATCGGTATTGTCGCCGGGGATGTCGAAATTGACGAAATCCTTGTGGCAGAAAACCTCCGACTCGCCGGTCTCGGCCAGAATGATGAATTCATGGCTATGGTTGCCGCCGATGGGGCCGGTATCGGCGCGCATCGGGATGGCGCGCAGGCCAAGGCGCGAGAACGTGCGCAAATAAGCGGCAAACATCTTGTTGTATGAGTGGATGGCGCCTTCCTTCGTCAGGTCGAAGGAATAGGCATCCTTCATCAGGAATTCGCGCGAACGCATCGTACCGAATCGGGGACGGATCTCGTCACGGAACTTCAGCTGGATGTGGTAGAGGTTCAGCGGCAGGTGCTTGTAGGACTTGATGTAGGAGCGGAAGATGTCCGTAATCATTTCCTCGTTCGTCGGACCATAGAGCATGGCGCGGTCCTGACGGTCCTTGATGCGCAGCATTTCCTTGCCGTAGTCGTCATAGCGGCCGCTTTCCTGCCAGAGTTCCGCTGACTGTAAAGTAGGCATCAACAGTTCGATGGCACCGGCGCGGTTCTGCTCCTCGCGCACGATCTTGCAGACCTTGTCGAGCACACGCTTGCCGAGCGGCAGCCAGGAATAGATGCCGGCGGACTGCTGGCGGACCATGGCCGAGCGCAACATCAGGCGGTGAGAGACGATTTCCGCCTCCTTGGGGTTTTCCTTGAGGATAGGCAGAAAGAAGCGGGAGAGACGCATGACGGTTTCCAGACGAAAAGCCGTCTCCAGAGGCTGGAGAATCGGGCTTGCGGTTATCGAATTCGAAGCGTTCTTAAACGCTTCCTGCCCGGAAGAAAACCCGCCATGCCACCTGTCCCGGAACAGCACAATTGAGATGCAGCCTTGCTGGCATCTTACGTAACGGCATAACCCGCATGACGAGAATGTGAAATATCTTTGTCAATAGGAAAAATTCTGGCAACTGTGTCAAAAATGCAAAAAAACCTGATGACAAGGGGGAATCTATTCGCTAGGTTCAGCCTACAAAACAGGCAGAGATCAACAAACTCTGCTAATTTCGCGGTCAAGTCTTGGGAGGATCAGATCGTAGGCGCGCTCAGTCGCTGCCGCCGGAAACGGCTAAGGGTCACGCGAAAAATTTGGAAACAAGGCTCAAAAGGCCTTGTTTTTTTTTGCTTTCATTTAATCGTTTTCATCAAATGAATCGCGTGAAATTTACGCGCTTCACATTTTTTCCCCGTTGTCGAGATGGCGACATCCGCGTGCGCGCAGCGGGCAGCACTCACAGCGACCGATAGTCGGGATAAAACTGCGGAATGGAGTCGAAGGTAAAGCCGAAATACATCGAGACGACGAACCAGCCGGCAAAGATCACGGCCGCCACGATCGTCGTCAACAGGAAGGTGCGCCACGCTCTGTGATTTGCAGGCGCACTGGCAATGGTTCCGAGCACGCGCTCACCTTCATCCTGCTGGCTGCGGAAGCCGAAGGGCAGGATGAGAAACAGCGACAGCCACCAGATGATGAAATAGACGGCAAAGCCAAAGAACCAGTTCACGCTCTATCCTCCCGAAGCCGTCACGCAACTCTGCTGCAACTTCCTTTACGCCGAACCGTCCCGCCTGCAAAGAGCATGCGAGGGGCTACACCGTGTCAGCCCTTGACAGATATCAATCACTTAAGGGATCCGGGAAACCAAGAGGCGCTGCGCCAAAGCGTCACACCTGTTCGAGCTCGACCAGCGTGCCCTGAAAATCCTTGGGGTGCAGGAAGAGAACCGGCTTTCCATGTGCACCGATCTTCGGCGTTCCGTCGCCCAGAACGCGGGCACCGCCCGCGGCGAGCTGGTCCCGTGCAGCGATGATGTCGGCCACTTCGTAGCAGATGTGGTGCATGCCGCCGGAAGCGTTCTTTGCCAGAAAAGCCGCGATCGGAGACGCTTCGCCGAGCGGTTCGAGAAGCTCCACCTTGGTGTTTGGCAGTTCTACAAAGACGACCGTCACACCGTGCTCGGGTAGCGCCTGCGCCTGGGAGACTTTCGCGCCCAGCGTATCCCTGTATACAGCCGTTGCGGCGGCCAGATCAGGAACGGCGATGGCGATATGATTGACCCTGCCCAGCATTGCTTCTCCTCAGTCCGGTTATGGTAGCCCGGTTCAGGTCACCCGGTTGAGAAACACGGTGACCACCGGCTTCTTGCCCCAGCTCTGGTTGACCGTCGCCCGCACGGCACGGCGCACCGATTCCTTGACGGCCTCAAGGTCTTTCCGGCGGGCGCGCGGAATGCTTTCTACCGCGCCCAGGACTGCGTCATAAATGGCGTCATCCATCGCGTCCCCCTCCTCGTCGAAGGCAGGCAGGCCGAAACTGACGACGTCCGGATCGTCCACGAAGTCGTAACGCGCGTCGAGAAGAACGTTGACCGCAACATGACCGACATAGGCGAGTTTGCGGCGTTCGCCAATTCCCACTTCGTCGAAGTCGCCGATCAGATTGCCGTCCTTGTAGATGCGGCCGTAGTGGACCTTCTCAAGGATAACAGCCGGTCCGGGCGCAAGGCGCAGCATGTCGCCGTTACGCACCTGCTGGACCGTCTCAATACCGGCGCTGGTGCCGAGCTCGGCCTGCGCATTCAGATGCGCGGCCTCGCCGTGAACCGGAACGAGTATCTTCGGGCGAACCCATTCATACATCTGGCGCAGTTCAGCCCGGCGCGGATGGCCGGAGACATGAACGAGCGCATCGGCGTCGCCCATGATCTTGATGCCCTGGTCGATCAGGCCGTTGCAGATGTCGAGGATCGGCTTTTCGTTGCCTGGAATCGTGCGCGATGAAAAGACCACGAGATCGCCGGGCGCGAGCGCCACATTACGCATCTCATCGCGGGAGAGCTTGGCCAGAGCCGCCCTCGCCTCGCCCTGGCTGCCGGTCAGGATCACGACGACCTTGTCGCGCGGAATGTAGCCATACTGGTCCTCGTTGATGAAAGGCTTGACGCCTTCCATGAGACCGCAGTCGCGCGCGACATCGGTGACGCGTTTCATCGAGCTTCCCAGCAGAAGCACTTCGCGACCGGCGCGTTCAGCGGCTTCGGCGATGGAGCGGATGCGACCGACATTCGACGAGAAGGTGGTGATCGCAACGCGACCCTCGGCCTCGCCAATTATCTTGGTCAGGCTATCCGCAACATCCTTCTCGGACGGCGAAATGCCTTCGCGCATGGCATTGGTGCTGTCGCACATCAGTGCCAGCACGCCCTCGTCGCCGAGCGCGCGAAAGCGGGCCTCGTCGGTCAGCGGGCCACCGGACGGATGCAGGTCGATCTTCCAGTCGCCGGTGTGAATGAGATTGCCGAGCGGGGTGCGGATGAAGAGCGACATCGGTTCTGGGATAGAGTGCGTCACGGCGACGGCCTCGATCTCGAACGGGCCGACATTGATCCTGTCGCCGGCCTTGAAGACGGTGACCGGGACTTCGCCGCGGCTCGCCTCGTATTCGCGCTTCGCTTCCAGCATGCCAGCTGTGAAGGGCGAGGCATAGACGGGGACATTCAGCTCGCGCCAAAGATCGGACAGAGCGCCATAATGGTCTTCATGGGCATGCGTAATAATGATGCCCTTGAGATCGTTACGACGTTCCTTGATGAAGGCGATGTCGGGCAGCACGAGATCTGCTCCCGGAAGATCGGGGCCGGCGAAGGTGACGCCGCAATCGACCATGATCCATTGACGCTTTGTCGACGGACCATAACCGTAGAGTGCGAGGTTCATCCCGATCTCGCCCACGCCCCCGAGCGGCAGAAATACCAGTTCGTCAGACTTCGCCATTCTCAACTTCTTCCCAAGAAAAATACATCGCCTGCAGCGATTGCCTGACGCGTTCCGTCGGGCAGATCGAGCAATAGCATGCCCTGCGCATCAATCCCCGAAAAAACGCCCTGCAACGAGCGATCCGGAAGATTGACCGTCACCGGCTCGCCAATGCCCTTGGCAACCTGCCGCCACTGGTCCACCAGTTTGGAGGTACCCTCGCCCCCGTTCCAGACCGACAGCATGTGCTCCATCGCCTCGTAAAGGCGCGCGAACAGAATGTCAGGGGTGCAGGTTGCGCCGCGTTCCGCGAGACATGTCACCGGATACAGCGTCTCCGTCGGCTTGTGCACAATATTAATGCCGCAGCCGATGACCAGCGCGTGGTGGCCTTGCGGAAGAGTTTCCCCCTCAAGCAGGATACCGCTCACCTTGCAGCCCTCGACAAGAACATCGTTGGGCCACTTGATGCGGACATCGATATCCGCGGGAAGCTCGCGACGGATGGCATCATAGACGGCGAGCGATACGGCGAGTGGCAGGCTCGCCAGGCGGTCGAGCGGCGCAGGGTCGATCAGCAGCAGTGAGGCGTAAAGATTACCGGGCTCGGAGACCCAGGAGCGACCGCGGCGCGCACGGCCTCCGCTCTGCCTGCGGGCGGTGATCCAGAGATGGCCCGGATCGCCAGCGCGCGCACGTTCGAGACATTCGAGATTGGTCGACTGCGTCTCGTTCAGTTCGATGTGCCGAAAGCCGGTGACCGGCTTTCGGCTGATTTCAATCCCGTCCATCAGTAGAAGGAACGGGCAGCTGCTTCAGCCGCAGCACCCAGCGGGCCGCCGATCAGCAGGTAGCCGATCACGAACAGGCCGGAGAGGCCGTAGATCAGCTTCAGTTCGCCGGCCGGACGGGCAAACTCCTGCTTGGCATCATCGAACCACATGACCTTGACGATACGCAGGTAGTAGTAGCAACCGACGACCGAGGACAGAACACCAAGGATAGCGAGCGTCAGAAGGTTCGCCTTGATGGCGGCCATGAAGACGAAATACTTCGCGAAGAACCCGGCGAGCGGCGGTATGCCTGCCAGCGAGAACATGAGAAGCGTCAGAACCAGCGCCATCATCGGGTTGGTCTTGGAAAGACCTGACAAATCGTCGATGCCTTCCACCGCCGTACCATCCTTGACGCGCATCGCGAGAATGCAGGCGAATGCGCCAAGCGACATGACCGAGTAGATCGCGAGGTAAAGCATGACGCCAGAGATGCCTTCCTGATTGCCGGCGGCGATGCCGACCAGCGCAAAGCCCATGTGACCGATCGACGAATAGGCCATCAGGCGCTTGATGTTCGTCTGGCCGATTGCGGCGAAGGCGCCAAGGGCCATCGAGGCAATCGAGATGAAGACAATAATCTGCTGCCAGTCATGCACGATCGGCTTGAAGGCAACGGCAACGAGATGGATCAGGATCGCCATGGCCGCAACCTTCGGCGCGGCCGAGAAAAAGGCCGTGACCGGGGTCGGCGCGCCTTCATACACGTCCGGCGTCCACATGTGGAACGGAACGGCCGAGATCTTGAAGGCAATGCCGGCAAGCACGAAGACCAGACCGAATACGAGGCCCAGCGAACGATGTTCGGCAGTCAGTGCTGCAGCGATTTCCGAGAAGCCCGTCTGGCCGGTGAAGCCATAGACCAGCGACATGCCATAGAGCAGCATGCCCGAGGAGAGCGCACCAAGCACAAAGTACTTGAGGCCGGCTTCGGTCGACTTCAGGCTGTCGCGGTTGATCGCTGCAACGACGTAGAGCGCCAGCGACTGCAGCTCGAGCGACAGGTAGAGCGAGATGATGTCGTTGGCCGAAATCATCAGCATCATGCCGAGCGTCGCCAGCACCATCAGTACCGGATATTCGAAGCGCTGGTCCGGTTCCGACCGGCGATTGCCGATCGACAGGATGAGCGCAACGCCGGCACCGGCAAGCGCCAGCACCTTCATGAAGCGAACGAAGGCATCCGAGCGGTAGGCACCGGCATACGCCGTGCCGTCTACGCCCTTCAACACGATGAGCGCGCCGACAGCGATCAGCAGCAGCACCGAAAGCCCCGTGACGGTGCCAACCGACTTGTCGCCGGAAAAGACGCCGATCATCAGAAGGATCAGCGCGCCGACAGCGAGAACCAGCTCCGGAAGCGAAAGCTGCAGGCTGGCAATGAGCGTTTCTGCGGTCATGATCTCTTTAATCCCGTCGTCAGTTCATCGTGACCGCGACAGAATGCGCGGCTTCGATTGCAGCAGTATAGTTCTTGAGCAGCAGGTCCACGGAGGCAGCGGTCGCATTGAAGACCGGAGCCGGATAGACGCCGAAGAAAATGGTGAGGATGGCCAGCGGATAAAGGATGAGCTTTTCGCGTGCCGACAGATCCAGCAGGCTCTTCAGAGTATCCTTGTCCAACGCACCGAAGATGACCCGGCGATAGAGCCAGAGCGCATAAGCGGCCGAAAGAATGACACCCGTCGCGGCAAAGAGAGCCACGAAGGTGTTCGCGCGGAATGCGCCCATCAGCGTCAGGAATTCGCCGACGAAGCCGGACGTACCCGGAAGACCGACGTTGGCCATCGTGAAGATCATGAAGGCGACGGCGTATTTCGGCATGTTGTTGACCAGACCGCCATAGGCCGAGATCTCACGGGTATGCATGCGGTCATATACGACGCCGACGCAGAGGAAGAGCGCGCCGGAGACAATCCCGTGCGAGAGCATCTGGTAGATCGCGCCCTGCAGACCCTGAACGTTGGCCGCGAAGATGCCCATGGTGACATAGCCCATGTGAGCGATCGACGAATAGGCGATCAGCTTCTTGATATCGGTCTGCATCAGCGCGACCAGCGACGTATAGATGATCGCCAGAACCGATAGCGTGAAGACCAAGGGTGCGAAGTGTTCGGACGCGACCGGGAACATCGCCAGCGAGAAGCGGATGAAACCATAGCCACCGAGCTTCAGGAGGATACCGGCCAGGATGACCGAACCCGCCGTCGGGGCCTGAACGTGCGCGTCTGGAAGCCAGGTGTGGACCGGCCACATCGGCATCTTGACCGCAAACGAGGCGAAGAAGGCGAGCCAGAGCCAAGTCTGCATCCCGGCCGGGAACTTGTGGGCCAACAGTTCCGGAATGCTGGTCGTGCCGGCGTCCCAATACATGGCCATGATGGCAAGCAGCATCAGAACGGAACCGAGCAGCGTATAGAGGAAGAACTTGTACGATGCGTATACGCGATCCTTGCCGCCCCAGACACCGATGATAATGAACATCGGGATCAGGCCTGCTTCGAAGAACACATAGAAGAGCACGATGTCGAGCGATACAAAGACACCGAGCATCAGGACTTCCAGGATCAGGAAGGCGATCATGTATTCCTTGATGCGCTTCTCGACGGCGAACCAGCTGGCCAGCACGCAGAAGGGCATGAGGAAGGTCGTGAGGATGACGAAGAGCATGGAGATGCCGTCAACGCCGACAGCATAGGAAATGCCCGTGTTCAGCCAGGCATGCTTCTCGACCATCTGGAAGCCGGGATTGGCATTGTCAAAGCCGATCCAGACGAAGAGCGAAACCACAAAGGTCACAACAGTCGTCAGCAGCGAAATGGTCAGAACATTCCGGCGGCCCGAAGGGGAGTCGTCGCGGGTCAAAAGCAGCAGCAGCACGCCGACGAGCGGCAGGAAGGTGACGACGGTCAGAATTGGCCAATCGGTCATCAGAGGACACTCCAGAACATCATCCAGGTAACGAGCGCGGCAATACCGATCAGCATCGCGAACGCGTAGTGGTAAAGATAGCCGGACTGGAGCCGGATAACGCGACCGGTCACATCCATGACGCGGGCAGCAACACCGTTCGGGCCGAAGCCATCGATCACGCGGCCGTCACCCTCCTTCCAGAGGAAGTTGCCGAGCCACTTGGCAGAGCGGACGAACAGGAAGTCGTAGAGTTCGTCGAAGTACCACTTGTTCAAGAGGAACTGGTAGAGAACCCGATGCTGTTCAGCCAGAACCTTCGGGATGTGCGGCGAGACGATATACATCCAATAGGACAGCAGGAAGCCGAGCACCATCGCAATGAAGGGGCTGAGCGAAACCAGAGCCGGCACTTCATGAACGTGATGGAGGATCTCGTTGGCCGGGAGCGTGAAGAGCGCGCCCTTCCAGAATTCCTTGTACTCTTCGCCGAAGAAATGCTCGTGGAACACGACGCCGGCCAGAAGTGCGCCGATCGACAGGATCAGGAGCGGCAGAAGCATGACCATCGGCGATTCATGTACATGGTGCATGACCTCATGCGAGGCGCGCGGCTTGCCGTGGAAGGTCATATGCACCAGACGCCACGAGTAGAAGCTCGTGAAGAAGGCGGCGATGACCAGGAGCCAGAAGGCGAACTGACCGGAAGCGCTGTGCGCGGCATAGGTCGCTTCGATGATGGCGTCCTTGGAGAAGAAGCCTGCCGTACCGATCACCGTGAAGGGAACACCGACACCCGTCAGGGCCAGCGTGCCGATCATCATGGCCCAGTATGTCATCTGGATGTGCTTGCGCAAGCCACCCATGTAGCGCATGTCCTGCTCACCATCGACGGCGTGGATGACCGAGCCGGCACCAAGGAACAGAAGCGCCTTGAAGAAGGCGTGCGTGAAGAGGTGGAACACGGCCGCGCCATAGGCACCAACGCCGAGCGCTGCGAACATGTAGCCGAGCTGCGAGCAGGTCGAATAGGCAATCACGCGCTTGATGTCGTTCTGGACGAGACCGACAGTCGCGGCGAAGAAGGCCGTGATCGCGCCGATGATCGTCACGACGGTCAGCGCATCATGCGACAATTCGAAGAGCGGCGACATGCGGGCGACGAGGAAGACGCCGGCGGTGACCATGGTTGCAGCGTGGATAAGGGCCGAAACCGGTGTCGGGCCTTCCATGGCGTCCGGAAGCCAGGTGTGCAGCAGGAACTGCGCCGACTTGCCCATAGCGCCCAGGAAAAGCAGCAGGCAGGTCGCGGTGATCGCATGGGCCTGATCGAGCTGCATGCCGAAGAGGTTTATGACAACCTTGCCCTGCCCTTCAGCCGGAATATAGGTCGGAGCGGCGGCGAAGATCGTGTCGAAGTTGATCGAACCAAACAGCACGAAGACGCTGAAGATGCCGAGAACGAAGCCGAAGTCGCCTACGCGGTTGACGATGAAGGCTTTCATGGCGGCAGCACTTGCCGAGGGCTTCTTGAACCAGAAGCCGATGAGCAGGTAGGACGCGAGACCCACGCCTTCCCAGCCGAAGAACATCTGCAGCAGGTTGTCCGACGTGATGAGCATGAGCATCGCGAAGGTGAAGAGCGAGAGGTAGGCAAAGAAGCGCGGCCGATGCGGATCGTGGTGCATATAGCCGATCGAATAGAGGTGCACGAGCGACGACACGGTGTTGACGACGACGAACATGACGGCGGTCAGCGTATCGATGCGGAACGCCCAGGACACGTCGAGACCACCGGACTGGATCCAGTGCAGGACCTGAACCTTGATGACTTCCTCGTGATGGCCGAGCGCCACGTTGAAGAAGACCACCCAGGACAGGACGGCAACGACGATCATAAGGCTCGTCGTGACGAATTCGGAGGCTTTTGCGCCAATGGTGTTGCCACCAAGGCCGGCAATGAGGAAGCCGATCAGCGGAAGGAAGACGATGGCTTTGTAGAGCATGTCCATGGTTCGATCAGCCCTTCATGACGTTGACGTCATCGACCGCGATGGAGCCGCGGTTGCGGTAGAAGACGACGAGAATTGCAAGACCGATGGCAGCTTCCGCAGCCGCGACGGTCAGAATGAACAGAGCGAAGACCTGGCCTGCAATGTCATGCAGGAAGGTCGAGAAGGCCACCATGTTGATGTTGACGGCGAGCAGGATGAGCTCGACCGACATCAGGATGACGATAATGTTCTTGCGGTTCAGGAAAATCCCGAAGATGCCCAGCACGAAGAGAATGGCGCTGACCGTGAGATAATGGGAAATACCGATTTCCATTTTATTTGTCCTGCACCTCTAGACGCTCGTTGAATGCTGAGACGGATGCAAGAGCCGCCGATAGCTGCCCAATTTCATCGCAATCAACCCAAACAGTAGCGTGACTTCCGAATGAACTCTGCACGTAGAAGAAATTCTTCGACTTGATATTCAATGTTCTTTTCCCATCGCGTTCCCAGAGGAACACCGATGTCGGTTTCCTAACTTCAAGATCTACAGAGAAAAGCATTTTCCCGTAGAATTTATTCTTCAGCGCGGCGAACATTTTACAGACCCTGCCCCGGCTTCACCTTGACGATCGAAACCGCCGTCTCGGGTGTGCGGGCCACCTGGGCCGAAATGTTCTGCCGCTTGACGTTCGTGCGATGCTTCAGTGTCAGCACGATCGCGCCAATCATCGCAACGAGAAGAACAAGTCCGGCGATCTGGAAGAAGTAGACGTAGTGCGTGTAGAGCACGTCGCCGAGCGCCTGCGTATTCGAGCGCTCGGTCAGTGCCGGGATCGGAATGGCGGCCTTCTTGGCGATTTCCGGCGAGATGGTCGAGCCGCCGATCACGAAGATTAGTTCGAGCGCCAGGATGATGCCGATCAGGCCACCGATCGGAGCATATTCCAGTGCCTTGGTCCGAAGGGCGGCGAAATCGACATCCAGCATCATCACGACGAAGAGGAAGAGAACCGCCACTGCGCCGACATAGACGACGAGAAGGATCATCGCCAGGAATTCGGCGCCGGTCAGCAGGAAGAGCCCGGCCGCGTTGAAGAAGGTCAGGATCAGGAACAGGACGGAGTGAACCGGGTTCCGCGCCGAAATCACCATGAACGCCGATGCGATGGCGATGAAGGCGAACAGATAAAAGAATAGAGCCTGAAGACCCATGTCGATGCCTTTTTCAGCTTTCCGGAGGGTGACGGTCCGTCGCCGACCCATCCGGTGAGACGCACCGGTTGCCGATGCGCCATGCCCCTTTTGCGCGTCCCCCGAAATCGGCGAAGCGCGTTTCATGTCAGATGCGGATCACCGGTACGGTGCGTCCATTGCGATATTGGCCGCGATTTCCCGCTCCCAGCGGTCGCCGTTGTCGAGAAGACGGGCCTTGTCGTAGTAAAGTTCTTCGCGCGTTTCGGTCGCGAATTCGAAATTCGGGCCTTCGACGATGGCGTCGACCGGGCAGGCTTCCTGGCAGAAGCCGCAATAGATGCACTTCACCATGTCGATGTCGTAGCGCACCGTGCGGCGCGTGCCGTCATTGCGGCGCGGACCGGCCTCGATGGTGATGGCCTGAGCGGGACAGATCGCTTCGCAGAGCTTGCAGGCGATGCAGCGCTCTTCACCGTTCGGATAGCGGCGCAACGCATGCTCGCCGCGGAAGCGCGGCGAGACCGGGCCCTTTTCAAAGGGATAGTTCACCGTTGCCTTCGGCCGGAAGAAATAGCGCATCGTCAGACCGATGGCGCCAATGAACTCGCGCAGGAAAAGCGACTTAACGAATTGGGTAGCAGAGGCCATGGTCACGCCCATCCCGTCAGCTTGAGTACGAATGCGGTCACGATCAGGAAGAAGAGCGACAGCGGAAGGAAGACCTTCCAGCCGAGGCGCATCAACTGGTCGTAACGGTAGCGTGGCACGAATGCCTTCACCAGGCCGAACATGAAGAAGACCATGGACGCCTTGAGGAGGAACCAGATGATGCCGGGAACCCAATTGAGGAACCACACATTCACCGGAGGCAGCCAGCCGCCCAGGAAGAGGATCGTCGTCAGCGCGCACATGAGAACGATGGCGGCATATTCGCCGAGCATGAACATCATGTAGGGCGTGGAGCCATACTCGACCATGAAGCCGGCCACGAGTTCCGACTCCGCTTCCGGAAGGTCGAAGGGCGGACGGTTCGTTTCAGCAAGCGCCGAGATGAAGAAGATGATGAAGACCGGGAAGAGCGCCAGCCAGTTCCAGTCGAGCAGCGACGGCGGCAGACCGAGCTTGGTTCCAAGGCCGTCGGCCTGCGACATGACGATATCCGAAAGGTTCAGCGAACCGACCGTCAGCAGAACCGTCACGATCACGAAACCGATCGAGACTTCGTAGGACACCATCTGCGCGGCCGAACGAAGCGCGCCGAGGAACGGATATTTCGAGTTCGAAGCCCAGCCGCCCATGATGATGCCGTAGACTTCAAGCGACGAGATCGCAAAGACATAGAGGATGCCGACGTTGATGTTGGCGATCACCCAGCCGGCATTCAGCGGGATCACGGCCCAGGTGGCGAGCGCCAGCGTCACGGCAACGAGCGGCGCGAGAAGGAAGACGCCCTTGTTGGCACCGGCCGGAATGACCGGCTCCTTGAGCACGAACTTCAAAAGGTCGGCGAAGGACTGGAAAAGTCCCCACGGACCCACCACGTTAGGACCGCGGCGCATCTGAACGGCTGCCCAGATCTTGCGGTCTGCGAGCAGGATATAGGCGATGAAGAGCAGCAGCGCGACGAGCAGCAGCAGGGACTGCCCTACAATGATCAGCGCCGGCCAGACATAAGTGAAGAAAAACTGGTCCATGATCCCTGCCCTTACTCCGCGGCAACCTTGAAGTTGTTGGCCGCCAGCGCGGAGCACTCAGCCATGACGGCAGAGGCCCTCGCTATCGGGTTCGTCAAATAGAAGTCTTTGACGGCGCTTGCAAATGCGGATTTCTCCAGAGCACCGGTTTTTTTCGCCAGTGCAGCAATTTCAGCAGCCGAGCCGGGCTTGATGGCGTCGAGTTCCGCGAAATGCGGATGGCTTGCATAGAGCTTGGCGCGCAATGCACCCAGCGAATCAAACGGCAGCTTCTTGCCGAGCACGTCCGAAAGCGCGCGGATGATCGCCCAGTCTTCGCGGGCGTCGCCCGGTGCGAAGCCGGCGCGCGTGCTCATCTGGACGCGGCCTTCCGTGTTGACCCAGGTGCCGGACTTTTCCGTATAGGCAGCACCCGGCAGGATGACGTCTGCAGCGGAAGCGCCGGCGTCGCCATGGCTGCCGATATAGACCGTGAAGCCAGCTTTCTTGGCCGAGAAGTCGAGTTCGTCGGCGCCGAGCAGGAAGAGAACGTCCATCGAGGCGAGCTGGGTTGCGGCATCAGAACCGCCCTCGCCCGGCACGAAGCCGAGGTCGAGTGCGCCGACGCGCGAGGCTGCCGTCTGCAGAACGGCGAAGCCATTCCACTCCTCGGTGACAGCGCCGCAATCGGCTGCGATCTTTGCTGCGGTTGCGAGAACAGCCACACCGTTTGCGCCCTTGAGCGCGCCCTGGCCGACGATGATCATCGGGTTCTTGGCGGCCTTCAGCTTTTCGGCAAAGGCATTCGAACCGTCTGCCACAGCGGCGAGCGTGTCCGCGCCGGCGCCGAGATATTCGTGGCCATAGCGGAACTCGCCATCCTGACCGATGAGGCCGACGGCAACGCCGCCCTGGCGCCAGCGCTTGCGGATGCGGGCGTTGAGAACGGCCGCCTCGAAGCGCGGATTGGAGCCGACGAGAAGGAAGGCGTCAGCCTTTTCGATACCGGCAATGGTCGGGTTGAAGATGTAGGAGGCGCGACCAAGCGACGGATCGGCAAATGCGCCGTCCTGACGGGCGTCAACATTCTTGGAGCCGAGCGCGGACATCAGTTCGCCGAGCGCATAGATTTCCTCGACGGAGGCAAGATCGCCGGCGATGGCGCCGATCTTCGAACCGGAGGTCTTGGATACGGCGTCCTTGATTGCGGCAAAAGCCTCACCCCAGGTCGCGGGAACGAGACGGCCGTCCTTGCGGACGTAAGGCTTGTCGAGGCGCTGCGTGCGCAGGCCGTCCCAGACGAAGCGCGACTTGTCGGAGATCCACTCCTCGTTCACCTCTTCGTTGACGCGCGGCATGATGCGCATGACTTCGCGGCCACGCGTATCGACGCGGATCGCAGAGCCGAGCGCGTCCATGACGTCGATCGTCTCGGTCTTGTTCAGTTCCCACGGGCGGGCCGTGAAGGCGAACGGCTTGGAGGTCAGAGCACCGACCGGGCAGAGGTCAACCACATTGCCCTGCAGCTCGGAGGTCATCGCCTGCTCGAGATAGGTAGTGATTTCGGCGTCTTCGCCACGGCCGATGAGGCCGAGTTCAGAAATGCCGGCGACTTCCGTCGTGAAGCGGACGCAGCGCGTGCAGTGAATGCAGCGGTTCATCACCGTCTTGACGAGCGGGCCGATATACTTGTCTTCGACGGCGCGCTTGTTTTCATTGTAGCGCGTGCCGTCCATGCCGAAGGCCATGGCCTGGTCCTGCAGGTCGCATTCGCCGCCCTGGTCACAGATCGGGCAATCGAGCGGATGGTTGATCAGCAGAAATTCCATCACGCCTTCGCGGGCCTTCTTGACCATCGGCGTGTTGGTGAAGATTTCTGGCAATTCGCCGTTCGGGCCGCCGCGGACGTCGCGCACACCCATGGCGCAGGACGCAGCCGGCTTCGGCGGTCCGCCCTTTACTTCGATCAGACACATGCGGCAGTTGCCGGCAACCGACAGCCGTTCGTGAAAACAGAAGCGCGGCACCTCAGCGCCGGCTTCCTCACACGCCTGCAACAGCGTGAAATGATCCGGAACCTCGATTTCCTTACCGTCGACTTTCAGCTTCGCCATATTCGCCTTCCCGCTTCCGCGCTCAATCGCGCATCAAGCCAGAGTTTCTGTCGTGGTCCGGGAGGTCCTGACGGACCGCCCTCGCCTATTTCATTTCACGCCCTGTACCACTGCCTTGCGGCTCAGTGTCCGGTCGCCAGTATCTTCCGCGCCTGCCCCGCCCAGTCGTCCCGCAAAATTCGGCCTTCCAGGCCAAGTTCCGCGTCGAGCGCGGCAAGGGCCGCTTCGTCCATGTCAGCCAGCTGCGCGAATGTCACCACACCGTGACCCGTCAGCACATTGGCCAGCTTCGGGCCAATGCCCGAAATCCGCTTCAAGTCGTCGCCAGCCGATACCGGCGCCTTCGCCACGGTGGCTTTCTCCACGGACTTCCGCACCTTGGCGACCTTCGCCGCCTTGCGTGCCCGCTTTCCTATCGTCTCATCCGCCGAAACCTTTGCCGGCAAAGGTTCGCTCTGAGGCAGTTCCATGACCAGGGGCTTGGCGGCCTCGAGTTCCACTGCCTTCGCCGTCGCAGGCTCCACCGCAGCCTGGGCTTCGGCTGCGACTGGCTCGACCACCTGCTCGGGCTCTACCACTTCAGCCTCGGCCGCCACCGGCGTTTCAGCAACGTCCGCCTCGGCGGGCTGCTCCTTTGCGCGGTCCGCCTGATCCTGCATCGCATTGAGGAAGAGGCTCGCCCACTGGCCGGTCATCCGGATCCCGTAAGCTGTTGCCGCCGCCATCATGATGGCCGGATTGGCCATCAGCGGGTTGAGGGCAACGCCCTCCTGCCCTTCACTGTCTTTGGTCCAGTCAGTCTTCATGAACGCCTCCATCGCCTCGTTCGTCGCACGAACAAGATTCGCGACCGCATCATGCGGTGCGGACATGTCGTCACGATGATCGTTGCGCTGGGCGTTCATGGTTACTCGGCGGCCTCCAGAACAGCGCCGTGTGCCATGGCGTTGGCCGTGTACTGGTCGATCCGCTTTTCGATTTCCGGACGGAAATTGCGGATCAAACCCTGGACCGGCCAGGCGGCTGCATCACCCAATGCGCAGATCGTGTGACCTTCAATCTGCTTCGAGACTTCGAACAGCATGTCGATTTCGCGCTTCTGCGCGTTGCCCTTCACCATGCGATCGAGAATGCGGGACATCCAGCCCGTACCTTCGCGGCACGGCGTGCACTGACCGCAGCTCTCATGCTTGAAGAAGGCAGCGATGCGCCAGATGGCCTTGATGATGTCGGTGGACTTGTCCATGACGATCATGCCGCCGGTGCCGAAGGAGGATTTCACTTCGCGCATCCCGTCGAAGTCCATGATCGCGTCCTTCATGTCCTCGCCCCTGACGACGGGGCACGATGCGCCCCCCGGAATGACGGCGAGCAGGTTGTCCCAGCCGCCACGGATACCGCCGCAATGCGTCTCGATGATCTCGCGGAACGACAGACCCATCGCTTCTTCGAAGGTGCAGGGCTTGTTGACATGGCCGGAGACCATGAACAGCTTGGTGCCGACATTGTTCGGACGGCCGATCGATGAGAACCAGGAAGCGCCGCGACGCAGGATGGTCGGGGCAACGGCGATGGATTCGACGTTGTTGACCGTAGTCGGGCAGCCATAGAGGCCCATGTTCGCCGGGAACGGCGGCTTCAGGCGCGGCTGACCCTTCTTGCCTTCGAGGCTTTCGAGCAGAGCGGTTTCTTCGCCGCAGATATAAGCGCCCGCACCGTGGTGCAGGTAGACGTCGAAGTCCCAGCCGTTCTTGTTGTTCTTGCCGAGAAGGCCGGCGTCGTAGCACTCGTCCACGGCAGCCTGCAGGGCTTCACGCTCGCGCATATATTCGCCGCGCAGATAGATATAGGCGGTGTTCGCGCCCATGGCGAAGCCGGCGATCACGCAGCCTTCGATCAGCGTATGCGGATCGTGACGCATGATATCGCGGTCCTTGCAGGTACCGGGTTCGGATTCGTCGGCGTTGACGACGAGATAATGCGGGCGGCCGTCGCTCTGCTTGGGCATGAACGACCACTTGAGACCCGTCGGGAAGCCGGCACCGCCGCGTCCACGAAGACCGGAAGCCTTCATTTCGTCGATGATCCAGTCGCGGCCCTTTTCGATGATCTGCTTGGTGCCGTCCCAATGGCCGCGCGACATCGCGCCCTTCAGGGACTTGTCCTTGAGACCGTAGAGATTGGAGAAAATGCGATCTTCGTCTTTAAGCATGTCTCACCCTCTCAACGCGGCTTCTTGCCGAAAACGCGCACATATTCTTCTTCGCCTCCGCGCGCCAGCGCATCGGCCTGCTTGATCCAGTCATCGCGAACGATGCGGCCGCGGAATGCCAGGTAGCCATCGACCCAGGTCACTTCCTTCTCGGTCCACTTGGCGATCTGGGCAAACGTGTAGATGCCGAGGTCATGAAGCTTCGCTTCCATGACCGGGCCAACGCCCGAGATCATCTTGAGATCGTCCGGTGTGGCAGGCTTTTCGACGGCAGCCGGGCGGTTCGGATCATCCAGCGACGGCTTTGCTTCGGCCTTGGCGGCCGGGGCAACAGCAACAGGCGCAGCCGGAGCCGCAACGGGTGCAGGGGCCGGAGCGGCAGCAACCGGAGCCTCAGCACGATCAGCAAACTTCGGCGCAGGCGTGTCGGTCGTCAGGGTGACGGGTGCACCGGCGGGGGCCGAATAGACACGGTCGATCTGCGGACCGGGCGTGACGTCACCGCCCTTGCCTGCTTCGAAACGGTCGATAATGTATTCGAGCTGGGTCGGCGTCAGGTCTTCATAGGTGTCCTTGAAGATGACAACCATCGGCGCGTTGACGCAGGCGCCCTGACATTCGACTTCTTCCCAGGACAGCGTGCCGCTCTCGTTGGTGTGAAGGGGATCGTGGTGGATCTTCTTCTTGCAGACCGCAATCAGGTCTTCGGCGCCGCGCAACATGCAGGGCGTCGTTCCGCAAACCTGAACGTGAGCGCGCGTGCCAACCGGCTTGATCTGAAACTGGGTGTAGAAGGTGGCGACTTCGAGAACGCGTATATAGGGCATTTCCAGCATGTCCGCGATCTTTTCGATCGCCGCACGCGTGACCCAGCCATCCTGTTCCTGGGCGCGCATCAGCAGCGGTATAACCGCAGACTGCTGGCGGCCAGCAGGATATTTCTTGATGGTTTCAGCCGCCCACGCGCTGTTGTCTTCGTTGAAGGCGAAGCTCTGCGGCTGGACATTGTCATCGGCTAGTCGTCGAACGGACATTCTCTTTCACGCCTTGTCAGTTGATGGCACCGCATTTGGTATTCGTGACGGACACGAATTCGCAAGCGTAGGCCGACTGTTCTTTTTGCATAAATATCACGAACTTTTCGCCGTTCGGGATGGCGGACTTGATCTCGTAGCCCTGCTTCAGCAGGTCTTTCATCGTCGATGGCGGCAGAGGCGCGTTCTTGCCCGTGTTGCCGCCCAACGTCTCGGCAAGGGCCGAAGACGCCACTACAGAAATGAAAGTCGCCAGGGCCAGCCGAGTGATCATCTATCAACCTCACCGAACACGATGTCGAGCGATCCGAGGATTGCCGTCACGTCGGCCAGCATATGACCGGAACTCAGGAAATCCATAGACTGAAGGTGTACGAAGCCCGGAGCACGGATCTTGCAGCGATACGGCTTGTTGGAACCGTCCGAAACGAGATAGACGCCGAATTCTCCCTTCGGAGCTTCAACCGCTGCGTAAACTTCGCCGGCCGGAACGTGGAAGCCTTCGGTGTAGAGCTTGAAGTGGTGGATCAGCGCTTCCATCGAACGCTTCATCTCGCCACGCTTCGGCGGAACCACCTTGCCGTCCAAGGCCGAGACCGGACCCACCTTCTCAGCTCCCAGCAGACGTGCGCAGCACTGCTTCATGATCTTCACGGCTTCGCGCATTTCGATCATGCGGATCAGGTAACGATCGTAGCAATCGCCGTTTTTACCGATCGGGATATCGAAATCGAGTTCCGAATAGCACTCATAAGGCTGCGAACGGCGCAGGTCCCAGGCAGCGCCCGAACCGCGAACCATCACGCCCGAGAAGCCCCACTTCCAGGCATCTTCCAGCGAGACGACGCCGATATCGACGTTACGCTGCTTGAAGATGCGGTTTCCTGTCAGAAGGCCTTCGATATCGTCGAGAACCTTGAGGAAGGGGTCGCACCAGGCCGCGATATCTTCGACAAGCTTCTGCGGAATGTCCTGATGGACCCCGCCCGGACGGAAATAGGCGGCATGCATGCGCGCGCCGCAGGCACGCTCATAGAACACCATGAGCTTTTCGCGCTCTTCGAAGCCCCAGACCGGCGGCGTCATGGCGCCGACGTCCATGGCCTGCGTCGTGACGTTCATGATGTGCGACAGGATGCGCCCGATTTCCGAGAAGAGAACACGGATCAACTGACCGCGCTTCGGGACTTCGAGGCCGAGAAGCTTCTCGATCGCGAGGCAGTAGGCATGTTCCTGATTCATCGGCGCGACATAGTCGAGACGGTCGAAATAAGGAACGGCCTGCAGATAGGTCTTGGCTTCGATCAGCTTTTCGGTGCCACGATGCAGCAGGCCGATATGCGGGTCGGCGCGCTCGACGATTTCGCCGTCAAGCTCGAGAACCAGACGCAGAACGCCGTGGGCCGACGGATGCTCGGGGCCGAAGTTGATCGTGAAGTTGCGGACGGAATGTTCTTTCGTCATGGTCATGTCTTCCGCCCCTTACTTCGCTGCCTTCTCATCGCCCGGCAGCACGTAGTCCGTGCCTTCCCAGGGCGAGAGGAAGTCGAAATTGCGGAACTCCTGGCGCAGTTGCACGGGCTCGTAAACGACCCGCTTTGCCTCGTCGTCATAGCGCACTTCGACATAGCCGGTCATCGGGAAGTCCTTGCGCAGCGGATAGCCCTCAAAACCATAGTCGGTCAGAATGCGGCGCAGGTCCGGATGGCCCGAGAACAAGATGCCGTACATGTCGTAGGTTTCGCGTTCAAACCAGTTCGCACCAGGGTAGATATCACAGGCGGACGGAACCGGCTTGTCTTCGCTGGTCGGAACCTTGATTCGGATGCGCAGGTTCTTCGACGGAGACAGGAGGTGATAGACGACCTCGAAACGTTCCTCCCGGCCCGGATAATCGACGCCGCAAATATCCGTCACGTTGATGAAACGACAGGCAGAATCGTCATGCAGAAAGCGCAGAACCTCGATGAGGCTCTCCGGCGCCACCGTGATGCTCAGCTCGCCATAGGCAACTTCCGACGCCAGAACCAACGAACCTTTCTGTTCGCCGATCCGGATCGAAAGTTCGTTCAATGCTTCGCTCATTGCTTAACCCTTCAGCCTTAGCGCTCGATCGTTCCGGTGCGCCGGATCTTCTTCTGAAGAAGCAGCACGCCGTAGAGCAGAGCCTCGGCTGTGGGGGGACAGCCCGGAACATAGACATCGACCGGCACGACGCGGTCACAACCGCGAACGACCGAGTAGGAATAGTGATAGTAGCCGCCGCCATTGGCGCAGGAGCCCATCGAGATGACGTAACGCGGCTCAGGCATCTGGTCATAGACCTTGCGCAAGGCAGGCGCCATCTTGTTGGTGAGCGTGCCGGCGACGATCATGACGTCCGACTGGCGCGGTGAGGCGCGGGGAGCAACACCGAAGCGTTCCATGTCATAGCGCGGGCCGGAAGCCTGCATCAGGCCTTCAACGGCGCAGCAGGCCAGACCGAACTGCATCCACATCAGCGAGCCCGTACGGGCCCAGGTGATCAGCTCATCCGTCGCGGTAACGATAAAGCCCTTATCGGCCAGCTCGTTGTTGATCTCGCCGAAAAACTTGTCGTTTGCGCCAACAGCCTTGCCGGTCGAGGGATCAATGATCCCCTTCGGCTGCGGTGCGACGAGCGTGGTGTTGCCGGATGTCACTCCCATTCGAGTGCTCCCTTCTTCCATTCATAAATGAAGCCGATCGTCAGGACGCCGAGGAAGACCATCATGGACCAGAAGCCGACCCAGCCGATACTGCTGAACGACACGGCCCACGGGAACAGGAACGCGACTTCCAGGTCGAAGATGATGAACAGGATCGACACGAGATAGAAGCGGATGTCGAACTTCATGCGGGCATCGTCGAAAGCGTTGAAGCCACACTCGAACGAGGAAAGCTTTTCCGCGTCGGGCGCCTTGAACGCAAGTGCGAAGGGCGCGATCAGCAGCGAGATGCCGATGATCAGCGACACGCCGATAAAGATCGCGATCGGTAGATAGGAGCTGAGGAGATCTGTCATTCTGTCCGTCCTTAGCCTGTCCGTCAGGTGCGGTCGCGTCGGGCGCGCCGGGCAGTTGCCGACAGGGCGTAGGTCTTCGTTGCAACGTCATCGTGACTAGCGCAGCCCGACTTGCGGCGCAAGCGATTTGAACCGCAAAACAACGATTAACATCATGAACTTTACCAATTCACGACACAGATGCCGCGGCACGGTATCGCAGCGCAATATGACGAGGATCAATTCGAAAGAAATGTTCGATCGGTGCGGCGGCAGCGATACATTTCATGAGATCATGCTGAGGAAATTCTGCGCCGGCCTCGTCGCTAGCGGCCGAACAGTAGCCGACTGAGTCGCGGCTTCAAGCCATGAAGGCCAAGGCCCTCAAACGCAAGCAAGACTGCTCACAATGAAGTTGAGCTAAATCCTGCAAACATCTGTTTAAGAAGAGAATGGCGCGAGTGACGGGGCTCGAACCCGCGACCTCCGGCGTGACAGGCCGGCACTCTAACCGACTGAGCTACACCCGCGCATTTCCCGAACCGCGTCGCCGCTTCGTTCGGTGAGCGGGTGTCTAAGGGGTAGAGGGGTGAGTGTCAAGCGGATTTGAAAACAAAAAAACGCGGCGACGACAATTTTTTGACAGAGGCTTTGAATGACCGAGCTTCGCCAAAAAAAATGCGAAAAATGACCTCCGCCCTCTTGCGGATCACAGTCTTTGCGAATAGATCACCCCCACCAACGCGGCGGGCGATTAGCTCAGTTGGTAGAGCGCCTCGTTTACACCGAGGATGTCGGGAGTTCGAGTCTCTCATCGCCCACCATTTTCTCCAGATAACATGAAGAATGCCTCGTAACATGCTGCTGGTGCTGGCGTGTTTATATTCGTTGTCGTTGAAAATCAGCTTTTTAGAACTGTCACGATCAGCATGACGGATACGGCCGCCAGCCAGACGGAGGCGACGCGTTCGACGATGCGGGTCCTGTTGCCGGGCTTTCCACCGCTCAAAAGATTGCCGGTGCTCGCCCAGATCGAGGCGACGCCGATGACCAGAGCGCAGAAAACAGCCAATCGCATCATGAATGCGGAATCGCCGATGGGCGGCAGCAGAATGAAGCTGACGACGAGCGCCTTCGGGTTCAGCGCGGTTGTCATGTAGACCTTCCCCACAGTGACAGCGCTCATGCCTTCCGTTTCCTGTGCCCTGCCCCAGAGCTTGATGGCGAGATACATGACCCAGATGGCGGCGGCGGATTTCAGCAACAGCGCAGCAATGGGAAAGTCCGAAAAGAATCGGGAACCGAGGAGCGTCAGCGGCATAATTGTGGTGAGATAGCCGGCAAGTTCGGCGGGAATCAGCCGTGCTGCCCTGACGATCCCGCTCTGGCTTCCCGCAACGCCGATCAAGGTGTTGGTCGGCCCGGGAGCCAGCAGAAGCGCCAGAACTGCAGTGATGAAGGCCAGAAGGGTCATGTCGTGCGATTCCCCGATCTTTCCGCAACGCTTTTACACTTGTCGTGATAGGCCGAAGTCGATCGCGCCACCTTGACCTTCATCAACTCGGTGACCGACGGCCGGCTCTTCATGTAGATTTGCGACCTCGATTGCGGCGAACAAACTCGATCACCGTCCCGAGGGCGAATCCGAAGAAGAGACCACCCAGATCATAGGCGTTACCGGCATAGCCGACGCTCGGCCCCAGGAGGTGAATCACCGCAATGGCCAGGAAGGCGCCGACGAGACCGGTGCGGAGAAAAACCAGCGCCGAGGTCATCCGCGCGACCATGTACGACCCGGTGTGATCCCGTTCCGCCTTTTGAGGTTCGCTTTTGCCATAAAACTCTTCGGGCGGCATCGACATGTTTTAATCCTGGATCATGGGGGCATCTGGCGCGCCCGACTATGTTTGACGTATCTGCAAGCCCGGTGGCAAGGCCGTCACACTTCAAATGCCGCCAGGCTTTGGCTAATGTCGCTGCAGACAGGAAGAATCAACACCTATGGAGGCGACATGCGCTGCATTTTCACCCAGGTCCGCTGCAGGCCGGGCCAGACTTACGAAGTTGCCGACAAGATCTATGAGAAGGAAGTCGTCTCCGAACTCTATTCGACAAGCGGCGACTACGATCTCATCGCAAAAATCTACGTGCCGGACGGCCAGGACATCGGCCGCTACGTCAACGATATCTTCGTCGACATTCCCGATGTCGAGCGGACGCTGACGACGATCACATTTCACGCGTTCTGACGCGCAACACAATCGACAGCAAACGGGGGCTTCGGCCCCCGTTTCCGTTTCAGTTACTCTGCGGCAACCGCCCTCTCCCGTCGCGATTCGTAAGTCATGATGAAAAGCGAAGCGCCGAGAATCAGGACCGCGCCAAGCCAGAGCGTTCCGGCAGGGGCGTAACCGAAGACGATCCAGCCGGCGAGAACGTTAAGCGGCAGTTTCAGATCATCAAAGGGCTGGACATAGGCGGCGTCCGCGGTCGCATAGGCAAGGGTCAGAAGATATTGCGCCACAGCGGTCAGAAGGCCCAGAGCGATGAAGATGCCAAGAGCGGGGCCGGTAGGAACTTCGAAGCCCGAGGCGAGCGCGAAGGCGCCATTCACCGGGGTTAGCAGAAGAAGCAGCCAGACCGTGATGGCTTCCGGCGATTCGTCGTGTGTGAGGCTCTTCGTGTAAAGAGAGGTGGCGCCCCAGAGAAGTGCTGCCAATACCGGAAGGAGTGCCGCCCAGGTAAACGTATCCGACCAGGGCTGCAGAATGATCATCGCGCCGGCAAAGCCGGTCGCGGTCGCGGCCCAACGCGCCGGCCCTACCCGTTCGCCCAGAAAGATGCGTGCACCGAGGATGATGAAAAACGGTGATGTCATGACGAGCGCAATTGCTTGCCAGATCGGCACATGCGCCAGCCCCATCACCCAAGCCTGAACGCCGAAGACGGAAAAGGCAACCCGGACAATATGGCTCGTCGGATAGTTCGTGCGCATGGCGCGGATGCCGACACGCCAGAGATAGGGCAGCGAAAACAGGAGCGCGATTGCATATTGCCAGAAGGCGGTCGAAACCGAGCCAAAACCCAGCTTCATCGTCACCCATTGGGTGAGAACGTTGATGGCAGCAAAGGCCACGCCTGCCAGAACCATGATGGCGGCGGCGGCCACGGCCGGATATTTCAGTCTGAGATTTAGAATCTGATTCATGTTCAACTTCCCGAACAGGACCAACACAAATCAGGGCATGAGAATCAACGTCTTTCCCGCCCGCCTCTGAGCGGGATCAAAACAGACACGAGCCTCATTCTCTTTCATCCGGACTATGACCGTCGGCTCCGGATTTACACCAGATCTGCTGACCTTCGCCCATTATGAAGACGAAGCGCTCGCGGGCTTCGGGTTGCCCCGTTACCGCCGGTGGGGAATTTCACCCCGCCCTGAGAACGAATGCCGGACAAACCGACACGGCATCAATACGACGATTTCACAATTGCGGCAAGATTGCTGACATATTCCGCACTGTAACAGTGCCCAAAACGGAAAGACCCGGCGCGAGTTTCGCACCGGGTCTTCAAACCATTGCTTGCCGGGCCCAGTCTAAACTGGCGGGTGGCAGGCACGAAGCCGATCTTAGTTGACGGCGTCCTTGAGGCCTTTGCCGGCCGAGAACTTCGGCACGTTACGGGCCGGAATGGCAACTTCAGCACCCGTGGACGGGTTACGGCCGGTGGAAGCTTCGCGGCGCGAGACCGAGAAGTTGCCGAAGCCGACGAGACGGACGTCGCCGCCGTTCTTCAGTTCGCCCTGGATTGCTTCGAACACAGCGTCAACAGCCGATGCAGCATCGGTCTTGGACAGGCCAGCCTTTTCCGCAACTGCGGATACGAGCTCGTTCTTGTTCATGTTTCCACCCCTTTCTTACTGGTATGAAACGATTCGATTGGTCATCGCGGGCAGAATACGCAGGAGCGCGTCCGCCGCAACCGAAAATGCACTCAATCCCTTGTTTTGCAGGGCTTTGCGCGCTCTTTTCGTTAAAAAAGGCCGGCATTTCTGCCGGCCTCGGGTTCTTATCAGGTTCATTCCGGCGCAATTGAGGCCGGATGGCGTCAATGCGCGACGCCTACACCACTTTCTTCGGCCGAATCGGCGGGCACGACAGCGGCAGCCGCTTCGGGCTCCCAGACGATCGGCTGGGGCTGACGGACAAGCGCGTGCTGCAGGACTTCGCCCATGCGCGAGACCGGAATGATTTCCATCTCGTTCTTCACATTGTCCGGAATGTCGGCCAGATCCTTGGCGTTTTCTTCCGGGATCAGCACCTTCTTGATGCCGCCGCGGAGTGCCGCGAGCAGCTTTTCCTTAAGGCCACCGATCGGAAGGACACGTCCGCGAAGGGTGATTTCGCCGGTCATGGCGACATCCTTCGAAACCGGAATCCCGGTCATGATCGAAACGATGGCCGTTGCCATGGCAACACCGGCAGACGGGCCATCCTTCGGGGTCGCGCCTTCCGGCACGTGGACGTGGATGTCAGCCTTGTCGAAGCGCGGAGGCTCGATGCCGAAATCGATGGACCGCGAGCGCACGTAAGACGCAGCCGCAGAAATCGATTCCTTCATCACGTCCTTCAGGTTGCCGGTCACCGTCATGCGGCCCTTGCCACCCGGCATCATCACACCTTCGATCGTCAGCAGCTCGCCGCCGACTTCCGTCCATGCGAGACCGGTGACAACACCTACCTGATCTTCGCGTTCTGCCTCGCCGTGGCGGAAGCGCGGAACGCCGAGATAGTCGGACACGTTCTCGGGCGTAACCTCGATCGAGGTCGCCTTGCCCTTGAGGATCACGGTTACCGCCTTGCGGGCGAGCTTCATCAGTTCGCGTTCCAGCGAACGGACACCGGCTTCGCGCGTATACTGACGGATGACCGCCATAAGCGCCTCGTCGGAGACCGAAAACTCGCTCGGCTGCAACGCATGGTCGCGTATCGCCTTCGGCAGAAGGTGACGGCGAGCGATTTCCCGCTTTTCATCTTCCGTGTAACCGGCGATCCGAATGATTTCCATGCGGTCCATCAGCGGCGCCGGAATATTCAGCGTGTTCGCCGTGGTGATGAACATCACATCCGAAAGGTCGTATTCGACTTCCAGATAGTGGTCCATGAACGTCGCGTTCTGTTCCGGATCGAGCACCTCGAGAAGCGCCGACGACGGATCGCCACGGAAGTCCTGGCCCATCTTGTCGATTTCATCGAGCAGGAAGAGCGGATTGGCCTTCTTCGCCTTTTTCAGCGACTGGATCACCTTGCCGGGCATCGAGCCGATATAGGTGCGACGGTGACCGCGGATCTCAGCCTCGTCGCGCACGCCACCCAGCGCCATGCGGACATATTCGCGGCCGGTTGCCTTTGCGATCGAGCGGGCAAGCGACGTCTTGCCGACGCCAGGCGGGCCGACGAGGCAAAGGATCGGACCCTTTATCTTCTTCGCGCGGGCCTGAACGGCCAGATATTCGACGATGCGTTCCTTGACCTTGTCGAGACCGAAGTGATCGCCTGCGAGCACTTCCTCAGCGAAGTTGAGGTCGGTCTTGATCTTGGAGCGCTTGCCCCAGGGCAGACCGGTCAACCAGTCGAGATAGTTGCGCACGACGGTGGCTTCTGCCGACATCGGACTCATCTGGCGCAGCTTCTTCAGTTCGGCATCCGCCTTTTCGCGGGCCTCCTTGGAAAGCTTCGTCTTCTTGATGCGCTCTTCCAGTTCGGCCATCTCATCACGGCCATCTTCGCCGTCGCCGAGTTCCTTCTGGATCGCCTTCATCTGTTCGTTGAGGTAATATTCGCGCTGCGTCTTTTCCATCTGGCGTTTGACGCGCGAGCGGATGCGCTTCTCGACCTGGAGGACGGAGATTTCGCCTTCCATGAAGCCGAGCGCCTTTTCCAGACGCGTCTTGACGCTCACCGTTTCCAGCATTTCCTGCTTTTCGGTGATCTTGATGGAGAGGTGCGAGGCAACGGTGTCAGCAAGCTTCGAATAATCCTCAATCTGGCTGGCAGCGCCGACCACTTCCGGGGAAATCTTCTTGTTGAGCTTTACATAGTTCTCGAACTCGGAGACGACCGAGCGGGACAGAGCCTCGATCTCGACAGCGTCTTCAGCCGGTTCGGACAGAACATGGGCCATCGCTTCGTAGAATTCGTCCCGTTCGGTATAGCCATCGATCTCGGCACGCGCGCGGCCTTCGACCAGTACCTTGACGGTGCCGTCGGGCAGCTTCAAGAGCTGGAGAACATTGGCGACCGTACCAACGGTATAAATCGCGGAGGGCTTCGGATCGTCGTCGCTCGCATTGATCTGGGTCACCAGCATGATCTGACGATCAGAGCCCATCACCTCTTCCAGAGCGCGAATGGACTTCTCACGGCCGACAAAGAGCGGCACGATCATGTGCGGAAAGACGACAATGTCACGCAGAGGCAAGACCGGGTAGGCAATGCTGTCTGCAGGCAACGTCTTCTTGGTCATGTGAGTTCCTTTCCATAGGGTTCCCGACTGGGCCACCCTTTGCATCGGGCGGGGAGCCCCGATGCTTATCATTACCGCTCTCTAAGTGGAGTCTGACGGACGTCTTTTCAAGACAATCGACGCCTCGCCACACTGTTTCCCGTTTCAAGAACAAAGCTTGCCGCGTTCTGCTGTCGCGAGGCTTGCCGACTCTGAATTAGGTCCCGCGATACGCAATATTCCAATGCGGATTCGACCCTTACTATCGCGGTCCTTTATCTACTACGCAACTTAAAAAGGCCCGGATTACGACGATTTAACGACGTTAAGCCCATGAAAAAAGCCCGGGACAGACCCCCGAGCTTTTCGATTGTATGCGATCTATTTCAGCGATTACGCCGATACGTTGGCCTTTTCTTCGCTCCGCTCCGAATAGATGTAGAGCGGACGCGCCTTGCCTTCGACGACATCGTCGGAGATGACCACTTCGCGAACACCTTCCAGCGCCGGAAGCTCGAACATCGTGTCGAGCAGGATCTTTTCCATGATCGAACGAAGACCGCGGGCGCCGGTCTTGCGGACGATGGCCCGCTTCGCGATGGCGCGCAGTGCGTCTTCGTGGAAGGTCAGTTCGACGTCTTCCATCTCGAACAGGCGCTGATACTGCTTGATCAGAGCGTTCTTCGGCTCCGACAGGATCTGGATCAGTGCGTCTTCATCCAGATCTTCAAGCGTTGCCAGGACCGGCAGACGACCGATGAATTCAGGGATGAGGCCGAACTTGACCAGATCTTCCGGCTCGAGTTCGCGCAGAACCTCGCCGACGCGGCGATCTTCCGGCGACTTGACGCTGGCCGAGAAGCCGATCGACGTCTTTTCGCCACGAGCCGAAATCAGCTTGTCGAGACCGGCAAAGGCGCCGCCGCAGATGAACAGGATGTTCGTCGTGTCGACCTGCAGGAATTCCTGCTGCGGATGCTTGCGGCCACCCTGCGGCGGAACGGAAGCAACCGTGCCTTCCATGATCTTGAGAAGCGCCTGCTGAACGCCCTCGCCCGACACGTCGCGCGTGATGGACGGGTTGTCCGACTTGCGGGAAATCTTGTCGACTTCGTCGATATAGACGATGCCGCGCTGGGCGCGCTCGACGTTGTAATCCGCAGACTGAAGCAGCTTCAGAATGATGTTTTCGACATCTTCACCGACATAGCCGGCTTCCGTCAGCGTCGTGGCGTCCGCCATGGTGAAGGGCACGTCAATGATGCGGGCGAGCGTCTGGGCCAGATAGGTCTTGCCGCAGCCGGTCGGGCCGACGAGCAGGATGTTGGACTTTGCCAGCTCGACATCGCCATTCTTCGAGGCATGCGCGAGCCGCTTGTAGTGGTTGTGAACAGCCACCGAGAGGATGCGCTTCGCCTGCTGCTGGCCGATGACGTATTCGTCCAGGACCTTGATGATTTCCTGCGGGGTCGGCACGCCATCGCGCGACTTGACCATGGAGGTCTTGTTCTCTTCACGGATGATATCCATGCAGAGTTCGACGCATTCGTCGCAGATGAAGACCGTCGGTCCGGCGATCAGCTTGCGCACTTCATGCTGGCTCTTGCCGCAGAAAGAGCAATAAAGGGTATTCTTCGAGTCACCGCCGCTGCTACCGCTGACCTTGCTCATGTCACTTTCCTTCCAAGCATACCGGCGTTACCCGCTCAGGGAATACACGGAACTCTATCCACCCTTTGGATCTGCGCCTCGTGTCGCATCGGAAAGGGTTTTTGGGGGTACTCGCTGACCCGAACAAATCACTTTATCCGGCAGCTTGCAACGTTTCCCCCAGTCTCACTGGATGCTATGTCACAAAAAATCAACATAGCATTAATTCCATATCCTGCATTTCAGGCTGGCGCCGGCCTTGATCCTTGTCAAGAATGGCGCCAATCCCGGTACAATCAGGCCCCTGCCGGGCCTTCGATCTCTTCGCGCGACGTGAAGACCTGATCTACGAGGCCCCAGTTCTTCGCTTCCTGTGCGTCCATGAAGTTGTCGCGGTCGAGTGCCGTTTCGACTTCCTCATAGGTGCGGCCGGTGTGCTTGACATAGATCTCGTTCAGGCGACGCTTCATCTTCAGGATGTCACGCGCATGGCGTTCGATGTCAGAAGCCTGCCCCTGGAAGCCGCCCGACGGCTGGTGAACCATGATGCGGGCGTTCGGCATCGCGATGCGCATGTCCTTGTGGCCTGCAGCGAGAAGCAGCGAGCCCATGGAAGCAGCCTGACCGATGCAAAGCGTCGACACGGCCGGCTTGATGAACTGCATCGTGTCGTAGATCGCCATGCCGGCGGTGACGACACCACCCGGCGAATTGATGTAGATCGCGATTTCCTTCTTCGGGTTCTCTGCTTCGAGGAACAGGAGCTGCGCCGAAACGAGCGTTGCCATGTGATCCTCGACCGGACCCGTCAGGAAGATGATACGTTCCTTCAGAAGCCGCGAATAGATGTCATAGGACCGCTCGCCACGATTGGTCTGTTCGACGACCATCGGGATCAGGGCCATTGCGGTATCAACAGGATTGCTCATCTTCTACCTTCAAACGTTGGGTCCGGATTTCGCAGCTGATCCGGGAATCATCGAAATTTCTCATTCCCTACATAGAGTGTCAGGAGGGCGAACTTCAAGACACACATGGAGAATGTGGAATTTCATGGACGCTTGCTCCTTAATACGGCGTTACGAAAGCAAACTGCCCACAGGCCAATTGAAACACGATAAAAACTTCGTGAAGTCGACCCCTTCAACTGCAACCGACATCGGCAACCCGGCATCAAGGGATCGATCTCCGGTTTCGAAGCCGGAGCGAACCGCCAAATCTCTTGGGGAGTTCAATGCGTTGTCGGATGAGCCGGATATAGGAACCGGCGCCGCCCACTTCCAGAGGGAGGTGGGGACGCCGGTTCAATTTCATAGATGATGTCAATCAAAGTCCCGTCATTACGCTGCCTTCAGCGCATCGACGGGCGAAACGAGATCGAGGCTGAGGCTTTCTGCTACCGCCTTGTTCGTGATCTTGCCCCTGTGGACATTCAGGCCATTGCGCAGGTGCGGATCTTCCGCAACCGCCTTCAGTCCCTTATCGGCCAGCGCCAGACCGTGGACGAGCGTCGCGTTGTTCAGCGCGTGAGTCGAAGTATAAGGCACCGCGCCAGGCATGTTGGCCACGCAATAGTGGACCACGCCATCGACCACATAGGTCGGATCGGAATGCGTCGTTGCATGCGACGTCTCGAAACAGCCGCCTTGGTCGATGGCGACATCGACGATCACCGAACCCGGCTTCATGGAGGAAAGCATAGCCTTCGTGACGAGCTTCGGGGCAGCAGCGCCAGGGATCAGCACGGCACCGATCACGAGATCGGCGGAGAAGACTTCACGCTCGAGATTGTCGATGGAGGAATAGAGCGTGTGGATCGAGCCGTGGAAGATGTCGTCGAGCTGGCGCAGACGCGGCAGCGAGCGGTCGAGCACAGTCACATCAGCGCCGAGGCCGACGGCCATCTTGGCCGCATGAAGTCCGACGACGCCGCCGCCGATCACGACAACCTTGCCCGGACGCACGCCCGGCACGCCGCCAAGCAGAACCCCTCGCCCGCCATGGGCTTTCTGGAGCGCTGTTGCGCCGGCCTGGATCGAGAGACGCCCGGCCACTTCCGACATCGGAGCCAGCAATGGCAGCGCGCCGGCGGCGTCCGTCACGGTCTCATAGGCGACGCCGGTCACGCCGGATGCCAGCAGGCCCTTCGTCTGTTCCGGATCGGGCGCAAGATGGAGATAGGTATAGAGGATCTGGCCTTCGCGGAGCTGCGCCCATTCCGACGGCTGCGGCTCCTTGACCTTCACGACCATGTCGGCCTTCGCGAAAATCTCGGCAGCCGTGGCAACGACCTTGGCTCCAACGGCTTCATAGGCCGCGTCATCCGCGCCGATGCCGGCACCCGCGCCGGTCTCAATCAACACCTGGTGACCATGAGCGACATACTCGCGCGCCGCACCGGGTGTAAGACCCACGCGGTACTCGTGATTTTTGATTTCCTTGGGGCAACCGACGATCATGCTTGTTCCTCTCGACTTTTTTCATGCCCGCTGAACGCGGGTCGGTGATACATCGATTAGAGGGGAAAGCCGCTCGAAGGTCCGTGCAAAGAGGCTTTGCCGCAAACACATTTTTCGAATAATCTTGCGCTATTGCGAAAAACTTCGAAGAGAATTGCGCCTATGGATCTAGATACAATCGATACTGCGATTCTACGGGAGCTGCAGAAAGACGGACGGATGTCGAACGCCGACCTCGCTCAGCGCGTGGGGCTTTCGGCCTCCGCCTGCTCGCGCCGGCTCGACATCCTGGAGAAATCCGGCGTGATTTCCGGCTATCACGCCCGCCTGTCGAACAAGGCGATCGGCTACAAGATGATGGTCATCGTCCACATCTCGCTATCCGGACAGTTCGCCAAGACGCTGACAGAGTTCGAGGCCGCCGTGCGGCGCTGTCCCAATGTGGTCGTCTGCTATCTCATGTCGGGCGAGTACGATTACATTCTTCGCGTCGCGGCGAAGGACCTCGAGGATTATGAGCGCATCCACCGCGACTGGCTCTCCGCCCTGCCCCATGTGGTGAAAATCAACTCGTCCTTTGCGCTTCGGGAAATCATTGACCGTCCGAACGCCGGACTTTAGGTCCGGCAAACGTGCGTGGTAAGGCTGTCATATTTTCCATCTGGTCAAACTTTTGGAATGCTGACATCTTGCTGTCGTCAACTGTCGCCAAGATGCGGCGCGCTCCGAAGGGGCGCGCCTATCGGGGGCTAACGACCCCGCTCCCGCGCAATTACCGGAGAACTTCCATGACGCTCGAACACCCGAAACTTACCCTGACGCGCCGCTCGCTGCTCGGTGGTGCTGCCGCCGGCGCTGCGATGATCATGCTGCATCCCTTCGCAGCGCGCGCGGCCGCGAACCAGGCGCATCTGCGCATCATGGAAACGACCGATATCCATGTGAACATCATGCCGTATGACTATTATGCGGATAAGCCCAACGACACGATGGGCCTGACGCGGACGGCCTCGATCATCGACAAGATCCGCGCCGAAGCCGGCAACTCCATGCTGATCGACAACGGCGACCTGCTGCAGGGCAACCCGATGGGCGATTACATGGCCTACAAGAAGGGCATGAAGGCCGGCGACATGCATCCGGTGATGAAGGCCATGAACGTACTGAACTATGATGTCGGCACGCTCGGGAACCACGAGTTCAACTACGGCCTCGACTTCATGTTCAACGTGCTCGGCGGCGCAAACTTCCCGATCGTCTGCGCCAACCTCACCAAGGGCAAGCTCGCTTCCGATCCCAAGCAGGACGAGCTCTTCTTCAAGCCCTACGTGATCCTCGACAAGAAGATCAAGGACGGCGCCGGCAACGAAAGCACTGTCAAGGTGGGCTTCATCGGCTTCGTGCCGCCGCAGATCATGGTCTGGGATGCCAAAAACCTCGAAGGCAAGGCCATGACGCGCGACATCGTCAGCGCCGCCAAGGCCTGGGTTCCGGCGATGAAGGAAGCCGGCGCGGACATCGTAATTGCGCTGTCCCACTCCGGCATTGACGCAGCCAAGCCGACTGACGGCATGGAGAACGCCTCGCTCTACGTCGCCTCCGTCGAGGGCATCGATGCCGTCTTCACCGGCCACCAGCACCTCGTCTTCCCCGGTCCGAAGACCTGGGACGGCATGCAGAATGTCGACGCCGTCAAGGGCACGCTGTTCGGCAAGCCGGCCGTCATGGGCGGCTTCTGGGGCTCGCATATGGGTCTCATCGACCTGCTGATCGAAAAGGACGGCAAGAGCTGGAAGGTCGTCGACTTCACCACCGAGGCCCGCCCGATCTCTCACCGCGACGAGAACAAGAAGATCGTCGCCGACGTGACCGACAAGCCGGAAATCGTCGCCGCCGTGAAGGAAGAGCACGAAGCGACGCTGGCTTATGTCCGCACGCCGGTCGGCAAGACGTCGGCACCGCTCTATTCCTACTTTGCGCTCGTGGCCGACGATCCGTCCGTGCAGATCGTTTCGAATGCTCAGACCTGGTATATCAAGGACATGCTGAAGGAGACGCCGTACAAGGATCTGCCGGTTCTTTCCGCTGCAGCGCCCTTCAAGGCCGGCGGCCGCAACGGCGCCGACTACTACACCGATGTCCCCGCCGGTGACATCGCCATCAAGAACGTCTCCGACCTCTACCTCTACCCGAACACCGTTCGCGCCGTCGTCATCACCGGCGCGCAGGTCAAGGGCTGGCTGGAAATGTCAGCCGGCATGTTCAACCAGGTCAAGGAAGGTTCGAAGGACGCGCCGCTGCTGAACAACGATTTCCCGTCCTACAACTACGACGTCATCGACGGCGTGACCTACGAGATCGACCTCTCGCAGCCGGCCATGTATGACAAGGACGGCAAGAAGGTTGGCGACAGCGCAGGCCGCATCGTCAATCTGCAGTTCCAGGGCAAGCCAATCGATCCGGCGCAGAAATTCGTGGTCGCCACCAACAACTACCGCGCCGGCGGCGGCGGCAACTTCCCGGAAATCACCGGCGACAAGATCGTCTTCGTGGCTCCGGACACGAACCGCGACGTCATCGTTCGCTATATCGTCCAGGAAGGCACGATCAACCCCTCTGCCGATGGCAACTGGCGCTTCAAGGCGATGCCCGGCACGACGGCTGTCTTCGAGACGGGTCCGAAGGGCAAGCAGTTTGCCGGCGATGTGAAGGGCGCGAAGATCGAGGATGCGGGCGCCGGCGAAAACGGCTTTGCCAAGTATCGCCTCGTGCTCTGATCGGCAAACGAGACATAAACAGGAAAACGGCGCTTTCGGGCGCCGTTTTTCGTTATGCGATCAGAAGGTGAAGCGTCGTCACCTCACGGTGATACTCTCTCAGGCGCGACCGGTTGGTGCGCCGTCGGCGAACAGCGCCTTGCCGTTCTGGCTGATGATCTGTTCCGCCTTGCGGAACGTCACCTCGACCACATCGTCTTCCGTCGAGAAGAGATCTGCGCGGACAAACTCGCGGGTCAGCGTCGCGCCGTCCTGATCCTTCTCGATGCGGCCGGCCAGACGGAACTGCGCGCCTTCGCGCTGCGGGGTTGCGAAGACACGGAGCCCGGCGATCTCACGCATATGCTCCTTGGCCGCGCCCTTGCTCTCATTCGAAGACGGGCTGCCGCCGAAGATCGAGGCGATTTTGGAGAAGAAGCTCATAGACGTTCCCTTGTCTTGTGCGATCCCGTCAGGCAGGCGTCGCGTAAATCTTTGTAGCCCGCGCCTCGAAGGCTTCGGAAAACATCCGGAAGGCCCGGTCGAACATGGAGCCCATCACGGCCCCAAGGATACGGCTTTTGAATTCGTAGTCGATGAAGAAATGCACTTCGCAGCCGCCGTCCGGCAGATCGTTGAAGCGCCAGCGGTTGTCGAGATAGCGGAACGGTCCGTCGAGATATTTGACGTCGATCGCACGTTCGGCCGGGTTCAGCAAAACCTGTGTGGTAAAGGTCTCGCGGATCGCCTTGTAGCCCACCGTCATGTCGGCCACCAGCAGCGCCTTGCCGTCGCGCTCCTTGCGGCTGCGCACGACCAGCCCTTCGCAGAGCGGCAGGAATTCCGGGTATTTCTCGACATCCGCGACCAGCGCGAACATCTGGTCGGGCGATTGCGGAACGGGGCGGCGGGTTTCGAATTGGGGCATGGTGTTCAATTAGACAGTGCGTGGGCGGAGATCAAGCGAGGTGGGTGCCAAGTTGCGGGTGTTTTATTTCGCCTGATGCGCTATGATTGATCCGGAAGACGGAGCATTGCATGACGAAGATTGATATCCAATTGCCGACCGTGCTCGATCAATGGGTCAGTGAACAGACCAGAACCGGCAGATATACGGATGCGGGCGATTATCTGCGGGATCTGATCCGGCGCGACAAGGAGAGCAGGTCTGAAACCGAGATGTTGCAGGCACTGGTCGACGAGGGGCTTGCCAGCGGGATCAGCGATGAGAGCATGGATGACATTCTCAAAAGCATGAGCAGATAAGACGAGGCTTGTGACCGTGCCTCGGTATCGCCTCACCCGCAAAGCTGTCCAGGATATCAGAGCCGTTTACCGCCAGGGAACCGAGCTTTTCGGGTCGCGTCAGGCGGAGCTGTACCATCAAAGTCTGGAAGCAACTTTCGCGCTTATCGCCGAAAATCCCCGTTTGGCTCGTCTCCGCACTGAAATCAGCCCGCCGGTCCGGGTCCATCCGCACGGCGCCCATCTAATCGTGTATCTGGAGCAATCGGATCGGAGCATCCTCATCGTTCGCGTCCACCACGGGCGCGAAAACTGGCAGCCTCGATAGACCGTTACTCCGCCGCCTGAAGCTTCCGCTCCCGCGCTGCTCTCAGCCGTGCAAAATCATCGCCCGCGTGGTGCGACGAGCGCGTCAGCGGCGACGACGCCACCATCAGGAAGCCCTTGGCATAGGCGATTGTCTCGTAGGTCTTGAAATCTTCCGGGGTGACGAATTCGACGACGCGGTGGTGCTTGCGGGTCGGCTGGAGGTACTGGCCGATGGTGATGAAATCGACGTCGGCGGTGCGCAGGTCGTCCATGAGCTGCTGGACTTCGTTGCGGTTTTCGCCAAGGCCAACCATGATGCCGGACTTGGTGAACATCGTCGGATCGAGTTCCTTGACCCGCTGCAGCAGGCGGATCGAATGGAAATAGCGTGCGCCGGGGCGAACCGTCAGGTAGTTCGACGGCACGGTTTCGAGATTGTGATTGAAGACATCTGGCTTGGCGGCCACAACGCGCTCCAGTGCGCCGGGCTTGCGCAGGAAGTCGGGCGTCAGGATTTCGATGGTTGTTTCCGGCGAGGCTTCGCGGATCGCCCAGATCACCTTTTCGAAATGCTCGGCGCCGCCGTCTTCCAGATCGTCACGGTCCACCGACGTGATGACGACGTGGCTGAGGCCCATCTGCTTGACGGCCTTGGCGACATTGGCGGGTTCTTCCATGTCCAGCGCCAGCGGCCGGCCGGTCGCGACGTTGCAGAAGGCGCAGGCGCGGGTGCAGATCTCGCCCATGATCATGAAGGTCGCGTGCTTCTTGTCCCAGCATTCGCCGATGTTGGGACAACCGGCCTCTTCGCACACGGTCACCAGCTTGTGGGAACGCACGAGGTCGCGCGTTTCCTGATAGCCCTTCGACACAGGTGCCTTCACACGAATCCAGTCCGGCTTGCGCAGGATCTCGGTATCCGGCTTGTGGGCCTTTTCCGGGTGGCGGACGCGCTTGGCGTCGCCAGCAACGTTGTCGAGAATGGTGACCATGTGAATTTCAGTCCTTTCCGGAACTCAGCCCCGCGGGCGTCAACCTCGAATGAGCTTGACCACGAAGAGCAGAATGCAGGCGCCGATGAAGCCGGCAATCAGATAGGCGAGCCAGCCGCCGAAGATGACGATGCCGAAAACGCCGAGCACGGCATTGGCGACGACCGCGCCGACGACGCCGAGAATGATGTTCATGATGATGCCATGGGGCATGTTCATGAAATTGCCGGCGAGCCAGCCTGCAAAACCGCCGATGATGATGGCCATCAACCAGCCGACCTGAAATGCATCATGCATTGTCTCTCTCCGAGTTTGTTCCAACCTGACATATGAGCTGACAGCGCTCTTTCAAGAACCCGCGGCCAGCCCAGCCATTTATTGTTGTAAAACCGGGCCTTGCCAAGCCCCTCGCCCATGTCACCGAGGAGGGACCTGCATTATCAGGCGTTCAGCACCTTGCCATAGGCGTCCAGCACGCTTTCCTTCATCGTTTCCGAAATGGTCGGATGCGGGAAGATCGTGTGCATCAGGTCTTCCTCGGTCGTCTCGAGGTTCATGGCAACGACGAAGCCCTGGATCAGTTCGGTGACTTCGGCACCCACCATATGCGCGCCGATCAGCTCGCCCGTCTTCTTGTCGAAGATGGTCTTGACCAAGCCCTGGTCTTCGCCGAGCGCCACGGCCTTGCCGTTGGCGGCGAAGGAGAAGCGGCCGACGCGGATGTCGCGGCCTTCGGCCTTGGCCTTGGCTTCCGTCAGGCCAACCGAGGCGACCTGCGGATTGCAATAGGTGCAGCCGGGGATCTTGTTCTTGTCGGTCGGGTGCACGCCCGGCAGGCCTGCGATCTTCTCGACGCAGATGACGGCCTCATGCTCGGCCTTGTGGGCGAGCATCGGCGGGCCGGCAACGTCACCGATGGCGTAGATGCCGGGCACGTTCGTCTTGCCATAGCCGTCGATGACGATGAAGCCGCGATCGGTCTTCACGCCGACAGCTTCAAGGCCGATGCCTTCGATATTGGCCTGAACGCCAACGGCGGAGATCATGCGGTCGGCGGTGATCTTCTCGACCGAGCCGTCCTTCTTCTCGATCGTTGCAGTGACGGAATTTGCGCCCTTCTCGACCTTGGCAACCTTCGCTTCAAGAAGGATCTTCATGCCCTGCTTGTCGAACTGCTTCTTGGCGAAGGCGGAGATTTCCTCGTCCTCGACCGGCATGACCTGCTTCATGATTTCGACCACGGTCACATCGACGCCCATGGTGCGGTAGAAGCTGGCGAATTCGATGCCGATGGCGCCCGAGCCCATGACGAGCAGCGACTTCGGCATCTCCTCCGGCTTCATCGCCTCGAAATAGGTCCAGATCAGCTTGCCATCGGGCTCGATGCCGGGCAGCGCGCGCGGGCGGGCGCCGGTGGCGACGATGATGTGCTTGGCGGTGTAGGTGCCCTCGCCCAGCGTGTTCTTCGGCACCGGACCCTGCGGCTGAACGACCGGCTTGGTGCTCTTGCCAACGACGATCTCACCGGGCTTGGTGATCTTCGCCTCGCCCCAGATGATATCGACCTTGTTCTTCTTGAACAGGAAGCCAACGCCGTTGTTCATACGGGCGGCAATGCCGCGCGAGCGGGCAACGATGGCCTTGATGTCCGGCTTCATCGCGCCTTCGAGCACGAGACCGTAATCCTTGGCATGCGTAGCCGTGTGCATGACATCGGCGGTGCGCAGCAGCGCCTTGGTCGGGATGCAGCCCCAGTTGGAGCAGATGCCGGCCAGATGCTCGCGCTCGACCACGGCCACCTTCATGCCCAACTGGGAGGCCCGGATGGCGGCAATGTAGCCGCCGGGGCCGGAACCGATCACGATCAGATCATATGCATTCGACATGGGCGTCTCCACTCCTCTTTTGTCGAGGCAGCGGAGAACCCGCCCGCCTCATACGATGGGTTCGACCTGTTCGTGGCCCACCAGCATCGCGTAGATTTCATCTTTCAGCTGCATACGCTTCTTGCGCATCTCAGCCACATGGAAGTCGTCGGCGGGTTCGATATCGGTCTCAGCGCGATGAATAGACCGGTTCACATCGTGATACTCATTCGAGATGCGATAGAAGTGGCCGTCAATTTCCCGCAGATGGCGGATCTTGGCGGCATATTCCGGGAATTCCTCGTGCAGTTCGTGCGGTGTGTTCGACATGTCCGGTCCCCTTCAGGAAAACTTTTGACACTGTCAGGCTACCCGCAACGACGATCCTCACCCTTGACCCTGATCAACTCCCTTGTTCACATTCCCCTCATTCAGAGGCCAAGCTGCATGCGGACGATCGGCTCCAATGCCCGTCCGATGGCTCGTGTGTTCTCCGCATCCAGATGGACGCCATCGATGGGCGTTGCCACCGCAACCGAGGCGGCATCAAAGAAGCCGCAACCCATCTCGTCGGCCATATCGCGATAGAAGGTCGCCATCATCTTCGACTGCTCGACCGCGCCTGCAAAGCCCGCGGCATAGTCGCTATTCGCCGTTTCACGCACGAGGGGCGGCGAGACGATGAGGATTTCCGGTGCCTCGTAGTCAAACGGCCATGCATGAAAGCGAATGAGCTGCACAAGGCGTGCCATCCCCTTCGCTGCGCCATGCGCGGTGCCGACGACCGAAGGCTTCAGATCATTGGTGCCGAGCATCAGGATCACCAGATCGATCGGCGCATGCGTATGAAGCAGCGTCGGCAGGATGCGCGCGCCATTGCGGTCGCAATCCGCCAGCTGATCTTCATAGGCCGTGGTGCGTCCGCCCAACCCTTCCGGGATCACGCGAACGCCATGTCCGAGCGCCTTTTGCAGGACCGAGGGCCAGCGGTCTTCATGGGCATGACGGCCCAGTCTTTCCGCATCATGGCCCCAGGTCAGGCTGTCTCCGTAGGCGAGGATGGTTTTCATGTCCTGGTCACTTCGCCTTCATGAGATCGTCGAACTTGCGCTCCAGAGCGGCAAGCCGCTCCTCGAAATCGCCAATGACGAACTTGGACATCAGACTGTCGGCCGAAAGCGCGTTGCGGAAGCTCTTCTGGCCCTCGTCAAGCTTGTCGAGACGCTGATTAACGCTCGCAAACCCCTCCTGCGTCTCCTTGCGCATTTCGCGCAGCATCGGCAGGATCATGTCACTCGGTTCTTTCGTCATCGCCACACCCTCGCTGTCAAATGATTGGCCCCTCTATAAATGGGGCCAATCCGACGCAAAGTCACGTCTGCCTCAAAAGCAGACCTGCCGAGATCAAACCAGCATCGACATCGGGTTTTCGATGTAGGACTTGAAAGCTGCCAGCAGTTCGGCGCCCAGCGCACCGTCGACGCAGCGATGGTCAGTGGAGAGCGTGACCGTCATGACCTGGGCAATCGCCATCTCGCCGTTCTTGACGACGACGCGCTGTTCGCCCGCGCCGACTGCAAGGATGGTGGCATGCGGCGGGTTGACGACGGCGGCGAAGTTCTTGACGCCGAGCATGCCCATGTTGGACACGGCAGTCGTGCCGCCCTGATATTCCTCGGGCTTCAGCTTCCGTTCCTTGGCGCGCTTGCCATAGTCCTTCATCTCGTTCGAGATGGTGGACAGACTCTTCTCTTCGGCACGGCGGATGATCGGCGTGATCAGGCCGCCGGGGATCGAGACGGCGACGCCGACATCGGCGTGCTTGTGCTTGACCATGTTGGTGTCGGTCCAGGACACGTTGGCGTCCGGAACGTCACGCAGGGCCAGAGCCAGCGCCTTGATGATCATGTCGTTGACCGAAAGCTTGTAGGCCGCGCGGTCGTCCTTGCGGGGTGCGGCATGATTGAGCTGGGCGCGCAGTTCCAGAAGCGCGTCGAGTTCGCAATCGACCGTCACATAGAAATGCGGGATCGTCTGCTTGGATTCAACGAGGCGCTTGGCAATCGTCTTGCGCATGCCGTCATGCGGCACGAGTTCGTAGGAACCCGGCTCGAACAGCTTGAGGACTGCCTCTTCCGAGGCCTGCTTGGCAAGCGGTGCGGCGGACGCGGCAGCAGCAGGTGCCGCGGCGGCAGCGGCCGGAGCAGCGGCGGAGGCAGGTGCTGCCTTGCCGGTGCCGGACGCGACAGCCTTCTCGACGTCAGACTTGACGACGCGGCCATGCGGGCCGGTGCCTGAGATCGCCGAAATGTCGAGACCGGCATCCTTTGCGAGACGACGGGCAAGCGGCGACGAGAATGGACGGTTGCCGGCGGGGGCTGAGGACACGGCAACGGCAGGTGCTGCAGCGGGCGCAGCAGCCGGCGTCGGTGCGGCGGCAGGGGCAGCAGCGGCGGGCGCCGCTTCAGCCTTCGGAGCCGGTGCAGCGGAAACGCCACCAGCGACCGCAGCCTTCACGTCTTCACCCTCTGCGGCGAGAATGGCGATCAGGCTGTTGACCTTCACGCCTTCGGTGCCGGCGAGGACGACGATCTTGGCGATCGTGCCTTCATCGACGGCTTCGACTTCCATCGTCGCCTTGTCGGTTTCGATTTCGGCGATAACGTCGCCAGACTTGATCGTGTCGCCTTCCTTGACCAGCCACTTGGAGAGGTTGCCCTCTTCCATGGTCGGCGAAAGGGCCGGCATCGTGATATTGATCGGCATGTCCTCGCCCTCCCCTTATTTGTAGCAAACGGCCTTCACGGCATCGATAACCTCGCCGACATTCGGCAGGGCGAGCTTTTCAAGGTTGGCCGCATACGGCATCGGAACGTCCTTGCCGGCAATCGTGATGACCGGGGCGTCGAGATAGTCGAACGCTTCGCGGCTGACGCGGTTGGCAATGAAGTCACCAACCGATGACTGCGGGTAGCCTTCCTCGACGGTGACGAGGCGGCCGGTCTTCTTGACCGATTCAATGATGGCCGGAAGATCCATCGGGCGGATGGTGCGCAGGTCGATCAGTTCGACGTCGATGCCAAGCTTGGTCAGTTCGTCCACGGCCTTGACGGCATAGGTCATGCCGATGCCCCAGGAGACGAGCGTGACATCCTTGCCGGCGCGGTGAATGCGGGCCTTGCCGATGGGCAGGACGAAATCGTCCATCTTCGGCACTTCAAACGTCTGGCCGTAGAGGATTTCGTTTTCCAGGAAGATGACCGGATTCGGATCGCGGATCGCGGCCTTGAGCAGGCCCTTGAAGTCGGCCGCCGTGTAGGGCTGGATGACCTTGAGACCCGGAATGTGGCTATACCAGGCTGCGTAATCCTGGCTGTGCTGGGCAGCCACGCGGGCAGCAGCACCGTTCGGGCCACGGAACACGATGGGAGCACCCATCTGGCCGCCGGACATATAAAGCGTCTTGGCAGCGGAGTTGACGATCTGGTCGATCGCCTGCATGGCGAAGTTGAAGGTCATGAATTCGACGATCGGGCGAAGGCCGGCCATGGCCGCGCCGACGCCGATACCGGCAAAGCCATGCTCGGTGATCGGAGTATCGATGACGCGCTTCGGCCCGAATTCCTGGAGGAGGCCCTGCGTGACCTTGTAGGCGCCCTGGTATTCGGCGACTTCCTCGCCCATGACGAAGACGTCCGGGTTGGCGCGCATTTCTTCGGCCATCGCGTCGCGGAGCGCTTCGCGGACCGTGATCGTCACCATTTCGGTACCGGCCGGGATGGCCGGGTCGGCTGCGGCTTCCGTCTTCGGTGCTGCCGGAACGGGAGCGGATGCAGCAGGAGCCGGCGCTTCGGCCGGTGCAGCAGCCTGAGCCGGCGCATCAGCCTTCGGCGCAGCCGATGAACCGATATCCGAGGCGCTTTCGCCGTCCTGCAGCAGAACTGCGATCGGCGCATTGACCTTGACGTTCTCGGTACCGGCGGCGACCAGCAGCTTGCCGATCACGCCTTCATCGACGGCTTCCACTTCCATGGTGGCCTTGTCGGTTTCGATTTCGGCGATCACGTCGCCGGAGACGACCTTGTCGCCTTCCTTCTTCAGCCACTTGGAGAGCGTGCCTTCCTCCATCGTCGGAGACAGTGCAGGCATCAGGATGTCAATCGGCATGGTCCTCACCCAATTCGTTTCAGGCGCTCGGCCTTAAAAATCTCGATCAGCGCCAGCGTGATCGCGGCGCGCGGCATGCGATAGTCCCGCCCTCACTCCCGAAGGCGGGAAGCGCTGTCAAAGCAGGATATCGGTGTAGAGTTCCGATACGGCAGGCTCCGGATTGGCCTGGGCGAAATCGGCAGCGTCGGCGACGATCTCGCGGACTTCCTTGTCGATGTCCTTGAGCGAATCTTCCGTGGCCCAGCCCTTTTCAATCAGGCGCGCCTTGACCTGTTCGATCGGATCGTGCTCGGAGCGCATCTTCTGCACTTCGTCCTTCGAACGATATTTAGCCGGGTCAGACATGGAGTGACCACGGTAACGATAGGTCTGCATTTCCAGGATGATCGGGCCGTTGCCGGAGCGGCAATGCTCCACTGCATAGTCGGCAGCGGCCTTGACGGCACGAACGTCCATGCCATCGACCTTCATGCCGGGGATGCCGATCGAGGCGCCGCGCTGCGAAAAGTCGGTCTGCGACGAGGCGCGGGATACCGCGGTGCCCATGGCGTAGCGGTTGTTCTCGATGATGTAGATCACCGGAAGCTTCCAGAGAGCGGCCATATTGAAGCTCTCGTAAACCTGGCCCTGGTTGGCAGCGCCGTCGCCGAAATAGGCGAGCGAGACGTTGTCGTTGCCACGGTAGTGGTTGGCGAAGCCGAGGCCGGTGCCAAGCGACACCTGCGCGCCGACGATGCCATGACCGCCATAGAAGTTCTTTTCCTTGGAGAACATGTGCATCGAGCCGCCCTTCCCCTTGGAAAGACCGCCTTCGCGACCGGTCAACTCGGCCATGACGCCACGGGCGCTCATGCCACAGGCCAGCATGTGGCCGTGATCGCGGTAACCGGTGATGACCTGGTCGCCTTCCTTCAGCGCGGCCTGCATGCCGACAACGACAGCTTCCTGACCGATATAGAGGTGACAGAACCCGCCGATGAAGCCCATGCCATAAAGCTGGCCGGCCTTTTCTTCGAAACGGCGGATCAGCAGCATCTCGCGATACGCGTCCAGTTCCTGTTCTTTGGTGAATTCGGAAATCTTTTCCGCAACGTCGGCTTTAGCGGACTTGCGGGCAGCAGCAGACGCGGGTTTACGCGGAGCCATGCAGTAACCTCCCCAGGTTTGATGTTTTTCCTTGAGGGATACCATAGGCAAAGTCGGGGAAAACAGCAATGCCCTAAACGCATAGCTAGCATCTGGCATAAATGCTTGAAAATAAAAGGAAAAATTAAATTAATCCGATTTCGGTTATATCGCCGAAATCAGTGAAATATAACGATTTCATCCGGGCGGGACATATTGAGCTGCGCACGCGCCTCCTCGTCCAGCATATCCTTCTGTATCGATCCGTCACTGAGCGCCGATACCTGACGCTCAAGCGCCTTGCGCCGGTGCTGAAGGTCCGCAAGCTTCTGCTGGCGCTCGGCCTTTTGCTGCAGAAACTTCTCGGTCGCCTTCAGGCCAAACTCGCCATGGACGGAATGATAGCCGAAATAGGCCAGGAATGCAGCCGTAATCGCCGGCAAAACGAAACGGCCGAACCGCCGCTTCCTGTACTGCTTGGTCAACATCGAATTACCCGTGACGCGATACTCTTTGGACTCACATTAGAATCCAGAGATTAACGCTCTGTTGACCACGTCGCCGAGGATACAAAAAAGGCCGCGGCTGGTTGGCCGCGACCTCTTCGTGTAACAGGCGATGGAGCCCACTTACGCCTTGAGGATCGAGCGGCCGGCATATTTTGCCTGACTGCCGAGGCCTTCCTCGATGCGGATCAGCTGGTTGTACTTTGCCATGCGGTCGGAACGCGAGAGCGAACCGGTCTTGATCTGGCCGCAGTTGGTGGCAACCGCGAGATCGGCAATGGTCGAGTCTTCCGTTTCGCCCGAACGATGCGACATGACGGCGGTGTAGCCTGCCTTGTGCGCGGTCTCGACAGCGTCGAGCGTTTCGGAGAGCGAACCGATCTGGTTGACCTTGACGAGGATCGAGTTGGCGACACCCATCTTGATGCCGTCGCGCAGGCGCGACGAGTTGGTGACGAACAGATCGTCGCCGACGAGCTGGCATGTGGCGCCGATCTTTTCTGTCAGCAGCTTCCAGCCTTCCCAGTCGTCTTCGGCCATGCCGTCTTCGATGGTGATGATCGGATATCGAGCCGCGAGTTCGGCGAGGTATTCCGCCATGGCACCGGATTCGAGCGTGCGGCCTTCGCCTTCCATGACGTACTTGCCGTCCTTGAAGAATTCGGTCGAGGCGCAGTCGAGGCCGAGATAGACGTCTTCGCCCGGACGGAAGCCAGCCTTTTCAATCGACTTGACGATGAAGTCGAGCGCTTCCGGCGCGCTCTTCAGGTTCGGCGCAAAGCCACCTTCGTCGCCGACATTGGTGTTGTAGCCGCCAGCGCTCAGTTCCTTCTTGAGCGTGTGAAAAACTTCCGAGCCGATACGCACTGCTTCGCGGAGGTTTTCAGCGCCGACCGGCAGGATCATGAATTCCTGAAAGTCGATCGGGTTGTCGGCATGCGCGCCGCCGTTGATGATGTTCATCATCGGGACCGGGAGCAAGCGCGAACCAGCGCCACCCACGTAACGATAGAGCGGAAGGCCGGCAGCATCCGCAGCAGCCTTGGCAGCAGCCAGCGAAACGCCCAGAATGGCGTTTGCACCGATGCGGCTCTTGTTCGGGGTGCCGTCCAGTTCGATCATGGCTTGGTCGAGCGCGATCTGGTCTTCGGCGTCCATGCCGCCGACGGCATCGAAGATTTCGCCGTTGACGGCAGCGACAGCCTTTTCCACACCCTTGCCGAGGTAGCGCTTGCCACCATCGCGCAGCTCGACGGCTTCGTGCGCGCCCGTGGAAGCACCCGACGGAACGGCTGCGCGGCCCATGCTGCCATCCTCGAGGATGACATCGACTTCGACAGTCGGGTTGCCACGGCTGTCGAGGATCTCGCGGCCGATAATGTCAACAATGGCGGTCATGTTCTTTTCCCTATGGCTGAGGAGTTTGATCCGCGCTTCTCATAGAACAACAACGGCCCAGAGGGAAGCTGCCCACCGCCAGGAATTGCCGTGCGTCGCGGACACAAGTTTTTGCCGATGTGCGAAAATTCGCAAAAACGGTTTACCCAAATGCATGGATTTGTCGCCATTATCCTCTTCATCAGCGGATGCCCCCCAACCGAAGCCGCTGACATATGAGGCGAAAGCCTCGGGCGCAGCCCCCAACAGCGCCCCGATTGACAAGCCGCCGGGTCCCCCACCTGGCGGCTTCATTCGTCTAAGGGCTTGCAGAACCTCAAGAAATTTTCCGGTTTTCGTGACACTCAAGCGTGGCGGGTTCAAAGACGCACGTGCCTGTCGGGCGCTGCTCGGAATTCCGGAATCGTTGTAAAATTTGCGTCCTGTGCCAAAACGGCAAAGGGTCCGGCGTTGCCGCCGGACCCTTCACGCACTCCCCGAGACGCAATACAATTCGGGGGAAGTCTTAACTATTCGAGGAAGGACATCGGGTTGATCGGGGCCGAGTTCTTGCGCACTTCGAAGTGCAGCTTCGGCCGCGAAGCGTTGCCGGACATCCCGGAAGCGGCCAGGACCTGGCCACGGTTGACCTTGTCGCCACGATTGACGTCGATGCTCTTCAGATGAGCGTAGACCGTGACCTTGCCGTCGGAGTGGCGGACGAGAACGGTGTTACCGAGCTTTTCCAGACCGTTGCCGGCATAGATCACAACACCGTTTTCAGAAGCCTTGACCGGCGTACCTTCCGGAACCGAGATGTCGATACCATCGTTGCGCTGACCATCGACATTGGCGCCATAAGCGGCGATGACAGCGCCGGTTGCCGGCCAGCGATACTTGCCGATTCCGGTTTCTGCGGGCGCCGTAGAGGCAACCTGCGTGCCCGCTGCCGACGATACGCTATCCTTCGATTCGGCTGGAGCAGCGGCGGCTGCAGCGGCCGGCTGTGTAGCCTTGGGCTTCAACGGCGCATCGGGCTTGCCCGAGACCGAAGAAGTAGTGATCTCGTCTGCCGTGACCTTTTCAGTCGCAGGCTTCTCGGCAACCTTGGTCGATGCGGCAGCAGGGATTTTCAACTCCTGACCGGCGCGAACGGCATTGCTGGTCAATCCATTTGCGGCACGAAGGGCTTCAACCGTCACGCCATTCTTCTTGGCGATGGCAACAAGGCTCTCGCCGGAAACAACCTTGTGGGTCGCGCCCTTTGCGCCATCCTTGGCTTCAGCAACAGCAACCTTCTTCTTCTCGGCCTGCGGCGCAGACGGCAGAACGGCTTCCTGCTGATGAGGACCCTTGGTGGGAACCGGGATCTTCGTCGGCGCCTGCGCTGGCTTGGCCTGATCCGCCACCTTCGGCTCGACAGCAGCAACCTGCTTGGCCGGATTGGTGGAAGCCTGCTGGGATACAGGGACAGTACCGGTCGAGATCGGATCCGGACCCTTGATCATGCGGATGTTGGTGTGCCCCTTTGACGGCGCAGGTACAGGTGCATTTGCAGCCTGCCGGACGGGAGCAGACGCCGCAGGCGCAGCCGGCGGCAGGGGGGCGCCCAACGCTGCAGACTGAACCGGCGAACTGGTCACGGCGCGTGCGTTGGAAGCGACCGGCAGCGGCGAACCGTATTGGGTGTTGGCTTGAGCCGGCGGAAGCGGCTGACTCATCGGGTCAGAAAGATCAGATCGCGGCGGCAGATTGCCCGCGGAGGCCACATCGGCGCTCGGGGTCGGGACCCGACCCGTGCCACCGCCCTGGATGGACCCCGTGCTGATATTGTCGGCAGAGTGATAGAAACTATCAAAGCGCGTCGCATCGGAACTGCAACCGGCCGCAGTGCCGGCCAAAAGCGCAATCGCAAGGAACCGAACTGCCGGATTTTTGTACGCTGACGCAATTCTGTTACGCATTACTGGCCCCGTCTCTACAAGAAACTCTCGTGAAGCCATTAAAGCGCGTTAGGGTTACCGACGGGTTAAGGCAACGCTGCGAGCAGTCATTATTTTTCGGGATTCGCTAATTCCGGCCGCCGGTTGACCGGCTGAAGCTGAACGCCTCAGAGGGCGTTGGCCATATGCGGTTCAAGAGGCAGATAAGGCACTTCGAAGAGTTCCGTTCGTTCGAACCGAACACCTACTTTGGTGAAGCGGATCATCATGCAGCGGCCGTCTTCCAGGTTCATCGGAGCCAGCATCTCGCCGCCGGGCACGACCTGTTCGGCGAAGATTCGTGGCATCGTCGTAAACGCGGCAGTGACAAGAATCCGGTCGAAAGTTCCCTCGCCCGGAAGTCCATTCATGCCATCGGCCTGACGCGAAAAGATGTTGCCGCCGCCGATCTTGCCGAATCGGCCGTGGGCGTTCTCGACCAGAGTCCGGTAGCGATCGACCGTCAGAACCCGCTGGCAGAGCTTTCCCATGAGGCTTGCGGTGTAGCCACTGCCGGTCCCGATCTCGAGCACGCGGTGATCGGGATGGAGATTGAGGAGATGCACCACCTTCGCCGCGAGATCCACGCCTTCTGCAAAGGCGCCGCATTCAATCGGGATCGAGTGGCGCGACCAGGCCTCGCGGGCATAGGTCGGCGGAACGAAGAGGCCACGCGGGACCTGCTCGATCGCGTTGAAGAGGCTGGCATTGGAAACGCCCTCCGAGCGGAGGCGCATGACCAGAGCCGCAAATTCTTCCTTGTCGCCGAGCCCGGATTCCAAAGCTTTACTCCACGGAAAGCGCTGATTTCAGCGCTTGTTGTGCCGCATAATCCGTGAGGTCCAACTTGAGCGGGGTGACGGAAATGCGCCCTTCGGCCAGCGCGTTCACGTCGGTGCCCGCTTTCAAGTCAGACTTCCGGCCGTCGAATTTAAGCCAGTAATAGGGGAAGCCTCGACCATCGCGGCGCTGTTCGGCGAGCACGCCGAAAGTGACCTTACCCTGGTTCGTCACTTCGACGCCCCTGACCTCTTCCGGCCGGCAGTTCGGGAAGTTGACATTGAGGAAGCTGAAGGCCGGTAGTTCGACACCGATCAGCTTCTCGACAAGCCCCGGCGCGTGGGCTTCGGCGACTTCCCACGGAACCTTGCGCTCTCCGTCGAAAATGTAGGCCTGCGAAAGGGCAATGGAGCGAACGCCCTGCAACGCGCCCTCCATGGCGCCGGCGACCGTGCCCGAATAGGTCACGTCATCGGCCATGTTCGCACCGGAATTCACGCCGGACAGAACCAGATCCGGCTTGCCCTTCAGGACTTCCTGGATGCCCATGATGACGCAATCGGTCGGCGTGCCGCGCAGCGCGAAATGCCGATCCGAAACCTTGCGAAGGCGCAGCGGATCGTTGAGCGTCAGCGAATGAGCCAGACCGCTCTGGTCGCTCTCCGGCGCAACGATCCAGACATCGTCGGTCAGTGTGCGGGCAATGCGCTCCAGGGCGGCGAGCCCCGGAGCGTGAATGCCGTCATCGTTGGTGAGCAGGATGCGCATCCGATCAGGCGGCCTTCTCGATACGGGTGATGCCGCCCATATAAGGGAGCAGTACGTCCGGGACGGTGATCGAGCCGTCTTCGTTGAGATAGTTCTCCATCACGGCGATGAGGCAGCGGCCGACAGCCGTTCCCGACCCGTTGAGGGTGTGAACGAAGTTCAGCGTCTTGTCGGACGCGTTGCGGTAACGCGCATTCATGCGGCGTCCCTGAAAATCGCCACAAACCGAGCAGGACGAGATTTCGCGGTAGGTGTTCTGGCCGGGCAGCCAGACCTCGATATCGTAGGTCTTGCGCGCGCCGAAACCCATGTCGCCGGAGCAGAGGGTCATGGTGCGGAAATGCAGGCCGAGACGCTTCAGAACTTCTTCGGCGCAGGCCGTCATGCGCTCATGTTCGGCAATCGAGCTTTCGGCATCGGTGATCGAGACGAGTTCGCATTTCCAGAACTGATGCTGACGCAGCATGCCGCGCGTGTCGCGACCGGCCGAACCTGCCTCAGAGCGGAAGGACGGGGTGAGCGCAGTGAAGCGCAGCGGCAGCTTGTCCTGGTCGAGGATTTCGCCGGCGACGAGGTTGGTCAGCGTCACTTCCGCCGTGGGGATCAGCCAGCGACCGTCGGTGGTGCGGAAGAGGTCTTCGGCGAACTTTGGCAACTGGCCGGTGCCATACATGGCCTCGTCGCGCACCATCAGCGGCGAGGAGACTTCCGTGTAGCCGTGTTCACGCGTGTGGAGGTCGAGCATGAACTGGCCGAGCGCGCGTTCCATGCGGGCAAGCTGCGACGTCAGAACCGTGAAGCGGGCGCCGGAAAGCTTGGCGGCACGTTCGAAATCCATGTAGCCGAGGCCTTCACCGATTTCGTAATGCTCCTGCGGCGCATGGTTCCAGCCGGGCTTCTCGCCGACGACGCGCTTGACCTCGTTGTCATGCTCGTCTTTGCCGACAGGCACATCGTCCAACGGAATGTTGGGAATGCGCGAGAGCATGTCGGTGAGTTCGGCGCTAACCTTGCGCTCTTCCTCTTCGGCACCGGGAAGCGTTTCTTTGAGCGTGGCCATCTCGGCCTTCAGCTTATCGGCAAGCTCGGTGTTTTTTTGCGCCATGGCGGCGCCGATTTCCTTGGAGGCTGAATTGCGGCGCGACTGCATGTCCTGAACGGACTGGACGAGGGAGCGGCGCTTCTCATCGAGCGCGATGACGGAAGCCGAAAGAGCCTCAGCGCCACGTTTCGCCAGAGCAGCGTCAAGCGCTGCCGGATTGTCCCTGATCCATTTGATGTCGAGCATTGCTTCTTAGCCTTCGAAGACAAGTCAGTTTTCGAAGGGTGGCAGCTTCGTCTTCAGAAAGCCCCGCCCCGATATCGTGGCAGGGCCGGTCGTCACGCCCCGCCGTTCTCAGACTCGGAGGAGGATGCGACCTCTTGTCCGGTCGCCTGCTCTTCTTCCGCAGCCTTCTCCTTGCCGCGACCCTTTTCGATGAGTCGTCCGGCATAGATTGCGATTTCGTAGAGAAGGATCGTCGGCAGTGCAAGACCGATCTGGGACATCGGATCCGGCGGCGTCAGGACGGCGGCGACAACGAAGGCGAGCACGATGGCATATTTGCGCTTCTCGACCAGCGTCTGCGTGCGCAGGATGTCGGCGCGGATGAGCAGCGATGTCACGACCGGCAACTGGAAGACCAGACCGAAGGAGAAAACCAGCGTCATGATCAGGCTCAGATATTCCGAGACCTTCGGCATGAGCTGAACGGCGACCTGGCTTTCCGAACCGGACACTTCCATGCGCAGGAAGAACCACATGACCATGGGCGTGAAGAAGAAATAGACGAGTGCAGCGCCCAGCAGGAAGAGCACGGGCGAGGCAATCAGGAACGGCAGGAAGGCCGCGCGTTCGTTCTTGTAAAGACCGGGCGCCACGAAGCGGTAAAGCTGCGAGGCAATGATCGGAAATGCCAGAACCATGGCGCCAAACATCGCCACCTTCAGCTGCGTAAAGAAGAATTCCTGCGGGGCGGTATAGATGAACTCCGCCTTCTTCACATCCATGTGCGCCCACAGGACCGCCCACTTGTAGGGGATGACCAGCAGGTTGAAGAGGTCGCGTGCGAAAAAGAAGCATACCAAAAAAGCAACGAAGAACGCTGCCAGAGACTTGATCAGGCGGGCGCGGAGCTCGACCAGATGCTCGATGAGTGGCTGCGGCTTGTCGTCGATATCCTCAGCGGTCATGCATCACCCGTCTTTTTGGCTCTGGTGGCAGGCTTTTTCGGTGTCATGGTTTTTGTCGCGGCCGGTGCGGCGGGCTCGGCAGTCTTTGCGGTTGCCTTGCGAACGCCGGTTTTTTTGACCGGCACGGAAACAGTTTCCAAGGGAGCAACCGAAGGCTCGGCGGCAACAGCCGCCTTCTTGCGCGACGCAGGCTTCGTCTTTGGCAAAGAAGGAGCCTCTACCGGCGCGGCGACCGGAGCCACGTCTGCCGGGGCGGCTTCTGAAACTGCGGAAGCCTTCGGCGTGCGAGGCTTGCGGACGGGTTTATTGCCTTCGTTTCCAGGATCGCGCGAGGCCGGCGTTTCGGCGGAGGTGGGTGTGGTCACCGTCGGTGCCTCGGCAACCGGGAAAGTCGGCGGCTCACCGGGCGCCTTGACCTCAACTTCCGGTCTCCAGGGCTCACCGATCTTGGCAGGCTCGGATTTCGCCGCGTTCTGGATGTCGCTGCGGATTTCGTTACCCATCTGGCGCAGCGGGTTCAGCGCATCCTTGAGCGAATTGACCGGATTAAGCTTCTGCGCGTCCGAGAAGGTCTGCCGGACATCGTCCAGTTCGGCCTCGCGAAGTGCCTCGTCAAACTGCTGGCGAAACTCGCCAGCCATGACGCGGAGGCGTTTCGTCATCTTGCCGAAAGCGCGCAGCATGGGCGGCAGGTCCTTCGGCCCGACCACCACGATCAAAACGATGGCGATGACCAAGAGCTCGGTCCAGCCGATATCCAGCATTGAAGTACCTCAGACTGCGCGTTCAGCGCTGATATTACTTGGCTTCGTCGGCTTTGTGATCGACAGTTTTTGCCTTGTCCGCCGGATCTTCCTCGGACATGCCCTTCTTGAAGTTCTGAATGCCCTTTGCCAGGTCACCCATCAATTCCGGGATCTTGCCGCGACCGAAGAACAGAAGCACGACGACCAGAACGATCAGCCAATGCACCATGCTAAAAGAACCCATCGGAATCTCCTTCCTGACGCCTCCGAACACCGGAGGCTTATTTGTTCCCCAAACGATGTAAGACGTTCAAGCGTCTTTTTCAAACACCATTATGTCGCGTTCGTTAACGTCTAGCGATATGTCGCGCAAGCCCTGCGGCAACTGGTCGGCACGAATTCGGGCGCGTACCGGTTCTTCGACGCCGGGTACGGCCAATCGCAGCACTTCGACCACGCCCAGAAAACGCCGCGACAAAATTCTTGCGGGGATGCGCCCGCCCTCGCCGCTCGCCTTGACATCCGACAGCCGGACAGCAGCCTTGACCGGCGTGCCTTCCGCGAAACCCGTGGCGGTCGTGCGCCCCAGCGGCGTTTCCACAACGCCGCCCCGGACAACCGAGGCAAAGATGTTGATGTCGGAGAAGAAACCAGCGGCAAACAGGCTTGCCGGACGGCGGTAAAGCTCCTCGGAGGGGCCGGACTGGACCAGACGGCCATCGCGCAGAAGCGCGATCCGGTCTGCCATCAGCATGGCTTCCTCGGCATCATGGGTGACGACGATTGCCGTGGCGCGGGTCTCGCGCAGGATCGCAAGCGTTTCGGAGCGAACGCTGTCCTTCAGCCGGGAATCGAGGCCCGAGAAGGGCTCGTCCATAAGGAAAACCGCGGGACGCGGTGCCAGCGCGCGGGCCAGCGCCACGCGCTGCTGCTCGCCGCCGGAAAGCGCATGCGGATATTTCTCCGCCGCATGGTCAAGCCCGACGCGGGCAAGGGCCGCCATAGCCTCTTCTATGGCCGCCTGCTTCGGTAGCGCGGTCAGGCCAAATCGGACATTGTCGAGGATCGTCAGGTGCGGGAAGAGCGCAAAATCCTGGAACATCAGGCCGATGCCGCGCCGCTCCGGCGGCAGGAAGTTTGACGGCCCGGCGATCTCGCGGTCGTTGAGAAGAATGCGCCCGCTCGACTGGACCTCAATGCCGGCGGCGATCCGCAGCAGCGTGGTCTTGCCGGAACCGGAAGGTCCCAGAAGGCAGAGGACTTCGCTGGGCTCTGCGACCAGCGAAATGCCGCGGATCGTCTCCTTGCCGTGAAAGCTGTGACGAACATCGTCGAATGCGAGACGCGCGGCAAAGGTCACACCGGCCGTTCGACGGCTGCGGCCTTCTGGTGCCAGAGGTTGCTGTTGAACTGACTTCGACAATTGTTCGTCCGGATTCATAGCCTCTGAGCAGGCCGACAAAAGCGGAACTTATTCCTCTTCTTTACCGCCCGGTGTCAAGAGGCCAAGTTCTTCAAGGTCGAGTTGCGTCAACGGGTCTTCATCCTCTGTCAGCTCGTCATCGGACAGGGGGGATGGAATGTTGAAGTTCGGCGGCATGCGGCCCGTCAGCAGCCCTGCCCCGCGCAACTCTTCCAGGCCCGGCAGGTCGCGGACCTCCTCAAGACCGAAATGGTCGAGGAAGTCTCGGGTCGTCCCAAAGGTCACAGGGCGGCCCGGCGTGCGGCGGCGGCCGCGGAAGCGCACCCAACCGGCTTCCATCAGCACGTCCAGCGTGCCGCGCGAGGTCTGGACCCCACGAATATCTTCAATTTCGGCCCGCGTCACCGGCTGGTGATAGGCGATGATAGCGAGAACTTCGAGGGCGGCGCGTGAGAGTTTCTTCGGCTCGCGCTCGTCCGAGCGAAGGGCAAAAGAGAGATCAGGTGCGGTTCGGAAGGCCCAGTGCCCTTCGATCCGCACGAGGTGGATTCCGCGGGCGACATAATCGTTCTTCAGCGTCGCCATGACGAGGGCTACATCGACACCACGCGGAAGGCGCTCGGTCAGGAAGCCCTCGGACACCGGCTGCGCCGAGGCAAAGACAAGCGCCTCGGCCATGCGGCAGGCTTCAACGAAACGCGGATCGTCGGCACTCGTATCGGTCACATCGATCAAGTCTGACGTTTCGGCCATGGTCATGCGCCAGCACTCCCCTCGCCCAACTCCCCGGCTTTTTCACCCGGCCGCATGAAGAGCGGCTTGAAGGCGCCATCCTGGCGAAGCTCGATCTTGCGCTCGCGGGCCATTTCGAGCGAAGCGGCGAAGGCGCTGGCGATCATGGTTCTACGTTCCTGCGGGTCGGCCGCATAGCGGGCGAGATAAATATCCAGCGACACCCAATCCGAAATCTCGCCAACCATACGCGAGAGCAGAGTTCGTGCCTCGACCAGCGACCAGACCTTGCGCCGGGCAATCACAACATTGGTGACCGCCTGCCGCTGGCGCAGCGCCGCATAGGCCGTCAGAAGATCATAGAGGCTTGCCTCGAAGGCAGAGCGGCGCTCGACCGGGATCAGTTCCGGCGCGCCACGCGGGAACACATCGCGGCCCAGCCGGTCGCGATTGACGAGCTTTTCGGCGGCGTTGCGCATCGCTTCCAGCCGCTTGAGGCGGAAGGCGAGGCTCGCCGCCATTTCCTCACCCGTCGGCTCGCCATCCTTGGGCTGCTGCGGAATGAGGAGACGCGATTTGAGATAGGCAAGCCAGGCGGCCATCACGAGGTAATCGGCGGCCAGTTCGATGCGAATGGCGCGGGCCTGCTCGACGAAGACCAGATATTGCTCGGCCAGCGCCAGCACGGAGATGCGCGACAGATCGACTTTCTGGGTGCGGGCCAGATGGAGGAGCAGGTCGAGCGGGCCTTCGAAACCGGCGACGTCGATCAGCAGCGCGGGTTCGCTAACCCCGCGCTCCGCATCCGCGTCCCACAGTTTCTCAAGCGGCGCAGCGGCCTGCTTCTGCCCTTCGGCCATCTGACGTCTTACCCCCTGCCCCTCTCAGGCAGAGGGGACCATCGCGAAGAACTCGGCGCGCAAGGCGGCTTCGTCGGAAGCATCCGGCTTGGCAAAACCTGCAAGTGCCGCATCGGCGCGCGCCTTGGATATGCCACTCAGGACCGGTGCTTCGGCCACGACGGCCTGCATTTCCGCCATCACGCCATTGCAGTGAAGCACGATATCGCAGCCCGCCGCAACAATGTCCCGCGCACGCTCCCCAATTGTTCCGGCAAGCGCGTTCATCGAGGTGTCATCCGACATCAGAAGTCCGTCGAAGCCGATATAGCCGCGCACGATCTCGTCGATCACAATCTTCGATGTCGTACCCGGCCGTTCCGGATCGATCGCCGTGAAAACGACATGGGCGCTCATGCCCATGAGTTCGTTGTGCATGGCCTTGAAGGGCGCGAAATCATGCGCCTCCAACGTTTCGCGCGGCACGTCGACAATGGGCAAATTGTGATGCGAATCGGCGAAGGCGCGGCCGTGGCCCGGCATGTGCTTCATCACCGGCAGCATGCCTCCGTCTTTCAGCCCCTGTGCCGCAGCACGCCCCATGGCTGTCACAGTTTCCGGATCACGACCATAGGCGCGGCTGCCAATGACGTCACTGGAGCCCACGATCGGGACATCCAGAACAGGAAGGCAATCGACATCGATCCCAAGCTTCAGGAGGTCAAAGGCGTGCAGGCGCGACATCAGCCAGGCGGCACGCAAACCTTTCTCCTTGTCCGAAGCATAGATCGCGCCAAGGTCGGAGCCGGAGGGGTACTTGTCGGTCAGCGGCGGCTTGATTCGCTGCACGCGGCCGCCCTCCTGGTCGATCAGCACCGGCGCATGGCGGCCCGCAACGGTCTCGCGCAGATCATTCGTCAGCCGTTTGACCTGGTCCAGGCTTTCGATGTTGCGACCGAAGAGGATGAAGCCCCAGGGCTGAACATCGCGATAGAAGGCCTTTTCCTCTTCCGTGAGGACCGGGCCTGAGCAACCGAGGATAAGTGCGCGTGTGTCTGTCATGATCCATCCATGAAAATTGGATCGCCGCCATGACAGGCGGCGACCGTAAACTGTTCAAGCTCTGGTCTCAGCGGGAAACGAGGCAGCTTCCGCCCGCTGCCTTGTAGCGGGCGCAAAGGGCGATGGCCTCATCCTTGCTGCCTGCAACGACGCGCAGACGATAATAGGTGCCCTTGCCGGGGATCTCCGCCGGCTTGATGTCCGGGCTCTTGCCGCCGATGACCGAGGAGAACTTGGCCGACAGGTTCGAGTAGGACTTCTGCGCCTCGGCCTCGGAGGGAAGCGACGCGATCTGGATCACGTATGATCCGGCAGGCGCATTCGATGCTGCTGGTACGGCAGTCGGTTGTTGCTGAACGGGCTTCGTCGCTGCCGCCTGCTGCGCGGCAGGCTTTTCAGCAGGTAGGTTCGGCTGCGTGATCGTGTTGCCGCGCTGCGTGACCGTTCCGACGACATTCACCGGCTGGTCGGCAGGGCGCGCCTTGGGAACAGGCGTCGCGACAGGCTTTGTTGCCGGCGCCTTGTCGGCGGTCGGCTGCGATGCCGGTGCTGTGTTGCCTGCGGCAGGCGTGATCGTCGCCGCCGGTTGCGAGGCTTCGACCTTGGCGGTCGCGGCCGGCGCCGTCATAGCCGCATCAGCGGCGGTCGGCTTCGCTTGAGGGGTCGGTGTGGCCGGCGCATTCGTTTCCCGCGCGACAAGCGTGCCGTTCGGCAAGACGATCATGGTCTTCACCTTGCGAGGCGAGACCGATTCGTTCGGGGCCTGACCGTCGGCAGCCGGCTGCGAAGGCGTCGCCGGCAGGCGTGCGTCCGTATCGTTCGCCGCGGACGCATCGGACACTCCGGGAGCCTGAGCGCCCTGCGGCACTGCCGCTTCGTCGCCAAGAGTCTTCTCGGCAACATTCACGGGCTCTTCCGCATTCGCTATCAGACTGCCCTGCTTCACGACTTCGGCAGACTTGCCCGCAACCCGATCGTAAACCGCCTTGTCCTGGTTCGGGACCTGCTTTCCGCCAGGCTCATCGGGAACTTCCTTGATCGGCGACTTGTCGGCCATGATCACGCGCGGCGTGCCATCGCTGGTCACCCCACGCACATCGCCCGAGCGCCACAGCATCACCGCACCGAGGCCGGCAAAGGCGACAATGGCGGCAAAGGCGGCAAGCCGGGCGTAGCGCGCGACGAAGCCCGTGGATGCGGCATTGACATCTGCCATGTCGAAAGCACGCCCAGCCGGGATCGCCGGAGCTTCGTGGATCGAGCGGATAATCTCGTTTGCGAGACCGTCACTGTCTCCTTCTTGCGCCGTATTCTGCTCGTCCAGCATTGGCGCATTCAGGCCTTGCGTTTTTGTCTTGCTCCCCATGGCGAATAGCTCCGCCATTTCCGCTTCAATATCGTAATCGAAGTCGGACACAGGCTTCGGAACCGTCTCACCCTCTGTTTCGGGAACCTGCGGGACGTCCATATTGCCGAACGATGCCGGCATACGGTCCTCAATTTCCGTAATCGCAGTGGGATCGAAAGGCATTTCGTCAACCGGCGGCAGAGCCGTCGCACCGACCTGGAGTTCCGACATCACTGCGCGCGAGACTTCCGCCTCGATCGCGTCCTCGTCGAAATCGAACTCGAATTCCTTGAAATCGAGTTCGTCCTTTGCCTCCGCGACTGGAGCAGCCGACATGGGCTTGAGCCAGTCGGCAACGCCCAGAACCGGATCGACCGCAGCACCTGCGGCCGCCGTGGCAGTCAGAGCTGCAAAGGACGGGAATTCGGGCTCAACCGACAGATAGGGCGCAACCGCAGACGGCTTATCCCTGGACACATCGATGACGGGAACGTCAGATGCAGGCTCGACCTTTGAGCCGAAGGCTTCGACAGTTTCCTTTTCAGGCGCAACTTCGAGGCCGACAAGATCATCGGCATCAAGTTCGAATTCGAAGTCCTCGAGCAGAGAGTCCTCAAACTCCGAAGAGGCAGGAGCTTCCTTTTCCTCTTCGGACTCCTCCTGCAACGCCAGGACGGCAGAGTGTCCAACGGCGTTTTCCGCGACGGCAGGTGCGGCAAACTCGGCATTTTCCTCGACAGACTCAGACCGTTTCGGCGTCACGGCAGCAGCGGACAACCAGGCGGGCGTCGTCGTTTCGACTGCAGCGAGGCGATCATTCTTCCAGGCTGCGAAGGGCGAAGTCGGCTCGACCACGTCATCCCGCCTCAGATCAAGGGCACCAAGCGACAGTTCCGGCTCGGAGTCCAGTTGAAGATTTGCTTCCGGTTCTGCCGTTTCGGCAGTGGCGCCCGGTTCGACCTCGTCGAAATCAAAATCAGGAACGGGTCCGGCAAAAGCCGGCTCATCGATCGCGAGATCTGAATCATCCAGTTCGACCTCGGGGACAGGACCGGCAAACTGCGGCTCATCCTCAAAATCGAAATCCGGCACGGGACCAGCAAAGACCGGCTCAGCATCATCGTTGACGGCATCGACATCAACGGCAGGTTCGGCGGCGACATGTTCTGCGACGTCAACCATCGGCTCGACGAACGCTTCGACAGACTGATTTTCGTCCTCAAGGTCCCAATCGGCCAGATCGGGAACCGGGCCGGAAAACTGGACCGTCTCTTCGGCAGCTTGAAGAGCAAATTCCTGTTCCAGATCCGAAGGAGCAATCCTCATCTCCGTTTCGGGTTCAGCGTCGAACACGACCGGCGGCTCGGGCTCTATCCGGGCAGGCTCTGCCGCAGCAACAGGTGCGCGGACAATCGGCGCTGCACGCGCAGCACGGAACGGAATGCTCCCATCCATGGGCGGCATCGTGTCATCGTCATCATCGATGGCAACAGATGGTGCAATTGCCTTCCGGTCAGCAACTGCCGGGCGCGCAGCCGGGGCAAAGCTCGGCTCAACCTTTCGAGCCGGTTCGCGCCCAGTCATGTCTCGTGCCAAAGGCTCGCGCGGCCCTTCATAGAGAGCAAACTCGCGCAGGAGCTCATCTTCCAGATCAGCCATGGCCGGAATATTCGACACCTGTCCACCGGTTGGGGGAACGAATCCGGCGCCGACTGCCACGGGCGCGCGCCGTTCGGTCTCCAGCGCCCTGGAAATCTCCGCGAGCGTATCGTTTCCTTCTACGTCCCCGCGGAGGATTGTCCGTTCACCGGCGCGTCTGTTATCTGCCATATTGTCCACTCGCAAAAGCTTGCGTTACCTGCCAGGACATTATGGGCAAATGGCGACGGTCACCGCATCTCGTCTGGCGCAGCCGTCCCGGTAATCCCGAGTCCCGACTTCAAAACGGATGCCACTGCCCTCACCAATCCCAGCCTGGCCACGGTCAATTCTCGGTTTTTATCGTTAACAAACCGTAAGCCGGTATTTTCCTTGCCCTTATTCCAGTGTCCGTGGAACACGCCCGCAAGGTCATAAAGATAGTATGCGACCCTATGAGGCTCCTGCGAAACCGCTGCAGCCTCGATAATCCGGGGGTATTCCGCAAGTTTTGCCACAAGCTGCAACTCTGCCGGATCATCGATCAATGACGCAATTCTGTCATCAAACGGAAGATTTGCAAGGTCGAGCTCGGGATAGACTTCATGCGCTTGTCGATAAATTGATTCGCAGCGCGCATGCGCATACTGCACGTAAAAGACGGGATTGTCCTTGGAGTGCTCGGTGACTTTCGCAAAGTCGAAATCGAGCGGTTCGGAGTTCTTGCGATAAATCATCATGAAGCGGACCGGGTCGCGACCGACCTCATCGACCACGTCGCGCAGCGTGACGAAATCGCCGGAGCGCTTCGACATCTTCACCGGCTCGCCATCACGATAGAGCTTGACGAGCTGGCAGAGCAGCACCGTCAGATGGACTGCCCCGCCGGACACCGCCTTGGCGACAGCCTCAAGACGCTTGACGTAACCACCATGGTCCTGACCCAGAACGTAGATCATGTCGTTGAAGCCACGATCGTACTTGTTCTTGAAGTAAGCGACGTCTGCGGCGAAGTAGGTGAAGCTGCCGTCAGACTTCATGAGCGGGCGATCGATGTCGTCCCCCACGTCGGTGGAGCGGAACAGCGTCTGCTCGCGATCTTCCCAGTCTTCCGGAACCTGCCCCTTCGGCGGCGGCAGCTTGCCCTTATAGACGTGGCCCTTGTAGGTCAGGTCGTTGATCGCCGACAGGATCAGGTCGCCATTGCCGTCATGGAGCGTGCGCTCCGAGAAGAAGACATCGTGATGGACGTTGAGGGCAGCCAAATCCTCGCGGATCATCGCCATCATCGCCGCAATCGCCTTCTCCTTGACGATGGGCATCCACTGATCTTCCGGCATGGCGCGGAGCTTCGAGCCATATTCGTCGGCAAGCGCCTTGCCGACCGGAACGAGATAATCGCCCGGATAAAGGCCTGACGGGATTTCACCGATCTTGTCGCCCAATGCCTCGCGGTAGCGCAGGTAGACCGAGCGCGCGAGCACATCGATCTGCGAGCCGGCATCATTGATGTAATATTCCTTGGTGACGTCATGTCCGGTGAAGGCGAGCAGGTTGGCCAAGGTGTCGCCCACAACGGCGCCACGGCAATGGCCGACATGCATCGGGCCGGTGGGGTTGGCCGAGACATATTCGACATTGACCTTGCGGCCCTTGCCGAGATCGGAGCGGCCGAAGCTCTCGCCGGCCGAGACCATGGCGTTCAACAGCTTCTGCCAGTAGATCGGGGCAAGACGGATATTGATGAAGCCCGGCCCGGCCACGCTGACATCCGCGATATCTGGATCGGCCTGCAGCTTTTCCACGACTAGGTTGGCAAAATCGCGCGGGTTCATCCCCAGCGGCTTGCCCAACAGCATGGCCACATTTGTCGATACATCGCCATGCGCGGGATCGCGCGGCGCCTCGACCGTGATGCGGGAGAGATCGGCGCCGGCGCCGTTTTCCCTGAAGATGTCGATGTCGTTCAGGACAGATTTGATCTTGCCGGCAAAGTCATGAAAGATATTCATAGGTCTCGTTTCCTGCGACCTGAAGCCTTGTCGCGATCCTTCAAGACCGCATGTCCGCTTCAGTTCATTGCTATTTCGCGGATGTCGTCGCCAAACCGGCTGCAAATGCTTGCGCGGCTTGCCTGAATTCGCCGCTGCCTATCGCAAATCGGGGGTGTGGTCAAACAATTGCCGGTGCGTGGCAATGGCATAGGTGTCCGTCATGCCAGCCAGATAATCGCCGACCTGGCGGGCCTTGGCGGCTTCCGGCAGTTCAGAAATATGGTCGTACCAATGGTGTTTCCGCATCAGCTTCGGGTCGTCCATGAAGGCCTTGTAGAGGTCCGTGACGATATCGGCAGCCCCTTTTCGGATGCGCATGATTTCCGGATGGCGATAGATGCGCGTGAAGAGCATGCCCTTGATCGCCTTGTCCGTTTCACGCATCGCGTCGGAAAACTCGATGACCATGCGGTCGGCGTTGCGTATATCCTGCGCGGATTGGGGCTTGAGCGCTTCAAGACGCTGCTGCGCTACGGAAATCACGTCCTCGATCATCCGCGTGATCTGCCGGCGCATGATCTCATGCGTAAAGCGCGACGGATCGAGCGACGGATAAAGGCCCCTCACCTCAGCCATCAAGCCGGCAAGGAACGGGATTTCCTCCAGCATTTCGAAGGTCAGGTAACCCGAGCGCAGACCGTCGTCGATGTCATGCGTGTTATAGGCAATGTCGTCGGCGATGGCGGCAGCCTGTGCTTCGAGGCTGGCAAAGCTGGAGATCTCCAGATCATGCAGCGCGCAATAGTCGAGGATCGGCTGCGGGACCGGGCCGCGCGTGCCCTTCCCCTCTCTGTCCATCAGTGGGCCGTTGTGCTTGACGAGGCCTTCGAGGCTTTCCCAGGTGAGGTTGATCCCGTCGAACTCGGCATAACGCCGCTCCAGCTTGGTGACGAGGCGGAGCGACTGGGCGTTATGGTCGAAGCCGCCATAGGGCTTGAGGCACTCGTCCAGCGCATCCTCGCCCGTGTGGCCAAAGGGCGTATGGCCGAAATCGTGGACGAGCGCCACGCCTTCCGCCAGATCCTCATCGAGCTTCATGGCACGGGCGAGCGCACGCGCAATCTGCGCGACTTCGATCGTATGGGTCAGGCGCGTGCGGTAGTGATCGCCGTCATTGGCGATGAAGACCTGCGTCTTGTGCTTCAGACGCCGAAAGGCGGTCGTGTGAACGATGCGGTCGCGGTCACGCTGGAAATCGCTGCGGGTCGGGCTCGCCGTTTCGGGATAAAGCCGCCCGCGCGTGGTCCACGGGTCCGCCGCATAGATGGCGCGCTCGCCATAGCCGAAACCAAGCCTGTTCCTGTCGAAAGTCATTTTCGCTCTGCAACTGTTCAATCTTCGGCCTACATAGCCTTCTGAAGCCCGGCATGAAAGAAGTTCGCGCCGAATTTGCGAGGGGCCCTGCGAAAAACTTGACCGAACGCACAGGAAGAGATTGATCGGGATCGAAATTGCCCCCATTTTATGCGGGATTCCAACCAACCGCCGGACCTTGAACCCGGCCGGAGGATGAAGACATGACCGAAGTCAACGTAACCATGACCGAAAGCGCGGCGAAGCGAATCGCCAAGATCATCGCATCCGAGACCGACAAGAACGCGCTGCGCATCTCCGTCGAGGGCGGCGGCTGTTCCGGATTTTCCTACAAGTTCGACCTGACCGGCGACCGGCAGGATGACGATATCGTCATCGAGCGCGACAGTGCGCGCGTCCTGATCGACCAGATGTCGCTGGTCTACATGGAAGGCTCGGAGATCGACTTTGTCGACAACCTGCTCGGCCAGTCCTTCCAGATCAAGAACCCCAATGCGGTGGCGAGCTGCGGCTGCGGCACCAGCTTCGCCATATAATTCCATGCAATGGGATCCGAATATAAAGTTAGGCGATCTTGTCGGCGCTTTTTCTGCGACTTTGGCACTTGTGGGATTATTTCTTACTGTCAAAAAGTACTTTCAGGAGCAAGCTTGGAACCGACGGATCAAAATCATAGAACGCATCGATGATTTTTATACCGATAATGAAATTCGCAACGCGCTGTATATGTTAGATTGGGATGATAAATTCATTGTCACTTCGGCGTATCAAAAAGTTGCGACCGGAATCGAGAGGATGTCGTTCAACAATGATAAAATAAGAGCAGCACTCGTTGTCGAATTTGAAGGCCACGATCCTGAACTAATATACATACGAGACTGTTTCGACTCCTTTTTTTCGGAATTAGTCCTGCTACAGCATTGGACGGATACGGGAATAATAAGAATCGACGACCTGGTGCCATACTTAGGGTACTATGCAGCTGCTATTCGGGGAAAATCTGAAAGAAAATCATCTGAAGTGCAGTCTGCGCTTCAGATTTTCATAGAAGAATTTTACGGAAGGTACAAACTAGGCAGCTTCCTGGAAAAGATAGCCGTAAGATATGTGAGCAAATGAAGATTGTCACCTGGAACATCAACGGCGTCCGCGCCCGCATCGAAAACCTCTGCGCCTGGCTGAAGGAAAGCGATCCCGACATCGTCTGCCTTCAGGAAATCAAGTCGGTGGACGAGAACTTCCCCCGCCTTGAGATCGAGGCGCTGGGCTATCATGTCGAGACGCACGGGCAGAAGGGCTTCAACGGCGTTGCGATCCTCTCCAAGGTCTCGCCCGATGAGGTGACGCGCGGTCTGCCCGGCGACGATGCGGACGAGCAATCGCGTTTCATGGAAGCGGTTTTCTCAACCGGGAAGGGCGCGATCCGCGTCTGCTCTATCTATCTGCCCAACGGCAACCCGCCGGACGATCCGGTGAAATACCCTTACAAGCTTGCATGGATGGCACGGCTGGAAGCCTTCGCGAAATCGCGCCTTGCACTGGAGGAGCCGCTGGTGCTCGCCGGCGATTACAACGTCATCCCCGAGCCGCATGACTGCTACGAACCCGCCGCCTGGGCGGGCGATGCGCTTTTCCTGCCGAAGACGCGGCAGGCCTTCCGCCGCATCGAGAACCTCGGCTTTACCGACGCGCTGCGCGCCTCAAGCGATGGCGTGCCGGTCTATACCTTCTGGGATTATCAGGCCGGCGCCTGGCAAAAGAACAACGGTATCCGCATCGATCATCTGATGCTCTCGCCCGAGGCTGCCAACCGCCTGAAATCCGTTGCGGTGGAAAAGCATGTCCGCGCCTGGGAAAAGCCCTCGGACCATGTGCCTGTCGCGGGCTATTTCGATTTCTGAGACGGGTCTGACCTGATAGGCGAACCGCGTCTCAACCATCCAACATTTCGCGCACGGCCTGAGCCAGTTGTTTCAGCGAGAAGGGCTTGGGCAGGAAGCCGAACTTGGCGTCCTGCGGCAGGTTGCGGGCGAAGGCGTCTTCGGCATAGCCGGAGACGAAGATGAACTTCATGTCCGGATATTTCTTGCGAAGCTCGCGCAGCAGCGATGGCCCGTCCATTTCCGGCATGACGACGTCGGAGACGACGATATCCACCTTGCCGTCCAGCTCTTCCATGATGTCCAGCGCCTCCACGCCGGAACCCGCCTCGTGGACGGTGTAGCCGCGCGTTTCCAGCATGCGCTTGCCACCACGGCGGACGGCCTCTTCATCCTCGACGAGGAGAACGACCGCCGAATTGCCGGTCAGGTCCATCTCCTGCTCATTGGCGGAGGCGCCAAGCACCTTGTGCTCGGGTGTTGTCGAGTTGCCATCGGCCTGCGTGGCATTGGCGGAGCCTGCGGGCTGCGCCGATATCTCCTGAATATGGCGTGGCAGGAAGAGCTTGAACTTCGTCCCCTTGCCGACTTCCGATTCGGGATAGATATAGCCGCCCGACTGACGCACGATGCCATAGACCATGGCCAGGCCGAGACCCGTGCCCTTACCCACTTCCTTGGTGGTGAAGAAGGGTTCGAAGATCTTGTCCATGATCTCCGGCGCGATGCCGGTGCCGGTATCCTCGACCTCGACCATGACGAAATCTTCCGCCGGCATGCCCAAAAGGTTCATCGCCGGCACGTCTGCGCCAGTGACGTTGCGGGTGCGGATGGTGATCGTGCCGCCATTCGGCATGGCGTCTCGGGCGTTGACACAGAGATTGATCAGCACCTGCTCGAATTGCGACAGGTCGGTCTTCACCGGCCAGAGATCGCGGCCATAGTCGATCTCCAGCTTGACGTTGGAAGAGGTCAAGCGGTCGACCAGCATGCGAAGGTCGCCGACAACGTCCGTCAGGTTCAGGACCGTCGGACGCATGGTCTGCTTGCGGGAGAAGGCGAGCAGCTGGCGGACGAGAACGGCGGCGCGGTTGGCATTGCGCTTGATTTCCATCAGGTCGGCGAAGCTGGCATCCGACTGACGGGCCTGCAGAAGCAGATGGTCGGACGAAAGCAGAATGGCGGTCAGAACGTTGTTGAAGTCATGCGCGATGCCGCCGGCCAGCGTGCCCACCGCATTCATCTTCTGCGTCTGGGCCATCTGCTGTTCGAGTTCCTTCTGCGCCGTGATTTCCACGGCGTAGACGATAGCGGCCTCTTCCGGCGCCTCATCGCTCTGGTCGATGACGGCGTTCACATAGAAGCGGAAATGACGGCCTTCCTGTGCCGGGTGGCGCGAATCGAAGGGGGCGATATTGCCCTGCCGGTCGCGGGCGGCGGCGAGCGCATCGGCAAGCATCTGCCGGTCGCCCTCATGCACGATCCGCTCCAGCGGTGCGCCCTTCTCCACTTCGTCGCGCGACACGATATCTGAGAAGAGCGTCATGAACGGCGCATTGGTGCGCAGGATCTTGCCGGCGCCATCCACCGAGGCGATGGCCATCGGCGTGTTGTTGAAGAAGCGGTTGAAGCGCGCGGAGGCAATGGAACCAGATTGCTGGGTGTCGCCGAGCCCTGTGCGCTCCAGCACGATGGTCCGGCTGTCGCCCGGCGCGCCGTCTATGGTCGCGGAAACGCGGTGGACGAGGCGCACAGGCAGGCCCTGACCGTTCGTCTTGCGCATATCGAGATCGATGGTCTCGGTGCGCTCGCGGCCGGGTTCCGCCTGGACGGACTGAAGAATGGCAAGCCCCTGCCCGGCCAGCAATTGCGACAGGCTGAGGCTGCCGGGCTGGAAGCTCGTGAGATCGACGCCAAGCCAACCTGCGAGCGTCGCATTGATGTAGAAGATCTCGCCGCGCTTGCCGGCAGAGAGGAAGCCCGCCGGCGCATGATCCAGATAATCAATCGCGTTCTGAAGCTCGCGGAAGAAGCGCTCCTGCTTCTCGCGCTCGGCGGTAATGTCGCTGATCTGCCAGATGTAAAGCGGATGCTTGTCTCCATCCACGACCGGCAGCACGCGCGCCTTCAGGCGATACCAATGCGCTTCGGTCTTCGCGGACGAGATCGGGCCCAGCGGCTTGCGCAGACGAAACTCTTCGAAGCCTGCCTTGCCTTCACGCAGAGAGTTGGCGAGCCGAAACAGCGCCTGGTTGGAATCCGGATCGCGCGACAGAAGCGCCTCAAGCGTTTGCGTGGCTGCGACCGAGCGCGAGCCCGTCAGTTCGCCGTAGGCGCGGTTGGCGTAAATCACGCGGCCCTTGCGGTCCGTGACGATCGCGCCGTCGGGGTGCGAATCCAGAAACGCATTTGCATAGGCCTCGGTACGCGGCGCAGGCATCACCTCGATGAAGCCGATCAATGCAGAGACCAGGAAGAATATCCCGCTCATGGCCAGAACGCCAAGAACGCCCAGCACGAGCTCGTTTTCAAGCTGGTCCTTGAAGACAACGAAAGCCAGCGCAGACAGCGTCAACGCCGCCGCAAGCACAACGATGCGCAGCCAGGTCCCCGCGCCTGCGGGTCTGTTCACGATCGGCGGATCATAATTGTCCGCCTGCTTGTATTGCGTCATCAATGCCTCTTTGTCTGCAACGCTTTGACCAGTCTCAGGCCAACATCAGAAGGAATCATCGCGTAGCTGCTCCAATTCACTAGGATTACGGCCCAAGTTCAAGACGCCTGCGAAAACAGGGTGGCGCTTTTGGGTGACGACCGCCAGTTCTCCACCGCTCTTTTTGGGAAGGGCGCTTGCTTTTAAAACAAAAGCTTTTCAAATTGTTTTAGCGCAGGATTCGACGAAAATGGCGGTTCTGTGTAGTCTGGTGCAGCGGCGGCACGCATCGTTACATTTCAGCTTGAAATGGGTGGCGACACGGTTGCTCGATCTGCGGGGTCGGCTGGCAGGTCATGCCGGTTATTACGGGGTATATAGTATCGTGTCGCCTTGAAGGCCAATTGCGCCGCAATCGACACGAGTCCCATTGGCGTGCGGTTAGGGGTTGGGGACAAATGGACTTCTTGAACGGGCAGACGGCGACGAATTTCGTCATAGCGGTCGCAGTCGTTGGCCTGGCGCTGATCGCCTATGCCGGCGTCCTCAGATATTTGCGCGAGCGCCCCGTGTCTCCTCTCCTGGCGATGTCCGGGCGGGAACGCGCCAAGCGCCTTTCCGTCATCGACGCGGCGGTGGTGGATAGCCGCCGACGTGTCGTGCTGATCCGACGTGACAATGTGGAACACCTCGTCCTCATCGGTGGCCCGACCGATGTCGTGATTGAAAGCCGCATCGGGCTTGAAGAGCCGTCTGCGGCATCGGCCGCGATTGCCGCAGCCGCAGCCCTGCAGCGCCGTACAGAGGTGCAGGACGCCATTGCCGAAGCGCCGCGCCGTGCGGCACAGCAGCGCCAGGCTTCCGCCCCTCGCCCGCAGCAGCCGGTTCCGCCGCCGGCGAATACCTGGGAAGCCGAGCAGGCGGCCGCTGAAGCGGAAGAGGATACATACAACTACGGCCCGAACGCAGCGTTCGACGCGAAGGATTATCACGCGCCGCAGCCGCCGCAGCAGGCCTACCGGCCCGAACCTGCAACTCCTGCTCCGGAACCCGCGAAGCCGTCGGCAGCGGCCGTTGCCGAAGCCAATGCCGAATCCATCATCGAAATGCTTCGTTCGCGCATCCTGAACGATGCCGCCGCAACAGCCTCCCTGCAGGCCGCGCGCCAGGCGGATGCTTCGCGTCGTCAGGTTTCGACCTTCGAACGGCTTCTGAACGAAAGAATGCAGGCGAACGATCGTCAGCCGGTCACAACGCCGCGCGCCGCTCAGCGGACTGCCGCCCCTGCCATGCCGGGCGTGGGCCCCGCGACAGCTCGCGCCTCTGCCGCCGCGGCCCAGCAGCTGCCGCTCGCGCGAGAAATCGCGCCTGAAAAGCCGCGCAGCGAAGTGGCACTGGAGATGGAAGTCGCCAGAATCCTGGAAGAACTGCAGACGCGACGCAAGCAGAAGCAGAACCCGTAAGCGGGTCCAGACACATCAAACGACAAAGGGCGCGTTGCCGTTGCAACGCGCCCTTTGTCGTTTGCAAGCTTTTCAGCGCTGATGTTCAGCGGCAGAGACGGTTGATGAAGTTCTCGGTTTCGGCAATGGCCGCGGTCATCTTGGCCATGTGCGCGGCATCCAGCGCTCCGGATTCCATTTCTTCCGCGAACTTGGAAAGCGGGAAGGCACCGACGGCCTGGGCGGCGCCCTTCAGGCGATGCGCCGTGGCGATCTTGCCATCCTGATCGGCAACGGAAAGTTCGGCGAGGCACTGACGGGCCTGTCGTGCGAAAATCTTCAGGACCTCCAGCTCAACCATCCGGTCGCCCATGGTCTGGCGCGCGAGGTGAACGAGATCGATCGGCTTCGATGCGGACGGGCCATAACCCTTCGGCGCTTCGGGTGCGGCGAATGCGATATTGTAGGATGCCATAACCTGTTTTCCTTTTTTTCGTTATAGTTTGAACCCGGCACGCAAGGGCAGCGCGGGAACAAGCGCATCAAAGCAGCGGAAAATGGCCATCCGATTAAAAATGGGCGGAAACTGGACGGAAAACTTAATTCATGGTTAACATCGCCTAAACGTCCGTAATTGGTAAGGAATTGCGCGTCGTCCATGCTGATCGGACAGCTGAAGCGAAAGCCCAGCATTAATAAGGACTCCTCTCTTCAGGCGCATTTAAGCTATTGTGCCGGAACGATACGGTCGGAAACCATGCGAGGGTTGCGTCCCGCATGAAGACAGGGTCGGCAGGACGTGGATGAGGCTCTTGCAGCCCTGTCCCGAATGATGACAGGTGGCCAAGCGCAAGGCGCGCATGTTAGTATGCGCGAAGGGCCTGACTGCGAGGTCAGGTTACGGTGGATAGATGGTCTGGCGGGTTAAACCGAAGACAAGAAACGTCTATTGATCCTGGCTTGTGCAAGGCTTGACGATGCGGGATAGGACAGTCCCCCGCGCCGTCATTGAGTAGAGTGCGTAACGAGGCGTAAAAGCATGGCGACAAAAAAGGGCAACGAACCTGTTGAACAGGCTGCGTTTGACGCTTTGGAGAAAGCCCTCCAGATCGACTTTGACGACACCGCCAAGCCGAAGGCCGCTTCGCAGCCGGCGAGCAATTATGCGCGTCCGGGTGATGGGAGACCTGCAAGAGCCATGAATGCCGAGTCCGCCTCTGAATCACGACCCGATTTCGCCCGCGAACTCGGTCCCGAGCCCGCTCCCAAGTCACCTTATCTGGCACCGGCTAACGACCCATCGGGGCGGACATCCTCGTCGCTGCTGCGCTCTCTCGACACGCGTGCGGGTCGCACGGTGATCCGCAGCGCCATTCTCTTCGCCTTCATCTGGATCGTGATTTCGATCGCGCTTGGCTATCTTGCGCTTTCCACCCCGAAGGGCGGCACCGAGAATGTCGCCAGCACGCTGACAAGCCCCGGCTTCCTGACGCTTGCCGGCATCGTCATCGTTCCGGTTCTCCTCATCATCGGTTTCGGCCTCATTCTGGCCCGCGCACAAGAGATGCGCTCGGCGGCCCGCTCCATGGCGGAAGTCGCACTGCGTCTCAGCGAGCCGGAGACGATGGCGTCTCAGCGCATCATGACGATCGGTCAAGCCGTTCGGCGCGAGGTCTCCGCGATGAGCGAAGGCATCGAGCGCACCATTGCGCGCGCCACCGAGCTCGAAACGCTGGTCCATTCGGAAGTCAACGCGCTGGAGCGCAGCTACTCGGAAAACGAAGTGCGCGTGCGCACGCTCGTCAACGAACTGAGCGCCGAACGCGAAGCGATCATCAATCACTCCGAGCGCCTGCGCTCCTCCATTTCCGGCGCGCATGACAGCCTTGCCTCCGACATGCGCGGCGCCGCCGAATCGCTGACCGCGCAGATGGCGATCACCGGCGAAGCCTTCGCCTCGATGATCGACACGCGCTCTGCGCTTCTGATGGAAAAGTCGGAAACGGCGGCCAGCACCATCGGCACGATGCTTGCCACACAGTCCGACACGCTTCTTTCGACGCTGAATTCTGCGGGCTTCGCGCTCGCCAACGAGTTCGACACGCGTCTGGAAGAACTGAGCTTCGCGCTGACGAACCGTGGCAACGAGCTGCTGTCGCAGTTCGAAACGCGCGCTTCCACGCTCGATCAGAACACCTCCAAGCTGAATGCTGCCCTTGCCGAGCGCACCCGCCAGCTTAACGAAACGCTGATTGCCCGCACGCAGGAAATCAACGACAGCCTCGCCGTTGGCCAGAGCGCCATCGTCACAGGTCTCGACGACCTCATCTCTTCGCTCAACACGGCGCTTGACGAAAAGGGTGCGTCCTTCCGCCAGAACCTCAAGTCCGCCGCAGACGAAGCGGTCATGGACATGGATCTGCGCACCGGGTTCTTCGAAGAGAAGCTCGAATCGACGATCGGCAGCGTGAGCGCCGCCTTCGACGATCGTTTCTCGGCATTCAGCGAAGCCTTCGACCGCCGCGCAGGCGAACTCGGCTCGAAGCTCAACGACAGCCTCAGCCGCGTCGAAACCACCGTCGGCACGCATCAGGAAGCGATGCAGGGGCTGCTCGGCACCAGCATCGAGCGTCTGAGCTCGGCCCTGTCCGACCAGACCTTCGCAATTGCGACCACGCTCAGCACCGGCCAGGAAATGATCGACAGCACGATCAGCCAGCACAGCCAGTCGCTCAGCCAGTCGGTCAACGACGTCCATATCCGCATCGACAATGTTCTGGCCGAACGCTCAACCGCCCTCTTCGGCGGGCTTGAGCAGGCACGCGACCAGTTCACTTCAGAGTTCAGCACGCGGGCCGCAAACCTGGAGACTGCGCTTTCCGAAGGCCAGGAGCGCATTTTCAGCGGCCTCGATCAGGCGCGCAACAATTTCAGCTCCGAGTTCAACACGCGCGCCGCAACGCTGGAAGAAGCCCTCGTCGGCGGCGAGGAACGCATCTCCACCATCATGACCGAAGGTACGGCGCAGCTCTCCAACTCGCTGATCGCCCATGAGGAAGCCTTCGACCGCGCCTTTGAAGAGCGCCGCAATTCCATCGAGACCGTCATCACCCGCGGTGCCGACAGCATTGCCGGCGCGCTCGACGAAGGCGAAGCCAGCCTGCAGCTCTCGATCGGCATTGCTTCCGACACGCTGCGCAGCACGCTCGACGACCGTATCGCCAGCATGGAAACGACCTTCGCCGAAAGCACCGGCCGCGCGGCTGGTGCGATCGAGGCAGGCCTGGAGCGCGTCAACTCGGCCTTCGCGGAAGGTTCGAGCGAGGCCGTGACCCGCTTCGAAGCGACGATGAAGCGCACAGAAACGCTTTTCACCTCCGGTCTCGACCAGACCGCCGGCGCGATCCAGAGCAGCATCGACCGCGCAGAGGCGATGTTCACCGACAATCTGGAAAAGACCGCGACAATCTTCACGGCCGGCCACGAAAAGGCCGAAGACCTGCTGTCGCAGACGGTTGTCGTCTCGGCGCAGACCATGTCGGCCAATATCGAGAATCTCGAAGGTGTCCTGCGCAGCCACGAAGATGCCATGTCCGGCACGATCAACCAGGGTCAGGACCGTTTCGCGGCCATGCTCCAGGGTGGTCATGCGCAGTTCGATGTTACGGTGAACTCCGGCCTCAACGAAATGAGCCGCATGCTCTCCGCGAGCCACGGCAATATCGCAGACACGATTTCGAACGGCATCGGCCAGCTCGGCGACACGCTCAACGAACAGGCAACCGCCATCGGTGCATCGATTGCCGCGGCAACCGGCATGCTGGAAATGTCTCTCGAAGAGCGCGAAGCCGCGTTGCGCGACACTGTGGAGCGGAGCGCTGCCCGCCTCACCGACAGCGTCACCGGCACGACCGGCGCTGTTGCCGGCCGCTTCTCGGATGCAGCCCGCGAAATCGACCAGCTGGCCTCCACGGTCAGCGGCCGCATGGACGCCGCACTCGGCAACATCTCGTCGCATCTGGAAGAGTCCGGAAGCAAGATCGAGACGTCGCTCACCGCGCTTGAGGGCCGTGTCCGCGCCACCAGCGAGAACGTCGCCAACCTTGCCAGCGAAGCGGGCGAACGCCTTGCTTCGACCATCGACCAGAAGACTTCCGGTCTCGTATCATCGCTGACTGCCGCCGCGAGCGAAGTGACGAACATCATCGGCCAGGAAGCTTACAAGGTGACCTCAAACCTCGCCGAGTCGACCAACCGCTTCGCAAACGAAACGGCAGCACGCGCGGAAGAGCTTGCCCAGCTTGCTGCCCAGCGTGCCGAGGAGCTGACCGGCCGTGTCGCACAGGCCGATCAGGAACTTGCACAGCGCGGCGAAGCCATGGTGCGCGGCCTCAGCGATGCAGAGCGCGCGCTGGCTGCCCGTCACGAGACGATCCGCACGACGCTGGACGAGCGCACCCGCGAGCTCAATTCGATGCTCGCCGGCCGCGCCGAAGAAATGTCCAAGCTGATCGAAACCCGCGCCCAGCCGGCGGCCGATCTTCTGGCCAATGCCAGCGCAACGGCGGCAGCCCGCATCTCTAGCGCTGCCGAAAACAGTGCCGCGCAGATCCGCAAGGAGAACGACGCGCTGATCGCTGCGCTGACCTCGCGCACCGGCGAAGCGATGGATGCCATCAGCCAGCGTGCAACGGAAACGACGGAGGCCCTCAACGCCACCGAAACGAGCCTGCGCGACAATGTCTCGACGCTCATCAACCAGTTGCAGGCCTCGAACCGCAATCTGGCGGAAGTTCTGGACGTGTCGGCAACGACGCTTTCGGCCGCCGACAGCCGTCTCGACCAGACGGCAAGCCGTATTGGCACCGAAGCCGCCAAGGCAGCAGACGTCATGACCGCGGCGACCCGCCTTCTGGAGGGCAAGTCCGAGAAGCTCGTCGATCTCTCCAACAACACCCTCGGCCAGATCGCCGGCATTTCCGGCCGCTTCGACGACCACGCCCGCGTGCTCAGCCAGGCTTCGGAACTGGTGTCGGCGGCCCAGTCGAACCTCGCCTCGACGCTCGAAGAGCGTCAGCAGGCGCTGCGCGATCTCTCCATCGGTCTCATCGGCCGCTCGGAAGAAATCGAGCGCACCATGCGTTCGCTTGGCGCACTTGTCGGCGATGCGATGGCGGAAGTCGAAGAGCGGACCGGCCATATTGCCAGCAACCTGCGCTCCAGCCTCGCCAGCTCCTATGCGGACGCGGATCGCGTTCTCTCAGCCGCCGAACTGCGCTCGCAGGAAGCAGCCCAGACGCTTCGCCAGTCGCTCACGGAAGCCACGGAAGAAGCAGGCCGCGCGCTCAACGGTGCGCTCAGCCAGGCCGAGCGCCGCGCCAACGAGATTGCCGCAAGCCTGCGCGGCGGCATCACCGGCACGGTATCGGATATCGATCGCCTGCTGGCCGAAACCGGCATGAAGTCGGAAGCGACCAGCCAGCGCATGCGCGACGCCATGAAGTCTGCCGTTGAAGAAGCCGTCGGCCGCTTCTCGGGTGCGACGGAAGAAGTCCGCAAGGCCGCGACCGACATTCGCCGCGAGCTCGACATGACCCGTGCCGAAGTCAAGCGCGGCGCCTTCGACCTGCCGGAAGAGGCCAAGGAAAGCGCAGCCAACATGCGCAAGGCCGTGTCCGAGCAGATCAAGGCCCTGCAGGACCTCTCGCGCATTATCTCGCGCGGCCAGGAACTGTCGACCGTTTCGCGTCCTGTGGCTGTTGCCGCCTCGGCAGCCGCCCCTGCCTACCAGCCGCAGCCGGCCTACCAGCCGGCGCCCGCCCCGGTTCAGCCGGTCCGTCAGGAAGCCCCCGTTGCCCGTCAGGCCGCAGCTGTCATGGATGCGCCCGCTCCGCGCGCCGCGCAGCCCCAAGCCCAGCCGGCGGCTCAGCAGGGTGGCTGGATCAGCGATCTCCTGAAGGGTGCAGCGCGTGAGGAAGCACAGTTCGAGCGTCGTGCCGCCCAGCCGGCACCCGCGGCGCGCAACCCGCGCCATGTCGTAGAGAGCCTGAACTCGCTTTCGGTCGATATCGCCCGCGCCATCGATCACGATGCGTCGGTCGATCTGTGGCGCCGCTACCAGCGCGGCGAGCGCGACATCTTCACGCGTCGCCTCTACACGCTGAAGGGCCAGGAAACGTTCGACGAGATCAAGCACAAGTACGAGCGCGAAAGCGAGTTCCGCGCCGCCGTGGATCGCTACATCGCCGACTTCGAAAACCTGCTGTCCGACGTCGCCCGCAACGATCCCGACAAGACGATCACGCAGTCCTACCTGACCTCCGACACCGGCAAGGTCTACACGATGCTCGCCCACGCCGCAGGACGCCTGCGGTAAGCAACGCCTTCCTTTGCAGAAAACCTGGATCCCCGGCAGCGCCTCGCTGCCGGGGTTTCCTTTTTGGGGATGTTGGTGAAGGTGGCATTTATCCATCAGACTTTGCCGTCCGCCTGCTGATGCTTCCAGCGATGGCTTACAGTGAGCAGCCTGATGCATCGAGACACGCTCCTTCTAGCGCTCCCCGGCAAGAGGATCAAAGAAGCTGTTTTCCGGCGGCGGTTCGGCGCAGAGCTGAACTGCAGCCGCAGGGATCATCGAAAGCAAATTGCCAGTTCGCTTTCAATCAGACCCCGCCGAAATTTGGGCCTATTCCCGATCGCTCCGTCATTTGCCGTTCCAACTCTCCTGAAGCAGGACACGAAAAGCCCCGGCAGCGCTGGGCTGCCGGGGCTCTAAGTCGGGTGACATATTGATCGCTTACTTGCCCGCGACCGGACGGACGAGCGGCGTGATTCGCCTGATCGTTACGCGGCGGTTTTCTTCGGAAGGACCGCTGGTCTGGACCTTGAGGAACCGCTCGCCATAACCCTGGGTCACCAGGTTTTCCGGTGGAATGTCGTAGAGTTCCGAAAGGGTCACGGCGACCGACTCGGCACGCTTGTCGGAGAGGACCAGGTTGGACTGATCCGAGCCGACGGCATCTGTATGGCCTTCGATGAGGAAGGTTTCACCGGGATTCTTGTCGATGATCTTCTTCATCGCCTGGGCGACCCGCTTCATTGCTCCGGCCTCGTTCATCGAGATATCCGCGCTGCCGGTGGCAAAGTGGATCGTGTCGAGATCGATGCGGCGCATCTTGTCGCGGATACGGGCCGAGTATTTGACCTCATCGAGCGAGTAGACGCGCTCAACCCGTTCGACCGGCGGCTCGCGCAGGAAGTCGTAATAGTCCGGGTTGCGGGCATTCGACGTATCGATGATGTACTCATCCACCGGAATGTCGAGCTGCATGGGCGGCAGATCGAGAGACGGATCGCGGAAGACCCGTTCGCGGTCCGGCCGCTGCTGCAGGCCCGGATCGTAGAACAGCACCGTCTCACGACCGTCACGGCCGATGCGCGAACGCTGGATGACGTCGCCATAGCGGTTGCGGATCGTGACGATCATCACGCCGTTCGGACGCTCGATCGTCTCACGGGTCCGGCCACCCGGAAGCTGATCGAAGTAGCTGTCTTCGGCCCCACGGTTAAATCGATCGCTGTCGCCACCACGTACGATGATCTGACCGAGGATATTGAGGACATCACGACCATCGACGCGACCTTCAACGCGGGCATCGGCCGGCGCGTCATAGCGCGGCGGTGCCTGCATGCGCTGGCCACGGTCCCAGCCGGCTGCGTTGGGCGCAAGCGGCGGCGCAGGCGGTGGGGGTGGCGCATTGCGCATCGGGGCCTGCGCATCGGCGTCGGTCTTCGGCGGAGGCGCCGGCGGGGCAGCGGGCGCTACAGCGGCAGGGGCTGCTCCAGGTGCTGCGGCTGCCGGCGGCTGGCCGGGTGCCGGAGGTGCCGGGGGCTGGCCGGGGGCTACAGGCTTTGCGGCATTGGGCTGCGCTGCGGGCGCTGCACCCGGTGCCGGCTTGGCGCTGTCGAGAACCGGAGCGGGTTTTGCGCTATCGAGTACGGGTGCCTGCTGGCCAGCCGGAGCGACAGCCGCAGGAGCACCATCAGCCGGCGCAGGCTTGATGGCTCCGGCCGGAGCCGGCGCTTCGCCAGCCGGGGCTGGCTTTGCAGGCTCGCCGGTCTTCGCGGGCTGTTCGGCACCCGGAGCCGGTTTGGCTTCCGGTGCAGCGCCAGCCGGTGCCTTCGGGGCATCAGGCTTGGGCGCAGCTGTCGCTGGAGCTTCAGGCTTCGGTTCCGGAGCGGGTTTCGGGGCCTCTGCAGCGGGCTTTTCCGCGGGCTTCGATTCTGCGGCAGGCTTTTCCGCGGGCTTCGGCTCTGCGGCCGGTTTCGGTGCTTCTGCGGCAGGCTTGGGAGCCGGAGGTGCGGCCTTTTCTGCCGGCGGCTTGGCGCCAGCGTCAGGTTCCGGCGGGCGCTTCTTCTCGGGCTTCGGGGCTTCTGCTGCCGGCGGTTCAGCCTTGGGGGCAGCCGGCTTCGGAGCTTCTGGCTTGGGGGCTTCGGCCTTCGGTTCGGGGGCCTTCGGTTCTGGCTTCGGCGGTTCCGGAGCAGGCTTAGGCGCCTCAGCCTTGGGTTCAGGGGCCGGCTTCGGAGGTTCAGGCTTGGGCGGCTCGGGTTTCGGGGGCTCGGCCTTGGGTGGCTCAGCCTTCGGCGGCTCTGCCGGTGCCTTTTCCGCCGGGGCTTCCGGCTTCTTCTTCTTCGGCTTGCCGTCCTCGCCGAGTTCCGGTGCCGGCTCTTCGGCCTGCGCGACAAGCACGCCGGAGGCCGCCTGCTTCATCACCGCGGGGAGCATCAGCCCCGCATGCGCCTGAAGCTGGCCCGGCTGGCCCAGAACGGCCGCAGGGGCTGCAAGAGCCGGCGGCAGCGCGACAGGAAAGGCCGCGAGTGACACGAAGACATGGGTGAGTAGGTGTTTCCTGGCTTTCATCGGTGTTCCTTTGTTCGCCGGTCGTTGGAATCGCAAACTGGAACGTCAATGGGGCGTTTTTCGTTCCAGATCATGTTGAAGGCTAGGCGCGCGCCATGAACCCGCGCTGAACGCGACGTTCATCTTTCCGCGCATGGAAACCGCACCAGGCGGCTCGGAATGCATCGCCAATTTGCAGCCAGGGCGCATATTCCTGTTGCATTTTTTTCAGAAAAAGTCCGAATATCCCGTTCAAGGTGAAATGAAGTTTTCATCTGGCCGGTTGTGCCATTGCCGGGGCGGAACAGTTCCCCGGCACGCATCGACATGCCGGCGTCGCAGATATCGGCGTCCCAAAAACAACAAACGACGCCCACCAACAGAGAGGACAACATGGCTCTTTCCCGCAAGATCGCAACCGCAGCAGCACTGGCGCTCACGCTTTTCGCCGGCGCATCGCAGGCCGCCGACAAGCTTGTCATCGGTACGGATTCGACCTACCCGCCCTTCGAATATCTCGATGCGAGCGGCCAGTTCCTCGGCTTCGACATGGATATCGGTCGTGCGCTCTGCGCGCAGATGAAGGTTGAATGCACCTTCGTCAGCCAGGAATGGGACGGCATTATCCCTGCCCTGCAGGCCAAGAAGTTCGACATGATCCTGTCTTCGATGTCGATTACCGACGAACGCAAGAAGCAGGTCGATTTCACCGACAAGGTCTACAACACGCCGCCTGCCATCGCCGTGCCGAAGGATAGCAAAGCCAAGACGCCGGACGATCTGAAGGGCATGACGATCGGTGCGCAGACCTCCACGACGCATGCCAATTATGCCGAAAAGCACCTGCCGGACACGAAGCTGAAGCTTTATCCAACATCGGATGAATACAAGCTCGACGTTGCCGCAGGTCGCGTTGATGCCGTCATTGACGACGTGGTCGTTTTGACCCAGTGGGTGAAGAGCAAGGACGGCGATTGCTGCAAAATCCTCACCGTTCTGCCTACGGACAAGGTGATCAATGGCGAAGGCGCCGGCATTGCCGTGCGCAAGGGTGATGACGCGCTGCGCGAGAAGATCAACAAGGCGATTGCCGCCATCCGCGCCGACGGCACTTACAAGAAGATCCAGGACAAGTATTTCGACTTCGACGTTTACGGCAAGTGATCGTTGACACCTGAAAATTCAGCGGGCGGAAGGCTTGTCCTTCCGCCCGTTTTGTTTGATGCTGACGATACAAAAGAAGATCGCTGCAAAGCAGCGGCAGGGGAAAATTCCGGATGAGCGAACTGTTGTCCGCGCTCGGGCATTTGATTGATCCATTTTGCGGACCTGTCGGGGTCTTCACTCTCTTTGCCGGAAAAGGCCTGCTTTCTTGCGGCGACACCGGGTGGGGCGACGAAATCGCCTCCGGCGTGTTTGTCACCGCGAGCCTTGCCGTCGTCACCTTGCCGGTCGGCCTTCTGTTGGGTTTTCTCGTGGCGCTGGGCAAGCGGTCGGAAGACGCCTATGCGCGGCTCGCTGCAAATATCTACACGACAATCTTTCGTGGTCTGCCGGAAATTCTCACGCTTTTCATGATTTATTACGGCCTGCAAATCCTGATCCAGGCCATTCTGGCGGCTTTAGGATTCGATGAACACATCGAGATTAACGCCTTCTTCTCCGGTATGATCGCGCTCAGCGTCGTCTTTTCAGCCTATTGCTCGGAAGTGCTGCTGTCGGCCTTTCAGGCGATTCCGCGCGGCCAGTATGAGGCGGGTGCAGCACTTGGCATTCGTCCCGGCAAGACCATGGTGCTTGTCATCATCCCGCAACTCATACGCATCGCCCTGCCCGGTCTCGGGAATCTCTGGATGTCACTGCTCAAGGACACCGCCCTCGTCTCCGTGGTCGGCCTCAACGATATCCTTCGCGAAACCGGTCAAGCGACGAAATTTACGAAGGAACCGTTCCTGTTCTATGGCATCGCCTGCCTGCTCTTCCTGATCCTGGCGATCATCTCATCGGTATTCTTCTCGCGCATCGAAATCTGGGCGCGCCGGTCGGAGGCCGCACGATGAGCCACATCGAGGTGTTTATTCCGCCGCAGCCCGCACCGCCTGCAGTCGCAAAGCCGATCACGGGTGCTCGGATAGCCGGCATTTTCTTTATGATCCTCTGGCTCCTGCTGCTCGGCGGCATGGCCTTCATGATGATCCACAACTGGGACTGGGAGAAATTTGCAAAATATGGGCCGCGCTATATCAGCGGCCTGCAAGTGACACTGGGTCTTGTTGCCGTGTCGATTATTGGCGGGGCGATCATTTCGTTTCCGCTCGCCTTCGCGCGCATGTCAAAGAACCGCATCCTGTCGGGCATTGCCTATGTCTATGTCTATCTCTTTCGTGGCACACCCCTCCTGGCGCAGCTATTCCTGATCTATTACGGACTTGGAAGTTTCAGGCCGCAACTTGAAGCCGTCGGGCTCTGGTCCTTCTTCAAGGATGCCTGGAACTGCGCCGTCTTCGCCTTCGCACTGAATACCGCCGCCTATCAGGCCGAGATCCTGCGTGGCGCCATCGAGAGCGTGCCGCGCGGCCAGCGCGAGGCGGCCATTTCGCTTGGCATCAACACGCGGATTTCGTTCTGGAAGATCATCATGCCGCAGGCGCTGATCGTGGCGCTGCGCCCCTATGGCAACGAAATCATCCTGATGGTGAAGGCCTCGGCCATCGTCGCCATCGTCACCGTCTTCGACCTGATGGGCGAAACGAAATATGCCTTCTCACGCACCTTGGACTATCAGACCTATCTGTGGGCGGCGATCTTCTATCTCGTCATCGTCGAAATCCTGCGCAATCTCTGGAACGGGCTCGAAGCGCGGCTGACGCGGCATCTGAAGCGGTAAGGCATTGGCAGCAGTCTCCACGCGAGGCTGCTAGCCTCCTGATTTCCAACGATAAAATATTGACAGGGAGAAAGCATTTAAGGAGCAGTTAACCATCCAGGCGCAGACTGGATTTGTCATCGTTTCGTCATAACGGCAAATGGGGTTGTCATGAACGAAGAAATGAAGCTGCAACTGAAAGGCTATGGACTGACCACCGCGGAAATCCTCTACCGGATGCCCGACCACCCGAGCGTGCTGCAGAGCTATCTCTGGCAGCACTATGATCTCGCTCCGGACTTTCCGGAAATGAAGAGCTTCCTGAATTTCTGGCGGGAGAAACTGGACGGACCGCTGCATTCCGTCCGTTATGTCCACCGCAAGCTCATCTCTGCGACGGAGTGGAGGGCGCTGTCCGGCGAATTCTTCATTCACTGACCGCCAAAATAGGAGTTGCGAGAAAGCCAGTCGCGCCCTAAAAGCGCGCCATGGCAAAAGCACCCGCGAAAATCGACGAAGAGGCCCTCGCAGAGGCCTATAACCGCGCGCTCGCGCTCGAAAAGGCCGGCGACATCGACGCGGCCGAAAAGGCTTACGCGCAGGTTCTCGCGCTGGACCCGGAAGACCACGGCGGCGCGGCCGTTCGTCTGGCTGCGCTTGGGCGCGGCGAGACGCCGATCAAGGCGCCCGATGCCTATGTCGAGACGCTGTTCGATCAGCATGCCGAGGATTTCGAAGAGATCCTCGTCGAGCAGCTCGGCTATTGCGTTCCCGTGATGATCCGGCAGAAACTACAGGAGCTGAAGCTCGGCCCCTTCGAAAGCCTGCTCGATCTTGGCTGCGGCACGGGGCTCACCGGTGGCGCATTGCGCGACATGGTGACCGGCGAAGCCGTCGGGCTCGACCTTTCCGAAAACATGGTCGAGATCGCTCACGAGAAAGACCTCTACGAAACGCTCTATGTGGCCGAGTGCGTCGACTATCTCGACGACAATGAGGACGGGCCTTTCGCGATCGTCACGGCTGCCGACGTTCTCCCCTATATCGGTGCGCTGGAGCCGCTTTTCTTCGGCGTGGCCGAAAACCTCGAAAACGGCGGGCTGTTCGTCTTCTCGTCGGAGACCCGGCCGGATGCCGAGGTTGGCCCTCTCGGCTACAAGGTCGGCCCGAGCCAGCGCTTCGTGCATTCGCAAGCCTATGTCACCGACCGCCTTGCGGCGACCGGTTTCGAGGTCATTTCGATGACAGACATCAATGTCCGCATGGAAAACGGCGAGCCCTCGCCGGGTCATCTTGTGGTGGCGCGTCTGCAGGGCGAGTAACCCTTCGGACAAATCGAGACAAAGCAAAGCTTCTGCGACCACTCGACGGGCGCGCCGGCAAGGCATGCCCTTTTTTCTGAGTATGGTCCGAAAACTCGCGGTCCGGAGCTGCCGGTGTCTGGAACGTCAGATGTGCGACGGTTGCGCGTAAAATCTCAACCAGGGAATTGAACATGGAATGCTCCTTTCCTTGGCATGTCACCCCGCTTGCGTGCATCCTTCAAACGAGTTTATGGTTCGTTCGAATGACTTGAAGTTATGGGAGCCTGGGATGAAGCGTGGACGGTTGCCTTTGACGGCGCTCCGCAGCTTTGAAGCAGCGGGACGGCTCTCCAGTTTTACCGCCGCGGCAGACGAGCTTCGCGTTTCGCAGGCCGCGATCAGCCGGCAGATCCGCGACCTTGAGGAACTGATCGGAACGGCCCTTTTCGAGAGGCATCACCGATCGGTCACGCTCACGAAAAGAGGCCGCAGCCTGATCGAGGCCCTTACGCCTGCTTTCGACAGTATGGACATGGCTCTGGAAGAGATCACGGCACGTCCTTCGCGCCCTGCCGTCGTCATCAGCGCGGAGCCAGCCTTTGCCACCTGCTGGCTTGGCGCGCGTCTGTCCGACTTTCAGCAAACCTACCCTGAGATCGAAGTCACGCTGGATTCCGACCCGCATGTCGTCGATTTGCGCACCAGCAAGGCCGGGATTGCCATCCGCAATTCCTCCGGAGAGGGTGTGTGGCCAGGCGTGCAGTCGAAATTGCTCTATACCGCCTCCCTGACCCCGGTCATTGCCCCGCAACTGCTGGCAAGCGGCCCGGCTTTAGCGAAACCGGAGGATCTGCTGCACTATCCGCTGCTGCATGAAGACCACCGCGACGATTGGGACCGCTGGTTCAAAGATGCCGGCGTCGCATCGCAAGCAGCGCTGCGCGGTCCGGTCTTTTCCGACTACGGCATTGTCCTTCAGGGCGCGCTGGCCGGCCGCGGTGTCGCGCTTGCCGATGTTGTGCTGACTGCCGATGAAATTGCGTCGGGCCGCCTTGTCAGACCGTTCGATCTGACCACGACATGCGGTCAATACTGGCTTGTGGTGCGCAGCTTTTCTCGTCTCAATGCCAGCGAACGATCTTTCGTCCGCTGGCTGGACGCAGCACTTCCGCAGTTTCAGGCCGCGACCGGGCCGGGCTCCGCCATTTCCGAGTGAAGGATCTGGTCGAGACGCTTGAGCATGCCGTTGGCGACCTCGCGCTCGCCCATGATCACCGTGTCGGCACCCAGATTGGTCAGATGCTCGACCTCGGCATCCGAATGGGCGCGGGCAATGACCAGCAGGCGGCCGTTCATCTTCTTGGCGCTTTCGACGATATTGCCGGCCTCGAAGGCATCGGGGATCGCAACGACGAGGCTTCGCGCGCGGCCGATATTGGCCAGTGAAAGCAGTCCAGCGGACGCTGCATGACCGGCTATGGCGTCGATGCCCTCGGCATGAAGATCGCTGACAAGCCGGTCCGACTCCTCGATCACCACAAACGGAATTTTCGCCGTCTTCAGGTTGGCGGCGACGATGCGTCCCACCCGGCCATAGCCGACCAGAACGCAGTGGCCGTCGTGCGGGACGGGCGTCCTCGTATCTTCTTCTTCATCCGCGGTCTGTTCCGCCGCATCCGTCGGCTTGACGGACTCGGTTTGAGGCGTCTTGCGCGCCATGCGCCGCGCGGCGACGTCTTCAAAACGCGGCCGAAGCCTATCCGTCAGATAGAACATCAACGGGTTGAGGACGATTGAGATGATCGCGCCGGCGAGGATGAAGTCTCGCCCCTCCTCCGGCAACAGCTTCAGGCCAACGCCAAGCTCGGCGAGAATGAAGGAGAATTCGCCGATCTGCGCCAGGCTCGCCGAAATCGTGAGCGCGGTCGAGACCCCCTTTCGAAAGAGAATGACGATCAGGAAGGCGGCTGCGGACTTGCCGATGACGATGATAAACACGGTGGCGAGGATTGCCAGCGGCTCGCGCAACAGGATCGTCGGATCGAACAGCATGCCGACCGAAACAAAGAAGAGGACCGAAAACGCATCTCGCAGCGGCAGGCTTTCGCGGGCGGCACTGTGCGAGAGCTCACTTTCGGACAGAACCATCCCGGCGAAGAAGGCGCCCAGCGCCAGTGACACGCCGAAGAGTTGCGACGCGCCGAAGGCGACGCCCAGCGCAATCGCGAGAACGCCGAGGCGGAAGAGTTCACGTGAACCGGTATGGGCAATCCGGTGCAGGATCGCCGGAATGACCTTGCGGCCGAAGACCAGCATGACGGCAACGAAGAGCGCGACCTTCAGCAGCGTCAGCGCAATGAGGCCTCCAATGCCTATATCCCAGCCGCTCATCTGAACCAACGCCACGGCCAGCGGATCGACAAGCCGCTCTCCATTGCCCACAGAGGCGACGGCGGGAATGAGGACGAGCGCGAGAACCATCGCCAGATCTTCCACGATCAGCCAGCCGACCGCGATACGCCCCTTGGCCGTTTCCACCATGCGCCGCTCCTGCAGCGCCTTGAGAAGCACGACCGTCGAGGCGACGGAGAGCGCGAGACCGAAGACGAGACTGCCCCCCGTCGACCAGCCCATGAGATGCCCCATACCCCAGCCCAGCAAAGTCGCAAATGCGATCTGCACGATGGCGCCGGGTACGGCGATCACACGAACGGAAAGCAGGTCTTTCAAAGAGAAATGCAGACCGACGCCGAACATCAGCAGGATGACGCCGATTTCGGCGAGTTCCGGCGCGAGGTTCTGGTCGGCAACGAAGCCAGGAGTATAGGGGCCGACGAGGATGCCGGCGACCAGGTAACCGACGAGCGGCGGCAGGCGGAAGCGATGCGCGATTGCACCAAGGATAAATGCCAGCACGAAACCCCCGACCAAGGTTGAAATAAGGGGCGTAGCGTGCGGCATGGGCGTCTCCTCTTGGCGCGCGGGTCTTAAAATGATAAAAATGATCGATATCGACCAATATGGGAATTTCTGAGGCCAAGTTCAACCGCATGCATGATGAAGAAAAACAAACAGTTCTGACACCGGAGATGTGCCGCGCCGCGCGTGCATTTCTGGATTGGACACAGGCCGATCTCGCGGAAAAAGCCGCCGTTTCGCGCGGGACGGTGCGTGACTATGAAGCGAGTGCGCACGCCGTCCATCGCTCAACGCCGGCGCTCTTGCGCAAGGCCCTGGAAGATGGCGGGGTAAGGCTGGAGTGTCGAGACGGCGGCGGGCTGGCACTGGTGCAGGAATAGAGGCTTCCCCAGCGGCGCGAACGAAACACGCAAAAGGTGCCTATATAACTAATACAACTTTTGATTTACAATCGACGGTTTTTGTAACATCCTGACAACATCTTATGCGCGCTTCATGTAAGATTTGGGGGAACCGTCATGGGCAAATGGGATTACGCCGTCATTGTCGCCGCTGGATGTCTGGGCCTCTTGCCATCGCTCGTTGCCCTGATGGCGAGATACGAATTGCGGATCCGCCGACTCAAAAGCCTGCTTGAAGTTTATCGACAGTTTGGGCGGCCACGGCGTCGTGAGACCGATTTGAAGATCGGGCAGCCCGGGGCACAGCAAGACGCAAATCGCCCACCTGCACCCGAAATAGACGTCGCAAACGCTGCGGTCGCCGCTGCGGACCAGGGGGCGAGGCCAGCTGCGGACCAGGCAGCTTTGACCCGAGAGGAAGAGGAAAGAAACAATCTCGAATTCTCTTCGAGACCACGTCTCTCCCTCAACCCGCTTGTCGAATTAGTGAAGACAAAATATACGGCGGACCTTCCGGCCATTGAGGATGAAGAAGCCTTGAAGGACGCGACCAAGGAACTGCCCCTTCACATCAAGAACGCAAGAAAAGTCTCCGCTGTCAGCAATCGGAATCTGTTAGCCGGCGCTCTTGTTTTTGGGGTTTCGTCTTCCGTGGCCTTCTACGCGTTCCTGAACGCCCTCCTCTCCAATTTTACCACGATATTTCCGACCTGCTTCGTCGGCATCTGCAACGCCGGACATAGCAATAGTGTTCTGGTGATTGGCTCTATCGTGTTCGTGGGCGGATACATTGCCGCCATGCGGCTGATCATTCAGGCCGTTACGTCGTTCGACCTGACCGGTTACACCTTCGTAAGGCAGGGCGCGGAGGTCCTGTTTTCCGTGTTGCTCGGCATGATCATCTTCACAGCCTTTCCCTATCCCATGCAGACCTTCGGTAAAATCATGCTCGCTGACGATACCGTGCAGACGCTTGCGGTGGCCGAAAAGGAGAAACGGGATGCCGCCGTCGCGAATTACAGACAGAAGTGCCCGCCGCAGCAGGAGAGCGGGAGCGGCACGGCGAAGCTTCCAACCCCGGCATCCGCCGCGGAATGTCAGCGCCTTTTCGCCGATCTTGATGCAACCGAGAACAAGAAAATCCCTTGGTACTGGTTCGTACTCGCTGTTGTCTTCGGCCTGGTTCCGACAAGTTCGAGCCGCTATCTTCTGAACAAGGTGCAGGACTTCTTCAACTGGGCCAAGACGACGGACGAGCGGTTTGCGAAGATCACGCGGGTAACACCAGTCGATATCCTGGACGGGATCGATTTCGAAACCCGCTACAGGCTTGAAGAGTGCGGACTGCGCGATGTCCAGAACCTGGCATGCGCGAACCCGGTGATGCTGGCAGTCGAGAGCCCCTTTAATCTGAACGAACTGATCGACTGGATCGGCCAGGCGCAACTCTGCCACCTTGTCGGCTCGGAGCGCTACATCTTCCTTCGAGAATATAACGTCAGGACGATTTTCGATCTCGAACGCGCAATAGACAGCAGGAATGCGCCGGATTCTTTCGACGTCGTTTATGGATCAATCCTTCTTTCTCCCACAGACGCGATGAAGTCCGCTGCTGAGACAACGAAGATCAAGTTCCTGATCGGGGATAGTACGGGCGCCAAGCATGTCTCGCTCGAAGAGTTTACCACCTGGGCCTACGGGAAGATTTCGCAAGGCGGTGGCGCGCCTGTTCCCGCTAACGCTCAACCTGGCAATGCTGCTGCGCCGCCGCCGCGGGCGCCGATGTCGGAGGCGGTAGAACATATGATGCGCTGGATCAGCGACGATCTGCACGTCAGAAGGCTGAGACGGCTCTGGATTGATATCGAGTTTGCCCTTGGCCCTGATTCCGCTTTTCTGAGTGACTCTCGGCGCAGAGAGGAACCGTAGAAACTGGCAATGTGACAGACGCGCAAAGCCGATTTGTTTTCTGTATCCGATGCTCTAAAACGCTCTCGACAAATTGAGCATCGGAGTCGCATCGTATGGCCAAAGTCGCGTTTATCGGTCTCGGCGTCATGGGTTATCCCATGGCCGGGCATCTCAAGGTGAAGGGCGGGCAAGACGTGGCCGTCTATAACCGGACGTTTTCCAAGGCGGAAAAATGGGCCGCACAATTCGGCGGTCAGGCGTTCCGTACGCCGGCTGAGGCCGCCGCGGGTGCGGATTTCGTCTTTACCTGCGTCGGTAATGACGACGATCTCCGGTCGGTGACTTTGGGTGATGCGGGTTGCATCGCCGGCATGAAAGCCGGTTCGATCCTCATCGACAACACGACGGCCTCTGCCGAGGTTGCCCGCGAGCTTGAAGCTGCCTGCGCGGCCAAAGGTCTCGGCTTCATCGACGCGCCGGTTTCCGGTGGTCAGGCGGGTGCGGAAAACGGCGTGCTGACCGTTATGTGTGGCGGCGACGAGGCGACGTTCGAAAAAGCAAAGCCGGTCATTTCTGCCTATGCCCGCATGGTGGGCCTCATGGGCCCGGCGGGCGCCGGACAGCTTACCAAGATGATCAACCAGATCTGCATCGCCGGGCTGGTTCAGGGGCTTGCCGAAGGCATTCATTTCGGCAAGCGGGCGGGGCTGGATATCGAGAAGGTGATCGAGGTGATTTCCAAGGGCGCGGCCGGCTCGTGGCAGATGGAGAACCGCTACAAGACGATGAACGAGGGGCGCTACGACTTCGGTTTCGCGATCGACTGGATGCGCAAGGATCTCGGCATCGTGCTTTCGGAGGCGCGCAAGAACGGCGCAAAGCTGCCGGTGACGGCGCTCGTCGATCAGTTCTACGGCGACGTTCAGGCCATGGGCGGCAATCGCTGGGATACGTCTTCGCTGCTTGCACGGCTTGAGAAATGACCTGGAGGTCTGCCGCCGGGCTGGCCGCTTTCATCGCGGTGCTTCAGACAGTCACTGCGATGCAGGCCGCAGGGCAGCATGACGTCAAGTTGAGGATCGGCCAGGACGTATCGGCAGCCATTGCGCGATGCTTCAAGGGGCCTTCAGGTCTCTCGCCGCCCTACCCGGCCGTGACACTCGTTCTGAATTTCCGCCCCGACGGCAATCTCGACGGACCGCCGCAGCTCGGCGATCCACCCGGCGGAGACGCGAGACATTCCGCAACGACTGCGGCAGTTCTCGCGGCCGCAAGTGAATGCGCGCGAATAGATAATGCCGCACGCTTCCGCGATACCTATTCGGACTGGGCGTCGCTCAGACTGATTATTAGACCGGGAGAGCCTTGAGATGAGCAGTCTTCACCCCGGTGCCGATACGGCTCAGATTTTGACGCATCTTCGATCGCTTCGCAACGAAGCGAATATTGCCGGCATGGCGCGCTTCGGGATTGTGACCGACACGGCGCTGGGCATTACCACGGATGACATGCGCAAGATCGCGCGTGCGATCAAGAAGGACCATGTCCGCGCGCTTGCTCTCTGGCAGACCGGGCTTCGTGATGCGCGCCTGCTCGCGGCGTTTACGGCAGAGCCTCGAAAGCTGTCTTTGCAGGAAGCACGCGACTGGGCCGCCGACTTCAATTCGTGGGAGATCGTCGACAGCGTTGCCGACCTCTTCGTTGAGAGCGGGCATTGGCCGGTTCTTATCCCTGAATTCGCGGCCGACGAACGCGAGTTCGTCCGGCGCACCGCGTTTTCGATGATGGCCTGGGCCGCCGTGCATCTTAAAAAGGAGCCGGACGAGCATATCCTTGCCTTCCTGCCCCTCATCGAACGTTACGCGACCGACCCCCGAAATTTCGTCAGGAAGGCGGTCAACTGGGCTCTGCGCCAGATCGGAAAGCGAGGTCCGGCTTGCCGGGGGCCCGCCTGGACCCTCGCCGAAACGCTGGCAGATAGCGGTGATCGCACCGCGCGGTGGATCGGAAAGGATGCGATCCGCGAATTCGAGAAGAAGTTCGGTCCTCGAGTCAAAGACGGGCGTGATCAATCCGGAAAAGCCTGAGATGACGGCTTCCTGTCACCGGGATCGGAAGAAGTCCGTTCGGAGTCTTGTCGTTCAGCAGGGCCTCGAAAAAGGAACCTGCGGGCGGTGCGAAAAGCGCCTTGGCCGTCTCGGGATAGGTGCAGAAGGCAAGATAGTCGAACGGCGTCAATGCGGCCTTTCTGGCTTCCGCATCTGAAAGATAGAGCGCGTCGAACATCCGGCGCATGCCGGGTGCGGCACGATGAAAGCGGATGGCCTCGACATTGACGCCGTTGGCGGCCTGTTCCAGGAATGTCAGCCCCGTTGCCGGCGCAACCATGTAATGGCCCGCCGGCAGGGTCTTCATGGCCTTGCGGTCGGCTGCGGAACACGTGTCATTCATGAGGAAATCCGCTGCATCGAGCACATCCGGTTCACGGCTCACCGGCATCGCGAGAGCAGCGGCCTGAAAAAGCCCGCCTGCGACGAGCGCGACACCCAAGGAACTCAAGACCAGTTTTCTCTGTTCCGCGAGGGAACGCGAGCCGAGATGCGCCAGCATTTGGGGAATGAACAGCGGCAGGATTGCGGCCGGAAACCGCATGAACCGGAAGGCTTCCAGATTGGCCAGGAAGGCCGCGACGCCCAGAGCGAGCACGATCGCCGGAGCGGTCTGCCCCGCCCTGAAGCGCCTCCATGTCAAAACGCCTGCGCAAAGAATAATGGTTGTCTGAAGCGCCAGATCCAGGGCTGCCGGGAGAAAGCCCGTCCGTAGCAGCAGGAGAACACTGTGCTCCTGGTCGATGCGATCGAGCCAGAGTTCCCGCGTGAGCGGATCGATCAGCGCATAGGGTCCGGCAAGGATACCCGGCTGCGCCAGGACAATGAGCACCGCGAGCGCAGCGCCGGGGAGCGCGAGCGCCGCAAAGCGCAGGGCTATGGAGACATTCCGCTGCAGGACGGTCCCCACCAGAAGCGAGATCAAGCCGAAGCCTGAAAAGGCAGCGACATAGGGTTCCGAAAAGATGTCGTTCTGAACGCTGAGAAGTACGTGCGGCCCGGCGAAGACCAACGTCGCCAGCGGCGCAGCGACGCACATGGTGGCCGAGAACGATCTGAACACGCCGTGCACGCCGGGGCGTCCGGCGATCCAGGCAAGCGCGAGCGCAGACCAAAGCGCCGCGATCAGAGGCAAGGTTTCCAGCCCGATGGTCACGGATAACGCAAGCGCCATGCCTGTCAGGATACCTCCGGCAGCCGACCAGCACAGAACGCCGTAGCTCGCGGCCGCAAGCATCACCAGCTGAAGGTTATGATGATCGATCCGGCCGGGCGCGAATTCCAGCGCCGGCGAGATCATTGCCAGCGCCGCAACGAGCGCATGCAAGGGCGGCACGCCCTGGCCTGCGGGCACGAGCCTTTTCATGCAGCCTGCGCTGAACCCTGCAAAGGCAAGCATCAGCACAGGAGGCCAGACATTGAACGCGATGGTGAGAGCCTGCTCGGTATCCGTCAGGTGCGACAGACCCCATGCAATCGCCGCATAGGGCGCATCGACCAGCCGGGACCAGGGAGAGACATAGGGGCCGGGCATGGCGATGCCGGTCAATGTCAGATCGTACCAGCCGTTTCCCGAAAGGAGTTGCCGGATCTGCACGGCCCGCAGGCGATCATCGATATCCCCCAAGAACGGAATACTGTCGGATAGGTCATAGGCCGCAGCCGCCAGGAACACGAGCGACAGAATGAGGAAGGCATCGGGCTTCGCGCTGCCGGAACCGAACGCTTTATCGAGGCGGGGGATACGTGATGGTTGTATTGCGACCAAGGCGTCATCCCCTGCAATTGCGATTGCCGCACGCTATAGGTGCACAGTTAACAAAACGGTTTATGCCTTGTCTTCCGATGTCGATTCTGTTGACGACAAAACCGACAGACGATATGTAACGTTATAACATATTATCTGTCGATCGAGGTTCACATGTCCCCCAAGTTGCCCGTAACCGTCCTTTCCGGCTTTCTCGGTGCCGGCAAGACGACTTTGCTCAACCACATTCTGCACAACCGCGAAGGCCGCAAGGTGGCGGTGATCGTCAACGATATGAGCGAAGTCAACATTGATGCGGAACTCGTGCGCGATGGCGGGGCGAACCTGTCGCGCACGGACGAACAACTGGTCGAAATGAGCAATGGCTGCATCTGTTGCACGCTGAGGGACGACCTTCTGAAGGAGGTGCGGGGCCTCGCCGAACAGGGCCGCTTTGACTATCTGCTGATCGAATCCTCCGGAATTTCGGAGCCCCTGCCCGTTGCCACGACGTTCGAGTTCCGTGACGAGGAAGGCGTCAGCCTCGCCGATGTCGCGCAGATCGACACGATGGTCACGGTTGTCGATGCAGCTAACCTTCTCAAGGACTACGGCTCCGCCGATTTTCTCGCCGACCGGGGCGAGACTGCCGGCGAAGGCGACGACCGCACGCTGGTCAGCCTGCTGGTGGAGCAGATCGAGTTTGCCGATGTCATCATCCTCAACAAGGTGAGCGCGGCTTCACCCGAGGAACGTTCAGCGGCTCGCGCCATCATCCGATCCCTGAATGCGGACGCGCGGATCATCGAGACCGATTTCGCTCAGGTCGACCTCGCAGAGGTCATGGGAACCGGCCGCTTTGATCTGGCGCGCGCCGAGCAGAACCCGCTCTGGTTCAAGGAGATGCATGGCTTCAAGGATCATATTCCCGAAACTGAGGAATATGGCGTGCGCTCATTTGTCTATCGCGCGCGCCGTCCCTTCCATCCGGAGAAGTTCATGGCCTTCCTCGACCGGTCTTGGCCGGGCGTGGTTCGCGCCAAGGGCTTCTTCTGGCTCGCGACCAAGCCGCATTATGTCGGCGAGTTGAGCCAGGCGGGCGCTCTGGTGCGGACGGGCAAGATGGGGCTCTGGTGGTCCGCCGTCCCGAAGGATCAATGGCCGCAAGACCCGCGTTTCAAGGAACGCATGGCGCCCTACATGGATCCGATCTGGGGCGACCGCCGGCAGGAGATCGTCTTCATCGGCACCAACCCGATGGACGAAGAGGAAATTACCGACATGCTCGATGCCTGCCTCGTTCCAGACCGAGCCTACCAGCCGGAGCGCTGGAAGACGTTGCCGGACCCGTTCGCGGACTGGTATGCCCGCTGATGATCGAAGATGAGAACGACGCGGGTCAAGCCTCCCGCGTCCTTTCCAGGCGATCTCAGTCCTCGTTGGACTTCGACGATTCCAGCGACATGTAATCGAGCGGCAGCTCTGTCGTGTACTTGATCTGCTCCATCGCGAAGGCAGACGATACGTCGCGGATTTCGATTCTGGCGATCATACGCTTGTAGAAAGCATCGTAGGCGGCAATGTCGGGCACGACCACGCGCAGGAGATAGTCGACGTCACCGCTCATGCGGTAAAATTCGACCACTTCCGGAAACTCGGCAATCACTTCGGAAAAGCGCTTCAGCCATTCGATCGAATGGGCATTGGTGCGGATCGAAACGAAGACGTTGACCTTGGCATTGACCTTGACCGGATCAAGAACAGCCACTTGGCGCTTGATGACGCCGTCTTCTTCCATCTTCTGGATGCGCCGCCAGCAGGGCGTGGTCGAGAGGCCTACCTTCTTGGCGATATCCGCGACGGCAAGGGTGGAGTCTTCCTGCAGGAGACGCAGGATTTTGCGGTCGAGACGGTCCAATGGTTTTTCCTTTCAACATGCACGATCCTTTCAACGCTAGCACGAGCGACTGAAAAAAGGATTATGCTTCGAGCGCGGTATGCCGCGCTGCATTTTTGGGCCAAATTCACCTCAATGAGCGAATCCGGCAATGAAGCTGCGATTGTTTCAGTCTATCTTGCGGTGCACAAGCTCTTTCAGGACAGGTAACAACTCTTTCTCGAACCATGGGTTCTTTTTGATCCAGCCTGTGTTGCGCCAGCTCGGATGCGGCAACGGCAGAACGGGGACGCTCTCTGTAGGGTCGAGATAGTCGCGCCAGTGCCGAACTGTTTCGGTCATGTTTTCCCGAATATGCGCGCCGAGATGCCAGCTCTGGGCGTGGTGGCCGACGGCCAGGATCAGCTCGATCTGCGGCATGGCTGCCATGACGGTCGCGCGCCAATGCGGCGCGCACTCCTTGCGCGGCGGCAGATCGCCGCCATTGGCGTCATATCCCGGAAAGCAGAAGCCCATCGGCACGATAGAGAATTTGTCGGTGTCGTAAAACTCCTCCCGCGTCACCCCCAGCCAATCGCGCAACCGATTGCCTGACGCGTCGTTGAAGGTCAGGCCCGTTTCATGGACCCGCAGTCCCGGAGCCTGCCCGGCAATCAGAATTTTTGCCTTTGACGACAAGACTGCCACCGGCCTTGGCTCATGCGGCAACCGGTGCGCCTCACCTCGCGCCGGCGCGTCCCGACAGAGCCGGCAGAGCGCGATCCGGTCGAGAAGCTTTCGGATTTCAGTTTCGCTCAACGATATGCCTCATGCCTGCGCGGACGGTCGTGCAGCCACACTGTCATACCAGCGCAGAACGTTGGCGAATTCAGGCGGGCATGGGATGCGGGCGGGCTTCATGAACTGGAAGGCAATGAACATCGTGATGTCTGCGACGGAGAATGCATCGCCCACAACAAAGGGACGGCCCTCAAGTTCCCGATCCATGAAACGCAGAAAGTCTATGGCCTTCGGCTTGTTGATCTCCCCCCATTCGGGCAGTTGCGGTATTTCCCAATCTTTCATCGCGGGATGAATATGGCGGAAGGCTGCGGCAACCGACATGAGGTAGCCGAGTTCGATCCGGCGGTTCCACATCTCGACAAAGGCCTTCTCCCGCGCGTCGCGACCGAAGAGTGGCGGGTCCGGGTAAAGCTCCTCAAAGTAGCGGCAGATGGCGATGGATTCCGACAGGTTGGAGCCATCGTCAAGCTCCAGGACCGGCAATCGCCGAAGCGGATTTCGGGCAGCGATCTCATCCGACCTGTGGCCGAGCGCGGCCATGTCGACCGGCACAAGTTCGACCGAAATCCCCTTTTCCGCCAGATACATCCTGACCCGGCGCGGATTGGGGGCCTTTCCCCCGTCAAACAATCTCACGATATCGCCCTCCCCCTACAGCGCGGCGCGTTCCATGGAACGCGCGAACGACGCTGTAGCACCTTGAATTGATGCATGTTCGTTCCGCTCAATCGAATTCGATTGAGCGCGACATGCATTAGCGCAAGTCCAATCATACTTCTGTCATCCCGCAGAATGCGGCACCATTCAGGCCGGCTTCGCGGGCCGCCAAAGATGGCAAATGAATCCTTTCCAGAAGCAACTCTTTAACTCTTTCCCGTTAGAAATTGGTCATAGTTTCCGCGTCTGAAGTTGTATCAGTCCATGCCCGAGCGCGTCAGCACATCTCCGGACAAAAATGTGGTGGACCTGTCCAAGGCCAGCCGCAATGCCGGGCTGACCCGGACAATCCGCGAAACGCGCGCCAGGCTCCAGAACGGCCAGGCTGGCGTCACGCAGTTCCAGCGGGAGACGCTGACGCTCTTTATCGACGCGAGCCTCGACAGCGCGGCCGCCGTTCCCATTCTCGCCTGCGGGATTGGTGCTTTCAGCCTTACCTTCAACATGGGCCAATACACGCTCCTGTGGACGCTGACGACATTGATCGTTCATGCCCTTCATGTCTTTGCGCTCCAGCAGATCAGGCAGCGCCAACCCATCAAGGAGGAGAATACGGTCAGCTGGACGCGCCGGTTGCTCGGCCTGCAGCTCGCCATCGGCTTCTGCTGGGCATTCTTTGCGAGCCAGAGCTGTTCTACCTGCGATCTGGGCTCCTATCTGACCTTCAAGGGCGCCGCTCTGCTCATCGTCCTCAGCGCTACAGCGCTGACGACGTCGATGCTAAATGGCGCGGTGCTAGTCACCTTCCTGCCGACCGTCGCGGCCATCGTCTATCTCTATTGGCGCGACCGGCAGCCGATGGAGATCGGACTGATCGCCATGTTCACGGCGGCCATGGTGTTCTTCATCTTCTTTGCCGGACGGCTCAGGAGAACCAGCGTTCAGCTTCTCTCCTACCAGTCGGAGAAGGACCACCTGATTGCCGAGCTAGAGGTTGCCAAGTCCATATCGGATGAAGCTCGACGACGGGCCGAAGAGGCCAACCTGGCAAAGTCGCGATTCCTGGCTTCCATGTCACACGAACTCAGAACGCCGCTGAACGCGATCCTGGGCTTTTCGGAGGTCATGGAGAATGAGGTTCTGGGTCCCATGTCGAATGCGACCTACAAGGAATATGTCGGCGACATCCACCAGTCCGGCCAGCATCTTCTGAACCTCATCAACGAAATTCTCGACCTCTCGCGCATCGAAGCAGGCCGTTACGAGCTTCACGAGGAATCGGTGAAACTCGACGAGATCACCGAAGACTGCGTCGGCATGGTCCAGCTTCGCGCGCGATCGAAAAACATTCGCATCACCGAGCAATTCGAACCCGGCCTGCCGCCCGTCTGGGCCGACGAGAAATCGATGCGGCAGGTGATCCTCAATCTCCTGTCCAATGCCGTGAAGTTTACGCCGCAGGGCGGCGAGATCGCCATCAAACTCGGCTGGACCGCCGGGGGCGGACAATATGTGGCGATCCGCGACAACGGGCCGGGCATCCCGGAAGACGAGATCCCGGTCGTGCTTTCGGCTTTCGGACAGGGATCGATCGCCATCAAGAGCGCAGAACAGGGAACGGGTCTCGGTCTTCCGATCGTTCAGGCGATCCTCTCCAAGCACGACGGTGAATTCGTCCTGCGCTCGAAACTTCGCGAGGGCACCGAGGTGATCGCGATCCTGCCACCGCGGCGCGTGCTGCAGACGGTTCCCGCCATCAAGGAAGCTCACTCGAACGACAAGCGCAGACGTACTTTCGCCTGATCAGAGACGACGTCAGCGCCAATAAATCTCCGCCACCGCGTAAGCGAGATAGGCAGCATTCAGGCCGATGAGGCAGGCGCAGGCAAGCGAGCCAAGGTCCTTGGCATGCCGGCCGAACATGGAGAATTCGGGCGACAGGTGATCGACCAGTTCCTCGATGGCCGTGTTGACCGCCTCGAAGGCGAAGAGCACGACCATCAGGCCCGCGAAGATGAAAATGCGCTGAAATTCCGCACCGATCACAATCAGCAGAGCGATCCCGAGCACGAAACCGCCCAGCTGCTGGCGAAAGGCCGCTTCGTGCAGCAGGCGCAGAAAACCCTGCCAGGAATAGCGCGCCGCCGAGAGAAAATGGCGAAAGCCAGTCTCTTTCACAAATGGCGGCTTGCCGGGTCCGTGCATGTATCAAGCCTTGTTGGAAACGCCTGCGCCGTCGAAGGTCGCCATGCCAGAGTGGCAGGCTGCCGCGGCCTTGACAATACCCGCCGCAAGCGCCGCACCCGTGCCCTCGCCAAGCCGCATGCCGAGCGCCAGAAGTGGCGTCTTGCCGAGGCGCTCGATGGCGCGCAGATGTCCCGGCTCAGCCGAGACATGGCCGATGAGGCAGTGGTCGAGCGCGGTCGGATTGGCGGCTTTCAGGATGGCAGCGGCAGACGTCGCGACATAGCCATCGATCAGCACGGGGATCTTCTGGACGCGGCAGGCGAGGATCGCGCCGGCCATGGCGGCAATCTCGCGGCCGCCGACACGGCGCAGGACTTCGAGCGGATCGCTCAGGTGATCCTTGTGGAACGCAATCGCCCGTTCGACAGCATCGATCTTGCGTTGCAGGCCTTCGCCTGTGGCACCGGTGCCCGGACCAACCCAGTCTTCCGCCTTGCCACCATAAAGCGCGTAGAAGATGGCAGCCGCGATCGTCGTATTGCCGATGCCCATTTCGCCGATGCAGAGCAGGTCCGTGCCACCGGCAATCGCCTCCATGCCAAAGGCCATGGTGGCGGCGCAGTCACGCTCGGAAAGCGCTGCTTCCTGCGTGATGTCACCCGTCGGGATCTGCAGCGCGAGATCGAAGACTTTCAGACCAAGATCATGCGTTACGCAGATCTGGTTGATTGCAGCACCGCCAGCGGTGAAATTTGCAACCATCTGCTCGGTCACCTCCGGCGGATAGGGCGACACACCCTGCCGGGTGACACCATGGTTGCCAGCAAATATGGCGACCAACGGACGTGTCACCTGCGGCGAACGGCCGGACCAGGCGGCAAGCCAGAAGGCGATTTCCTCGAGCCTACCGAGCGCGCCCGGCGGCTTGGTCAGCTGCGCATCGCGCTTGCGCGCCGCTTCCAATGCGCGGACATCGGGGCCGGGAAGGCTGTTGAGAAGTTCGCGAAAATCGTCGAACGGCAATCCACTCACGCTCATGGACCCAGTATCCTTGTCATTTCAGTTGGAGGCAGGCATTGATGCCGCTTTCTTATTGGTCCGCATGCCGCGAGGCAACGGCAAATGCGACGTGAGCCGTCGCTGATCTAAGGGTTTTTGGGGAGCAGACGGCCATGGTGGATGCGCAAGAGTTTCTGAGGGAGATTGCACGCGCGCTCGGCTTCCTCAGCCGCGTGCCGATCCCTGCCCGGTTCTTCGCGTATCACGACGGTTCGATGCGGCGGACAAGCGGCGCGTTTGCCATTGCCGGAGCAGTCATTGCCCTGCCCCCGGCGCTTCTTCTTGGCGTCCTGCTGCATTTCGACGTCAAGCCGGAGCTGGCAGCACTCCTGGCGCTCGCCCTGCAGATCCTGCTGACAGGCGGGCTGCATGAGGACGGACTTGCCGATTGCGCCGATGGGCTCGGTGGCGGGCGCTCGCGCGAGCGCATGCTGGAGATCATGAAGGACAGCCGGCTCGGCGCCTATGGCGGGCTTGCGCTGATCCTGTCACTGGGGCTGCGCACGGAGGCGCTGGCAGGCATTGCCGATGCCGGGCCGTTAGCGGCAGGTCTGGTGATGATCGCCGTGAATGCGGCCTCGCGAGCAGCCCTCGTCTGGCACTGGACGTCCTTGCCACCGGCGCGGGCGGATGGCGTCGCGGCGGCGGTTGGCCAGCCGGACGACGCTGCCCTCAAGACGGCCGTCATCAGCGGTGGCGTGATCTATGCTGTCGGCCTGATCTGGGGCTTCGGCCTTGCAGATGCGATTGCCGCTGCGCTCGTCGCGGCGTTCGCCGTTGCCCTCTTCACCCGCCTTGTTCGCGGCAAGATTCAGGGGCATACGGGAGATACATTGGGCGCCTGCGAGCAGGTCTGCGAGATTGCGCTTTATGTCGCTCTTGCGATCTTCGCCTGAGCTGCCGATATTAGACAAAGAGCAATTTCAAGAAGTCCATCATGGAATCCCCCTGCATTCTCGTCTGTTCGATCGATGACAAGACCGGCTATTGCTTCGGCTGCGGCCGCACGCGCGACGAGATCGCCGGCTGGATCGAGATGACGGATGCCGAGCGGCGCGACGTGATGAACCTCCTGCCCGCGAGGCTTGAGACGGTGGAGCGCAAGCCTCGACGCATCACGCGCCGCAGAGCGCTTGCAGAGGGCGGGTCTGCCTCATGAGATCGCTCGCCGTCGTTCTTGGTATTCTGGGAATAGGTCTTGCGCTGCTTCTCTACAATCATGACAGCGGCCAGACCCTTGGAATGTCGAACGACGATTTCGGGCATTTCATCTATCTGCTGCCGATCGCGCTCATGCTCAGCGCGGGCGTGATCGGTTCGCGCGTTCGGCTGGGCCGCAATCTCACCTATCTGGCCATCTGGGCCGTGATCGCCCTGATCTTCATGGTCGCGTTTGTCTATCAGGATGAAGCCAAACAGGTCGGGCGACGAGTGCTCGCCGAATTGATGCCAGGCCATTCGGTCGTGCTGACCGGCCTGAACGGGGAAAATGAAGTCGTGATCCGCAGAACGCAGGGCGGTCACTTTGCGGTGAATGCGCAAGTCAACGAACAGCGCGTCGGCATGCTGATCGACACCGGGGCAAGTCAGGTCACGCTGACCTATGAGGATGCAAAGAAGGCTGGCCTCAAGCCGGAGACGTTGAAGTTCTCCATGCCGGTAACGACCGCCAACGGCATGGCTCAGGCAGCCCCGGTGACGATCCCGGAGCTTTCGATCGGGCCTATCGTGCGCAAGAATGTCTCGGCTGCGGTTGCGCAGGAAGGCCGTCTTGATACGAGCCTTCTCGGAATGAACTTCCTGTCTTCGCTGTCGGCAGTCCGCATTCAGCCCAATGAAATGCGGCTGATGGACTGATCTGCAAGTTTTCCACAGGCTCGCGCAGCCAGAACAGGCAAATCGGCCGGTGGCCCGATCCACGGCGGCGCATGTCATCCAACTGAAGCATTGGACCAGTATCAAAGCGTTGCAGGCGCTCTCGATTTTGCTTCCGGCCCCCGCTCCGGAATGGCGCTTGCAAGCTTTGACGCCCCCATCGTCACGGCACCCTTTTCGAGGCCGGTTTTCCGGCCTCTTTTTTTGCGCTCTCTGTCTGTTTGCTTTTACGCAATTCCGGACGCGAAACCGGTTTCCACTTTCGGCTCGGAATTGCTCCAGATCAATCGAGACTGCAATAACGGCGGCCGGATTTGCGGCTGCGCAGGTCGAAGTGGAAATGGTCGCCGTGATACGGATCGCCGGGGCCAAGAACCGTGTTGAAATATTTGCAGGAGTCGGCTCGGACCGAGTTCAGCAGCCCCTTCTGCCGGAACGAGAAGAAGCCCGGCTTGCGCACATCAATCCCCTCGCCGTTGTTCAGGATGATCTGGCCGACATCGATAGCGTTGCCTTTGGCATGTTCAGACCATGGATTGCCGCGCTTCGAATTCATCGGGCGGCATGAGTAGGACGACATCTGACGGATCGTGTTAACGCCGGAGAAGTAGCGGATGCGAGCGGTTGGAACCAGGTCGTCCTTGACCCAGCGCGCAAAGGTCACGGCCATGCCGCAGTTCAGCTTTGCGGCGGGAAGGATGCGCACGCCGTTGATCGCCTGAACCTGCACGGGATAGTCGATGCCGCAGCTCGGGCCGTCATGGATGGAAGGGATATCGGTATAGGAAACGCCGAGCTTCTGCAGCAGCACGCGGCAGCTCTTTTCGGAAGCCGGCATGCCGCCCTGGCTCTCGGGCACGGACATCGGATTGTTGAAACGCGGGATATAGGCGACCTTCTGTTCCTGGACCGGTGCGGGTTTCGCGACGGCATCGTCGACCGGGAGGCTACGAGCCGTGGAGACATCGCGGAGATTGTCGGTACCGATGCCATCCACAACGGGCGCATCGACATCGCCTTCGGCTATCTGCGGCGTCTGGCCCTGCTTTGCCTGTGCCTGCTGCGCACGCTGACCGGAAAAGCCGAAGAGCTTGTCCATGTCGACTTCACCGGATTTCGCCTCGGCGGGCGGTGCGGCGCTGGCAACCTGGAGTGACTGGTTCGCCTCTTCCGCCTGCGGCGCCTGGGAGGCCATCGCATCGGGCGCTTCGATAACGTCCCTATTTGGGCTTGCAGCCTGCTGGCTACGCTCGATCCGGCCGACCGGACCTTCAAGAATGGGATAGGCGACGTTGCGCGAACTCGACTTGACCGGCGCCAGCGGGACGGCATGGGTCTTCCCGCGCGCGCCGATATCGGAAACCGACATGGGGTCGGAATCATAGCATCCGGAAAGGATCAGGCAGGCAAGCGCCACCGAAGACGCGCTCCGCGCGATAGAAGTCGAGAACACCATACTCATCTCTCTTCAGACGCGGGATCGCAACACACCGCCGATGTCTGTTACCGAGGTTATTGCGAGCATTAAGTGCGGCGCATAAGCTCACGCGCATGTGCTGCAGCCATCAGAAGAAGGCTAGCAACGAATGGTAAATGATACCTTTCGGTCACCGGATGGAGATAGCGATGAGACTGATCTTGGCAAGCATGCTCCTCATTACCGCCGCGGGCGCGCAGGCCGCGGATTGCAGCAAATGGAAAGCCTCGATGGAGGAAGGCGAAGGCGGCAGCCGCATGGTAGCGCGGATGTGTAATGTGGCAGGCGGCGAACTGACCATCGAGTGCGGCGCGCCGGGCACATTGCTGATGGCCTTTGCGCCGACAGGCGACTTCGCACCGCCCGGTGACAATCCCGACTTCGTGGGACCATTCTCGATCAAGATCGGAAATGAACGCTTCGACCGCGGCATGACTTATGGGGCCATGGACGGCCTCATGGAGTCGGAAGTTCAATTCAAAGACAAGCTGGCAGACGCTCTCGGCAAGGCGGATAGCGGCGCTATTTCCTTCGCCTCATCCAAGGCCAGGATTGCCGAATCCAGTTTCGCGCTCAACGGCGCGGCAGCGGCCTTGAAAAAGCTCAAGGCCAGCTGCCGGAAGGGCTGAGCGGATTGCGGATCAACCGCCGACGGAGAGTTTCCAGTCTTCATCGAGGCGGAAGCGGCAGGTATGGCGGATATCCTCGGCGCTTGCCGCAATCACGGCCTCGTATTCGCCGGCGTCCGCAATGAAGCAGCGGGCCTCCTCGTCGAAGCGGCAGAGGTCGCGGAGCGTGATGCAGAGATCGATCTGCTTCGCTTCGCCCGCTGCCAGCCGGATCTTGCGGAACGCGCGCAGTTCCTTGTCGGGACGCTCGACCTTGGGCGCAAGCGGACGCACATAAAGCTGGACGACATCGGCCCCTGCCCGCTTGCCCGTATTCGTGATGTTGAGCGTGACCTTGAGACCGTCCTTGCCGATCGCTTCGGCGCTGATCTTGGGACGCCCCCAGGAAAAGGTCGTGTAGGACAGGCCGTGGCCGAAGGGGAAAAGCGTCTTGATCTTGCGGGTATCGTGATGACGATAGCCGACGAAGACACCTTCGCGATATTCGACATGGCCATCCTTGCCCGGATAGACTGCGGGATCACCCGTGATGGCCGAATTGTCCTCCAGCGTCAGCGGGAAGGTCTGAGGCAGGCGACCGCCCGGCTCGGCAAAGCCGAAGAGCACGTCGGCTATCGCGTTGCCAGCCTCCTGGCCCGGATACCAGCTCTGAAGGACGGCTGCGACGTTATCGATCCACGGCATCTCCACCGGGCCTCCTGTCTGCAGGACGACGATGGTCTTCGGGTTGACCGCAGCGACGCGCGCAATGAATTCGTCCTGACGCCCAGGCAGGCGCAGGTCCGGCAGATCATTGCCTTCCGTATCCCATTCGCCTTCGCGACCGGCGAAGACGATGGCAACATCGCAAGTCTGCGCCTTCTTCAGCGCCTCCTCGAACTCCGCCTCGCCGAGCGGCAGCTCGACGCCGATGCGAATGGCATTGAGGTGGAGACCACCGTCGCCGGCAATCGGCGAGCGAAACTCGGCGACAATCTGCACGGGCACACCGGCTTCAAGGGTCACACCCTTGCGGACTTCGTCATTGCCCGCGGTGAAGTAGTTCGCGCCGCGCTTCCAGTTGTCCCAGTTCTCGATCACTTGCTGGCTGCCGACTTTCAGGCGTGAGCGGCCGGCGGAGACGAGACCGAAGACATGCACGCCATCAGCCTCCGGCGTATAGGTGAAGACTACGCGTGCGGAGAAGGCGTTGATGTTGAACGTCTTGCTGATCGGGTCCATCCAGAAGCGCTCGGACAGGTCGATGTCTTCGGCGTGAACGGCAGCGCCCGAAAGGTCGGTCGAATTGAAATACTCGATATGGACCGGCCCGCGATACAGCTTGACCAGACGGTTGTTGGCGACACCCTTCACATGGAAGATTGCGTTGGAGCCGGCAAGTGCCTTCCTGATGCCTTCAAGCGGAGCCACGGAGTAATGCGCATTGATCTGCGCCGAGCCGCCGCCCATGATGCGCGCTTCGGCAGCATTGGGACCCAGAACAGCGATCGTACCTGTATCGTTCTTGTTGAGCGGGAGGATACCGTTGTTCTTGAGGAGCACCGTGCCTTCTGCGCCTGCACGGCGGATGAGTGCCCGATGTTCCGGACGGTCTTCGGCGACCTCTGCACGCATTTCCACATCGGTAAATGCACCGGTCCAGCGAATGAGGTCGAGGATGCGATGGGCCGATTCCGCGATCCTGGCGGCATCGATCTCGCCGTTCTTCACGGCTGCCACAAGCTTTTCGCCGCGATCGCGCGTAGGGCCCGGCATTTCAAGATCGAGGCCTGCAGCGACCGAGGCAACCGTCGAATGCGAGCCGAACCAATCGGACATGACAATGCCATCAAAGCCCCATTCGACGCGCAGAACCTGCGTCAGCAGCCATTGGTGTTCGCTGGTGAAGGTGCCGTTGAGGCGATTGTATGAGGACATGATGGCGCGCGCACCGGCGCGCTTCACAGCAGCTTCAAAAGGAGGAAGATAGAGTTCGCGCAGGGCCCGCTCGCCAATGTCGGACGACATGGTGAAACGCTCGATTTCCGATTCATTGCCCACGAAATGCTTGATCGTCGCGGCAATGCCCTCGCCCTGCACACCCTCGATATAGCCGACGGCCATCTCGGAGGTCAGGTGCGGATCTTCAGAATAGCATTCGAAATTGCGGCCATTGAGGCCGGAGCGGTGTATGTTGACTGTCGGTGCAAGCAGAACGCGGGCGGACTTTGACTTCGCTTCTTCGGCCAGGGCCTTGCCGATGGCGCGGGCCAGCGCGGGATCGAAGCTGGAACCGATGGAGATGGCGCAAGGGAAGCAGGCAGACTTCACACCGCCGACCAGCGAGCCCGCGCCGCGTGCGCCGTTCGGGCCATCTGTGACCTTGATCTTGGGTATTTTCAGCCGCGGAACCGGCACTGTCGTCCAGAAATCGGCACCGGACAGCAGGGCCACCTGCTCTTCGAGTGTCATCTTCGCCAGCAGGTTATCAACGGCCAATGCTACCTCCTGCCACTTACGCAGCATGCAGTTTCAGTTATGAGCTAAAACGTTTCAGGGACGCTCTCTTTAACCGTATCGACCCGCCATTTCAATCTTGTGGCGGCTATCGCCGCCTCGAAATTGACTTGGACGCCGTGTCAAGCAATGCTCAAACCCTTGAAGAATCGTGGAGAATGAGATGCCGGAGACCATCCGACCGAAAGGCGAATTGACGCTGAGAACGCTGGCCATGCCGGGCGACGCCAATGCCGCAGGCGACATTTTCGGCGGCTGGGTCATGGCGCAGATGGACCTTGCCTGCGGCATCCGCGCCGCTGAACGCGCCAAGGGTCGCGTGGTGACCGCCGCCGTCAAGGAAATGGCCTTCGCCATGCCGGTGAAGATCGGTGACACGCTCTGCATCTATTCCGACATCCAGGCGGTCGGCCGCACCTCGATCACGCTCAATATCGAGGTCTGGGCGCAGCGCTATCTCAGCGACCGGATGGAGAAGGTCACCAATGCCATCTTCATCATGGTGGCGCTGGACAAGGACGGGAAGCCGACGCCCGTTCCGCCGGAAGCGTGAGTGAGAGCCGTGCAAGAGTTTCTGAAAATCGATACGGCAAGCGCCGAAGTCTCGCTCGATGCCCGCCACCCCGGCTTCTACCGCAACCCCAATCCGACCTATGCAGCGCTGATCGAGATCGGCCCCGCCTTCTACTGGCGCGAACAGAAACAATGGTATTTCACGCGCTACGATGCCGTCAACGCGCTCCTGCGCGACCGGCGCTTCGGCCGGCAGATCACGCATGTGATGAGCCGCGACGAAGCTGGGCTTGGACCGGCCGATCCTCGGCTTGCGGATTTCGACCGGGCCGAATCGAAGTCGCTTCTGGAGCTGGAGCCGCCGGAGCACACGCGGCTGCGCACGCTGGTCAACCGTGCCTTCGTGTCCCGCCATATCGAGAAGCTGCGGCCGGAGATCGGAGCACTTGCCCATCAACTGATCGACGGTTTCGGGCCGAAAGGCGAAGTCGAGCTGCTTTCCGCCTTTGCCGAAATCGTGCCGGTGACGGTGATTGCCCGCATGATCGGCGTGCCGGACGACATGTGCCGGCAATTGCTCGACTGGTCGCACGACTATGTCCGCATGTACCAGTTCGGCCGAACGGCAGAGGACGAGGCGCGCGCCAACAGGGCCGCAAAAGACTTTGCCGACTATGTCGTGAGGCTCGCCGCCGAGAAGCGGGCCAACCCGCAGGACGATCTCCTGAGCCTCATGGTTCAGCCGGCGCGCGATGGGCAGTATCTGACCGAAGAGGAGCTTGTCTCGACAACCATCGTGCTCCTCAATGCGGGGCATGAGGCGACCGTTCATCAGATCGGCAACGCGGTGAACATCATTCTCCAGAGCGGGCTTGATCCGAAGTCACTGACAAGTGATGAGACCAGGACCGAGCGATTGGTCGAGGAATGTTTCCGCATTTCCGCGCCTGTTCACATCTTCGAGCGCTGGGCGCTGGAGGATGTCGAGGTTCAGGAGCAGAGCTTCAGGAAGGGCGACAAGGTCGGGCTGATCCTTGCGGCCGCCAATCTGGACCCGGCGAAATTTCCCGAACCTCTGGCCTTCAAGCCGGAGCGCGACGAGGGCCAGAACCTTTCCTTCGGGGCGGGCATTCACTTCTGCATCGGCGCGCCGCTGGCGCGGCTGGAGATGAACACAGTCCTGCCGATCCTCTTCGATCGTCTGCCCGGCATTCGCCTCGCTCAAGAGCCGCAGGTCAAGGATGTCTATCACTTCCATGGGCTGGAGCGGCTCGAACTGATCTGGTGAGTCGGCTTATGTATTTGAGGCCATCTCCGCCGCCCGCTCCTCCTGCTCCTCGCCAATCTCCTCGGCCTGCTGTTCCAGCTCCCTCTTGAGCTTGTCGAGTTCCCGCTCATCCAGCTTTTCCACCCCAACCAGCCGATTATGCGCGGCGCCGACCAATATCAACTCATCCAGTTTCGCCTGGATGGCTTCGCTATCGCGGTTTTGGGAATTCTGCAGAACGAAGATCATCAGGAAGGTGATGATCGTCGTCGAGGTGTTGATGACGAGCTGCCACACATCGGAGAACCCGAATAGCGGTCCCGTCGCCGCCCATGCAACGACCAGCGTCACTGCGAGTACAAAGGTCGCAGGCTTGCCGGCAAGCTTGGATGTTCTGGTTGCGAACTTGGAAAACAGTTTGGTGACGTCGGCCATGTGTCTCTCCCCGGAATGGACCCAGGGAGAAACGCCGTATTTATTAGCTTGTTCCGATGGACGTGCGTGTCAGGCCGGTTGCTGGGACAGCGCTCCCGGCTTGCGGCCGCGGTTGATGCCGAGAACCACGACGGCCGCGATGAGGCAAGCGAAGCCCGCGATATAGACGGCCGGCATGAAGGTCTCATAGTCGGTGCGGATATAGCCCGCCCCAAATGTGGCGGTGGCCGCGCCGAGCTGGTGGGCTGCGAAGACCCAGCCGAAGACGATGTTGGCCTTGTCCCGGCCAAAGTTGGCCACAGTCAGTTTGACGGTCGGCGGCACAGTCGCCACCCAATCGAGGCCGTAGAACACCGCGAAGAGCGACAGCGTTACATAGTCGAAACCGGACATGGACAGCGCGATCAGCGACAACCCGCGCAGGCCGTAGAACCAGAAGAGCAGCCAGCGATTGTCGAATCGGTCGGAGAGCCAACCGGCGCCGAGCGTACCGATGAAGTCGAAAATGCCGATCGTCGCCAGAAGCCCGGCGGCAGCGACGGGCAGGATGCCGAAATCACCGCAGATCGAGATCCAGTGCGTCTGAACAAGCCCATTGGTGCTGAGGCCGCAGACGAAGAAGGAGAAGAACAGGGCCCAGAAAACCGGCTTGCCGATGGCGCCGCGAAGCACGACCAACGGTGTCATCAGCATTTCGCCAAAAGAGGCTGCGCGCGCCGGCGGCGGTTCGATTGCCTTGCCGCCGAAGGGCGCCAGACCGACATCGGCGGGATAATTGCGCATGAATGTGAGCATCAGAACGAGGGCTGCGCTCAGGATTACGACCATGACTGAGAGCGCGGTGCGCCAGCCGTAATGCTCCGTGAGGCTTGCCAGAATCGGCAGGAAGATCAGCTGGCCGGTCGCATTGCTGACCGTCATCAGGCCGACGACGAGGCCACGGCGCGCCTCAAACCAGCGTGTGGCGACCGTGGCTCCCAGAACCAGCGCCGTGAGGCCAGTGCCAATGCCGATGAACAGACCCCAGAACAGCATGAGCTGCCAGAGCTGCGTCATGAAGAGCGAGCAGAGAATGCCCAGAGAGATCAGCCCAGCGGCCGTGGCGACCACCGCGCGGATGCCGAATTGGTTCATCAACACGGCTGCAAACGGCCCGAGCAGACCGAAAAGCACGAGGCGGATCGCCATGGCTGTGGAGATTTGCTCCGTGGTCCAGCCGAATTCGGCGCTCAGCGGGCGGATCAAAACGCCTGCGGAGCCCATCGCGCCGGCTGTCGCCAGCATGGTCAGGAAGGTGATGCCGATGACCAGCCAACCATAGTGTATGCCTCTTGCCGCCAGAAAGGCTGCCGCACGCTTTGACATCACGTCTCTCCTATTTACGGGCATATGCCCGCATTTATGCAAAAATTACAAGTCCCCAAGCGCCCCGATCAGCCGATCGAATTCTGCGGCTTCAAGCTTGGCTTCGATGCGCTGCTGAACGTCATTCCAGATCGGCATCGCCTGCTTCAGGAGCGCCCTCGCCTCGCCCGTGAGCGTCAGCATGGTTTCGCGCTGGTCGTCCGGCGATGGCGTCATTGCGACAAGGCCCATGCGATGCAGAACTTTGGTGTTGCGCCCGACCGTCGAACGGTCGAGTTCCAGAATGTCCGCCAATTCCGTCAAAGACACCGGCTGCTTATGCTTGATGTTGCGCAACTGGCTGAACTGCGAAACCGTAACTCCCAACGGCGCGAATGCCTCGTCGTAGACCGCAGTCAGACGACGGGATACCTTGCGCAGCGCAATGCAGTAGCACGGATGTGTCATGATGCGGGTATATACCTACAAATTGACAAAAGCAAGCCGGGTGACATGGCCTGGCTTGCCGGTAACTCAGAGACGGATAACATAGTCCTTGCGGGTCGTCTCGATGACTTCCCATGTGCCGGTAAAGCCGGGGCGGACGATCATGCTGTCGCCAGCCTTAAGATGAACGGGATCGCCACCCTCTTCGGTCAGGATCGAATGGCCTTCGAGAATGTGGAAATATTCCCATTCGTCATAGACGACGCGCCATTTGCCGGGCGTTGCCTGCCAGACGCCGGCATAAATGCCGCCGTCTGCCTCTTCGAAATTCCATGTCGTGAAGCGCGGATCGCCGGAAATGAGACGGTCGGGCGCAGGAGCGCCCTCCTCCGTCTCAACAGTGGACAGGTCGAACTTGTAGGCCTTCGTCATGTCACTCTCCGGCGACGCACTTCTGTTAGACAGCCGCGAGCGACTGTTCGAGGTCCGCGACGATGTCGGCAGCATCCTCGATGCCGATCGACAGGCGAACGACATCCGGACCGGCGCCAGCGGCAATCTGCTGTGCTTCGGTCAGCTGCTTGTGCGTGGTCGATGCCGGGTGGATGACGAGCGAGCGCGTGTCGCCGATATTGGCGAGATGCGAGAAGAGCTTCAGGCCTTCCACGAAGGTCTTGCCGGCGGCATAGCCACCCTTGAGACCGAAGGTGAAGACCGCGCCTGCTCCACGCGGCGAATAGCGCTTTTGCAGCGCATTGTTCGGGTCATCCGGCAGGCCGGAATAGGAAACCCAGCTGACCTTTTCATGCGCCTTCAGCCAGCTTGCGACCTGCAGGGCGTTTTCGCAATGGCGCTGCATGCGCAGCGGCAGCGTTTCGATGCCGGTCAGGAGCTGGAAGGCGTTGAAGGGCGAGATCGACGGGCCGAAATCGCGCAGGCCGAGCACGCGGGCGGCGATCGCGAAGGCGAAATTGCCGAAGATCTGGTGCAGGACGATGCCGTTATATTCCGGGCGCGGCTCGGAGAGCATCGGATAGTTGCCGGACTTCGACCAGTCGAAGGTCCCGCCATCGACGAGGATACCGCCCATGGAGTTGCCATGGCCGCCCATGAACTTGGTCAGCGAGTGCACGACGATGTCCGCACCGTGTTCCAGCGGGCGAATAAGGTAGGGCGTGGCCATCGTGTTGTCGACGATAAGCGGCAGGCCGTGCTTGTGGGCGACTTCGGCGATCGCTGCGATGTCGACAAAGGTGCCGCCCGGATTGGCGAGGCTTTCGATAAAGACGGCGCGGGTGTCGGCATCGATCTGGCGCTCAAGTTCGGCGAGATCGAAGGGATCGGCCCAACGCACCTGCCAGCCGAAGCTCTTGAAGGCATGGCCGAACTGGTTGATCGAACCGCCATAGAGGCGCTTGGCCGCAACGAAATTCTTGCCCGGCTGCATGATCGTGTGGAAGATCAGGAGCTGCGCGGCATGGCCGGAAGCAGTTGCCAGCGCTGCCGTGCCGCCTTCGAGGGCCGCCACCTTTTCTTCCAGAACCGCCTGCGTCGGGTTCATGATGCGGGTGTAGATATTGCCGAACTGCTGCAGGCCGAAGAGCGCTGCGGCGTGATCGGCATCGTTAAAGACGAAGCTGGTCGTCTGGTAGATCGGCGTGGCGCGCGCGCCGGTCGTCGGGTCCGGTTTGGCACCGGCATGAACGGCAAGCGTGGAAAAACCCGGAGTGGTGGCGGTCATCTTTATTCCTCCCGAAGAGACGTTTCTGGAACCGAGGATGGTACGGGTAACAGGTCATTTCGGGCCGTGCGAGGATTTATTGTCTAATTCCGCAGCCAAAATTGGAAAGCTGCAGTATCGATCCGCCGATGCAGAGGAATGCACCAACAGGACTTGATCAGGATCAAGGCGGCGTTTCGGTTCCGGATCAAAAATGGCCGAAAGCAAGTTGAGGAGAGCCCCCCAATGCCGCACGCCATGGCCAAGATCGAGCACAATGTCTTCCAGAGCCTTCGTGGCCGGGTTCAGTCCTGGTGGCAGGAACGACGGGAGATCGCGCGCGAACTCGATGAGCTTTCAGCGCTCGGCGATCAGGGGCTGGCGATGCTGGCGACCGATGTCGGCGTGAATCCGCAGATGCTGGCGGCCATCGTCCGCCACGGCGCCTCCGCTGCCGACGACATGGAACGCCTGATGCGGGCACTCAACATCGATCCGGATGCCGTTCACTATGACGAGCCCGGCCTTTATCGCGGCCTGCAAACCGCTTGCGCGCTTTGCGAGGACAAGGGCCGCTGCCGCCACGAACTCGACGCCGGGACGGCCTCCGAAAATTACACCCATTTCTGCCCAAACCATGAAACGATGAGCGAACTTCGCGCGCATCCCGAATTTCAGGCCGGCTAAGAATAGGGTCAGAGACCGAGGCGCGGGATTTCTATGGCCGGGCAGCGGTTCATGACGACCGTGATACCCTTCTCCTCGGCACGCGCTGCAGCCAGATCGTTGCGCACGCCAAGCTGGCCCCAGATGTATCGGGGAAGCGTCTTCATCTTGAACACATCATCGACCACATCGCCCATCTGCTCCGGCGCGCGGAAGACGTCGATCATGTCCACCGGCACATCGATATCGGTAAGATTCGCGACGACGGTCTGGCCGTGAATGGCCTTTCCGGCCTGCCCCGGATTGACGGGGATCACGGTGTAGCCGCGCTTCAGCAGCATGGCCATGACGCCATAGCTCGGCCGTTCCGGCTTGGGCGAGGCTCCCACCAGCGCGATCGTTTTTGTGGATGTCAAAATCTCGCGAATGAGCGTATCGGGATACTGATCGTGGTTCATGCCGTCCTCCGCCATAAGTCAGCCGTCTTGTCGGGGAACAGATACGCCCCTCAAACCGTTCATATCGAATTCCCCGACCCGAATTGAAAGGGCAGTCTGATGATAAAGTTTATGATTCCTGGCGCTGTTGCCCTTGCCGTCATGCTGGTCGCGGGCAATGCTGGCGCCATCTCGCGTTACAACTCGACCGGAATGAGCTGCGAGCGCATCCAGGGCTTACTCGCCAGCCAGGGGGCCGCCATCTTCCGCTATCCTTCCAAGCGCGTCGCAAATCTGCCGCTCTACGACCGCTATGTTCGCAGCGGGGCTTATTGCGGGCCGCATCAGGTGGCGGAGGAAGTTACTATTCCCTCGGCCAACGGTCAGTGTCCCGTCCTCCATTGCATTCAGGAGCCGGACCGCTGTGACGACCTGTTCTCGGCTTTTTGCAGGTGACAAGAGCCTATTCCGGCAGAACCAGATGGCCCGAGGCGTCCTGCTGCACGAACGGGTTATACGCGACCTCCCAGAGGTGGCCGTCAGGATCGGCGAAATAGCCGGAATAGCCACCCCAGAAGACTTTCTCCGGCGGCTTGACCGGCGTCGCGCCGCAGGACAGCGCGAACTTGTAGACGGCATCCACACCGGTTTCACTGGATACATTGTGGGCGAGCGTGACGCCCGAGAAGCCTTTCGGCGTGTTCTCCACATGCGCATCCTCGGCTAGCGAGGCACGCAAGAACAGGGCAAGCACGGTCCCCTTCAACTGAATGAAGGTGATAGCGTCCTGCGATGCCGAACTCTTCGTCCATCCCAGCCGCTCATAGAACTCGGTTGAACGCCGGACATCCTCTACCCCCAGGGTAATGATGGAAATACGCGGATCGATAGACAAACTGTTCTCCTTATGTTCACTTTCGGCGACCTTACAGCGGGTTTTCTCGCCTGACAAGACGGCAGAACCGCGACCGCTTGACGCCGGAACATGAGGAGCGCACTGTCACACATCTGTCATATTTGATCCCGCCGGTGTTCCCTTGCCTTTCGATATCGCGCTTCTTGTTCTCCTTGGCGCACTTTTTCACGCCAGCTGGAATGCCATCATCAAGGGCGGCGACGACAAGGTTCTCAATACCGCGATGATCTCGCTCGGAGCAGGCGTGATTTCGCTTCTCGCCCTGCCTTTCTTTCCGTTGCCGGGCTGGCAGATCCTGCCCTTCCTGATGGCCTCGGTCGTCCTGCAGACGATCTATTTCCTGCTGATTGCCGCCAGCTACAGGCTGGGTGATATCGCTCTGGTCTATCCGCTGATGCGGGGGGCTGCGCCGCTCGTGGTGACGGCGCTGAGTTTTACGGTGTTCGGAGAACGCATCTCGACCCACGCGCTGATCGGTATCGGCTGCATCTCCGGCGGCATTTTCATCATGGCGCTAGGGGTCCGCGCCAATAGCGCCAAGGCGGCGGCGCTCGCGCTTCTCAATGCGGTGATGATAGGCCTCTATACGCTCTTCGACGCCTGGGGCGCGCGCACAGCGAATGACCCGATTTCCTATGTGCTGTGGATCTCGATCCTGCCGCCCTTCGTGCTTTTCGGCTATGCGCTTTATTCGCGCGGCAACGTCCGAGTCCGCGAACATCTCAAGCTCAACTGGTGGCGGGCAGCGGTGGGTGGCGCAGGCTCAATCGGATCCTATGGCGTGGCATTGTGGGCGATGACGAAAGCCCCGGTCGCGCTGGTGGCGGCGCTGCGCGAGACGTCCATCGTCTTCGCGTTGCTGATCTCCGTCTTCGTGTTCCGGGAAAACGGGAGCATCTGGCGCTATCTCGCCGGCGGCGTCATCACCGCCGGCGCTTTGGCATTGAAGCTGGCTTAGGCCTTGGCGGCAGCGAGTGCCGCGTGCTTCTCGGCCATGGCGGCATCCTCCGTCCAGACCTTCGCAAAGGACGGGCGCGAGGCGATCCGGTCGCGATATTCGACAAAGCGCGGGCGCTGCGGCACCATGCCGAACATCATGGTCCAGTTGAGCGCGACGCCCCACTGTATATCGGCAAGGCTCATGCGATCTCCGAGAATGTAAGGGCCATTCGACAACGCGCCTTCAAGCACATCGAGCATCTGGTCGTAGGTTCCGTAAACGGACTGCGTCACGGGACCGGGATCGACATTGCGGAACTTGTCCATCAGCGCCGGCTCGAAGCACGCGGCGTAGTAGACAAGCCAGCGCAGATAGGTGCCACGATCCGGATCGTCGACCGCCGGCGTCAGCCCTGCCTCCGGAAAGAGATCGCCCAGATAGATGGCAATCGCGATCTGCTCCGTCACCAGCCTGCCGCGATGTTCGATCGCCGGCACCTTGCCGAGCGGATTGATCGCCAGGTAGCCGGCCTCACGGTTCTCGCCCGCCTTCATGTTCATGACATGCAGGTCATAGGGCGCGTCAAGCTCTTCCAGAATGATGCGTGTGCCGGCCGCGCGGGTCTGCGGCATGTAGTGCAGGGTGATGCTGTCGTTGCCGTTCATGGTGTCTCTCTCCTCGTTTGATGGGTGATGATGTCAGGTTAGCGCCCCATACCTGTCAGAATATGTCATATTCATTCCGGCATGATCAGGAAAAATGCGGGAGTATCTGACAATGCGGGCGAGCCGCCTCATCAACATCCTGACGACCCTGCAGGCGCGTGGCCTTGTGACCGCCACCGAGCTCAGCGAAGAGAACGGTGTATCGCTGCGCACCATCTATCGCGATATCGACCAGCTCTCGCTCGCCGGCATTCCGGTCTATAGCGAGCGCGGGCCGGATGGCGGCTACCGGCTGCTCGATGGCTATCGCGTGCGGCTGAACGGGCTTTCGGCGAAGGAAGCGGAGGCACTGTTCCTGAGCGGGTTACCGGGCCCTGCTGCCGATCTCGGGCTTGGCGCGGTGATGGCGAGCGCTGAAAAGAAGCTCGCCGTCGCCCTGCCCGAAGACCTGCGCAAGAGTGCCGCGGCCATGCGCAGCCGGTTTCATCTCGACACAGTCGCGTGGTTCGGCGAAGGCGAGCAGCCGGCGCATCTGGAGGCGATCACGGATGCGGTGTGGAACCACAAGGTCATCCGCATGCGCTACCAGACATGGCGCAAGGAGAAGACGATCGAGACGCAACCGCTCGGCCTCGTACTCAAGGGCGGCGCCTGGTATCTCGTCGCACGCACAGGTGATGCGCCGCTGACCTATCGCATCGCCCGTATCCTCGATCTCATCGTGACCGACGAAACCTTCGTGCCGCCGCGCGAATTCGATCTTGCGGCCCATTGGCGCGAGAGCACCGAACGGCTGGATGCCGAGATGCATCCGAATGTCGCCCGTGTGCGGCTCTCGAAATGGGGCGCGCAGATGCTGCCCTATTTCAACAGCGGCTATGCGAACAAGCGAATGGTCTTGGGCGGGCCAGAACCGGACGGCTGGTGCGAGGCGACGCTGCCCATCGGGTCAACGCGACAGGCAGCAACCGAGTTCCTGCGGCTTGGTCCCGAAATCGAGGTCCTCGAACCGCAAGAGCTTCGCGACATGATGGCGGATATGGCCGCGAAAATGGTGGCGATTTACTCGCCTGTCCATTCCGGGTGACGCTTGCCGAGGAAGGCGGCGATGCCCTCCTCTGCATCTCTTGCCAGCATGTTTTCGGTCATGACGCGGCCGGAATAGGCATAGGCCTCTTCGAGCGGCATATCGATCTGGCGATAGAAGGCTTCCTTGCCGATCTTCAGCGTGAGCGGCGATTTCGAGGCGATGACGGCGGCATATTTGTCGACAACCTGACGCAGATATTCCTTCGGCACGATGCGGTTGACGAGGCCGAAATCCTTGGCGTTGCTGGCATCGATCGTCTCGCCCGTCAGCAGCATTTCCATCGCCTGCTTGCGATGCGCCGCACGCGAAACGGCCACCATGGGCGTCGAGCAGAAGAGACCGATATTGACGCCCGGCGTGCAGAAGGTCGCCGCATCGGTGCAGATCGCGAGATCGCAGGTCGCGACAAGCTGGCAGCCTGCGGCGGTCGCCAGACCTTCGATTTCTGCAATCACCGGCTTGGGGCAATGGGTGATGGTCAGCATCAGCTCGGCGCAGAGGGCGAAGGTCTTTTCGAAGAAGGCCTTGCCCCGATCAGCGTCGGCGCGGTGGGCTGTCATTTCCTTGAGATCATGGCCGGCGCAGAAAACCTTGCCGCGTGCGGCGAGGATGATCACGCGGACCGCCTTGTCTGCCCCTGCCCGCAAGATTTCGGCCTTCAGCGTCTCCATCATGGCAATCGACAGCGCATTGGCGGGCGGCGAATTGAGTGTCAGCCGCAATATCCCGTCTGCCGCCTCGACGATCAATGGGCTCGGTGCGCCATCGGCCTTCAGGGATACGACGTCTGCCATGGGTTCCTCCGGACAAAACTGTTTATAGTTGAACAAAAAGGCGTTATCGATATCCGTTATAAACCGGAGGAGACTGCAATGACACCCGTGCTGACGGCTGAACAGATCAACGAATTTCTGGAGCGGGAATTCCCGCAGGTTCACAGCCAGGGCCGCATTTTCGAGGTGATCAATGTGGCCTCCGGGACGGCAACGCTGCGCTTCACGCCTAACGAGATGCACTTGCGACCGGGCGGCACCGTCAGCGGTCCCGCCATGTTCGCGCTCGCCGATGTGGGCGCCTATGTGACGCTGCTAGCCCATATCGGTCCCGTTGCCATGGCGGTGACGGCCAATATGAACATCAACTTCCTCAGCCGTCCCGATCCGGTGCCGCTCGATGGCGTTGGGCGCGTGCTCAAAATCGGCAAGCGGCTGTCGGTGATCGAGATCGCCATCGAGCGCGTCGATACCCGCGAACTCATCGCACACGCCACGGCGACCTATTCGCAGCCGGCCAGATAGCGAATTTATGTGGTAAAAAATTACCACATTCTCAAGTATCTGTTTTTGCTAGTCTATTTTTTCAAGCGTCGAAATTGGCTCGCTTGACGTCATTCTCAACCACACGTATAAGCCGGCACAGAAACGCGGTCCCGAATGGGGCCGCTTTCATTATTGGCGGAAAGTGTTCGAGCTTACGCCAATTCAAGCAACAAGAAACGCTCCGGTTTCCGGAGATCGAACGAAAGAGACCCGACATGTCTACCTTCATGCAGAAGACTGCCGAGGTGGAGAAGAAGTGGATCCTGATCGACGCCGAAGGGCTTGTCGTCGGCCGCCTCGCCACCATCATTGCCATGCACCTCCGTGGCAAGACCAAGGCTACCTACACCCCCCATGTTGACGACGGCGACAACGTCATCGTCATCAATGCCGAAAAGGCTGTTCTGACCGGCAAGAAGTACACCGACAAGAAGTACTACTGGCACACCGGCTATCCGGGCGGCATCAAGGAGCGTACGGCTCGCCAGATCATCGAAGGCAAGTTCCCGGAACGTGTCATCGAGAAGGCTGTTGAGCGCATGATCCCGCGCGGCCCGCTCGGCCGTCGCCAGATGAAGAACCTGCGCGTTTACGCCGGAACGAACCATCCGCACGAAGCACAGCAGCCCGTCACGCTTGACGTTGCCGCGCTGAATTCCAAGAACACCAGGAGCGCCTGATTATGGCTGACCTTTCTGCTCTCAAGTCCCTCGCAGGCTCTTCCGAGACTGCCGCTGCTCCGGCATACGTCCGCAAGGTCGATGCCCAGGGCCGCTCCTATGCCACCGGCAAGCGTAAGGACGCTGTTGCCCGCGTGTGGGTCAAGGCCGGCTCCGGCAAGATCATCGTCAACGGCAAGGACTACAGCGCCTATTTCGCACGTCCGGTTCTGCAGATGATCCTGCAGCAGCCGCTCGTTGCTGCAGCCCGCGGCGGCCAGATCGACATCGTCGCCACGGTTGCCGGCGGTGGTCTTTCCGGTCAGGCCGGTGCCGTTCGTCACGGCATCTCCAAGGCCCTCACCTACTTCGAACCGGGCCTGCGCGCGGTTCTGAAGAAGGGCGGCTTCCTGACGCGCGACAGCCGCGTTGTTGAACGTAAGAAGTACGGCAAGGCCAAGGCCCGCCGGTCCTTCCAGTTCTCGAAGCGCTAATCGCACTTCTGGCCAAGTTCTCGAAGCGCTAGTCGCTTCCCGACATTCGACTTTCGAAAGGGCTGCCTTCGGGCGGCCCTTTTGCGTTTCGGGTGCCATTTACGGGAATGGCCTGACGAAAGCTTCGGCTGCGAAATTTCCGCCATTGTTCATGGAGATTCGCGCGCGTGCAGGCGGAAGACGTCAAGATCATCCTCGTTCTGGCTTCCTGGAGTTCCGGTTCCACGTCGGTGGCCGGCTATCTCGACAAATGCGGGGCTTATTCCTGTCCTCCCCACGTCCACACCGTCGATGAGCGCACCCCGAATGCCTATGAACCGGCCGAATACAAGCAGGTGCTGGGCCTCTGCATCGATGAGAACACGCTGGAGCCGACACCGCGCTTCAACGCCTTCGAGCCCTTTTTCGCCAACTGGATCGCACGCCAGCGGCAGAAGGCGGCCGAAGGTGGCCACAGGTTCATCGTGCTGAAGCACGCCCTGCAATCCTTCATGCTGGCGGCCATCTTGAAGATCGAGCCGGATTGCCGGATCGTCGTCGCCAGTCGCCCATTCGAGAAAATCGAGGCGACGCGGGCGCGGCGAAACTGGGCACTCTCCTATGGCGAATGGGGCGCGCGCAAAGTTTACGGCGCGACCTACACATGGCTGCACGAAAACAATTGCGGCTATCTGGTCGTACCCTACGAGCGCCTTCGCAACGAGGCGCATCTGCGCGATGAGATGCTGACCTATCTCGGCCTCGCCCCCTCGCCGCAGCAGCGCGCCGAGGCCGATGCATTCCTGAAGTGAGAGACGACAAGCGATGAGCCAACAGGCCAAACTGCCAGAGCCGCCCTATTATGTCGTCTGCTTCTCCTCACAGAGAACCGAAGGTGACAACGGCTATGGCGAAATGGCCGACGCCATGGAGCGTCTGGCGCATGAGCAGCCGGGTTTTCTCGGTGTCGAAAGCGCGCGCGGGGGCGACGGTTTCGGCATCACCAACTCCTATTGGCAGGACGAAGACGCCATCCGGGCGTGGAAGCGGAACGTCGATCACCTCGTCGCCCAGAAGCTTGGGCGTCAAGACTGGTATCGAACCTACGAAATGCGGATCGCCCGTGTCGAACGCGCCTATGGGTTCGTCCGGACGGACTGAACCGCCGCTTTTGCTCAAATGCGCGGGATCGGCTTCAGGTTTTGATTACGCCGCGCGGCTAGGATGATCTGGATCGAAGTTCCGGACGTCTGCCATGAGTTCCATCTCCACAGCCATGAATACCGCGCTTTCCGGCATGCTGGCGCAGCAGCAGCGCGCCGCTTCAACCGCGAACAACGTGGCGAACGCGCTGACACCTAGCTATGACCGTCTAGTCACGAGCACGAAGCCAAACGCCGGCGGGGGTGTTTCGGCCACCACGACACGGTCCGGAGCGGCGACCTCGCCTGAAAGTTCCAATGTCGATATGGCGCAGGAAGCGGTGGACATGATCGAAACGACCATGGCCTACAAGGCCAATGTCTCCGTCTTCGAAGCCGGCGCCGATATGTGGGAAGCGCTTTCCACGGTTCTGCGCGAGAAGGACGAAAACGGGAACGGCCAAGGCCGATAGAATATTTCCCCGTTTCTTGGAAACGCGAAAATGTTCTGTCTCTTTGTTCTCACGCAAATCCGGACGGAAAACCGGCTGCCACTTTTCCTGGAATTGCTTTTAGCGCATTTCCATTCCAATTTCGCATGCCTCCATTCACACGAGCGCCATTGTCGCCCTGTAGAAGCCGCTATATATCAGGCGTCACGCGACGCGGTGCGCCGCAGACTGTTTATTCCAGCGCAGGACGAATAAGATGGCTCCGAAGATCTTCATTGATGGCGAACACGGCACGACGGGCTTGCAGATCCGGCAGCGTCTGGCCGAGCGCCGCGATCTTCAGATGCTGTCGATCCCGGAAGCCGAGCGGCGCAACGCCGCCATGCGCGAGGACATGCTGAACTCGGCCGACATCGCCATCCTCTGCCTGCCGGACGATGCCTCCATCGAGGCGGCGAAGATGACCGAGGGCAATAACAGCGTTCGCCTGCTTGACGCCTCGACCGCCTTTCGCGTTGATCCCGACTGGGCCTATGGCTTTGCGGAAATGGACAAGGCGCAGGCCGACAGGATCAAGGCGGCGCGGCACGTCTCCAACCCCGGTTGCTATCCGACGGGCGCGATTGGCCTGATCCGGCCTCTGCGCGCTGCCGGCATCATTCCCGATGGCTATCCCGTCAGCGTGAATGCGGTTTCCGGTTACACCGGCGGCGGCAAGGCGATGATCGCGCAGATGGAGGATGCCTCGCGCGAGGATCACATTGCCTCCCCGAACTTCGTCTATGGCCTGACGCTGAAGCACAAGCATGTGCCGGAGATGAAGGTTCACGGGTTGCTCGACCGCGCGCCCCTGTTCTCGCCGTCGGTTGGTCGTTTTCCGCAAGGGATGATCGTTCAGGTTCCGCTTTTCCTGGAAGACCTGAAGGGTGGGCAGACCGTCGAGACGATCCACAAGGTTCTGGTCGAACACTATGCCGGGCAGTCGATCGTAGACGTCGTGCCGCTGGATGTTTCGGCCAGGCTGCCGCGCGTCGATGCGGTCGAACTTGCCGGCAAGGACACGATGAAGCTCTTCGTCTTCGGGACGCCGGGCCAGCCGCATGTCAATCTCGTGGCGCTGCTCGACAATCTCGGCAAGGGCGCGTCTGGCGCTGCCGTGCAGAACATGGATCTGATGCTCGCCGCCTGATTGCGGCGGGTATGCCTGGGAGGGAAAGCCGATGATCGATCATATGGGCATATCCGTTTCCGACTATGCAAAGTCGAAGGCGTTTTATGACGCGATCATGCCAGCGATCGGTGCGGAGCGCTGCATGGAGGTGACGGCCGAAGAAACCGGCGGGACCTATGAGGGCGCCGGCTACGGCGTCGGTGGCAAACCGTCCTTCTGGATCGGCATTGGCGGCGCGCTGCAGGGCCGCCTGCATGTTGCCTTTGTCGCGCCCGATCGCGCGTCTGTCGATGCCTTTTACGCAGCCGCCATGAAAGCGGGTGCAACGGACAATGGACCGCCGGGCATTCGTGCACATTATCACCCGAACTATTATGGCGCCTTCGTGCTTGATCCGGACGGCCATAACATCGAGGCGGTCTGCCATCGCCCCGAGTGAAGATTGTACGCAATCTTCGAACGATCCATCCAATAAATCTCCGTAGCGAAGACAATCGAAATCCCTATATTGATCTCAACAGAGGGGTCAGGCGTATTCGGCAGTGACCGATTACGCCTGACCGCTGATTTTTAACGCAATTCCTGACGCGAAACCGGTTTCCACTTTCGCTGGAATTGCTTGAGAGGTGCTACGATGTCTCAGAAGCAGCCGGTATATTTCATTCCTCATGGCGGTGGCCCCTGGCACGTGATGGAAGGAAACACGCGCTTCGGCAATTGGGCCGACCTCCGCGCGTTTCTTGAATCGGTGCAGGGCGAACTACCGGAAAAGCCGAAGGCGATTCTTGTCATCACGGCCCATTGGGACGATGTCGGCACCGTGACCGTATCGACGGCCGAAAAGCCCGGCATGTTTTACGACTATTACGGCTTCCCGCCGCATACCTACCAGATCAAGTATCCCGCGCCCGGTGCACCGGCGATTGCAGAGCACGTACGCAAGGTGCTGGCGGATGCAGGTATTCCCACGGAGACGGATTCGGAGCGAGGATATGACCACGGCACCTTCGTGCCGCTGATGGTTGCCTTCCCAGACGCCGAGATTCCCGTCATCCAGATGTCGATCCGGCAGGATCTCGACCCCGCTTTCCATATCGCGCTCGGGCGTGCACTGGCACCGCTTCGGGACGAAGGCATCCTGATTGTCGGCAGCGGGCTTTCCTACCACAACATGCGCATGTTCGGTTCCACCGAGCCCGGCCACGTCGCACAGGCGAAAGCTTTCGATGGTTGGCTGAAGGAAACGCTGGAAACCGCAGACACAGCGGAGCGCGACACTCGCCTTGCCCGCTGGTGGGACAACCCGGATGCCCGTGCCTGCCATTTCCCGACCCCGGAACATTTCCTGCCCGTCATGGTCGCCGCCGGGGCTGGTGGTGACGAAGCTGGACACCAGGTGTTCCAGGGGATTGTGCTGGAAAAGCCCTATTCGGGCTACCGCTGGGGCTGAGCAAAGCCGCCTATTCGCCTGGATGGGTGCGGTTGTCTCGCTCGTTGAGGCGAACGGCAACCCAGCCCACCAGCACGAAGGCTATGGGCAAGACCACGTAATAGACGATTTCCATCGTTGTCATGTCAGTGCTCCAAGGGTTCGTCTTGCCAACATATGTAGTATAAGCGCGGCGGAAAGCCAAATCACAATGCCAAGGCTCGACCCAAAGGAGAAATCCGGGGCAGCGTTGGAACGAGCGGAAATGGCTGAGGCCGGCGCTATCAACCCTGCAACGACACAGGCCGTGAACGCGCGATCCAGCGCGTTGGCGAGAAGCTTGGTGCGTTCGTTGCGGATCAGGCTCATGAGCTCTTCATAGCACAGCCCGATACAACCGTCACGCGATCAATGTTTCGTCAAGCGCGATACGCGTTGCCGACGCTGCTTGCAACGTCCCTCGGATATTCCCCGACAATGCCTCGCCAATGGGCGATGGCGAAGCCTAGGACGATGAGCGCGCCGATCTGGTGCGTCAGCGCAGCATGCATATCGACCTGGGTGAGCAGGGTGGCGATTCCGAGCCCCGCCTGGATCGTTACCAGCAGGAGGAGAACAATGCCGCGCCGGCAATGGGTTGTGCCGCGGGCAACGCGGAAGAGCCAGATGGCCTGGGCGAGTGCGGCGGCAAACAGGAGATAGGCTCCACAGCGATGGATGAATTGCACCATCTTCGGGTTTTCGAACAGATTGATCCACCACGGCTTCTGGATGAAAAGGTCACCGGGAACGAGCGCGCCGTCCATCAGCGGCCAAGTGTTGTAACTCAGACCCGCGTGAAGGCCCGCGACGAGCGCGCCGAGATAGATCTGGAAGAGCGCCAGGAAGGCAATGATGCCGGCAAACAGCGCCCCTCGCCTTGGTGCTTCGTCTGAGGAATGCGGGGTCAGGCCGCGCATGATCCAGATGGTTGCCGAGAAGATCAGACAGGCCATGACCAGATGTACGGCGAGCCGGTATTGGCTCACGCTGGTTAGCTCCGTGAGCCCGGAGGCCACCATCCACCAGCCGATGGCGCCCTGAAGACCGCCGAGGAGGAATATTCCGAGGAGCGGAAGACGCAGGCGCTTTTCGATCCGGCCCTTGGCCAGGAAATAGAGGAACGGCAGGAGAAACAGAATGCCGATGGATCGGGCAAGCAATCTGTGCGCCCATTCCCACCAGTAGATGCTCTTGAAGCCCTCCAGCGTCATGTCCGTGTTCATTTTCTGATACTGCGGAATGCGCTTGTAGAGGTCGAACTCCTCCTGCCACTGCTGTTCGTTCAGCGGCGGAACGACACCGTGGATCGGCTTCCATTCTGTGATGGAGAGGCCCGACTGCGTGAGCCGCGTCGCGCCGCCAACCAGCACAAGTGCGAAAAGAGCCAGCACGACCAGACCGAGCCATATCCGCAACGGCCGCCGATTATCAGTCGTCGTGAACGTCTGTTCCTGTCTTATTGTCGTGACATGCGCCATCGATCATCACCTTTATGAAACCACTGTTGATTTGCCCTCAAAGCCGGTGCATTACAAGCGCCAAAGGGTCGCACGGCCCTGCCCGCCCCGGCTTTTGCAAGAGCCTCCGGCGAAGCCGTGCGGGAGGACTGCGGGAGACGAGTTGAGATGCCCCTTCGCTTGAGAAAACTGATCGGCATGGTCGCTCTTATCGTCTTCATCGGCGTCTACGTGCTGATCGTGCTTTCGGTTGCCTCCGCGCGCTTTGCCGATGCGCCATGGTGGTCGCATCTGATCTTCTTTGCCGTCGGAGGCCTGCTCTGGGTTCCACCCGCCATGGCCATCATCAAATGGATGGAAAGGCCCGTCGACGACGGACGCCGTTAAGCAGGCGCTAACCGAAAGCGGAAAAACCGCGATCAAAAGTCCCAAAATAAACCAAACCTTGGCGGAAGGCCCGGCATGATCGGTTCAAACGGTCACGGAGAGCCGGGAGAGACGCGTGCCAGTCGCAATTTCGGACTTCATGGTCAGCCCCGCGAACAAGGATGTCCTGACGCGCATGAACGCCATCACGATGGAAGTTGCGGCATCAAAGGCGCGCCCGACGCCGGATATCTGCGTCTATCACAGCTTTGAACCTGTGGAGCAGGAATGGCGCATGCTGGAAGGCGGCCGCCATGTTTCTGTGCACCAGTCGTTGACCTGGTGCAAGGCATGGGCCCTGAACATGAACCCGGAACTGGCGATTGTCGTCGGCCGCATGCGCGGGCGTACGGTGTTCATTCTCCCGCTCGAAATTCTTCAGACAGAATTTGGCCGGATCGCCCGCTTCATTGGTGCACGCTTTTCCAATCTCAACACCGGCCTGTTCAACGAAAGCTTTGCGCTTGGATTGAGCAAAGCAGATGTGAAGACCATTCTTGCGTCCATCCGGCGGCAGATGGCGGGGCGCGCTGATCTCATCCAGCTCAGCAACATGCCCGAAACATGGCGTGGTGTCCCGGTTCCGTGGCTTTGTGCCGGTTCGATAGAGAACCACAACAGAGCCTATCAGCTTCCCCTTCGCGCTAGCATGGAGGAGACGCTTGAGCAGATTCACGCCAAGCGCAAGAGAAAGCTCTACCGCAAGTCGATCCGGCAATTCGAAAAGGTTGGCGGCTTCGAACATGTTATCGCTGAGACCGCGGAGGAGAAGAACGCGCTGCTGACCGTCTTCTTCCGCCAGAAGGCGGAGCGGCTGCAGGAGATGCATCTGCCGAACCCGTTTCGGGACGACAATATTCAGGCCTTCTTCAGGGATGCGGCACTTTCCTCGCAGGACATGGCGAACGCCGCACTCACGGTTCAAGCACTCAGGCTGAAAGATGCCAATCGCACAATCGTCGCGGTCGCCGGACTGTCGCGAAAGGGCGGACATGTTCTTTGCCAGTTCGGTTCGGTGGACAACGATGTTGTGCCCGCCGCAAGCCCAGGTGAATTCCTGTTCTATCTGATGATCGAGCAGGCCTGCGCCGATCGCGCCGCCATATTCGACTTCGGCATCGGCTATCAGCTTTACAAGAAGAACTGGTGTCCGGTCGAAACTCGACACCTCGACGCGCTTGTCCCTATCAGCCTTCGGGGCAAGGCGGGTGCGTTCGCGATCTCTGCCGGCACGCGGATGAAGGCGGCTGTGAAACGCAATCGAACGCTATACGCTCTCATCCAGCGGTTCCGGGCCGATACGCAGGGCGCGATCGAACCGGAACACGCAGACTGAGCCAGAGGGCATCAAGCCACCTGGCTGTCGCCGCTTTCAGACGGGGGCAACGGACTGTTGCTCATGAGGATCACTTCATCGCGGCCTGTCGCTTCGAACGAAGCCAGAATGCGCGCGATCTTCTCTTCGCTCGCACCCGGCATCGACAGCACGATTTCCGCATTGTCGTTGCGCGTCAAGCGCTCGGCGCTACGGCCGTCGATCGGACCGCATTCGATCAGGACCTTTTCATAAGCCTCGCTCAGCGCGCCGACGATCATCGTCAGGCGATCGGCGCCACGCATGGCGCGCGCAGGGTCTGCCGTGCCGTGCGGGATGAAATGCGCTTCGGAATATTTGTCGCCATGGATGCAGCTTGCAATCGACGACTTGCCGGCCAGAATGTCGGTAATCCCCTGCAGATTGATACTGTCGCCCATCAGACGGGACGGAAGCGCCGAGCCGGTCATGTCGATGATGATCGCGCGGAAACCGAGGCCCGAGATACGGCGTACCAGTTCCACCGATGCGGTGGAGCCGTCGTCACCCGTCGGAGAGATGCAGGCGACGATTCGCTTGTCGGAGGTGGCGAGATAGCGCGCAACAGATGCGACCGAAAAGTCGTTGCCATCAGCCTCTTCGTCGAGCGGAGACACCGCCACGACGTCGTCGCCCTCAAGCACGTTTTCAGAGGAGGCGATTGCCGCAGCTTCGGACGAAACGGGCACTTCGACGGGCTCGGCTGCCGCCGGCTCGCTGGGCTCAGCAGTCTCCTGCGCCGGATTTAGGCGAGCCATCACGCGGCTGGTGAAGGGCGGAATGACTTCCTGTTCAGGCTCGGCAGAAGGAACCTCACCTGCCAGCTGCTCGGGCTCGGCCTTCGCGGGCGTGTCTTCTATATGCGCAACGTGGGCCGGATTGCTGGCGGCCGGCGCGGCCGCAACAGGTTCGGCCATTGAAGCCGCTTCGATTGCAGCCGTCTCGTCGGGTGTCGGCACGGGTTTGGCGCTATCCCTCCGGGAGCGAATCGCCCTGAGCAGACGTGATGGCCGCGCGCGAACCGCCGGCGTTGCTGCCGGAACCGGGACCACCGCAACTTCGCCCTCGGGCGTGACCGTCTTCCAGGCACGACCGCTGAAAAGTTCGGCGAGCATGATGAAAACTGCGCTCAGCAGGAAGGCGGCGAGCGCTGCCACGGTGACGATCGGCACGACCTTGGGGAAATATATTTCGGTCGGAACGACGGCAGTCGAAATCACGCGTGCATCTGCGGGTGCGGCATCCTTGCCGGCGCGCGACGAAGCTTCGCGGTAGCGAGCGAGATAGGTCTGCAGCAGGTCGCGCTGCGCTGCCGCCTCGCGCTCAAGCGCATTGAGACCGACCTGCTGGTCGTCGGCGCGAGCAGAAGCAGTCTTCGCCTTGTTGAGCTGTGCGCCGAGCTGGCTCTGGCGGAGCTTGGCGACCTCCGCCTCGTTTTCGAGGCTCTTGAGAATCTTTCGCGTTTCTATGTTGATCTGCTCGCGGATGCCGGCGAGCTGGGCACGAAGTCCCTTCAGGCGCGGATGGCCCTCGAGGAGCGACATCGAGAGATCGGAAATCTGATTCTGAATCTGGGCTTCCTGCGCCTTCAGCTGCTGGATTGTCGGCGAGGAAATGACGTCCGCGATCGTATCGACCGGGCCGCCGGATTTGAGTGCCTGACGCACGGCCTCGGCGCGGGCATTGGCATTGGCCAGTTCCGCCTGAACGCGCGTCAGCTCCGCAGAAACATTGGTCAGCTGCTGGCCGGCGAAGGTCTGATCCTGGCCGGTGCGCTGAAGATCGGTGGTCGCACGATAATCAGCGACCTTTTTCTCGGCTTCGCGCACCTTTTCGCGCAGCGATGCGATTTCAGGCTCCAGCCACCGCGCCGCTTCCGAATCGGTGTCCAGCTTTGCACCGCTCTGCATGGCCAGATAGACCTGTGCCATCTTGTTCGGAACGGCGGCAGCGAGCTTGGGGTCCTCGGACGTGAAGTTGAGGCCGATCACGCGGGATTTTTCCACCTGATAGACCTGAAGCTTTTCGCGGAAGGTCTTCAGAACGCGCTCTTCCGGCGGGACATCCAGCGGATTCTTGACGACACCGAAGGAAATCAGCAGCCGCTTGAGGAAGGACGTATTGGCGGCAGGATCGAACTCGACGCGCTCGGAAAGCTTGAGATCGCGCGCAACCTGCTTGATCAGGTCGGTCGACTGCAGAACCTGAACCTGGCTGGAAATGCCGAGATCATCAAGGATAGGATCGGCATTGCTGCTCGACGGCTTGACGCGTTCGGCAAAATCGGGCGTCCGCAACTCGATGAGGACCTGCGCCTCGCCCTTGTATTCCGGAGAGACCATGCGCGTGCCGACAAATGCCAGAACAGCAACGCCAGCGGTCACGGCTACCAGCCGTCCCCGCCGCTCCCAAAGAGCCCGGAACAATTGACCGAGATCAATATCCACATCCTGACCCGGCTTTGCGCCCGACATATCGCACTCCATAGATGTAACAATTGCCGCGAAGCGTAAACACGTATGGTAACTCTTTCGTTAATTCTGCGATTTTCGAGGGCAAATGCCAAGAGGAGGGCGCGCCATCAAAGATTGCGAAAAAAGGTAGCGCGGGCCTTCGCGATTTACCGGGTATTAACCCTAATCGACCGATAACATCCGCAACTTCAATTCAATCGGAGTTATCCACGGGATGCCTCTCGACCTCAGCAGACGCAAGTTCATCTTCGCCTCACTCGCCCTGACGGCGCCGCTCGCTGCGTGCAATACGACTGCACCCGCCTCCGGCGAATTCAGCCAGTCCCTGGCGGCGCCCTACAGACTTGATTCAGGCGACCGCCTGCGCATCACGGTCTTCGATCAGCCAAGCCTGACGAATACCTATAGCGTCGATCAGTCGGGTTATGTCGCCTTCCCGCTCATCGGCTCGATCGTTGCGCGCGGCAAGACGATGCAGGATCTGGAGGTTGCCATAGCCGCGCAGTTGCGCAAGGGCTATCTTCGTGATCCGGACGTCACCGTCGAGGTCGACCGTTACCGCCCGATCTATGTGATGGGCGAAGTCGGTCAGCCTGGGCAATACGCCTATGCACCCGGAATGACGGTGCAGAATGCCATTGCTGCGGCAGGTGGCTTCTCGCCTCGCGCGCTGCACTCGAGCGCAGATATTACGCGCAAACTGAACGGACGTGTCCTGACCGGTCGTGTCGCCATCACCGACGCGATCCTGGCGGGCGATACGATCTACGTACGCGAACGTCTGTTCTGATCGATATGGCCAGGACTGGCAAGTTGCGCATCATCCACTGCTTTCGCTCGCCGGTCGGCGGGATATTCAGGCATGTTCGCGATCTTGCCATCGAGCACAGCAAGGCGGGTCATGAGGTTGGCATCGTCTGCGACAGCACGACGGGCGGCGCCTTCGAAGACAAGCTCTTCGATCAGATCCGCCCCTATCTGGCTCTCGGTCTCACCCGTATTCCCATCAATCGCGCCATCAGTCCGTCGGACTTCGGCGCCTTTATGAAGAGTTATCAACAAATCAAGAGTTTGCAGCCGGATGTACTGCATGGGCATGGCGCCAAAGGCGGCGCGATTGCCCGGGTCATCGGCTCACTGCTGCGGGTCAACAGGTATAGCGTAGCCCGCCTTTATTCTCCCCACGGCGGCAGCCTGCATTTTCGTCCAGGCGTGCCGGGGTCCGCGGTGTTCATGCTGGAGCGCATTCTCCAGCGTATGGGCGACGCCACCGTGTTCGTCTGCGAGTTCGAACAGCGTGCCTACACGGACAAGATCGGCCGGCTGACCAGAAAGTCCGTGGTGAATTACAACGGCATCGACAGCACCGAGTTCATATCGCCCGGCCTCGTCGAAGAACCGCGCGATTTTCAGTATATCGGCATGATGCGGGACCTGAAGGGCGGCGATCTCTTCATCCGCGCCTTTGCGGAAGCGGAGCGGCTGGTTGGTCGCCCTATGTCGGCCCTGATGATCGGCGACGGACCCGATCAGGAAAAATATACCGAGATGATGATACAGCTTGGCCTCGGCCAGCGCATCACCATGCTGCCGGCCATGAAGCAGCGCGATGCCTTCCGGCTCGCCCGGACGCTCGTCGTGCCATCTCGCGCAGAGGCCATGCCCTATATCGTTCTGGAAGCCGTTGCTGCCGGAAAGCCGGTCATCGCCTCGCGTGTGGGCGGGATACCGGAAGCGCTCGGAGCGGACAATCCGGCCCTGTCGCCCGCCGGCGACTGGCAGGCCATGGCACAGGCTATGGCCCGTGCGGTGACCGATCCCGCGTGGCTCGAAATGATACGCCCCGATATTGATATGTTTGAAAAGACTTTTTCCAGCCGGGCGATGGGACAGCGCATGATCGAGCTTTATCAGTCCCTGCTGAGCGAGATCGACGCCAGGCATTAAGTGTCTGTTGACCATATTTCTTAGAATTGGCCGGTTGCATCCGGACTTAAGCATTATTTTCAAGGGTGCCTGCTATGCCTTGCCTATCCTTGGAGCGCGGCGCGTTCATTTGAACGCGGCAAGCATGAGAGATGGACGCCACCCATGAATCAGATCGAACGCCCCGATCAATTCGACATCGACAGGATCCGCAAGCAGATTTCGGATGCCACCGGGGTATCCGAGGGCAAGCCTGCCGCGCCTTCGAAGCCGCTCAATCCTTACGCGGCGCGCATTGCCACACAGTTTGCGCTGGAGAGCAAGAAGCCGTCGATCGTGGCGGGTTTCATCCGTATCGGTGAAGGGCTTCTGGTCGCCGTCACCTGCGCAAGCCTTTACCTGGCCGCGCCGGAAGCGCATGTCCTGAGCATCCCGACAATGGGCCTCTTCGCGCTTGTTGCAGGCCTGTTCGCGACATTTCTTACACAGGTGTTCGACGGCTACCTTTTTCCCGTTCTCCGCGCGCCCCGTCGCGGCGTTCCGCGCGTTGCGGGTGGCCTTGCAATCTCCGCCCTGCTGTTCTGCCTGATTGTCCTCTATCGCGGAGGAAGCGCTGCGGCACTGTTCTCCAGCGCGGCCATCGGCGTGACGGTCGGTATCTGTCTGCTTTCGCTCGAGCGGGTCTTCGTGGCCTATGCCATCCGTCGCTGGAGCCGCAATGGCTTCATGGAGCGGCGCGCCATTATCGTCGGCGGCGGAGCGCCTGCCCGAGAGCTGATCCGCGAGATGGAAAGCATCAGCGACAACGATATCCGGATCTGCGGCATCTTTGACGACCGAGCCGACCGCCGTTCTCCCGATATGGTCGCCGGTTACCCCAAGCTCGGGACCTTTGACGAACTCGTCGAATTTGCCCGCACGGCGCGGATCGACATCCTGATCATCGCCCTGCCGCTGTCCGCCGAAGCACGTCTCCTGGAGCTGCTTCGCAAGCTCTGGGTGCTGCCGGTCGACATTCGCATTGCCGCTCATTCCAGCAAACTGCGTTTCCGCCCGCGCGCCTATTCGCGCATCGGCAAAGTGTCGATGCTGGACGTCTTCGACAAGCCGATCGCCGATTGGGACTCGGTTGCCAAACGTGCCTTCGACATCATCTTTTCGCTGGTCGCCATCGTGCTGCTCTGGCCGATCATGCTGGGTGCTGCACTTGCCGTGAAGTTCACCTCGCGCGGCCCGATCATCTTCAAGCAGAAGCGTCACGGCTTTAACAATGAGGTCGTGGAGATTTACAAGTTCCGCTCGATGTATACCGAGATGAGCGATCCGACCGCCAAGCTGGCTGTGACCAAGAACGATCCGCGGGTCACCCCTGTTGGACGCTTCATCCGAAAGGCGTCCATCGACGAATTGCCGCAGTTCTTCAACGTCCTGCAGGGCAGGCTGTCGCTGGTCGGGCCGCGCCCGCACGCCGTGGCGGCGCAGACACAGGACCGTATCTATGCAGAAGTCGTCGACACCTATTTTGCCCGGCACCGGGTCAAGCCCGGTGTGACAGGCTGGGCGCAGATCAATGGCTGGCGCGGCGAAATAGACAGCGACGAGAAAATCCGCGGTCGCATCGCGGCTGATCTATACTACATCGAAAACTGGTCGCTCTGGCTCGATTTCAAGATTCTCATCCTGACGCCGATCCGGCTCCTCAAGACGGACAACGCCTATTGACCACGCTTGACGCCATGGGCGGCGGAACCTTCCGCCCGCAAATTGCAACGCTGCGCCTCCTCGGATCGGTGCTGCTGGCGCTTGGCGTCTTCCTGACAGGCTTCGTCATCCGCGAACCCGCGCCGACGGATGCGGTCATCGGGATTCTTCTGGGCCTCTGGTTCATTCTCGGATTGAAGCTGACGCGGGGCACCGGGCCGCTCGCCATGCTGCTAATCGCGGTCGAGACCGGCTGCCTCCTGTCCCTAACGCAGATGACGGATGTTGCCGGCGGCTTCGTCTATTTCGGCGTGAGTGCGTTCCTGGCGCTGACCGCAATCTTCTATGCGGCGATCTTCGAGGATCGCTATGAACGCATGGAGCTGATGTTCAAGGCTTGGACCGCCGCAGCCGTCATCACTTCCATGCTTGGCATCCTGGGCTACTTCCATGCCTTCCCTGGCTCGGAAATCTTCACACGCTACGACCGCGCGATGGGTGCCTTCAAGGACCCGAACGTGTTCGGACCGTACCTCGTGGCCCCTGCCCTGTACCTCATCCACGGCATTCTGACGGGCAAGACCTATCACCTGCCGATCCGAATCGTGTCGCTGTTGATCATCACGCTCGGCGTCTTCCTGGCCTTCTCGCGCGCGGCCTGGGGCCTCTATGTCTTCGCGGTGGCCATGCTCGTCTTCATCATGCTGCTCAAGGAGCGGACATCGGCCTTCCGGCTGAAGATCCTGCTTCTGGCTCTCGCCGGCGTGGCGCTCATGGTCGCAGCGGTGGTGATCGCCCTGCAATTCCAGAAAGTCGCCGATCTCTTTTCAACGCGCACGGAACTGGTGCAATCCTATGACGGCGGCCACCTCGGGCGTTTCGAGCGCCACCGTCTCGGCTTCATGATGTCGATGGAAAAGCCTCTCGGGATCGGACCGCTGGTGTTCAGCACCATCTTCCCCGAGGATGAGCACAATATCTGGCTGAAGATGCTGACGAGCTACGGGTGGCTGGGATTCGTCAGCTACATAACGCTGATCGCCTGGACCGTGGTTACCGGCTTCCGCATCCTGTTGCGCAACCGCCCTTGGCAGCCCTATCTCATGATTGCATGGATCGTCCTTGTCGGCCATGTCGGTATCGGCAACGTGATCGATACGGATCACTGGCGCCATTTTTACATGGTGCTCGGAATCATCTGGGGCTGTCGCGCGCTGGAGATGAACTACCAGCGTCAGAAGGCTCTGGCCAAGTACTGAGGTTCGAACGCCTCATCACAGGCGCACAGACGTCACGCCACGTCATGCCGTTCAGCAATCACTCAGAAATCATTGATAAGCTTGGGGGAATTAATGGTCGGAGCGGCGGGATTCGAACCCACGACCCCTTGACCCCCAGTCAAGTGCGCTACCGGGCTGCGCTACGCTCCGACCTGCCTTCATGGAAAGCACGCACTCCATAACCGCGTCGCATGGCAAGCGCAAGAGGCAGGCGGAATAAATCGACGGATTGAATCACGGCATAAGGGCCGCCTGGCTGTTAGCGGACCTGATCGAGCAGGCGCTTGCATTCCAGGAGGTCGTAAAGCGCCTCCTGCAGGAGCGCGCGGTCTTCCTTACCCACACCTGTGGAACCCATTTCGGGCTCCTGATTCGACGCGCCGAAGCCGAAGAAGCGGCGCGTGGACGGAGCCTTGGCCTTACCGACGATCTGATCTTCTTCGAGAGACGGTGGCTGGATCTTGGCGGCTGCCTGTTCGGCAGCTGCGGCCTGCGACAGGGCCTCTACGGCGTCCATGTCGCCATTGCCGATCGCAATGACAAACTTGTTGCCATTCGACTTCAGGAGCTTCTGAACGCCCTTGATCGTGTAGCCGTGGTCGTAGAGAAGATGACGGATGCCCTTGAGAAGATCGACATCCTCCGGGCGATAGTAGCGACGCCCGCCGCCGCGCTTCATCGGCTTGATCTGCGGGAAACGCGTTTCCCAGAACCTGAGCACATGTTGCGGAAGATCAAGATCGTCTGCGACCTCACTGATCGTCCGGAATGCGTCAGGGCTCTTTTCCATCGTCTGTCTACCTGCAGGCCTATGCTATGGACGCAGAACGCCCATGCTGCCGGCGTTTCTGGTCAGGATGCGGGAGCGGCAGGCTTCTGCTTGGCCTTGCGCTGCTGATGCGACTTCAGGATACGCTGCTTGAGCACGTTCGAAGCCTTGAACGTCATCACGCGGCGCGGCGAAATTGGCACTTCCTCACCGGTCTTCGGGTTGCGGCCGATACGCTCGTTCTTGTCGCGGACCTGAAAGGTCGCGAAGGACGACAGCTTCACGCTTTCGCCTCGAACGATGGCATTGCAGATTTCGTCGATAATGGTTTCGACAAGCTCGGCGGACTCAGCGCGCGAAAGCCCCACTTTGCGGAAGACCGATTCAGCAAGATCGGCGCGTGTCACGGTTTTACCTGTCATTTTCCCCGCTCTTATCAAAGCTTGTTGTTGATCCGGGCTCCACGGACCGGGCGCCTCGCTCATACTGGCCTTAAGCAGACATGCGCCGGTTGATGCTCCTCACATCTTGCGTCGCGCTCCTCAAGCCAAGCGAGACTATTTCCCTTGCCGTTAACGGTCAAGCGTTGAAAAGCAAAGAAAATTAGATTTCAAAAGGACGCGGACCTACCAGCGCAGGAGCACGGAGCCCCAGGTGAATCCACCACCCATGGCTTCCAGAAGGACGAGATCGCCCTGCTTGATTCGACCGTCACCCGCGGCTTGCGCGAGAGCGAGCGGAATGGAGGCAGCCGACGTGTTGCCGTGCTGGTCGACCGTGACGACGACCTTCTCCATCGGAATCGCAAGCTTCTTGGCCGAGCCCTCGATGATACGGATGTTCGCCTGATGCGGCACGAGCCAATCCAACTCTTCTATCGACAGACCGGTGGCGTCGAAGGCGGCAACGATCACATCGGTGATATTCCCGACAGCGTGCTTGAAGACTTCCCTGCCCTGCATGCGCAGATGCCCGACCGTGCCAGTTGTTGACGGGCCGCCATCGACGTAAAGCTTTTCCTTGTGGGCGCCATCGGAGCGGAGATGCGCGGTCAGAACGCCGCGGTCGGATGTGTCACCCTTGCCTTCGACGCCTTCCAGGACAACTGCGCCCGCGCCGTCGCCGAAGAGAACACAGGTCGTGCGATCTTCCCAGTCGAGAAGGCGCGAGAAGGTTTCGGCACCGATCACGATGGCGCGTTTGGCGAGCCCACCGCGTATATATGCATCGGCCGTTGCCATGGCATAGACGAAGCCGGTGCAGACGGCCTGCATGTCGAAGGCCGCGCCATGGCTCATGCCGAGACGGTTCTGGATTTCGACAGCGGTTGCGGGAAAGGTATTATTCGGCGTCGAGGTCGCCAGAATGATGAGATCGATATCGGCCGGTGTCAGGCCTGCCCGGTCGAGCGCGGACTGTGCAGCTGCGGTACCCAGAGAGGCGGTCGTCTCCCCCTCGCCGGCAATATAGCGCTGGCGGATGCCGGTCCGCTGAACGATCCACTCGTCAGAGGTTTCAACCTGGCCTTCGAGCTCGCGGTTGGTCACCACGCGAGCAGGCAGCGAGGCGCCAAAGCCTCTCACCACGGAACGGATCATAAATTTCAAACCCCGTCGTCATCCGCGTCGACCTTTGCCGGAAGACGCCTGGAATGAAAATTCTTCAGATCGTGCTCGATCTTCTCGTTCAGTTTGTTGCGGGCCATGTCATAGCCCACTTCGACAGCCGCTGCGAAACCCTCCGCGTCGGTGCCGCCATGGCTCTTGATGACAATCCCGTTGAGGCCAAGAAACACGGCCCCATTGACCTTGCGCGGGTCCATCTTGTCGCGCAGCATGTCAAAGGCGCTCTTGGCGAAGAGATAGCCGATCTTTGCCAGCAAAGTCCGCGACATGGCCATGCGCAGATAGGTTGCCAGCTGCCGCGCCGTGCCTTCGGCCGCCTTCAGTGCGATATTGCCGGTGAAGCCTTCGCTGACAACGACATCCACCGTTCCCTTGCCGAGGTCGTCGCCTTCGACAAAGCCTAAATACTGGATCGATTCGAAGTTGGATTCGCGCAGAATTCGGCCCGCTTCCTTGACCTCTTCCTGGCCCTTCACCTCTTCCGTGCCGACATTCAGCAGGCCGACGGTCGGGCGCTTGAGTTCAAAGAGCGCGCGGGCCATAGCCCCGCCCATGAGGGCGAAATCGACGAGCTGCTGGGCATCGGCGCCGATCGTCGCGCCGACGTCGAGCACGATGCTCTCACCCTTGAGAGTCGGCCAGATGCCGGCGAGCGCAGGCCTTTCAATATTGGCCATGGTGCGCAGGCAGAAGAGCGCCATCGCCATCAGCGCGCCCGTGTTGCCAGCAGAGACGGCCACATCGGCCTCTTTCAGCTTCACCGCCTCGATGGCCTTCCACATGGAGGATTTGTAGCGGCCGCGGCGCAGCGCCTGGCTCGGCTTTTCTTCCATGCTGATGGCGACTTCGGCGGGGTGGAAGTCGGACTTCGCCTTCAGTGCCGGATATTTGTTGAGAATCGGCAGGCACTCAGCTTCGATGCCATAGATGGCGAAACGAATGTCGGGGTGCCGCTCAAGCGCGCGCGCTGCTCCGGGAATGGCCACGGTGGGGCCGAAGTCGCCGCCCATCGCATCAAGTGAAATTGTTATCACGCGCTACCCTGTCCTGCTGTTCGCATGTGCATTTCTGCCCCTTGCGAAATTGGGGTCAAAATACCCGTTTTCGATCCGCGTACAACTGCCCATGCGGATTTTCAAACGGATTTGCCTTTAGGCGAGGCTCAAGGCGCACAGAAACAAGGCAATTTTAGCAGCCGCTGCGCCCTCACTCCGGTTTCTTCCAGTCCTTCAAAACCGCGAAGGGCGACGGCTTGCGATCATCCGCTTCGGTGGACTCGACGTGGTCGGCAAAATCAACACCCGGCTTCCGCGGATAGGGATCGATGGCAAGTGCCACAGCCTCGCAAACGGCATCGCCGGCGTCGATCGTGTCGCCGCTGAACTGCTCCGGAATGTCCTCGCCTTCGGGGTCGAGCACCATCTCGCCGCGCTCATCGAGCACAAGCCGCGCGAGCCGCGAACCCTCGGGAACATAGATGCGGTCGATGTCTTCAGAGATCGCGGTTTCCACCGGCTCGAGGGTCACGACACAGGACTGGACGATCTCTGCGTTGACATGACCACGGATGCGCACGCCGTCCTTCTTCCAGCGGGCGATCTGCAATTCACTGTCCAGCCGCTTGACAGCCTCGACGCGCCAGAGCTCTGCCAGGCCTTCGAGTTCCCGCGCGTCTGCCGAAAGCTTCACGGTCACAGGGTTTGCCGAGATGTGGCCAACCTTGACCCTATAGGAAAACGGGGCATTGCCCATCTCTTTCACCGGCTGCATGTTCATGTCCTTTCCACAGGCTGCGGCTCGATCAGGAAGGCCGCGCCCGTCGCAATCTGGTCTTCGGAAACGTCCTTGAGAGCGGCTTCCGCCTCGATCATGTAGTTTGCCAGCGCCGCCATGTCAGGTGCATCCGGTTCGTCGGGCCGGATATTGCGGCGAAGAGCCGCCTTCAGCTCCTCAACATCGGGGATATCCAGCGCAGCGGCGTAGGATTCCAGCCGGCCATAATACATGCGGGCGAATTTCTTCACCCGTTTCGGCACACCTGTGTCGCCGACGCCAAGCTCCCGGATGGAGTGATCGATATCTTCGAAAAAGTAGTCGATGATCTCCTGGGCAATCTCCTGCCCGCTTCGCTCGGACGTGGCGGTGCGGCGGAAATAGAGAATCAGGACAATGGTCAGCATCTCGAACCGGCCAAGCACCGTGTCGGGAACACCCATGTCTGAATAGAAAAGCGGGCGCCTGGCTGCCTGGGTCAGGTGCTCGTACTGCCGGGTGACGATGGCCTGATTGTTATTTTTTTTCCTGAACAGCCCGAATATCATGAAAAAGCCCGGTATTGATTATTTGTGCACGCTTGAAAGCGCGGTCCGCCAAGGACCGATGTTGCATCATCGTTAAAGCTGGTTTACCCAAGCAGGCACGAATTGCAACGCGTATTTGCCCCCGCGTCACGGGAAAGGAATTACTTTGGCTATCGTGTCAAAACTCAATATCGCGCGGTCGTCACTGCTCATCGCTCTTGCTGCTACGGCCATCGGAACTTCCGGTTGCATGGGCACATCGCGGGACGTCATCAACAACGGCTTCATTGCAGACGAGCAGACATTGAAACTGGTTCCCGTCGGATCGAGCCGTGAACAGGTGCTGCTGTCGCTCGGTACCCCTTCCGCAACAGCGACGTTCGACCGCGAGGTGTTCTATTACATTTCGCAGAAGCGCGAGCGCCGGTTCGAGTTCATGAAGCCGACGCTCGTGTCGCAGAGCGTTCTGGCCGTCTATTTCGACAAGAAGGGTACCGTCGAAAAGCTCTCGAACTATCAGATGCAGGACGGCAAGGTCTTCGACATGATCTCGCGGACAACCCCGACAGGCGGTACGGAACTCACCTTCCTGCAGCGTATCCTGTCCGGCGGTGCTGCATCGGGCGCTCAGGCTGCAAAAAGCCTGCTCGGCGGCGGCAACAAGTATTGAGGCGGATCGGGCGGCAACCGCCCGATACCCGAAACGCAAAAGGCCCGCGATGTCACCATCGCGGGCCCTTTTCTTTTTCAGATCAGGCCAACACAGCGAGGAGCAGCAGCGCCACGATATTGGTGATCTTGATGGCTGGGTTGACGGCGGGACCTGCCGTGTCCTTGTAAGGATCACCGACTGTATCGCCGGTCACCGAGGCCTTGTGCGCATCCGAACCCTTCAGGTGACGAACGCCATCCTTGTCGACGAAGCCGTCTTCAAAAGATTTCTTGGCGTTGTCCCAGGCACCGCCCCCAGAGGTCATCGAGATGGCGACGAAGAGGCCGTTCACGATCACGCCGAGGAGCGAGGCGCCAAGTGCCGCAAAGGCCGAAGCCTTCGAGCCGGAGATCAGCAGCACGCCGAAATAGACGACGAGCGGCGCCAGAACCGGCAGCAGCGAGGGCACGATCATCTCACGGATCGCCGCCTTGGTCAGGATGTCGACGGCACGGCCATAGTCGGGCTTTTCCGTGCCCGCCATGATGCCGGGCTTCGCCTTGAACTGGCGGCGCACCTCTTCGACGATGGAGCCTGCAGCACGTCCCACCGCCGTCATCGCGATACCACCGAAGAGGTAGGGGATGAGACCTCCGAAGATGAGGCCGGCAACGACATAAGGATTGGAGAGATCGAAGGAGATCTTCCCGACATCAGCAAAATACGGATATTTGTCCGCATGACTTGCGAAATATTGCAGGTCGTTCGAGTAGGCCGCAAAGAGGACCAGCGCGCCGAGGCCGGCCGAGCCGATGGCATAGCCCTTTGTCACGGCTTTGGTCGTGTTGCCGACGGCGTCAAGTGCATCGGTCACCTTACGGACTTCCGGTGGCAGTTCCGACATTTCAGCGATACCACCCGCGTTGTCGGTCACAGGACCGAAGGCATCAAGGGCAACGATCATGCCGGCGATGCCGAGCATCGCCGTCACTGCGATGCCGGTGCCGAAGAGACCGGCAAGCTGGTAGGTCGTAATGATGCCGCCCACGATCACGATCGCCGGCAGCGCGGTGGACTCCAGCGATACGGCCAGACCCTGGATCACGTTGGTGCCGTGACCCGTCACGGAGGCCTGAGAGATCGAGTTGACCGGGCGCTTGTTGGTCCCGGTGTAGTATTCGGTGATCACCACGATCAGCGCCGTGACGACGAGACCGACGAGGCCTGAGATGAACAGGTTCTTGCCCGTCACCACCAGCCCGTTGACGGTGCCCACTTCGCCCCAGCCGACGGTGAGCGACGTGGCGCCACCGAGGCTGACGACCGAAAGAAGACCCGTTACGATGAGGCCCTTGTAAAGTGCACCCATGATCGAATTGTTGGAGCCGAGCTTCACAAAGAAGGTCCCGATGATCGAGGTGATGATAGAGCCGCCGCAAATGGCGAGCGGATAGATCATCGCGCTTGCGAGCATCTGGCTGCCGGCAAAGAAGATCGCCGCCAGCACCATCGTCGCGACGACCGAGACTGCATAGGTCTCGAACAGGTCAGCCGCCATGCCGGCGCAGTCGCCGACATTGTCGCCCACGTTGTCGGCAATCGTTGCCGGGTTGCGCGGGTCGTCTTCGGGAATTCCGGCCTCGACCTTGCCGACGAGGTCACCGCCGACGTCGGCGCCCTTGGTGAAGATACCGCCGCCGAGGCGAGCGAAGATGGAGATGAGCGATGCGCCGAAGCCCAGCGCGACGAGCGAGTCGATGACGTTGCGCGAGCCGGGCTCATAGTGCATCGGGCCCGTCAGGATGTAATAGTAGACCGACACGCCGAGAAGCGCGAGACCGGCCACCAGCATGCCGGTGATGGCACCGGACTTGAAGGCGATGTCGAGGCCGCCCGCAAGACTTTTGGACGAGGCCTGCGCGGTGCGCACGTTGGCGCGCACCGAGACATGCATGCCGATGAACCCGGCAGCACCCGAAAGCACCGCGCCGATCAGAAAACCAATTGCGGCAGCTCCGGACAGAAGCAACCACGCTGCAATGAACACGATGACGCCTACAATGGCGATCGTCTTGTACTGCCGTGTCAGATAGGCTTGCGCCCCTTCGCGGATATAGCCCGCGATCTCGCGCATTCTTTCATTACCCTGGTCGGCAGCCAAAACAGACTGCGTGGCCCATATCGCGTAGGCCACAGACAACAAACCACATGCAATCACGCCGAATAGTATCGTCATTCGCAAGTTCCTCCTTCAGCGCTCCGCCTCCCAACGTAGCGCCCTGCATCGTTGCAGGGTGAGAGTGCGTGGTGGATCGGGGCGCGTCAAGGCCCGCCCGAATGAGCGCGCTCTTAATTTTGCAGGCCGGAGAAAATGCGCCTTGAGGTCGATCAACCTCTAATCTTGATAGATGGAAGGTTGCGCAGGCTGCGCCTTTGGCGGCATCTTGCGGATCAGCATCACGAGCGCCACGAGGCAGACGATGCATACGGGCCAGATCGTGTAGGCCATGACATTCCAGCCCTGGCTGTTGAAGACCTTGCCGGAGGACAGCGAGGCCAGCGCCACGACGGTGAAGAGGAAGATGTCGTGGAAGCCCTGCACCTTATCGGCCTCTTCCGGGCGGTAGCTGGAGGCGACGATGGCAGTCGAGCCGATGAAGCCGAAATTCCAGCCGATACCGAGAAGGATCAGGGCGCCCCAGAAGTTCCAGATCGCGGTTCCAAGCACAGCCACGACCGCACAGCCCATCAAAATGATGAGACCGGTTGCCACGATCCTTTCGACGCCGAGGCGGGTGATCAGGTGGCCGGTGAAGAAGCTCGGCCCGAACATGGCCAGCACGTGCCACTGGATGCCGAGCGTCGACATTTCCGGGGAGTAGCCGCAGCCGACAACCATGGCGAGCGGCGCACCCGTCATCATGAAGGTCATGAGCGCATAGGAGCCGATGCCGCAGAGCATGCCGGTGATGAAGCGCTGGGTGCCGATGATTTCCGTGAGCGGACGTGCCGGCTTGCTGTCGGGATGTTTCTCGCCGACATTTGGCAGCTTCAGCCTGGAGAGGATGGCGATGCTGATCAGCGCGAGAGGGATGATTGCCAGAAAGGCTCCCGCAAAAGGAATGCCCGGCAAGCTTTCTCGCAGCCAGATGGCAATCTGCGGACCGATGACTGCGGAAACGACGCCGCCGATGAGGATCCACGAAATTGCCTTCGGCTTGAAGAACGAAGGCGACGCATCAGCGGCAGCAAAACGGAATTTCTGGACAAAGCCGGAGGAGGCACCGAGAAGCAGCAGCGCCACCGCAAACAGCCAGAAGCTGCCCTTGATCAGCGCCGTGGCCGCCAGCAGTGCACCGCCGCAGGCAATCAGCCCGCCAAGAATGAAGGCCTGCTTGCGGCCGGCATAGCGCGTGACGAGCGCAATGAGCGCCGCGCCAATGGCCGTACCGACATTGAAGCCTGTGGCTGGCGCGGTCGCAAGCGACTTGTCCGCCGCAAGAAGCTGGTAGCCTGCTAGGGCCGCCAGTGAGATAGAGATGGGGGCAACGGCACCCTGAACCGCTTGCGCCGCCGTGAGGATCGCAACGTTGCGCTTGGCTTTCGCCAGCGCAGTTTCAATGCTTCCAACCGCTGCGTCCATCAAGTCCCTCCCCGACTCCCGTCAGTTCGGCCGCACCTGCTTGGCAATCCGGTCGAGGACGGCGTTGACGAGGCGCGGCTCTTCTTCTTCGAAGAACGCCTGCGCGATCTCGACATACTCATTGACAATAACCGCGATGGGTACGTCCTTGCGCTCGATCAATTCGAAGGTGCCGGAGCGAAGGATCGCGCGGACCGTGCTGTCGAGACGGGACAGGGTCCAGCCTTCCTGCAGCGCCTTGGTGATCATCGGATCGAGCTTCAGCTGATCGCGAACCACACCGGACACGATGGAGCGGAACCAGGACGGATCTGCCTTGAGATACTGGTCGCCATCGATCTCCTGCCCGAGGCGGTAGGTCTCGTATTCCGAGACGACCTCGAGCACGCCGGAACCGCCGACATCCATCTGGTAGAGGGCCTGGACCGCAGCAAGGCGTGCAGCGCCGCGCTGGTTGGCCGGCTTCACGGTTTTTGCAGAATTGTCGTTCGTCATGTCAGCCGCCGAATTTTTCCTTCAGCGCGATCATCGTCAGCGCCGCACGGGCAGCGAAGCCGCCCTTGTCGAGTTCTGTCTTGCGGGCACGGGCCCAGGCCTGCGCTTCGTTTTCCACAGTCAGGATACCGTTGCCGATCGGCAGCGATTCACTGACGGCAAGATCCATCAGCGCGCGAGACGATTCGTTCGAGACGATGTCGAAGTGATAGGTCTCGCCACGGATGACCATGCCGAGTGCCACGAAGCCGTCGTAGACGACGCCGCCCGTATCCCCGCCGTCGAGCGCCATGGCGATCGCAGCCGGGATTTCGAGCGCACCGGGAACGGTCACGACGTCGAATGTCGCACCGGCTTCCTTGAGCGCAGAGGTCGCACCGTCGAGCAGCGCGTCGGAAAGGTCATCGTAAAAGCGAGCCTCGACAATAAGCAGATGAGGCGTCAGGTCCTCGGTCATGGGACGGTCCAATCCTTGAAAATCTTATGAATTGAGGCCGGTCAAACCACGCCGCGCCCCTCTTGGCAAGCAAATTCGGCATTTTCGCCGCTTCGCGCCCACCGGCTCGCGCGGGAGGTGCACCGCGACCCAAGAGCACACACTCCCGCCACGGCAGGAAATCGACCGCCAGTCGCGCTGATCATGGCGGAAATTGGGCGGATATAATGAACTTAGTTTAACAAAATCATGAACTTATTACAATTATTTAAGTTGCCCGGATGTTGTCGCCGTCTTAGCATCTGGCCATGGAAACGTGCTGAACCGCAGAGCAAAGGATCTTCCGCGAGACCGAGTTTCAAATGTGCGGCTCGTCGGGATTTCCTTCAGAGCCGCAGAAGGCAGCGTCATGCTCTCTACGATGTCATTACCCGCCAAGGCCCGCCAGCCTGCACCGGGTGCGAGAACCCTCCGCGACCTCCAGCGCGGAGGGTTTCGCATTTCAAGACTTTACTTGAACTCGGCGAGGCGCGCCGCGTAGCGGGCCATCGTGTCGATCTCGAAATTGACCCTGTCCCCGACCTTGCGCGCGCCCCAGGTCGTAACCTCCAGCGTGTGGCGGATCAGAAGAATGTCGAAGTCGCAGCCGGAAACGGCGTTGACGGTCAGCGATGTTCCATCCAGTGCCACGGAGCCCTTGGGCGCCACGAAACGGGCAAACTCTTCCGGCACGCGCAAGCGGAAACGGGTCGCATCGCCTTCCGGTTCGATCGCCACGATCTCCGCCATACCGTCGACATGGCCGGAGACGATGTGGCCACCGAGTTCGTCGCCGATCTTCAGCGCACGTTCGAGGTTGACGCGGGAGCCTTCTTTCCACGTGCTGATCGTGGTCAGGCGAAGCGCCTCCTCCCAGGCCTCGACCTCATACCACTGGTCGTTTGACCCCTCTTCCGGCAGTGTCACCACAGTAAGACAGACACCGGAATGCGAAATGGAGGCGCCGATGTCGATGGTCTTGGGATCGTAGGCCGTGGCGACGCGCAGACGCAGTCCTTCCGCGAGCGGCGTGATCTTGTCGACCTTGCCGACATCCGTGACGATACCCGTGAACATCTCACTGCTTCCTTTCAAGAATTTCCAGACGATCCTCGCCGATCGTTTCGCTGGACACAAGGTCAAAGCCGTCCGGCTGATGATCTGCCGTGACCGGCGACGGGACGCCGGCCTCGCCGATGGCATCCGGCCCTTCGAAAAGCCAGATCCGATCGACTAGCCCCTCCGCGAGGAAATTTTCAGCTACGCGTGCGCCGCCTTCCACCATGAGCGAACTCATGCCGCGGCTGGCGAGGCTCTGCAGCAGATCGATGAGTGAGGCGGCTTCAAGGATCTCGACACCCGACTGCTCCAAAGCACCCCGACGCGCGAGCCACGCTTCGTCACGCACCATCGTGTCAGTGGAGACAACGGCAATGACGGGAACCCTGTGCGCCGTCCGCGCCAATTTTGAGCCTGGTGGCAAAAGCAGGAGCCGGTCGAGGACCAGCCGCACAGGCGATCGCCCTTCAAGCCCTGGCAACCGGCATGTGAGGTCGGGATCGTCGGCCAATGCCGTGCCGATGCCGACGAGTATGGCGTCGCTTTCGGCGCGAAGGTGCTGCACGGCTTCGCGCGATTGCGGACCGGTAATGCGGACCTGCCCCTCGCCACGCCGGCCGAGCATCCCGTCCTTGGAGACAGCGAGCTTCAGCGTGACATGGGCCCTGCCTTCGGTCTGGCGTATGAGATAGCCGGCCAGCCCGCGTCGTGCCGCCTCTTCCATCAGGCCGGTCTCGACCGTGATGCCCGCCTCGCGCAGCCTGCGGATGCCATTGCCGCTGACGCGCGGGTCCGGGTCGGTCACGGCAACGACGACACGCGAGACGCCTGCGGCGACCAGCGCATCGGCACAAGGTGGCGTCTTGCCGAAATGGGAACAGGGCTCAAGCGTCACATAGGCGGTGGCGCCGCGGGCCAGTTCCCCTGCATCGGCAAGCGCCTGGGGCTCGGCATGGGGGCGCCCGGACTTGGCAGTCACGCCGCGCCCGACGATCTCGCCATCACGGACGATGACGCAACCGACGGAAGGATTGGTACCGGTCTGGCCAAGATGGGTTGCGGCGAGCGCGATTGCCTCCGCCATGAAAGCATCATCAGCGGAATGGCACGCAGCAGGCACGTCAATGGTCCCCTGGATCGCGCCCGATCTTGGCGTTCACCTCGGACAGGACTTGCGTGAAATCCTCGATGTGGGTGAAGTCCCGATAGACGGAGGCGTAGCGAATGAAGCCCACGTCATCGAGCGACTTCAGTGCTTCCAGCACCTGCAAGCCGATTTCTTCCGATGGGATTTCCGTGTCGCCGGAGCTTTCCAGACGACGAACGATGCCGGACACGGCGCGCTCGATGCGGTCGCGGTCAACGGGACGCTTGCGCAACGCGATCTCGAAGGAGCGGACAAGCTTCTCACGGTCGAAGGGAACCTTGCGGCCGGTCTTCTTGATGACCATGAGTTCGCGAAGCTGGACGCGCTCAAAGGTCGTGAAACGACCGCCGCAATCGGGACAGATACGACGACGGCGAATGGCGGAGGAATCCTCCGCCGGCCGCGAGTCCTTCACCTGGCTGTCCAGCGATCCGCAATAGGGGCATCGCATAGGGCGGCTCCTTGAAACAAAACAATGGCTCCGCGCAGAATCAGAGGCGGAGCCACTCTATTACGCCATGTAGGGATACATGGGGAAGCGGTTCGTCAGTTCAACCACCTTCGAACGCACACCGGCTTCAACCGTGGCATTGCCTTCGTCGGAATTGGCGACCTTGAGGCCGTCGAGAACTTCGACGATCAGGTTGCCGATTTCCTTGAACTCGGCTTCCTTGAAGCCGCGGGTCGTGCCGGCCGGCGTGCCGAGGCGGACGCCGGAGGTGACGAAGGGCTTTTCGGGGTCGAACGGGATGCCGTTCTTGTTGCAGGTGATGTAGGCTCGGCCGAGGCCGGCTTCCGCGCGCTTGCCGGTCGCATTCTTCTTGCGCAGGTCAACGAGCATCAGATGGTTGTCGGTGCCGCCGGAGACGATATCGAGGCCGCCAGCTACCAGCGTTTCCGACAGCGCCTTGGCGTTCTTGACGATCTGGGCCGCATAGTCCTGGAACTCGGGCTGCAGCGCTTCGCCAAGGGCAACGGCCTTGGCGGCGATGACATGCATCAGCGGGCCGCCCTGGAGGCCGGGGAAGACGGCCGAATTGAACTTCTTCGCCAGATCCTCGTCATTGGTGAGGATCATGCCGCCACGCGGGCCGCGCAACGACTTGTGCGTCGTCGTGGTGGCAACATGGCAATGCGGGAATGGCGACGGATGCTGATGACCGGCAACAAGACCGGCGATGTGGGCCATGTCGACCATCAGCCAGGCGCCAACCTCATCGGCGATCTCGCGGAAGCGCTTCCAGTCCCAGATGCGGGAATAGGCCGTGCCGCCGGCGATGATCAGCTTGGGCTTGTGTTTGCGGGCCGATTCGGCAACCGCGTCCATGTCGAGCAGGTTGTCGCCTTCGCGCACGCCGTAGGAAACGACGTTGAACCACTTGCCGGACATGTTGACCGGCGAACCGTGCGTGAGATGGCCGCCCGAGTTGAGGTCGAGACCCATGAACGTGTCGCCCGGCTGCAGGAGCGCGAGGAACACGGCCTGGTTCATCTGCGAACCGGAATTCGGCTGAACGTTGGCGAAGTTGACGCCGAAGAGCTTCTTGGCGCGTTCGATCGCGAGTTCTTCGGCGATATCGACGAACTGGCAGCCGCCATAATAGCGCTTGCCCGGATAGCCTTCGGCATACTTGTTCGTCATGATCGAACCCTGCGCTTCCAGAACGGCGCGGGAGACGATGTTTTCGGATGCGATCAGCTCGATCTCGTGACGCTGGCGACCGAGCTCCTTCTCGATGGCGCCGAAAATATCCGGATCGGTTTCAGCAAGGGTCTTGGTGAAAAAGCCAGCAGTCGCGCTCATGAGCAGCCTCTCGGGTAAAGCAGCGGAAATCGTTGAAGGCCAGTCTCTTAAAGCGGTCAGGCCCCAAGGGCAAGTCGGGATTGCGCCACCGCCTGTCAAGGTCGCGCCAAGCCCCACGATTGTCACAAAACTTTCTTCCAATCGTAATATCCGAACGCTATGGCCGCTATTGCGGTGAAGCTCGCGTCGCCAGATCGCGCTGAAACAGGTGAAGCCTTGCCCCCTCTCCCCGGAATGCCCGACGCCCGACTGGAAATCTTCTACTTCGATGCCGGCGGCGGACATCGCAATGCCATGACGGCGCTGACGCGGCTGATCGAGAAGGAGAAGCCGGGCTGGCAGGTGACGCCTGTCGATCTGCAGGCACTGCTTGAGCCGATTGATCCCGTCTACAAGCTGACGCGGCGCGTCACAGGGTCTCTGAAACGTTTGCTTCGGCCTGTCGCGCCGAGCCTCAGCGCAATCGAGCCGTGGCAGGCGCAGGACATCTATAACAGCGCGCTCAAGCGTGGCGTGACGACGGGCATGGGTGCGATCCTGCCGGTCCTGCAACGCTTCATCGCACGCTATGCCACCGAGATCGAGCCTCTGCTGGCAAAGCGCTGGAAGGATCCGGCGACCCCTCGCCCCGATCTCGTCGTTTCGGTCATACCGAATTTCAATTGGGTTCTTTACGGCGCGCTCCGTCGTGCGTTGCCGAATGTCCCTTACGCCACCGTCATCACCGACTTTGCCGACTGCCCGCCGCATTTCTGGATGGAAGATCAGGACCAGATCATGATCTGCGGCACTGACCTTGCCTATCGGCAGGCGATCACATCAGGCTTTTACAAGCCGCAGGACATTCATCTCGTTTCCGGCATGATCCTGAAGGATAATTTCTATGCGCCGGCTCCGGCCGATGCACCGACGCGTGATCAGCTCGGGCTTTCCAGAGACGGGCCGGTGGCGCTCATCATGTTCGGCGGGAATGGCGCATCCAGCGCGACCAACAACATTCTCGCCCAACTGGACAAGACTGGTCTCGGTATCGAATCGATCGTGATGTGCGGGCGCAATGCAGCACTTCAGAAGTCGCTGGAAGGTCGACCGGGCTGTAAGCCGGTCGGCTTCGTCAACAATGTTGCGGACTATATGCGGCTCGCGGATTTCTTCATCGGCAAGCCCGGCCCCGGAAGCGTCGCAGAGGCGCTCCACATGGGACTGCCGGTCATTGTGGAGAAGAACACGAACACGATGCCGCAGGAACGGCCCAATCCGGACTGGGTGGCTGACAAGGGCGTCGGGGTCGTAATCTCAAGCTTCCGCAAGGACACAGGCGCTGCCGCGCGGCAGGTGCTGGTCAACCTCAAGCACTATCGCGACAATATCCGCAGCAATGTTCCTGAGAACCGCGCGGTCTATGAGACCGTCGCGATCTTCGAGCGCTATCTGATGAAAGCCGACCGTCACATGGTGGCGAGCGCCCAGGCGACGAGCGCTGCGGACACCTGACCAAAGGCCGAATTCATGGCGGCAATATAGGCCTTGTTGCCGGAGCCGGAAACAGGAACTGTGGCGCGGAAATTCTTCGAGGCGCGGACCTGACCGTTGCGGTCGTTGAGCAGGCGCGCCGTGATATCCACAACCGCAACACCTTCCGACACCGAAATCTCGAATGTGTTGATCGTGGTCTGGATCTGCTCGTCGATGGCCAGCCCTTCGCCCGGCAGACCGGCGCCGCCCACCTTGCCGGAATTCTGGAAGGCCTGGGCGAGCTTCAACTGCACGAGCTTCGGCAAGCGATCGGACCACTGGCTGTCGCCCAGGAACTGATATTCCTGGCCCGAGACATGGACCACGACATTCTGGCTATCGAGCATCTGGGTGGCGACCGGATTGGCGATCAGCACCTGCCGCCCTTTGCGCGTCGGGCCTGCGGCGGACGGCGTGGCTGTCAGGCCGAACGTATCCTTCGGCGCGGACGTGGCGCATGACGAAAGGCCCATGGCTGCGGCCAGCAAAAAGGCTGCGGAGAAACGGGTCAACCGGTTTGTCGTCGTCAAAGCCTGCACAACACTACCCTCACTCTTGCCTGTTACCGAGCCTCAAACGGGCCTTCAACGACGGTTGCGACCGTCAAACGTCTTCACCTGATCGCCGCCGAAAAGCAATCGCTGGGGATCGCTGTCGAAATTGGTGATTGTTCGGTTCAAGTTGTCGACCGCCCCCCGCATGTCGCCTACGAGCGCCTGAATGCCGCCCAGCCCCTGCGACGAGAAGCGCGAAAGATTGTCAGCGATCGGGCCGATCTTGGCGTTCAGCGTCACCGCAACGTCCTTGTAGGCCGCCAGCGTTTCCTTGGCCTGCACCATCAGCGAAGAGCCATCACCCGAGCCGAGCATGTTGTCGACCTTGGCCAGGATGCCATCGACGCGGTTCGAAGCCTTGTTGAGCTTCGAGGCGAGTTCCGTGGCATCGTTGATGGCCTGATCGATCTCCTGGCGGCGGTTGTTGATGTCGTTGGTGATGGACTTGATGTCCTGCACGGCCGAACGGGCGTTGGCCACAGCCTGTGAAACATCTTCGACCGATCCCTTGATCTTGTCGGGGTCGATGGCGGCGATCAGCTTGTCGGCCTTCTCGATTGTGCTGTTGGCAGAGGCGGCAAGCGTCGCGATATTGTCTGCGGCCTTGTTGAACTTTTCGAGCGAAACCTTGATCTCGCCGGAACTCGTGGCGAGGTTCGCCGAGACCGTATCGGCATTTGCCAGAATGCTGTCGATCTTCTTCGGATCGACGGCCTTGATCAGCGCATCAACGGAGGCCAGCGTGCCGTCCAGACGACCCGAGAGGCCGTTGATCGTATCGGAGAGCTTGCCGACGCTCGCCAGGAATTTGTTCACGCCATCAGCATTGTCGGCGAGCGCCTTGCTGAAGGTCTCGGCATTCTTGACCGTATTCGTCAACGGCTCGCGCGAGTCGTTTGCAAAAGTCTGGATCTGGGCGACCGCCTCATCAGCCCGCTTCATGATCTTGTCGGCGGTTGCCAGAAGGTTCGTCACGCTCGACTGATCGGCGAGCAACATCGGCGCCCGGCCGGTCTTGCGTGCCTCTTCGAGAAGGTTCACGCCGCCGGGCTTGCCGCCCGAAAGTTCGATATAGGCAGCACCCGTCAGACCCTGAATGCCCAGAACGGCCTTGGTCGATTCGTAGATCGGGGCGTCCGAATTCACCTGCGTGAAAGCGACGGAATAGTTGGGGTCTGTCGCGTCGATGGCCAGCGACTTCACCGAGCCGATCTGGATGCCGTTGAAGCGGACGGCCGAGCCCACGGAAAGGCCGTTTGCCGAACCGGGAATGCGGATCACCAGATCCGACATCGGCCCCTGCCGTCCATACTGGGACATCCAGAAGACGAAGGCGAACGCCGCGGCGACGACTGCCACCGTGAAGAACCCGACTATTGCGTAATTCGCTTTGGTTTCCATTACCCGGCCAATCAGGCTTCCGCCCGTTCCAAAGTTGATCCATGCCCGCTTGACGCAGGCTTCACAATCGTTCTTGCCCTTTTTCCCCGGAAATAGGCCTGCACCCACTCGTCATCGAAGGCCAGCATATCCTCGATCGTCCCCGTCACGAGCACGCGCTTCTGCCCAAGCACCGCTATACGGTCGCAAACCGAAAACAGACTGTCGAGATCGTGCGTCACCATATAGACGGTGAGGCCAAGAGTATCGCGAAGACGCGCGATCAGCTCATCGAATTCAGCCGCGCCAATGGGATCGAGGCCCGAGGTGGGCTCATCCAGAAACACAAGATCCGGATCCAGCGCCAGAGCGCGCGCGAGCGCCGCACGCTTGATCATCCCGCCCGAGAGCTCCGAGGGGAACTTGTCGGCCGCGTCCGGCTCCAGCCCCACCAGCTCGATCTTGAGCCTGGCGAACTCCTCCATCATCGACTGGGGCAGATCGAGATATTCGCGCATCGGCAGCTGGATATTCTCCTTCACGGTCAACGCCGAAAACAGTGCCCCGTGCTGGAAAAGCACCCCGAGGCGCGTATCCATTTCAATGCGCGCCTTCGCATCGAGCGAATCGTAGTCGTGGCCGAGGATGGAAATGCTGCCGGATCTACGCGGCACAAGCTTGAGGATGGTCCGCATCAGCACCGACTTGCCCGTGCCGGATGCGCCGACAAAGCCAAGGATTTCGCCGCGCCGGACATCAAGATCGAGGTTGTCGAGCACGACCTTCTCGCCGAAGGCCACGGTCACACCCTTCACGGAAAGGATGATGTCGTCGTTTTTCGTTTCGTCCGCCATCACCGCCTCAGAACTTGATCGCTGCGTAGAACATGGCGAAGAGCCCGTCCATCAGGATGACAACGAAGATGGCGCGCACGACGGAAGACGTCACATGCTTGCCGAGCGATTCGGCGCTGCCGCCGACCTTAAGACCTTCCACAGCGGCGACGACACCGATGATGAGGGCCATGAACGGCGCTTTCAAGAGGCCCGCGATGATCGTCGAATAATCGACGGCATGCCGCAGCCGGGATAGAAACACCTCGAACGTGATATCCGAATAGGCCCAGGTCACCACGGCCGCGCCAGAGAGCGCTGCGAAATTGGCGATGATCGTCAGGAGCGGCAACGAAATGACCAGCGCCACGAGCCGCGGGAAAATCAGCACGCCGACCGGGTTGAGCCCCATGACGGTCAGCGCGTCAATTTCCTCGCGCATTTTCATGGAGCCCACCTCCGCCGTAATCGCACTGCCGGAACGGCCGGCGATCATGATCGCTGTGAGCAGGACGCCGATTTCACGCAATTGCAGAATGCCGACGAGGTCGACCACGAAGATTTCCGCGCCGAAATAGCGCAGCTGGAATGCGCCCTGCTGTGCGATGATCGCGCCGATCAGGAAACTCATGAGCAGGATGATCGGGACCGCTCCGACGCCCATGCGGTCGATCTGGTTGACGATGGACGCAGCCGATACGCCCGATCCGCGACCAAGCTTCAACTGCGCGCCGCTCACGGCAGAGCCGAGAATGTGCATGGAGAGAAGGATGTCCTCCCATAGCTGCATCGCGATCACGCCGACCGGCGCAAACAGCCTGACGAAAAGGCCGGGACGCGCCGGCTTGGGCGTGGTGTCCTGCTTGAGGGCCTCGGGCAGCGAGGCGATCAGATCGAGTTGCGATTTTGGTGCATTCACGACTTCCGTGTCGCCTGCGGCAGATGCGATCAGACGGCGGATCAGCCACGCGCCGGACGTGTCGAGATGCGCGACGGCGCTCATGTCGATTGTGGTCCGACCCGAAAAATCCTTGGATTCAAGCGCCATCAAAGCTTCCCCTGCCTGACGCAGGGACGCCTGACGCCAGTCACCCGAAAGGGTTACAACCCGCCCGGCGCCAGAATCATTGTGCTCGACCTCGAATGCGGCCTTTTCTGCCGGCAAGACCTTCACCCTTATTGGCGCCGCCCTGACGGGAGCGCTGACCCGACGCCACGGTTCTGGCGTCATATGCTTTACTCTTATATAGACCAAGCTCCCGCCGGCGACAGCCTGACCTCACCATTAACGACTTTCGTACAAGGCAAAATCATGATCCGTTACGCCGAAGCCACAATCGAGAGCTTCCCGATTGCCGGCAGCTTTACTATTTCCCGCGGTTCAAAAACATCGGCCGACGTGGTCGTCTGCACCATTCGCGAGGGAGGTAACGCGGGGAGAGGCGAATGTGTTCCATACCGCCGGTACGGAGAAACGATCGAGAGCGTCATGGCCGAGATCAACGCCATCCTGCCAATGGTCGTCGAAGGCATGGAACGCAGCGTGTTGCAATCGCTGATGAAGCCGGGGGCAGCCCGCAATGCGGTCGACTGCGCGCTCTGGGATCTCGAAGCCAAGAAGAATGGCCTCACAGTCATGGAGGCGATGGGCCTCAGCATCGCGCGCCCCCTGGTGACGGCCTACACGATTTCTTTGGGTTCGCCGGAGGAAATGGCAGCGCAAACGGCGAAATGGGCGCATCGCAAGCTCCTGAAGGTCAAGGTCGGCACGGAAGACGACGAATCACGCATCCGCGCGGTTCGCGCCGCCGCCCCCGACAGCGCCATCGTGATCGATGCCAACGAGGGCTGGACGGTCGACAATCTGACGCACCACCTCAATGTCTCGGCAGAATGCGGCATCGGCCTTATCGAGCAGCCGCTGCCGGCCGGACAGGACGAATTGCTGGCACGCATCCCGCATCCCGTGCCGATCTGCGCCGACGAAAGCGCGCATGAGACCGAAGGTCTGGAACTGTTGCGCGACCGCTATGACGCGATCAACATCAAGCTCGACAAGGCCGGCGGGCTGACCGAAGCGCTGAAGATGAAGAACCGCGCCCGCGAGCTCGGCTACGAGGTAATGGTCGGCTGCATGGTGGGTACGTCGCTGGCCATGGCGCCGGCCGTGCTGCTGGCGCAGGACGCCGATTTCGTCGATCTGGACGGCCCGCTCCTGCTGGCGCGCGACCGGACGCCGGGGCTCGTCTACGACGCCTCGTTCGTCCTGCCGCCTGCCCCTGCCCTCTGGGGCTGAGCGAGCCATCCGGCGAGCACGAAGAGTGTGCCGGCAACGGAGAGCACGCACATGAACAGGAAGCTCACCCCGCCGAAGCGGTTGAAGACGAGGCCGCAGAAGAAGGTCGAAACCGCCATGAAAATGTTGCTATAGAAGAAATACAGCCCCTGAGCGGTCGCCTCCTGATGCCCCGGCACACGCTGGGTGATCAACCTTTGAAGCCCGAGATGGGCCGTGGCGAAGGTGAAGGCGTGCATGCATTGCAGCGGGATGAAGCTGTAGAAATCCGTGGCCAGCGGGAATGCCGCCCAGCGCACCGTCGACATCAACGTGCCGGCAAAGATGAGCTGCCAGATCGAGAAGCGGCGCAGGAGCCAGCTCGACCACAGGAAGACACAGACTTCCGCCGCGACGCCGGCACCCCAGAGAAGACCGATTTGCGATCCTGCGATCCCGATCTGCTCCCAATAGAGAGACGAGAACGTGTAGAGCATGGCGTGGCTTGACCCCGACACCGTCACGCCGATCAGCACCAACAGGAAGTCGGGCTTTCGGAAGACGCGCTCTTCGGGAACCATCGTTGGCTCCGTAATCGGCTTCAGTCGGGTGCCGCCCGTCTTGGGCGCAATTAAGCCGCCGACAACGGTCAGGAAAAAGCCGAAGGTGATGGCCGGCAAGACCGAGCTTGCGCCATGGGCTCCGACCAGATAGCCGCCGGCAAGCGTCGCGACGATGAAGAGAATCGAGCCCCACATGCGCATGTGGCCATACTGGTAACCCCAGCGACGCGCGCCGGTCATCAGCAGCGATTCGGCAACCGGAGAATATGGCGAATAGAACGCACCGAGCAGGCCATAGATCAGCAGGACCGGCCAGAAGGCGACCGAATAGAACATCGCGCAGCAGGTGATCAGCGATGTCAGGCCAGACCAGAAAAGCACCGTCGCGCGCTCGCCGATCCGGTCGGAGAGCGCCGCCACGACCGGGGCGATGATCACACGCACGATCAGCGGGACGCCGGTGATGAGCCCGATCTGCCAGTCGGCCAGATGCAGCGACTGGAGCCAGACCGGAAAATAGGGCATGAGCAGCGCATTTGTAATCATGGGCGCGCAGAATGTCATCGCGGCCCGCGTTCTGTAATAGAACGGCGCTTGCCCGAACTGGGCATCCGAAAGAACAGTGGTCATGTGGTACCTGGAGGCGTGTGTCCGCGGAAAATGCCGGGACGAGTCAATTGCTAACACGCCCTTATGAGGTACGCCAATCAGCCTTTTTCATGGCCAGATCAATTCCGTGAAAACACTGTTTCGGGTGTGACTTTTTTATCGACTTCTGAGGGCAGCGCCGAGGGCTGTTCGCGCAAGCGTCGCCATCTCGTCCGGGTCGTCCCAGCCGACCTCCGGCATGGACCAATAGGGCATGGAGACAGTCTTGCCTGTCTTGTTGTGCTGATAAGTCCAGCGCATGCCGCCGGCGGCCTCATATTGCTGAGCGCATTCGGCATCGCCCTTCAGGAGCATGCGGTCGCGCAGCCAGATCGCGATGATCTCGCCATCACTGTAAATCCCCTTGCCGCCGAACATGCGGCGGATGGAGATGGGGCCCACCGCCTGAAACATCTCCTCCAGCTGATCGTTGTCCATCGCCTTACCCTTTCAGCACGCCGCCCGCTGCCTCGATCGCCTCGATCGTGTCCACGTCGAGATGCGCCGCCTCGCCGATCTCGACATCGATGACCGGCAGACCGCTCTTCTCGATAATATGCCGCGCGCCGACATCGCCCTCAAGCCGCAGGAGCGCCGGATAAAGCGTCTTCGGCAGGATGACGGGGTTGCCGCGCTTGCCGGCTGAAACGGCGCGCACGATGGCATTGCCGGCTTCGGCGCGGAAAGCCCCGATCAGTTTGGCATAATCGTCTGAGGTCACGCCCGGCATGTCGGCAAGCGCGATGACGACGCCGTCCGTCTCGCGAAACGCTTCGACGCCAACGCGGATCGAAGAGGCCATGCCGGTTGCGAAATCGGCGTTGCGGATGGTTTGCACGTCCAGCCCGGCAAGCGCCTGGCCGATCTCCTCGGCACGGTGGCCGGTGATGACCGCGACCTTTTCAGCACCCGCTGACACTGCCGCCGCGACGCTACGGCGCACCAAGGGCTCGCCTGAAAATTCGGCGAGCAGCTTGTGCTTCTCGCCCCCCATGCGGCTGGCGCGGCCGGCGGCGAGAACAGCGATGCCGACCGTGGGGCGATGCGGTTCTTCGGTCGCCTTTTCGCGCGGCAGCGGACGCAGCGGAATTTCCATGAGAAGGCCTCCGACGCCCAAGCTCGCGGCATCCTTTTGCGTGGGCCGCTCGCCGGCGAGAATGCGGTTCAAGATCCAGTCGAAGCCGTTTTCCTTCGGGCTTCGGGCACAGCCCGGCGCGCCGATCACCGGAACGCCGCCGACATAGCCGAGCACGAGGAGATTGCCCGGATCGACCGGCATTCCGGCAATGGCCAGCTCACCGCCGGCAAGGCGGATCGCAGCAGGGATGACGTCGCCTTCATCGGTCATCGCGGATGCGCCGAAAACGATGACGAGGCCGAAGCGCTTTGTAAAATCGGCTATGTGTTCGGCGACCGCCTGCGCATCGTGCGGACAGCGGGCTTCCTCCGCAATGCGGCTGCCGCTCGGGCGAAGCCGGTCCTCGGTGAGGCGCTTCGTCTTGTCCATGACGGAAGATTTCAGCGAGGGCAGCGCCGTTGCGATCAGGCCTGCCGTGAGGCTGGCGAAGGGCTTGACCGCGAAGGCAGAGCCCGACGCAAGCAGCACCCTGCCCTTGTCCGCCAGTTCGGCTGAAACAGCGAGCGGAATGATCTTGACCGTCGCCACCAGATCGCCCTTGCGGACGGGCGCGCGGTCGGCGAGCGTGGCGAGCGTGAGGGCGGGATGTATGGCATTGAAGGCATCGATCAGCGCACGGTCGGCGCGGAAGAGGCCGTTTGCTTCGGCATGGAAGTTGACGCGGCCGGTCGCCGCGGGCGAGGCACTGAAGCCATCTGCCTTGAGCGCATCCGCAATCCTTGACGCGGCTTCGTCCTCGCCGATATCGCCCGGCTCCAGACGTGCGGCGATGACCGAAGCCACACCGGCGGCGCCTAACGTTACGATATCTTCTTCCGTTACGATATGTCCCTTCGGCAGCCGTCCGCCCTCGAACATCACCGAATGGGCGAGCACGCAGGCCTTCGCCTCGACAACCGGCACCGCGCCGAAGATCATGCTCTGGCTCCGATGACGCGTTTGCGCAGCGCCTGGATGATGTCGCCGAGGATGGCAACCGCAATTTCTCCGGGGGTTGATGCGCCGATATCGAGCCCGATAGGGGCGGAGATGCGGGCAATCTGGGCGTCCGTGCAACCGGCTTCCTTCAGCCGCTCCACGCGCTTCGCATGCGTCTTGCGGCTGCCGAGCGCGCCGACATAGAAGCAGCCGGCTTTGAGCGAAGAAACAAGCGGATAGTCGTCGATCTTCGGATCGTGAGTCACCGCGACAAGGGCCGTGAAGGCATCGAGCGGCGCGTCCTTCAGCACGTCCTCCGGCCAGTCGGCGGTGAGCTTCACGCCGGCAAAGCGTTCAGGCGTCGCAAAGGCCGTGCGCGGGTCGATGATTTCGAGATCGAAGCCGGCGACCGGGGCCATCGCGGCAAGCGCCTGGCTGATATGGACCGCGCCGATGACGACGATCCGCGGCGGCGGAACATGGACGTTGAGGAAGAAGCTCTTGCCGTCTTCCTCGACAAGACCGGACTTGCCGGAAAGGAAGGCCTTGTTCAGCGCCTCTGCGGGAATCCCCGGCAGCGCCTCGCCTTCCAGCGCCAGCCGGTCCTCAGCCGTTGCCAGATCGGTCACGAGAATGGCGGCGCGGCGGGCGCGCTTGGCTTCGTTCAGTTGTTTCAGGATCTCGATGCGCATCAGGCAACCTTCTCGACATAGACGCGGATACGGCCGCCGCAAGAGAGACCGACGCGCCATGCCGTCTCGTCCGCCACCCCGAATTCCAGCATGCGTGCACTGCCCGAGCCGATGACATCCATCGCTTCCGTGATCACCGCGCCTTCGACGCAGCCGCCGGAGACGGAGCCATGGAAATTGCCTTCGCCGTCGATCACCAGATGGCTGCCGACCGGACGCGGCGCGGAACCCCATGTCTCGATGACCGTCGCCAGCGCCACATCGCGCCCCTCCGCCTTCCAGCCTTCTGCAATCAGAAGCGGATCGTCAAACCCTGCCATGTCGTTCATAGGTGCCTCCGTTTTGTGGGCTCCGGAAGAGGCTTAGCGTCCGATACGGGACGCCTTGCCGTCGTCAGGATCCTGAAACTGCCTCCTCCGCCGTCAACTGAGGAGTAACGTACCCGTCAGCCATCGACAAGGAAATCGACGGCGGCATGAGGGCTGAACTCGTGTTCTCCAAGCGTGGCCCAACTCGACAGCGTATCAACGAAGCTGTATCTCCCGAGGGGAACTACTTGGAGGATTTCTCGAACCATCGCCCTGAAGCCGCGTGAACGCGTTTTTCAGAGATAGGAGCGCTTCCGCCACTTTGCAAATGAACGCGGCAACCTCAGGGTTGCCGGACAAATAGCAGGCTCGTCATGAATGAGATAAAGACCGGGAAATTCTTCGGACGCCTACCGTACACGCGCGTGGGCATCGGTCCAGATCCCGTCCTTCTGATCAATGGAGGGCAAGGCTTCATGATGCGGTCGGATGCAGCGCGCGCGGCGAAGGATGGTAACCGGATGGCGCGCCTGATGCCGGATGGCTGCAGCTTCATCATCCTCAACTATGATCCCGAGCCGGGCGATATTTCCGTCGCTTCCATCGCCGATGACGTTGCTTCGGTGATCCGGAGCGAACTCGGCGGGCGGTGCGTCCTGATGGGAATCTCCTATGGCGCCGTCATCGCCTCCCATGTTGCGGCCCGTTCGCCGGAACTCGTGGAAAAGCTCGCGCTCGTCGCAGGAGCGCCTGACTTCGACACAGAAGGACGGGAGCGGTTGCGGCGGCAGGTCGACCTTGCCCGCGATGGTCAACTTCTGGCCCTGACGCGTGAGTTTATCGCCGTGTTCCGGCGGCCGTGGCTGAACCTGCTTCTGAGATTGCGACTGAAGCTCTGGCCTAAACGCATCCTGGAGCGTCTTTCGCCGCCAGAGGCCATCATTGCCTACTTGGAGGCGATGCTCGCTTACAGTCCGAAAGAGCCTTCGCTCGACACGTCGAAGCATGACTTGCTCATTTTTGGCGGCGATCGAGACCAGTTTTTCGGCGAGCATCTGCGCGCAGCGCCGGTTACGTTCGGCGAGGCCAAGGTCGTCATTCTGTCCGGCGAGACCCATATGGCTCCGATGGAGCGGGGGCGAGATCTCAAGGAAGCGCTGACCGCGTTCTTGTAAATCGCCGCTCAGAGTCGACCGAGATACCGCCTCGGGTCCGCCTTCCGCCCGCCGCCCTCGCCCGACAGCGCTGCCACCAGATCGCCGATCGCCTCCAGATTATGCACCGGGCGGAACTCGTCAACATGGGGCAGCATGGCGCGCACGCCGCGGGCTCTTGCTTCGAACCCATCGAAACGTAGGAGCGGATTGAGCCAGATCAAGCGGCGGCAGGAGCGGTGCAGCCGATCCATCTCGGTTTCCAGCTCCTCGATACTGTCGCGCTCCAGCCCGTCAGTGATCAGAAGCACGCTCGCGCCCTGCCCCAGAACCCGGCGCGCCCAGAGCCGGTTGAACTCGCGCAGCGTTTCGCCGATGCGGGTGCCGCCCGACCAGTCGGTAACGGCGGCCGAACAGGCGTCGAGCGCTTCGTCCGGGTCCTTGTGGCGCATCTGGCGGGTGACGTTGGTGAGCCGCGTGCCGAAGAGGAAGGTGTGCACCCGTCGGCGCTTTTCGGTCATGGCGTGGAGGAAATGCAGGAAGATGCGGGTGTATTGGCTCATCGAGCCGGAAATGTCGGCCAGGATCACCAGCGGCGGGTGAATCGTCCGGTGCTGCTTGAACTTCGGCAGAAGCAGATCGCCGCCAGTCTTCATGCTGGCGCGCATGGTCTGGCGGGCATCGAAGATCTTCGGGCGGTTTGAGGGGCGAAAGCGGCGGGTGCGGACTTCATCGAAGGGCAGTTGGATGCGAGCGATTTCGGCCTTGGCGATGGCGAGTTCCTTCGCCGACATCTGGGCGAAATCCATCTTGCGCAGCACTTCCGATCCCGACATCGTGAAGCGGGCGTCGAATTCGATTTCCGGTTCTTCGGGCTTGGCGCTGCGGCGGTCCTTTTCGGCCACCAGCGCATCGGCGGCGCGCGACTGGCCGGCGCGGCTTTTTTCCTTCTGGCCGATATTCGGCGTGCCGGGCAGCATCATCTGCATCATCTTGGCGATCAGTTCGCGCGAGCGCCAGAACAGCCGGAAGGCCTCGTCGAACACGGCCTTGTCCTCATGGCGCTTGACGAAAACGGCGAAGAGCGCGGTGTAGAATTCCTCGCGCGAGCCGATGCCGATGGCCTCAACGGCCTCCACCGCATCGATCACCGCGCCGGGGCCGATCTTCAGGCCCGCCTTGCGCAGCGCGCGGGCGAAATGGGTGATGTTGTCGGCAAGCCTGCCGTCACCTCCCTTTCCACTCGCGATTTCGCTCGAGACATCCATCGTGTCAGCCTGCGGCCAGAAGTTCGGCCTTCACTTCAGAGAGGATCTTCGTGCCCTCGCCGCCCTGAATGCGCGAGATGTCGTCCTGATATTTGAGGAGCGTGCCCAGCGTATCGGCAATCGTTTCCGGATCGAGGGCCACGCGGTCGAGTTCGGTCAACGCCGTCGCCCAGTCGATGGTTTCGGCAACGCCGGGGTTCTTGAACAGATCGACCTCGCGCAGCTTCTGCACATAGGCCACCACCTGGCGCGCCAGCATCTCGTTGCAGCCCGGCACCTTGCGGGAGACGATTTCCAGCTCCTGCTTCGAGTCGGGATAGCCGACCCAATGGTAGAGACAACGGCGCTTCAGCGCGTCATGCACCTCGCGGGTGCGGTTGGTCGTGATGATGACGATGGGCGGCTCTTCGGCACGGATCGTGCCGTATTCGGGGATCGTCACCTGGAAATCGGAGAGCACTTCGAGGAGGAAGGCTTCGAAGGCCTCGTCCGTGCGGTCCAGTTCGTCGATCAGGAAGACCGGCGCGCGGCCGGCGGGCGCGGAAATCGCCTGAAGCACCGGACGGCGGATCAGGTGCTTTTCGGAAAAGATGCCTGATTCCATCTCGCCGCGATCCGTGGCGCCGGAGGCTTCCGAGAGGCGGATTTCCAGCATCTGGGCGGGATAGTTCCACTCGTAGACGGCAGACGAGATGTCCAGGCCCTCATAGCATTGCAGACGGATCAGCGGCCGGTCGAGCGCCTTGGCGAGAACCTTTGCCACTTCCGTCTTGCCCACGCCGGCATCGCCCTCAAGGAAAAGCGGACGCTTCATCTTCAGCGCAAGGAAGAGAACTGTCGCCAGCGAACGCGAGGCGAGGTAATCTTGGCTTTCGAGAAGGCTGGCGGTTTCGTCGATCGATTGCGGCAGCGGCCGCGCAGTCATGCCGGTCATGTGGGATGCGATCTCCTCTTATAAGGAGAAGTCTATATCGCGTGATAGCTCCGGTCCATATAAACAAGAGACTGATCTTTGGAGCCGAGACGCAGGCCCACGACCTCGCCGAAGAAGATGTTGTGGGTCGAGACCGACTTCGTATCGACTATGCGGCAGTCGTAGGCCGCGATGGCGTCCTTCAGCGTCGGCGCGCCCGTCACAAGTTCGTCCCACTCGCCCATGGCGAAGCGCTCTTCGACCGGAAGCTTGGCGAAGCCGGCAAAGGCGTCGGCCAAACCCTTATGATGCGCAGCGAGCGTATTGAGCGCGAAGACGCCGCTTTCGGCAAAGATGTCGTTGCTGGCATTGTGCCGGTTAAGGCAGACGAGAACCATGGCGGGGCTGTCGGAGACCGAGCAGGCGGCCGTGATGGTCACGCCGCGCCGCACGCCTTCGTGAGCGGTCGTGACGATCTGCACATGGCCGGCATAGCGCGCCATGGCGTCGCGATAGAGCTTCGGATCGATACCGGGTGCGCTCAACACTTCATTCTCCAGTCTGTTCCATTGATGATAAAGATAGACCGGGAATGTTAAAATTCACCGCCCCAGCACCGACAAATTGCCGTTTTCGACCGACATGTCGTAATTCCGTTTGAAGCGGAGCCAGTGCCCCACTATTGTTTTCAACACGATACGAAACGGATGCCGCACTGGATGACGAAACTTGCCTTTACGACCGCCGCCCTTCTGAGCCTCGTTTCCGCCGGCTTGGCGGAAGCCCAGGGTCTGACGATTGGCGTTGTCGCGCCGCTGGACGGCCCGTTCGCGATCCTCGGCCAGCAGATTCTCGACGGCGCGAAGGCGCAGGCCGAGGCCAGCGGCAATCGCATTCTGCCCGTTCCCGAAAGCTGCGCGCCCGATTCAGGCGTCGATGTCGCGAGCCGGCTGATCGCCGGGGGTGCCACGGCTGCCGTCGGCTTCCTGTGCGCCGATTCGCTGATCGGCAGCGCGCAGGCGCTCAAAGAGGCCGCTATCCCGGTCATCACGCTATCGGCCCGGTCGAAGGTGCTTTTCGAAGACGCCGTAAAGAATGACTGGCCGATCTATTCGCTGAGCCCCCGTCCCGGTGAGGAGGCGAGCGTGACAGCCGGCATCATGGCCGGCCTCTGGCCAAACTCCGCCATCGCCCTCCTGGATGACGGCACGCTGAACTCGCACGAACTGGCGGCCAATATCCGGTTGGAACTGGAGGACAAGGGCATCAAGCCGGTGCTGGCGGAGGCTTTCAGGCCCAGTATCGACAATCAGAAAATTCTGATCCGGCGACTGCAGAAGGCAGGCGTCACAGCCGTCTATGTGGCGGGCGCGCGCAGCGATGTGGCAACGATTGCCCGTGATGCGGCCGGGACCGGCATGGCCATCATGGGCGGGGATCAGCTGATTGCGGCCGACGAGACCGTTGCGCTTCCCGATGGCGTTCTGGCCGTTATTCCGGAGCGCTGGCGCGAACAGCCGGCAGCGTCGGCCATCGTGCACGCGCTCGGCGAACGCCAGATCTATGCGGAAGGTTACGTGCTCCCGGCCCATGCGGCGGCGCAGATCGTCGACAGAGCCCAGACGACAGTCAGCGACAAGCAGGACCTAGCGGCCTCGATCTCCAGCGGGACCTTCGACACCGCAGTTGGAAAGGTGACATTCGCCAAGGACCATTTTCGTGCCGACGATGTCTATCGGTTGCTGGAATGGCGCAATGGTGGCTTCCAGCCGCCTGCCCCGGCAGCCGGCAAACCCGGCCAGACCCAATAATATCGTTTTAAAGGAAGCGGCACCCCCTGCCCGCCATTGCCCAAGCCCGCCAAGCGGTGTTAGGGGCGCGGCAACGAATTACTGGAGGCAGCCCCATGAAACCCATCCGCATCGCGCCCTCGATCCTTGCATCGGACTTTTCCAAGCTGGGACAGGAGGTCAGGGATGTTGTGGCGGCGGGGGCCGACTGGATTCATCTCGATGTCATGGATGGGCATTTCGTGCAGAACATCAGCTACGGGCCGGATGTCATCAAGGCGCTGCGCCCGCATACCGATGCGGTCTTCGACTGCCACCTGATGATCTCGCCCACCGACGCCTATCTCGAGGCCTTCGCAAAGGCCGGTTGCGATTACATCACGGTCCATGCGGAAGCCGGCCCGCATCTCCATCGTTCGCTGCAGGCGATCCGGGCGCTGGGCAAGAAGGCCGGCGTGGCGATCAACCCAGCAACGCATGAAAGCGTGCTCGACTACATTCTCGGCGATGTCGATCTTGTCCTTCTGATGAGCGTGAACCCCGGCTTTGGCGGCCAGAAATACATTCACTCCGTCACAGAGAAGGCAAAGCGTGTCCACGCCATGATCGGCGACCGGCCCATCGAACTTGAAATCGATGGCGGCATCACGCCGGAGACGGCGCCCGCAGCGGCGGCAGCCGGCATCAACGCCTTCGTCGCCGGCTCCGCCGTCTTCAAGGGCGGCAGCGTCGAGAGCTATCGGGCGAACATTTCGGCGATCCGCGCCGCCGCCGAAAAGGGCCGCGCCTAACCCGCTGCGCCGATAGTTTGCACCTTGCGTCCGGCATGCGTTGAGATTGCCGGCCATGTTTGCTATGGCGCGGGCAACGATATTCCAACTGACAAAGGCGAAAGCTGATGATCCCGCGCTATTCCCGCCCCGAAATGGTGTCCATCTGGTCGCAGGAGACCAAGTTCCGCATCTGGTTCGAGATCGAGGCGCATGCCTGTTTCGCGCTGGCCGACCTCGGCGTGATCCCGAAGGAAGCCGCGCAGAACATCTGGGACAAGGGTTCGGCTGCCGAATTCGACGTCGCCAAGATCGACGAGATCGAGGCCGTCACCAAGCATGACGTGATCGCGTTTCTCACGCATCTGGCCGAATTCATCGGCCCGGACTCGCGCTTCGTGCATCAGGGCATGACGTCCTCGGACGTGCTGGACACGACCTTCAACATCCAGCTCGTACGCGCTGCCGATATCCTGATTGCCGACATGGACAAGCTGCTGGCGGCGCTGAAGAAGCGCGCCTTCGAGCACAAGGACAGCGTGCGCATCGGCCGCTCGCATGGCATTCATGCCGAGCCGACGACGATGGGCCTGACGTTTGCCCGCTTCTATGCCGAGATGAGCCGCAACCGCGACCGTCTCGTTGCCGCGCGCGCCGAAATCGCCACCGGCGCGATTTCGGGTGCTGTCGGCACGTTTGCCAATATCGATCCGAGCGTCGAGGAACATGTCTGCGAAAAGCTGGGCCTGAAGCCCGAGCCGATCTCGACGCAGGTCATCCCGCGCGACCGCCATGCGATGTTCTTCGCGACGCTGGGCGTCATTGCTTCGTCCATCGAAAACGTCGCCATCGAAATCCGCCATATGCAGCGCACGGAAGTTCTGGAAGCGGAAGAGTTCTTCTCGCCGGGCCAGAAGGGTTCGTCCGCCATGCCGCACAAGCGCAATCCGGTGCTGACGGAGAACCTGACGGGTCTCGCCCGCCTCGTGCGCATGTCGGTCGTGCCGGCGCTCGAAAACGTGGCGCTCTGGCATGAGCGCGACATCTCGCATTCCTCCGTCGAACGCGGCATCGGCCCGGACACAACGATCACGCTGGACTTTGCCCTGAACCGCCTCGCCGGCGTCATCGACAAGCTGGTGATCTATCCGGAAAACATGCTGAAGAACATGAACAAGTTCAAGGGCCTGGTCATGAGCCAGCGCGTGCTGCTGGCGCTGACGCAGGCCGGCGTTTCGCGCGAGGACAGCTATCGTCTCGTCCAGCGCAACGCCATGAAGGTCTGGGAAAACGGCGCGGACTTCCTCGAAGAACTGCTTGGCGACGAAGAGGTTCGGAAGGCTTTGTCGGAAGAAGACATCCGCGAGAAGTTCGACCTCGGCTATCACACCAAGCATGTCGACACGATCTTCCGCCGGGTTTTCGGCGAGGCGTAAGTCTCTCATCCGCGATGGATTTCGAAGCCGGTAGCCCACGCTGCCGGCTTCTTTCGTTTGACGGCGCGTGTTTTGTTTGACGACTCGGGCGAAGTTCCTATCGTGCCTCCATGTTCATCAGGAGTTACTGACATGGCTGGACGTCTCGCAGGCAAGGTCGCAATCGTTTCGGGCGGAGCTACGGGCATGGGCGGGGCATCGTCCAGCCTGTTTGCGGCGGAAGGCGCGAAGGTCGCGATCATCGACCGCAATGCGGAGGCCGGCGCTGCCAAGGTTGCCGAGATCGAAGCGGCCGGTGGCGTCGCGCTGTTCCAGCAGGCCGATGTCTCGAAGGCCGATGAGGTCAACGCCGCCGTCAAGGCCATTGAGGCGGCATTCGGGCCGGTGACGGTGCTGTTCAATCACGCGGGCACGATTGTCATCAAGCCGTTCCTGGAGACGACCGAGGAGGAATGGGACTGGCTGCACGACGTCAACGTGAAGTCCATGTATCTCATGACGAAGGCGGTGCTGCCGGGCATGATCGCGGCGGGCGGCGGGTCGATCGTCTGCACCTCCTCCATCTCGGCCGTCGCGGCCACACCGATGGAGGTGCTTTACGACACGACCAAGGGCGCGGTGCATATGTTCGCCCGTGCCATCGCCGTCGAATTCCGCGACCGCAACATCCGCTGCAATGCCGTCTGCCCCGGTTTCGTGCGCACGCCGCATGGTCTGCGTGAAGTGAAGGACCTGCAGGCGCTGGGCGTCGATGTCTCGGAAGAAGCCCTTGCCGCGCAGCAGGGGCGCATCTGCGAGCCGGAGGAAGTGGCCAAGGCCGCCCTCTTCCTCGCCTCCGACGACGCGAGTTTCGTCAACGGGGCGCATCTCTTCGTGGACAACGGATTTACCGCGCTTTGATCATGGACAAGGCGCGACAGGCCGAACCGGGTGAGTATTCGGCTAGCTGAACATGACAGTTGATGAATTGCGGACTTGAAACATATATAAAGCAATATATATGATAGCCTGAATTCAATCAGACTGGAGCCCCACCATGACTCTCGACCGCGCCGTTTTCGCCTTTGCCGGCATCATGACCCTGCTTTCGGTCGTGCTGACCGTGTTTGTCTCTCCCTATTTCATCTGGTTCAGCGTCTTCATCGGCGCGAACCTCCTGCAATCCGCATTCACCGGCTTCTGCCCGGCCGCGATGATCTTCAAGCGGTTCGGCATCAAGGCCGGCTGCGCATTCTGAAGGACTGCTCCGATGCACAAGACATGGATGGTCGCCGGCCTTTTGGCGCTCGCGAGCCCGGCGCTGGCCGGCTCGCTCACGCTGCAACCGACCGAGATGACCGAGTGGAAGGCCGTTTACGGTCAGGTCGAGGCGAAGGATACGGTTCCGGCGCGTGCCCGCATCGGCGGCGTGATCACGGAGCTTTCCGTCACCGAAGGCGATGTCGTGAAGGCCGGGCAGAAGATCGCCGTCGTCCGCGACGACAAGATCGACTTCCAGCTCGCCGCCTATGATGCGCAGCTGAAGGCGCTGGAAACGCAGCTTGCCAATGCGCAGTCGGAACTGGCCCGCGGCACGGCGCTGGTCGGCAAGGGCATCACGACCCAGCAGCAGCTCGACCAGCTGAAGACCAGCGTCGATGTTCTAGGCAGCCAGATCGTGGCGCTGACCGCGCAGCGCTCCGTCTCGGTCGAGCAGCAGAAGGAGGGCGATGTGCTCGCACCCGCGAATGGCCGCGTGCTGCAGGTTCCCGTCACCAAAGGGGCCGTCATCATGGGCGGCGAGCCGGTGGCGACAATCGGCGGCGGCGGCTTCTTCCTGCGGCTGGCCATTCCCGAGCGTCATGCGAGCGCCCTGAAACAGGGGGCGAGCATCCACATCTCGTCCGGGGGTACACAAGAGACGGGCAAACTCGTCAAGATATATCCCGAGATCACCAACGGCCGTGTGGCCGCCGACGTCGAGGTGGCAAAGCTCAATTCCGATTTCGTCAATGCCCGCGTGCTGGTGGAAATTCCCGTGGCGACGCGCAAGGCGCTTCTCGTGCCGCAAGCCTCCGTCATCACCCGCTCCGGTATCGATTTCGTCAGCGTCGAGGAGAACGGCAAGGCGGTCGAGCGCGCCGTGATCCTCGGCGAGAAGATGGAAGACAGCAATCCGCCCATGGTCGAAGTTCTGACCGGGCTTGCCGCGGGCGATAGCGTGGTGACACCGAAATGACCGACGACAATAACAAGAACCAGGCGGGCGCGGGCCATGAAGAGCTCAGCGCCTGGCCGGTCGAGCATCATCATGAGGAAGCAGAAGACGCGGGCATGCGCGACCTCGGCATTGCCGGGCGTCTGACCAAGGCTTTCATCAAGTCGCCGCTCACCCCCCTCTTCCTGCTGGCCGCCTTCGCCTTCGGACTGGTCGCGCTGATCAGTCTGCCGCGCGAGGAAGAACCGCAGATTTCGGTGCCGATGGTCGATATCATCGTGCAGGCTCCGGGCCTCAAGGCCGAGGATGCCGTGAAGCTCGTCACCGAGCCGCTGGAAACGGTGGTCAAGAGCATCGATGGCGTCGAGCATGTCTATTCGCAGTCCGGCGATGACAATGTCATGGTCACGGCGCGCTTCAAGGTCGGCACCTCATCCGACGCTGCGGTGCTGCGCGTCCATGACAAGGTCATGGCCAACATGGACAAGATCCCGCTCGGCATTCCGCAGCCGATGATCGTCGGGCGCGGCATCGACGATGTCGCCATCGTCTCGCTGACACTGTCACCGAAGCCGGAAGCGGCCGATCGCGTTACCGCCAATGACCTCACCCGCATCATGCGCGAGCTGCGCACCGAAGTCTCGAAGATCGACAATGTCGGCCTGACTTATCTCGTTGGCGAGACCGGCGAGCAGATCCGCATTGCGCCCGACCCGGCCAAGCTTGCGCTCTATGGCGTGACGTTGCAGCAGCTTTCGGCCAAGGTGCAGAGCGCCAACAGTGCCTTCCCTGCCGGCACCGTCAGGAAAGACAATCAGGAACTTGGCCTGATTGCCGGCGAAACGCTTTCCACACCCGCCGAGATCGGCAATCTGCTGCTGACATCACGCGATGGCCGGCCGGTCTATGTTCGCGATGTCGCCGATATCAGCCTTGCGACCGACACGGCGGACCTGCGCGTCTCGACCGTCACGAAGACCGAGAAGGGTGTCGAGCGTGTTCCGTCCGTCACGCTGGCCGTCGCCAAGCGGGCGGGCTCGAACGCCGTGACGGTGGCCGAAGCGGTGCTCAAGCGCGTCGAGCTCCTGAAGGGCGATCTGATCCCCGGCGACATGCATCTCGAAGTCACCCGCAACTATGGCGAAACCGCCAATGAGAAGGCGAACGAGCTGCTCTATCATCTTGGGCTTGCGACCGTTTCGATCATTCTCCTCGTCTGGCTTGCCATCGGGCGGCGCGAGGCGATTGTGGTCGCCATCGTCATTCCGGTGACGATCCTGCTCACCCTCTTTGCCTCCAATGTCATGGGCTATACGCTGAACCGCGTTTCGCTCTTCGCGCTGATCTTCTCCATCGGCATTCTGGTCGATGACGCCATCGTCGTCATCGAGAACACGGCGCGGCACTGGGGCATGCATGACGGGCGTTCGCGCCGCCGTGCGGCCATCGAGGCGGTTGCGGAAGTCGGCAATCCGACGATTGTCGCGACGCTGACGGTCGTTGCCGCTCTTCTGCCCATGCTCTTCGTTTCGGGCATGATGGGTCCCTATATGAGCCCCATCCCGGCCAATGCTTCGGCTGCGATGATCTTCTCCTTCTTCGTCGCGGTCATCGTCACGCCCTATCTGATGCTGAAGGTCAGCGGCAAGGCGCCTGTCGTTCATCACGACGAAGCGCATGGCGGCAAGCTGGGACAGCTTTATGCCCGCGTGGCGCGGCCGATCCTGAAGACGAAGGCGCGCAGCTGGATCTTCCTGCTCGCCGTCGGCGTCCTGACGCTCGGCTCGCTCAGCCTCTTCTACACGAAGCATGTGACCGTGAAGCTCCTGCCCTTCGACAACAAGTCGGAGCTCTCCGTCGTGATCGATCTGCCGGAAGGCGCGTCCGTCGAGGCGACCGACCGGGTGGCGCAGGACATTGCCCGCATCGTCGTCGGCCTGCCGGAGGTCGTTTCGGTGCAGACGCATGCCGGCACGGCCGCGCCCTTCAACTTCAATGGTCTCGTCCGGCACAGCTATATGCGCTCGCAGCCTTACATGGGCGACGTCGCCGTCAACCTGACGGGCAAGGGCGAGCGGGATCGTTCCTCGCACCAGATCGCGCTCGATATCCGCGAACGCATCACCAAGCTCACCGTCCCTGCCGGCACCAGCCTGAAGGTTGTCGAGCCGCCGCCAGGGCCGCCGGTCATGGCGACGCTGCTTGCCGAAATCTACGGTCCCGACCCGGAAACGCGCCGCAAGGTGGCAGCCCGTGTCGAGGAGGCGTTCCGCAGCGTTCCCTATATTGTCGATATCGACAATTCCTATGGCACGCAGGCTCAGCGCATGCGTATGACGGTGGATACCGACAAGGCCGAGTTCTTCCATGTCGAGGAAGGCGATGTGTTCAACACGATCTCCATCCTCAATGGCGGGCAGACGGTTGGCTATTCGCATCGCGGCAACGGCCGCGCGCCGATCCCGATCCGGGTCGAGCGGGCGAAGGGCGACCAGCAGCTGAACGAGGCGTTCCTGACGACGCCCATCCCGGCCAATGTTCTGCCCGGCGGCAATGGTGTCGTGGAACTGGGCGATGTCGTCAAGGTCACCAACGAGCTCTCCTCCTTCCCCGTCTTCCGGCACAATGGCCGGAGCGCGGAAATGGTCACGGCGGAGCTTGCAGGCCAGTTCGAGGCCCCGCTCTACGGCATGCTCGCCGTGCAGGACGCCCTCGACAGACAAGACTGGAAGAACCTGCCGAAGCCCGTCATCGCGCTGCATGGCCAGCCGGAGGATGAGTGTCATCCGACGCTGCTCTGGGACGGCGAATGGGAGGTGACCTGGGTCACGTTCCGCGACATGGGGGCGGCCTTCATGGTGGCGCTTGTCGGGATCTATATCCTCGTCGTCGCGCAGTTCGGCTCGTTCAAGCTGCCGCTCGTCATCCTGACGCCGGTGCCGCTGACCTTCATCGGCATTCTCGCCGGTCACTGGATGTTCGGCGCACCCTTCTCGGCCACGTCAATGATCGGCTTCATCGCGCTGGCCGGCATCATCGTCCGCAACTCGATCCTGCTGGTGGATTTCATCCGCAACAGCAACATGGCAGGACGGACGATGACGGACGTGCTGATCGAGGCCGGCGCGATCCGCTTCAAGCCGATCCTGCTGACGGCACTCGCCGCCATCATCGGCGCGGCGGTGATCCTGACCGACCCGATCTTCCAGGGACTGGCGATCTCGCTGCTCTTCGGGCTGGCGTCTTCGACCGCGCTGACGGTTCTGGTCATCCCGGCGATCTATCGGGTTCTGAGGACGTGAGACAAAGGATCATAGATTGAATCAAAATCCCCGCCCAACTGTCTGTCGGGCGGGGATTTTTTTGTCCCGTCAATTCCTGGGCGGTCCTGCCGTGACGCCCCCTCACCGCGCCTCCGCTGCGCTCGGCGCACCTCTCCCCAAGGGGCGAGGAGGCCAGCGACGCTGCGGCACATTCCCTCTTCTCCCCTAGGGGAGAAGGTGGCCCGACGGGCCGGATGAGGGGTTCTCACGAGCTGGTTCAATTGTCACCGGCCCGCGATCCCGAGCTTACGACGCCATCGGCAGCCTGTATTCCTTCATCTGCTCGCGCAGTTCCGTCTTCAGGATCTTGCCGGTGGCCGTGTGCGGGATGGCGTCGACGAAGACGACATCGTCCGGCATCCACCATTTGGCGATCTTGCCCTCCATGAAGCCGAGAATGTCGGACTTGGAAGGATTGCGGCCTTCTTTCTTGACGACGATCAGCAGCGGGCGCTCGTCCCATTTCGGATGCGCGACACCGATCACCGCAGCTTCGGCCACATCGGGGTGGCCGACCGCAAGATTTTCGAGGTCGATGGAGGAAATCCATTCGCCGCCGGATTTGATGACGTCCTTGGAGCGGTCGGTGATCTGCATATAGCCTTCCGGATCCATATGAGCGACGTCGCCCGTGTCGAACCAGCCGCCCTCGTCGAACTGTTCGGCGCCCCTGCCCTTGTAGTAAGAGCTGGCGACAGCCGGGCCGCGCACCTTGAGGCGACCGAATGTCTTTCCGTCCCACGGGCGATCGACATCCTCGTCGTCGGTGATCTTCATCTCGACGCCGAAGGGGGCATGGCCCTGCTTCATCTGGACATCGTAGCGCGCTTCGCCTTCCAGCTTGTCATATTCAGGCTTCAAGCTGCCGAGCGTCCCAACCGGGCTCATTTCCGTCATGCCCCAGGCATGGACGACATCGACGTCGTAGTTTTCCTTGAAGGTCTTGATCATCGAGCGGGGTGCGGCCGAGCCGCCGATGACGACGGAGCGGAGATCGGGAAGCTTGCCGCCTTCCTTTTCCATGTGCTGCAAGAGGCCAAGCCAGACGGTCGGCACTGCCGCCGTCACTGTCACGCGCTCCTCGGTCAGGAGACTGTAGATCGACTTTCCGTCCATGCCCGAACCCGGCATGACCAGCGTCGCGCCGACCATGGGGGCCGACAAGGCGATGCCCCAGCCATTGGCGTGGAAGAGCGGAACGACCGGCATCAGCCGGTCACGGGACGAGAGCTGCATGGCGTCCGGCTGGATGCAGAAGAGCGAATGGAGCACGTTGGAACGGTGTGAATAGACGACGCCCTTCGGGTCGCCCGTGGTGCCGGACGTGTAGCACATGCCGGCAGCGGCGCGCTCGTCGAGGTCTTTCCAGACATAGTCGTCATCGACTTCAGCCAGCCAATCTTCATAGGGCACGACGTTCGGAAGGCTCGTCTGCGGCATGTGGGCGGCATCCGTCAGCACGATCACCTTTTCGAGGGACGGCACCATGGGCGCAATCTTCTCGATGATCGGCATGAAGGTGAGATCGACGAAGATGAACCGGTCTTCCGCATCGTTCATGATCCAGGCGATCTGCTGCGGGAAAAGGCGCGGGTTCAGCGTGTGATAGACCGCGCCACAGCCCATGATGCCATACCAGGCTTCGAGATGCCGCCAGGTGTTCCAGGCGAGCGTGCCGATGCGGTCGCCGACCTTGATGCCGTCCTTTTCCAGGCGCTTGGCCAGCTGTAGGGAACGGCGGCGAACGGTGGCATAATCTGTGCGGTGAATAGGCCCTTCGACAGACCGGGATATAACTTCGCGCTTGCCATGAAACAGGCCTGCATGGTCGATAACCTTGTGGCAAAGCAGCGGCCAATCCTGCATCAAACCGAGCATATTCACTCCTCCCAAAGTGTTTGTGGAGAACAGAGTACCCGGAAGGGAGATGCGCGCAAGTCTAAACTTTCGTCTTAAGCCTTGAAATCGCTCTCATTTTTTGCATTGCAACATAACGCGTTTCAGGGTTCTTGACGATTGCGTGAGGAAAGCAGACATAAGGACCATGAAAGTAGCAGACGTCGAAATTCTCATAGTGCCCGGCTATACCAATTCCGGTCCGGATCATTGGCAGACACGCTGGGAAAACAAGCTCTCCACCGCCCGCCGCGTCGAGCAGACCGAATGGTCGAAGCCGGTGCGCGAGGACTGGGTGTCGCGTGTTGTGGAAGAGGTCAATGCCGCCGAGAAGCCGGTCGTGCTGGTCGCGCATTCGCTGGGCGTACCCGCCGTCATTCATGCCGTGCCTCTATTCAAGAAGCCCATTGCTGGAGCCTTCTTTGTTGCACCGCCGGATGTCGCCAATCCGTCCATCCGGCCGAAGCATCTCATGACGTTCGGACCCTATCCGCGCGATCCGCTGCCCTTTCCGTCGATGACGGTCGCCAGCCGCAATGATCCGTTCGGCACCTATGAACATGCCGACGATATCGCAGCGAGCTGGGGTTCGCTTCTGCTTGATGCGGGCGAGTCCGGCCATATCAACGCGGATTCGGGTCATGGTCCATGGCCCGAGGGAACGATGATCTTCGCGCAGTTCCTGAGCAATCTCAGGCCGCCGAACTGACAGCGCCAGGGACGAAAGCGGGGATCGCTTCGTGCCAAGCGTTGTTAAATGCCGCAAGATCGGCTAAGGAGCCGCAAAACTTAAAACAAGCATGTCGAGTCCATTCCAGCGACATGCGCCGAACAGGTCGAATTTTTCATGAACCGTCGCCGCCGTATCTACGAAGGCAAGGCCAAGATCCTTTACGAAGGACCGGAGCCGGGCACACTGATCCAGTTCTTCAAGGATGATGCCACCGCCTTCAACGCCAAGAAGCATGCCGTCATCGACGGCAAGGGCGTCCTGAACAACCGCATCTGCGAGTTCATCTTTTCGCACCTGAACCGCATGGGCATTCCGACGCATTTCATCCGTCGGCTGAACATGCGCGAGCAGCTGATCAAGGAAGTGGAGATCATTCCGCTCGAGATCGTCGTGCGCAATGTCGCCGCCGGGTCGCTGTCGACCCGCCTCGGCATCGAGGAAGGCGTGGTTCTGCCGCGCTCGATCATCGAGTTCTACTTCAAGTCGGACCAGCTGAGTGACCCGATGGTCTCCGAAGAGCACATCACGGCCTTCGGCTGGGCAAGCCCGCAAGAGCTTGACGACATCATGGCGCTCGCCATCCGCTGCAACGACTTTCTCTCTGGTCTCTTCCTCGGCGCCGGCATCCAGCTTGTCGATTTCAAGATCGAATGCGGCCGCCTTTTCGAAGGCGACATGATGCGCATTGTTCTGGCCGACGAGATCTCGCCGGACAGCTGCCGTCTCTGGGACATCGAGACCAAGAAGCGCATGGACAAGGACATCTTCCGCAAGGATCTCGGCGGGCTGATCGAGGCCTATCAGGAAGTCGCCCGTCGTCTCGGCATCATCAACGAAAACGAGCCTGTGCGCGGCACGGGTCCGGTTCTGGTCAAGTAAAACCGTCAGGGGATTAGACGTGATCAAGGCACGCGTAACCGTCACGCTGAAAAATGGCGTTCTCGACCCGCAGGGCAAGGCAATCGAAGGCGCGCTCGGCGCGCTGGGCTTCGACGGCGTCGGCCATGTCCGCCAGGGCAAGGTCTTCGACATCGAGATCGACAGCGCCGACAAGGCCAAGGCCGAGGCTGACCTAAAGGCCATGTGCGAGAAACTTCTGGCGAACACGGTAATTGAGAATTATACTATCGCTCTCAATTAAAGGTGGAGCGACAGGCCCGTGTCGACGATCACGACCGAGATGATCTACGAAGAGCTTTTGAAGCTTGATGAGAGATCGCGCCGGTTTAACGAAGACTTGAAAGAGCTTCGTGAAACGTCTCGCGAGACATTGAGGATCCTTGCCGAGGGACAGGCGCGGAACGATGCCCAAAGGGCGCGCCTGTTCGGCGATCGGATCGGAGCGTCGCCGGAAAACTCATGAGCGAAATTCGCCAAGAACTTCTTCAAGAATTGCTGCGGCGACTACACGCACGAAACGATGAGGCAGATAGGTCGATACGAGACCTACGCACGGACAATATTGCGCTCAGGCGCCTTGTCGCAGCGCAACAGGTCGACATTAGCAACCTGCATGAACTGATCCATAATCTCGAAGAGCGCTTGTCGCGGACGGAAAGACGGTTGGATTTGCGTGAGTTCTCCGAAGCCGCCCAAGCCGACTACTTGACGGATTAGGCGCCGGCGAAGTTTTGGGGACTGGCGGGAAAATCCAATTGACGATCCGGCCTCATGGACCTATTGCCACCTCTATTCGAAAGAGACCAGCTTTCGAGAACACTGGAGCTTTGAAAGCCATGAAATCCGCCGTCGTTCAGCTTCCCGGACTTAATCGCGATCGCGACATGATCGCGGCGCTGACCAAGATTTCGGGCAAGGCCCCTGTCACGGTCTGGCAGACGGAAACGGAGCTTCCGGATGTCGATCTCATCGTCATCCCCGGCGGCTTTTCCTATGGCGATTATCTGCGCTGCGGCGCGATTGCGGCACGCATGCCGGTCATGCAGGCGATCCGCGAAAAGGCGGAACAGGGCGTGAAGGTTCTCGGTGTCTGTAACGGTTTCCAGATCCTGCTCGAAGCCGGCATGCTGCCCGGCGCGCTGATGCGCAATGCCTCGCTGAAATTCGTCTGCCGCGAAGTGAAGCTCGAAGTCGCCAATGCCGAGACTGCCTTCTCTCGCGCCTATGCCAAGGGCCAGATCCTGCGCTGCCCGGTCGCACATCACGACGGCAACTATTTCGCCGATGCCGAGACGCTGAAGGCGATAGAGGACAACGGTCAGGTCGTGTTCCGCTATGCCGAGGGCACGAACCCGAACGGCTCGATGAACGACATTGCCGGCGTGATCAACGCCAAGGGCAATGTTCTCGGCATGATGCCGCATCCGGAAAACCTGATCGAGGCCGCCCATGGCGGCTCGGACGGCCGTGGCCTGTTCGCTTCGGCGCTCGACGTCATCGCTGCCTGATTTCTCCAGCCGACAAGGTTTTCCATGCGCGCTTTTCTGAAAGTTTCCGCAGCCGTCGTGCTCTCTGCTGCGGCCCTCTCCTCCTGCCAGTCGCAGAAGGCTGCGCAAGCGCCGGTAAGCCCGCGTTCGGCAGCACTGCCCGTCATGGAGCGCATCACCACCGGTGCGAACGCCTGCTGGTTCCGCACCAAGGATCCGGCCTTTGCCGCTTACCGGATGGCCCCCGAGTTGAACTCCTTCAGCGGCAAGCCGCGCCTGCTGCTGGTCGCCAAGCACAGCCCGGAAGCGCGTCCGCTGCTCGTCATCATGGCCGAGGGTGATCCGGCGCGGCTGCAGGCCTTCGGCCCGATCATGCAAGGCGCCCTGCACGACAAGATCACCGCCGGTGTGAACCATTGGGCGCGCGGCAATTCCGGTTGCCCGACCTGATCGCTTCCCCGCCCCTTTACAGCGCCATCGGCGCTGACGGGGTAGGACCGGATTCATAACCACCCCAGATAACCTGATCGAAGCAGATTGCCGAACCGGTCATGAGGCCGGATTCGGGCGAGGACAGCCAGGCGCAGGCGCGCGCGACTTCCTGCGGATCGACGAGGCGGCCAAAGGGCTGGCCTGACGCGGCCTTTGCCAACCAGTCTTCCGACGCGCCGTGATAGTCGCGCTGGATGCGATCTTCGCCATCGGAGGCCATCCAGCCGATGTTCAGCTGGTTGACGCGGATGCGGTTCCTGAGAAGCGAGAAGGCCGTGTTCTTCGTCAGCGTCTCGAGCGCGCCCTTGGAGGCGCAGTAGGCGGAGAGAAACGGCTGGCCGGCCATGGCCGACATCGAGCCGATATTGACGATCGTGCCTTCGACCTTATCGCGGATCATCATCTTCACCGCCTCCTGCATGAGGAAGAAGGGGGCGCGGACATTGATCGCGAACATGCGGTCGAAGAGTTCGGGCGAGGTGTCAACGATGGTGCCGCGATCGGTGATAGCCGCGACATTGACGAGGGCGTCGACGCGACCGAAGCGGGTGTCGCAGGCCTTCATGACGGCAGCGGGTGCATCGATCGAGCCGAGATCGGCTTCCACAAAATGAACGGGCACGCCGGTGGCTGCCGAAATCTCGGCGGCAACAGCCTCGCCCTTCGCTCTGGAGCGTCCGCAGGTGATGATGCCGGCAGCTCCGCGCTCGGCAAAGAGGCGTGCGACTGCCGCTCCCAGCCCTTGCGTCCCGCCGGTGACGACGGCCACGCGGCCGTCGAGGCGTGCATAATTCTCGCTCATATCTTCTCCTCCCTCAACCCGCTCAGCTTTGACGCTTCTCGTCATAGGCGGCAAGGGCCGCTTCGAAACGTTCCGCTGTCCAGCCCTCGGCAAGCGCTTCTGCCATCAGCGCCGATTGCGGCTTCGGCGCAATGCCGCCGATGGGCGGGTCGCGGTCGAGATTTGTGGGGAAGGAATAGCCCTCCGCGCAAGAAGCAATAGCATTGGCGATGCCCGCCGCGTCCAGCCTCCCCTCGCCCTTGAGCTTGACGAGCGCCGTGTAGAGCTCCGCGCACATGCGCGTGCGGTTGACCGTCTCCATGGCGCGACCGAAGGCGGAGGAGACTTGCAACAGGTTCGCGACCCGCAGGATGTCCTTGGAGACATTGGAGCCTGCCGCATGGAAGAGCGCGGGATTGAAGAAGACGACATCGCCCTTCTCCAGCGGCAATTGCACATGGTTGGCGGCGAAGTAGTCCCTGAACTCCTGCTTTTCCAGCGCGACATAGCCCGGCTCGTAGGCCTGACTAAACGGCAGGAAGAGCGTCGGGCCGCTTTCGAGCGGCATGTCGCAATGGGCAACCGCGCCCTGCAGCGTCAGCACGGGCGAAAGCCGATGGACATGGGCCGGATAGCGCCCGATCTGCGCGGCGGTCATGAAGCCGAGATGGTAGTCGCGATGGGGCGTCTGTGACGCGCCGCCGGGGTTCACGCGGTTGACCTGCGCCGTCATCTGGTAGGCGGGGCCGAGCCAGGCGCGGCTCACCGTTTCGATGATCGGGTTGGCATAGTAGAGCGCGAAGTTTTCCGGATCGGCAAGGCAGTGCTTTTCCAGCGAATTCCAGATGCGGTCATTGGCGCCCGGCTTGGCGAAATGGTCGCCGCCGCCGGTCTTGGTGCGGTGCTGTTCTTCAATGATGTCAGCGAAAACCTGGCTGGCGCGATCGATCACCGCGAGATCGGCATAGGCGTGCTTGAAGACGGTAACGCCAGGGCCATGTGCCAGTAGATCGCAAAGCTCGGCGAGCACGGCTTCTTCATCGACAGCGGCGGCCTTTGCGAGGTTGGCGCTCTCGTAGATGACGACGTTCTTCTCGATGGAGCTGGCGTGCGGATAGTCGGCAAGGTTGGCCTTGCGCTCCACCAGCCGGCGGAAGTCGTCGAGCCGGCAATCGTCCGGCGTCAAACCATAGCGACGGCTTTGCGGCTCCAATTTGCGTGCAGCGTCCATGTTTTCCTCCCATGAAGCAATGTGACTGGCGGCCACTCCATGCCGCCTATTCGTCGATCAGCGTACGTCCCGGCACGAGCATGCGCATCATCAATCCATCCTTCAATGTAAACTGATGACGCAGAGCGGCAAGAGCATGAACCGCCGTCAGGATCAGCATGAAATAGGCGAGGAAGGCGTGGAAAACCGTCCAGAGACCGGCCGCATGGACCGAAGCGCCAAGCCCCAGGCGCGGCAGTGTAAACAGGTCGAAGACGCGGAAGGGCAGCAGCCCGCCCATTGTGGAAACGACCAGCCATCCGGTCAACGGAATGATGCCGAGGAGCGCCAGAAGCAGAACGTGGCTCGCAGGGGCCAGCCTGCGTTCAGCCTGCTCCATGCGCTGCGGCAGCGCCGGGCGTCGATTGAGGACGCTCCAGATGATCCTCACCACCCATAGGCACAGGATGAGCATGCCGATGGAGACATGGCGCGAGATCAGCGCCTGTTTTGCGGCAAGGTCCGGCTCGCTCTCCATCGTCAGGCCGATCCAGAACTGGAGGAAGAAGAGAGCCGCCATGATCCAGTGGAAGAGAATGGAAATGAGGCCGTAGCGCCTTTCCGTGTTCAGGATCATTGCGGTTTGCTCTCGTATCGGATGCATCAGCCGGCGGTCTGGATGACGGGACTTCTACCGGGATAGGCCGGGACGCCTTTGGGGATATCATAATAGTCGCCCTTGTCGGCGCAATAGATATGCTGGTCGATGACGAGGCCTGTGTCGCCGTCGAATGCCCCTGCCCCAATGGAGGTGTAGTCGCGGCTTTCCATCTTCCAGAACAGGAAAGAGCCACAGGTCTTGCAGAAGCCGCGGCGGATGCCGGGTGTGGCGCTATACCAGGCAACGTTGTCCTCTCCCTCGATGGTCAGATCCACGTCCGGCACATTGGTGGCGGCCCAATAGTGACCGGACTGCTTGCGGCATTGCGTGCAGTGGCAGGCGACGACGGCGCGTAAGGTCCCCCTCGTCTTGAAGCGCACCGCGCCGCAGAGGCATCCGCCTTCATGTATCTCGCTCACCACCCGTTCCTCCAAAAAGAAAATCCGGGAGCAAGCTTCTCGCATTGCTCCCGGATCATCAAATTCAAAACGCTCAAGCTAAGCTTCAGGCTAAATCAGCCATTGGCCGCCAGCGCACGCTTCTCATCGTGGCTCTGCTTCATCCGTTCGGCGAGCAGGAAGGCCAGTTCCAGTGCCTGGTCGGCGTTGAGGCGCGGGTCGCAATGCGTGTGGTAGCGGTCGCCGAGATCCGTGCCGGTGAGCGCGCGGGCGCCGCCCGTGCATTCCGTCACGTCCTTGCCGGTCATCTCGATATGGATGCCGCCCGGATGCGAGCCTTCGGAGCGATGGATCTGGAAGAAGCTCTCGACTTCCGACAGGATGCGCTCGAAGGGGCGCGTCTTGTAGTTGTTGAGCGTGATCGTGTTGCCATGCATCGGATCGCAAGACCAGACGACCTTCTTGCCTTCCTTCTCGACCGCGCGGATGAGGCGCGGCAGGTGCTCGGCAATCTTGTCATGGCCGAAGCGGCAGATCAGCGTCAGGCGGCCGGCTTCGTTGGCCGGGTTGAGCAGATCGATCAGCTCGATCAGGCCTTCGGCCGTCAGCGACGGGCCACACTTCAGACCGATCGGGTTCTTGATGCCGCGGCAATATTCGACATGAGCGTGGTCGGGCTGACGCGTGCGATCGCCGATCCAGATCATGTGGCCTGACGTGGCGTACCAGTCGCCCGAGGTGGAGTCGACGCGTGTCAGCGCCTGCTCATAGCCGAGAAGCAGGGCTTCATGGCTGGTGAAGAAATCGGTTTCGCGCAGCGAGCGATTGTTGTCCGCGTCGATGCCGATGGCGCGCATGAAGTCCATCGTTTCGGAAATGCGCTCGGCGAGCTTGCGGTAGCGTTCGCCCTGCGGCGATTCCTTGACGAAGCCGAGCATCCACTGATGCACGTTATCCAGGTTGGCATAGCCACCCATGGCGAAGGCGCGCAGAAGGTTCAGCGTCGCGGCCGACTGACGGTATGCCATAATCTGGCGTTCCGGGTTCGGGATGCGGGCTTCCTCGGTGAACTCGATGCCGTTGATGATGTCGCCGCGATAGCTCGGCAGCTCGACATCGCCCTGGCGTTCGATGTTGGACGAACGCGGCTTGGCGAACTGGCCGGCAATACGGCCGACCTTGACGACGGGCATCTGCGCACCGAAGGTCAGGACAACGGCCATCTGCAGGAAGGCGCGGAAGAAGTCGCGGATATTGTCCGCGCCATGTTCGGCGAAGCTCTCGGCGCAGTCGCCGCCCTGCAGCAGGAAGCTGTCGCCATTGGCGACGCTCGCCAGCGCCGTCTTGAGGCGACGTGCCTCACCGGCAAAGACCAGCGGCGGATAGGTGGCAAGGCGCTCTTCAGTCGATGCAAGCGCTGCTGCATCCGGATAATCCGGGACCTGCTGAATAGGCTTCTGCCTCCAGCTCGACGGGCTCCAGTTCCTGGTCATTTCACTCACCCTTCCCTCGCGGCTTTAAGTCTGCTTGCGCAGACTGCCGCCAATTACGATTTTCGGCGGCTTATACCCGCAGATTAAGGTTTTGCAAAGGATCACGGCACGCGAATTGTGACGGCTGTGGCGCGTTTGCGCCACGCCCTCTTCAAACCCGCTCGCCGTTCTTCAGCCGGTAGCTCGGCGTGTACATCGTCACGAGCTCTTCGGCAGCCGTCGGATGAACGGCCATGGTGCGGTCGAAATCGTCCTTCGTGCAGCCAGCCTTGAGCGTGATGCCCAGGAGCTGCGCCATTTCGCCGGCCTCGTGGCCGAGTATATGCGCGCCCACGACCTTGCGGTCGGCGGCGTTGACGATGAGCTTCATCAGCATCTTTTCCGAGCGGCCGGAGAGCGTCGCCTTCATCGGGCGGAACTCGGCGCGATAGACTTCGAGGTCCGGGTACTTCTTGCCCGCATCCTCTTCCGACAAGCCCACCGTCCCGATCTCCGGCTGGGAGAAGACGGCGGTGGCGATCAGGTCATGGTCCGGCGATGTCGGGTTGTTCTTGTATTCCGTCTCGATGAAGCACATGGCCTCGTGGATGGCCACCGGCGTCAGTTGTACCCGGTCGGTGACGTCGCCCAGCGCGAAGATCGAGGGGACATTCGTGCGGGAATATTTGTCGACAATGATCGCGCCCTTGTGATCGGTCGAGACACCGGCCTTCTCCAGGCCAAGACCTTCGGTATTTGGGTCGCGGCCCAACGCCAGCATCACAAGGCCGACATCGAGCGTACCGTGGTTCTTGGTCTGGGCGGCAAAGCCTTCGGCGGTCTTCGTCACTTCCTGGATGACATCGTGGCAGAGGACCTTGATGCCCTTGGCCTCCATGGCAGCATGAACGCCACGGCGCAGGTCGTGATCGAAGCGGGAGAGGATTTCGGCACCGCGATAGATCAGCGTCACGTCAACGCCGAGCCCGTGGAAGATGTTGGCGAATTCGACCGCGATATAGCCGCCGCCAGCGATCAGGATCGACTTCGGCAGCTCCTCCAGATGGAAGGCCTCGTTGGAGGAGATGCAGAATTCGTGACCCTTCAAGGCGGCATGCGGATTCGGGGTTCCGCCCACCGCAATGACGATGCGTTCGGCGGTCACGGTCTTGCCGGTCTTGACGATCTTCACCGTGTGCGCGTCTACGAGTTCGGCGCGGCTGTCGATCTGCTCGGCCTTCGCATTTTCGAGGCCCTTCCGATAAAGACCTTCGAGGCGCGAGATTTCCTTGTCCTTGGCGGCGACCAGCGCCTTCCAGTCGAACGAGCTTTCACCCACCGTCCAGCCGAAGCCAGCGGCATCCTCGAAATGTTCGGGGAACTGTGAGGCGTAGACAAACAGCTTCTTCGGCACGCAGCCGCGGATCACGCAGGTTCCGCCAAAGCGGTATTCCTCGGCGATTGCGACCTTCTTGCCGAGACTTGCCGCAACGCGGGCCGAGCGAACGCCGCCCGAGCCGCCGCCAATGACGAAGAGGTCGTAATCGTAAGTGGACACGTGATGTCTCCTGGAGAGGCCGCGAGCCGGGCCGATGCGAGAGGAAAATGTTCCCTGTCATTTGGGACGATTTGAATGCCATTGCAAGCCGTCCCGAAAGCGGTGCGGGTAACACAGCGTTCAAACGAAAAGAGCCCGGACTGGCCGGGCTCTTCGAATGCTTGACTGGCTGCTTACTGCTGCGGCTGGGCGGGCGCCTTCTGGGCAGGTGCCTTTTCCTTTGCAGGGGCCTTCTGCGCCGGAGCCTTTTCCTTTGCAGGGGCCTTTTCGGCCGGAGCCTTGGCCGCAGGTGCGTCGGCTGCAGCAGCCGGCGCCGTGTCGGTCTGCGGCTCGACGGCATCGTCAGCAAGCGGAGCCGGGGCCTGGCCGGCCTTGATCTTGTCGCCGATGATCTTTTCCAGCTTGTCGCCGGCGCTCTTCGACAGGTCGCGCTGGATGCCGGCGCTCCAGATGTCGGCAGCCTTGAAGAGTTCGCGGTTGGCGAGCGGGACGTCCTTCAGGAACTTCTTGCCGACGTCGGAATTGAAGAAGTTGGCAATGGCGTTGAGTTCATCGGTCGTGAAGGACTTGGCGTAGATGGTCGCCGATTCCTTCTCGAGGTCGCCGCGACGGGCGGCAAGTGCGAGAGCTTCGGCGTCAACCGTGGACGAGATGATGTCCTGATAGTTCGGCGAGGCCTGGATGAAGCCCGCCTTCATCTGCTCGGCGATATTCGGCAGGATCGAGTCGAACGGAACAGTCGCGCCGGTTGCCTTGATGGCGGCATATGCGGCCTTGAGCTGCTCGTCGGTCACTTCCGCGGCTCTGGAAACTGTTGCGAACCCGAAGCTCGAGGCAATGAGTGCGGCGGCCGCGACGCGGCCAAAAGCTGCAAACTTCAACATATAGCTGGTAACTCCCGTTATTCTTTTGGTGTCAGCATGCGGGCACCCGCCGGTCCGGCGATGACGGCAGCCGATGCCAGATTGATGAACAGTCCGTGTTCGACCACACCCGGAATCGCATGCAGCCTGTTGGAAAGGGCCTCTGCATCAGGAATACGGCCAAATGATGCGTCGAAAATGTAATGTCCACCGTCGGTCATGAAGGTTTCCTTCGCCGCGCCGCGCAGGACGATGTCGCCCGTCAGTCCGAGCGCCGATGCGACCTTTTCGATCGCTATGCGCGTGGCTGCCAGCCCGAACGTATTGACTTCGATGGGCAGTGGAAACCTGCCCAGCGTCTCCACCACCTTGGTCTCGTCGGCAATGACGATCATCTTGCGTGAGGCTGCAGCGACGATCTTCTCGCGCAGAAGCGCACCGCCGCCGCCCTTGATCAGGCGGAGCCGTGCATCGAGTTCGTCCGCGCCGTCGATCGTCAGATCGAGTTCCGGCAGCTCTTCGAGCGACTTCAGCGGGACGCCGAGCTCGAGGCAAAGGCGCGCGGTGCGCTCCGAGGTCGGCACGCCCTGGATGCGAAGGCCATCGGCGACCTTTTCGGCCAGAAGACGAACGAATTCTTCTGCCGTCGAGCCTGTTCCGATGCCGAGCCGCATCCCGTCTTCAACATGGGCGAGCGCTGCTTCGGCAGCCTTGATCTTCATCTGGCGGGCGTCCATGCGCCGAAAACTCCTGAATTCCCCGGATGGAGGCGCTTTTACACGGGCGGGCGGGCAAACGGAAGTCCAAATCCAAACATCGTTAAGACGAGTCCCGCACGTTTCAACAAACCAGGACGATGCGGGAGGCTTGCAGGTCGAGCCATGGCGCACTATCGAGGTTCAACGAATGTCGGAGCCCTGCCTCATGCCTTCCATGCCTACCGTCGTTTTCGATCTTGATGGAACTCTTGTCGATACCGCGCCCGACCTGATGGCCGGGCTGAACCATGTGCTCGCCATCGACGGGATCGAGCCGGTCCATTATGACGACATGACCTTTCTCGTCGGCCAGGGGGCGCGCGCAATGATCGAGCGCGGCTTCGCCCTGCGCGGCCGGCCCCTGGCCGAAGAGCGTCTGGGTGCACTTCTCGACATCTTCATCAGGCACTATCTCGACGATATGCCCGGCAAGAGCCAGCCCTATGCCGGCGTCGTGCGGTCGCTTGAGACATTGAAGGCGGAAGGCTTTCGTCTTGCTGTCTGCACCAACAAGCTCGAGAAGCTGGCGCTGCCTCTTCTGAAGGGCCTGAAGCTGGACACCTATTTCGATGCGATTGCCGGTGGCGACACGTTTCCCGTTCGCAAACCCGACGCTGCGCATGTCCTAAAGACGATCGAACGTGCCGGCGGCGAGGCCGCGGCGAGCGTGATGGTGGGCGATAGTGTCAATGATATCCTGGCGGCGCAGAATGCCGGCATTCCGGCGATCGCGGTTCCTTTCGGCTATTCGGACGTTCCGGTCGAAAGGTTGAACCCAACGCGCATTATCGGCCATTTCGACGAATTGACGCCGCACCTCGTGCGCAGCCTTCTCGCGCATTAAAAAACGGCCCGAAGGCCGTTTTCGAAAGTCTTTTCTTTGAGGTCCGTGTTCAGCCCTGTGCGCGGGCCTTGGTGGTCGCATCCATCGCGCGCTGCAGATAGGTGTCGCGACCGTAGACGTCGTCGAAGAATTCCACCTTGCCCTCGGCGTTCGGCCAGGCGGTGAAATAGGCAACATAGACCGGGATCTTCGAGGGAACCGGAACGGACATGTTCTTGCCGGTCGCGATGTCGGCAGCGACCTTGTCCTTGTCGACGCCGAGCACAGCCGCCGCCATCGCGCGGGGGTCGGACAGACGGACGCAGCCGTGGCTGAGCGCGCGCATGTCGCGCGCAAAGAAGGACTTCTGCGGCGTGTCATGCATGTAGATGGAGAACTTGTTCGGGAACAGGATCTTCAACTGACCCAGCGCGTTGGCATTGCCCGGCGGCTGGCGAACGTCGACATCGGGATTGCGGCCCCAGTCCAGGGCCGAGGATGAAACGACCTTGCCGCGGACGCTGACTTCATAGCCCATGCGGTCGAGATAGGACGGGTCCTGGCGCAGCTTCGGCAGCATCTCGTTGACGATGATCGAACGCGGCACGCCCCAGTAGGGGTTGAACTCGACAGTCTCGATCTGGTCCTGGAAGAAGTTGGTCTGGTGGTTGACGCCACCGACGACAACCTTCATCGCCAGCTGCTGCTTGTTGTCGTTGAAGTAGTAGACCATGAAGGCCGGCTGGTTGATGAAGACGCGACGCGAACCGAGGTCGTTCGGCAGCCAGCGGGCCTGCTCCATGGCGTAGATGAGCTTGTTGACCTTATTGCCCTGGCTGTCGCCACCCTGCAGCGCGCGGACCGTGCTCTTGCCGATTACGCCGTCGGGCTTCATGCCCTTTTCCTTCTGGAACGCCTTCACGACATCGACCAGTTCAGGGGCGTAGTCCGGGGAGCCCGTATAGGACTCCAATGTCATCGCATTCTCGGCCTTCAGGCCATCGGAGCCATGCTGCTTGATCAGCTCGATGATCTTCGGCAGTTCCGGATTGCTCTGACCCGGACGCAAAAGCGAAGTCAGGGAAACCTCGATACGCGGCTTCTGGTCGTTATTGGCAGCGCCGCTCTCGCGCGCCAGCTCGGCCTTCAGCGCCTGGAATTGCGGGCTCGAAGGATCGCGGCTCGACAGATAGGCGGCCACATCCGGGCTGCGCTGCATGATGGCGAGCGCGCCCTTGAGGTTCACGTCCTTGCGCTTGAATTCGTAATAGTCGGAAATGCGGTTCGGGTCGATGCGACCGCGAACGTCGTCCTGTACATAGGTCAGGACCGCTTTGGTCATTTCCAGCTCGAAGGTCATCAGCTTCTGCCGGTCCGCAGCGGGATCACCCGAAAGGATCGGCTCATCGACCTTGTAATCGGCCGGATTCAAGCCAACCTCGGCGGCCTTCTGCAAAACGGCAGCGGCTGCGCGGGCGCGATCGGTCACAGCTTCGTTGGTAATCCACAGATAGGTGTCGCCCTTGGCATAGAAGGACTCCATGGCCGAGGCGATCGAGTCCTCTGCGCGCAACGAGACAGACACAGGGGCAAGCGGCGCGGCTGTGCCATCCGACGAGACGGAGCCGGTCACGACCGGACCGGCAGACGCGGGAACCTTGACCGGGCGCTGGGCTTCCGGCTTGTAGGTGAAGTATTGCGACTTTTTGACCGTCGGCAGCGGATCAGGGTCCGACCCATCGAAATCGGCAGGCGCTCTGGATGAACTTGCCCGCGCGCCGTTCGTTACCGGTGCAGCGCCGACCGGTCCTTCCAGCGTGGCGCCCCGACGATCGACGCGGGGCTGCTCGCCGAATAGTATGTCGAAAAGCGAACGCTGCGCGAAGGCACCCGAGGTCTGTGCCGCAAAAACCATTCCCGTGACAGCGGCAAGCAGGGCGGCTTTGGAGGTCGTTTTCATGTCAGACTTTATCCCTCGGCCCTTCGGGCCGGCTGAAATTTCTTATTCGGTTAAGCGTTGGGGTCGCTCCAACTGCTAGCCGAACAAATGGAATACGGCCATAGGCGCCCAGATATTCCCTTGCCCGTTCCGCTAAGGGATTACTTCGGTTTTTCGGCCGCCTGAAGTGCCTAAATACTTGTTAAAATTATAGGCTTAATTTTTGTTTAAGAAATTGTGGCGGCCCGCCTCTCCGTGGCGCCGATTCGTTTTTTTCCGCGCTGTGGCAGATTGGGCACGGGCCACATCAGGCCGGGCGTTGCGGCGCGAAGAACCATGTCTTCAAAAGCACCGCCAGAACGCATGCCACGCACTGCGCAATCAGGAATGCCGGAACATCCTGCGGCCGAATTCCGGCGAAGGTGTTGCTGAGCGATCGGGCAATCGTGACGGCGGGATTGGCAAAGGATGTCGAAGCGGTGAACCAATAGGCCGCCACGATGTAGAGCGAGACCGCCTGGGATACGGCCCTGGCATTGAACTGTAGTGAGCCGAAAATGGTGAGCAACAATCCACCCGTCGCCACCGCCTCGGAAAGCCATTGCCCGCCGCCAAACCGGACCTTCGTGGAAATCTGCAGGAGCTGCTGATCGAACATCAGATGGGCAAGCCAAACGCCTGCAACTGCGCCAGCGATCTGCACGAAGACATAGAGACCGGCATCGCGACGGCCGATGTCACCGCAAAGTGAAAAAGCGATCGTCACCGCAGGATTGAAATGCGCTCCCGAAATGGGACCGAAGATGGTGATCAGCACGAAGAGGATGGCCCCGGTCGCAATCGCATTGGCAAGCAGCGCCAACGCAACGTTTCCGGCTGAGAGCGTCTCGGCCATGATTCCCGAGCCGACGACGGTCGCCAGAAGCAGGCCTGTACCGATGAACTCGGCTGCAAGTCGCCGGGTGAGCGAAAAGCCGTCCATTCAGCCCTCCAGCGCCATCCGTGTCGCCCCATCCAGCTTGCCGATTTCCGCAAGCGCCAGCCGCAATTGCGCGACCTCCATGGTTTCGACAGGAAGGGCCAGCAGCGCCCTCACCCTCAGTTCCAGCAGCCGGTAGGCGGCTTCGAAGGCCGCACGGCGCTCGTCGGACGTGCTCCCCTGGTGCGCCGGATCCGGAATGCCCCAATGGGCCTTGACCGGGGAACCGGGCCAGAGCGGACATGCCTCGCCGGCAGCGCTGTCGCAGACGGTGATGACGATATCCATCTTCGGTGCGTCGGGGCCCGCAAAGACATCCCAGCTTTTCGAAGCGAAGGTGGAAATGTCGTAGCCCTTATCCTTCAGCATTGCCAGACCATCGGGATTGGGCTCGCCACGCGGGTGCGAGCCTGCGGAATAGGCCTTGAACCGGCCTTCACCAAGACGATTGATGAGCGCCTCGCCCAGAATGGAGCGGGCGGAATTGGCAGTGCAAAGAATGAGAATGTTGAGCATGCGAACCTCAGCAGCAGCGTTTCAATGAATCGAAGGCCGGCACGCAGACGGACAGATCGCCACCGCAACAGTCTGCCATGAGAAATTCAAGGAGCGACTGCATGGTCTTCATCTCGACGCGATAACGGATGTGGCGCCCTTCCCGCTCGCTCACCACCAGCCCGGCCTGAGAGAGGACCGAAAGATTGGCCGACAGCGTGTTCGGCAAGGAAGACAAGGCAGTGGCAATGTCGCCCGCGACCGCGCCATCCGGCCCTACCTTGACGAGATGCCTGAAAATGTCGAGCCGCTGCTCGTGACCGAGGGCCGAGAGTGCAGAAAGGGCGTTTTTCTTTTCCATATTTCCAGAAATCACGAATTATAGAAATATACAAGCGCCTTATGATTTTTGCGCGCTGCTTATTTTATGTGGGCGAGCCGTGCCTATATTGGTTCGAAACCTTCTTCCCGCCCGCGTTTCCGGAGACCCACCATGTCCATCACCCGCACTGAAACCGATACATTCGGCCCGATCGAAGTCGAAAGCGACAAATATTGGGGTGCGCAAGCCGAGCGGTCGCTTAGCAATTTCAAGATCGGCTGGGAGAAACAGCCTGCGGCGATCATCCGGGCGCTGGGGCTGATCAAGGAGGCATCCGCCAAGGCCAACATGAAGCTCGGCAAGCTTTCGCCGGAAATCGGCGATGTGATTGTGACGGCAGCGCGGGAGGTTTCCTCCGGTAAGCTCGACGCGCATTTTCCGCTCTCCGTCTGGCAGACAGGGTCGGGCACACAGACGAACATGAATGTCAACGAGGTCATCTCCAACCGGGCGATCGAAATGCTCGGCGGAGAGCTTGGTTCGAAGAAGCCGATCCATCCCAACGATCACGTCAACATGAGCCAATCGTCTAACGACACGTTTCCGACGGCCATGCATGTATCGGCGGCCATCGAGGTGACCGGGCACCTGATCCCGGCGCTCGAAGAGTTGCACCTGGCGCTTGATGCGAAGCGCAAGGCTTTCGGCCACATTATCAAGATCGGCCGCACGCATACGCAGGATGCCACCCCGCTGACGCTCGGTCAGGAGTTTTCCGGCTACGCGGCGCAGGTCGGCACAGCTATCCGCAACATCAGGGCCAGCCTGCCCGGTCTCTACGAGCTCGCCCAGGGCGGCACCGCCGTCGGCACAGGGTTGAATGCGCCGGAGGGCTTTGCAGAGCAGGTCGCGCATAACATCGCGGAACTGACCGGCCTGCCCTTTATCACCGCACCCAACAAGTTCGAGGTCATGGCCGCGCATGATGCCATGGTCTTCGTCCATGGTGCGATCAATGCCGCAGCTGTCGCTCTCTTCAAGATCGCCAACGATATCCGTTTCCTCGGCTCGGGCCCCCGCTCCGGTCTCGGCGAACTGGCGCTACCGGAAAATGAGCCGGGCTCATCGATCATGCCGGGCAAGGTCAACCCGACACAGTCGGAGGCGCTGACGCAGGTCTGCGCGCAGGTCTTCGGCAACCATGCGACGCTCACCTTCGCCGGCAGCCAGGGCCATTTCGAGCTGAATGTCTATAACCCGGTCATGGCCTATAATTTCCTGCAGTCCGTCCAGCTGCTCGGCGACGCCGCCCGCTCCTTCACCGAACATTGCGTACGCGGTATCGAGGCGCGCGAAGACAATATCAAGGCGGCGCTGGAACGCTCGCTGATGCTGGTCACCGCGCTCGCCCCGAAGATCGGCTACGACAACGCCGCCAAGATCGCCAAGACCGCCCACAAGAACGGTACGACCTTGCGCGAGGAGGCGCTGAAGAGCGGGCTGGTGAGTGGAGAGGAGTATGACGCGATCGTTCGGCCGGAGTTGATGATTGGGTGAAGTTCAAACCTAAACCGTTTGAATGCTGCTTCTACCCCTTTGCCGGTAATTGCTTTTTAAAAATCAGATGATTAGACAGTCTCCGACCTCTTTTTCCCAGCGGAGACTGTCCAGATGGCAGACGATCTTTTTCCCCTCGGTTCCGACACCACGCCCTACCGGAAAATTTCGAGCGATTACGTTTCGGTCGAGACGTTTCGCGGTCAGGATATCCTGACGGTGGAGCCGGAAGGGATCCGGCTTCTGGCGGAAACGGCGCTGGCCGATATCAACCATCTTCTGCGCCCCGGCCATCTGAAGCAGCTGGCGACCATCCTCGAAGATCCCGAAGCGACCGAGAATGACCGCTTCGTCGCCTATGACCTGCTGAAGAACGCCAATATCGCCGCCGGCGGCATCCTGCCGATGTGTCAGGATACGGGCACCGCCATTGTCATGGCCAAGAAGGGCCGTCGGGTGTGGACCGAAGGCGGCGACTATGAAGCGATGGCACAAGGCATTCTGGACGCCTACCAGAAGAAGAACCTGCGCTATTCGCAGCTCGCGCCTCTGAAGATGTTCGAGGAAAAGAACACGCGCAACAACCTGCCAGCGCAGATCGACATCTACGAGGAAGGCACGGACGAGTACAAGTTCCTGTTCATGGCCAAGGGCGGTGGCTCGGCCAACAAAACCTATCTCTATCAGGCAACACCGTCGCTGCTCACGCATGACCGCATGGTCGAGTTTCTGAAGGAAAAGATCCTGACGCTCGGCACGTCTGCCTGTCCTCCCTACCATCTGGCCATCGTCATCGGCGGCACGTCGGCGGAGATGAACCTGAAAACCGTCAAGCTCGCCTCGGCACGCTATCTCGACGAGCTGCCGACCGAGGGTTCGGAAACGGGCCATGCCTTCCGCGATCTCGATATGGAAGCGGAAATCCACAAGCTGACGCAGTCGCTCGGCGTCGGCGCGCAGTTCGGCGGCAAGTATTTCTGTCATGACGTTCGCGTCATCCGCCTGCCCCGACACGGCGCCTCGTTGCCCATCGGGCTTGGCGTGTCCTGCTCGGCAGACCGGCAAGCCAAGGGTAAGATCACCAGGGACGGAATCTTCATCGAGCAGCTCGAGACCGAACCGGCGAAGTATATGCCCGAGATCGACGAGGCGAAGCTTTCCGAACATGTGATCAAGATCGACCTCAACCGGCCGATGAAGGATGTTCTGGCAGAGCTGACGAAGCATCCGGTCAAGACGCAGCTTTCGCTGACCGGCACGATCATCGTGGCGCGCGATCTGGCGCATGCCAAGATCCGCTCGATCCTGGAAGCTGGCGGCGAGATGCCGCAATATATGAAGGATCATCCGGTCTATTATGCGGGTCCCGCAAAGACGCCGGAAGGCATGCCGTCGGGTTCCTTCGGTCCGACGACGGCCGGCCGCATGGACAGTTATGTCGACCAGTTCCAGTCTTTCGGCGGTTCGATGGTGATGCTCGCCAAGGGCAACCGCTCGAAAGCCGTGCGTGACGCCTGTGCACGCCATGGTGGCTTCTACCTCGGTTCCATCGGCGGCCCGGCCGCGCGTCTGGCACAGGATTGCATCCGGAAGGTCGAAGTTCTGGAATTCCCGGAACTCGGCATGGAGGCCGTCTGGAAGATCGAGGTCGAGAACTTCCCGGCCTTCATCGTGATCGACGACAAGGGGAATGATTTCTTCAAGGAACTCAATCTCGGTTGATCCGGACTGATACATCCCGAAGGCCGCAGATTTCAGACGCAGTCGTCACTGAAGTCCGCGGTCTTTATTTTAGCGACCATTCAACAAATTGGGTCGCCGCTATCTATAATTAATGCTTTTCAAAGAAATTACCCCTAGAACTTTCAATATGCATTTTTGAGTATTTGGGGGTAATTTATGTCGTCGACGCCTGTGCAACCAAAGGTTCAGGTACCGGACATAGCTGCACAAGTCACCTATGCCATGCGTAGCATGGGCGTTCCGCCGATCCCGCGCAATTATGAACTTTTCTACGAAGCGTATATCGGCTCCAACCCCAAGCTGACCCGTGAACTGGCAGCGCTCGGCAACAAGGCGACGCAGCGCGAGCTGGATGCGATCGGCGAACAGTATTTCGGCGAACAGCACCGCGCCAACCTGGTCGAGGGCGCACACACCAAGATCCTGTCGGAGCTGGAAGGCCTGCTGCGCCTCCTGAAGCAGGAACAGACTTCGCTCGAAAGCTACAACAAGCTGCTTGGCGAGACCTTTACCCGCATCAACACGAAGAACGCCTCCTCCGCGGATCTGCTGCGCAATGCGATCAGCATCCTCTCCGACGCGACCGGCGACACGATGGCGCAGGGCGCCGTCATGGTGCAGAACGTCGTTGAGAAGTCGGCTGAAATGGACCTCGTGCGCAAGGAACTCGACGAGTACAAGCGCATCGCCAACACGGACTCGCTGACGCGTCTGGCCAACCGCCGCGCCTTCGACGACAAACTTGCGCAGATCTACAGCGAGAAGAAGCACATGTCGCTGACGGCGCTCGTTCTCTGCGACATCGACCATTTCAAGAAGATCAACGACAGCTTCGGCCATCCGGTTGGCGACAAGATCCTGGCCACCGTGGGTAATGTCATCAAGGCGAATGTCCGCAAGGACGTGTTCGTTGCCCGCACCGGCGGCGAGGAATTTGCCATCATCATCGAAGGCAATACCGAGACGGAAGCCCTGCAGATCGCCGAACGTATCCGCAAGGCGCTGGAAGCGACGCCCTTCAAGAACTCCAAGACCGGCGTCGACTACGGGCCCGTGACGCTTTCGCTCGGTGTTTCAATGGCCTGCGACAGCGAAGACCCGAACGAGATCTACTCGAAGTCGGATATCGCTCTCTACTGCGCCAAGAATTCGGGACGCAACCGCGCCATGCTGTTTGAGGACGGCATGAAGAAGGACGCGGCAAAGAGCTGGCTGCTTTATCGCAAGTGAGCCTGAAGACGTCCTGAGAAGCATGTGAGGCGTCCGCAGGGCGCCTTTTGTGTTTGGGGCGCGACGGAACCATCGTGGCGATCGGCGCATTTCAGCCATCAAGGCTGAGCCAGGGGGTACGCGTGATCTTTTGCGTGAGCCGCCCGGTGTCTGAAGAAGGAACTTCCATGAAGACGATCGTCCGCTCCACTCTCGCCCTTGCCGCCCTCACCTTGAGCGGGCTTGCCGGTTATGCCGCCCACGCGGCAAGCTTCGACTGCGACGCCAAGACGCTCCAACCGGACGAGACCGCCATCTGCGCCAATCGCGATCTCAATGACCTGGATGTACGCATGGCCACCGAGTTCAAATGGCTCTCGGGCATGTATGCGATGGGTGTACGCGGCGAGTTGCAGGACCAGCAGACGGCCTGGCTTAAGACGCGCCAAGCCTGCCAATCCGATCTTGCCTGCATTCGCAAGGCCTATGAGGATCGCCTGAAGGTGTTCGAGAACGACTACAACAGGTTCGAACGGCCAGCGCCTTCGAAATAAGGCGGCATCATTTTGTGACGCCCGCGCTGCCAAACATGTCCGCAAGCGCAAGTCCCGCCAAAACCAGTCCTGTGACCACGTGGTAGAGCACGCGGGGGTCCGCAGCATTGCCAATTGACAGCCCAAAGGCGAGAACGACCGCGACCCAGGCAAGGCAGCCTGCAACGCAGATCGCCGCAAGCGCCCTGTCGACAGTGCGGTAGGCGCAGAGCACGCAAATTGCCGAGAGGAAAATGGCGAAGACGCTTGAGCCCAGCGACCAGACGAGTGCCGGGCGGTTGTCGGGGAAGGCCAGAAAAGAGCCATAGCCGTGCAGCAAGGCGCCTATGAAAAGGATTGCCGAGAACAGAAGATGGGCGATGAACATGATTGTGTGGTCCTGATTGAGTTACGGGTCAGGGCGTAAGCGTGATGCTTCCATCCATTGCTGCAGGTCTAGCGCGGCCTTACGCAGTATGATTGTATATTTGGGAAGTCAGACCATTCCAGACGCGGGAGACGCGATGAAGCTGACGAGCATTACGCCGCATCCGGTCATTGCGCCCTTCATCCATCATTTCTGGGTGTTTGAGGCGCCGGCAGGCATTCCGGCGTCCGACGCGCGCATTGTCGTTCCCAATGGCAGGCCGAAGCTGATCGTGCCGTGGCGCAACGGACTGGACGCGGGAAACGAACGGCACGGCCGCATGACGCGCGAAAGCGAGATCGTTTTCATCGGTGTCTGGGACGAGCCCACCACCCTTTCCTCCTCTCCTTCTCCCACTACGACCATCGGCATCGAATTCCATCCGTCGGGGCTGGCACGTTTTCTCCGTGGCGACATGAGCGACATCTTCTCGGCGATTGCGCCTGCGGACGCGCTTCTGGGCCGGACAGGCCACGCATTGCAGCAGCGGCTTTCCTCGGCAACAACGATTGGGGAGGCCGTCGGGCTAACGCAAGCATTCCTGCTGGAGAGCTTTCGGTTCGAGAAGGACCGGGCGGATTTTCTGGTGGATGCGGCAATCTCGATGATGCGGCAAAGCCGATCCGGATTGCGTATCGAAGACATTGCCGACCTGCTCGGCTGCTCAAGAAGGCATCTGCAGACGGTCTTCAACCAGCGTATCGGCATCGGCCCGAAGCGGCTTCAGGGCATTCTGGCCTTCGAAGGGCTCTACCGGGCATTTGCGCGCGACGGCGACGTATCGCGGCTCAATGCCGAGGCGCTGGATCACTTCTACGACCAGCCGCATTTCATCCGCAGCTTCCGCGACTATACCGGCTATTCGCCAACGAAATACGCCGAACTCAGCAATGAGTTCGGCGCAATCTTCTACCGTCAATCGTCAGTCTAGACGTCTCAGCTATACTCGTCCGGCAGGATGCGCACGGCGCCCTTGTCGGCCGAGGTTGCGAAGGCGGCATAGGCCTTCAGCGCCTGGCTGACATTGCGCTTGCGCGGATGTTCCGGCTTCCAGCCCTTGGCAGCCTGTTCGGCATGGCGCTTTTCGAGTTCTTCCTTGCCGACGATCAGGTTGATCGTGCGGTTCGGGATGTCGATCTCGATGATATCGCCGTTCTTCACGATCCCGATGAGGCCGCCGTTTGCCGCTTCCGGCGAGACGTGGCCGATGGAGAGGCCGGAGGTGCCGCCGGAGAAGCGACCGTCGGTGAGCAGCGCGCAAACCTTGCCGAGGCCCTTGGACTTCAGATAGCTCGTCGGATACAGCATTTCCTGCATGCCAGGACCACCCTTCGGGCCTTCGTAACGGATGACGACAACGTCGCCGGCCTTGACCTCGTTGCTCAGGATGCCCTTCACGGCGGCGTCCTGGCTTTCGTAAACGACGGCCGGGCCGGTGAATTTGAGGATGCTTTCGTCAACGCCGGCTGTCTTCACGATGCAGCCGTCGAGCGCGATATTGCCCTTGAGGACAGCGAGACCGCCATCCTTGGAGAAGGGATGTTCGACCGAGCGGATGACGCCGCCCTTGCGGTCCATGTCGAGTTCTTCCCAGCGCTCTTCCTGGCTGAACGCAACCTGCGTCGGCACGCCGCCGGGGGCTGCGAGGAAGAAGTTGCGGACCGTCTCGGAGTTCGTGCGCATGATGTCCCAGCGGTCGAGCGCATCGCCGAGCGTCGCGGCATGAACCGTCGGGCTGTCGCGGTTGATCAGGCCGCCGCGGTCGAGTTCGCCGAGGATCGCCATGATACCGCCGGCGCGGTGCACGTCTTCCATGTGCACGTCGTTCTTGGCCGGTGCGACCTTGGAGAGGCACGGCACCTTGCGTGACAGGCGGTCGATATCGTCCATGGTGAAGTCGATCTCGGCTTCGTGGGCGGCCGCGAGAATGTGCAGAACCGTGTTGGTCGAGCCGCCCATGGCGATGTCGAGCGCCATGGCGTTCTCGAAGGCCTGCTTGTTGGCGACGTTGCGCGGCAGGACGTTGACATCGTCCTGCTCGTAATAGCGGCGCGTAATATCGACGATCTGGTGGCCGGCCTCGACGAAGAGGCGGCGGCGGTCGGCATGGGTTGCGAGCGTCGAGCCGTTGCCGGGCAACGAGAGGCCGAGGGCTTCCGTCAGACAGTTCATCGAGTTGGCCGTGAACATGCCGGAGCACGATCCGCAGGTCGGGCAGGCCGAACGCTCGATGGCGTTGACTTCCTCGTCCGTGAAGCTTTCGTCAGCGGCAGCAACCATCGCGTCGACGAGGTCGAGAGCCTGCTTCTTGCCCTTGAGCACGACCTTGCCGGCTTCCATCGGGCCGCCCGAGACGAAGATCGACGGGATGTTGAGGCGCAGAGACGCCATCAGCATGCCGGGGGTGATCTTATCGCAGTTGGAGATGCAGACCATGGCGTCGGCGCAGTGGGCGTTGACCATGTATTCGACGCTGTCGGCGATGAGCTCGCGGCTCGGCAGCGAATAGAGCATGCCGTCATGGCCCATGGCGATGCCGTCGTCGACGGCGATCGTGTTGAATTCCTTGGCGATGCCGCCGGCGGCTTCGATTTCGCGGGCGACGAGCTGGCCGAGATCCTTCAGGTGGACGTGACCCGGCACGAACTGGGTGAAGGAATTGACCACGGCAATGATCGGCTTGCCGAAGTCGCCGTCCTTCATGCCCGTGGCGCGCCAAAGGCCGCGCGCACCAGCCATGTTGCGGCCATGGGTCGTGGTTCTCGAACGATAGACAGGCATGGGCTTTTCCTCGGGCTGAGCTATTTTTTGGCGTTTTAGTTCACCAATGTGGCAAAACGCATTTCAAATTTATGTCTTCGTCCTACAGCACGCAACCTTGGCTGTCACTATCGGTTCGGCCCGATCCGGTACGCTCCGGTACGCCCCTGACAATCTGACTCGCTAAGCAATTCGAAACGGTTCGCCCGTTACGCTTCGCGTCGAGATTCGCGAGGCGGGACCATGCTGCGGCATATATTCAGGACGATGGTTTCAGCAGCCGTATTGGCGGCCATCTGGATCATTTTGCCGCAAGGTTTCCTGTCCCGTGTCGAGGAGCAGGCGTCTGCAAGAACAGCGCCGGAGGATGTCCCTTCGTCCGAGACGACGGGTTCCATCGCCCGCCCGACCCGTTTCACCTTTTGTGGCGGCGGCAGCATGGTCAATTGCGTTGTCGATGGCGATACGTTTCGGCTTTCGGGCGACAAGATCCGGATTGCGGATATCGACACTCCCGAGCTTCATCCCGCCCGCTGCCCCTATGAGCAGGCGCTGGGCGAAGCCGCCAAACAACGCCTGCTGGAACTGCTGAATGCCGGCCCCTTCGACCTGAAGCCCATCGACCGCGACACCGACAGATATGGCCGCAAGCTGCGCGTCGTCATGCGCGGTGGAAAGTCGCTGGGTAACGTGCTGGTGACCGAGGGACTGGCACGCACCTGGGAAGGCCGTCGCCGCGGCTGGTGCGACTAAACCAACCAATCGAATGACATCGGCGACGGAGGAGACTATCCTGTCGCTGATTTGCAAGGGAATGCGAGGCAGACATGGCCGGCAAGAATGACGAGGAAAACCTCGTGAGCCTGAAAGACTGGCAGAAGAAGAAAGCCGAGCAGGCGCGCGAGGCTGAACGGCAGAAGCCGCGCAAGCCCGGCGGCGGGCCGACCCCGGCGCTGGCGGTCAAGGTCGTGCTGGCTGTCTTCGTTCTGCTCATCCTGTGGCTGGCCATGCCGGCGGGCTATCTCAACATTCTCACGCGGACTTTCACCGGCGGCTGACCACGTAGGCACGCGCACTCACGAAAACGTGGCTGCTCCCCCTCTTCCATGTGATAGCGGAACCTGTTTTCCTTCTCTCCATGAAACCTTCCGGCTTATTTGCCCGTATAGGCAGGTACCAAGCCGAATGAAGCGATGGAAGAGAGCCATGACCTATCGTCCGCCCCGCATCCCCTCCTCGGAGATCACGCCGAAGAGCGTCTACCTGAACCGCCGCCAGTTGATCGCAGGCGCTGCTGCCGCAGGCGGTCTCGCGCTCACCGGCGGCTCCGCCTTTGCCGCAACGCCGATCCGCATCGGCAACAAGGTGGACGACGCCAAGGGCGAGACCGTCACGCCGAAGGAGTCCGCCACCACCTACAACAACTTCTACGAATTCGGCACGGACAAGTCCGATCCGGCCAAGAACGCCGGCAAGTTCAAGCCTCTACCCTGGGCGATCAAGGTCGACGGGATGGTCGCCAAGCCGCAGACCTTCGGCTACGAGGACCTGCTGGCGACCATGCCCATCGAAGAGCGCATCTATCGCTTCCGCTGCGTCGAAGCCTGGTCGATGGTCATTCCGTGGGACGGTTTCCAGCTGTCCGAACTTCTGAAGAAGGTGGAGCCGCTGGGCTCGGCCAAATATGTCGCCTTCGAGACCGTCGTGCGCCCGGAAGAAATGCCCGGCCAGAAAGGCTATTTCCAGCCGTTACCATGGCCCTATGTCGATGGGCTTCGGCTTGACGAGGCCATGCAGCCGCTGACCCTCATGGCGGTCGGCATGTATGGCGAGGCGCTGCCGAACCAGTCGGGCGCGCCGATCCGGCTCATCGTGCCGTGGAAGTATGGTTTCAAGAGCATCAAATCCATTGTGCGCATCACGCTCACGGACAAGGAGCCGCCGTGCTCCTGGAACAAGGCCGCTGCGAACGAATATGGCTTCTATTCCAACGTCAACCCGAAGCGGGACCATCCGCGCTGGAGCCAGGCGACCGAACGGCGCATCGGTGGGAAGAGCGGCTTCTTCAGCGGTGGCGGCGAGCGGCGCGATACGCTGATGTTCAACGGTTATGAGGAGGTCGCAAGCCTCTATTCCGGCATGGATCTCATCAAGACCTATTACTGACAGCTATGCGCCGGGCGGCAGCCATCAGGCCGCGCCCCGCGCATGAGGACTTTCCACGATGACCGCCACCTCCACCCGTCCCGCAGCCCGTGCCCGGCCGTTCAACTGGCTGCCGGTGAAAATCTGGGCGCTTTACATCGTCGGGCTCATCCCGGCGGTCTGGTACTTCTATCTCGGGGCCACAGGGAATCTCGGGGCCGATCCGGTCGTCACCTTCGAGCACAATCTCGGCTTCTGGGCGATCCGTTTCCTTCTGGCGACGCTTGCCGTGACGCCGATCTTCATTCTCGGCGGGCCGAACCTGATCGCCTATCGCCGGGCGCTGGGACTTCTCGGCTTTTGGTATGTGCTCTTCCACTTCACCGTCTATCTAACGCTTGACCGGGCGCTCGATTTCTCTGCCATCATCCCGGACATCGTGAAGCGTCCCTATATCACCATTGGCATGCTCGGCTTCATCATGCTGATCCCGCTGGCGCTCACCTCGAACCGCTTCTCGATCCGCAGGCTGGGCCCGCGCTGGAACAAGCTTCACAAGCTCTCCTATCTCGTCATCATCGCAGGCGTCGTGCATTTCGTCATGTCGACCAAGGTGCTGATCGTCGAGCAGACGATCTATATCGTGCTCACCGCCCTGCTCCTCGGCTTCCGCGTCTTCAAGAAGCCGATCATGAACTGGCGCAAGGAGCGGATGAAAGCGAAGCGGCTGGCGAAGGCCTGATCAGGACGAAACCGATTTGCGGCAGGATCGAGCGGGGAACAGCGCACTAACGGCACAAGCCAGCGCAATGCCGACCAGATAGGCGACGATATTCCAGGCGGAAAAGACCCGCCCGAGCAGCAATGCTCCTGCCGTCGTCAACCGGAACGCATCCAGCGCATCGACATGAACGAGGCGAAAAAGCTCGACCGCGACGGAGAACATGCTTGCCGCCAGAAGCGTGGTGGAACGGCGCGCGTGTGGGAGAAGAGCCAGTGTCAGGAAATAGACCATGCTGCCCCAGAGCACCGAGCCGCCGTATTTGACGACCGGGAAGGTGAGCCCGATGCTGTAGCCATATCCCCGCAGCGCCAGCCCTGCGACCATCGTCAGCGCTGCGGCAACCAGTGAAAAAACCCGAAATCGATCGTGCGACATGCGTTTTCCAGATTGCAGCGACGTGGTTATGTCTGTTTCATGTCTGCGTATTTCATTGCAGCGTCTTAAGGCAACAGATGAATTTTCCCACTGCCGCAAAACTCCCCGGCCTCGCGCACTTCGATGAATTCCTGGTCAACGCGCGGCCGTGGCCGGAACTGTCGGGCTTTGCGAGGTTTCTGGTCGAGTTCGTCTATTTCGGCGTCAAGGAGGGGCGCGCGTGCCTGTTTGCCGGGCTGTTCTTTCTGGCAATAATGGTCATCCCTCACCAGGGGCTTTTCGGCATCCCCCGCTACGATGTCTTGCTGATCATCGCGCTTGCGATCCAGGGATTTCTGCTCTGGGCGCGGCTGGAAACGCTCGATGAGGCCAAGGCGATCTTTCTCTTCCATGTCGTCGGCTTCATTCTCGAGGCCTTCAAGACATCCGGTGCGATCCAGTCCTGGTCCTATCCCGATTTTGCCTATACGAAGCTCTTCGGCGTGCCGCTGTTTGCGGGTTTCATGTACGCGGCCGTCGGCAGCTACATCATCCAGGCCTGGCGGCTCTTCGATCTGCGCATCCGCCACTATCCGAGTTACTGGATGGCCTCGGCGCTGGCGCTCTGCATCTATCTGAACTTCTTCACCCATCATTTCATCGGCGACTACCGCTGGTATCTGGCCGCCTGCGCGCTCGGGCTCTACGCCCGCTCCACCGTCATCTTCCGGCCTCATGACCGCGACCGGCAGATGCCGCTGTCGCTCGCCTTCGCTCTCATCGGCTTTTTCATCTGGCTATCGGAGAACTTTTCGACCTTTTTCGGCGTTTGGCGATATCCCAACCAGATTGGCGCCTGGTCGCTGGTCCATGTCGGGAAATGGAGTTCATGGTCGCTGGTCATCATCATGACCTTCACCATCATCGCGCATCTCAAGCATATCAAGGCGACCATTCATGTCCCGGAATAGATGTCCATTCCCGGCGGACGATGCGCCACGCGGAAATCAGGTCTCCGCCGGAGGGCACCTTTGAACTCCACCATCGATGTCATCCTTCCCGTCTTTCTTGTTCTCGGCCTTGGCTATCTGGCCGCCTGGACGAAAATCCTCTCCGAGGAGGCCATCGACGGGTTGATGCGCTATGCGCAGAACATTGGCGCGCCGATCCTGTTGTTCAAATCCATCTCCGCGCTCGATCTGTCGCACGCCTATGATGCGGGGCTGCTTCTGAGCTTCTATCTCGGCGCTTTGATCAGCTTTGGGGTGGGGCTTGCAGGAGCGATCCTCGTCTTCAAGCGCGCGCTTCCCGATGCCGTGGCCATTGGGTTTGCCTGCCTGTTCTCCAACACGCTACTTCTCGGTGTCCCCATTACCGAACGTGCCTATGGAACCGAAGCGCTGGCGGGCAATTTCGCCATTATCTCGCTTCATGCGCCGATCTTCTATGGGCTCGGCATTCTGTGCATGGAAATCGCCAAGTCTCACGGCCACGGGCTCGCCAAGCGCCACATCGCCGCTCGCATCGTGCGAGCCGTTGCCGTGCAGCCGCTGATTTTCGGGATCACGGCAGGCTTTGCCGTCAACCTGACAGGGCTTGCCCTTCCCTCCTCGGTCCAGTCAGCTGCCGGAATGATCGCCGCGACAGCCATTCCGACCGCCCTCTTCGGACTGGGCGCCGTGCTCAGGCGCTATCGGCTGGATGGCGACAAGGCGACGGTGGCGATGATCTGCGTCTGCTCGCTCCTACTGCATCCGGCGATCACCTATCTGCTTAGCCATTCCGTTTTCGCCGGCAGCGTATCCGACCAGCGTTCGGCCGTCATCACGGCGGCGATGGCGCCGGGGGTGAATGCCTATCTGTTCGCGCACTATTATGGCGTGGCGAAGCGCGTGAATGCTGCAGCCGTCATCGCGGCCACGGCCCTCTCCATCCTCACGATCCCGCTCTGGCTTCACTTGTTGCCGTAATCGGCTCTTCCCTGAACATCAGCGCAGCCGCGAACGTCAGGAGCAATCCCGCGACACTTGCCCATTTACCCCACCACTCGGCCTCAGTCTCCGGGATGAAAAGCGCGAACTGGTGGCTGCCGGCAGGCAGTTCCGCAAGCGTCAGGCCGGTATCCGGGTCGCTCCGCAGGGGCACCGCTTCTGCCGACCCGTTTGCCGCCAACCGCCATTCCGGAAGATAGGCCTGGCCGATGCGGACCTCGGCCGGCGCGGACAGCCTGGCTTCGATCACAAGCCGACCTGCCACTTGCCTGCCCTCAAGCGCCTCGTCCTGCGTGAGCGCCCGCCTCGGATCAAGCGCAGGAAATGCGCCGACGGCGGCCTGATAGGCCTTCCTTGTCTTGAGGCTCGCAAAAAGCGGGCTGTGCAATACCGACCCCATCCAGTATTCGGAGGCCTGGACGCAACATTCCAGCGGCTTCTCATCCACCTGTGGCAACCTGCCGAGATAGACGGCGGCGAAATCCGGAACGGACATCAGGCCGGTGGTCGCCATGAACACGACGGCGACCGTTGCGCCGACCCAGACAGCGGAGACCGCCCTATGCGCCATCTCAAGCAACCGCTGCAGAGCGCATACGATGATCGTTACGGACAGAAAATCCGTGATCACGCCCAGGCGAAACGGAAACTGCACGTTTCGGAGCGGTCCGACATGCGTCCAGAGCCAAACACTCGCTTCGCTGAACATGACGATTGAGACCGCGAGCCCGACCCAGGCGGCGACCACAACGGGGCGGGCGCGGTCCTCTCTCTTCCTATGCCTATGAGCCATCCAGAGGCCGAGTTGCAGGCAACCCGCAAGAGCGACCAGAGACAGAATCGCCCCGAAAAAGAGCCCGCCAGCACGGAAGAAGAAACCGCCCGGCAGCAACCAGGTCTCCGGCCAGCTATTGGCGTCCGTCAGCCACGCATCCGATGGCAGCCAGTCCCGCAAAGCCAATGCCGGTGCGAGATAGATGCCCGCCAGCAGCAAGCCGCAGCAGCCGGTCACGCCCAGACGGATCAGACCGCGGACGGGCGCGTCGCGGTAGACGATGGCGGTCGACAGGATCATGAACGGCGTCGTCAGCAGCGCGCTGGGAAGATGCGAGATAATCAGTGCTGCGTAGAGCAGACTTGCCCGCAACCACCGTCGACCCTGCATTTCGACATCCAGCAGGTAACGGAAGATCAGCGGCACGAGGATGAAAGCCATGGCCTCGCCTATGGCGTTCCGGTGCTCGATATCGATGAAATGATACGGTGCGCCCATGTAGAGGCATGCACCAAGGAGGCTCGCACCGGAGGATGCATGGCGCCTCGCCCAGACGTAAAAGGCGAGCCCCGAAAACCCGTAGAGCAGTCCATGAAAGACAGTCAGCGTTTCCGTTGGCGACAGGCCGGGCGCGAGGGCCGAGATGAAGGCCAGAGCGTAGAAGGGTAGCGGGCCGTAAAAATAGAAGACCGGGCCGCCGATATTCGCAGGAAAGGCAAAGAGCCATCGCGGATACCAGTCGCCGGACCAGAACTGTTGGGAAAAGGCAACGGACCACGGTACGTTGTATTGGGTACTATCGCCGACCGGGTAGCCGTAGATGAAATGGAAGCGCAGCAGGAGGATCGAAGTCAGGGCAATCGTTCCACTCACATAGGCCGCGTGGAGACTTGCGCGTCTCAATGAAGGGTGTTTGCTGCTCGACATGGTCTCGTTCCGCTGTTGCGGCGATAAACTATCGTTGCCAGCTTGGCTGAAACTCTCCTAGGTCGGCGCGCTGATCAGTTTCTGCATCGGGCTTGCGGGCGCGGATTTCATTTTCAAGCATGCCATGCCGGATACGGTGGCCATCGGCTTTGCCTGCCTCTTTTCGAATTCGCTGCTGCTGGGCCTGCCGATCACCGAGTGCGCCTATGGAGCGGCAGCACTGGCTGGCAATTTCGCGATCATCTCGATGCACTCGCCCTTCTTCCATCCGCTCGGCATTCTCTGCATGGAGCTTGCCCGCGCGCATGGGCACAGTCTGTCGGCCCGCAAAGCTGACGACACACATTATCCGCACCGTGGCCCTGCAGCCGTTGATCTTCGGCGTTCTTTCGGGCTTTGCGGTCAATCTTTCCGGCCTGACCGTCCCCTTCCTCCATCCAGTCAGCCATCGGAATGCTGGCATCGACCGCCATTCCGACCGCCCTTTTCGGCCCGGGCGCGGTGCTGCGACGCTACAGGCTGGATGGCGACAAGGCAACCGTTGCGATGATCTGCAGCTGTTCACTGATCACCCATCCCGGCCTCACCTATCTGTTCGGCCACCTGGTCTTTTCCGCCAGCGTTTCAGATCTGCGCTCATAGGTCATGACGGCGGCGATGGCACCTGGGGTCAACGCTTATCTCTTCGCGCACTATTATGGCGTCGCCAAGCGCGCGAACGCGGCGGTCGTGATTGCTTCGACCGCCCTGTCGATCCTCCCGATTCCGTTCTGGCTGCATCTCCTGCCGTGAGGACGCGACAGATCCTAATGCATAAACTTAAATCCGGCTAACCCAACGCTCATCAGCAGTCACCGCCCTCAGAGTTCACAGAGCTACCAAAGCTGGTTCGAGGAAGCAGCTTATCCAAGTTTTCCAAAAGATTGGGACGCGATATTTGCCCGCGCTTTGAGACCTGCTTCGGCTTTCCTTTAGGCGTCCCAGCGGCTGCACTAGACGGAGCAGCAGGATGCGCCGGCCTCGAGAAGTTCTTTGGATCTGGCGGCATGACAGGTCTTGCCGGAAGCTGACCAAAATTTCCTTGTGGAACGAAACGTTGCACATCATCTCGTTTGCCCTGTCCAAGATCTGAAGCACTGAACAATAGAGATGTCACGATAAGGCCTGTACCAAAAATACTTTTGCGCGGCCCCAAATTTACTGCTTTTTTCCCGAAGGATGTTACCGCCCTTGATAATACATCGTCGACAAACGGAAAGGATTTTTTGATTTGATAGGTTAAATATTCCGTTGCGTACTTCTGGGCACCGTCCACTACCAACCCGTTCACATCGACACTCATAGTGTTCCCTTTCGCGAAACATGGCGTAACTATGGTGAAATGGTGACGAACTCTACCCTTTGCAAGTGATTCAATAACCAATTTTTAACGATAGAAAAAGGCCGGGCGCTTTGCAGCACCCGGCCCTTATTCATCTCAAGATCGATCAGCCAATCAGGCAGCCTGAGCTTCAGCCGCAGCTTCTGCTTCGACGCGGGCCTTGTCGGCTGCGCCCTTGGCGGAAACGTCGCGGTCAACGAATTCGATGACGGCGAGCGGAGCGTTGTCGCCCTGACGGTAGCCGGCCTTCATGATGCGCAGGTAGCCGCCGTTGCGCGATGCGTAGCGGGTGGCAATCGCGTCGAACAGCTTCTGAACGGCGTCGATGTCCTTGACCTGCGAAATGGCCTGGCGACGAGCATGAAGATCGCCCCGCTTGCCAAGGGTAACCAGCTTCTCGACGATCGGACGCAGGTCCTTCGCCTTCGGCAGGGTGGTGACGATCTGCTCATGCGTGATGAGCGAGGCAGCCATGTTTGCGAACATTGCCTTGCGGTGGCTGGCGGTTCTGTTCAGCTTGCGGCCTGAATTGCGATGGCGCATTGCTATTCTCCTTCACTTGCGGGCCGGAAGACCCGTAGTTTGATCAGGCAAATCCAGGAAAAGTGGAAACCGGTTTTCCGTTCGGATCTGCATCAATTGAAACAAGGAGCCGGTCTCACCGGCTCCGGGTTAATACTGGTCTTCGTAGCGCTTGGCGAGATCTTCGATGTTCTCCGGCGGCCATGCGGGCACTTCCATGCCGAGATGCAGGCCCATGGAAGCGAGAACTTCCTTGATTTCGTTCAGCGACTTGCGACCGAAGTTCGGAGTGCGGAGCATTTCTGCTTCCGTCTTCTGAATGAGGTCGCCGATGTAGACGATGTTGTCGTTCTTGAGGCAGTTCGCAGAACGGACCGAAAGCTCCAGCTCGTCGACCTTCTTGAGGAGGGCCGGGTTGAAGGCGAGTTCGGTAACCGTGTCTTCTTCGGCTTCCTTCTGCGGTTCGTCGAAGTTGACGAAGACCGAGAGCTGGTCCTGGAGGATGCGGGCTGCGAAAGCGATGGCATCTTCGCCGGTGACGGAGCCGTTGGTCTCGATCGTCATCGTCAGCTTGTCGTAGTCAAGAACCTGGCCTTCACGGGTGTTTTCCACCTTGTAGGACACTTTCTTGATCGGCGAATACAGGCTGTCGACCGGGATGAGGCCGATCGGCGCGTCTTCAGCGCGGTTGCGCTCTGCAGGCACATAGCCCTTGCCGTTGTTGACGGTGAATTCCATGCGGATTTCAGCGCCTTCGTCGAGCGTGCAGATGACGTGATCCGGGTTCAGGATCTCGATGTCGCCGACCGTCTGGATGTCGCCAGCGGTGACCGTGCCCGGACCCTGCTTGCGGACGACCATGCGCTTGGCATCGTCGCCTTCCATCTTGATGGCGATTTCCTTGATGTTCAGGACGATGTCGGTGACATCTTCGCGAACGCCCGGGATGGACGAGAATTCGTGCAGAACGCCGTCGATCTGAACCGCCGTGACGGCAGCGCCGCGCAGCGAGGACAGAAGAACGCGGCGCAGCGCGTTGCCGAGCGTCAGGCCGAAGCCGCGCTCAAGCGGCTCGGCGACCAGCGTCGCCTTGGTCGCACCCGAAGAGGTGAACTCGACCTTGCTCGGCTTGATCAATTCCTGCCAGTTTTTCTGAATCATGTGTCTTTACCTTCCGTTCGCCGTCACCATCCAATCGTGACGGCCGAGCATTGAAGCGCCGACAGCAGACGCCGCCGGCTCGGTGAATTCCGATGATCAGACGCGGCGCTTCTTGCGCGGGCGGCAGCCGTTGTGCGGGATCGGGGTCACGTCACGGATCGAGGTGATCATGAAGCCGGCAGCCTGCAGAGCGCGCAGAGCCGATTCGCGACCGGAACCGGGGCCGCAAACTTCGACTTCGAGCGACTTCATGCCGTGTTCCTGAGCCTTCTTGGCGCAGTCTTCGGCAGCGATCTGGGCAGCGAACGGGGTCGACTTGCGCGAGCCCTTGAAGCCCTTGGCGCCAGCAGACGACCAGGCAATCGCATTGCCCTGTGCGTCGGTGATGGTGATCATCGTGTTGTTGAAAGTCGAGTTGACGTGTGCAACGCCCGACGTGATGTTTTTACGTTCGCGACGGCGAACGCGTGTGGCTTCCTTGGCCATGGTATTCCCTTCGTTGATCTCTACGCCGCCGTAGTCCCAGCGGCTACACCTTCATGACAAATAGCGGAAAGCGGGTAGCGAACGGGGCCTCCCCACTCGCTACCCGCCTGTCGCAATTCATCAAGAATTACTTCTTCTTACCGGCGATCGCCTTGGCCGGACCCTTGCGGGTGCGGGCGTTCGTGTGCGTGCGCTGGCCGCGAACAGGCAGCGAGCGGCGATGACGCAGGCCGCGGTAGCAGCCGAGATCCATCAGACGCTTGATGTTCATCGAGGTCTCGCGACGCAGGTCGCCTTCGACTGCGTAGTCGCGGTCGATGGTTTCGCGGATCTGGAGAACTTCCGCGTCGGTGAGCTGATGCACACGACGCTCGGCCGGAATACCGACCTTCTCGATGATCTCCTGAGCAAACTTCGGGCCGATCCCGTGAATGTACTGAAGCGCGATGACTACGCGCTTTGCAGTCGGGATGTTAACGCCAGCGATACGTGCCACGCGTATTCTCCTTCATATCCCGGCCTTCCCAGGCGGGGAGTTCCTGTTTTTTCGACCCCGAAAGGCCGTGGTTCCAATATATTGACCGGGACATGTCAATACGACCGCGCCCGGGCTCCTGTCTTCCAGAGTCCGCGCCGATCGACTTGTCTGTCGCGAGTTGCGCGGTCATTAACGGAATCGCTGCAAAAAAGCAACCGTTCCGCCTAGAAATTTTCGGGAAGCTCAGAGCTTCCCGAGAATTGTTTCGATCGAGGCGGTCACCTCGTCGATTTCGGCCATGCCGTCGATGCTCTTGAGGAGACCCTTGGCGTGGTAGTAACCGATCAGCGGCGACGTTTCCTTGTAATAGGCCCGCAAGCGCGTCGTCATCGTTTCGGCGTTGTCGTCCGGACGGCGCTTGAATTCGGTCGAGCCGCACTTGTCGCAGACGCCTTCCACCTTCGGCTTCTGCAGGCGGTCGTGGTATCCCGTTCCGCAGCTGGCACAGGTATAGCGACCGGAGACTCGATCGACGAGCACGCTGTCGTCCACCTGCATCTCGATGACCACGTCCAGCTTCATGCCCTTCGAAGACAGCATCTTTTCCGTAGCATCAGCCTGAACGAGCGTGCGCGGGAAGCCGTCGAGAATGAAACCCTTGGCGCAGTCCGGCTGATCGATGCGCTCGGAGACGATCCCGATCACCACGTCATCATTAACCAGCGAACCGGCATCCATGAGCGCCTTGGCGCGCTTGCCTACTTCCGTGCCGGCCTTGACGGCGGCGCGCAGCATGTCCCCGGTGGAGAGCTGCGGAATGCCATGCTTCTCCACGATCCGCTGGGCCTGGGTTCCCTTCCCTGCGCCCGGCGGGCCTAAAAGAATCAGTCTCATTTTCCCCTCTTTCCTCCACGGAGCTTCGACTTCTTGATCAGGCCCTCATACTGCTGGGCAATAAGATGGCCTTGAATCTGTGCTACCGTATCGAGGGTGACGCTGACAACAATCAAAAGCGATGTACCACCAAGGTAGAATGGTACGCCTGTCTCAGCGATGAGAATTTCCGGCAGAATGCAGACCAGCACCATGTAGATCGCACCGAGAACCGTGATGCGCGTCAGGACGTAGTCGATATACTGTGCGGTGCGTTCACCAGGACGGTAACCCGGAATGAAGCCGCCATGCTTCTTGAGGTTGTCGGCCGTGTCCGTCGGGTTGAAGACGATGGCCGTATAGAAGAACGAGAAGAAGGCAATGAGGCCCGCATAGGCGACCATGTAGAGCGGCTGACCGTGGCCCAGCGCCGCAATCACGGTCGTGGCCCAGGTCGGCATATTGGAGGCGTTGGAGAAGCCTGCGAGCGTCGCAGGCAGCAGCAGGAGCGACGAGGCGAAGATGGCCGGGATAACGCCTGCCGTGTTGAGCTTCAGCGGCAGATGCGAGGTATCGCCCTGGAACATGCGGTTGCCCACTTGACGCTTCGGATACTGGATCAGCAGGCGGCGCTGGGCGCGCTCCATGAAGACGATGCAGGCAATGACCAGCACGGCAACGACGAGGACGGCGAGAATCACGCCAGTCGACAGCGCACCGGTGCGGCCGAGCTCGAGGGTGCCGGCGAGTGCATGCGGCAGATTGGCGACAATCCCTGAGAAGATGATCAGCGAAATGCCGTTGCCGATGCCGCGCGAAGTGATCTGCTCACCCAGCCACATCAGGAACATGGTGCCGCCAAGTAGCGTGACGGCGGTCGAAAGGCGGAAGAACCAGCCCGGATCGGCGACAACACCATTGGAATGCTCAAGGCCGACTGCAATGCCATAGGCCTGCAGCGTACCGAGCAGAACCGTGCCGTAACGGGTATACTGGTTGATGACCTTGCGGCCCTGCTCGCCTTCCTTCTTCAGGTTTTCGAGCGCAGGGACGACCGATGTCATGAGCTGCACGATGATCGAGGCGGAAATGTAGGGCATGATGCCGAGCGCGAAGATCGCCATGCGCGAGACGGCGCCGCCGGAGAACATGTTGAAGAGACCGAGAATGCCGCCGGACTGGCCCTTGAAGGCGTTGGCGAAGGCATCGGGATTCAGGCCCGGAAGCGGAATGTAGGTACCGAAGCGGTAGACCAGAAGCGCGCCAAGGGTAAACCAGAGCCGCTTTTTGAGATCCTCAGCCTTTGCGAAGGTCGCAAAGTTCAGGTTTGAAGCCAATTGTTCCGCTGCAGAAGCCATCTATTTCTCCGCGCGGCCCTCGCCCCCTCCCCGCATCCAGCGGCCGGTCGGCGACGACCTAGTTCCCACACGCCGCGGCGCAAAGCCACAGGCACGCTTTGAATTCAATTGTTTCGGGCAGATGTCAAACGAAAAAGCGCTTTATCAAACGGCCCGGTCGAAACGCAGGCCTCCATGCGACGATGCCGCCGCCCGATGCCTCACCCGCGCTCTGGTCTGCCCCGCACGCCGAAGAAACGACGCCGAGACCGCGAGGCTTTCATATGGAAGCAAAATCGCCCGGTGTGAAGACACCGGGCGATCAATTTTCAATGATTACTCTGCAGCTGCTTCGCCGAGGATCTTGACCGAACCGCCAGCCTTCTCGATCTTTTCAGCAGCAGCCTTGGAGATGCCGCTGACTTCGAGTTCGACCTTGGCCTTCAGTTCGCCGTCCGACAGAACGCGGACGCCGTCCTTGGCGCGACGGAGAACGCCGGCAGCAACGAGAGCTGCGGCATCGATCGTCTTCTTGGCGTCGAGCTTCTTGGCATCGATCGCAGCCTGGATACGGCCAACCGAAACGGTGACGTATTCAGCCGCGAAGATGTTGTTGAAGCCGCGCTTCGGCAGACGGCGGTAGATGGGCATCTGGCCGCCTTCGAAACCGTTGATGGCAACGCCCGAACGAGCCTTCTGACCCTTGACGCCGCGACCACCGGTCTTGCCCTTGCCGGAGCCGATACCGCGGCCCAGGCGCTTCTTCGAAGGCAGAGCGCCTTCGTTGTCCTTGATTTCGTTGAGTTTCATCTTGGTCTCCCCGTCTTACTTCTCTTCGACGATGCGAACGAGGTGGCTGACGGCACGGATCATGCCACGAACGGAAGGGGTGTCTTCCAGTTCACGACGACGGTGCATCTTGTTGAGGCCGAGACCGATCAGCGTTCTCTGCTGAACGTCGGGGCGACGGATCGGCGAGCCGATCTGTTCGACGACGAGGGTCTTCTTGGCGACAGCGGTTGCTTTCTTAGCCATTGTTCAAATCCCCTTATTCTTCAGAGGCAGAACCGGAGGCAGCACGGCGAGCCTGAAGCGTTGCATACTTGATGCCGCGCTGAGCTGCGATGTCCTTCGGGTGAACCTGATGCTTGAGGGCGTCGAACGTTGCGCGAACCATGTTGTAGGGGTTCGACGAACCGGTCGACTTGGCGACGACGTCATGCATGCCGAGCGTTTCGAAAACGGCGCGCATCGGGCCGCCTGCGATGATGCCCGTACCGGCCTTGGCCGAACGGAGCAGAACCTTGCCGGCGCCGTGGCGACCGTGCACGTCGTGGTGCAGCGTGCGGCCATCGCGCAGCGGAACGAAGATCAGGTCGCGCTTGGCGGATTCGGTAGCCTTGCGGATCGCTTCCGGCACTTCACGCGCCTTGCCGTGACCGAAGCCGACGCGGCCCTTCTGGTCGCCGACAACGACGAGTGCTGCGAAACCGAAACGACGGCCACCCTTGACCACTTTCGCGACGCGGTTAATTGCTACGAGCTTGTCGACAAATTCGCTGTCGCGCTCTTCACGGCCCTGACGCTCTTCGCGCGGTGCACGTTCCTTTTGTGCCATTGTCCTTTTCCTTTTTCTTTTCCGGGTGCAATCGGCAAACAATGATGGACCGCCCTGCCCTCTTTTGAGGTGCAAGCCGATCCGGCGAAATCAGGTATGAAACCTGAGAATGGAAACCGGGGCTAGAAAGCCCCGGATCCGAACTTAGAACTCCAGACCGCCTTCGCGGGCTGCCTCGGCGAGCGCCTTGACGCGGCCGTGGTAGAGGAACGCGCCACGATCGAAGACGACCGTCTTGACGCCTGCAGCAGCGGCACGCTCGGCGACGAGCTTGCCAACGGCGGCCGCGGCAGCGACGTCAGCGCCGGTCTTCAGCGAAGACTTGAGGCCGGTGTCGAGGGTCGAAGCAGCTGCCAGCGTGCGGCCGGCAACGTCATCGATGATCTGCGCGTAGATGTTCTTCGAAGTGCGGTGAACGGAGAGCCGCGCGCGGCCATTGGCCACCTTCTTAAGCTGTCGGCGAACGCGGCTGGCGCGACGCACAAGAGTTTCTTTCCTGCTAGCCATATCGCGTTATCCTTACTTCTTCTTGCCTTCCTTGCGGACGATGCGTTCACCTGCGTACTTGACGCCCTTGCCCTTATAGGGTTCGGGGCCACGATATTCGCGGATTTCTGCAGCGACCTGGCCGACAATCTGCTTGTCGATGCCAGAGACGACGATTTCCGTCGGCTTCGGAACGGCAATGGTGATGCCCTGCGGCGGCTCATAAACTACGTCGTGCGAGAAACCGAGCGCGAGCTGCAGGTTCTTGCCCTGCAGAGCCGCACGATAACCGACGCCGTTGATTTCGAGCTTGCGCTCGTAGCCGTCCTTGACGCCCTTGAAGATGTTCTCGATCATCGTGCGGGACATGCCCCACTTGGACCGAGCGTCCTTCGTCTGCGTCGCGGGCGTAACCACGACAGCGTTGTCTTCCAACTTTACGAGAACTTCGTCATTGACGACGAAGTGCAGCTCGCCCTTCGGGCCCTTTGCGGAAACCTTCTGTCCTTCGACAGAAGCCGTCACACCTGCAGGGACCGGAACGGGCTTTTTACCGATACGAGACATTTTTTCAAACCTGTCTGTTCGTTATGGAGATCCTGCTCGGGCCTTAGAAGACCGAGCAGAGAACCTCGCCACCAACATTCTGTTCGCGAGCCTGGTGATCGGCCATCACACCCTTCGGAGTCGAAAGGATGGTGATGCCGAGACCGTTCGCGACCTGCGGAATGGACTTGACCGAGACATAAACCCGGCGGCCCGGCTTGGAAACGCGGGCGATCTCACGGATCACGGACGCGCCTTCGTAGTACTTCAGTTCGATCGACAGTTCGGTCTTGCCGTTGTCGAACGTTACTTCGGAATAGCCGCGGATGTAGCCTTCAGCCTGCAGGACATCCAGTACGCGAGCGCGCAGCTTGGAAGCTGGCGTCGTTACGGAGGACTTGCGGCGGGATACGCCGTTGCGGATACGTGTGAGCATATCGCCCAGAGGATCAGTCATCGTCATTTGCCTGTCTCCCTCTTACCAGCTCGACTTAACAAGGCCCGGCACGGAGCCGAAGTTGCCAAGTTCACGGAGCGCGATACGCGACATCTTGAGCTTACGGTAGTAAGCGCGCGGACGGCCGGTGACTTCGCAACGGTTACGGATGCGGGTCTTGGAGCCGTTACGCGGCAGAGCCGCAAGCTTCAGTGTTGCCTTGAACCGCTCCTCGATGGGCAGTTCCTGGTTCATGATCACAGCCTTGAGCGCGGCGCGCTTGGTAGCCTGACCGGCGACCAGCTTGCGGCGGCGCTTGTTCTTTTCGACTGCGCTGACTTTCGCCATTTTGTGCTTCCTTCTAAACGCTTGCCGTAACGATTACGCGCGGAACGGGAAGTTGAACTCTTTCAGAAGAGCCCGTGCTTCGTCGTCCTTGGTAGCCGTCGTACAAACGATGATGTCCATGCCCCACATCTGATCAACCTTGTCGTAGTTGATTTCAGGGAACACAATGTGCTCCTTGATGCCCATGGCGAAGTTGCCACGGCCGTCAAAGCTCTTCGGGTTCAAGCCCCGGAAGTCGCGAACGCGCGGGAGAGCGATGTTCACGAGACGGTCAAGGAATTCATACATGCGAGCGCCGCGCAGGGTGACCTTTGCGCCGATCGGCATATTTTCACGTACCTTGAAGCCTGCAATCGAGTTGCGGGCGCGGGTGATGACGGCCTTCTGGCCGGCGATCGCCGTGAGGTCAGCGGCAGCAACCGTGGGCTTCTTGGAGTCGGCAGTTGCCTCACCCACACCCATGTTGATGACGATCTTGTCGAGCTTCGGAATCTGCATCTCGTTGGCGTAGGAGAACTGCTCCTGCATCGCCTTGCGGATACGCTCAACGTAGTCCTTCTTGAGCCGGGGCTCGTACTTGGTCTCAGCCATCGATCACAACTCCCGAACGCTTGGCCACGCGAACCTTCTTGTCGCCTTCGATCTTGAAACCGACGCGGGTCGGCTTGCCGTCCTTGGGGTCGGCGATCGCGAGGTTGGAGAGGTCGATGGAGGCCTCCTTACGGACGAGACCAGCTTCCTGGGTCTGCGTCTGCTTCTGGTGACGAACAACAACGTTGACGCCACGGACGACCGCGCGGTTTTCCTTCGGGCTGACGCTGACGACTTCGCCAGACTTGCCCTTGTCCTTGCCGGTCAGAACGACAACCTTGTCGCCTTTACGAATCTTTTGCATCGGTCAGCTCCTTACAGCACTTCCGGAGCCAGCGAGATGATCTTCATGTGGTTCTTGGCGCGAAGTTCGCGCGGAACCGGTCCGAAGATACGGGTGCCGATCGGCTCTTTCTTGTTGTCGATAAGAACGGCTGCGTTGTTATCGAAGCGGATGACGCTGCCGTCCGGACGACGGATGTCCTTGGCGGTGCGAACGACAACCGCCTTCATAACATCGCCCTTCTTGACGCGGCCGCGCGGGATGGCTTCCTTGATCGAAACGACAATGATGTCGCCGATGGAAGCGTACTTGCGCTTGGAGCCGCCCAGCACCTTGATGCACATGACACGACGTGCGCCGGAATTGTCGGCAACGTCGAGGTTAGTCTGCATCTGAATCATGTCAGGTCGCCTTCTATTATTGACCGGAACGGTTGGCCTCCGGGGAGGCCCCTATTCCAGCTTATGGACACATTCAAAGCGGCATGTTCTTAGACCGACAACCGAAACCAGCTATCGGGAACACGCCTGGATGTTTTTCGCGCGGAAGGATCTTTTGCAAGGTGGTATCCAATCAAGGACCTGCCGAGCGCGTAAAGCAAAAGGACGCTGATTCCAGCGTCCTTCACGCCAATGGCTGCTTCATACAGATTTCTGGGACAAAGGCAAGGCCTAGACCCGAAATCTTCATAATTCACTGGGCGGCAACAACCGTCCAGCGCTTATCCTTGGAGATCGGTGCGCATTCCTCGATGGAAACGACGTCGCCGACCTTGTACTGGTTGGTTTCGTCATGCGCCTTGTACTTCTTGGACCGGCGAACGGTCTTCTGAAGCAGGGGATGGGCAAAACGGCGTTCGACGCGAACGACAACGGTCTTGTCGTTCTTGTCGCTGACTACGGTGCCCTGCAGAATGCGTTTCGGCATATTATTGTATCCTTCAAGCCTTGGCTTCTGCTGCCTTTTGGGCCGCAATGGTCTTGATGCGTGCGATGTCCTTGCGGACTTCGTTGACGCGGGCTGCTTTCTCGAGCTGGCCGGTTGCCTTCTGGAAGCGCAGGTTGAACTGCTCCTTCTTCAGCTTGGCAAGCTCATCATTCAACTGATCGGCGCTCATGGCGCGGACGTCGGAAGCTTTCATCTCAGTCACTCCTTACTCTGCAATACGCTGCACGAAGCGCGTCTTGACAGAGAGCTTGGCGGCGCCGAGACGAAGCGCCTCGCGGGCGATTTCTTCGCTGACACCATCGATTTCGAACATGATACGGCCAGGCTTAACCTTGGCTGCCCAATATTCAACCGAACCCTTACCCTTACCCATGCGAACTTCGGTCGGCTTCTTGGTGACCGGAACGTCGGGGAATACGCGGATCCACACGCGGCCGGCGCGCTTCATGTAACGCGTGATCGCGCGGCGGGCCGCTTCGATCTCGCGTGCATTCACGCGGTTGGGCTCCTGGGACTTCAGACCGAATTCACCGAAAGCCAGGTCAAAACCGCCCTTGGCAACGCCATGGATGCGGCCCTTGAACTGCTTGCGGTATTTTGTACGCTTTGGCTGCAACATTTTCTTACTTCTCCGAGCTTATCTTTCGCCAGCGTAGATCAAGCGTTCTCGCGGCGGCGCTCGTTACGCTCACCACGTTCACGGTTGTTCGACCCTTGCGCGTCGCTTTCGGTTGCGCGGCGTTCAGAGGCCATCGGGTCGTGTTCAAGGATTTCGCCCTTGAAGATCCAGACCTTGATGCCGCAGATGCCAAACGCGGTTTCAGCTTCGGCTACACCGTAGTCGATGTCGGCGCGGAGCGTGTGAAGCGGAACGCGACCTTCGCGATACCACTCGGTGCGGGCGATTTCTGCACCGCCGAGACGGCCGGCGCAGGTGATCTTGATGCCTTCGGCGCCAAGACGCATAGCCGACTGAACGGCGCGCTTCATCGCACGGCGGAAAGCCACGCGACGCTCGAGCTGCTGGGCGATCGACTGGGCGACGAGCGTCGAGTCGATTTCCGGCTTGCGGACTTCAACGATGTTGAGGTGCGTTTCGGAATTCGTCATCGTCGAGATCTTCTTGCGAAGCTTCTCGATGTCTGCGCCCTTCTTGCCGATGATCAGGCCCGGACGCGCCGAGTGGATCGTGACGCGGCACTTCTTGTGCGGACGCTCGATGACCACCTTGGCAATGCCAGCAGCCTTGAGCTCTTCCATGAGGTAGGCGCGGATGGCCAGATCTTCATGAAGCAGCTGGCCGTATTCGGCGTTGTCGGCGAACCAACGGCTGTCCCAGGTACGGTTGATGCCGAGGCGGAAGCCGATCGGATTAATCTTCTGGCCCATTATGCGGCCTCCCCTTGTTCAACTTCCCGAACAATGATCGTCAGGTGCGCGAAGGGCTTTTCGATACGCGATGCACGGCCGCGGCCACGAGCGTGGAAACGCTTCATGACGATCGACTTGCCAACATAAGCCTCTGCGACAACGAGCGAGTCGACGTCGAGATCGTGGTTGTTTTCAGCGTTTGCGATCGCCGATTCCAGGGTCTTCTTGACCTGGGCGGCAATGCGCTTGCGCGAGAATTCAAGCTCGGCGAGAGCCTTGTCGACCTTCTTGCCGCGAATGGTCGCGGCAACAAGGTTGAGCTTCTGGGGGCTTACGCGAAGCGTGCGGGCAATTGCCTGCGCTTCGTTGTCGGCAAGCCGGCGTTCGGTCTTAGCCTTACCCATGATTACTTCCTCTTCGCCTTCTTGTCCGCGCCGTGACCGTAGTAGGTACGGGTCGGAGCGAATTCACCGAACTTGTGGCCGACCATGTCTTCATTGACAGCAACCGGGATATGCTTGCTGCCGTTGTAGACGCCAAACGTCAGACCAACGAACTGCGGCAGGATCGTGGAGCGACGGCTCCAGATCTTGATCACTTCCGCACGACCGCCTTCGCGGACCTTCTCAGCCTTCTTGAGAAGATAGCCGTCAACAAACGGGCCTTTCCAAACTGAACGAGCCATTATGACTACCTCTCTTACTTCTTCTTCTGGTGGCGCGAGCGCATGATGAACTTGTCGGTCGACTTGTTCGAACGGGTGCGCTTGCCCTTGGTGGGCTTGCCCCACGGGGTCACCGGGTGGCGACCACCGGACGTGCGGCCTTCACCACCACCGTGCGGGTGGTCGACCGGGTTCATGACGACGCCGCGAACGTGCGGACGCTTGCCGCGCCAACGCGAACGACCAGCCTTGCCGTCGTTGATGTTGCCGTGGTCGGGGTTCGAGACCGCGCCGATCGTGGCGAGGCAGGTCGCATGAACGAGGCGCTGTTCGCCCGAGTTCAGACGAAGGATCGCCATGCCCTGGTCGCGGCCGACGAGCTGGGCGTAAGCGCCAGCCGAACGGGCGACCTGACCGCCCTTGCCGGGCTTCAGTTCGACGTTGTGGATGATCGTGCCGACCGGGATGTACTGAAGCGGCATGGTGTTGCCGGGCTTCACGTCCACTGCCTTGTCGGAAGCGATGACCTTGTCGCCTTCAGCGATACGCTGCGGAGCGAGGATGTAAGCCTGTTCGCCATCAGCGTAGTTGATCAGAGCGATGAAGGCGGTGCGGTTCGGGTCATACTCGAGACGCGCAACGGTGCCTTCAACGTCAAACTTGCGACGCTTGAAATCGACGAGACGATAGGTCCGCTTGTGACCGCCGCCCTGGAAGCGCACCGTGATGCGACCCATGTTGTTGCGGCCGCCCTTGGAGGACAGACCTTCCGTCAGCGACTTGACCGGCTTGCCCTTATAGAGGCCGGAACGGTCCACGATGACCAGCTGACGCTGGCTCGGGGTCGTGGGGTTGTAATTCTTCAATGCCATTGTCGTTTACCCTCACAGTCCGGTGGAGACGTCGATGGACTGACCGTCAACGAGCGTGACAACGGCCTTCTTGACGTCCGACTGCTTGCCGGCAAAGCCGCGGAAACGCTTCGTCTTGCCCTTGCGGACCAGCGTGTTCACAGCCTTGACCTTCACACCGAAGAGCGCTTCTACGGCAGCCTTGATTTCAGGCTTCGAAGCGTCCTTGGCGACGTTGAATACAACCTGGTTCTGTTCGGAAACCAGCGTCGACTTTTCCGTGATCACGGGAGTACGGATCACATCGTAGTGGCGAAGATCAGTCATTTGAACCGCTCCTCCAGAGCTTCAACCGCAGCCTTGGAAAGCACGAGCTTGCCGCGGCGCAAGATGTCATAAACGTTGATGCCCTGAACCGGAAGAACATCGATATTCGGGATGTTCTGAGCAGCGAGCTTGAAGTTTGCGTCAAGCTCGGCGCCACCGATGATGAGAGCGTTGGTGAGGCCGAGGCCGGCGAATGCACCGGCAAGAGCCTTGGTCTTGGCTTCGTTGGCAACCAGGTTGTCAACGATGATCAGCTCTTCAGCCTTAGCCTTGGCGGACAGCGCGTGGCGAAGTGCCAGAGCGCGGACCTTCTTCGGCAGGTCGTAGGAATGGTCGCGGGACACCGGACCATGAGCCTTACCACCGCCGCGGAACTGCGGAGCGCGTGCAGAGTGATGGCGGGCGCGGCCCGTACCCTTCTGCTTGAACATCTTTGCACCCGTGCGGGAAACTTCGCCGCGGGTCAGAGACTGATGGGTGCCCTGGCGCTTGGCAGCGAGCTGGTAGCGCACCATGCGGGCAATGATGTCCTCACGGACTTCGAGGCCGAAGATTGCGTCGGAAAGGGAGACCTTCCCTGCGTCCTTGCCCTCGAGGGTCTTGACGGTCAGATCCATAATCAATGCTCCCTTACTTAGCTTCTGCGGCGCGGACGCCAGCCGGACGCGGAGCGGTTTCCGGCGCGCCGGACTTCACTGCATCGCGAACGAGGATCCATGCGCCCTTCGAACCGGGAACTGCACCCTTCACGAGGATGAGGCCACGCGCTTCATCGGTGGAGACGACTTCGAGGTTCTGGGTGGTAACGCGCGTCTGGCCCATGTGACCAGCCATGCGCTTGCCCTTCCAGACCTTGCCCGGGTCCTGGTTGTTACCCGTCGAACCGTGCGAACGGTGAGAAACGGAAACGCCGTGCGTTGCACGCAGACCGCCGAAGTTGTGGCGCTTGATGGCACCGGCGAAACCCTTACCCTGGGTCGTGCCTGTGACGTCGACGAGCTGGCCAGCAACGAAGTGCGAAGCAACGATCTCGCTACCGACTTCGATGAGGTTGTCGGCGGAGACGCGGAACTCGGCGAGCTTCGCCTTCGGCTCAACGCTTGCGGCTGCAAAGTTGCCGCGCATGGCCTTCGAGGTGTTCTTCACCTTCGAGGTGCCGGCGCCGAGCTGAACAGCCGTGTAGCCGTTCTTGTCTTCCGTGCGCTGGGCTACCACCTGGCAGTTCTCCAGCCGCAATACTGTTACCGGGATATGCTCACCCGCATCGTTGTAGACGCGTGTCATTCCCACTTTCTGTGCAATCACACCTGAACGCATAGGTTCATTCCTTTTGAGAGTCCTTTAGGAGCTAAAAGCCCCTTCTTGCCTCTTGTTTAAGGATTCCATCCGGACATGATGTCCTTTGGTTTCCCGTTTCTAGAAGACGTTGGCATTGCTGCCACGTACCTTCCTTGTTGTTTCGGCTTGCGCCGGACTTTCAGCTTTTTACAGCTTGATCTCTACGTCCACGCCGGCGGCGAGATCGAGCTTCATCAGCGCGTCAACCGTCTGCGGGGTCGGGTCCACGATGTCGAGGAGGCGCTTGTGCGTGCGCATCTCGAACTGCTCGCGGCTCTTCTTGTCAACGTGGGGCGACCGGTTGACAGTGAACTTTTCGATGCGGGTCGGCAGCGGAACCGGACCGCGTACGGAAGCGCCGGTGCGCTTGGCGGTCGACACGATCTCGCGCGTGGAGGCATCGAGGATCCGGTGATCAAACGCCTTCAGGCGGATGCGGATATTCTGGCCGTTCATTCGTTTCGTCCTTGTTCAACATGTCCCGCATGGCAGGACTGTTTTGAATCGTTTGTTCTTACCTAAAGCGAGACAGGGACCCTTCAGAGCCCCTGCCCCAACCCATTCAGCCGATGATCGATTACTCGACGATCGAAGCGACGATGCCGGCGCCGACGGTGCGGCCGCCTTCGCGGATTGCGAAGCGCAGCTTTTCTTCCATCGCGATCGGAACGATCAGCTCGACGTCAACGGTCACGTTGTCGCCAGGCATAACCATTTCCGTGCCTTCCGGAAGCGTCACGATGCCCGTCACGTCCGTCGTGCGGAAGTAGAACTGCGGACGGTAGTTCGTGAAGAACGGCGTATGACGGCCGCCTTCTTCCTTCGTCAGGATGTAGGCTTCTGCCTTGAACTTCTTGTGCGGCTTGACCGAACCCGGCTTGCACAGGATCTGGCCACGCTCAACGCCGTCACGGTTCACACCGCGGATCAGGGCGCCGATGTTGTCGCCGGCCTGGCCCTGGTCGAGAAGCTTGCGGAACATTTCAACGCCCGTCACCGTCGTCTTCGACGTGGCGCGGATGCCGACGATTTCGACTTCTTCGCCGACCTTGACGATACCGCGCTCAACGCGACCCGTCACAACCGTACCACGGCCCGAGATCGAGAACACGTCTTCGATCGGCATCAGGAAGGGCTGATCGATCGGACGTTCCGGCGTCGGGATGTAGGCGTCAACCTGAGCCATCAGCTCGCGGATCGCGTCTTCGCCGATCGTCTTGTTGCTGTCTTCAAGAGCGGCCAGAGCCGAGCCCTTGACGATCGGGATATCGTCGCCGGGGAAGTCGTAGGACGACAGCAGTTCGCGAACTTCGAGTTCAACGAGTTCCAGAAGTTCTGCGTCGTCAACCTGGTCAACCTTGTTGAGGAAGACAACGATGGCCGGAACGCCAACCTGGCGAGCGAGCAGGATGTGTTCGCGCGTCTGCGGCATCGGGCCGTCAGCAGCCGAGCAAACCAGGATCGCGCCGTCCATCTGGGCAGCACCGGTGATCATGTTCTTGACGTAGTCGGCGTGGCCGGGGCAGTCAACGTGAGCGTAGTGGCGAGCAGCCGTTTCGTACTCGACGTGTGCCGTCGAGATCGTGATGCCGCGTGCCTTTTCTTCCGGAGCAGCGTCGATCTGGTCATACGCCTTGAACTCGCCGAAATACTTCGTGATCGCAGCCGTCAGAGACGTCTTGCCATGGTCAACGTGACCGATCGTGCCAATGTTGACGTGCGGCTTATTGCGCTCGAATTTACCTTTTGCCATTTCCGGCTCTCCATTCCTGGTCCCCGTCCGGGGACATCAATTCAAAAAAGGTTCGGTTGTATTCCGGTCACTTCTGACCGGAATACTTTGCCTGGATTTCCTGTGCGACGTTCGACGGAACCGGCGCGTAGTGATCGAAGACCATCGAGTACTGAGCGCGGCCCTGCGACATGGAGCGCAGGTTGTCGACGTACTTGAACATGTTCGCCAGCGGCACGTGGGCCTGAATGACGATCGCGATGCCGCGCTGTTCCTGGCCCTGGATCTGGCCACGACGGGAGTTCAGGTCGCCGATCACGTCGCCGACATAGTCTTCCGGCGTGACAACTTCGACCTTCATCATCGGCTCGAGGAGCTGAGCGCCGGCCTTCTTCGCTGCTTCACGGAAGCAGGCACGGGAAGCGATTTCGAACGCCAGAACCGAGGAGTCGACGTCGTGGAAGGCACCGTCGATGAGGGTGGCCTTCACGCCGAGCATCGGGAAGCCTGCGAGCGGACCCGAAGACAGAACGCTTTCGATACCCTTCTGAACGCCCGGAATGTATTCCTTCGGAACAGCACCGCCGACGATCTTGGATTCGAACTTGAAATCGTCGCCATCCGGGTTCGGTTCGAAGACGATCTTGACGCGCGCGAACTGGCCGGTACCACCGGACTGCTTCTTGTGCGTGTAGTCTTCTTCGTGCTGACGCGTGATGGTTTCGCGGTAGGCAACCTGCGGAGCACCGACGTTGGCTTCAACCTTGAACTCGCGACGCATACGGTCAACGATGATGTCGAGGTGAAGTTCGCCCATGCCGGCGATGATCGTCTGGCCGGATTCCTGGTCGGTCTTGACGCGGAAGGACGGGTCTTCGGCAGCAAGACGGTTGAGCGCGAGGCCCATCTTTTCCTGGTCGCCCTTGGACTTCGGCTCGATCGCGATCTGGATAACCGGCTCCGGGAATTCCATGCGCTCAAGGATAACCGGCTTCAGCGGATCGCAGAGCGTGTCGCCCGTCGTCGTTTCCTTCAGGCCAGCCAGAGCAACGATGTCGCCCGCGAAGGCTTCGTCGATGTCTTCACGCGAGTTCGAGTGCATCTGCAGCATGCGGCCGACGCGCTCGCGCTTGTCCTTGACCGTGTTCATGACCGAGACGCCCTTTTCGAGCTTGCCCGAATAGATGCGCGCGAAGGTGAGCGAACCGACGAAGGGGTCGTTCATGATCTTGAATGCGAGCATGGAAAGCGGCTCGGCATCGTCGGCATGACGTTCGATTTCGGCTTCGGTCTTGAAGTCGATGCCCTTGATCGCCGGAATGTCGAGCGGCGACGGCAGGTAATCGACAACGGCGTCGAGCAGCGGCTGAACACCCTTGTTCTTGAAGGCAGTGCCGCAGAACATCGGGTGGAACTTGACGTCGATCGTGCCGCGGCGAACCAGCGCACGGATCTTGTCGTTGTCAGGCATGACGCCTTCGAGATAGGCTTCCATCGCTTCTTCATCGATCTCGACAACCGTCTCGATCAGCTTTTCGCGATATTCTTCAGCCTTGGCCTTCAGGTCAGCCGGGATCTCAACGACATCCCACTGTGCGCCGAGCGATTCATCGCGCCAGACGAGAGCGTTCATCTCGATGAGGTCGACAACGCCGACGAAGTCGTTTTCAGCGCCGATCGGCAGCTGCATGACAACGGCGGTGGCACCAAGACGCGTCTTGATCATTTCTACCGAGCGGTAGAAGTCAGCGCCGGTCTTGTCCATCTTGTTGCAGAAGATCATGCGCGGAACGTTGTACTTCTCAGCCTGACGCCAGACGGTTTCCGTCTGCGGCTCTACGCCGGCGTTGGCATCGAGAAGGGCAATCGCACCGTCGAGAACGCGCAGCGAACGCTCGACTTCGATGGTGAAGTCAACGTGGCCGGGGGTGTCGATGATGTTGAAACGACGGGTCTTGCCGTCACGGCCCTTCCAGTAGGTCGTGGTGGCAGCAGACGTGATCGTGATACCGCGTTCCTGCTCCTGCTCCATCCAGTCCATGGTAGCAGCGCCGTCATGGACTTCGCCGATCTTGTGGGACTTACCGGTGTAGTACAGGATGCGCTCGGTCGTCGTGGTCTTGCCGGCGTCGATATGCGCCATGATACCGAAATTGCGGTAGTCTTCGATTTTATATTCGCGGGCCATGGTGGTCTGCCTTCCTTGTCGAGATTACCAGCGGTAGTGCGAGAATGCGCGGTTTGCGTCCGCCATCTTGTGCGTGTCTTCGCGCTTCTTGACAGCCGAACCACGGTTGTTGGAAGCATCGAGAAGTTCGCCGCAGAGGCGGTCAACCATCGTCGTTTCATTGCGCTTGCGGGCAGCAGTGATCAGCCAACGGATAGCGAGAGCCTGACGACGCTCGGGACGGACGTCGACCGGAACCTGGTAGGTTGCACCACCGACGCGACGCGAACGAACTTCGACGTGCGGAGCGATGTTGTCGAGCGCCTGATGGAAAACCGTCAGCGGCTCCTGCTTCGACTTGCCTTCAACGGCATCGAAAGCGCCATAGACGATGGTTTCGGCAACAGACTTCTTGCCGTCAAGCATGATGGCATTCATGAACTTCGTGACGACGAGATCACCGAACTTCGGGTCGGGGTTGATCTCACGCTTTTCTGCTCTGTGGCGACGGGACATATTATTCGTCTCTCAACTGTTTTAACGGCCGATGGCGGGACTAGCCCGCCGACCCATGGAATTCTTACTTCGGACGCTTCGCGCCGTACTTCGAACGGCGCTGCTTGCGGTTCTTGACACCCTGCGTATCGAGAACGCCGCGGATGATGTGGTAACGCACACCCGGCAAGTCCTTTACGCGGCCGCCGCGGATCATCACGACGGAGTGTTCCTGAAGGTTGTGGCCTTCACCGGGGATGTAGCCGATGACTTCGAAGCCGTTCGTCAGGCGAATCTTGGCAACCTTACGCAGAGCCGAGTTCGGCTTCTTCGGGGTCGTCGTGTAAACGCGGGTGCAAACGCCGCGCTTCTGCGGGTTCTGCTGAAGAGCGGGAACCTTGTTGCGCTTTACCTGTGCCTGACGGGGCTTGCGGATCAGCTGGTTTACGGTAGGCATATACCCATCCCTTTAAGTCTTGTCTCGTTACCCTCTCGGGCGTTTACACGGGTCCCATCAATGCGCAAAATCAGGGCTATTTCCCCTCAAAAAAAGGAGAAAGCCCTCGATAAAGCAGAGGACGCCTTGCGACGTCTTGCATGCTGCAGTCAATGCTTCGCGTGCGATATAAGGGCCTTGTTTGAGGTGTCATCCAGAACGAGTCATTCCGAAACAGCCAACCTCACATCGGCTCTGATGGCGTGGCGTTTACTGTCTTAAGGGGTCACAGTCAAGACCTTCCGAGCGATTTTCTTGGAGGCCGCATCGCCGAAACCCCTGTAACACGGGCACTTGAGGGTTCAAAACTGCAAATCTGGTTGCTGTTCGACAAAAATCCTTATGTTTCCGAACCGCTTCCGTTTAAGAATCGCTTAACTCCTTGGCGCGGTCTCACCCCGCCGATTCTTCATCCCAAAGGCGGTCGCTACGACGCCCAATCTCGAGGCCCTTCATGAATACCAATCCGGACAACGACAATATCGCCGACCTGCCGCTCGTCTTTATCATCATCGGCAAGGCGTATATCAAGGAAGGCGAAGGCGTCGACATCCATGTGATGCTGACAGCTCCGGACGACGATACCGCCGTCCGCACGACGCTGAACGCGCTGGCCGACGAGGGCTTCATCGAGGCAGACCTGGATCAGATCGGCACGCTGACCGAGATTCCCGAGGACGAGCCGCATGCCTCCGCGTTTCAGGGTGCGCTTGAGGGAGAAGTGGCGATCATCCGGTTTGCGTGATCTCCCCGATGGGATCCGCCAGCGATTGCAGAGGCAGCCGGCCCATGTCGGCTGCATTTTTTTTGCGTGCGTTTTCAGCGGAGGATGTTCCCTCTGTCATCGCTGCGCAAAACTTTGCGGTTAGCTCTGCTTTGCTTATTGGACAAATGGAGTTTCCATGCACAAGTATTCCCGCCTTGCCGCGATGGGCCTTGCCCTCGCACTTTCCTTTTCAAGCCCGCTCTTCGCCGAAGAGAAGGCAAAGCCCTTCTCCGATGCCAAAGAGATCAATCTTCTGAACCTCCTGCCGCCGCCGCCGGCCAACGACTCCGTTCAGACAAAAGCGGAGATCGGACAGGTCCTGACAATCCAGGTCACCCGGACTCCGGACATGGAAGCCCGCGCCGTGGCGGACCAGGAAGAGAACGTCTGGCGCTTCTCCGATGTCATCGACAATCCGAAATTCAGCAAGGACAATCTCCCGAAGTTCTCCGCCTTCTTTGACCGCGTCGTCGAGACCGAGGGTGCGGTTGTCGATCCCGCCAAGGATGTCTGGAAGCGCCCTCGCCCGCATCTGCTCTACCCGGAACTGGTCAAGCCCGTCGTCAAGCTGACCAAGTCCGGCTCCTATCCGTCCGGTCATACGACGGTCGGCACGCTGATGGGCGTCGTGCTCTCCAACATGCTGCCTGAAAAGCGCGACGTGATCATGCACCGCGCCTGGGAGTTTGGCTGGAACCGCGTCATCGGCGGTATTCATTATCCGAGCGATATCGAAGCTGGCCGCATCGCCGGCATCACCATCGCCAGCACGATCATGACCCATGACGACTACAAGACGGAATTTGAAGCCGCCAAGGCTGAGCTGCGCGCGGCTCTCGGGCTTTAAGTGCCGAACCGTTTGGTCTCTTCAGATGCACAAAGGCCGCCGGATCGCTCCGGCGGCCTTCACAAAATAAAGCGTCCTAATTGACGGCTCGCCCTCGAACGACACACTGTTCAGGCAGCGGGGGCTACGGGTGCCCCGGAGCGACCTGAAGCGGCCTGTTCGGCGAGCAGCTTCGTCGCACATTCACGCGCATTGCCTTCAGCCAGCTTGCCGGCGAAATGACGGGCGATTGCTGCGTTATCCCGGAACATCGCCCCGGTCACGACCTCCGAACTTCTCTCAAACATACGCCTGAAGAAACGCAACAACGAGCGGCCTCCCCTGCCCTGCGGCACGGCGTTGGCGTAGTGGCGCGTCATGACCTCGCGCATGGCATCGGCCTCGCGCTTCATGACCGCTGCATCGAATATCACGGTCCCGAGCGAACGCATGAAGAAGACGCCCGTTGTTCCGGCGCAACGGCCGGCCGTAGCCGGAACCTCCACAAGACCGGCAAGGCCAGCCGCCAATCGCAGCGTGAAAGGATTGAAGTTGAAGATATGGCCGAAATGGAAAAGCTTGCCTTTGAGCTTCCGGGCGGCATCGTCCGCGATATCGGGCACCTCAACATAGAGAACACCATCTTCGGCGAGCATGTCGCGCAGGCGCTTGAGCGTCTCGACCGGCTGCGGCAGATGTTCGAGCACGTGACTGAGGCGAATGAGATCGAACCTCTCGGCAGAGAAGTCGAAATCTTCCAACCTGCCGGTTCTGACTTCCAGGCCCAGATCGTCCCGGCAGTATTCCGAATAATCGACGCTCGGCTCGACACCTCGCGCCTTGATCCCGGAAGCCTGCGCGAGATAGAGAAATTCTCCGCTGCCTGCGCCGATATCGATGCAGGACCGGACATCCCGGTAGACATCGGAAAATTTCCGAAAATGACGAAGTGTGCGGCCGAAATTGCGCCAGACCTGCCGCTTTCGGGGCTTTGCCGCGCCCTTGTACTCCTTCCGGTAATGCTTCGCATAGAATTGCGTCAGCGTTTCCTCGTCCGGAATCGGATCGTTGGTCACGATGCCGCAGCCCACGCAATGGACGGTGACGAGCGCTTTTCCGTGACGATCAAATTTCGAAACGATATTTTTTTCGGCAGAGCCGCAAAGTTGGCATTCAGTATTCATCAGGCCCCCCCAGGCCATCATCTCGCAATCATTTCACCCTGAAATGAAAATCCCGCCCTGTCGAGAGACAACGTCGGGATTAATAGCAGAAACCCGATTATTCCCCAGGCCGGGTGTCTCGGGATCGCGGTACGCTCGCGGGCAATCGGCCTTGCGGCTGCCAGTGGCCTATCGCGCAAATTGCAAAAGGCCGCCGGATTGCTCCGGCGGCCTTTCAAATTCAACCCAGTTCGACCTGCTTATTCGCCTGCCGGAACCACGTCGGCTGCGATCTTCTGCAGCATCGGGGTCGCTTCGTCCGCGCCCGAGCCCTTCTTGCGCTCTTCGAGGATGAGCTCGTCGCGCGAGGTGGCGATGCGGCGGATCTGCGTCATGGTGCCGCCCGTACCGGCCGGGATGAGGCGACCGACGATGACGTTTTCCTTCAGGCCCTGCAGCCCGTCGGTCTTGCCGGCGACAGCAGCTTCGGTGAGCACCTTCGTCGTTTCCTGGAAGGATGCAGCCGAGATGAAGGACGGCGTCTGCAGCGATGCCTTGGTGATACCGAGCAGAACCGGATCGCCATAAGCAGGCTTCTTGCCTTCTTCGATAAGCGCATCGTTGACGTTTTCGAGTTCGATCCGGTCAACATTGTCGCCGACGATGTAGGTGCTATCACCAGCGTCGGTGATTTCAACCTTCTGGAGCATCTGACGGACAATCACTTCGATGTGCTTGTCGTTGATGACAACGCCCTGCAGACGATAGACTTCCTGGATTTCGTTCACGAGGTAGGAAGCGAGTGCCTCCACGCCCTTGATCGCCAGAATGTCATGCGGTGCTGGGTTACCGTCGAGGATGTAGTCACCCTTTTCGATGTAGTCGCCGTCCTGAAGATGGAAGGGCTTGCCCTTCGGGATCAGGTACTCGACCGGCTCGACACCGTCTTCCGACGGTTCGATGATGATGCGACGCTTGTTCTTGTAGTCGCGACCGAAGCGGATCGTGCCATCGATCTCGGCGATGACGGCATGGTCCTTCGGACGACGGGCTTCGAACAGTTCGGCAACGCGCGGCAGACCACCGGTGATGTCCTTGGTCTTGGCGCTTTCCATCGGGATACGGGCGAGAACGTCACCCTGGCTCACCTTGGAGCCCGGCTCAACGGAGAGGATCGCATCCACCGAGAGGAGGAAGCGGGCTTCACCGCCACGCGACAGCTTGGCAATCGCGCCGTTCTTGTCCTTGATGACGATGGCCGGCTTGAGGTCGATACCACGCGGGGTCGAACGCCAGTCGATAACCTGACGCTTGGTGATGCCGGTGGATTCGTCGGCGCTTTCGAGAACCGAGATACCGTCCACGACGTCCTCGAACTCGACCGTACCTTCGACTTCCGTCAGCATCGGACGCGTATAGGCGTCCCATTCTGCCAGACGCTGGCCACGCTTGACCTTGTCGCCATCGTCCACGAGCAGCTTCGAACCGTAGGCGACGCGCTGCGAGGAGCGCTCGACACCACGTTCGTCGAGGATCGTGACCGCCATGTTGCGGCCCATGGCAACGAGGTTGCCATCGGAGTTGCGCAGCAGGTTGCGGTTCTTGAGCTGGACCGTACCTTCGTACGACGCTTCGAGATACGAGCTGTCGACCACCGTTGCAGTACCACCAAGGTGGAAGGTACGCATGGTGAGCTGGGTGCCCGGTTCACCGATCGACTGAGCAGCGATAACGCCTACTGCCTCGCCCATGTTGACGGGGGTACCGCGTGCAAGGTCGCGACCGTAGCAGACGCCGCAAACGCCGGTCTGGATTTCGCAGGTCAGGGCCGAGCGAATGCGAACCGACTGGATGCCGCACTTTTCGATCTCGATGACATCCGGCTCGAGGATCATCGTGCCCGCCTTGACGATGTTCTCGCCAGTGATCGGGTTGTCGATGTCATCGAGTGCCGTACGGCCAAGGATACGTGCGCCAATGGAGGCGACGACCTGACCGGCGTCAACGATGGCCGTCATGGTGAGACCAGTCGTGGTGCCGCAATCGACATGCGTGACGATGCAGTCCTGGGCCACGTCGACGAGACGACGCGTCAGGTAACCGGAGTTGGCCGTCTTCAGGGCGGTGTCTGCGAGACCCTTACGGGCACCGTGAGTCGAGTTGAAGTACTCGTTCACGGTCAGGCCTTCCTTGAAGTTCGAAATGATCGGCGTTTCGATGATCGAACCGTCCGGACGTGCCATCAGGCCGCGCATGCCGCCGAGCTGACGCATCTGGTTCGGTGAACCGCGGGCACCCGAGTGGCTCATCATGTAGATGGAGTTCATCGGCTTCTGGCGGTTCGTCTTCGGGTCGAATTCGACGGCCTTAATGCGGGCCATCATCTCTTCGGCAACCTTTTCGGTCGCCTTGCCCCAGGCGTCGACGACCTTGTTGTACTTTTCGCCCTGCGTGATCAGGCCGTCATTGTACTGCTGTTCGTATTCCTTCACCAGGCTTTCGGTCTCGTCGACGATCTTGGCCTTGGAGGCCGGGATCACCATGTCGTCCTTGCCGAAGGAGATGCCGGCGCGGCAGGCATGCGAGAAGCCGAGCTGCATGATGCGATCGCAGAAAATGACCGTGTCCTTCTGGCCGCAGTGACGGTAGACCGTGTCGATCATCTTGGAGATGTTCTTCTTGGTCATTTCCTGGTTGCAGATATCGAACGGCACGTTGACGTTCTTCGGCAGCAGTTCGCCGATGATGAGACGACCGGGGGTCGTATCATAGATCTTCGAAACCGGCTTGCCTTCGGCGTCAACCGTCTTGAACCGGCCCTTGATCTTGGCGTGCAGCGTGACGACCTTGTTTTCAAGGGCGTGATGCAGCTCGCCGAGGTCGGAGAAGGCCATGCCTTCGCCCGGCTCGTTCTGGTTCATGATCGACAAGTAGTACAGGCCGAGAACCATGTCCTGCGACGGAACGATGATCGGCGCGCCGTTTGCCGGGTGCAGGATGTTGTTGGTCGACATCATCAGCACGCGGGCTTCAAGCTGGGCTTCAAGCGACAGCGGCACGTGAACAGCCATCTGGTCGCCGTCGAAGTCGGCGTTGAAGGCCGTGCAGACGAGCGGATGCAGCTGGATGGCCTTGCCTTCGACCAGCATAGGTTCGAACGCCTGGATGCCCAGACGGTGCAGCGTCGGTGCGCGGTTCAGGAGAACCGGGTGCTCGCGGATGACCTCGTCCAGGATATCCCAGACTTCCGGCTTTTCCTTTTCAACCAGCTTCTTGGCCTGCTTGACGGTCGAGGAGTAACCCTTGGCGTCGAGGCGGGCGTAGATGAACGGCTTGAACAGTTCGAGCGCCATCTTCTTAGGAAGACCGCACTGGTGCAGCTTCAGTTCCGGACCCGTCACGATGACCGAACGGCCGGAATAGTCGACGCGCTTGCCGAGCAGGTTCTGGCGGAAGCGGCCCTGCTTGCCCTTGAGCATGTCGGACAGCGACTTCAGCGGGCGCTTGTTGGCGCCGGTGATGACGCGGCCACGGCGGCCGTTGTCGAAGAGCGCGTCCACAGATTCCTGCAGCATGCGCTTTTCGTTGCGGATGATGATGCCCGGAGCGCGCAGTTCGATCAGGCGCTTCAGACGGTTGTTACGGTTGATGACGCGGCGGTACAGATCGTTGAGGTCCGAAGTCGCGAAACGGCCGCCATCGAGCGGAACGAGCGGGCGCAGGTCCGGCGGGATGACCGGAACGACCTTCATGATCATCCATTCCGGACGGTTGCCGGATTCCATGAAGTTCTCGACGATCTTCAGGCGCTTCATCAGCTTCTTCTGCTTGAGATCCGAGGTGGTCTCAGCCAGATCGGAGCGCAGGTCACCGGCGATCTTCTCAAGGTCCATCGTCGCCAGCAGGTCATAGATGGCTTCAGCACCGATCATGGCCGTGAACTGGTCTTCGCCGAACTCGTCGACAGCGATCATGTACTCTTCTTCGGAGAGGAGCTGGTGCTCCTTCAGCGAGGTGAGGCCCGGCTCGGTGACGATGTAGTTTTCGAAGTAGAGAACGCGCTCGATATCCTTCAGCGTCATGTCGAGCAGCGTGGAGATGCGGCTCGGCAGCGACTTCAGGAACCAGATGTGAGCAACGGGAGCGGCGAGTTCGATATGGCCCATGCGCTCACGGCGAACGCGCGACAGCGTGACTTCAACGCCGCACTTTTCGCAGATGATGCCCTTGTACTTCATGCGCTTGTACTTGCCGCACAGGCATTCGTAGTCCTTGATGGGCCCGAAGATGCGCGCGCAGAAGAGACCGTCGCGTTCCGGCTTGAACGTGCGGTAGTTGATCGTTTCCGGCTTCTTGATCTCGCCGTAGGACCAGGAAAGAATTTTTTCAGGCGACGCGATCGAAATCCGGATGGAATCGAACACCTGCGCAGGCGCCTGCGGATTGAAAAGATTCATGACCTCTTGGTTCATGCCTGTCTCCTTGTCGGACCACTGTGGGCCCATTCGCAACCGCGACCGGTCAAATACCCGGGAACCGGCGGGTTGCTCTGTAAAACGTGATAGCCGCGAAATGCGGCAACAATCCCCTCGCCCGCCTTGCCGGCCTGGTTTGGAGAAGCTGCGCGCCGTTGCCGGCGCGCAACCCACATTTTATTCCGCAGCGTCGGGAAGCTGGTCGGGCGCGTTCGGATCGATCTTGGTGTTTTCCAGTTCGACCGAAAGACCCAGAGAGCGCATTTCCTTGACGAGAACGTTGAACGATTCCGGAATACCGGCTTCGAACGTGTCGTCGCCACGGACGATGGCTTCGTAGACCTTGGTGCGGCCCGCCACGTCGTCCGACTTGACGGTAAGCATTTCCTGCAGCGTGTAGGCTGCGCCGTAAGCTTCGAGCGCCCAGACTTCCATTTCCCCGAAGCGCTGACCGCCGAACTGCGCCTTGCCACCCAGCGGCTGCTGGGTCACGAGCGAGTAAGGACCGATCGAGCGAGCGTGGATCTTGTCGTCGACAAGGTGGTTCAGCTTGATCATGTACATGTAGCCCACGGTTACCTTGCGGTCGAAGGGCTCACCCGTACGACCGTCATAGAGAACCGACTGGCCCGATGCATCGAGACCTGCGCGTTCCAGCATGCTGGCGATATCCGGCTCATGCGCACCGTCGAAGACCGGCGTTGCGATCGAGACGCCCCTGCGGGACTGTTCGGCAAGCTTGACCAGGGCGTCGTCGTCGAAGTTCGAGACTTCGTCCTTGGCGTCACTGGCGTAAACCGTCGTCAGCTCGTTCTTCAGATTGGTGATGTCCATCGTCTTGCGATAGTCATCCAGCAGCTGGCCGATCTTCTTGCCCATACCGGCGCAAGCCCATGCCAAGTGCGTTTCCAGAATCTGACCGACGTTCATGCGCGACGGCACGCCCAGCGGGTTCAGGCAGATATCGACATGCGTACCGTCTTCGAGGAACGGCATGTCCTCGATCGGCAGGATGCGCGAAACCACGCCCTTGTTGCCGTGACGGCCAGCCATCTTGTCGCCCGGCTGGATCTTGCGCTTCACAGCGACGAAGACCTTGACCATCTTCATGACGCCCGGAGGCATTTCGTCGCCGCGCTGAACCTTTTCGACCTTGTCCATGAAGCGCTGTTCAAGGCGCGACTTGGACTCATCATACTGGCCGCGGAGCGCTTCGATCTCGCCCTGAACCTTCTCGTCTTCGACAGCGAACATCCACCACTGCGAACGCGGATATTCCGAGATCGTCTGGTTGGAAAGCTCGGTGCCCTTCTTGAAGCCCTTCGGACCGGCAACGGCGGTGTGACCGCGCAGCATGTCGATCAGACGGCCGTAGACGTTACGGTCGAGGATCGCCTGTTCGTCGTCACGGTCCTTGGCGAGGCGTTCGATTTCCTCGCGCTCGATGGCCATCGCACGCTCGTCCTTTTCAACGCCGTGGCGGTTGAAAACGCGAACTTCAACGATGGTACCAAACGTGCCCGGAGGCATGCGCATGGAGGTGTCGCGAACGTCGGAAGCCTTTTCACCGAAGATGGCGCGCAGGAGCTTTTCTTCCGGCGTCATCGGGCTTTCGCCCTTCGGGGTGATCTTGCCGACCAGAATGTCGCCCGGCTGAACGTCAGCGCCGATATAGACGATACCGGCTTCGTCGAGGTTCTTCAGAGCCTCTTCGGAGACGTTCGGGATATCACGCGTGATTTCTTCCGGACCGAGCTTCGTGTCACGGGCCATGACTTCGAATTCTTCGATATGGATGGACGTGAACACGTCGTCGGCGACGATGCGTTCAGACATCAGGATCGAATCTTCGTAGTTGTAGCCGTTCCAGGGCATGAACGCGACAAGCGCGTTGCGGCCGAGCGCCAGATCGCCCAGGTCCGTGGACGGACCGTCGGCAATGATGTCACCCTTGTTCAGAACGTCGCCGACGGTGACCAGCGGGCGCTGGTTGACGCAGGTGTTCTGGTTGGAGCGCTGGAACTTCTGCAGGCGATAGATATCGACGCCGGACTTCGACGGATCGAGGTCTTCGGTTGCGCGGATAACGATACGCGTCGCGTCCACCTGGTCGACCACACCGCCACGACGGGCGGCAATGGCAGCACCGGAGTCGCGAGCCACGATCGGCTCCATGCCGGTGCCGACGAACGGGGCTTCGGCGCGCAGAAGCGGCACGGCCTGACGCTGCATGTTCGAGCCCATGAGAGCGCGGTTGGCGTCGTCGTTTTCGAGGAACGGGATCAGTGCCGCTGCGACAGAGACGAGCTGCTTCGGCGAAACGTCCATCAGGTTGATGGTGTCGCGCGGAGCCAGCATAACGTCGCCGGCGTGACGGCAGACCACGAACTCTTCCGCAAACGCACCGTCCGCATCCATGATCGCGTTGGCCTGAGCAACGTAATACTTGGCCTCTTCCATGGCGGAGAGGTAGATCACGTCGTTCGTCACCTTGCCGTCAACGATCTTACGGTACGGGCTTTCGATGAAACCGTACTTGTTGACGCGGGCAAAGGTGGCCAGCGAGTTGATCAGACCGATGTTCGGGCCTTCCGGCGTTTCGATCGGGCAGATACGGCCATAATGCGTCGGATGAACGTCGCGGACTTCGAAGCCGGCGCGCTCGCGGGTCAGACCGCCCGGGCCAAGTGCCGAAAGACGGCGCTTGTGCGTGATTTCCGAGAGCGGGTTCACCTGGTCCATGAACTGCGACAGCTGCGAGGAGCCGAAGAATTCGCGGACTGCTGCGGCTGCCGGCTTGGCGTTGATGAGGTCCTGCGGCATGACCGTGTCGATCTCGATCGAGGACATGCGTTCCTTGATCGCGCGCTCCATGCGGAGCAGGCCGAGACGGTACTGGTTTTCCATCAGTTCGCCGACGGAGCGAACGCGACGGTTGCCGAGGTTGTCGATGTCGTCGATTTCGCCGCGACCGTCGCGGAGTTCGACGAGCATCTTGACGACGGCGACGATGTCTTCCTTGCGCAAAACGCGAACCGTGTCGGCGACGTCGAGGTCGAGACGCATGTTCATCTTCACGCGACCAACGGCCGAAAGGTCGTAACGCTCGCTATCGAAGAACAGCGACTGGAACATGGCCTCGGCCGATTCCATGGTCGGCGGCTCGCCGGGACGCATGACGCGGTAGATGTCGAACAGCGCATCCTGGCGCGACTCGTTCTTGTCGACGGCCAGCGTGTTGCGGATGTAGGCGCCGACGTTGATGTGGTCGATGTCGAGGATCGGCAGTTCGTCGAACCCGGCTTCCAGCACGACGCGCAGCGTCTTCTCGTCCAGCTCGTCGCCGGCTTCGAGGAAGATTTCACCCGTCTGCATGTTGACCAGGTCTTCGGCGAGATATGCGCCGTAGAGGTCTTCGTCGGCAGCCTTGAGGGCCTTGAGGCCCTTGTCGGAAAGCTGGCGGAGCAGACGCGGGGTCAGCTTCTTGCCGGCTTCGACAACGACTTCGCCGGTGTCGGCGTCGATCATGTCGGACGTGACCTTCGCACCTTTCAGCGCTTCCGGCTGGAACGGGATGCGCCAGCCCTGGCCGTCACGCTGATACTGGACCTTGTTGTAGAAGGTCGACAGGATCTCTTCGCCGTCCATGCCCAGCGCCATGAGGAGCGAGGAAACGGGCAGCTTGCGGCGGCGGTCGATACGCGCATGGACGATGTCCTTGGCGTCGAACTCGATGTCGAGCCAGGAACCGCGATACGGGATGACGCGGGCGGCAAACAGCAGCTTGCCGGACGAGTGCGACTTGCCCTTGTCGTGGTCGAAGAACACGCCCGGCGAACGATGCATCTGCGAAACGATGACGCGCTCGGTGCCGTTGACGATGAAGGTCGCGTTGTCGGTCATGAGCGGCATGTCGCCCATGTAGACGTTCTGTTCCTTGATGTCCTTGATGGACTTCGCGCCCGTGTCCTCGTCAATATCGAACACGATGAGGCGCAGCGTCACCTTGAGCGGCGCTGCATAGGTCAGGTCGCGCTGACGGCACTCGTCTACGTCGAACTTCGGCGGCTCGAATTCGTACGAGACGAATTCCAGCATGGAAGCGCCGGAGAAGTCGGTGATCGGGAATACGGACTTGAATACGGACTGAAGACCTTCGTCCGGGCGGCCGCCCGCGGGCTCTTCAACCATCAGAAACTGGTCGTAGGACGCCTTCTGAACCTCGATGAGGTTCGGCATTTCTGCGACTTCGGGAATTTTACCAAAAAACTTGCGTACGCGCCTACGACCGTTGAACGAAAGGGTCTGAGCCATCGTCGCTCCTTCAAAATTTTGCATCCGGGCCTGCAACGGACGGAAAACACTGGCCAGGTGGCTCCGTCGATATAGGTTCAATCAAACTCGTTCGAAGAAAAAAGCCATCCGGCCGGATTGCCTGATGCTTAGCTTTCGAACCATCCTCTTGAAGAACCCATTACCCAAAAGCCCGGCGGGGCTTTTGGGTAAAAAGTTCCAGATCGGAAACGTTCGGGGAAAGGCGGAAAACCGCCCTTCCCCGAAGCGCATATTACTTGACGTCGACCTTGGCGCCGGCTTCTTCAAGCTTCTTCTTGAGGTCAGCAGCTTCGCCCTTGGAGACGGCTTCCTTGACAGCCTTCGGAGCGCCTTCAACGAGGTCCTTGGCTTCCTTGAGGCCGAGACCGGTGATGGCGCGGACTTCCTTGATGACGTTGATCTTGTTTGCACCAGCGTCGACGAGGATGACATCGAATTCAGTCTTTTCTTCTTCGACCGGAGCAGCAGCGCCACCACCGGCAACGGCAGCAACAGCTACCGGAGCAGCGGCGGAAACGCCCCACTTTTCTTCGAGCATCTTGGAAAGCTCAGCAGCTTCCAGGACGGTGAGGGCCGAGAGGTCTTCTACGATCTTTGCGAGATCAGCCATTTTCTTACTTCCTTGTGTTCGGTTCGAACTGTTTGGTTAAATGCAGCAAAAAACCGCCTTATGCGGCTTCGTCCTTCTTGGCATACGCAGCAAGCACACGAGCGAGCTGGCCGGCCGGAGCCTGAACCACGCCTGCGATGCGCGTTGCGGGTGTCTGGATCATGCCCAGGAGCTTTGCGCGCAGCTCGTCGAGAGACGGGAGTGTCGCAAGCGACTTCACACCGTCCGCATTGAGCGCGGTCGAGCCCATGGAACCACCAAGGATAACGAGCTTGTCGTTGGTCTTGGCGTAGTCCATGACTACCTTCGGAGCCGTAATCGGATCAGCGGCATACGCGATCAGCGTCTGCCCCTTGAAAAGATCCGACATCGTTTCCGACTGCGTACCCTGAAGAGCGATCTTGGCCAGGCGGTTTTTCGCGACTTTGACGGTGCCGCCAGCTGCGCGCATCTTCGAACGAAAATCGTTCATTTGCGCAACGGTGACGCCGGCGTAGTGGGCCACGACAACAGAGCCCGAAGCCTTGAAGACTTCGCTCAGTTCCGTGACGAATTCGCGCTTTTCCGCTCTTTCCACTGCCTATCTCCAGTTGGCCGTTCCCGAGAACTCGGGTTTACGGCCGGTTACCTTTTGCCGCTCAAGGATCACATCGACCCTTGAGCAACGCTCGAGGATCCTGTCCCCTCGCGCCCGGAAAACCGGAACACAAGGCAACCGAGGTTCGAACCGGACAATGCCGCAGTCCTGCGGGAAAATCCGTTCTTACCCGTCTCATGCAGGCCTACTTGATTAAGGTTGCCCACCTGCAATCTCGGACAGGAATTCCGGGTTTGACCCCGGAAATTCCGGCCCCTCAGTGAGGCCGGAAACTTTTCAAAGCCTTCTTCATGAGAAGGCTCAAACTTTAAATCAGGCTGTGACCGACGAGATTTCGACCTTCACGCCCGGACCCATCGTCGAGGAGATCGCAACCTTCTTGACGTAGTTGCCCTTGGCGCCAGCCGGCTTCGCCTTGATGACGGCGTCGGCAAATGCCTTGATGTTTTCTTCGAGCTTCTTCGCGTCGAAGGAAGCCTTGCCAACGGCGCCATGGATGATACCGGCCTTTTCGACGCGGAATTCAACAGCGCCGCCCTTGGAGGCTTCAACTGCCGACTTCACGTCCATGGTCACGGTGCCAACCTTCGGGTTCGGCATCATGCCGCGCGGGCCGAGCACCTTACCGAGACGGCCGACGAGCGGCATCATGTCCGGGGTCGCGATGCAGCGATCGAAATCGATCTTGCCGCCCTGGACGATTTCAACGAGGTCTTCAGCGCCGACGATGTCTGCACCGGCAGCCTTGGCTTCGTCAGCCTTGGCACCACGTGCGAAGACGGCAACGCGAACCGTACGGCCCGTGCCGTTCGGCAGATTGACGACACCACGGACCATCTGGTCTGCGTGACGCGGGTCAACGCCGAGGTTCATGGCGATTTCAACGGTTTCGTCGAACTTGGCGACGGCGCGCTCCTTGACCATGGAGATGGCTTCAGTGAGGCCGTACATCTTATTCGGATCGACGCCTTCGCGGGTCTTCTGAACGCGCTTTGCGAGCTTAGCCATAACGATCAACCCTCTACCTGGAGGCCCATCGAACGGGCAGAGCCCTCGACCATGGCCATTGCGCCGTCGATATCGGCGGCGTTGAGATCCTTCATCTTGGCTTCAGCGATCGTGCGGATCTGATCACGCGAGATCGAACCTGCGAAAGCCTTGCCCGGCGTCTTGGAACCCGACTTGATCTTCGCTTCCTTCTTGAGGAAGTAGGAGACCGGGGGCTTCTTCATCGCGAAGGTGAAGGACTTGTCCTGGTAATAGGTGATGACGACCGGGATCGGCATGCCCTTTTCCATTTCCTGCGTAGCGGCATTGAACGCCTTGCAGAATTCCATGATGTTCACGCCACGCTGACCGAGTGCGGGACCGATCGGCGGGGACGGATTTGCCGAACCTGCCGGGACCTGCAGCTTGATCTGGCCTGCAACTTTCTTAGCCATTTCTCTGCCTTTCCAAATGCGCCCTTGAGGGGCGCGCTATGCCGGCCATCGCCGGCGGCTGCGGTTGCGTGGTGCGGCGATTTTGACGGAGCCGGCTAAAGCCCCTCGCCTTCCACGCGCTCTTGAGACGGACAAAAACGTCCACCCAAACCTTGTTTCCGTTTGTCTTTTCGGGAAAACCGGTTTCCACTTTTCCCAGACAAACTTTAAAGCTTCTCGACCTGGCCGTATTCCAGCTCGACCGGCGTTGCGCGGCCGAAGATCGATACCTCGACCTTAAGGCGCGAACGCTCTTCATCGACATCCTGAACCGTGCCGTTGAACGAGGCGAACGGACCATCGGAAACGCGAACCTGCTCGCCGATCTCGAAGGAGACCGAAGGCTTCGGACGCTCGACGCCATCCTGCACCTGATTGAGGATGCGATCAGCTTCGCTGTCCGGGATCGGGATCGGCTTCGAGTCGGAACCGAGGAAGCCTGTCACCTTCGGCGTGTTCTTGATCAGATGGAAGGCTTCGTCCGTCAGGTTGGCGCGCACCAGGACATAGCCCGGAAAGAACTTGCGCTCACTGTCGACCTTGCGGCCGCGCCGGACTTCAACAACCTTTTCGGTCGGCACGAGGATCTTTTCGAACAGGTGATCAAGACCCTTCTGACGAGCCTTGTTCTCGATATCCTCGGCAACCTTCTTTTCGAAATTCGAATAGGCGTGGACAATATACCAGCGTGCAGCCATCTTCATCTCCGCCTGTTTACTTGCCGACATTCAGCACGAGGCCGATGAGAAGGCCGAAAAGCTGGTCTGCGCCAAAAAAGAACGCAGCCGCGAAGAATGCCATGGCAAACACCATCAACGTCGAGATCACCGTCTCGCGCTGGCTGGGCCACGTTACTTTTAGCGTTTCGGCGCGAACCTGCTGCAGAAACGTGAAAGGATTCATCTTCGATGCCATTGATGCCTACGCCATTAAGGCGCGTAAAGCTGTTCGTTCAGCCCGACGCGCCGCGTGTCTGTTCGCCGCTACATAAACGGCGAATCTCTCAAATACAAGAGTGATGCGACATTTGTTTTGCGGTTTTGCACGGGAGGCTGAATTTAGTCTGCTTTGCCAATGGCAGGGGCAGTAGGGCTCGAACCTACGACCTGCGGTTTTGGAGACCGCCGCTCTACCAACTGAGCTATACCCCTTCAAAGGCTGCAAGGACCGGCGAGCCGCTCCCCGAACGAGCGCGTTCATATTCAAGTTGGTTGCGAATGACAAGCGCCTTTCAGCGCTTGCGCAGATTTTCTTCTCATTCTCACCGCTCCGTTGCGACTTTGCCAAACTCCGCCGGACGGTGATACAGTAGCCTTTCATGATTTGCGTCGGTGCAGTCGAGTTGAGACCGGGGGAGGAAGACCATGGTTCAGTTTCGCGACCAGATGATCGCGCAATCGCGTTTCGACGATGTCGATCTGGAAAGTTCCGAGTTTTACAATGTCAATCTCGACAAGGCGTCGGTGGTCAATGCCAGCGCCTGTGACGCGGCTTTCACCGATGTCATGATGTCGAACGCCACATTCGGCCATGTCTGTCTGACGGCGGCGACGCTGCGCGATGTCGATCTCTCAGCGTCACGGCTGGAAAATGTAAACCTCTCCAACGTCGATATCCGCTCCGCCAAGATCGAAGGCTTGCGGATCAATGGTCACCTCGTGAGCGATCTGATCGAACTCAACGAGCGTATTACCGAAGCATCGAAAGTCACCACCTGATTGAGTAGTCGAAGCGCAGGCTGGCAGTCGGATGCTGATCGGTTTCGTCGAGGCTTGCGGTCAGCGTTGCACGGCGGGTCAGCCGCTTTTCGATCGACAGCGACTTGGTGACGCTTCGCGCGCCGCTGTCTGCGGTTCCGGTCGTGGCAAAGGCTGCGCCGAGATCGGGAAACTCGAGACGGAACGTCTGCGAGGCAGACACGCCAGCCTTGCCTTCGGCCCCGGCTGTCAGCGCCAATGTGCGGCGGCTGACGATATCCACAGACGGTGTCTGCATCCAGCTGCGTTTCTCAGACACCAGAAACTGCGCCCTGCCCTCATTCGCATCGATCTCGACGGCTGCGTGCGCTGTGCGGAGTGAAGCGGGCGTTCGGGAGCTATGGAGGAGGATCGAGCCCCAAATAGAGACAGGAATTGACGACACAGTTCCGGTGCCGTCGGCCAGCACTTCGGTCGTCACGCCGGCACTGGGTTGAAGCGAGTCGGAGCTTTGCAGGCCCGTCCGCAGCTTGAGGCCATTGTCGCCGATACGCGCAACGTCCCAGATCAGTGGGCGATTGTCGGCATGAGCCTGATGCGCGCAGCAGAACACAATCGCCAGTGCTGCCAAATGATATTTGTTCCGCATGGAGCCGGTTTCCTGCCTTCAGGTTTCTGCGGTCTCCGGCAAGGGAGACCGCGATTTGTCCTCCCGGTTCGGCAGGAGTTTAGTCAGGGGAGCGGTTAACAAACAGCAAATTTGCTGCAATGCGGCATAATCTGTCCGCAGGTGGCAGGCGTGCCACGCTCAGGACTAAACATATTTGCGCCAGTTATGCTCTTCCCTGAAGCCCAGAACTTCGCGGATTTTCCGGTTGGAAATCATCGCTTCGTCGCCCTGCGGCTGCCATTTCAGCGGCACCTTGGGGAAGAAGTGCTGCGCCAGCTCAGCTGTGGACAAGTCGGCCGTCACCGTGTCGTTTGTGGCGTTGAAGACCTGATAGCCGAGCCCATCCTTCTCGATGCACAGGTGCACGATCTGACCAAGGTCGCGGGCATCGATATAGCACCATGCGTTGCGCAGGCGCGTTTCGGGATGGGCGACGAAGTCGGGAAAACGGCTGTACTCGTGCGGCTCTATGACATTGCCGATGCGTAGCGCGTAGATGTCGGCACCCGTGCGTTCGGAGAAGGCGCGTGCGGTCTTTTCGTTGATCACCTTGGAAAGACCGTAGCTGTCCATCGGGTTGACGTCATAGTCCTCGTCGAAGGGCAGGTAATGCGGATCGCGTTCGCCCTCGGCGAAGCAGATGCCATAGGTCGTCTCGCTGGACGCGATGATGACCTTGCGGATACCCAGCTTCACCGAGGCTTCGATGACATTATAGGTGCCCATGACATTGACGCGATAGGTCTCGTTGTCGGGACGGATGAGAATGCGCGGCACGGCGGCGAAATGCACGACGGCATCGAAAGGCTGGACACCCTTGCCCGATTCGAGATCGGGAAAGTCGCGATGCATGGTAAGCGCGTTGAAGACTTCGCCGAGGTCGGTGATATCGACCGTCAGGTTGGTCACGCCGGGGACGTTGAGCGGCACGAGGTCGATATTGTGGACTTCATAGCCTTTGGCCAGCAGCCACGGAATGACGTGACGTCCGGCCTTGCCCGACCCGCCCGTGAAAAGAATACGCTTCTTCATCGTGTTACCTCCTCGATACAGATGGAATTCAAGTCAGGAACGCTGACTCGTGGCGCGCAGACTAACCATCACAAAAATGTTCTCAAGCGCCACACAGGCGAAATCGCAACACCCTCTCCCGCGCCAACCGGATTTGCTGTAGCGTATCACCGGGAAGATCTTTCTGAAGGGGACTTATATGTTTGGAAAACGCACCTTGGCCGCAGCCCTGCTGCTGCCGTTGCTGATCGGCGTGACGCCCGCGAGCGCGGACGAGCTGGTCGACGAATACAATGCCTATATCGGGCGCGACGATCTCTATAATTCCAACGGCGAGCGCCTGCGCGAGCCCTGGCAAATCATCCGCCAGGACCGCGCGAACTATTACAAGTTCGGCATCCGCCAGCGCGGTGACGAGCCGGATGAGTTCTTCGCCTCGGTCGATAACCGTGCCAAGGCGGAACGCATGATCCGTGATGGGACGATCACCCGCGAAGCGCGGCGCCTGCTCCTGCAGGGCGACTGCATGATCAACGTGAAGGTCTATCACGACCGTGATGGCGACTATCTCGAAATCACGGTGGATTGAGATTTACTCATCCGCGGAAGGCGGCTCGGGCCTGTCACGCCCGAGCGCGCAGTCCCGGTTCAGCCCCGTGCCCGGCGCGTTCTCGAAGGTGCAGAATGTCTCCGGCGGATTGCCGCAGACCTTGGACAGTTGCTTGAAGCCCACACAGCGCCCATCCGGACCACGATAGCCGGGCCCGCCCTTGCAGCCGCATCCCTTGCACGCCGGGCGATCGGGGCACCGGGCGACTGCGGGTGTGATCACCATCGCGGAAAGCGACAGCAGGCATGACAACAAAAGGAAGGTTCGGACAGCGAAGATCATCTTAAAGCTGCATCTAAGCGAACCGCTGTAAATACGCAATCTCTAATACAAAAAGCCCCGCTGTCGCCAGCGGGGCTTTCCTGTTTCCCTTGCGGAAAAATCGATTACTCGACGATCGAAGCGACGATGCCGGCGCCGCGTGCAAATCGCGCTTGCGCGCCATTTGCACATCCCTGCTTGCCGTCGGCAGCTTTCGCCACCATCGTCGCTCGTCGATTACTCGACGATCGAAGCGACGATGCCGGCGCCGACGGTGCGGCCGCCTTCGCGGATCGCGAAGCGCAGCTTTTCTTCCATAGCGATCGGAACGATCAGCTCGACGTCAACGGTCACGTTGTCGCCAGGCATAACCATTTCCGTGCCTTCCGGAAGCGTCACGATGCCCGTCACGTCCGTCGTGCGGAAGTAGAACTGCGGACGGTAGTTCGTGAAGAACGGCGTATGACGGCCGCCTTCTTCCTTCGTCAGGATGTAGGCTTCTGCCTTGAACTTCTTGTGCGGCTTGACCGAACCCGGCTTGCAAAGGATCTGGCCACGCTCAACGCCGTCACGGTTCACACCGCGGATCAGGGCGCCGATGTTGTCGCCGGCCTGGCCCTGGTCGAGAAGCTTGCGGAACATTTCAACGCCCGTCACCGTCGTCTTCGACGTGGCGCGGATGCCGACGATTTCGACTTCTTCGCCGACCTTGACGATACCGCGCTCAACGCGACCCGTCACAACCGTACCACGGCCCGAGATCGAGAACACGTCTTCGATCGGCATCAGGAAGGGCTGGTCGATCGGACGTTCCGGCGTCGGGATGTAGGCGTCAACCTGAGCCATCAGCTCGCGGATCGCGTCCTCGCCGATCGTCTTGTTCGAGTCTTCCAGAGCTGCAAGAGCCGAGCCCTTGACGATCGGGATATCGTCGCCCGGGAAGTCGTAGGACGAAAGCAGTTCGCGAACTTCGAGTTCGACGAGTTCCAGAAGTTCGGCGTCGTCAACCTGGTCAACCTTGTTGAGGAAGACAACGATGGCCGGAACGCCAACCTGGCGAGCGAGCAGGATGTGTTCGCGCGTCTGCGGCATCGGGCCGTCGGCAGCCGAGCAAACCAGGATCGCGCCGTCCATCTGGGCAGCACCGGTGATCATGTTCTTGACGTAGTCGGCGTGGCCGGGGCAGTCAACGTGAGCGTAGTGGCGAGCAGCCGTTTCGTACTCGACATGTGCCGTCGAGATCGTGATGCCGCGTGCCTTTTCTTCCGGAGCAGCGTCGATCTGGTCATACGCCTTGAACTCGCCGAAATACTTCGTGATCGCAGCCGTCAGAGACGTCTTGCCATGGTCAACGTGACCGATCGTGCCAATGTTGACGTGCGGCTTATTGCGCTCGAATTTACCTTTTGCCATGTGAACATGTCCTCATGTGATAATCTGGGCGGACCGGCAATGCCGGTTTGGACGTGGCGTTTAAGGCTTTCCGCGCCGTTGCGCAAGACTTTAATTGCTGGCCGTCCGGGAGATTTGGGCTCTTCTGGAGGACACTTGCGCAAGTCGAACTGACGTTAGGCAAGCCTCCACATCACACAACTTCAGGATATCGAGATAACGATTTCATATGGGGGAGAAAATTTGGAGCGGGTAGCGGGAATCGAACCCGCGTATTCAGCTTGGAAGGCTGCTGCTCTACCATTGAGCTATACCCGCGGGAAGCGAATTGGTGGAAGGGGTTGGATTCGAACCAACGTAGGCTTAGCCAACGGATTTACAGTCCGTCCCCTTTAGCCACTCGGGCACCCTTCCATCCAGCGTTCGTTCGGCTTGCGCCATCCGTCGCTTCGAGCCTTCGAACGGCAGAACCGCCCGACGGCATGGGCGGCGTAATAGTCTGGCCTTCTCGTCTCTGTCAACACGGCTTTGTATTTTTTTTGTCAAAGTCCAAAGCTCTGCGATGACCTAGCCGCTCGAAACGACTATAGGAAGCGCATGAGCAAAGATGAAAAGAACAAAAACGACAAGGCTGGCGGCTCCGACCGCGACAAGCATTATGCGACCCTGCGCCGCGCCCATCGTGACCAAAAGCGCGAGAGGGGCGAAATACCCACGCCTTCGCCCAAGGACCGCCGCAAGACGCGGGCCGAAGACTGGAAGGCGCCGCAGCTCGCGCCTGAACAGGTTTTCCTCTACGGGCTCCACACCGTTCGCGCCGCGCTGGACAACAAGCAGCGCCAGCTCATCCGTCTTTCAGCCACGCTGAACGCGCTGCAGCGGCTGGAGATCGGCGAGGCGAACCCGCCCTGCCCGCTCGAGATCGTCGCGCCGCATGACATCGAGAAGATTGTCGGCCCCGAAGCGATCCATCAGGGCGTCATGCTGGAAACGCGACCGCTGCCGGTTCGCCGTCTTGAGGCCCTGAAAGACAGCCCGCTGGTTCTCGTCCTCGATCAGGTCACGGACCCGCACAATGTCGGCGCGATCATGCGCTCCGCCGTTGCCTTCGGTGCCGGCGCGGTCATCACGACGCAGCGGCACAGCCCGACGGAATCAGGCGTACTCGCCAAGTCGGCCTCCGGCGCGCTGGAGCTGATCCCCTATATCCAGATCACCAATCTGGCCGATGCGCTGGCAGAACTGCACAAGCTCGGCTTCTTCTCGATCGGACTTGATTCGGAAGGACCGGCGGAACTGGAGAAAAGCTTCTCCGGCGGCAAGATCGCGCTTGTGATGGGTAACGAAGGCAAGGGGCTGCGGCAGAAGACGCGCGAAACGGTGAGCGCGCTGGCGCGGCTCGACATGCCGGGTGCGATCAAGTCGCTCAACGTCTCGAATGCGGCTGCGATTGCGCTTTACGCCAGCCGGCAATTCCTGGCGCGCGCCTGAGTGCTTTGCGGTCAGGCGGCAATTTTTACTTTACATAAACGGGGAATATGCTAGTTCCCCGCCCGTTGCCCCTATAGCTCAGTTGGTAGAGCGGCTGATTTGTAATCAGTAGGTCGGGAGTTCGAGTCTCTCTGGGGGCACCATTTTTTCTTCGTCAGATTCCGTCTGCTTCGCCGACAGCAAGGGTCCACCCTGTCTTGCGGATGACATTGTGTATCATGTAGGTTCCGGCGCAACGCGTCGCGGGGCATTTGCATGACAATCGATTTCAAGACCATTTCCTTCACCGCCTCGTCCGCGCCTGACGCCGAGGCCGCGCGGGAGGAGCTTGTGGCGCTTTATGGCGATACGCCGCTCGAAGAAGCGGATGTGATCGTCGCGCTGGGCGGCGATGGCTTCATGCTGCAGACGCTGCACAAGGCGATGAATTCGGCCAAGCACATCTACGGGATGAACAAGGGCTCGGTCGGGTTCCTGATGAACCGCTACAGCACCGATAAGCTGCACGAGCGTATTGCGGCGGCGACAGAGAACGTCATTCATCCGCTGGAGATGAAGACCGAGGACGCCTATGGCAACAAGCATACGGCGCTTGCCATCAACGAAGTCTCGCTGCTGCGGCAATCCTATCAGGCGGCCAAGCTGCGTGTCGATATCGACGGGAAGACGCGCCTTGCGGAACTCACCTGCGACGGCCTGCTGCTGGCCACACCTGCCGGCTCCACCGCCTATAACCTATCCGCCCACGGACCGATCCTGCCGCTTGATACGCCGCTGATGGCGCTCACGCCCGTCAGCGCGTTTCGCCCACGTCACTGGCGCGGCGCGCTGCTGCCGGAAAAGGTGGTCGTGGATATCACTGTGCTCGAAGGCGAGAAGCGGCCGGTCAACGCCGTGGCGGACCACCAGGAGGTCAAGTCGATCAATCATGTCCGTATCCGTCAGGCGCGCGACATGAGCGTCAGCATCCTGTCGGATTCCGATTATTCCTGGTCCGAGCGAATCCTGAGCGAGCAGTTCTCGCCGTGAACTCTTCCCAATTCTTGATATGAAAAACCCGCCGCGGCGCGAGCCCGGCGGGTTTATTGTTTTAGCCTATCAGCGCCAGCTTAGAAGAAGCCGCCGCGCTGCTTCCACCAGCCAACCTTCTTCGGCTTCGGTTCGCCGCTTTCGGTCGTGCTGCCGGAGGTGAGGACCGGTTCGGTCGCAATCGGGCCGGACGATGCACTGGTGCGCGCCGTGCGGGCTGCCGGCTTGTCTTCGGCTTCAGCCTCTTCCGGTGCTGCTTCAGCGGCAGGAGCCGGCTCTGCGGCGGTCTCCACGGCAGGAGCAGGCGCTTCGGCGACTGGCTCGGCTTCGATCACAGGAGCGGCTTCGGGAACAGGCGCGGCGACCACTTCGGCAACGGCGACGGCCTCAGCGGCCACGACCTCTGCGGCTTCTTCGCCTTCATCACCCTCGTCACCCTCGTCGCCTTCGCCATTCGCTTCGTCGGCGTTTCCGGCTTCGAGACCATCTTCCTCGCGTGTGCGGCGACCACCGCGCTTGCCGCGACGGCGGCGCTTGCGCTTGTTGGGCTGGTCGTCGGAGGCCTCAGCCGATGCGGGCGCGCCTTCGCCATCACCCTCGTCGTCACCTTCATCGCCTTCGTCGTCGCCTTCATCGCCATCATCGCCCTGCCCGGCATTGGCCTGCGGGTTCTGACCGTCCTGATCTTCACGCCGACCGCCACGACGGCGACGACGGCGCTTGCGCTTGCGGCCGTTCTGGTCGTCGGACTTCGCCTCGGCCGGAGCCTTGGCGACAACGACGTCGTCTTCATCCTCTTCGTCGATTTCCTCGACCGGGATATCATCCTCTTCTTCCGGCTCGGGCAGCATCAGCATCAGCGATTCGACCTTGACCGGGTTGGCAACAGGCTCGCCGCGATCGATCGCGAAGTGCTGCGCACCCACGGCAGCGTCAGCCTCGATGAAAATCGAGAGACCGAAACGGGCTTCGTAATCGACGATCGTGCCGCGCTTCTGGTTGAGCAGGTAGAGCGCGATGTCGGGGGTCGTGCGAACCGTGATATCGTGCGTGGTATTCTTGAGCAGATATTCCTCGACGCCGCGCAGCACGTGCAGCGCAACGGAGGACTGCGAACGGACGTGGCCGGTGCCGCCGCAATGCGAGCAGACCTGCGTCGTCGATTCCAGCACCGAGGCACGGATACGCTGGCGCGACATTTCGAGAAGGCCGAAATGCGAGATGCGGCCGACCTGGATACGGGCACGGTCGTTCTTCAGGTGGTCCTTCAGACGCTTTTCGACGGACCGGTTGTTGCGCTTCTCCTCCATGTCGATGAAGTCGATCACGACGAGGCCGGCAAGGTCGCGCAGGCGAAGCTGACGGGCGACTTCTTCCGCCGCTTCGAGGTTGGTCGCAAGCGCTGTTTCCTCAATGGAATGTTCGCGGGTCGAGCGGCCGGAGTTTACGTCGATGGAGACGAGCGCTTCGGTCTGGTTGATGATGAGATAGCCGCCGGACTTCAGCGTGACCTGCGGCTGCAGCATGCGGTCGAGCTGCGCCTCGATGCCGGAGCGCGAGAAGATCGGATGCACGTCGCGATAGGGCTGGACAACCTTGGCGTGGCTCGGCATCAGCATCTTCATGAAGTCTTTCGCTTCACGATAGCCTTCTTCGCCGGCGACGATGATCTCGGAAATGTCCTTGTTGTATAGGTCGCGGATCGAGCGCTTGATCAGCGAGCCTTCCTCGTAGACGAGGCAGGGCGCGGTGGAATTCAGCGTCAGCGTGCGGACGTTTTCCCACAGGCGCATGAGATATTCGAAGTCTCGCTTGATCTCGACCTTGGTACGGTTGGCACCGGCCGTGCGCAGGATCACGCCCATGCCCTGCGGCACTTCGAGACCGCGGGCGATTTCCTTAAGGCGCTTGCGGTCCGTCGGCTGAGTGATCTTGCGGGAAATGCCGCCGCCACGCGCCGTGTTCGGCATCAGGACCGAGTAACGGCCTGCGAGCGACAGATAGGTGGTCAGAGCAGCACCCTTGTTGCCGCGCTCTTCCTTGGCGACCTGCACCAGCAGGATCTGGCGGCGCTTGATGACTTCCTGGATGCGATACTGCTTGCGCGGCTTGCGCACGACGCGATCCGGAACTTCTTCCATCGCATCTTCGGCGCCGATGCTATCGATGACTTCCTTTTCGGCGTTTTCATCATCATCGTCGTCGTCATCGCGGCGACGGCTACGACGGCTGCGCTGCGGCGCAAATTCTTCGGAGATCGTATCGGCGTCGACTTCAGCGGCCATGACGTCCGGCGTCTTGTCGTCGTCTTCGGAAGATGCTTCTTCGGAAGCGCCCTCGCCGGCTTCCGCCGTCTCTGCGGCAGGTTCGACTGCTGCGGCTGCGGCTTCTGCCTCTTCGCCGGCCTTCGGCTTGCGGCGGCTCTTGCGGCGCGGCTTCGGCTTTTCGGCGGGCTCTTCCTCGGTTGCAACCGGGGTCTCGGTCACCAGGGCCGAAAGGTCTGCCTCGGGCTGATCTGCGACAGCAGGATCGGCGGCGACCGGAACGGCCTCGTGATCGTCGTGGTCGTCCTTGTCCTCACGGCGAACCTGTTCGGCTTCCTCAGCGAGAAGCGCCTGACGGTCGGCCAGCGGGATCTGATAGTAATCCGGGTGGATTTCGGCGAAGGCCAGGAAGCCGTGCCTGTTGCCGCCGTAATCGACGAAGGCGGCCTGAAGCGAGGGCTCAACACGGGTCACCTTCGCGAGGTAGATGTTTCCGCGCAGCTGCTTCTTATGCTGCGATTCGAAATCGAATTCCTCGATACGGTTGCCGCGTACGACTACGACGCGCGTCTCTTCCTCGTGAGACGCATCGATAAGCATTCTGTCTGCCATTTATGCTGCACTCCTCGGCGCGGCAGCAAGGAGGCCATTCGTAAGTTCATTGCAGAAATCTCGTGAATGAAGCCAGCCGGCGCGCCGGAATAATATGTTCCCGATCCGGGGGCATTCATGCGCAACGAGGTTCCGTCAACCGGGCAAACCGGGCTCCCACTTGTCGGGATGAGGGACGGAACAAGGTGCGACAACGTCGAATACCAGTCGAGAACGCCAAAGCCTAAGACCCCTGCGGGCCCGATGAATTGCTCTTCCAAAGAGCTTGGTGGAGACCACCGTTTCTGTCCGGCAACTGCCGGAAATACCTGAACACACTGCGAACAAAAGCATCACCGACGGCTGATGATTCGTCACGGGCGCCACGATTTTGAAGGTGGCAGCCAGATGGGAGGAATCTATCCCGTCGATACTTCTATCCTAGGTCACGCTTTTATGTTCAAACCGTCACAATAGCAAGGAAAAAGCCTCGCCCCCGTAAAACCCCGTCATAATGTTGAACGATTTCTCCGGCAGCCGGGATTGCCCGCTGCCTCGAAACAGGTCATGAACGCGACGCTTTCCCGTTGTCGCAGGCGTTTGAGGGGAACGGGCAGTCGCACAAGCCTTCACTTGAAAGGGAACGCATCGGATGCTGAGCAATGCCGGTCGCCTGCTGAGGTCAAACCGAAGGACGGCTGTGTTCTGTCTCGTTCTGGCACATATTTTCCTTTCACTCGTCAGTTTGCCAGCCGCCGCAACCGAACTCAATGCCAAGGCCGCCCGCATTGCCGGCGACGAGGCGCGCACGCGCATTGTCATTGACTTCGACATCAAGCCGGATTTCACCGTCCATTACCTCACCAATCCCAACCGTATCGTTGTGGACATTGCCGGCACGGTCAACTTCGCCTTCGCGACCGAGCAGATGGAGGCCCGCGGCATCTATGAGCGCGTCCGCTTCGGCGCGATGAGCGCCGGGCGCACCCGCCTGGTCCTCACGTCGAAGCTTCCGGCAGGGCTTGAGGTGGCAGAGGCCCGCAAGAACGAGGAGGGCGACGGCTGGAGGCTGGTGCTGGACGGCGCAATAGTCACGCCCGAACAATATGCCGCGATGAAAAAGCAGGGCAACTGGGGCAACACCGAGAGCAGCGCACCGCTCACGCCCCTTGCGCCGCAGCAGCTCCGCTCGCCCGACAGCGTCTTCACGGTGGCCATCGATGCCGGCCATGGCGGCATCGATACCGGAGCGGTGACGCCAGGCAAGAACCCCGTTTATGAGAAGAATATTACCCTCGATTTCGCGACGGCGCTCGCTCGAGAGTTGAATGCGCGACCGGGCATCAAGGCCTTCCTGACGCGGGATACGGACATTTTCCTGTCGCTCGGCGAGCGTGTCCAGGTCGCCCGCTCCCGCGGCGCAAACCTCTTCATTTCGCTGCATGCCGATACGCTGCGGGAAAAGTCCACGCGCGGCGCGACCGTCTACACGATCTCCGACCGCGCTTCGGACAAGCTCGCCGACGAGCTTGCCAAGCGGGAAAACACATCGGACGAAGTGGCCGGTGTCGAAGTGAAAAAGGAGCCGTCCGAAGTCAACGACATCCTGATCGACCTGACGCGGCGCGAGACGCGGGCGTTCTCGATCAGTCTGGCCAATTCCATCGTGAAGTCGTTTGAGGGCCAGATCGGTTTGATCAACAATCCGCATCGCTCGGCAGGCTTTCGCGTGCTCACCGCGCCCGACGTGCCGTCGGTCCTGCTGGAACTCGGCTTCCTGTCGAATACCGAGGATGTGAAACAGCTGCAAAAGCCCGATTTTCGCGACAAGCTGGTGACACTGATTGCCGACGCCGTGAAGCGCTATCGCGAGAAGCTCGGGGGTTGAGCCTGGAAAGTGGCCGCATTGTCTTGACAGGACGGGGGTTTTGACGAATCCCCCTGTGTCGGATAAGTAACAGGCATACCGGATTGCAGTCGTGATTTTCCGGGATTGGGCTTCAGGCCCTATTTTCCGCACATTCGGGACCTTACAGACGAGGTAACGACGCATGCGCGACGAATAGCCTGCGTCCGGGATTGAGACCGCGCACAGCCAAATTGGCGCGATGGTCCCTGTCACATTTATGAGGTGGACGCGGTTTCGGCTGACAAGATCTCCGGAACATGCAAACCGGTAAAGGCAAATGATTAGACTGATCGGATATTTCTTCGGGTTGAGCGCGATCCTGTTCTTCGGCGCTGCCGGTGCCGCCGCGATCTATCTCAATATGGTCATGAAGGATTTGCCCGATTACGAGGTGCTGGCGAGTTACGCGCCGCCGGTGACGACGCGTATCCATGCGGGCGATGGCCAGCTCATTGCCGAATATGCGCATGAGCGGCGGCTCTATGTCCCGATCCAGGCCATTCCGGATCGCGTCAAGGCCGCCTTCATATCGGCTGAAGACAAGAACTTCTATAGCCATCCGGGACTTGACATCATGGGGCTCGGACGCGCCATCCTCGTCAATCTGCAGAATGTCGGCAGTGGCCGCCGCCCGGTTGGCGCATCGACAATCACGCAGCAGGTGGCGAAGAACTTCCTGCTCTCCTCCGACCAGACCCTGTCGCGCAAGGCCAAGGAAGCGATCCTGTCGCTGCGCATCGAGCAGACCTATTCGAAGGACCGCATTCTTGAGCTCTATCTCAACGAAATCTTCTTCGGCCTGAACTCCTACGGCATTGCGTCTGCGGCGCTCACCTATTTCGACAAGCCGGTGACCGAGCTTTCGATCGCCGAATGTGCCTATCTCGCCTCGCTGCCGAAGGGGCCGGCGAATTACAATCCTTTCCGCCATGCGGACGCAGCACTAGAGCGCCGCAACTGGGTCATCGACCGCATGGTCGAGAACGGCTATGTGGCCAAGGACGATGGCGAAGCCGCCAAGAAGGAACCGCTGGGCGTCACCGGCCGCAAGAACGGCACCTATCTCTTCGCCTCCGACTATTTCGCAGAAGAGGCACGTCGGCAGATCATCGCTCAATATGGCGAAAAGGCGCTTTACGAAGGCGGGCTTTCCGTTCGTACGTCACTGAACCCGAAGCTGCAGGTGTTTGCGCGCAAGGCGCTGCAGGACGCGCTGATCGACTTTGACATCAAGCGCGGCTATCACGGCCCGATCAACCATATCGACATTGGCGGCGACTGGGGCCCTGCCCTTTCCAAGCTCGACGAGATGCGCGACGTGCCGGAATGGAAGCTTGCAGTCGTTCTTGCGACGGACGGCAAGGGCGTCGATATCGGCATCCGGCCGGAGCATGATCCTGCCGGAAAGGTTGACGCGGAACGCGTGCGCGGGCGCATCGACGACGCCAACATGAAATGGGCTTACCGTTCCTCCAAATCGCTGATGACGAAGGCGAAGTCCCCGATCGACATCTTCCAGCCGGGCGATGTGATCTATGTCGAGGCGCTCGCCGGCAAGCCCGGCCAGTACAAGCTGCGTCAGCCCCCGAAAATCCAGGGCGGCATGATTGCCATGGATCCTAAAACGGGTCGCGTGCTGGCCATGGTCGGCGGCTTCTCCTATGCGCAGTCTGAATTCAACCGCGCCACGCAGGCCATGCGCCAGCCCGGCTCGTCATTCAAACCCTTCGTTTACGCCGCCGCGCTCGACAACGGCTATACGCCTGCCTCGGTGGTCATGGACGCGCCCTTCGAGCTGCAACTGCCGGGCGGTCAGGTCTGGGCACCGAAGAACTATGGCGGCGACTTCTCGGGCCCCTCGACGCTTCGCCGTGGTATTGAACAGTCGCGCAACCTGATGACGGTGCGCCTCGCCAACGACATGGGCATGGACACGGTGGCCGAATATGCCGAACGCTTCGGCATCTATGACAAGATGCAGCCGGTTCTGGCAATGTCGCTCGGCTCCGGCGAAACGACGGTCATGCGCATGGTCTCCGGCTATTCGGTGATCGCGAACGGTGGCAAGCAGATCAAGCCGACGCTGATCGACCGCATCCAGGACCGGACCGGCAAGACGATCTACAAGCATGAGGACCGCGTTTGCGCGAACTGCAACGCGGCCGACTGGAAGAACCAGGAAGAGCCGGTTGTCGATGACAAGCGCGAGCAGGTTCTCGACCCTATGACCGCCTATCAGATCACCTCGATGATGCAGGGCGTTATCCAGCGCGGCACGGCCGCCGGCCAGGTCAAGCTCGACCGCGACGTCGCCGGCAAGACCGGGACGACCAATGACGAAAAGGACGCCTGGTTCGTCGGCTTCACGCCCGACCTCGTGGCCGGCGTCTATATCGGCTATGACAACCCGCAGCCGATGGGCCGCGGCGGCACCGGCGGTCACCTTTCCGCACCGATCTTCAACGAGTTCATGCAGGATGCCGACAAGGACATCATGCCTTCGAAGTTCATTGTCCCCGAAGGCATGAAGCTGATCGCAGTGGACCGCAAGACCGGCATGCAGGCAGGACCCGGCGATCCGAACACGATCGTGGAAGCCTTCAAGCCCGGCACCGGCCCGGCCGACGTCTTCTCCGTCATCGGCGGCGAGGACTATGCGACGCCGGAGCAGATCATGAACCAGTCGCCGCAGGCCAATGATGCGGTGAAGCAGGGCCAACCGGGCCTGTTCTGATTATCTGGCCATCATTCGCGAACCGTGCTAGGTTACATGTAACCAAGCGGGAGATGTGTCATGGCCTCCGGACCTGCGCGAAAGTCATCACGGGAAAAGGTTTCCGAGTACAGGGCGCGGTTGCGTGCCCAAGGCTTGAGGCCGGTGCAGATTTGGGTGCCGGATACCCGCTCCGAAGTGTTCCGCGCCGAAGCCCTGCGGCAGTCACGCGCCGTTGCGACAAGCGCCTATGCGAACGACGATCAGGCCTTCATAGAAGCCATTTCGGAGTTTGCAGAGGAATGAAACGGGGTGATATCTGGACCGTTTCCGGAGGCAATGACTACGCGGGCAAACCCCGCCCTGTCGTCATCGTGCAGGATGACAGCTTCGCGGAAACGGATTCGATCACAGTCTGCGGGCTCACATCCGACCCCACCGATGCGCCCCTGTTCAGGGTTCGAATTGAACCCTCGGAGATGAACGGTCTCAAGCTCGGCAGTTGCCTGATGATCGACAAGCTCACGACAGTGAACAAGACCAAACTCGGAAAACGGATCGGCCATCTGGAAGAACGCGATCTTCTCAGGATGAACCAGTCGATCATCGTATTTCTCGGGCTGGCGACACCCACAAGGATGTCCAGCGACAGCGGCGATTGAAAAGCCCCGTCGCCCGCGCTTTTTCGTTTGCCGGGTTTACATCGGGCTCCCGAGAAATTATGTCATCGCCAGCTTATACCAACGGATCAGAAACGGACCCATGCGTATCGAAATCGAGAATATTGTCGATGAAATCAAGCAGGCCATAAGCCTGCTGAGGAGGCATCTTTGACTGGGATCAGGCGATAAGACGTCTCGACTGGCTCAACAACAAGTCAGAAGATCCCACTCTCTGGAATAACCCGACCGAAGCCCAGAAGCTGATGCGCGAGCGCCAGAACCTGGACAAGAGCATCAACGGTCTGAAGAAGCTCGAGGCCGAGCTGAATGACAATATCGAGCTCATCGAACTCGGCGAGGCCGAGGATGATGCCAGCATCGTCAAGGATGCCGAGGACTCGATCAAGTCGCTGAGGACCGAGTTTGCGCGCCTTCAGGTCGAAGCGATGTTGTCCGGCGAAGCCGATGGCAACGACGCCTATCTCGAAGTGCATTCGGGCGCCGGTGGCACCGAGAGCCAGGACTGGGCGAACATCCTGCTCCGCATGTATACCCGCTGGGCGGAACGCCAGGGCTTCAAGGTCGAAATCCTGGAAATGCATGACGGCGAAGAAGCCGGCATCAAGTCTGCGACGATCCTTGTCAAGGGCGAGAATGCCTATGGCTGGCTGAAGACCGAATCGGGCGTGCATCGTCTCGTGCGCATCTCGCCCTATGACAGCAACGCGCGCCGGCACACGTCCTTCTCGTCCATCTGGGTCTATCCGGTGGTCGACGACTCGATCCAGATCGACATCAACGAGAGCGATTGCCGCATCGACACCTATCGCTCGTCGGGCGCCGGTGGTCAGCACGTCAACACGACCGACTCGGCCGTGCGCATCACGCACATGCCCTCCGGCATCGTGGTGGCCTGCCAGCAGGAACGCTCGCAGCATAAGAACCGCGCCAAGGCTTGGGAAATGCTGCGCTCGCGCCTCTATGAGGCCGAGCTGGAACGCCGCGAAGCCGCCGCGAACGCGGAGGCCGCGTCCAAGAGCGATATCGGCTGGGGTCACCAGATCCGTTCCTACGTCCTGCAGCCCTACCAGATGGTCAAGGACCTGCGAACGGGCGTGGAAAGCTCGGCTCCGGGCGATGTTCTCGATGGCGACATCACCGAGTTCATGGAAGCAGCACTGGCCCACCGCGTCACGGGTGGGGCCGATGTCGCTGTCGCTGATATCGACTGAGAAGCGGACATCCGTGCTCTCGCGCCGATAGCACTCCGGAAGTCTCACAAAACAAAAGCCTCGCAATCCTTCACGATTGCGAGGCTTTCCTTTCCGCGATCTCCGCTCAGGCGGCGCGATGCGCGCTATCGTCCTTTTCAGGTGTCGCGGTCTCATTCTTCGCGCTGGCAAGTTCGTGGGCAAACACGGCGCGGCCCCGGCCCTGCTCCTTGGCCGCGTAGAGCGCTGCGTCGGCACTTGCCATCAGATGCGTATTCGTGGAGCCCGATGCCGGTGCGAGCGCCACGCCAAGGCTGACACCAACGCTCGTCATCACTCCATTGTCCAGCATGATCGGCTCGCAGACGCTGGCAATGATCTGGCGGCAGAGGATCTGAAGGCGCGGGATGTCGGTAAATCCGTTGAGCAGGATGACGAATTCGTCGCCGCCGACGCGACCCACCATGCCCGCGGTTCCCACCGTTGCGGCGATCCGGTTGGCGACCGCACGGATGACGGCGTCGCCCGCGGCATGGCCATAGGTATCGTTGACGGCCTTGAACCGATCGAGATCGCATGCGAGCACCGCGAACTGGTTCTGCGGGAGGCTTGAGATGTGGCGGTCAAGCGCCTCGTGGAAATGGAAGCGGTTAGACAGGCCCGTGAGGTTGTCGTGCAGCGCCAGGAAGCGGTTGTGCTCTTCGCTTTCCTCGAGCTTGGAGGACAGATTGCCGATGCGATGGGCCGCGAAGGCGGTAATGACCGTCATCAGGCCGCAAACCGCCAGAATGACCGGCATGACCACCGACCAGACGGCGGTTCCAGGCTGCGAGCCGCGCCAGACAAACTGGCCAATCGGCTTCCCGTCGGGACCCGCAACCATTTGCATGGTGCGCGTCGGGTCCTTTTCACCCGGCTGCTCGAAGGTGAAGTTCTGGAAAGACAGGGTCTGGTTCAGTTCGGCCAGCAACGCGCTGTCGAGCGTCTTGGCGGCAACCACGATGATCGGATCAAATCTGGAAGGCAGGCTTTCCTGATCGTCGGGTGTTACGACCATTGCGGTGACAAGGGACGGCTGGCCATCGACGCTCATCACTGCCGTTGCCGCCAGCTCGTTGACTTGAGAGAGTGAGATGGTCTTCAGACCGAAGCCCTCCTCGACGGGCACCCGCAACGCCATGAACCGGTCTACCGCCTGACGAGATAGATGCATCAGGGGATCTTGGTCCGGAAGCGAACGACGCGAGAACTGGGCCTGCGAATTGATGATATCCGCAAAAACGCGCCCGTTGGCGGAAATGATATACGTCTTCTGCGCCTGCAGGTTCAGGTCCAGCCAGTAGATCAGCTGATCAGTGACGAAGTCATGGTCGAACTTCTTGACGAGACCGGTTACGGCGTCGTCCCAATGCACGATGCTGTAGAGGTCGCGCGACATGAGCTGCATGCGGCCGACCAGCACGTTGTCGAGGAGCTGGCGCTGCTTCTCCGTGGCCTGAGCGTCTGCTTCGCGCGAGGCGATATTGCCGACATAGGCGAGCGACACCGCCGAGAGCAAAATCATTATGAACGCAAGGACGAAGACCAGACGCGAGAGCCGCCCATGGCGGAGCGCGCGCCTTCCCGATGTCAACCTCACGCTGATTGTTGCCTGTTGCTGCTGCATCGAACCCTCGAAACCCGTCCCCTAAGAATGGGCCGTATCCTCGCGCGAGCACGATTAAAATTGTTCCCAATTTTTGAGAGACCGGCGCCAATTTGCAGAACGCGGTTTATGCGGCATTAACGGCAGACGTCTGGAGGAATATGTAAGATGGGACTGAGGTGAGCGTTTAGCTCTTCCCCACACCCTTTTTCGTCTTCGACATCATGTTTTCCAGATAGCCGAGCATGAGCGCCGATACGACGAAGGCAATGTGGATGCCGGTCAGAAGCACGATCTTCGTGTCGGTATATTCGTTGATGTTGAGGAAGACCTGCAAAAGGTGGATCGACGAGATCGCCACGATGGATGAGGCAACCTTGATCTTCAGGCTGCCCGAATCGAGCTTCCCAAGGAAGGACACGTCCTTGTTTTCAGCGTCCGCCTCAGCCTCGTCGAAGCGGCTGACGAAGTTTTCGTAACCGGAAATCATCACCATCACGATGAGACTGCCCACCAGCGCGGCGTCAATGAGCCCCAGCATCGCGAGGATCATGTCACCTTCGGTCGCGACCATGACATTGGAAGCGATCTTGATGAACTTCAGCAGGAACGAGAAGCCGTAAAGCGCCAGTGCTGCGGCAAGGCCCAGGTAGAACACCACCAATATCCAGCGGCTGGACAGGATGATGCGTTCTACAAGCAGTTCCAGGGATTTCATCAGTAACCTCTGAAGCAATATTGGGTCAGGGGACAGGTGAACCCAATATAGGCGTCCGGGATCGAATTCCAAGGCGTAGCCGGAACGGAAACAGTCTTCCGCCCGGAAAAGATCGTCAGAGGACCTTCAGCCAGTTTTCCACCCGCGCCATCGCCTCGACCATATCGGCGGTCGCACCTGCATAGGAGAAGCGCATGGTATGATGCCCGTCGATGGGATCGAAATCGATGCCGGGCGTTGCGGCAACATTGGTTTCGCTCAGCATGCGGCGTGCAAATGCCATCGAGTCATTGGTGAAGCGGCTGACATCGGCATAGGCGTAGAAGGCGCCATCCATCGGCGATGCCAGGTTGAGCCCGATGCGCGGCAGCGCTTCGAGCAGGATTTCGCGGTTGCGGCGATAGCTCGCCTTGACCTGCTCCAGTTCTTCCGTTTCACCCAGTGCCGCTTCGGCGGCGATCTGCGAGAGTTCGGGCGCAGAGATGTAGAGGCTCTGCGCGATACGTTCGAAGCTGCGGACCATCGTCTCCGGCAGTACCATCCAGCCGACGCGCCAGCCGGTCATGCAGTAATATTTCGAGAACGAGTTGATGATGATCGCGTCGCCCGTGACCGAAAGCGCCGTCGTCTCTTCCCCGGCATAGGTGAGCCCATGATAGATCTCGTCGGAGATAAAGTGGATGGCGTTGGCGCTGCAATAGTCGGCCAGCGCCTTCAGCGCAGCTGCGCCGGTCACCGTGCCCGTCGGGTTGGCCGGGCTGGCGAGCAGCACGCCGTTGAGCCGAATGCCTGCATCGCGGGCGGCCGCCTCCAGATTGTCCGGTGTCAGCGTGTAGCCGCTTGCCGCATCGGCCGCGACTTCCAGCACATTGAGACCGAGCGCCTTGAGGATGTTGCGATAGGCCGGATAGCCGGGTCGCGCGATGGCCACCCAGTCGCCCTGATCGAAGAGTGCCAGAAAGGCGAGATTGAAACCGGCGGACGAGCCCGTCGTCACCGCGATGCGCTGCGGATCGACAGAGACGCCGTAGCGGCTTTGATAATGCGCAGACAGGGCTTGTCTCAGCGAAAGCATGCCCAGGGCGTCGGTATAGCCGAGCCGACCGTGCTCCAAAGCAGCACGCGAGGCGGCGAGCGCTGCCTTCGGTGCCGGATGCGATGGCTGCCCAACCGCCATGGAAATGACCGGATGGCCGGCGGCACGGCGCCTGATTGCTTCGGCCAGCACATCCATGGCGTGGAAAGGTTCGACGTTTCCACGTTTCGAAAGGTCGGCCAAGGCAGTCTCCTTCTCTTACCCGCTGTTTCGATGTCTTCACATTCGCGCGAGCAGGTCGTTTTGTCGGGTTTTGCGGTTTGTATTCAGGGCCGCCCGATTGTAAAGAGCGAAGAGATAAATTTTGTGCCGGGCGCTTTGCCACAGGCCAACCATATTTGCCGTCTGATATGCCGCTTTGCGAAGCATCACGACGCGCGCTCAGGAGACGGAAATGGCATCGAAGATCATGAACTTGCTGGCATCGGGCGCCTTCGTTGTCGCATCCATTCTGGCGACCACGGCGCCTGCCGGCGCCTTCGACGATGCGCAGAAGAAGGAAATCGGCGACATCGTGCGCCAGTATCTGGTCGACAATCCGGAAGTCCTGCTGGAAGCGCAGGAAGCGCTGCAGGCCAAGCGCGAGCAGGCAACGGCTGCCAAGGCTTCTACAGGGATCGAAAAGAACAAGCAGGCGCTTTTCTCCGACGCCTCCGACCTCGTGATGGGTAATCCCAAGGGCGATGTCACCATTGTCGAGTTCTTCGATTACAACTGCACCTATTGCAAGCACGCAATCAAGGATATGTCGGCGCTCATCAAGTCCGACCCGAATGTCCGTTTCGTGCTCAAGGAATTCCCGATCCTCGGTCAGGATTCCATCGAGGCGCACAAGATAGCGCTCGCCTTCCGTGCCATCGCGCCGGAGAAATACGGCCAGTATCACATGGCCCTGCTCGGTGGCACCAACCACGCCAACAAGGAGACGGCACTCAAGGTTGCCGAGAGCCTCGGAGTGACCAAGGCTCAAATCGAAAAGCAGGTCGCGGCCAATGCGGGCGAGCAGAGCGTCAAGTCGTCCTACCAGCTAGCAGATGCGCTGGGCATCAACGGCACGCCTGCCTACATCATCGGCAACGATCTCACCCCCGGTGCTGCGGGCCTCGACGTGTTGACCCAGAAGGTCGCCAACATGCGCGCCTGCGGCAAGGCTGCCTGCTAAAACGAGACGTTATCCACTGCTTTGTGGCCGGCGGGAACGGTTATTCACCGTGACGGCGGCCACGGAAAGCAATGGCTTCCATTTGCCTGAAGTCCAGACTATAGAAGAACCCCGACGCCGCCCGGCTGGCGCAGCGACGATGTCGCGCGCGGCCATGAAGGGCGCTCAGAGTGTTTACGCAATTCCGGACGCGAAACCGGGTCCCCGTTTCGCCGGAATTGCTCCAGAGAAGAATAAGAACAGGACGATTTTCATGGCAGAGAAGAAGACCGGCATCGATCAGGCCCTCATCCGCGATCTCGCGAACATCCTGAAAGAGACCGACCTCACCGAAATCGAAGTCGAACAGGATGCTCTGCGCATCCGCGTTTCGCGCGCTGCCCCCGCAGCCATGCACATGCCGGCTTACAGCGTTGCAGCACCCGCTCCGGTCGCAACCGTTGCCGCCGCTCCGGCTGAAGCCGCGGTTCCGGCCGTTGCAGCCCGCGACCCGAAGAACACCGTGACCTCGCCGATGGTCGGCACGACCTATCTGTCGCCCGCTCCCGGCGCACGCGCCTTCGTGGAAGTCGGTCAGATGGTGAAGGAAGGTCAGACCATCCTCATCATCGAGGCGATGAAGACCATGAACCAGATTCCGGCGCCGCGCTCGGGCAAGGTCACCGAAATCCTCGTCACGGATGCCCAACCGGTGGAATTCGGCGAAGCCTTGATCGTCATCGAATAAGGGGCGCTTGCCATGATTTCCAAAGTCCTCATTGCCAACCGGGGCGAGATCGCGCTTCGCATCCTCCGGGCGTGCAAGGAACTCGGGATCGCGACCGTCGCCGTGCATTCGACCGCTGACGCGGACGCCATGCATGTGCGCCTCGCCGACGAGAGCGTCTGCATCGGCCCGCCGCCGTCGCGCGACAGCTATCTCAACATTCACCAGATCGTCGCCGCCTGCGAGATCACCGGCGCTGACGCCGTGCATCCGGGCTACGGCTTCCTGTCGGAAAATGCCAAGTTCGCCGATATTCTCGACGCCCATGGCATCACCTTCATCGGACCGACGGCGGAACATATCCGCCTGATGGGCGACAAGATCACCGCCAAGAAGACTGCCGTTGAACTCGGCATCCCGGTCGTTCCGGGCTCTGCCGGCGAAGTGAAGCCTGAAAACGCACTGGAAATCGCCCGTGAGATCGGCTTCCCGGTTCTTATCAAGGCGACTGCCGGTGGCGGCGGACGCGGCATGAAGGTCGCCAAGACCGAAGACGAGCTGGAAGAAGCCGTTTCGACGGCCCGCTCGGAAGCTCTTGCCGCCTTCGGCAACGACGCCGTCTACATGGAAAAATATCTCGGCAAGCCGCGCCACATCGAGGTCCAGGTTCTGGGCGACGGTGAAGGCAATGCTGTGCACCTAGGCGAACGCGACTGCTCGTTGCAGCGCCGCCACCAGAAGGTCTGGGAAGAGGCCAACTCTCCTGCCCTGAACGTCGAACAGCGCATGCGCATCGGCCAGATCTGCGCCGACGCCATGAAGAAGATGAAGTATCGCGGTGCGGGTACGGTCGAATTCCTCTACGAAAACGGCGAGTTCTATTTCATCGAAATGAACACCCGTCTGCAGGTCGAGCATCCGATCACCGAAGCGATCACCGGTATCGACCTCGTGCATGAGCAGATCCGCATCGCCTCCGGCGGCGGCATCTCGGTCACCCAGGATGAGATCAAGTTCTCGGGCCACGCCATCGAGTGCCGCATCAATGCCGAAGACCCGCGCACGTTTACGCCGTCTCCGGGCACGATCACGCATTTCCATGCGCCGGGCGGCCTGGGCGTGCGCGTCGATTCGGGCGCCTATCAGGGCTATAAGATCCCGCCTTACTACGACAGCCTCATTGGCAAGCTGATCGTGCATGGGCGCACCCGCGTCGAATGCATGATGCGGCTCCGCCGCGTGCTCGACGAGTTTGTCATAGACGGCATCAAGACGACCCTGCCGCTCTTCCAGGATCTGATCTCCAACCAGGATATCGCCAATGGCGATTACGATATCCACTGGCTGGAAAAGTACCTGGCGGAAAAGCCGGCGGAGTAAAGACGAGCATCATGAGCGCGCAGCGACAGGACCCGGAGCTGACACCGGAAATCCTGCTGCGCGCTTATTCCATAGGCCTCTTCCCCATGGCCGAATCTGCTGACGATCCGGAACTCTTCTGGGTGCAGCCGGATCTTCGTGGCATTATCCCGCTCGACGGTTTCCACGTTTCGCACAGCCTCGCCAAGATGATGCGCAAATCCCCCTTCGAAATCCGCATCAACACGGCGTTTCGTGACGTCATGCTGAAATGCGGCGAGCCGGCGGAAGATCGCCCGACGACCTGGATCAACGAGACGATCCTCGATCTTTATGGCCAGTTGCACGAAATGGACCACGCCCATTCGGTGGAAGCTTTCGAAGATGGCGAACTGGTCGGCGGGCTTTATGGCGTGTCGCTGGGGGCGGCTTTCTTCGGCGAGAGCATGTTTTCGCGAAGGACCAATGCCTCGAAAATCTGCCTCGTACATCTGGTAGAGCGGCTGCGCGAGCGGCGCTTCCGCCTGCTCGACACGCAATTCACCACCGAGCACCTGAAGACATTCGGCGCGATCGACGTCCCGAAGGCGCAGTATGAAATCCTGCTGGCCGATGCGGTGTCGCGGCCAGACATTCCTTTCGGGAACAATTGAGAAAAGTCAGTTCGCCTTCGAGGCCGAATCCGGCGGAGGCACGTCGGACTTCTGCTTGCAGCCGGTCAGCCAGACGTCATAGATCGGGTGCTCGACGGCGTTGAGGCCGGGGCTGTCGGCAAACATCCAGCCGGTGAAAATGCGGCGAATCTTGCGATCAAGGGTGATTTCATCGACCTCAACGAAGCCGTCAACCTTCTGCGCTTCAGTGTCGTCACGCGAATAGCAGACCTTCGGCGTCACCTGCAGCGCGCCGAACTGGACGGTCTCGTTGATATAGACATCGAAGGTGGTGACGCGGCCGGTGATCTTGTCCAGGCCAGCGAAGACAGCAACGGCATTGGAAATCCGAGCCGCCTGTGCCTCGGCAGTAAAGCCGAGCGCAACGATCGCAACAAGGCCTGTGAGCAGCCCTCTGCCGTAGAATAGCTTAGCCGTTGCTCGCAAGATTCGCCTCATTCAACCGTGATGGCCACGACCCGTAAATGTGGATTGTGGCCACAAGGCGTCAGTTGCCGGGGGTCCAGGCGTCGTAGTCGCCCGTAACGCGCGGACGCTGGCCGCCTTCGGCGAGCGAGCCCTGCGGACGGTAGGCAGCAGCCGTGCCGGTCAGGTTGGCATGGTGCGGCTTCTGCCACTCATGCGCCTTGTAGTCCTGCTTGGTCGGCGGAACGTCGGTGCGGTGATGCATCCAGCCGTGCCAGCCCGGCGGAATAGCCGAGGCTTCAGCGTAACCCTTGTAGATCACCCAGCGCTTCTGCAGGCCGTAGGTCGACATCGGGCCTTCGTAATAGACGTTGCCGAACTGATCCTCGCCGACCCGCTTGCCCTTGCGCCACGTGAAGAAGCGCGTGCCCATGGTCTGCCCATTCCACCAGGTGAAAAGTTGAAGGAGGAAGTTCTTCATCGCAAAGCCTTGATATGACGTTCGACGGCGGGACTCTTTTCTAAGCCCGGCTCTTGTCCGCTTATGCAGCCTGAGCCATGGAATGTCCAGAGCATTTCGCGCCTGCGGAATATTCGTCCCGCTGGATTGTGACGGTCGCTTCGGCCGTGCGAACAAACAGAATCAAATTCACATTCGGAATGTATGATAGTGGGAAAGCGCAAGAATATTTTTGGGAACGCCAATTGCCCCGCCGCAAATTCGTCACGATAAAAGAACACCGCTCCACTCAATTATTAAAGGGCCTTGCCTCATTCATGACACCTGCCGCGGAAACAGAAAATCCGGTCCAAGAAGGGAGAAAGGGCGTGGTATTCCGCCTGCTCTACCTTTTCGAACGGTACCGGGAATATCTGTTGCTTGCTGCAATCCTGATTGTCAGCGGCCTCACCGCCTTCGCGATTTACAAGCTCACAATCGAGATTCGCATCGAAGATGTGCGGGATGCCATCGGGGCCACGCCCTTGTCGGCGATGCTTCTGTCCCTGCTCTTCACGGCGCTCAGTTTCGTGGCGCTTATCTGCTACGATATCAATGCGATAGACTATGTGCGCAAAGAGAAACTGCCGCTCGTCTCGGTCGCCATCACCTCGTTCAGCGCCTATGCGATCGGCAATACGGCCGGGTTTGGTGCGCTTTCGGGCGGCGCCATCCGGCTTAGGGCCTATTTGCGTCTCGGTCTGACACCCGAGGAAGTCGGCAAGATCGTCGCCTTCGTGACGCTGGCCTTCGGACTTGGCATTCTGGGCGTGACGGCCATTGCCGTGCTGGTGACTGCGCCACGGCTTTCCGCCCTGTCGGGACTCGATTCGACCCTCATCAGGGGTATTTCAATTCTGATCCTTCTTGTGCTGTCGGCCCTTCTCGTCCTCGGTCGCGGCGGTCGGCGCGTCAGCATCGGGGCCATCACCCTGCGGCTTCCCGACAGCAAGACCTCGTCCCAGCAATTCCTGGTCAGCGCGCTCGACATGGCGGCCTCCGCCACTGCGCTCTATGTCCTCATCCCGCAGGACGCCGTCGGCTGGCCTTCATTTTTTGCCATCTACTCCACCGCCATCGGTCTCGGTCTCATCAGTCACGTCCCCGCCGGGATCGGGATTTTCGAGGCGGTCATGGTTTCGGCGCTCGGCGCGCATGTTCCGGTCGATCGCCTTCTCGGCAGTCTCCTTCTCTATCGCCTGATCTACAATGTCCTTCCTCTTCTGATCGCGGCGGTGGCCTTGATCCTCGTCGAGACGCGCCGCTTCGCGTTTGTTCCGGTAGCAGCGGCCTTCCGCCAGCTTGAGCCGCGTCTCGCCCCGGCGTTGATTGCCGCCCTTTCGGTCGTGACCGGCGCCATCCTGATCTTCTCGAGCGTCACGCCGACCAACGACGACAAGCTGGTGCGGCTTGAGAACTACATGCCGGTTTCCATCGTGGAGAGTGCGCATTTCGTAACGAGTCTGCTCGGCCTCGGGATATTCATCGCCGCACGCGGACTTTCCAACAGGCTGGATGCAGCGTGGTGGTTCGCGCTCGCCACAAGTGTGGCCGCATTGTTCTTCGCAAACCTGCGCGGTGTGTCCCCGCTCGAAGCCTCGCTTCTTGTTGTTCTCATTCTGGCCTTGTCGATGACGCACCGCCGGTTCAAGAGGCCAGCATCATTGATCCATCAGGCGCTTGCTCCCTCGTGGGTGGCGGCCATGGCCGTGATCGTTGCTTCTGCCGTGACGCTGCTTTTCTTCGTCTATCGCGACGTCGATTATTCCGACAGTCTCTGGTGGGAATTCGAGATCGCGGATGAAGTGCCGCGCGGGCTTCGTGCCGCAGCGGGCCTTGCCGTCGCAGCCTCGGCGGTCGCCCTCTACAGCCTGCTGCGCCCGGCGAAATTCCGCCCGCAACTCCCGACAGGCGATGCGCTGGAAAAGGCCTTGCCGCTCGTCATGAGCAACGGCAAGGCCGAGGCCAATCTGGTTCGGATGGGTGACAAGCAGATCCTGCTCTCTGAGAGCGGCAATTGCTTTATCATGTACGGGATCCAGGGGCGCTCCTGGGTGGCGCTCTTCGATCCCGTCGGTGACGAAGAGGAAGCGACGGAGCTGCTCTGGCGCTTCGTCGAAATGGCGCATGCGGCGGGGGCGCGCGCGGTCTTCTACCAGATTTCGCCGGCCCTGCTCGGTTTCTGCGCGGATGCGGGATTGAGAGCCTACAAGCTCGGAGAAGCGGCCAAGGTCTCCTTGCCGGATTTCCAGCTGAAAGGCACGCGCATGCAGAACCTGCGCTCGGCCATCAGCAAGGGGCAACGAGAGGAGCTCGAATTCCAGGTCGCGAACGCGGGCGCCGAAGTCGATGCGGAAATGGACGAGTTGCAGGCGGTTTCCAGTTCCTGGCTCGAACAGCATGATACGCGGGAGAAGACCTTCTCTCTTGGCTCCTTCGAACCGGACTATATTCGTTCGCAGCCGGTCGCGCTGCTCAGACAGCACGGCCGGATCGTCGCATTTGCCACCTTGCTCGTCACCGATGTCAAACAGGAAGCCTCTGTGGATCTCATGCGCTTTCTCCCCGAGGCGCCCAATGGGTGCATGGACTTCCTGTTCGTGCGGATCATTGAATATCTTCGCGACCAGGGCTTCCAGACGTTCAACCTGGGCATGGCCCCGCTGTCGGGCATGTCGAAGCGGGACTCCGCACCTGTGTGGGACCGCATTGGCGGCGTGATCTTCGAACACGCAGAGCGGTTCTACAATTTCAAAGGCCTCAAGGCCTACAAATCGAAGTTCGCGCCGCGTTGGGAAGCACGCTATATTGCCGTGTCGGGCAATGCGTCGCCCGTTATGGCGATCATGGATGTGACGGTCCTGATCGGTGGGGGGCTGAGGGGAGTCGTCGGGAAATGAGATTTCGAAATTGGCTGCTGGCCGGGCTCGTCTCGGCGCTGGCTGCGTCTGCGCATGTGTCAATGGCCGAAGACACCGCCGAAGACGGATACGATACCGGCTTCATCCCGTCTCCTCACATCGCCTTTCCCAAAGGCAGTCTGAAATCGATGGTGTTTCTTCTCTCCGGTCCCGAAGGCTGGGCGAAGAAGGACGACGACCGGCTCAACGCCCTTGTCGCCGCCGGGGCTGCCGTGGTCGGCATCGACTACAAGGCCTATGTCGCCTCGATGGCTCAGGAGAGCGATGGCGACTGCATCTATATGATCTCCGATATCGAGTCGCTCTCGCAGCAGGTGCAGCGCCGTGCGGGAGACAATGCCTATCATGCACCGGTTCTGGCCGGCGATGGACCGGGTGGTGCGCTGGCCCTGGCCATGATCGCGCAGTCTCCGCCCGCCACGATCGATGAAGCGATTGTGGTCGATCCGACGGCGGAAATCCCGCTGACGACGCAGCTCTGCACGCCCGCGACCAAACAGCCGACACCACGCGGCTATATCTACGCGCTGACCGACGATCCCCTGCCTGCCCCTGTGACCGTGATCGAGACACCGAATGCGCCCGCCGACGGCAAGGCCAATGTCGCGGCCATCGTGGCGGCACACCCGGACGTCAAGGTCGTCAAGGAAGACGCGTCCACCGACGACCTGCTTCTTGAGGCCCTGAAAGACAATATCGCCGATGGAGACGCGGCCGCCAACGCTCTCGGCCTGCCGCTGACCGAACTCTCGGCAACGCCGAAATTCGACACGATGGCGATCTTCTATTCCGGCGACGGCGGCTGGCGCGACATCGACACCCAGATCGGCGCAAATCTCCAGACCCAGGGCGTTCCGGTCGTCGGCGTCGATGCGCTGCGCTATTTCTGGAAGAAGAAGGATCAGGCAACGACTGCGAAGGATCTCACTCGGATCATCGACGCTTATCGCAAGAAGTGGAAGGTGAAGAATGTCCTCCTGCTCGGCTATTCCTTCGGCGCGGATGTCATCCCTTCGGCCTACGACGCGCTGCCGCCGCGTCAGCAGGCGGCCGTCAAGTTCATGTCGCTACTCGCGTTGACGAAATCGGTCGATTACGAAATTTCGGTGACCGGCTGGTTCGGCGCTGCAGGAAGCTTTCAGGGCGGAACGACGCTCGATGCCGTTGCCAAAATTGACCCGAAACTGGTGCAGTGCATCTACGGAACCGGCGATGGCGAGGCCGTCTGCAAAGACTTGAAGGACAAGGGCGTCGCGGTGGTCGAACTGCCCGGCGACCACCATTTCAACAATGACTACGACAAGGTGAGCGAGATCATTCTCGACGGTTTGCGCAAGCGACTCAACTGATGACGATGGTCAGAAGCGTGTTATCACGCCGATGCCGACACCGTCGAAGCGGTCCATCGCCATGAGAGCCTCGGGCGCTTCATGGAGGCTGAGCCTGCGCCCGATCATCAGCTCCGGCTTCAGCTTGCCCGTCTCGATCATCGAGAACATGGCGCCGTAGCGATGCGCCTGCATGCCGTGGCTGCCCTTGATTTCCAGCTCCCAGCCGATGACGCGGTCCATCGGAACCGGCGGGCGTGACTGGTCGGCGAGCAGCAGGCCGACCTGCACATGGCGGCCGCGTCGGCGCAGGCAGAGGATGGAGTTGGAAAGCGTCGTCGGGTGGCCCAGCGCATCGACCGAGACATGCGCGCCGCCAGATGTGATTTCGCGGATCGTGGCTGGGACATCACTGACGTTGCGGGCATTGACCGTAACAGCGGCGCCGAGCTTCTTCGCGAACTCCAGCTTGTCATCTGAGAGATCGACGGCGGCGACATTCGCGCCCATGGCGTTCGCGATCATGATGGCCGAGAGCCCAACGCCACCGCAGCCGTGGACTGCGACCCATTCGCCGGGCTGAACGCGGGCCTGATCGACGACCGCGCGGAACGATGTCACGAAGCGGCAGCCGAGGCCGGCGGCGGTGGCGAAATCCATGCTCTCCGGCAGACGCACGAGATTGGCGTCGGCATAGTCGATGGCGCAATATTCGGCAAAGGAACCCCAGGCCGTGAAACCCGGCTGGAACTGCGTTTCGCAGACCTGCTGGTTTCCGGAGGCGCATTCGGCGCAGCGGCCGCAGCCGGACACAAAGGGTACTGTGACGCGATCACCCTTCTTCCAGCGCAGAACATTGCGGCCGGTCGCCACGACCGTACCGGCCAGTTCGTGGCCCGGCACATGTGGCAATACGATATCGCTGTCATGGCCCATCCAGCCGTGCCAGTCGGACCGGCAAAGCCCCGTCGCCTCGATCTTGACGACCACGCCGTCTGCTCCCGGCTCCGGATCGGGGAGAGTGGCGATGCGCGGCGGCTCGCAGAAGCGTTCGAAATAGACGGCTTTCAAGGGAGTATCTCCGGAAGTTAGAAGGCCAGCGCCTTTTCCATCAGGATGGCGGGCAGATTTGCGCCCGGCGGGCCGACATTGTCCACGCGGCCGATCTCGCGGAAGCCGACCTTGGTGTAGAAGTCGAAGGCCCGCCCGTTCTCCACCGTCACTTCCAGATGCATGCGGTCAGCATCCGGGAAGCAGGTTTCGATCTCGGCAAAGAGATCGGTGCCGATTCCCTGCCCCTGCCAGAGCGGATGGACATAAAGCTGATGCAGGTTGGCGAGCTTCGGCGTCTTGCGCGACATGGCGGCATAGGCCATGCCGGCCAGCTGGCGGCCGTCGTCGGCCACCAGAAATTCCGAGTCCGGGCGTCCGAGCCGCTGTTTCAGCGAACCGGGCGAATGCCAGTGTGCGATCATCGCCTCAACAACGTGATCGCCATGGAACGGCGTATAGGTATCGCGCCACGTCTCCGCCAGCAGCGTCTGCACCTTCTTCAGGTCCTGTTCGCCGGCGGAGCGGATGAAGAACATTATTCCTCGATCCCCAGCTTGGCCTTGACGAGGGCCTGAACTGCCTGCGGGTTTGCCTTGCCGCCGGTCGACTTCATGACCTGACCGACAAACCAGCCGGCCAGCGTCGGCTTGGCCCTGGCCTTTTCGACCTGATCCGGGTTGGCCGCGATGATTTCATCGACCGCCTTTTCGATGGCGCCGGTGTCGGTGACCTGCTTCATGCCGCGCTCTTCGACGATCCTGGCCGGATCGCCGCCTTCGTTGAAGACGATTTCGAAGAGGTCCTTGGCGAGCTTGCCCGAGATCGTTCCATCCTTGATGAGGTCGAGAATGCCGCCAAGCTGGGCGGGAGAAACCGGAGTCTCTTCAATGTCTTTGCCGGCTTTGTTCAAGGCACCCAGCAAGTCGTTGATGACCCAGTTGGCGGCGGTCTTGGCGTCGCGTCCTTCTGCAACGGCCTCGAAATAGGCGGCAATCGCCTTTTCCGAAACGAGCACGGAGGCGTCATAGACGGTCAGGCCGAGATCCTTGACGAAACGCTCCTTCTTGTCGTCGGGCAGTTCCGGCAGGTCCTTCAGCAGGTCTGCGACGAAGGCGTTGTCGAATTCGAGCGGCAGCAGGTCCGGATCGGGGAAATAGCGATAATCATGCGCGTCTTCCTTGGAGCGCATCGAACGCGTCTCGCCCTTGCCCGCATCAAAGAGACGGGTTTCCTGGTCGATCGACCCGCCGTCTTCCAGAATGGCGATCTGGCGGCGGGCTTCGTATTCGATGGCCTGGCCGATGAAGCGGATGGAGTTGACGTTCTTGATTTCGCAGCGCGTGCCGAATTCGCCGCCCGGCTTGCGGACAGACACGTTGACGTCGGCGCGCATCGAGCCTTCGTCCATGTTGCCGTCGCAGGTACCGAGATAGCGCACGATGGTGCGCAGCTTCGTCATATAGGCCTTGGCTTCGTCGGCCGAGCGCATATCGGGCTTGGAGACGATTTCCATCAGCGCGACGCCGGTGCGGTTGAGGTCGACATAGGTCATGGTCGGATGCTGGTCATGCATCAGCTTGCCGGCGTCCTGCTCCAGATGCAGGCGCTCGATCCCGATCTCGATATCCTCGAAATTGCCCTGGCGGTCCGGCCCGAGCGAGATGACGATCTTGCCCTCGCCGACAATCGGATCCTTGAACTGCGAGATCTGGTAGCCCTGCGGCAGATCCGGATAGAAATAGTTCTTGCGGTCGAACAGCGAGCGATGGTTGATCTGTGCCTTCAGGCCAAGGCCGGTGCGCACGGCCTGCCTGACGCATTCCTCGTTGATCACCGGCAGCATGCCCGGCATGGCGGCATCGACCAGCGACACATTGGTATTCTCGGGACGGCCGAACTCGGTCGACGAGCCGGAGAAGAGCTTGGAATTCGACAGAACCTGCGCATGGACTTCCATGCCGATCACGACTTCCCAGTCGCCAGTGGCGCCGGGGATGAAGCGTTTCGGATCGGGCGTGCGGACATCGACAAGGGTCATGGAAAAGCTCTCGGCATCAATCGGATTTCGAAGCCTTCCGGTAAAACAAATGACCGGAGGGCGCAAGGGATTTGCGGCTCTCAAGGCTAGCCGATGCACTTGAGCAGGATCAAGGCGGACCGCGCATCTTTCATCGATCGTCATGGCATCGATGGAGAAGACGCATGAGTATCCTGAACTATTTTATCCGGGTCAACGAGCACGCCATGCTGCTCGAAGCCATGACCGCCAAGCTGGGCCTGACCGCGCATCTCGAAGACCTGCCCGATCATCGCAACGTCATGAAGCGCGCCGGCCAGCGCTGCCTCGCCTGCAGCCGTCCGCACGACTGCGCCGACTGGCTGGAAGACAATCACGAGCCGCAGCAGGCGCCCCGCTTCTGCCGCAACCGCGACCTCTTCAGCCGGATGCGCGATCAGATGCTCACCGAAGATCCGGCTCAGAACTCGCTGTAACCGCTGCCGGTCTTTTCCTCGACCAGACGCTTGACGAGGCCGACCGTGTCGACGTCGCGATCAAGCTTGGGCGACCAGGCTGTCGTCATCCATGACACGCCATAGCCGGCCTTGCGGAAGAAGGCGAGCGCTGCCGAGTTCTCGGAATGGACCTGCGTCAGCGCAGTCTCGTGGCCGTGGGCTGCGATCTCGTCCTCAAGATGGGCGAGCAGAGCCGCACCGACGCCCTGGCGCTGAAAGACCGGCTCGATCCAGAGATCGGTGATGCTGTTGTCCAGCTTTTCCCGCGCACCCCACCCAACGATCTGCCCTGCCCGTTCGGCAACGTCGATCGAGAGCCAGTTGTTGCGCGTGAATATCTCAAAGGCACGATAGGCGTTCTCGCGGATATCCTCCGCATCGCCCCAGCCGTCTGACGTCGAATCCCAGGCCCGGAAGCCAATGGCCGCCAGAACCTCCGCCTCGTCTGAACGCGCATTGCGTATCGCCGCCATATTGCCATCCCCGGCATCCCCGTCGGCTCGCATTATGCCCGCAAAGTCAGACATTTCCATACCGCTAAAGTAAGACCCACCGCAATTACGTCAGCCATCACCTCTCGCTTCGCAAAACTGTTGCGAAGTCGCTCGCTTGTAACTACATTTGTAGTTATGGAATTCGAATGGGACCCAGCCAAGGACGAACGCAATTTCGCGAAGCACGGCATAGGCTTCAACGAAGCGCGGATGATTTTCGAGCGGCCTGTTCTGACGTCAACAGACGACCGCATCGACTATGGCGAGAACCGCGAGATCAGCATCGGTGAGATCGACGGGGTTGTCACCGTCGTGGTTGTCCATACGGCACGGCACGGACGAGACTGATTTCCGCCCGCCTCGCCAACCGCAAGGAAAGGATGCTTTACGATGCCTTTATCGCCAGCAAGAGTTGAGGAACTGAAAAAACGCGCGGATTCGGATCAGGATATCGACTACAGCGATATTCCTGAACTGGACGAGGCATTCTTCAAGAATGCAAAGCTCGTCGAGCCGTCCCCGAAGGAACAGATCACCATGCGCATCGATGCCGATGTGCTTGAATGGTTCAAGGCACGAGGCAAAGGCTATCAGACGCGAATGAACGCGGTTCTGAAAGCCTATGTTCTGGCACAGTCGAGGTAGAGGGCCTTAAACCTCTTACCACCACTTCTTCGGCGAGAACGTGCCTGCGGCCTGTTCGATCACATAAGCCGTCTTGAACAGCGTCTCTTCCTCAAACGGCTTGCCGATGAGCTGGAGGCCAAGCGGAAGGCCCTTGTGGTCTAGGCCGGCGGGGACGGACATGCCGGGGAGACCGGCCATGTTGACCGTCACCGTGAAGATGTCGTTGAGGTACATCTTGACCGGATCGGAGGCCAGATCCTCGTCCGCGATGCCGAAGGCGGAGGACGGGGTGGCGGGGGTCAGGATGGCGTCGACGCCGTTCGCGAAAGCGATCTCGAAGTCGCGCTTGATCAGGGTGCGGACCTTCTGCGCCTGCAGGTAATAGGCGTCGTAATAGCCGGCGGAGAGAACATAGGTGCCGATCATAATGCGGCGCTTGACTTCCTTGCCGAAGCCGGCGGCGCGCGTCTTTTCGTACATGTCGACAATGTCCTTGCCGTCGACGCGCAGGCCGTAGCGGACGCCGTCATATCGGGCAAGGTTGGACGAGGCTTCGGCAGGTGCGACGATGTAATAAGCCGGGAGCGCATATTTCGTATGCGGCAGCGAGATGTTGACGATCTCGGCGCCGGCATCCTTCAGCCAGTCCATGCCCTTCTGCCAGACCTTCTCGATCTCTTCCGGCATGCCTTCGACGCGGTATTCGTTCGGAATGCCGATCTTCATGCCCTTCAGCGATTTGCCGATGGCGGCTTCATAGTCCGGAACCGGCAGATCGACGGAGGTCGTGTCTTTGGCATCAACGCTCGCCATAGACTTCAAGAGGATCGCGGCATCGCGCACATCGCGGGCAATCGGGCCGGCCTGATCCAACGAGGAGGCAAACGCGACGATACCCCAGCGCGAGCAGCGGCCATAGGTCGGCTTGATGCCGACCGTGCCGGTGAAGGCGGCCGGCTGGCGGATCGAGCCGCCCGTGTCGGTGGCTGTCGCGCCGGCGCAGAGCCGGGCGGCGACGGCTGCGGCCGAACCGCCCGAGGAGCCGCCGGGAACGAGCTGCTGATTGGAGCCTTCGGCCTTCCACGGGTTGATGACCGGGCCGTAATAGGAGCTTTCGTTGGACGAGCCCATGGCGAATTCGTCCATGTTCAGCTTGCCGAGCATGACAGCGCCATCGTCCCAGAGATTCTGGCTGACGGTCGATTCGTATTTGGGCTTGAAGCCGTCGAGAATGTGCGAGCAGGCCTGGGTGTGGACGTCGCGCGTGGCGAAGAGGTCCTTGATGCCGAGCGGGATGCCTTCCAGTGCGCCCGCCTTGCCTGCTGCGATGCGTGCGTCGGAGGCCTTGGCCATCTCGCGCGCCTTGTCCGGCGTGACAGTGACATAGGCGTTGATCGCCGGGTTCACGGCTTCGATTGCCGAGAGATAGGCGTCGGTCAACTCGACGGCGGAGATTTCCTTGGCGGTGAGCTTGGCGCGGGCTTCAGCAATCGTGAGCTTTGTCAGTTCGGTCATGGTGCGATCGTTTCGTCTTGAAATCGTGGCGTTTGGCGATATGCGGGTCGGCAGCGGTCTTATTCGACCACTTTCGGCACCATGAAGAAATTCTCGGTCGTGGCCGGCGCGTTGGCGATGATGTCCGCGGCCTTGTCGCCGTCATTGACGACATCGGCGCGCTTGCGCATGACCATGGGCGTGACCGAGGTCATCGGCTCGACACCCTTGACGTCGACTTCCGACAGTTGCTCGACGAAGCCGAGAATACCGTTCAGTTCGCCCACCATCTTTTGCGCTTCCTCTTCGGAAACGGCGAGACGGGCAAGGCGCGCAACGCGCTTGACGGTGGCGAGATCGACAGACATTCGGCGTCTCCAGAACGTTCAGCATGCAACAGAGGTCCGGCCGCGCATCGAGCAGCCGCATATGGGACCGGCTATAATTGGCAGGCGGGCGCTATGCAACGGTTTTTGAAGGCAGCCGGCGGCTCAAACGCCGCCGATTGCCCTATTCAGGGCCTCAAACCTCAACGCTGCCGCCGGCCTTCGGCGCTTCCACCTTGGTCTTCGTGCCATCGAGACCGGCAATGAACTTGTCTGCCGTCTGGTCGATGATCGGGAACGATCCGTAGTGGCAGGGGATCGCCGTCTTGAAGTTGAAGAAGCGTTGTGCGGCGAGCGCTGCGACTGCCCCACCCATGGTGAAGCGGTCGCCGATCGGCACGATACCGATATCGGGCTGGTGCAGTTCGTTGATCAGGCCCATGTCGGAGAAGATATCCGTGTCGCCCATGTGGAAGAGCGACGGCTCGTCGTCGAAATGCAGCATCAGGCCGTTCGGATTCCCGAGCGCGTGCGAAATGCCGTCCTCGGTGATCGAGGCGGAGGAATGCAGCGCGTTGGTGAAGGTGACGGTGAAGCCTTCCATGCCAATGGTGCCGCCGGTATTGCCCGGCGAGAAGTTCTTCAGACCCTTGTGGGCCAGCCACATGCAGAGGTCGAAATTGGCCACCACAGTCGCGCCGGTCTCAGCGGCGATCTGCAGCGTATCGCCGACATGGTCGCCATGGCCGTGGGTCAGGAGGATGTGGGTGATATCTTTTGTGGCGTCCTTGGCGTCGAGGCCCTGAAAGCCCGGATTGCCGGTGAAAAACGGGTCGATGAGGATCTTCGCCTTGGCCGTATCGAGGCGGAACGCGGAATGGCCGAGCCAGGTGATTTTCATGGGAAGTCTCCCTAGATGTCTTTGGGATATGGGCCGGTCGCCGCAGGGGAGCGTCCGGCCACGGAGGCAGATGCAGATTAGGGACTGCAACAGCAGGATCAACCCCCAGTCTCACACTTTCGCGTTACGCGGTTTGGCCTATACTCGGATCAGGGAGCAGGAGGAGTTCATATCCATGAAACAGAAAATCATCCGCAAGATCGCCCATGTCTGCATTTTCGCGAGAGATATCGACGCGACGGCGGAATGGTACAGCCGGGTTCTCGGCTTCGAAAAAGTGTTCAACTTTACCCGCGACAGCCGTGTCTTCGGCTACTATCTCGATGCCGGCGGCGACACGCATATCGAGGTCTTCGAGAATGCGGAGGCTGAGTATTCCAAACGCAACCAGATCAACCATATCTGCTTTGAGCTCGTGAACATGGATGAGGCGATCGCCCATATCCGCGATTGCGGGGTGGAGGCCTCAGCCAAGTCCAACGGCTGCGACGACACCTGGCAGAGCTGGATCACCGATCCAAATGGCGTGCGCATCGAGCTTTTCGAATACACGCCGAAGAGCGCGCAGTTTACCGGCGGCGACCGCATCGCCCACTGGTAAGCTCAGACCAGCGCCAGCATGATTGAAATCGTGAAGAAGCTGGCGGTCGTGGCCATAAGCAGCGCCGCCGAACTCATTTCCTGGTAGCCGAAGCGCTGGCCGATGATCGGATAGACCGTCAGCATCGGCGACGCCGCATAGACGATTGCCATCTTGCGCATTTCGGGATCGAGACCCGGCATCAGGAAGGAGACCGCAAGGACGCTCAAGGGATGCAGGACCAGCTTCCCCACCGATACCTGCGTCGCATCCGGCAGGAGGCTGCCGCCCGCCTTCGTCGAGACCAGCGTGGCACCGACAATGAAGAGCGCCACCGCGCCGGAAGCATTGGCCAGCATGTCGATGGCATGGAAAAGCGCCATGCTCTTGAAATCGATCCCGGATGCCGAGATCGCCGCGCCGATGACGAGCGAGATGATCAGCGGATTGCGGACGAGGGACATCAGCGATCCGCGGAGCGCTTTCAGCGCGCCCGCACCGCCGCGTTGGCCATCCTCAGCAAGCACCATGCCCGTTGGCAGGATGACAAGATTCTCCACGATCATATTGAGCGCCAGGCCGATCGGGGCCAGCGGGCCGACCACTAGCGAGGCGACGGGAAACCCTACGAAGCCACTGTTGCCGCTCGCCGAGCCGAGCGCCATCAAGGCGCTCTCGGTCAGCGACTTGCCGCGCGTAAAACGCGCCACGGAGAGCGTCATGCCGAAGGTCAGCAACGAGGCGGTCAGATAGAGCAGCAGATAATCGAGATGCAGGAAGTCGCTGATCGGGTGCAGCACGAAGGCGCGCAGGATAAGCGCGGGAAGCGCAAAATACCAGACGAAGTGCGAAAGCCCGCGCAGATCCTTGCGCTCAAGGCTCAGGAACCGGCCGGCAATGACGCCCGTTCCAATCAGAACGAAGATCGGCAGCGTGATGGAGAAGATGGCGAGCATGCTGAATTCCGGAGGATGTGCGGGGCTTTATAAGCCAAGTCACCCCTTCGCGACAGGCTGGTTTTGGCAAGAACGGTTCCCTCTGTTATGGAGAGTGAATGATTTGCACTCGAACGCCAAGAGCCGCCGCATTCCATGACGATCCTCACACTTGAAGATTTCGCCGGAGCCCTGCCCGCAGGTCAGCCCATTGCAGGGCTCGATCTCGGCACGAAGACGATCGGGCTTTCGCTGTCTGATATCGGCCTGCGCTTTGCGACGCCGCGTCCGGTGATCAAGCGCGTCAAATTCGGGCCGGATGCGGAGGCGCTGCTGACTTTCGCGGAAAAGGAAAAGGTGGCGGCCTTCGTCATCGGCCTGCCGATGAACATGGATGGCAGTGCGGGCCCGCGCGTTCAGGCGACACGCGCCTTCGTACGCAACATGGAAGCAAAGACAGCCCTGCCCTTTATTTACTGGGACGAGCGGCTTTCGACGGTCGCGGCCGAACGGGCATTGCTGGAAATGGATGTGTCGAGAGCCAAGCGGGCGGAGCGGATCGATTCGGCCGCCGCGTCCTTCATTCTCCAGGGCGCGTTGGACAGATTGTCGTCGCTGCGAAGGGCTGCCTCCGGCGAAGACTGAGCGCGGCGCGCCTTCCAGCGAGCCGCAATCTTCTTGCGGCGGCGGAACAGAAGAATGGCTATCACGAAGAGACTGTCCGTGCCGATCGCCTTCGCGACCAGAGGCGCGACCGATTGCGGATCGATGCCCAGCGTTTCGGCATACATCTTCAGCACGAGTTCATGCGCCTGACGCGTGAGCATGAAGAAGCCGAAATTCATGTCGTAGTAGGACAGGCCATACCAGCCGCCGAGAAAGACAATCGGTCCGAGCCAGAAGACAAGGAACCATTTCATACGGCTGTCTCCTCAGCCGAAATCGGCTGCGGCATCCATCGGGCTAACAGTTTCGGCAGCAGATCGGGCACGACACCGTACCAGACGTGCATCAGAAGCCGATCCACCAGCCCCATGACGGCGACCACCACGAAGGGAACGACGAGGCTGACTGCCAGCACGGCAAAGAACGCCGAAAGGCACGCCATCGCCACCACCCTGCTCCGCCCGGTGTTCATACGCATCACACACCCTCCCGCCTGCCCCACAGAACAGAACGGGTTCACGCAACAGCCCTCGCAGCATCATGCTCCGAGCCCGGCTGAAATTAACCATTGGGCAACCATTCCAGTTAACGCGCAATGGCGCAACGTAAACCAGTTGTTAAGGTTAATGGCGCGGCGGCGGGCTGTGGATGGTGTGTGGATAGTGCGCTGCAGTCTTTGATTTTCAGGGAGACCGGCGGAAAACCGGTTCAAGCGTAGGCTGCGCGGGCCATGCGGGCGACGGCGGACACGGCTCTCGCCCAATCCTTCTGCGACTTCAGCGGCAGACCGGCAAAGCTGCCGGAGGTTTCAGCCGCCAGAACGAGCTGCTGGACGGCGGCGATGACGACCGCATTCAGCGCCACCGTATCGGCGCCCTTGGGCGGCGTCAGCGATCCCCGCATACGCTCGATCCATTGCGCGATACCCTTGGCGCGGGCGTCTGCCATGCGGGCGATATGCGGCGAGCTTTCGGAAAGCTCCCAGACGAGAATGCGCCGTATCAGAGGATCGGCGCGCAGCGCATCCGCATAAAGTTCGGCCAGCCGCTCCATGAGATCGCCATAGGTGAGCAGAAAGCGCCCGCCCTGATCTTCCGGCACATGCTTCATGACCCAGCCGGCGAGATCTTCGCCGATCGCATCGACCAGACCATCCAGCCCGCCGAAATAGCGGTAGATCAGCTGCTTGTCGCAGCCGGCCTTGCGGGCGACCGCATTGACCCCAAAGGCCTGAAACCCGCCCTCGGCCAGAAGCGCCCTGCCCGCCTGAAAGATGCGGCCTTGTGTCTGCACGCGATCGCGCACCGGCAATTCCTTTTCAGGTGCGGCAGGCGTTTCAACGGCTTCGGCTGTCATGGCGTTCATGGGTGCAACCAGTCTTTTGGCAGTCTTTCGGCAAAGTCACCCGATGGTGATTAGGCCTGCAGGCTGTCGCCCGCAATGGAGGCGGGTGGGTTTGCACAGGAATGTCGCGCGCTTCTCACTCAGCTGCCGGATAAAGCAGTTCCACGATAAACCGCGCATCGAACCGCATGTCGAGCATGCCGTAGGTGTAGCGCCAGCCGGTGGCGAGGCGGCTTTCGGCATAGGCGTCGGCAATGCGCCCTGCCCCGATGCGGCGAAGCTCGGCGGCGGCGGCGGCCATGGCGAGTTGCTCGACAAAGAGGCGGGCGGCACTTTCGTCGCGTTCGCAGAGCGAGGCGGCGGCGCGCAGAACGTCAACGGTCTTCGGGCCCGAGGGGCCGAGATCGCGGGCGATCATGGCGAAGACGGCTTCGAACAGGTCCTTGCCCTTGCGCAACACGCGCAGAACGTCGAGCGCCATGACATTGCCGGAGCCTTCCCAGATCGCGTTAACCGGGGCCTCGCGGTAGTGGCGAGCGATGGGGCGTTCTTCGATGTAGCCGCTGCCGCCGATGCATTCCATCGCCTCATAGATCAGCGACGGCGCGATCTTGCAGACCCAGTATTTGACGACCGGGGTCATGACGCGGGCGAAGGCTGCCTCTTCGGGGCTCTCACCCGCCTTGTCGAAGGAGGAGGCAAGCCGGAATACGAGGCCGGTGGCGGCGGCGACATCGAGCGCCATATCGGCGAGAACGCGGGTCATCAGCGGCTGGTCGATCAGCGTCTTGCCGAAGGCGTAACGGCCACGGGTATGATGTACTGCCTCGGCGAGGCTGGCGCGCATCATCCCGGCGGAGCCCACGGCGCAATCCAGACGCGTCAGCGTCACCATGTCCAGAATGGTGCGGATGCCGGCATCGGGGTCGCCGAGCAGATAGCCGTAGGTGCCGGAGAATTCGACCTCGGAGGAGGCGTTTGAGCGGTTGCCGATCTTGTCCTTCAGGCGCTGGAAGCGCAGGCCGTTGGCGGCGCCGTCTTCCAGAAGACGCGGCACCAGGAAGCAGCCCATGCCCTCTTCCGTGTTCGCCAGCATGATGAAGGCATCGCTCATCGGGGCGGACATGAAGAACTTGTGGCCGGTCAGGCGGTAGATGCCGTCGGAGACCTTTTCGGCGGCCGAGCGGTTGGATCGGACATCCGTGCCGCCCTGCTTTTCCGTCATGCCCATGCCGAGCGTCACGGCGGTCTTCTGACCGGCGGGGCGGTTGGAGCTATCGTATTTGCGCGACAGGATGCGCGGCGCCCAATCCTTCTGCAGGATCGGCGAGGCCGAAATGGCGGCAAGCGAGGCATTGGTCATGGTCAGGGGGCAAAGATGGCCGCTTTCGAGCTGTGCCGTCAGGAAGAAGCGCACGGCGCGGGCGGAATGCGCCTTGCCTTTCTCCTCCAGGGTCTGATCCCAAACCGAGCTGTGCAAGCCGCTTGCCATGGAGCGGCGCATCAGCGCGTGATAGGCAGGGTGAAAATCGACCACATCGAGGCGTTCGCCACGGGGGCCATGGGTGCGCAGCTTCGGCGCGCCTTCATTGGCCATGCGGGCAAATTCCTGGCTTTCGGCCAGTGTCGCGTAGCGGCCGATACTGTCGAGTTCATCGCGCACCGAACGCGGCAAGGCGGAGGTCAGATCCACCAGAAGCGGGTCGGAGCGATAGGCATTGATGCCGGACCAGAGCGGCGGCTGGTTCAGGCTCGCGAAGATTTCGTCTTCTGTCTTGTCGGTCATGGCCGCGTTCTATCCGGATTCGTTCAAAAAAGCATGGGGATGAGAGGCCCCTTGTGACCATCCTTCTCACAGGCCGCTTGCCGGGTAAAGCCACACTCAGTATAGAGCCCCCAAGTTGAGCATAAGGGGCGGCCCCATGGACTTCTTTCCGCATCGCCATCTCCTCGGGATCAAGGGGCTTCAGCCACCGGATATCGAGTTTCTGCTCGATAAGGCGGACGAGGCCGTCAAGATCAGCCGGCAGCGGGAGAAGAAGACATCCACACTACGCGGGCTCACCCAGATCAACCTCTTCTTCGAGGCCTCGACGCGCACGCAATCCTCGTTTGAACTGGCCGGCAAGCGGCTCGGCGCAGATGTGATGAACATGTCGGTCGCCAATTCGTCCGTGAAGAAGGGCGAAACGCTGATCGACACGGCGATGACGCTGAATGCGATGCATCCCGACGTGCTGGTCATCCGCCACTCCTCGGCCGGCGCTGCCGCCCTCCTCTCGCAGAAAGTCTCCTGCTCGGTCATCAATGCCGGCGACGGGCAGCATGAGCATCCCACCCAGGCGCTGCTCGACGCCCTGACGATCCGCCGCGCCAAGGGCAGGCTCTCGGGCATCACGGTCGCGATCTGCGGCGACGTGCTGCATTCGCGCGTGGCGCGCTCGAACATCATCCTGCTGAACGCCATGGGCGCGCGGGTGCGGGTCGTCGCGCCGCCGACGCTCCTGCCTTCCGGCATTGCCGACATGAGCGTCGAGGTCTTCCACGACATGGAGGAAGGGCTGAAGGGTGCCGATGTCGTGATGATGCTGAGGCTTCAACGCGAGCGCATGTCCGGCTCCTTCGTGCCGTCGGTGCGCGAATACTACCGCTTCTACGGGCTGGATGCCGAAAAGCTGAAGGCGGCGAAGGAAGACGCGCTTGTGATGCATCCGGGACCGATGAACCGGGGCGTCGAGATTGCCTCCGACATTGCCGACGGGCCACAGAGCGTGATCGGTCAGCAGGTGGAAATGGGAGTCGCCGTGCGCATGGCGGTGATGGAAGCCCTTCTCGTTTCGCAGAACCAGGGGCCGCGCACATGACCATCACAGTCCTCACCAATCTCCGCATCGTCGATCCGTCGCAGGACATGGACGAGACTGGCGCGATCGTCATTGAGGATGGCAAGATTGCCGCGATCGGCGCAGCCGCTGCGAAGTCCCTGCCCGCCGGCGCGGAGGTTCGCGACATGGGCGGGCTTACCGCCATGCCGGGCCTTGTCGACACGCGCGTCTTCATCGGCGAACCGGGCGGCGAGCATCGCGAAACGATCAAGTCGGCTAGCCGTGCGGCGGCGGCTGGCGGCATCACATCCATCGTCACCATGCCGGATACCGATCCGGTGATCGACGACATAGCGCTTGTCGAATTCGTCAAGAAGACGGCGCGCGACAAGTCTTCCATCCATGTCTATCCGGCAGCGGCGCTCACCAAGGGCCTCGCCGGCGAGGAGATGACGGAATTTGGCCTGCTCAAGAAAGCCGGTGCGGTTGCTCTGACACAGGGCGGCCACGCGATCCCGGACAGCCAGGTTCTGCGCCGCGCCATGACCTATGCGAAGCATTTCGGCGCGGTCGTCGCGCTGGAGCCGCGCGATCCGTATCTCGGCGTCAATGGCGTGATGAACGAGGGCCTGTTCGCGAGCTGGCTCGGCCTGTCCGGCAGCCCGCGCGAGGCGGAGATCATTCCGCTGGAACGAGATCTGCGCATCGCCGGCCTGACGGGCGCGAATTATCACGCCGCGAAGATCTCTGTGCCGGAATCGGTCGAGGCGATCAAGCTGGCGCGCAAGCGGGGCGTCAAGGTGACTTCAGCCGTGTCGATCAACCATCTGACGCTGAACGAGAACGACATCGGCGAGTACCGCACCTTCTTCAAGCTCTCGCCGCCGCTGCGCACGGAAGACGACCGCATGGCCATGGTCGAAGCGCTGGCCGCCGGCGATATCGACGTCATCGTCTCCTCGCACGATCCGCAGGATGTGGACACGAAGCGCGTTCCCTTTGCCGACGCCGCCGATGGGGCGGTGGGACTGGAGACGCTGTTTGCAGCGGCGCTCAGGCTCCTTCATGCGGAGCGCGTTACGCTGTCGCGCCTTGTCGATGCGCTTTCGACGCGGCCGGCATCCATTTTCGGCCTGCCTGCAGGCTCCCTGAAGCCCGGCAGCGCTGCGGATATCGCCGTTGCCGATCTCGACATGCCGTGGATTGCCAAGGCGGAAGGTCTGCTGTCGCGCTCGAAGAACACGCCCTTCGAGAACGCCCGTTTCTCCGGCCGGGTTGTTGAAACCTGGGTATCGGGCAAGCCGGTCTATCGCCTTCAGGGTTGACCTTTTCCAATCTTGCGCCATGCTATTGTGATTGTGCGTCGGCTCAGGCCGGAAAGGTTGACGAAGCGGCAGAATGAACACGCAGGTCGGGATATCTCCGCAATTCTATCTGACGGCTCCCGCCAGGTGTCCCTATCTGCCGGGGCATATGGAGCGAAAGGTGTTCACCCACCTGATCGGTCCCAAGGCGCCGGAAATTAACGATCTTCTGACCCAGGGCGGATTCCGCCGCTCGCAGAACATCGCGTATCGGCCCGCGTGCGAACGTTGTCAGGCCTGTATCTCCGTCCGCATTCTCGTGAACGAGTTCGAGCCGACGAAGTCGATGCGCCGGGTGCTGGCAACAAATGACGACGTGATTGCGACCGAGCTTGAGGCGGAACCCTCTTCGGAACAATTCACCCTCTTCCGCCGCTATCTCGACCATCGCCATCAGCAGGGCGGCATGTCGGAAATGACGGTTCTCGATTATGCGATGATGGTCGAGGATACGCATGTGAACACGCGCGTCATCGAATATCGCGAGCGGGTCGAGGGGTCGGGGATCGGGAAGCAGGGACAGCTTCTCGGCGTGGCGCTGACGGATGTGATGACCGACGGGACGTCGATGGTCTACTCCTTCTACGATCCCGAACTCGAGAAACGCTCCTTCGGCACCTACATGATCCTCGATCATATCCGCACCGCCAAGCAGCGCGGCCTGCCGCATGTCTATCTCGGCTATTGGGTGCGCGGCTCCAAAAAGATGACCTACAAGGTCCGCTTCCAGCCGCAGGAACACCTGTTGCCTGCGGGCTGGACCCGTTTCGACCCCTCGCTCTACGAGGAAGACGTGTGATTGAAACACGGGCGCTTTGATGTTATAACTCCGTTGCAACATCAACAAAGGCCTGCGTCATGAACGTCACCATCCGCAAGATCGGCAATTCCGAAGGCATCATCATTCCGAAAGAAGTGTTGACTCGACTTGGGCTGAAGGCCGGGGATACGCTGGAGATTGCAGAGTCGAATGGCGGGATCGAGCTGCGCCCCGAACAGGCAGACCTTGCCGAGCAGCTGAAGGCTGCCCGCATCGGGATGGACAAGTATCGCGTCGCACTGCGTGAGCTTGCCAAGTGACCAAGTTCAAATGGCTCTCCCGCGAGGCCATTGAAATCATGCACCAAGAGCAGCTTCTGGAGCATGGTGGCCTGCCGGGGCTCAAGGACGAAAATGCACTGGAAGCCGCACTCGCCAGGCCGCTGAACAAGGCGGCCTACGGGGAGGACGATGTCTTCGTACTCGCCGCCGCCTATCTCTATGGACTGACGCGAAACCATCCGTTTTCCGATGGCAACAAGCGCACCGGTTTCCTCGCAGCTTACACGTTCCTATGGATTAGCGGGTACGCCCTCGAAGCTGAACAGTCAGTTGTCATAGAATTCGTCCTCTCCGTCGCCGCCGGCGAGATCGACGAGGAAGGGGCCACGCGGTTTTTCAGGGACTTCTGCGTCCCGTTGAAATAGCGCCCTGCCCCTTCCGACTTAGCCCGAGAACTTGCCCGAGCGCGGGAAGCCGCGCGGGACCGGGCGGCCGGCGGAAGCGCGCTCACCGAGCCATTCGACCAACTCTTCCTTCGTCCGGGTGAAGTTGCGGCCGGCGCTATCGTCCCAGGTCAGCCCCGTTTCCAGCGCGAAGCAGCGGATGTCGGAGACGCCGCCGTCCTTGTAGCGCTGCAGGCGCACACCCTTGCCGCGCGTCATTTCCGGGATCTGGTTGAGCGGGAAGACGAGCAGCTTGCGATTGTCGCCGACGATGGCCACATGGTCGCCCTCCACCGGCACGACGAGCTTGGCCTCGTCCGGCATCGACACGTTCATGATCTGCTTGCCCTTGCGGGTATTGGCAACCAGCTCCGTCTCCGCGATCACAAAGCCGTTGCCGGCCTGCGACGAGAGAAGCAGCTTACGCGACGGATCATGGACGAAGGCGGTGAGCACGTCCTGATCGTTTTCCATGTCGATGATGATGCGCAACGGCTCGCCATGGCCGCGTCCGCCCGGCAGCTTGTCGGCGCCGAGCGTATAGGCCTTGCCGCCGGTCGTCAGCAACAGGAGACGATCGGTCGTTTGCGCCGGGAAAGCGATCTTCAGCGCATCACCTTCCTTGAAGGTCAGGCCCGACACGTCGGACATGTGCCCCTTGAGCGCGCGGATCCAGCCCTTTTCGGAGATGACGACGGTGACCGGTTCCTTTTCGATCATGGCATGCTGGATCGCCTGATCGTCGGTTTCCGGCGCTTCGGCGAACTGCGTGCGGCGACGGCCAATCTCGGTTGCCTTGGCGAAGGTCTTCTTGACCTCGCCGATTTCCCAGGAAACCGTCTGCCACTGCTTTTCGTCAGAGGCGAGCAGCGCTTCAATGGAGGCCTTCTCCGCCGTCAGACCGTCATACTCGGTCTTGATCTCGAATTCCTCGAGCTTGCGCAGCGAGCGGAGGCGCATGTTGAGGATCGATTCGGCCTGCAGGTCGGTGAGGCTGAAGCGCGCCATCATGACCTGCTTCGGCTCATCCTCCTCGCGGATGATGCGGATGACCTCATCGATATTCAGATAGGCGATGAGATAGCCGCCGAGAATTTCGAGGCGGCGGTCGATGGCGGCAAGGCGGAAGCGCGAGCGGCGCAGAAGGACTTCGCGGCGATGGTCGAGCCATTCGCGCAGCACCTCGTTCAGCGCCATGACGCGCGGCACCTTGCCCATGCTCAAGACGTTCATGTTGAGCGAGATGCGGCTTTCAAGCTCGGTCAGCTTGAAGAGCGATTCCATCAGGATTGTGGGATCAACCGTGCGGCTCTTCGGTACGAGGACGAGGCGGATGTCTTCGGCCGACTCGTCGCGTACATCTTCCAGAAGCGGCAGCTTGCGGGCAATCAGCAGCTCGGCGATCTTTTCGACGAGGCGCGACTTCTGCACGAGATAGGGTATCTCGGTGATGACGATCTGGTAGCCGCCGCGGCCGAGATCTTCCTGCTCCCACTTGGCGCGGACACGGAAGCCGCCGCGGCCGGTCTTGTAGGCCTCCAGGATGGTGGCTCGATCGTCGATGATGATGCCGCCGGTCGGGAAATCGGGGCCGATGACGAATTCAACGAGCTTTTCGACCGGCGCGTCAGGATGCTTGATCAGATGCAGCGCCGCATCGCAAAGCTCGTGAGCGTTATGCGGCGGGATCGAAGTCGCCATACCGACGGCGATGCCCGAAGAGCCATTCGCGAGCAGGTTCGGAAACGCGCCCGGCAGGACAATCGGTTCCTCGTCTTCCTCGTTATAGGTCGGGCGGAAGTCGACTGCATCCTGATCGATGCCTTCGAGCAGCAACGTCGCCACATCCGTCATGCGCGCTTCGGTGTAGCGCATGGCCGCCGGGCTATCGCCGTCGATATTGCCGAAATTGCCCTGCCCGTCGACCAGCGGATAGCGGATGGCGAAGTCCTGGCTGAGGCGCACCAGCGCATCGTAGATCGAAGCGTCGCCATGCGGGTGGAACTTACCCATCACATCGCCGACGATGCGGGCGCATTTCTTGTAGCCCTGGCCGGGATCGAGGCGCAGCACGCGCATGGCATGCACGATGCGCCGATGCACAGGTTTCAGGCCGTCGCGCACATCCGGCAGCGCTCGGTGCATGATGGTCGACAGTGCGTAAGCCAGGTAGCGCTCTTCAAGCGCTGCCTTGAGGTCGACCGGTTGAATCTTGTCGTCGCCGCCATCGGGCGGAAGAATGCTTTGTCCCATGGGCTTGACTTAGCGGTTCAGGCGATTCCCGGCAACAAAAGCGGCTGAAACGCCTGTGGATGAAGGCTCGGGCCGCACACTCCAATCATGGATGAAGGCACACGTCCGGGAGCGGGCAATGCCAACGTGCCGGTTGAAGACCAGCTCGAACCGACTGATGACTTTCTTTCAGCATGGTGTTTTCCGGGCCGCGCACCATTGCCGTCGGGCACTTTGCATTTGCGGACGGAAACTGCCGTTAAGTAGACCCAGAGATGTCCTGAACGTTAACGCTGATTTTTGTTGGAGGTGCGCGGACGAGCGAATATAAGCTGTCGTCCGTGCGTCAATTTCACCCGCGGCAGATCGCCAAACCTGGGGACAGGATTTCCATGAAACACTACAAGCTTACTCAAGTATTTTTGGCGGGCACTGCGGCAGCCCTCCTCGCCAGCCAGGCCCACGCGCTCGACGGCGACGACATGCTGAAAAAGCTCAGCGCTGCCTATGCCTCCTACGGCACCAAAATCACCTACGATTCCGTCACGACCTCGGACACGACCGTGACCGCGAAGGGTGTGAAGCTCAAGGTCGAGACGGCTGACAAGTCGCCCGACCTGCCGCTCGGCGACGTGACCTTCAGCGATGTCGAGGAAGCGGATGACGGCGGCTATTATGCCGGCAATGTCAGCTTCCAGAATGTCGACATGAGCAAGGACGGCGGCCACCTGACGGCCAAGGACCTGCAGATCGACGGCCTGAGCATTCCCGGAACGCCATCGACGGCGAGCCTCGACGGGATGATCCTGTTCCAGAGCGCCCATACCGGCAACATCACCTTCGAACAGGACGGCAAGCGTGTCTTCCAGGTCGAAAAGATCGAAAGCAATGTCGAAGTCGCCGATGACAGCTCCTCGCTGACCTCCGACACGTCGATTTCTGGCATCTGGGCCGATCTGTCCGACGTCAAGGACCCCAAGGCCCAGGAAACGATCAACAAGCTTGGCCTGACCAATTTCAACGGCAATATCGCAACGAAGGGCTCGTGGGCATCGGCCACCGGCAAGATCGATCTGACCGAATTCTCGATCGACGCACGCGATCTCGGCAAGCTCAACCTGACGCTGAGCATGTCGGGCTATACGCCGCAGCTGATCAAGGCGATGCAGGATGCGACAGTGGCGGCGGCTGCCAATCCGGACAAGAAGGCTGGCGATGCGGCCCTCGGCATGACCATGATGGGCCTGCTGCAACAGTTGAGCTTCAACGGCGCCTCGATCCGTTTCGACGATGCCTCGATCACCAAGCGCCTGCTCGACTATTTCGGCAAGGAGCAGAACATGACCGGCGACCAGTTCGCCCAGTCGCTCAAGGGCATGGCGCCGCTCATGATGGCGCAGCTGAACGTGCCTGAATTGCAGAACCAGGTGTCCGCAGCCGTCACGAAGTTCCTCGACAACCCGAAGAACATCGAGATCAAGGCCGCCCCGGCAGCTCCGGTTGCTGCGCCGATGATCATGGGCGCTGCCATGGGCGCACCGCAGACGCTTCCGCAGGTTCTCGGCGTTTCGGTCAACGCCAACCAGTAAGCAGCGGCCTGGCGATCCTGAATACGGGGCTGGCGAGCGATCGCCGGCCCTTTTTGTTTGGCGTACTGACGATCCGATATTGAAACGTGTAGAAGCAATACCCAAGTCGAATGTGGTCGGCCATGCATGCCCTCTACCGGCCTCTCTCATCCCGACGCGGATGAACTCCTCAGACAAAGATTCAAGGACCTTTTCCATGCGCTACAAGACATTGGGAAATACCGGCCTCGTCGTCTCCGAAATCTGCCTCGGCACCATGACTTTCGGCGGCAAGGGATACTGGACGGCCATAGGCACGCTTGACCAGTCGGTCGCCGACCGTCTCGTCGCCCGCTCGCTCGACGCCGGCGTTAATTTCATCGACACGGCAGACGTCTATTCCGAAGGGCTTTCGGAGGAGATTACCGGACAGGCCATGAAGAATTCCGGCCGCGCGCGCTCGGACATCGTTCTTGCAACGAAGGTCTACGGCTCCGTGGGTCCCGGTCGCAACGATATCGGTACGTCGCGCGGCCATATCATGGACGGCGTAAAGGCAAGCCTGAAACGGCTCGGCACCGACTATATCGACCTGTACCAGATTCACGGCACCGACCCGGTCACGCCGCTTGAGGAAACCGTGCGCGCCATGGAAGACCTCGTCCGGCAGGGCCATATCCGCTACTGGGGCGTTTCCAACTGGCAGGCCTGGCGCATCGCCAAGGCGCGTGGCATTGCCGACGCCCGAGGCTTCGACAAGCCGGTGACGCTGCAGGCCTATTACACGATTGCAGGCCGCGATCTGGAGCGCGAAATTGCGCCGCTGCTGGCAGAGGAGAAGATGGGGCTGATGGTCTGGAGCCCGCTTGCGGGCGGCTTCCTGTCCGGCAAGTACAGCCGCGAAGGCGCCGGCCCTAACGATGGGCGCCGCGTGACCTTCGACTTTCCGCCGATCAACAAGGATCGCGCCTTCGACAGCATTGACGCGATGCGCGCGATTGCGGATGCACGGGGCGTTTCGGTGGCCCGCATCGCTCTTGCCTATGTGCTCAACAAGCGATTTGTCATGTCGGTCATCATCGGTGCAAAAACGGTCGAGCAACTGGACGACAACCTCGCCGCGACGGGTATTCAACTCACGGAGGAAGAAATGACAACGCTCGATGCGGTCAGCGCCCTTCCCCCGGAATATCCCGGCTGGATGCTGGAGCGCCAGCAGGCGCAGCATTTTGGGCGGCTGAAGGCATCGGAATAGACTTGCGCCGACTGTGGGCGGACGCCTTCCGCCCACAGTCGAAAATTGCCGCGCCGGCACTTTCCACTTTTGATATATATCAATTTTATAATTTTCGAACTTCGTGACGGCTTACAAGAAATTACCCGGAAAAATTGAGGTTTTGTTTACCCAAATTTAAACCGGCTCTTACATAAACTCGCGTGATTTATCTTCGCGGCCGTATGTACCGGCAGTGAAATATCCACTTTTCCGGTTGGGAGGCAAAGCGGTCATGCGGGTTACAATATCACGTCTCTTGAATATTTTCGGTGCAACCGTTGCGGTCGGGCTGGTTGCAGCAACCGCCATCCAGACCTACACGATCTATGAACTGAAGATCGGCGGTCCGGAGTTCCACCAGCTGGAAAACGGCAACAATCTTGTTGCCGATGTGCTGCCGCCACCGCTTTACGAGATCAACGCCTACGCCATTGCAACGGAAGCGATGTATCATGATGAATTGCGTGTTCAGGCGCCGGCGCGGCTCAAGAAGCTGGAGAAGGACTTCCTTGACCGGAAAGACTATTGGGCAGCTTCGGACCTGAAGGAAAGTCTCAAGAAGGAGCTGGCGAGCGAGGTCATCCCGACTGCGGAGGCTTTCTGGAAAGCCGTCGATGAAAAGGTCGTTCCCGCCTATGCCAGCAAGGACCCGGAAGTCCAGATGGCCGCCATGGATGCCCTCAAGGAGGCATTCTGGGTTCATGACAAGGCGGCGAATGCGCTGATCGCCAACGCCAACGACTATTTGAAGAGCGCAACGGAAGAGGCGAATGCCCTCTCGGCGCTCCTGACATGGGTCGCGCTTGCGGCGGCGACCATTTCCATGCTGCTCTTCTGGGCCGGGCTCTCCATCTTCCGCCGCAGGGCCATCGTGCCGCTTTCCGGCATGGCGGCCTATATGGAAAGCCTCGCCAGCGGAGACTACTCCAAGGACGTACCTTATGCCGGCCGAAAGGACGAGATTGGTAATATGTCCCGTGCCGTCGATGTCTTCCGTCACGCGGTTCTGGATCGCCAGGCCGCTCGCAAGGCGGACGAAGCCCGGCGCGCCCGGGAGAACGAAGACGAACGCCAGCGGCTTGCTGCAACTGCGGCAGAGGACGCGCGCCGCCGGGAGGTCATTGCCCGCCTCAGCGAAGGCCTCGACAAGCTTTCCGCCGGCAATCTCGCCGCGACGATCGACCAACCTTTCGACCCGGCCTATGAGGCGCTGCGCGAGCGTTTCAATGGCAGCGTGAGCCACCTGGCCAAGTCGTTTGCCACCGTGCAGCATGGCGCGACGATCGTGCGCAGCGGCTCGCATGAGATCACCGCAGCCACGCTCGACCTCGCCCGCCGGACCGAGCAGCAGGCAGCCACAATCGAGGAAGCAGCCGCTGCGATCGAGGAAATCACCACCACCGTGCGCAATTCCTCCGAACGCGCCCGCGAGGCCGCGCGCGTCATGGAAATCACCCGCGTCGGAGCAGAGAAATCGGCGACGGTCGTCAATGACGCAATTGCAGCCATGCAACGCATCACCTCATCCTCGGGTGAGATCGGCAAGATCATTAGCGTGATCGACGAGATCGCCTTCCAGACCAACCTCCTGGCGCTGAATGCGGGCGTCGAAGCAGCTCGTGCAGGAGAAGCCGGCAAGGGCTTTGCCGTCGTCGCACAGGAGGTGCGCGAGCTGGCCGGCCGTTCTGCCTCCGCGGCGAAAGAGATCAAGGCGCTGATCGACGCATCGGCCACGCAGGTGAACAGCGGTGTGGATCTCGTCAACAAGACCGGGCACGCGCTGACCGAAATCGAAAGCCAGATCCGCAAGGTCAACCAGATCATCGACGAGATCGTAACAGCATCGACCGAGCAGGCGAGCGCGATCGGAGGCATCAACGCCTCGATCAGCGAGATGGACCACGTGACCCAGAAGAACGCGGCCATGGCCGAGGAAACCAGCGTTGCCTGCCGGGGGCTCAGCGAAGAGGTCCAGACACTGGAAGGCGTGGTCAACCAGTTCATCATCTCGGACGGGGGGATCGCGCGACCAACGGCTAGACGCGCTGCCTGACGTGACGGCAGACCAAACGAAAGCCGCCCGGAAAGCGATTTCCGGGCGGTTTCCTTTTATCCGTGAGAAAACGCAGGGTTGGCCCTTACGCTTCCTTCTTCTTCGGCATGACGCGAAGTTCCAGCTCCATGAGTTGCTTCGGCGAGGCCGGAGCCGGCGCGTTCATCAACAGGTCCTGTGCCTGCTGGTTCATCGGGAAGAGCGTGATTTCGCGCAGGTTCTTCGCGCCGACGAGCAGCATGATCACACGGTCGATGCCGAATGCGCAGCCGCCATGCGGAGGCGCGCCGTACTGGAAGGCGCGATACATGCCACCGAAGCGTTCTTCCACGTCTTCCTTCGACAGACCGGCGATTTCGAAGGCCTTGACCATCGTCTCCGGCGACTGGTTACGGATCGAGCCGGAAGCGATTTCGAAGCCGTTGCAGACGGCATCGTACTGGTAGGCCTTGATGGTCAGCGGATCCTGGTTCTCAAGCGCGTCCAGACCACCCTGCGGCATTGAGAAGGGGTTGTGCGAGAAGTCGACCTTCTTGTCTTCCTCGTTATATTCGTAGAACGGGAAGTCGACGATCCAGCAGAGCTCAAACCGGTCGCGGTCGACGAGGTTCAGTTCCTCGCCGGCGCGGGTGCGGGCTTCGCCTGCGAACTTGTAGAACTTTTCCGGCTCGCCGGCGACGAAGAAGCAGGCGTCGCCATCGCCAAGGCCGAGCTGTTCGGCGATGGCTGCGGTGCGCTCGGGCCCGATGTTCTTGGCAAGCGGACCTGCGCCTTCCAGAACGTCGTTTTCCTTGCGCCAGAAGATATAGCCGAGGCCCGGCTGGCCGAGCGACTGCGCCCAGGCGTTCATGCGGTCGCAGAAGGCTCTCGAGCCGCCGGTCTTGGCCGGAATCGCCCAGACTTCAACCTTCGGGTTGGAGGCGATCATGTTCGCAAAGACCTTGAAACCGGAACCGGCGAAATGGTCTGTGACAGCCTGCATCTCGATCGGGTTTCTGAGGTCCGGCTTGTCGGTGCCATACTTGCGGATCGACACGTCATAGGGAATGCGCGGCCAGTCCTTGGTGACCGGCTTGCCTTCGGCAAACTTCTCGAACACCGACGTCATGATCGGCTGCATCGTCGACCAGATGTCTTCCTGGGTCACGAAGCTCATCTCGACGTCGAGCTGGTAGAACTCGCCCGGAAGACGGTCGGCGCGCGGGTCTTCATCGCGGAAACAGGGCGCGATCTGGAAGTAGCGGTCGAAGCCGGCCACCATGAGGAGCTGCTTGTACTGCTGCGGGGCCTGCGGCAGGGCGAAGAACTTGCCGGGATGGATGCGGCTCGGCACGAGGAAGTCGCGCGCGCCTTCCGGCGACGAGGCCGTCAGGATCGGCGTCGTGTATTCGCCAAAGCCGGCAGCCGACATCTGGTTGCGCATCTCGGTGATGACCTGCGTGCGCTTGACGATGTTCTTGTGCAGCGTCTCGCGGCGGAGATCAAGGAAGCGGTACTTGAGGCGGACGTCTTCCGGATAGTCCGGCTCGCCGAAGACCGGCAGCGGCAGTTCCTTGGCGGTCGAGAGCACTTCGATTTCGGTGGCGTAAAGCTCGATCTCGCCGGTAGCCATCCCCTTGTTGACGGTGTCTTCCGAACGCGCCTTGACCTTGCCGTCGATGCGGATCACCCACTCGCCGCGCACGGTTTCGGCCATCTTGAAGGCCGGGCTGTCCGGGTCGGCCACGACCTGGGTCATGCCGTAATGGTCGCGCAGGTCGATGAAGAGAACACCGCCATGATCTCGCACGCGATGCACCCAGCCCGAGATGCGAACATTGGAGCCGACATCCGACTTGCGGAGGGCTGCACAGGTGTGGCTACGGTAACGGTGCATGGTCATGCGTCTGATCCTGGAATTGGGGCGGGTCGGGAGCGCTTGATGTATCGCTTGATACGGTTCGACCGCCTGCAGTTCGAAATTGCGCGGACAAACGCACGGGCCACCCGATTTGTCAAGGCCGAGGCCTTTTCGGCTGCGGCAAAATGGTACTGCAGCGCCATAAAATGACAGTTGCAGTCAAGTTATATGCGGCCTAGAAAACCGGCATTGCAAGCCTTCGCATCGTGCTTTGCGGCATCGATACCGATCTCGCGACGATGCGCGCACGGAGTTCTCCCATGGTCCTGTTGAGCCGCCGCACCCTTTTGAAAGCCGGAGCCGTTGCCGGCGCCTATGGCGCGGGACTGGCCATTGCGGGCGGTCTCCGCGCGGCGTCTGCTGCGCCGATTACGTTGACGGCAGGCGAGACGCAGGCGCCGCTGAAAGGCGATCAGCCCACCAGAGGCATCATGACGTGGAACGAGGGACCTCAGCCCCCAACGCTCCGCCTCGAGAAAGGCCAGCCCTTCGCCGCACGACTCGTCAACCAGTTGAAGGAGCCAACGACAATTCACTGGCATGGGCTTCGGATCGACAACAAGATGGACGGCGTGCCCTTCCTGACCCAGCCCTATATCTACACCGGCGACTCGTTTGACTACGCCTTCACGCCCCCGGATGCGGGCACCTTCTGGTATCATCCGCATTGCAATACGCTGGTGCAGATGGGACGCGGTATGACCGGCCTGCTGATTGTCGAGAACCCCGACGATCCGGCCTTCGACCACGAGGTCGTGTTGAACCTGCGCGACTGGCGGCTGGGCAATGACGGGCAGTTCATCGATCCTTTCAAGCCGCGCGATGCGGCCAAATCCGGCACCTACGGGACCTACAAGACCGCGAACTGGCAGGAAAACCCGATCTACGACGCGCCGGCCGGCGGGATCGTCCGGGTGCGGATGGTGATTACGGATGTGACGCGCATCTATTCATTTGGCGCAGACGGGGCCGAGGCGGTGGTGATCGCGCTGGACGGCAATCCTGTCGCCGAGCCCTTCCCGCTCGACCGCTATCAGGCGGGCCCCGGCCAACGGATCGAACTGGCGTTGCGCATGCCGGAAACGGAAGGCGCCATTGCCACGCTGACGAATTACCGCACCTCTCCCGCCTACCCGCTGGCGCGCTTCCGAGCCGTGGGCGCATCGCTGAAGAGGGACCTGCGCGATGTAAAGGCGCTGCCGGCCAATCCGGTGAGCGAGCCGGTGCTCAAGGATGCAGAGGTCGTCCCGCTTGAACTTTCGGCAACGGCGGAAGGTGCCCCGCCGAAGGAAGGCTTCTGCGGCTCGCTCGGCTATAATTTCTGGGCGATCAACAAGACGCCGTGGAGCGGCGACACTGCCGACCCGATGGCGCCGCTGGCAGAGCTGAAACATGGCAAGAGCTATATTCTCAGGCTCGCCAACCGGACACCGCATGCGCATCCTATCCACCTGCATGGCATGAGCTTCAAGGTGCTCTCGTCATCGCAAGGCGCGGTGCGGCCGATCTTCACCGACACCTATCTCATTCAGCCTGACGAGATCGCGGAACTGGGGCTGGTGGCGGACAATCTCGGGGACTGGGTGATCCATTGCCACATCATCGAGCATCAAAAGACTGGAATGACTGCATTTCTTCGGGTGGTTTAGCTTTTCCGGCGGTCCGGGATATTGACACGCGGCGCATCTGTGCGGAAGAAAAAGGAATATCCGGCTTACGCAATCGAAAGATGCCGACACCGCTCCCGGGGGGCCAACGGAGCGGAAGACGTGCATTTGCATAATCCGCCCTTGCCACGGCCTGCTTGAGCGATAAAACTGAGTTCATGATTGAAACAACCGCCGAACTTAAAGCAGCCTGCGATATCTTTGCGAAGAGCGATTTCGTTACCGTCGATACTGAATTCCTGCGTGAGAGCACGTTCTGGCCGCAACTCTGCCTGATCCAGATCGCCAGCCCCGACCACGAGGCTTTGATCGATCCGCTCGCCAAGGGGCTCGACCTTCAACCCTTTTTCGACCTCATGTCTGATACATCGGTCGTGAAGGTCTTTCATGCGGCCCGGCAGGATCTCGAAATCATCCACCATCTCGGCGGCATCATCCCGCATCCGCTGTTCGACACGCAGGTTGCGGCCATGGTCTGCGGCTTTGGCGATTCGGTCTCCTATGACCAGTTGGTTCAGAAGATCACCGGCAAGCAGATCGACAAGTCGTCGCGCTTTACCGACTGGAGCCATCGCCCGCTCAGCCAGAAGCAGCTCGACTATGCGCTGGCAGACGTCACGCATCTGCGCGATATCTATGCTTCTCTGAAGGCCGAGCTGGAGCGCGAGGGTCGCGCCCACTGGCTGGAAGACGAGATGGCGGTTCTGGAAACGCCGGAGACCTACGATCTACATCCCGACGATGCCTGGACGCGCATGAAGATGCGCGTGCGCAAGCCGAGCGAGTTGGCCGTGTTGATGAAGGTGACCGCCTGGCGCGAGCGCGAGGCGCGCAATCGCGACGTGCCGCGCGGGCGCATCCTGAAAGACGACGCCATTTACGAGATCGCACAGCAGCAGCCGCGCGACGCTGAGGCGCTGGGCAAGCTGCGCACTGTTCCGCGCGGGTGGGAGCGTTCCGCGTCGGGAGCGGCGATCATCGCGGCCGTCAACGAGGCGCTGGCAATTCCGAAGGAAGAGCTGCCGAAGATCGCCAAGCCCTACCAGCCCAACGAGGGCACGCAGTCGGCCGTGGAATTGCTCAAGGTTCTGCTGAAGCTGACCGCAGAGCGCGAGGGCGTGGCCGCGAAGATCATCGCCAACACGGACGACCTGGAAAAGATCGCCTCCGAAGGCGAGAAGGCCGATGTTGCGGCCATGCATGGCTGGCGGAAAGAGCTTTTCGGCGATCGCGCACTGAAGCTCATCGACGGCCAGCTTGTCATCAAGTTTGTAAACCGGAAGATCGAGGCCGTCGAACTGGAAGCGCCTGCCGTCGAGCCAGAGGCCTCGGAGTCCTCAGAGGCCTGAGAAGCGGGCCTGCAAGGCCTTCGCGGCCGGGCTTGCCTTGAGATTGGCAGCGAAGCGCTCGAATTCCGTGACCACGCGCATTTCCTCGAAGGCCTCGAGGGAGTGGCGGTCCCAGCCCTTTTCCGGCACAAGCTCGGCACGGAAGGCGGCAACGGAGCTTGCCTCCTCTTCGGTCAGCGGGAGGGCCTCCAGAACGATGATCAGCCGCAGATAGTCGTGGATCTTCAGCATCTTCCGGAAGAGTTCGAACATCGGTGCGGCAATCGCTGGATCGTCCCGCCATGTGCGCCCGCCGAAAATCTCCTGCGTGACCCGCTGGCCTGCCCCATGACAGTCGAACAGCGTGCAGCCCCTGAAGCCAAGCTGGATCCGCTCGGCATGGATGCGGCAGGAGAAGTCGGGCTTCAGGCTCGGGCAGCCCTCATCCACCGGCTTGTCGATGGCGAACATATCGGATTTCTCGAAGGCAAAGGCCGCGCAGCACAGCCCGGCGCATTTGCCGCAATCCGCGATCATGTCAGGCAGTGGTGCGAGGGCGGCCATTCGTCTTCCGAAAGCGATTCAGGATCGCCCGCCAAGTCCTTGACGGGCGATTCTTTTTCTTGATTTCACTGTATCCGGAAGCCCAACCGTTTGCCGGTGAGCTTCCCTAACTGCTGTAAGCGTCCATCGACCCGCTCGCCGCTGAAATTGCGCAGGCGTTCCGGCACGACCAGTTCCAGATCGAGATCGGGATTGTTGACCGGCTTCTCAAACCGCAGGTCGTTGACGACGCCGGGCATGGCCGCCGAGAACGGATAGACCACGCGCAGCAAGCCGCCGAGCAGCTTGGCGAGTTCGCGCAGGCGCGGCGTGGCGATGCTCAGCAACGCTGCCGTGGAGCCGTCGTCGCGCAGGCCCTCGTAGCGATAGTAATTGGCAAGCGCGATATAGGCGCGGCCGGGATGGGTGACGCCGGCCAGCGAGCTTTGCGCGATCACGTTCAGCGAATGGATGCCGCGATAATCGGGATGCGAGCGCCAGCTGACATCGGCGAGGAAGCAGGCAGCCTGCCGATAGCGGGCCTCCTCTTCCGTCTCCTCGATGCCGAAGGCGGGCATGACCTTGTCGGTCCAGGCGACGAGTTCACGGGCATGTTCGGGCGAGCGGGCATTGAGGAGCGCCAGTTCCTCGGTCGCCGCCAAAAGCGGGTCCTTGGCGCGCTCTTCCTCGTCGAGCATCGAATAGAGGAAGCCTTCGCGCACGCCGAGCACCGAGAAGATGACCTTGGACGGTTTCATGATCTTCAGCGTTTCCGCCATGGCAACCGCGCCGTAAGGCAGGAGCATGCGGCGGTTCTTGGAGATCGTCTGCCAGGCCAGTTCCTTGACGTCGCGCGTCTCGGCAATATGGGCCAGAAGATCCATGGCTTCGGCAACCGTGATCTCGTAACCGTGCATCATGTGCAGCGGATAATTCGTCAGCTCCATGTGGAGCTTGGCCAGCGCACGCCATGTGCCGCCGACGGCATAGAAGGCTCGGCCCTCGCCGACAGACAGCCAGGTCTCGTCCTTCAGCATCTTGCGGGCCAGCGCCGTGGCCTTCTCGATGGAATTACCGGAGAGATCGGCAAGCCGCAGACCGCCGAGCGGCAGCGTGATGCCGGAATCGTAGCTGCCGCCGTGAACGTTGATCAGCTCCAGCGAGCCGCCGCCGAGATCGCCGACGATGCCGTCCGGATTGTGGAAACCGCTGATGACGCCAAGTGCGGAGAACATCGCCTCTTCCGGGCCTGTCAGCACGCGGATTTCACATCCGAGAATGGCTTCCGCCTCGTGGATGAATTTCGAGCCGTTTGAAGCCTCGCGCGCGGCAGCGGTGGCCAGCACATACATCTTGCGGGCGCGCGCCTGATCGGACAGCGCCTTGAAGCGCGTCAGGGCTTTAAGCGCCTTGGCAATGCTTTCCGGCTCCATGCGGCCGGTCGAGGCCACGCCGCGCCCCAGCCCGCACAGCATCTTCTCATTGAAGAGCACAGCGGGCGATCGGTTCATTCCCTCATAGACGACGATACGGATCGAGTTCGAGCCGATATCCACGACGGAGACCGGGGCGATGCCGGGCAACCGCCCCTGTGCGTCAGGTTCTACCATTCTGTCCCAGGTTCATTTTCGCACCGGCTTCCAGCCGGCAAACAGTTTCGGAGCCCCCGTGGTCAGCGCCTCGCCGCGCCCCGAAAGGCTTGGGTTGGTCATGAAGTATTGTTGCGCATTGAAAGGCTCTTCGCCTTCCCCGACATCAACACGCCTCGAGGTTCCGTCTTCCAGTATCTCGTAGCTCTGCTGGTTGTCCATGAGGTTCGCCAGCATGATCTGGGAAAGAACCTGTTCATGCACAGTCTTATTGTGAAGCGGAACAAGGGTTTCCACGCGACGGTCGAGGTTGCGCGGCATCATGTCGGCCGAGCCGATATAGACGCGCGCCTTGTCAGACGGCAGGCCGTGACCGTTGCCGAAGCAGAAGATGCGGCTGTGTTCGAGGAAGCGGCCGACGATCGACTTGACGCGGATATTGTCCGACAGGCCCGGCACCTGCGGGCGCAGGCAGCAGATGCCGCGGATGACAAGCTCGACCGGCACGCCGGCCTGGCTCGCACGGTAGAGCGCATCGATGATCTCCGGATCGACCAGCGAGTTCATCTTCATCCAGATCGCGGCCGGGCGTCCGGCCTTGGCGTGTTCGGTCTCTTCGGCGATCAGCTGCAGCACGCGCGGGCGCAGCGTCGTCGGCGACATGGCGATCTTCATCCCCTCTTCCGGCTCACCATAGCCGGTGATGAAGTTGAAGATGTTGGCCATATCGTGCCCGATCACCGGGTTGCAGGTGAAGAAGGACAGGTCTGTATAGATCTTGGCCGTGACCGGGTGATAGTTGCCGGTGCCGAGGTGGCAGTAGGTGCGGAGCCTCCCCTCCTCGCGGCGCACGACCATCGACATCTTGGCATGGGTCTTCAATTCGATGAAGCCGAAGACGACCTGCACGCCGGCGCGTTCAAGGTCGCGTGCCCAGCGGATATTGGCCTCCTCGTCGAAGCGCGCCTTCAATTCGACCAGCGCCGTCACCGACTTGCCGGCCTCGGCGGCATCGATCAGCGCGCGCACGATCGGGCTGTCATTGGAGGTGCGGTAGAGCGTCTGCTTGATCGCCAGCACGTCGGGATCGCGGGCCGCCTGCAGCAGGAACTGCACGACGACGTCGAAGCTTTCGTAGGGGTGATGGACGATCATGTCCTTCTCGCGGATGGCAGCAAGGCAGTCGCCACCATGATCGCGAACGCGCTCGGGGAAGCGCGGGTTATAGGGGTCGAACAGCAGATCCTCGCGCGGGGTCTTGCAGATTTCCGACATCGTGTTGAGCGCCAGCAAGCCCGGCAGAACGGCGACGCGATTGTCGGGAACATTGAGTTCCTGCACGACGAACTTGCGCAGGCTGTCCGGCATTTCGGAATCCGTCTCGATGCGGATCACCGAACCGCGGCGGCGACGCTTCAGAGCTGTTTCGAAGAAGCGCACGAGGTCTTCCGCCTCTTCCTCGACTTCGATATCGCTGTCGCGGATGATGCGGAACGTGCCGTAGCCGCGCACCTCATAGCCGGGGAAGAGCTTGCCGGTGTGCAGGCTCACCACATCTTCCAGCGTGATGTAGCGGATGGTGTTGCCGGCATCAGGCAGGCGGATGAAGCGCGGCAGCGCGACGGGGAGCCTGAGCAAAGCCGTCATCGGCTCGCGGCCGGTCTTGCTTTCGAGCTGAAGGCCGATCGAGAAGCCGAGGTTCGGAATGAACGGGAACGGATGCGCGGGGTCGATCGAGAGCGGTGTCAGAACCGGGAAGATCGACTGGTAGAACTCTTCGCCCAGCCAGGCGATATCGTCAGGCCCCAGTGCCGAGGGGCGGACGATGAGAATGTCCTCGCGGGCGAGGTTCTGCTGAAGGACGGCGAGAGCCGCCTGCTGCTCCATCTGCAGATTGTCGATCTCGTGCAGGATGGCGTCGAGCTGTTCGGACGGCGTCTTGCCGTCCGGCGTGCGCATGGCGATGTTCTGGCGGACCTGGCCCTCGAGGCCGGCGACGCGCACCATGAAGAATTCGTCAAGGTTGGTGGCCGAAATCGAAAGAAAGCGGACGCGCTCCAGCAGCGGATGCGCATTGTTCAGGGTCTCTTCCAAAACGCGGCGATTGAACTGCAGCCATGAGAACTCGCGGTTGACGAAGCGCTCCGGCTTTTCGAACCACTCCTCACCCGGAGAGGCGGCGACCTCTTCCTCATGCGGTTCGTTTATATTCGCTGCAGGCGCCGAATTGTCCATGGGGTCAGAAATCCTCGCATTTCAAAGCCACTGTCCAGCGGCCGTATTACAGTTTGACGACGGATTCGTGACAGTCAATCGGAATCCCTGTCATCGTCCTCCTCAAAGCCGGCCAGCACTTCGGCGACCATGGCACGGTTGATTTTCATCTGTCGCGACAGGGCCAGCCGGTCGAGCGTGTCGACAATGCGTCTTGCGGCTTCGGTGGAACGCTCCATCCGTGCGGCGATATAGGTAATCAGCTTGTCCTCGACGGCCAGTTGGCGATCGGAAAAGAGCTTGATCAGCACTTCGGCCAGAAGCTCCTCGTCCGGCTCACCGATTTCGACGACCGTTGCCGCCTTGAGGCGAGACCTGAGATCGGGAAGCTTGACGTCCCAGACGGACGGCAAGGTACGGGCCGTGATCAGCAGCGACGTGCCGTTTTCACGGACGGAATTGATGACGTGGAAGAGTTCGGTGTCGTCGAAGTTCCGGCGGTCGGCGTCTTCCAACAGGACGGGATGTGCAGCCGCCTGCACGGCCGCATCCGAGCCTGCGACCGGATCGATGCTGACGGCCCCGGCGTTTTCCCGCCAGATGCTGGCGAGATGAGATTTGCCGCTGCCGACCGGGCCGACGAGAATCACGACCGGCGAGGGCCAGTTCGGCCATCCATCGACGATGCGTACGGCCGCCTTCAGCGGAGGTGCCACGCGCAGGTCGTCGCGCGAGGTCTGTTCCTCGACCGGAAATTCGAGCGGGAGCTGATGATCGCCGGCATTACGCGCCATGACACTCTTTACCTCCGACAACCGAGCTCACTCGACCGTCTTGTCCTTGCTGATCTGCGCTGCGTGATGCAGGTCGCGCAGCTGGTGTTGGCCTCCATAATAGAGATCGCTTTTGAGATAACGCGAAATGGCGAACCGGACCAGAACACCGATCGCGGCAGAGACCGGCACGGCGACGAGGAGGCCGACGAAGCCGAACAGCATGCCGAAGGCGAAGAGGGCGAACATGAGCCAGACCGGATGCAGGCCGACGCGATGACCGACAAGACGGGGCTGCAGAATGTTGCCTTCGAGGAATTGACCGGACAGGAACACCATGGCCACGAGACCGATCCACAGATAGTCCGGCCAGAACTGAACAATCGCGAGACCAACGGCGAGCACCAGCCCCACGGTCGAGCCGATGTAGGGAATGAAGCTGATCGCGCCGGAGAAGAGGCCGATCAGCAGTCCGAAATTGAGGCCGGTCAGCGCAAGGCCGGTCCCATAGTAGAGGCCGAGCACGAGGCAGAGCGTGCCCTGCCCGCGCACGAAACCGGCAATTGTCTGATCCATCTCGCTCGCCAGGGCGCGCACCGTCATGACGTGATCGCGAGGGACGAGATTGTCGATCCAGGCGACCATCCGGTCCCAGTCCAGCAACAGATAGAAGGCCACCACGGGGGTCACGACCAGCAGCGAGACGACATCGACGATAGCCTTGCCGGAATTCCAGATCTGCTCAAAGAGCGTGGCGAGGAACTTGGTCCCCTCACCCAGGATGGAGGAAAAATTGTCCTTCAGCGCGCCGACCTGGTCGCGCGCCCATGAGGGCAGCATGTCCGGCCGCGCCTTGGTGATCAGCTGTTGCAGGGACGTGATATAACCCGGCAGGTCTTTCAGGAACTGGCTGGCCTGGCCTGCGAGGATCGGGATGAGGATGATCATCGAGATCGCGAACAACACCACGAAGAGGACCAGAATGACCACCGTCGCCATCAGACGCGAAAGCCCCCGGCGCTCGAACCAGTCGGCAACCGGATCCAGGAAATAGGCGAGCGCCATTCCGGCCACGAAGGGGAGCAGGATCGAACTGAACACCATCAGAAAGATGATCAGAAATACGAGCCCGACAAGCCAGAAGGCAAGCTGGCGTTTGAGGCCGTTCGAGCTCAGTCTCTCGGTCATCACATCCGTCCATGGTGATTAATTCGATCCGGCCATGTGCCGCATCCACACGACGAGATAGGACGCACCCGAAGCCAAGGTCAAGAGCGGGGCCGGCACATCGGCGGCTTCGCTCGCCCCTTCATGTCCCGAACCGTGGATTCCCGGGACGAGAGGGCGTTATCTGGTGAAAATCGGCCCACTTCCCGCGTTCCGTCTTGCATATCGGGGGATGTCATGCGAATGGCGGGCGCATACCGGAAATCGCAGCGGAGATCGCTCATGAGCGCGGATGGACGCAACGGACTGACCTATAGCGATGCGGGCGTCGATATCGATGCCGGCAACCTCATGGTCGAGAAGATCAAGCCTGCGGTGCGCTCGACACGCCGGCCGGGTGCAGATGGGGAGATCGGCGGCTTCGGCGGCCTTTTCGACCTCAAGGCCGCCGGCTTCAAGGATCCGGTTCTCGTCGCTGCCAACGATGGCGTCGGCACCAAGCTCAAGATCGCCATCGATGCGGACTTCCATGACACGGTCGGCATCGACCTCGTGGCCATGTGCGTCAACGACCTCGTCGTGCAGGGCGCCGAGCCGCTCTTCTTCCTCGACTATTTCGCGACCGGCAAGCTCGATCCCGATCAGGGTGCTGCCATCGTCAAGGGCATTGCAGAGGGCTGTGTTATGTCCGGCTGTGCGCTGATTGGCGGCGAGACGGCGGAAATGCCGGGCATGTATTCCAAGGGTGACTACGACCTTGCCGGCTTTGCAGTGGGTGCTGCCGAACGCGGCCAGCTGCTGCCGTCGGAGGAAGTCTCCGAAGGCGATGTCATTCTCGGCCTCTCCTCCTCGGGCGTGCATTCCAACGGTTTCTCCCTGGTGCGCAAGATCGTCGAGATTTCGGGCCTCTCCTATGACGCACCGGCTCCCTTTGCGCCTGAGAAGAAGCTGGGCGAAGCGCTGCTGACGCCGACGCGCATCTATGTGAAGCCGCTTCTCAAGGCGATCCGCGAGACGGGTGCTATCAAGGCGCTCGCCCACATCACCGGCGGCGGCTTCCCGGAAAACATTCCGCGCGTGCTGCCGAAGCATCTGGCAGCCGAGATCGATCTGGATGCGGTAAAGGCGCCGGCGGTGTTCTCATGGCTCGCCAAGACTGGCGGCGTTGCGCCGAACGAAATGCTGCGCACCTTCAACTGCGGCGTCGGCATGATTGCCGTCGTCTCACCGGAGAAGGCTGATCAGGTTGCCGCAGTACTGGAGGCCGAAGGCGAAACCGTGTTCCGCCTCGGCCTTATGGTTGCCCGCGCGGAGGGCGCGCATGGCACGGTCTACAAGGGCTCGCTTACTCTATGAGGGCGCTATGACGGGTCCGCGCAAGCGCGTTGTCGTCTTCATCTCCGGCAGCGGGTCGAATATGGTTGCGCTGGCGGAAGCATCGCACGCGACTGACTTTCCGGCCGAGATCGTGGCCGTGATTTCCGACAAGGCTGATGCCGGTGGGCTTGCCAAGGCTGCCGCCATGGGGATTGCGACCCACGCTTTCCAGCGCCGAGACTATGAGAACAAGACCGCGCATGAGGCGGCGATCCTCGCGAAGCTCGCCGAGATCGCGCCGGACATCATCTGTCTCGCCGGCTATATGCGCCTGCTCTCAGCGGAGTTCATTCGTCCCTATGAGGGACGCATTCTCAACATCCACCCTTCCCTGCTGCCACTCTTTGCCGGGCTCCACACGCATCAGCGCGCGATCGAGGCGGGGATGAAGGTGGCGGGCTGCACCGTACATCTGGTCACCGAAGGCATGGATGAAGGGCCGATCCTGGCGCAGGCGGTCGTGCCTGTACTTTCCGGCGACACCGCGGACTCGTTGGCGGCGCGGGTGTTGAGGCAGGAGCATCGCATCTATCGCGATGTGCTCCGGGCCGTTGCCGCAGGCGAAGCGCCAACGACCGACAGTTCCCAAAGCGTCCTGTCGCTCGGCTGATCCCCTGCGGAAAACTCCGGAACAATCGTCTCCCCTTCACGTTCCGTTCGAAAACGGAAGGAGACGGCCATGTCACACGAACCTCCGATTACCCACGGCGGTCTGCCGGAACACACGCATATCCAGAAGACGAAGGATGCACTGCTGGAGACCAAGGTTGCCGGCGCGCTTGCGACCACCCCGGATGTGCATTCGCTCGATATTTCGGTCGCTGCCCAGAGCGGCGTTATTCACTTGAGCGGCTCGGCGCCGGACCAACGGCAAATCGACAAGGCGCGGGAAGTGGCGCAATCCGTCGATGGCGTAGAGCGCGTCGTGTCGAGGCTGGCCGTCGGCCGGATGGGCCGGCACTGATCAGCCCGCCTGCAGCAAGGCCCTGTTCATCACGGCCCATTGCAGCAGAATGACCGTCTTGGCATCGGGTATCTTTCCCTCACCGATGAGGCCGAAAGCCTCGTCGAGCGGCATCTCGACCACTTCGATATCTTCATGCTCATCCGCCAGTCCACCGCCTGCGGTTTCCCGGACAGACGTATCGACAAGGCCGGCAAAGAGGTGAACTTCTTCGGCCAGCATGCCGGGAGAGCCGAACATCGGGAACAGCGGGAAAACCTTTCCGACGCGATAGCCGGTTTCCTCCAATGCCTCGCGGCGCACGCCCTCTTCCGGATCATCGCCATCGAGCAGACCGGCGGCCGCCTCCAGCAGGAAGGCCTCGCGGCCGAGGTAGAAGGTCGCCGTGCGAAACTGCCGGACGAGAACCACGCGATCGCGCACGGGATCGTAAAGCAGGATCGACGCAGCGTTGCCGTGATCGGCGACCTCACGGGTTACCCGAACCGTTTTCCCGTTGGAACCCGTGTAGTCGATGACGAGACGGTATAGGTCGTTCCAGCCCTTATAGGCATGGATCTTCTCGACGATTTTCGCGCCGGCCTTCTGGAAAAATGTCATGCCTTGACCAGCCATACCTTGTTGTCATGCAGGCCAGCACCGCCATAGGGTGCTACGCAGTCGGCCCCCGTCAACACATTGACCCCCTCGCCGTCCAGATGCGCCTTGTTGGGCCAAAGGCCCTCGGCAATCAGCACGCCAATCCGGGCTTCCGCCGTGACACGGGCGTGAAGACGCAGATCGCCGCGTGTGTTGCCGAGACGGACGATATCGCCGCTCGCAACACCAAGACGGTCGGCATCCTGCGGATTAATCATAACCTCCGGCCTGCCCTCCTTTTCCCGTGACGTCTTCGTCTCGGCGAAGGAGGAGTTGAGGAAGTTGCGCGCCGGCGAGGTCACCAGACGGAATGGATGCGCCTCGTCAGTCTCCTCGATCACGGCGCAGTAGTCGGGGAACTCCGGAAGTCGCGCGGCGGGCCCGAGAATGCCGACAGTCTCCGGCGGACGGGTGCTTGCCTTCTGCCCTGTCCAGTCGGGGCGGAAATGAAACTTGCCGTCGGCATGACCGAAGCCGTTAAGGAAATGCGCCTCCTCGAAGGGGATCTTGCGGTCGATCCACTTCTCACCGTCCAGCTGTTCCAGCTCACCGGGGCGGAGCACCGTTGCGATCAGATCGCGCTCGCTCATGCCGAAGCCCGCCTTGTAGGCGACGCCGAGGCGTTTGGCGAGTTCCTCAATGACGAAGAGATTGGTGCGCACCGTCTCCGGCGGCTCCACCAGTTTCGGCCCGAGCAGAATATGGCTCTGGCCGCCGCCGCGATAGATGTCGTCATGCTCGACGAACATGGTCGCGGGCAGCACGATATCGGCCATCTCGGCCGTTTCGGTCAGGAACTGCTCGTGAACCGCGACAAAGAGGTCTTGGCGGGCAAATCCCTTGCGGACGAGGCGCTGTTCGGGAGCGATATTCACCGGATTGGTGTTCTGGATCAGCATCGCCGTCACCGGCGGGCCGTTGCGCAAGGCTTCCGGATCCCCCGTCAGAACGCGGCCGATCTGCGACTGGTCGAGCGAGCGCACCGACGGATCGGCATAGCCGGCGCCCTTGATCAGCCCGGTCGTCATGCCGAAAATATCGGAATTCGTATGGAATGCGCCGCCGCCCTCATGCTGCCAGCTGCCCAACACGGTGGGCAGCGAGAGGGCCGCGTGCATCGAGACGGTGCCGTTGCGGCTCCGGGTGAAGCCATAGCCAAGGCGGAAGAACGTCCGCGTCGTCGTGCCCACGAGGCGCGCGAAGTCCTCGATGTCGTCGACCGTCAGGCCGGTGATTGCCGCTGCCCATTCCGGCGTCCGGGTGGCCAGATGCATCTCAAGGCCGGCCGGATCATCGGTGTATTTCGCGAGATAAGCACGGTCGGCATAACCGTCACGGAAAGCAACATGCATGGCGGCGCAAGCGAGTGCGGCATCCGTGCCGGGTTTCAGGATCAGCTTGACGTCGGCCTGTTTCATCGTCGGCGTGTCATAGACGTCGATGGCCACGATCTTGGCGCCGCGCTCCTTGCGGGCCTTGATCGCATGGGTCATGACGTTGACCTGCGTCGAGACGGCATTCGTGCCCCAGATGACGATGCAATCGGACTTCGCCATTTCGCGCGGATCGACGCCGGTCAGCCGTCCGAGACCCATCATGACGCCGGTCCAGGCCGGGTTGACGCAGATCGTGCCGAAGAAGCCGGAATAGCGCTTGGCGTGGCGCAGGCGTTCGATGGAATCGCGCTGCACGAGCCCCATCGTGCCGGCGTAGAAATAGGGCCACACAGCCTCCGCGCCATGGGCCGCTTCCGCCTTGACGAAGGCTTCCGCGATCTCGTCGAGCGCATCATCCCACGAGATATCCGACCAGCTTCCGGCTCCCTTGGCGCCTTTGCGCTTCATCGGCTTGAGCAGCCGGTCGGGGTGATAGAGCCGTTCGGCATAGCGGGCGACCTTGGCGCAGATGACGCCATCAGTGTAATCATTGGCCTTGGCGCCATGGACGCGGCCGATGCGGCCATCCGCGCCGATGTCAACTTCCAGCGCGCATGTAGAGGGACAGTCGTGCGGGCAGGCCGAGAAGCCTTTGCGCGGGCGGGTCAGATCGGGGGTCGCAATGTTCATGGCTCACAGGTATATGCGAAGCGAAAATGCGCCGGAAGACGAAAAAGCCGGCCATGACATGATTTCATGAGACCGATCGGGGCGCGGAATGAATTACCGGCACATCTATCACGCGGGCAATTTCGCCGATGTCCTGAAGCATGCCGTATTGGCGCGATTGATCGTCTACCTGCAGCAGAAGGACAAGGCTTTCCGCGTCATCGACACGCATGCCGGCATTGGCCTCTATGAACTTTCCTCGACGGAAGCGCAGAAGACCGGCGAATGGCTGGACGGGATCGGACGGCTGATATCCGCTGAACTGCCGGCCGATGTGGCTCCCCTGCTCGCACCCTATCTCGATGCCGTTCGCGCGTTGAATCCGGAAGGCGGCGTAAGGCTTTATCCCGGCTCGCCAAAACTGACCCGCATGCTGATGCGCGAGCAGGACCGGCTGTCGGCGATGGAGCTGCATCCCGAAGACTGCGAAACGCTGCGCGCGCTTTTCGAGGGCGATTATCACGTCCGCGTCACCGAACTGGACGGCTGGCTTTCGCTCGGCGCGCATATGCCGCCGAAGGAGAAGCGCGGGATCGTGCTGATCGATCCGCCCTTCGAGATCGAAGGCGAATATGAACGACTGGTGGATGGGTTGGTTAAGGCCTATCGGCGGTTTCCGGGCGGCACCTATTGCCTGTGGTATCCGCTGAAGAAGGGCGCGCCGATCAAGGAGTTCCATGAGGCGCTGAAGGAAACTGAAATCCCGAAGATGCTCTGCGCCGAACTTTCCGTCCGCAGCGACCGGGAAACGACGGGCCTGAGCGGCTCGGGCCTCATCATCGTCAATCCGCCCTATACGCTGCACGACGAGCTGAAGACGATTTTGCCGGTGCTGAAACAGTTTCTGGCACAGGATCGCTTCGCCTCCACGCGCAATATTTGGTTGCGGGGCGAGGAGTAGCACCGTCGATCTTTTGCTGTCCGATCCCGCCCGACTGTGTCGCGGGATCGTCACTTGCAAACTTTCCTCAAACTCCCCATTCTCCCCTTCCAATGTTTCATATCCTCTGGGGGGGAAAGCCTATGACGAGACTTTCGACGGCCTTTGCAACGCTTGCGCTTGGCGCCGTGTTGCTTTCCGGCGGCACGGCCTATGCCGGAACGACCGATTGCTCCGACGGCAGCGTCCTCTCCTTCATCGACCAACGCTTCGACTACAAGGCGAGCCGTTATCTTCAGGCCAATCTCGATATTGTCGGTATCGACCGGGTTTCGAATACGCGTATCGATTATCGGGACGAGACCCATCCGATCGAACGCGTCTATTGCCACGCCAAGGTCGAGATGAACGACGGGCGGCGGCGCGATCTCTGGTACATGATCGAGAGCGGCATGGGCTATGCGGGCCTCGGCGAGCGTGTCCGATTCTGCATCTCGGGCCTCGACCCCTGGTATGTTGATGGCCGCCAGTGCCGTTCGGTAAGGTAATGACCATGCGGAAGACCATTTCAGCCGCGCTCGCCACCCTGCTCTCCCTGGCCGCCATGGCGCCGGGCCCGTCCGCCATTGCCCAGGAACGACCGAAACAGGACTTCGATTTCTACGTCCTGTCTCTGTCCTGGTCGCCTTCATGGTGTGCCACGCATCCGCAGGGTCAGAAGACCATGCAATGCGATCCGTCCAAGGATTTCGGCTTCATCGTACACGGGCTTTGGCCGCAGAATGAAAGCGGCTATCCGGAATTCTGCCCGACTCGCGAATCGGATCGCGTGCCTGATAATGTCGGCCGGCGTTATCTCGACATCATCCCGTCCATGGGCCTCATCGGCCATGAATGGCGCAAGCACGGCACCTGCTCCGGGCTGAAGCAAGCTGATTATCTCCAGACAGTTCGCAATGCCTTCAACAAGGTCACGATCCCGCCGGCGCTTGCCAAGCTCGACCAGGGCAAGAGCGCCAATCCCGGCGATATCGAAAAGGCCTTTCTTGCCGCCAATCCCGGCATGAGTCCGAAAGGCATTGCCGTCTCCTGCTCGTCCAAGATGCTGGAAGAAATTCGCATCTGCATGACCAAGGATCTGCAGTTCCGTGACTGCACGGAAGTCGATGCGGACGCCTGCCCCCTGAAATCGATCAACATTCCCCCGGTGCGCTGATGAAAATTCTCTATTCCCCCGCCTCTCCCTATTCCGCCAAGGTCCGTATGGCCGCGCATTACACGGGCCTGCCCATCGAGAGCGAACTGGTCAAGACGGATGACCAGCCTGCCTTGCTGGTCGAGAACAATCCACTGGGGAAAATTCCGGTTCTGCTCAGGGAGGATGGTTCATCCGTTTTCGACAGCAGAGCCATCATGCAGTTTCTTGATCGTGCGAGCGGCGGGAAGCTCTACCCGAACGACCGGGAGGCGCGCACGCAGGCCGAGGTTCTGGAGGCGCTCGCAGATGGCATCACAGATTGCCTGATCGCACATGTCTATGAACGCCGCTACCGGCCGGAAGAAAAAATCCACCAGGCCTGGCTCGACAAGCAATGGTCGAAGGTCACGCGGGGGCTTGGCTGGCTTGAGGCCAATCCCGTGTCGTTCCAGCACGGATTGACCGGGGGCCATATCGCTCTTGCTGCCCTTGCAGGCTATCTCGACCTGCGTTTCGCCGGACAGTGGGAAACGCTCTGGCCATCGCACAGCGCCTTCATTGTCGAATTCGAGGCGCAGTTTCCGGCCTATGCGGATTTCAAGCCAAAGGGCTGACCTTTCCTCTCCGCAGCAAACGAAACGCCGCAATCATCTGCACAAACGAAAAAGGCCCGGCGCGAGCCGGGCCTTTCCTTTGATACGCTTTGGTAAGCGGATCAGAACTTGTAGCCGATACCGACCTTGACAGCGTTCTGGTCGTAGCCACGCGAAACGTTGGTGCCGCCGAGAACGTAGGTGCGGTTGCCGAAGGACGTGAAGTCGTATTCGACGCGAGCCGTTACGTTGTCCGTAACCTTCGTTTCTGCGCCGACGCCGGCGGTCCAGCCGATGACGCCACGGGTGTCGTTGTTGCCAGCCGCGTCAGATACCTTGACGCTGCCTGCAGCTACACCGGCTGCGCCGTAGAGCATGAAGGGGTTCATGTCGACGCCGAGACGTGCGCGGAGTGCACCGTTGACGCCCGTTTCAGTCTTGATGCCGGCAGTCGTGCGCTGTGCGCCGTTGTAATCCACGTTGCCTTCAACGCCGTATACCAGCTGGCCGTCCTGGAAGTTATAGCCAGCATAGCCGCCGAGACCGAAAGCGTTGGCGTAGCCAGAGTTCTTGATCTGACCCCAGTTCCACGAACCGGTTGCACCAACGTAACCACCAGCCCAGTTGCCAACGGCCGGAGCCGATACCGGAGCAGACGGAGCCTGCGGTACCGAGTCGATGGCGTCAGCAGCATAAGCAGCCGATACCGAAGCGATGGAAGCAGCCGAAGCCACAAGAGCGATGATCATTTTACGCATAACATTCTCCTTTTCACTACGGCCTGCCCGTGATCATTCATTTGGGCAGTCCGAAAATCCGGTTTGATCCCTCTCCGGTTGAGTCTCAAATTGATATGAGAATGAGGAATTCCAAGAGCCAGATTGTGAAATTGTTGTGTCAAAAAGAAGTCTGAAAGGTGATGTTGTCGATTTACAACAGGCAATTCGTTTACCATAACCTAAAAACCAGCCATATATTGATACAATAATGACCGTCTATTATAACTATGTTTACGCTTATGTCGAAAGCGGCGTCAAATTATTTAATAAATCCTTAATATGCATTCCCGATTTTACACGGTCTCTTTTGATCTGTAACTTGCGCAAACCCGCAAATGGAGCTGTCAAGCGTGCCTGACCATGTATTGCCAAAGAAGTCCGCGCTGGTGACAGGCGGAGCCAAGCGCATCGGCCGTGCCATTTGTGGCGGGCTGGCGAATTTGGGCTTTTCTGTCGCCGTCCATGCCAATTCGTCCATGGAAGAGGCCGAGGAATTCGCGCGTTCCTTGCGCGAGTCGGGCGTGGAAGCGGTCGCCCTGCAGGCTGATCTCAGGAATGAGGCAGAAACACTTGGCCTCATTCGCGAAGCACACAAGGCGCTGGGCGGCGTCGGCGTCATCGTCAATAACGCGTCCGTATTCCAGCCGGACTGGGTGACGGATTTCGACAGGGAGACCTGGGACGGCCATTTCGATGTTCATGTTCGCGCGCCATCGATACTCGCCGGCGAATATGCGCGTCTGCTTGACCCGGACGAAAAAGGCCTGATCGTGAATATCATCGATCAGCGCGTCTGGGCTCCCACGCCCAATTATTATTCCTACATGCTGTCCAAGGCCGCCATGCTGATGGCGACGAAGACCATGGCCATGGCGCTTGCCCCACGCATTCGGGTCAATGCGATCGGGCCCGGCCCTACCCTGCCCAATGTTCGCCAGACCCAGTCGGATTTCGAAAAACAGACCGGCGCCCTTCTTCTCGGCAAGGGACCGGACCTCGAAGAATTCGCCCGCACCATTGCCTATTTCCATGGCGCGCCTTCCGTCACGGGACAGATGATCGCGCTCGACGGCGGTCAACATCTGGCGTGGGAAACGCCGGATGTGGCAGGACTGGCGGAGTAATCCCTATATAATGCCGCAAATGGGTCAACCCGGCGATAGAATGGCCGGGCTCCCAGGCAATGATGATTCGGTAAGGCAGAATGACGAGCGGCAAGCAGGAAGAAGGCGGCATCCTCTACGGGGAGACCCCGGCGGAGGATGAGGACGATCTGGCGGATGCGGTTGAAACCGCGCCCGGCCCGGCCATCGAGTGGTCGGAGAACCTGACGACCGCGACAGGCCTGACCGGTGCCGATCTGATTGCCGAATATGTCAAGCAATTGCCGAACAGCCCCGGCGTCTATCGCATGTTCGACGCGAAGGGCGATGTCCTTTATGTCGGCAAGGCGCGGTCGCTGAAGAAGCGCGTGACAAACTATGCGCAGGGGCGCGTTCATTCGAATCGCATCGCCCATATGGTCGCCGCCACGACCGCCATGGAATTCGTCACCACCCGGACGGAGACCGAGGCGCTTCTGCTGGAAGCGAATCTGATCAAACGCTTGCGGCCGCGCTTTAACGTGCTGCTGCGGGACGACAAGTCGTTTCCCTACATCCTGCTGACGGGCGACCATGCTGCCCCCGCAATCTACAAGCATCGCGGCGCCCGCGCCCGCAAGGGCGACTATTTCGGCCCCTTCGCCTCGGCGGTGGCCGTGTCCAGCACGATCAATTCGCTGCAGCGCGCCTTTCTTTTGCGCACCTGTACCGACAGCGCCTACGAGGGCCGCACGCGGCCGTGTCTGCTTTATCAGATCAAGCGCTGTTCCGGCCCCTGCACGGGCGAGATCAGCACGGCCGACTATGCGGAGCTTGTCTCGGAAGCGCGCGACTTTCTCTCCGGCAAGAGCAAGGCAGTGAAGGAGCAAATCGCGCACTCGATGGCGCAGGCGGCGGAAGACCTTGATTTCGAGCGCGCGGCCGTGCTGCGCGACCGTCTTTCCGGTCTTTCGCATGTGCAGAGCCATCAGGGGATCAATCCTGCCAGTGTCGAGGATGCGGATGCCTTCGCCATCCATCACGAGGGCGGTCTGACCTGCATCCAGCTCTTCTTCTTCCGCACCGGGCAGAACTGGGGCAACCGCGCCTATTTCCCGCGCGCCGATGCGGCACTCACGAGCGCGGAAGTGCTGAACGCCTTCCTGGCGCAGTTCTATGACGACAAACCCTGCCCCCGGCAGATCCTGCTTTCGGAAGATGTCGAGGAAGTCGAGCTCCTTTCCGAAGCCTTGAGCGAAAAGACGGGTCGCAGGGTGGAAATCCTCGCACCGAAACGCGGCGAGAAGCGCGACCTGATCGACCATGTTCTGGCCAATGCCCGCGAGGCGCACGGGCGCAAGCTCGCCGAGACCTCGTCGCAGGCGCGGCTGCTCAAGGGTTTCGCCGAGACGTTCCAGCTGCCTTACGTGCCGACCCGGATCGAGATTTACGACAACTCGCATATCATGGGGACGAATGCGGTCGGCGGCATGGTCGTGGCAGGGCCTGAAGGCTTCGTGAAGAACCAGTACCGCAAGTTCAACATCAAGTCGGAAGAGATCACGCCCGGCGACGACTTCGGCATGATGCGCGAGGTGATGACGCGGCGCTTCTCGCGGCTGATCAAGGAGGAAGGCATTCCCGACCGGACGCAACCGACGAGCGCGGACCCGGAGGATCGCGGTTTTCCGGCATGGCCGGATGTGATTCTGATCGATGGTGGCCAGGGGCAGATGACGGCCGTGCGCGCCATTCTGGAAGAACTCGGCATCACCGATGCCGTCACGGCCATCGGTGTCGCCAAGGGCGTCGACCGCGATGCCGGGCGCGAGCGATTCTTTGCACTCGGTCGGCCGGACTTTTCATTGCCGCCGCGCGACCCGGTTCTCTATTTCATCCAGCGGCTTCGCGACGAAGCGCACCGGTTTGCCATCGGCTCGCATCGCGCCCGGCGCAAGAAGGAGATGGTGAAGAACCCACTGGACGAGATTGCCGGGATCGGGCCACAGCGCAAGCGCGCGCTGCTGCAGCATTTCGGCACTGCCAAGGCCGTTTCTCGTGCCGGCATTTCCGATCTCATGACCGTGGAAGGCATTTCAGAATCGGTTGCGCGGCTCGTCTACAATCACTTTCACGAGGGGCCGGGCTGAGGGTGCGACGAATAGTGGCGCGGCTTTTTGCATTTTTGTCGCGCCTGCCATTGAACCCGCGGATTTCACCAATATTTCACGAGATAAGCCGTGCCCGGCGTTGACCTTTGTAACGCCAGGGCTTCTCTTATGCCCATTAACCGAACAGGCGAATCCGCAAAAATGGCATCCCGCGCCTATAACATTCCCAATCTGCTCACCTATGCCCGGATCGTCACGGTACCGCTGATCGTGCTGTGCTTCTTTATCGAGGGGCATCTACATGCGACCAACCTCGCGCGCTGGGTTGCGTTCTGGCTGTTTGCGGCAGCGTCGATCACGGACTTCTTCGACGGCTATCTGGCGCGCATCTGGAAGCAGACATCCAATATCGGCCGCATGCTGGACCCCATCGCCGACAAGCTGCTCGTCTCCTCTGTCCTGCTTTTGATGGCCGCCGACGGGACGATTGCCGGCTGGTCTCTCTGGGCTGCCATCATCATTCTGTGCCGCGAGATTCTCGTCTCGGGCCTCCGCGAATATCTGGCTGCGCTGAAGGTCTCTGTTCCGGTGACCCGCATCGCCAAGTGGAAGACGACGATCCAGATGGTCGCGATCGGCTTCCTGATCGTGGGGCCTGCCGGTGATTTCTATGTGCCGCATACAACGCTGATCGGCATCGTGCTTCTCTGGGCTGCCGCACTTATCACCATCTATACCGGCTACGATTATTTCCGTGCCGGAGCTAAACATATCGTGGATGACGAATGAGCGTGAAACTCGTCTATTTCGCCTGGGTGCGGGAAAAGATCGGCAAGGGCGAGGAAGAACTCGACCTTCCCGGAGATGTTACGACTGTTGCCGAACTTCTTGCCTATCTGAAGACGCTGGGCGAAGAGTATGACGAGGCGCTGAAGTTTCCGGAAGCGATCCGGGTGGCGCTCAATCAGGAACATGCGCATCATTCCGAGAAGATCGCGGGTGTGCGCGAGATCGGCATTTTCCCGCCCATGACCGGGGGCTGAGCCTGATGTCGCTGACGCTGCATATCGCCGTCCAGTATGAGGATTTCGATCCCGCTGTCGAAGCCTCGCGCCTGACCGACGGTCGGACGGGCGTTGGCGCTCTCGTACAGTTCACCGGCTTCTGCCGCGATGAGGGCGGCAGGCTGTCGGCTCTCGAACTCGAACATTATCCCGGTATGGCCGAGGCTGAGCTTCAGCGGATTGCCGAGGATGCTGTCGGGCGCTTCTCGCTCATCGGGCTGTCCGTCATCCATCGCTACGGCAAGATCATGCCGGGCGAGCGGATCGTGCTGGTCAGCGCCACCGCCTCGCACCGGCAGGCCGCGTTCGACGGCGCAAATTATGTCATGGATTTCCTGAAAACCGCCGCGCCCTTCTGGAAGAAGGAGCACAATGCCGACGGCTCGCGCGGGGAATGGGTCGCCGCCAAGGACGAGGACGATTCGGCGCGCGACAAATGGGTGAAGGAATGAGCGAAGGTGTACGGCTGGAGGAAAGCTGGAAGGCAGCCCTCGCCGGTGAATTCGCCAGTTCCTACATGGCGCAGCTGAAGGATTTCCTGAAGGCCGAGAAAGAGGCGGGGAAATGGATCTTCCCGAAGGGTTCGGAATATTTCCGGGCGCTCGATCTCACGCCGCTCGACAAGGTCAAGGTCGTCATTCTGGGCCAAGACCCCTATCATGGCGACGGGCAGGCGCATGGGCTCTGCTTTTCCGTTCTGCCGGGGGTTCGAATCCCTCCCTCCCTTGTGAACATCTACAAGGAAATGGAAAGCGATCTCGGCACCGTGCCGCCCCGCCATGGCTTTCTGGAAAGCTGGGCAAAGCAGGGCGTGCTACTGCTCAACAGCGTGTTGACCGTGGAACGCGGCCAAGCCGCCTCGCATCAGGGACAGGGTTGGGAGAAGTTCACCGATGCCGTCATCCGGCAGGTCAACGAGTTGCCGCATCCGGTCGTCTTCATTCTCTGGGGCTCCTATGCCCAGAAGAAGGCGGCCTTCGTGGACGCCAAGCGCCATCTGGTCATCAAGTCCCCGCACCCCTCGCCGCTCTCCGCCCATAACGGCTTCTTCGGCAGCAAGCCGTTTTCCAAGGCGAATACGTTTCTGCGCGATCATGGCATGAAGGAAATCGACTGGCGGCTGCCGGAGACGGTCTGAAGCGCTACGGCGCAAGTTGCTCGCGCCGCGTCATGACCAAAATATAGATCAGAGCTGAAAACATTACGATGTCGCGCAGCGCCAGCGGGCCAAACGCGGTCCACATTGTTTCGGCAAAGCCCAGGATCGCACCGCCGGCAGCCGATTTCAGAGGCGAGGCATAGCCGCCCAGCGCCCCGAGCATCACCACTTTCAGCCCGAACATCAGCCCTGCCCCGAAATCCATCGTGCCGTAATAGGCCGTCATCAGGAGCCCCGCGAAAGTGGCAATCAGCGCCGCGCCGACATAGGCCTGAACAAAGACGGACTGGCTGTCGACGCCCAGAAGCTCCGCAGCGAGTGGGTCGTCGCGCACGGCTTTCCAGCGTCGCCCCCAGGCGGCCCGTGAAAGCCAGAGGGCCAGCAGTGCCAGCGAGCCCAGCATCAGTGCAATATTCAGCACTTGCATCTGCGTCAGGGTGACTGCAAGGCCGTCAACGACGAGAAACGTGACCGCATTTTGAAGAAGCGGTGGCAGCCAGATCGAGCGGGTTTCCGAGGCGAGGCGCGCGATTTCCATGAGCACGATCATCACGGCGAACCCGCCGACAATGACCGCATGCGGCTCGGAGCGTGTCAGCGGCTGCAGGACATGGCGGCCGATGACCGTTGCCGCGCCCCACGTGTAAAGAAAGGCGGCGACCGCGCCGATCGCAAGGCACAGTTCCAGGATCAGCCAATAGCGCTGCCAGGCGATAAAGAAGAACAATGCGAAGATCTGCCCCGAAAAGGCGAAGAGCGCGCCGATTGTGATATCGGCGCGGCGGGTCACGGCAAAGGCGATGGCATAGGCGAAGGCGAGGACCGCATAGAGCGCGGCCAGCGGAACGCCATTGACGGCTTGCTGCAGGATGTAGGCCACGGCGTCTCCCTTCTCTCGATATTATAACTGGTAAAAACCGTTTTACCAGTTATAATACGTTCCATGACCTTTTCCTGGACCCCTCACCGCTTTTCGGGCGGCGCGCTGGCACTCGATGTCGCCAACAGCGTGATCCTGCGCTTCGATCCCGCACGCTCCATCGACCGCTTCGCAAATCCGGAAAATCTGGATGCGTTTCCAGAGGCTGCGAGCAGGCTTTGCGCGGAGCGGCGGGACGCGGCGCTGAGGCCGCTGCCGGTCGGACGGACCCAAGGCCTTATCCGATTGCGCGAAGCCATCGATCGGCATTTCCGTGCAGAGGCGCAAGACGCGCCCTCGCCGCTCATGCTTGCAGACCTGCTGGAAGAGATCGCGCGCGCACTTAGACTGGGCGGACCGGGAGAGCTCGATTTCGAAACCGCGCAGTCGGCGCTCAGGCTCATCTCGCCGACACGCGCTGGCGCGCTGAAAATCTGCCCGAATTGCGAATGGCTGTTTCTCGACCGCAGCAAGAACAAGAGCCGCGCATGGTGCGACATGGCCGTGTGCGGCAACCGTGTGAAGGCGCGCCTGCATTATTACAGGAAAAGACAGGAGAAGGACGCATCATGAAGACACGTCTGATCGTGCCGCTACTGGCGGCTCTGTGTCTTGCCGGCTGCCAGCGAGGCGATGAAACCCAGCCGCTGAAGCTCTCCGGCAAGCTCTTCATCTTCAACTACCGGGTCTCGAAGGCGACCTATAACCTCGCCTTCGATTTCCAGGGCAAGATCCCGGATGGCAGCTATGTGGAGGCGAGTTTCGAAAATCCGGCAGGCGGCGAGCCCCTGAAGATTACGCAGAAAATATTCCCCTTCTGGGAAAAGCTGGCGCTGGAAAGCCCGCCGCTGCGTTGTGTGGTGAAGGACCGGCCCTACAAGGTGGCGGTCAGCTTGTTCGGACCCGACGCGAAGCAGATCCAGACGGTGGAGACAACCGTCATTTCATCGCTCGACGAAACGATTCTGCCGAAGAACTCGATTGTCGTCGGGCCTGCCTATGACATGAACCCGAAAGTGTTCGTGAAGGGTGGCGAGGCGGATTTCAGCCCGGATACGGACTGCCCGAAGGCATGAACGCGAAAACGCCGCGGACTGGCCGCGGCGTTTGAAAAAACATGCTTCGAAATCCGGCAATCAGCCGACGATTTCGGTGCCCGAGAACCAGTAGGCGATTTCTTCGGCAGCGGTTTCCGGAGCATCCGAACCGTGAACCGAGTTTTCGCCGATCGAGAGCGCATGAACCTTGCGGATCGTGCCTTCGGCAGCGTTGGCCGGGTTGGTGGCGCCCATGACTTCGCGGTTCTTCAGGATGGCGTTCTCGCCTTCCAGAACCTGAACGACGGTCGGGCCGGAGGTCATGCCTTCAACCAGTTCGCCGAAAAAGGGACGTTCCTTGTGAACGGCATAAAAGCCTTCAGCCTGACGCTTGCTCATCCAGACGCGCTTGGAAGCAACGACGCGCAGGCCGGCATCTTCGAGCATCTTGGTGATGGCGCCGGTCAGATTGCGCTTGGTGGCGTCCGGCTTGATCATCGAGAAGGTACGTTCAATTGCCATATCTTTTATTCCTTGGGTTTTTTAGGGAATTTGGGCCGCTCAATACCCGCCTTCCGGCCTCAAAACAAGGGGGGACGCAAGGAACGCCTTCCGGATGGTTGTCAGGCGGCCGCTCTCACGCTCCGGCCGATCCCACCGTGGAGATCAAGGCAGCGCTCGAACCAGGTGCGGACCGGATCGTCGGCTTTCAGAATATCGACCGAGGCCGTCACACGCGCCCACTGGAAGGCACCGAAGAGGATATAGTCGACAAAGAGCGGACCGTCGCCGCCAAGCCACGGCTGGAATTTCAGGGTGTGGCGAATGGGTTCCAGCTTGCGGGGAAACTCGGCTGCCTCGGTGAAGCGGTTGGAGGCAAGCTCCTCAAGCGTCTGGCTCAGCCGGGCCTCGCGTGTCTTGCGAAAGTAGACCCGATCGGTCGGAGCCAGCAGATTGTGGATATCGGCCACGGCGATCCTGGTGATGGCCGGATGGATGACTGTCTGGCTGAAACCCTCGACGAAACGCGCCATGGCCTGACCGCCCTCGCCGCCGAAGAGGCTCGGGGCTTCCGGATAGGACTTCTCAAGGTACAGCGCGATGTCGAAGCTGTCGCGCACCAGCGTATCGCCGTCGCGCAGGAGCGGCACAGTCGGAGAAAACCCGCCTTCCAGCTTCGGGATCTCGGTGAACGGAACGGGATGGAATTCATAGTCCAGTCCCTTGTGGCGAAGCGCCATGATCGCCTTCCAGACATGAGGCGAGAAATGTACGGACGGATCTTCGCCACAAAGGCCGTAAAGGATCATGGGCATGTTTCACTCCAGGGGGATATTGTTCTGTTTTCACAATAAGAAGCGATGATGGTCCAATCATCAATTGTCATGGCAGCGAAGGGTGACAGCGGCACCACTTCGGATCATGATCCGAGTTTCTTGGGAGGAATGGGAATGCTTCAACATTTCAATATGTTCGCGCATTACAATCGATGGGCAAATGCAGCTCTCTATGCAGAGGCTGCAAAGCTGACCCGCGAAGAATTCAACCGGCCGACCGGCGCATTCTTCGGATCGCTGATGGCGACGCTCAATCATCTGCTGGTCGCAGACCTCATCTGGCTGCATCGGTTCAGCGGCGAAGGGTCTGTGCCCACCCTTCTGAACGAAAACCTCTTCGCCGAATTCGGACCCTTGGATGCAGCCCGAAAGGATGAAGACGACCGGATCATCCGCTGGGTGGGCACCCTGAGTGAGGACGCCATCAACGGCGACTTCACCTATACGCCCATGACCTCACCGCAATCGGTGACGCAGAAGCTCGGTCCGGCACTGGCGCATATCTTCAACCATCAGACCCATCATCGCGGTCAGGCACACATGATACTGACGACGCTCGGCAAGCCGTCTCTTGCTCTTGACCTCATCTATTATCACCGCACGGAGGAAGGGCGGCGCTGGAAATAGCGAGGCGAATATTGTAAAAGTATTGGATATCCCAATATCGTTCACGGAGACGAGGATCGACATGGCGCGTGCAAAGACTTTCTCGCTCGGCGACACCTATGATGGCATGATCGCCGATCTGGTGAAGAGCGGGCGATTTTCCACCGAGACCGAGGTGGTCCGCGCGGGGATCAGGATGCTGGCGGATTATGAGGCCGAGATGCGAAAGCTCCGCGAACAGATTGGCGCTGCAGACGGCGAGATTGCGGACGGAAAGGGTATAGAATTCACAGGAGCGGACGACCTGCTCAGGACCGTGATGCAACACCGGCATGACAGCTAAGAAACGGCTGATCCTTGCACCGCTGGCACTCCGGGATCTCTCGGAGATCAAGGAATTCATTGCGCAATCGAGCCCACGAGAAGCCAATGCATTTCTGGCAGATATGACCCGAAAGATAGCGTGGATTGCCGAGGTCGATTTTACCGGGTCCCCGCGCGACTATATTCTTCCCGGCTTGCGTGGCCTGCCGCACCGGCAACGCTGCATCTACTATCGCTCGCTGCCGGACCGTATCGTGGTCTTGCGAGTGTTGCATGGCGCGCAGGATTTGCTGGTCACGAAATTCGAAGGCTGACGGTTCGCCCAGACCTTGTACCTTCCCGGAATGCTCACCGCAAATTCAGAGGAGCGTCTTCGGCTCACGCCTTCCGCCCGCCCATCAGCCCCGGCACGGCATGCATCACGGCATGAACGGCGAAGCCGATGAACATGATGCCGCTCAGCCGCGTGACCCACACTTCGTGGCGGCGATAGAGCCGGCGTATGGTCGAGATGCCGACAATGCCGGTCAGCACGACATAGGCGAGCAGACCGCCCACCGAAATGGCCACGACCAGCGCGGGCAGCATCGCGAAGGTCAGGAGGCCTGCCTTGGCGGAGAGTAGCGCTGTCAGCGTTGCCACCGCGACCGGATAGGATTTCGGATTGGTGAGTCCGAAAGTCAGCCCGTGCAACAGGGGTCGGCGGATGCGCGCGGCGCTCATCTCCTCCTCCGACCGGCGCTTGACCGTGACAGCGCGCCAGCCGAGCCAGAAGAGATAGGCACCGCTGATCAGACCGAGGATATCGAAGACGGTCGATCCGATGACTGTAGCCCCGACGATGGAGATCAGCGCGAGCGTCAGCCAGAGGATATCGCCGACCAGATGGCCGGTGAGAAACGACGCCGCCGAGCGCCGGCCCTGATCCGCGCCGATACCGAAGACGGCGAGCACGCCGGGCCCTGGCGTGATGCCGTAGACGAAGCCTGCGATGAGGGCGGCGCCGAGTGCGTAAATGTCCATGAATCTCCCCGCTCGCGATCCAGCACCGACTCGTGCTTCCAACTCATGACGTTACCCGCTTTTGTCCACTCTTCAACGGCCTTCCCCCTTGCCATCCCCGCCAAGCTCGGCCATTAAACCCGCCATCATGATTACGATTTCCGGTCTCACGGCCCGCATTGCCGGGCGTCTTCTCATTGACGATGCGTCGCTCACCCTGCCTTCCGGTTTCAAGGCGGGGCTTGTCGGGCGCAACGGTGCGGGGAAATCGACGCTGTTCAAGATCATCACGGGCGACATGTCGCCCGAGGCCGGCACCGTCAATTATCCGAAGGGCGCGCGGATCGGACAGGTGGCGCAGGAAGCGCCGGGGACGGATGACGCGCTGATCGAAATCGTCATGGCGGCGGACAAGGAGCGCGCGGCGCTTCTGAAAGAGGCGGAGACGGCGACCGACCCCCATCGCATCGCCGAGATCCAGGTGCGGCTTGCCGATATTGACGCCTATTCGGCGGAAGCGCGCGCGGCCTCCATTCTCGCCGGTCTCGGCTTTGACGACGAGGCACAGAAGCGGCCGGCCAAGAGCTTTTCGGGCGGCTGGCGCATGCGCGTGGCGCTGGCGGCTGTGCTTTTCTCTGAACCCGACCTGCTGCTGCTCGATGAACCGACCAACTATCTCGACCTTGAAGGCACGCTCTGGCTTGAGGACTATATCAAGCGCTATCCGCACACCGTCATCATCATCAGCCACGACCGCGATCTTCTGAACTCGGCGGTCAACTCCATCGTGCATCTCGACCAGAAGAAGCTAACCTTCTATCGCGGCCCCTACGACCAGTTTGAACGGCAGAAGGCCGAGGCCGAAGAATTGCAGATGAAGGCGCGGGCCAAGAACGAGGCGGCGCGCAAGCATCTGCAGAGCTTCATAGACCGTTTCAAGGCAAAGGCGACCAAGGCCAAGCAGGCGCAGAGCCGCGTCAAGGCGCTGGAGCGCATGGGCACGGTCGCCGCCGTCGTGCATGAGCATGTGGCGGGCTTCAGGTTTCCCGATCCGGAAAAGGAAGCCGCCTCGCCCATTGTGCATATCGAGAAGGGTGCGGTGGGTTACGAGCCGGGCAAACCGATCCTGAAGAACCTGAACCTGCGCATCGACACCGACGACCGCATCGCGCTGCTCGGCTCGAACGGCAACGGCAAATCCACCTTCGCCAAGTTCATCTCCGGCCGGTTGAAGGCCGAGGCCGGGCGGGTAACGCTCGCACCGAACCTGAAGATCGGTTTCTTTGCCCAGCACCAACTCGATGATCTCGTTCCGGAACAGAGCGCGGTCGATCACGTGCGCAAGCTGATGCCACTCGAGCCGGAAGCCAAGGTGCGCTCGCGCGTCGCGCAGATGGGACTGCCGACGGAGAAGATGGATACGTCCGCCAAGGACCTTTCCGGTGGCGAGAAGGCGCGGCTCCTCATGGGTCTATCGGCCTTTCATGCGCCGAACCTGCTCATCCTCGACGAGCCGACGAACCATCTCGACATCGACAGCCGCCGCGCGCTCATCGAGGCGCTGAACGATTACACCGGCGCCGTCATCCTGATCTCGCATGACCGTCACCTGATCGAGGCGACGGTGGACCGGCTGTGGCTGGTGCGCGACGGCACGGTGAAGGTCTTCGAGGGCGACCTGGAAGAGTATCGCGATCTCGTCGTGTCTGCCGGCAAGGCCTCGCAGAAGAAGGACAGCGGGAGTGCCTCTGCCGCGCAGGCCGAAAAGCCGGCCATGCAAAAGCGCTCGAACCCCATTGCGCTGAAGAAAAAGATCGATGAAATCCAGAGCTTGATCGACCGCATTGAGAGATTGATTCAAGGCATCGACACCGAGCTTTCGGACCCGGACATCTATGTGAAGAACTCGGCGCGAGCGGCAGACCTGACGACCGCGCGGGCGAATGCGCAGAAGAAGCTGGAGGCCAGCGAAGAGGAATGGCTGGCGCTCTCGACCGAGCTGGAAGAGATCGGCGGGGCGTGATCAGCGCCTGTTCGGGCAGAGCGCCAGGAACTGTTCGAGAACGACCGGATAGCCGCTGGCGGATGAGCCATCGAGGACCTCGCCGGTGTCCTTCACGGCAATGACGTAATCGGCCATGTCTTCCGTCTTGTTGACGCCCTTGAAGATGAGTTCGTCACCCGTCAGCGTCTCAAATTCACCGGACTGGCAGTTTGCCGAAAGCTCGCCGCCGATCTCTACGGCAAGCTCATCCTCGATGCATTTCGGGGTGACCTTCTGGACATATTCGCGGCAGAAGGTTGTTGCATCTTCGCGCGTGTGCTCAACCTCGATGACCGCGCGGCTGGTTCCGATACCCCTCACGCTGGTCACGGTCACCTGCATGCCGAGGCGGCTGCCATAGGTTATTTTGGAACCCGCTTCCGTTGCGCCGCTATTGCTGTCGATCAGTTCGGCGAGAGCGTCGACCAGGCCCTGCTGCGCCCTGGCGATACAGGCGGTGTCGCCGCCGCAGGTCGCACGTTCCTGAAGTCCGTCCCGCGCAACGGGCTTCGCCGCCTTCGCGCCCGCCAGGTCTACGGCCTTCCGATACATTTCATCGGCAATCATGTCCCGATGGGAAAGCTCGGGATTGCCGCAAATGGCAACCTCATCCTCGCTTTGCGCCTTCGCACAGTCGAAGCTCGCTGCAAAACAGGCGGGCGCCATCAGCAGCCCCAGCATCAGGATGAAAATGCGCGCGATCATGGCCCCTCCGTACATATCGAATTTCGCGCAATATTCCGTATTCCCGACCTGCCCGCAACGAATGATTAACCATCATCGCAGAAAGATTGCGCATAGTTTCTCCGATTTCTCCCGAGCGATTCTTTCATGCAGATTAAGTCCTTACTTGCCGCCGCCCTGTCCTGCCTCATGCTGGCCGGCTGCAACACGACGAAGCCGGGGACGGAGGGCGCGCCGACGCTCAAATCCTCCTATGCCCCGGCGGCAAAGGAACAACGGCATCTCGGCGCGAACGACCCTGTGAAGATGGAGCCAACGGCCTGGATGAAGCCTGAATCGCCCACCCGATCGAGAAGCATCTTTTCCGGCGGAGGCCTGGCCGGGCGCACCCTCTCGGTCGGATCGATCTCAGACATTCGGCTGCAGGACAAGGAACTGATCCTGACCTTCGACGACGGTCCGATGCCCGGCAAGACGGAACAGATCCTCGACGTGCTGGACCGGTTCAGCGTGAAGGCAAGTTTCATGATGATCGGGCAGATGGCCCGCAGCCACCCGGAAATCGCCCGCGACGTCATCCGCCGCGGTCACTCCATCGGCAGCCACACGTTTAGCCACAGGAATCTTGCCGCGCTCAATTTCGAGACGGCCATGGCCGAGATCGACAAGGGCGAGCATGCGGTCAGCGACGCAGTGGACGCACCGGTCGGCTTCTTCCGATTCCCCTACCTTGCCGACACACGAAAGATCCGCTCGGCGCTCGCCAGCCGCGGCACCGTGGTCATGGACGTGAACATCGACTCCAAGGACTATTTCAAGAGCAGCCCGAATGCGGTTCTCGAGAGGACGATGGCGGTCATCCACCACCAGCGCAAGGGCATCATCCTGATGCACGACATTCATGCTCGCACGGTCGCGATGCTGCCGCTGCTGCTGGCGCGGCTGGAAGATGAAGGCTACAGCGTGGTGACGCTGCGCTACAGCCGCAGCCGGGTTCCGCAGGGTGGGCTCGTCGCTTCGGCGCGGCCCTAAAAGCTGGCAAGGCGGACCATCGTGGCCCGCCCGCAAACTTCATTCGACTGTCTGTCTCAGGCCGGCTGATCGCCGGCCTTTTCCGTTGCGGCAACGGGCGCATCCTTGGACAAGACCTCCTGGCGGGCATTGGCGAATGCGTCGCGCAGCGCCTGCTCCTGAGTGCGATCGAGATTGGTGCGCAGAATGCGACCGCCATGTTTGCTCATTTCTTCAACCACGCGGTCCGATGTTGCGCGCTTGGCCGAGACGAACAGTGCCGCCTGCCCCGGCTGCAGAATGGCAGAGACGTCCTTCATAAAGCCGTCGTTGATGCCATAGTCGGAAAGCGCGCCCGCAAGAGCCCCGGCACCGGCGCCAGCCGCAACACCCACCAGCGGATTGAGAAAGACGAGGCCGGCCAGCAGACCCCAGAAGGCACCGCCGGAAGCGCCCATGGCCCAGAGGTTCACCATCTGGTGCAGCTTGATCTGGCCATCCTGTTCCGCCGTCGCGACCACGGCGTCTTCGACTTCGATGAGATATTCCTTCGCGAGCTTATACAGCGCCTCGCGCGCGGTTTCGGCCTGTTCCTGGGTATTGTAGCCAATAACGATGAGCTCAGACATGATCCGCATCCTTTTCTGGTCAGGGTGTCTTTAAGCTCATATGGGGATGCAACATGACAACTGCACGGTTGCAGGGGCCAGGAATGCGGCAATCGACAATATGACGCACCCCGTACTCTCTGAGGATTCCGCAGGCGCTGGCGCGAAATGCCGGGCCAGGAGCTTAATCAAGCCGAAACCTCAATAGACTACAGAAGAGACTGATAAACCTTGTTCTTGAGTGCATGACCGGATGATCGGACCCAAACGCCCCCGCAGGAATTATTTCCGGAGAGCTTTCCGGCAACTGGCGAAAGCCCGCGCCGGCAATATCGGTCTTACCTTTGCGCTGGTCGTAACGCCTGTCATCCTGGCCGTAGGAACAGGGATAGACCTCGCGCGCACCTACAATACCCAGACAAAAATGCAGGCCGACCTGGACGCCGCGCTGATTGCGGCCGTCAAGGACTCCAGCGTTGTCACGAACCAGCAGCTGCAGCAGAAGATCACCGACTGGATTTCCGCTGACGCCAACCTGACATCTACCGCCTATACGATCAACAACATCAGCGTGGACACCACGAACCACGTCGTTTCTGCCACACTGAATGCAACGGTCCCGACCGTGTTCATGCGGTTGACGGGGCTGAAGACCGTGGCGGTGGCCGCCAAATCCGTGGCGAAGGGCCCGTCGAGTTCCTATCTGCAGGTCTATATCGTTCTGGACAAGTCCGCATCGATGCTGCTACCCGCATCGCAGGCTGACCGAACGACATTCCTCAACCTGCTTTACAACAACTCCTATTCGGACCCCGCAACGTTCTTCAGGAGTTACACCAAGTGCGAATTCGCGTGCCACGATTTCGACGGCAACTATTTTCGGTATAACTATCAGATATTCTACAATATCTTCGACCTGGTGAAGGCCTATAACGCGACGAGCAGCACGCCCATCACGCTGCGGACCGACGTCGCCCTCACGGCGACGGGACAGGTCGTCGACATGATTGCGGCGTCCAATGCGACGACGCCGCACATCACCGCCGGCCTCTACTATTTCGGCGACAATCTCTATACGGCGGTTCCGCAGACGTCCTCGACGACCACCCTGAAGAAGGCGCTGACCGACGACAGCTACGGGCTGACAAGCGCCACCTCGCAGCCAGTGACCTATTTCAACAATATGCTCACCACGCTGACGAAACTCGTCGGCACGGCGGGCGACGGGTCGTCTGCGGCCAAGCCGCTCAAGCTGGTTCTGATTCTGACCGACGGCGCGCAATCGAGCCGCCCGTGGGTTCTGACAAGTTCGACGACTCAGACCTATGTCGCGCCGATGAACCCGGCCTGGTGCAGCCCGCTCAAGGCGAACGGGGTGACGATCGGGGTGCTGGATACGGAATATCTCGCGATCACATACGACTGGGGTTACAACGCGACGCTTGGCATGAGCATGAACAGCGCCAACTGGTATTCCAACTGGGGCGGCGTTATCAGGTCCGGTGTCTCCGGTAGCACACCGCGACGAGACTATCTGCAATATGCGCTCACCGATTGCGCCAGTTCCAGCCAACTCTTCATCTCGGCAAGTGACAAGACGGACATCGCGAGCGGACTATCGACCATTTTCAACAGCTATCTCAGCTCGGTGAGACTGACGCAATGATGGGTCGCCTGAGCGCGTTGTGGCCCGCCTTCCGGGGCGACCGAGAGGGTGCTGCCGCCGTCGAGTTCGCGCTGCTGGTGCTGCCATTCTTCACGCTGATCTTCGTGATCATCCAGATTTCACTGATGTTCTTCATCGAGACCGGCCTGGATGGCGCACTGACCAAAACGGCGCGCAAGGTTCGAACGGGCTACTCCACGACCAATGCCTGGACGATTACCAGCTTCAAGAACGATCTCTGCGCCAATCTGGCGCTTTCTTTCGGTTGCTCGTCGAAAGTGCTTGTCGTCGCCAGCGTTGTCACGGACATGGCGTCCATTCACAACACACCGCCGACGACGAATGGCGTGCTGACCGTTACGGAACAGTACAATACCGGCACAAGCGGCAATTACGTCCTCATTCACGTGTACTTGCCCTGGATGCCTATCCTGCCGCTCTATAACTTCGCGGGCTCGACGCTGAAGGACGGCACCTACATTCTGGGAGCCGCCGCCCTCTTCAAGAACGAGCCGACCTGATGCGCGGGCTTCGTTACTTCACCCTCCGCTGCAAGACCCGCCTGCGCAGACTTCAAGCCGACCGAAGCGGCATCTCGGCCGTCGAATTCGCGCTCATCCTGCCGATCATCATCGTTCTTATCGCCGCATCCGAAGACTTCGGCCAAGCCTTGATGGTCGATCGCCGGATGAGCCAGATCTCTTCAACGACGACCGACCTGACCGCCCAGCAGGGAAGCTGGACCACCAGCAATCTCGACGCGATCCTCTCGGGCACGTCGACCATCATCCAGCCATTTCCGAACGGGTCGCTGACGATCGTCGTTGCGGCTCTTAACGTGGATGCATCCCTGAATACCACAGTCGCCTGGTCGCGCGGCTACAACGCTTCGTCCTGGGCCGTCGGCAGCAAGCCGCCGATCACCGTTTCCAAGACCATTCTCCAGAGTGGCGTGCAGATGATCGTGGCGCAGGCAACCTACAGCCTCACCACGCCCTTCGCATCCCTCCTCAAGCCTGTCACGGGACTGAGCAGCTATACGTATTCGCGTACCGGCATCAACAGACCGCGGGTGTCGAATACGATCACGCTAACGGGTAGCTAGGCAAGGTCGGCCCGGCCTTCAGGCCTTGCGCTCCCACCCGCCGGTGCCGTTCTGCTGCCAGTAGGTCAGTTGATGGTCGTGCCCAGAGAAGAGGCGCCACTGGCCGCGTGCGCGATCCAGCTGCGCGTTGTCGTGCCCGTCGAACATCACGACAACGCGATCGTAGCCGTTCACATCCTGAAGCTCTGCTCCGGCACAAAGAAACCGGATGTTGGCGCCATTGGCATTCTCCTCACCCGTCGTCAGCAGGATCGGCTGGCGCGCGTCGAATTCGCCGCCGTCGACGCCGTGGGGCAGGAAACTGTGTTCCCGCCATGTCCAGAGATGTCCGTCGATCTGGTCACGCACCTGCTCCGCGGCGAACTGGAGAACTACCCTCCAGCCGCGCGCGACCGACTTCTCGACCAGAGGCGGCAGCGCCTCCTCCAGCTTCGATTCGGTCAGGTGATAGAAGAGGATCTCCGCCAGCGGTCAGCCCTCGTGATTGTCGGCAACGAAGGCGTTCAGAAGCCTGACACCGAAGCCCGAACCCCACGAGGCGTTGACCTCGGTGGACGGCGCACCCATCGCCGTGGAGGCGATATCGAGATGCGCCCAGGGCGTGGCCCCGACGAATCGCTTGAGGAACTGTGCGGCCGTTATGGCGCCAGCCTGCCGGCCACCGGTGTTCTTCATGTCGGCGATCTTGCTGTCGATCATCTTGTCGTAGTCCTTGCCCAGCGGCATGCGCCACAGCTTTTCCGCCGTCTTCAGCCCGGCATCCGTCAAGGCTGTCGCCAATGCATCGTCGTTGCAGAAAAGGCCCGCGTGATGCGGCCCCAGCGCCACGCCGATCGCGCCCGTCAGCGTCGCCAGATTGATCATCAGCCTGGGCTTGAAGCGATCGTTGCAGTAGTGCAGCGCATCTGAAAGGACGAGACGGCCTTCTGCGTCGGTGTTCAAAACTTCGATCGTCTGGCCCGACATGGAGGTAACGACGTCGCCCGGGCGATAGGCATTTCCATCCGGCATGTTTTCAACGAGCCCGATAATGCCGACGGCATTGACCTTCGCCTTGCGTGCCGCCAGCACATGCATGAGTCCGGTCACGGCAGCCGCACCGCCCATGTCGCCCTTCATCTCTTCCATGCCGCCGGCCGGCTTGATCGAGATGCCGCCGGTGTCGAAGACGACGCCCTTGCCGACGAAAGCGACGGGCTGTTCGCCGGCTTTGCCGCCCTGCCACTGCATGACGACGAGACGCGGCGGTCGCACAGACCCCTGCCCTACTGCAAGAAGCGCGCCCATACCGAGCTTTTTCATATCCTTCTCGTTCAGCACCTCCACGCTGACGCCAAGCTTGCCGAGCGCGACTGCATGTTCCGTGAATTCCAGCGGACCGAGAATATTTGCGGGCTCGTTGACGAGATCGCGCGCCAACACCACGCCGCCGGCGATGGCCTCCGAAGCCGCAAGCGCCTTCTTCGCATCGGCTGCCGAGGCGGCCACCACCGTCACCTTCACCTTGGCCGGATCCGCGCCCTCGTCTTCCGACTTCTTCGTCGCGACCTTGTAGCGGTCGAATTTATAGGCGCGAAGACGGATGCCCAGAACGAATTGCGCAAGCATCTGCGCATCGGGTGATGCGTCCGGCATATCGAGAAAGATCGTGACATCGGCAGCCTTGCCGAATGCGGCAGCGGCAGCGCCGCCGGCATTGAGCCACTCGTTTTCCGACAGGCTCTCCGGATCGCCCATACCGAGCACGATCAGCTTGTCGGCAGTCGAGCCATGCGGAGCAAGTATGACGCAGGTGGACAGTCGCGCGGCCTTGAAATCCGAAGCCTTTTCGGCACGCTCCAGTATATCAATCGGCACGATTTCGGGCGTTCCCGCTGTTGCGGCGGCGTCCTTCGCCTTGAGGACGATGACCGTACCGCCCTTCACGTCCGCAGACCTTTTCACCTTGATGTCGATTTCGCCGGCCACATGCGCCTCCTGGAAGCCTAATTCTCATGATGGTTCGTTTCATCACGGTTCGGCGGACAATTGCAAGAGACGATGGTGCTTGATCGATCAGAGGCGCGTTGATAGACAGCCACCGTCTCGAAAGGAATGCTGCACCATGCAACAGGATCGCCCCTTCAGAAGCTTCTGGATCCTTGCCGGCTGCTGGGTTGCCCTTCTCTTGTTCTTCTGTCTTTTTCCGGCAGCCGATATCGGCTTCTCCCGGCTTTTCTATTCGACGACGGCTTGCGCGCCGGGCGGCGTGGCGGGCCAGTGCGGCATTTTTGCGCTGGGAGAAATTCCACTCTTCGCGTTTATCCGCACCGTACTTCTTTATCTGCCGGTCGTTGCAGCAATTGCGCTTGCCGCCTCTCTTCTCGTCCCGGCAATTGACAGGAGGCTCGACTGGCCGGAAATCAGCCGAAGGAACCGGCTTTTGGCGCTTGGCGCCTGGATCATCGATACCGGCCTTGTCGTCAATCTGATTCTCAAGGCCTATTCCGGCCGGCCGAGGCCCGCAGACACCTCCATCTTTTCCGGTTCGCTTCCCTTCGTTCCGGCTGGCGATTTTTCCGGCGCATGCACGTCGAACTGCTCGTTCATTTCCGGAGAGGCGGCCAGCGCAGGCTGGCTATTCTGCCTGCTTGCGCTCATCCCGCCGCATGCACGCCGCTTCGTGTTCTGGCCGGTCCTGACACTTTCGATCGTCACGGCTCTGCTGCGCGTATTCTTCGGCCGCCATTTTCTTTCGGACGCCGTCCTTGCCTGGCTTTCCGCGATCATCGTGTTCGAGTTGCTTGCAGCGTTTTTCGGCTGGAACGAGCGGAACGCGTCGGACAAAAGGAGTGCCGCATAGGGCTTCTCGCTATGGTAAGGCAATCTGTTTGCCTCTATTTTCGCCACACTCGTCATGCTAAAGCGAGTCTGTCACATTCGCGATCAGGCACAAGGAGGTCGACGAGGGTGTACATCAGGGCTTTGGGGACCTATTTGACGATAACCGCTGCACCGGGTCCATAAAACGGATCTGGACAGCCCAGAGCCTAGAGAATGCATGACGCTCATTGAACGTTATATAGCCCTGCGTGTGGTGAAGATGGCGGTCGCCTCGATCCTGCCGGTGCTCGCCGTGATATGGATCGTTCAGGTTCTGGCACGCGTCAATCTGGTCACCGATAGCGGGCAGTCGATCTCGTCCTTCTTTCAGCTGGCGGGCCTGATCCTTCCCACAATCATCCCCATGGTCATTCCTTTCGGCCTCGTGATCGGAGTGGCGCAGACATTTTCGGCGATGAACGCCGATTCGGAATTCGCGGTCATCGACGCGGCCGGGATGCCGCGCCGTCGCCTGTTGCGGCCGGTTTTCATTGTCGCGCTCGGCGCCTGTGCCGTTTCCTTTGCTGTCGACAATCTGGTCGAGCCGATCGTGCGCGTTCAGGCGCGCAAGATGATTGCCGCGGTCTATGCCGACCTTCTTTCCTCCGTCATCGAAGAAAAGACGTTCCGCAAGATCGATGACGGACTGTATCTGCAGATCTCGAAGCGTCTGCATGGACGCACGCTGAGCGGCATCTTCGTTGCCGACTACAGAGACCCCGATTCGGAACTCGTCTACTATGCCAAGGAAGGCGCGATCGACGACACGGGAACCACCCTCGTCATGCATGACGGCGAAGTGGACAGGCGCACCGCAAACGGCGACATCTCTGTCGTGAAATTCCTTTCCTATGCCTTTGACCTGTCACAGCTGACAAAATCGCGCGGCGGCATGACGTTGCGCTCCATCGACCGCGACCTGCCCTTCCTTTTCCATCCGGACGAGAAGGACCCCGATGTGAAAGCCTACCGGGGCGAATACACGGCTGAACTGCATCGGCGACTGACGGAATGGAGTTTCCCGCTGGTCTACGGCTTGATCGCCTTTGCGATCGCGGGCCGAGCACGTACGCAGCGCGAAATTCGATTGCACCCCGTAATTTCCTCACTCGCGATTGCTTTCGTTCTGCGCTGGCTTTCCTATTATATGTCGAACCAGATCGCCGAGGCGCCAATCTTCATTCCGCTTCTATACGCGGTTCCATTGGCAATCATCGCCGGTACGATGGCGCTTGTTCTCAGCGCCCGCGCCCTCCGGCTGCCTGCGTGGATTACTGGCGGATTGGGCAGGATGCGTTTTGGCGGCGCAAGAGCCGGTGGAGGCCGTTGATCCATGTCGATCCCCTGGACACTCGGTCGCTATTTCTTCGGGCGCTACATGAAGACGCTGGGATGGTTTTTCCTCGGCGTGGCGGCCATCATCTTTCTCGTCGACTTCAGCGAGAACTCCAGCAAGATCCCCGATTCGTCGCAGTCACATCTGACTGACGCCTTCTGGATCACGCTTCTTCGGCTGCCGCTGCTCCTGCAGCAGACGGCACCCTTCGTCGTGCTGTTCTCATCCATCATCACACTTGTTGCGCTGAACAGGAAATACGAGCTGGTGGTTACCCGCGCCGCGGGTATTTCGGTATGGCAGTTCATGGCACCCTTTATCTTCGGCGCGATGATCGCGGGGCTCCTTGTCACGACGGTGCTCAACCCGCTGGCTGCTTACGGTATGCTGACTGCATCGAGCGTGGAGGCGCGCGCAGGTGTCTCATCCTCGTCTCAATCTGCGAGCGTTCCGTGGCTACGGCAGATCACCAGGAACGACGACGCGATTATCGGAGCCCGAAGTGTCGGCGAGAATGGAACGGCGTTGGCCGGGGTGGTGATTTTCCACTTCGATCCACAGGGAAATATCGTTTTGAGGCAGGATGCCGACAAAGCGATCTTGGAACGTGGTTACTGGCAGCTTAACAACGTTTTGGAGACTCGGCCGGGCGAACCGCCGAAGCGTATCACGACAGTACAATTGGAAACCAATTTGAAACGCGAGTTCGTTCAGGAGCAGCTTTCCCAGCCGGAAACCGTTGGTTTCTTTGATCTTCCGCGCAAGATCGCGGCGAACACGGCCCTTGGCATTTCCACGAACGCGCTCAAGACGCAGTATCACTCACTTCTCTCCATGCCGCTCTTCCTGATCGCCATGGTGATGATTGCCGGCACCGTTTCGTTAAAATTCAGCCGGCTTTCGCAATCGCCGGGATTGATTCTGGGTGGAATCCTTTCCGGCTTCATGCTTTATGTGGTGACGATGCTTGCAAAGGCATTTGGTAGCAGCGGTGTAGTACCTCCGTTCGTTGCGGCCTGGATACCGGCCATTGTGGCTTTGGCTATCGGTGCAACCATCCTGCTCCATCAAGAGGATGGCTAGTGGCTGTAATGAATGGCGCGATCGTTTCGACCGTGAGAACTGCCTTGCTTGCAGGCGTGGCAGCATGCGCGTTTTTTGCTGCCTTTGATTCCTCGGTGGCGCAGGAAGTCCTGCCGCTGCCGGATCAGCAGAGCGACGACGCAACAAGGCTCTACCTGTCCTCCAACCAGCTCGTCTATGACCGCGACCACAAGAAGGTCACGGCATCCGGCGCTGTGAAGATCAATTACAAGGGCCACAAGCTGGTGGCCGACAATGTCACCTACGACCAGGCTTCCGGGCGCCTGATCGCCGACGGCAAGATCGAAGTGGTCGAGCCGGACGGCAACAAGATCTACGCCGACAAGATGGACGTCACGGACGATTTCGGCCAGGGCTTCATCAACTCCCTGCGTATCGAGACGACGGACGACACCCATATCGCTGCGGAAAGCGGCCAGCGCGTCAACTCGACCGTGTTCGTGCTGCAGAATGGTGTCTATACGGCCTGCAAGCCCTGCGCCGACCAGCCGGAAAAGGCGCCGCTCTGGCAGGTGAAGGCCCGCAAGGTCATCGAGAACGGCGAAACACATACTGTTCGTCTGGAAGGCACGCGGCTTGAACTCTTCGGCATGCCGATCGCCTATCTGCCGTTCATCGAAGTGCCGGACCATACCGTGAAGCGCAAGTCGGGCTTCCTCTTCCCGACCTTCAGCTCGGCACAGAATCTCGGCTTCGGCGCGACGGTCCCCTATTACTATGTGATCAATCCGAGCACCGATTTCACCTTCAGTCCGACCGTATACTCTACTCAGGGCCTGCTGCTCACCGGTGAACTGCGGCAGCGTTTCGACAACGGAACGCATACCTTGCAGATGGCGGGCATCAGCCAGATGAAGGCGAAAGTCTTTGCCGCGGGAACGAGCGACTCGTTGCGAACACAGCGCGGCATGGTCCGCAGCACCGGCAACTTCCAGATCAACCCCCGCTGGACATTCGGCTGGGATGTGATGGCGCAGACCGACAACAACTTCTCGCGAACCTATAGCCTGAAGGGTCTCAACAGTTCGACATTTACAAACCAGATCTACCTCACCGGTTTGGGCAAGCGGAACTATTTTGACGTCCGCTCCTATTATTTCGATGTGCAGGATGCTGACCCGAAGAATACGGCGGAGTATCAGCAGGCCTTTGTCCATCCGGTTCTCGATTACAATGCGGTCCTGGACAAGCCTGTCGCCGGAGGGGAGCTGAGCTACAACCTCAACTTCACCAATCTGACGCATCGCGGTCTCGCAGCCTATACAGCCGGTACGACGACCCGTTTTCCGGGCGTACGCGGCGAAACCAGCCGGCTCAGCGCCGACGCACAATGGCGTCGCCGGTTCGTGAGCGACGGCGGCCTTGTGGTGACGCCCGTTCTGGCAGCCCGCGCGGATGCGTTCCAGATCGGCATGAAAGCGCCATCAAGCGCGACCTATACCTATGCTGGCAGCTTCTACTCGGGCGTCGCGGCAACACGCTCCATGATCACGGCGGGAACAGAAGTCAGCTATCCGTTCCTGATTACCATGCCAGGCAGCCAGCACATCATCGAGCCGGTTGGACAGATTTTCATCCGACCCGACGAGCAGATGGCCGGCCGCCTGCCAAACGAGGATTCGCAAAGTTTCGTGTTCGATGCGACGAACCTCTTCGATCGCGACAAGTTTGCCGGCTACGACCGGATCGAGGGCGGAACGCGCGCCAATCTTGGCATTCGCTATAAAGGCACGTTCGACAGCGGCTATTCTGTCAACGCGATTGCCGGCGAGTCTTTCCAGGTGGCCGGGCGCAATTCCTTCGCGCAGACCGACCTTGTCTACGCCGGGTGGAATTCGGGTCTCGACAAGAAGGCCTCCGACTATGTCGGCATGATCAACGTGCAGACGCCTTTTGGCCTGGGCCTGACTGAGAGCCTGCGCCTGAAGAAGGAAAACTTCCAGGTCGCACGGCTTGATTCCACGCTGAGCTATTCGTCCAAGTTCTACAATGTCGCGGCAACCTATTCGCGGATTGGCGCGCAACCTGAATACGGCGCAGCGGAAAATCGAGAGCAGATCATTCTGACCAACAGCGTCAAGTTCAAGGACTACTGGAAGCTTTATGGAACGGTCAGCTACGATCTGCGCAAGCGTTATCTGAACTCGAGCACGGTTGGCCTCAGCTACGAAGATGAATGCACCATTTTCGCGATCGGCTTCACCTCGACCCGCGATACCTCGAACAACTCCGGCAGCGACTGGGCAGTCGGCGCCCGACTGACCTTCCGGACGCTTGGCGACGTTCGTGTGGGCGATGCTACCAGTTCGTCCTTCTGATTTGGGCCCTGGCGCGCCGCGACTTCGCCCAAAATCCAATCTATCCACTGCGGCAGTTTGAATGACTTGCAGCATCATGTTATGCAGCGGCAAGTCATCGGTGAGTTATGACTTGCCCTGGAAGGAATTTTGAAATGTTGAGCTTCAAGGCGGCCGTCGCCGCGCTTTCGATCTCCTTTGGAATGACCATCGTCGCACCGGCAGTTGCGCCGCAGATGATGACTGCGCAAGCCGCAAGCACAACGGTCGTCGCCGTTGTCAATGGCACCCCGATCAGCAGCGGTGATGTTGCAAAGCGTGTGAGCTTTCTGCGCCTGCAGCGCGCCAAGGGAAACCTGAACAGTCTGGCCAAGCAGCAGCTCATCGACGAAGCCGTTGAACGGATTGGTGTTCTTTCGACAGGCACATCTGTGAGCAACGAGGAGGTCGATGCCGCTTATGCGCGTTTCGCCGCCAACAACAAGCTATCGCTCGAACAGCTCAACACCATCATGAAGCAGGCCGGCGTGACCGTCGATCACTTCAAATCCTTCATCGCCATTTCGATGAGCTGGCCGCGCGCGGTGCAGGCCCGCTTCGGCGACAGCAACAAGATGACCGCCGGCGACATCGGCGCGCGCATTGCAAAAAGCGGCGCCAACCGCCCGAAGGTGAATGAATATATTCTCAAGCAGATCATCTTCGTCGTTCCGGAAGCCAAGAAGAATATTGCCGGCAAGCGCAAAGCCGAGGCAGAGGCCTCGCGCAAGAAATTTCCAGGTTGTGATCAGGCACTGGCTTTTGCTGCAACCATGCACGACGTTTCCGTCAAGGATCTCGGACGCTTCCTGGAGCCCGAGCTTCCCGACAACTGGAAGGAGCTGATCAAGAAGGCTCCCATGGGTGGCACCACGGCGGCGCAGGTCACACCGCGCGGCGCGGAATTCATCGCCATCTGCTCGAAGCGTGAGGTGAGCGACGACGCCGCAGCAGCGGCCGTGTTCCGTGAAGAGGACCTCAAGAAGCCCGGCAAGCAGAACGAAGTCGATCCAAACGCCAAGAAGTTTCTGGAAGAGCTCCGCGCCAAAGCCAATGTCGTCATGAAGTGACGGGCAAGGACCAGCCGATGCCACGGAAACCGCTTGCGCTCAGCCAGGGCGATCCGGCTGGCATTGGCCCCGATATCGCGCTGATGGCGTGGACGAAGCGTGGCGAGCATGGTCTTACACCCTTCCTCTATCTGGGCGATCGTGACGCGCTTTCGGCGCGCGCGCGCTCGCTCGGCCTTGATATCCCGATCGCGGAAGCGACAGCGGAAACGGTCAACTCAGCCTTCGACGCCGCGCTTCCCGTATTGTCCATCCCCGGCGATGCGGCAGTCACTCCTGGTTCCCCTGACGGCGCCAACGCCGCCTCGACCATTGAGGCGATCCGGCGCGCTGTCGAGGAGACGCGCGCAGGCCGGACGAGCGCGGTCGTCACCTGCCCGATTGCCAAGTCGGTCCTATACTCGGCCGGCTTTCGTTTTCCCGGACATACGGAATATCTTGCCGATCTCGCCGCGGAGCCGGGGGGCAGAGCCCCTCGCCCGGTGATGATGATCGCCAGCCCCGCGCTCCGTACCGTGCCGGTGACCATCCACATTCCGCTGATCAAAATTGCCGAGGAACTCACCGAGGACCTGATCGTTGAGACGGCGCGGATTACCGCGCGCGACCTCACCGTCCGCTTCGGCATCGCATCACCGCGTCTGGCCGTCTCCGGCCTCAATCCCCATGCCGGTGAAGGTGGAGCGCTGGGCAGGGAAGACGACGCCATCGTCCGCCCGGCGATTGAAAGGCTTCGCGCCGAGGGCATCGACGCCTTTGGACCCCTGCCGGCGGACACGATGTTCCACGCGGCGGCCCGCGCGACTTATGACGTGGCGATCTGCATGTATCACGACCAGGCGCTGATTCCCGCCAAGACGCTCGCCTTCGACGACGGCGTGAACGTGACGCTGGGCCTGCCCTTCATTCGCACCTCGCCGGACCACGGGACGGCCTTTTCCATTGCCGGGACTGGCAAGGCGAAGCCGGACAGCCTGATCGCGGCTCTGAAGATGGCCGCAGACATGGCTGAGAGGGCTGCCTGACATGGCGACGATAGACGGCCTGCCAAAACTCTCCGATGTGATTGCAGCGCATGGGCTGGATGCGAAGAAGTCGCTCGGCCAGAACTTTCTCTTCGATCTGAACCTGACGCAGAAGATCGCCCGCACCGCAGGCAAGCTGGATGACCTGACCGTCTTCGAGGTCGGTCCCGGTCCGGGAGGCCTGACGCGCGCAATTCTCTCGCTGAATGCGAAGAAGGTCATTGCCGTGGAGCGTGACGAGCGCTGCCTGCCGGCATTGGCCGAGATTTCCGCGCATTACCCCGGGAAACTGGAGGTCATTAGCGGCGATGCGTTGAAAACGGATTTTGCGAGCCTCGCGCCCAATGATGGCCCGGTCGCGATCATCGCCAACCTCCCCTACAATGTCGGAACGCAACTGCTTCTCAACTGGCTGTTGCCGCCCGTCTGGCCGCCCTTCTGGCAGTCGTTGACGCTGATGTTCCAGAAGGAAGTGGGCGAACGCATTACTGCCGGACCCGATGACGACCATTACGGACGGCTTGCCGTGCTTGCCGGTTGGCGCACGAAGGCGCATATGGAATTCGATGTCCCCCCGCAGGCCTTCTCACCGCCGCCGAAAGTCACCTCGACCGTGGTCCACCTGACGCCGCGCGAAAACCCCATCGACTGCGATGCGAAGAAACTCGGCCGCGTCACCGAGGCCGCTTTCGGCCAGCGGCGCAAGATGCTGCGCCAGAGTCTGAAGAGCCTTGGCGGCGAGGCGCTGCTGTTGCAGGCCGGCATTGACCCGCAGCGGCGGGCGGAAACGCTTTCTGTGGAAGAATTCTGCCGGCTGGCCAATCTGGTCTGATCCGTCAGACGACGGAGGGGGTGATGCGCAGCGCACGCAGTGCGTTCAGGATCACTGCGACGTCGATGGCCTCTTGCAGTAGCGCGCCTTCGACCGGCTGAAGATAGCCGAAGGCTGCCGCGATCATGGCCAGCACGGACAGGCCGATCCCCACCACCACGCTTTCCATGGCAATGCGCCGCGAATGCCGGGCAATCTCGATGCCGGAGCGCAGCCGCTCGATCCGGTCGACCAGAAGGACCACATCGGCGGTTTCCGCAGAAGCCGCAGCCCCCCGCGCCCCCATGGCCACGCCGACATCGGCGGCAGCGAGCGCCGGCGCGTCGTTGACGCCATCGCCGACCATCATCACGGCGCCGTTCTTGCGCTCCGTGAGCACGACCAGCACCTTCTGGTCCGGCGTCAGGCCGGAATGGATGCCATCGAGCCCCAGGCCCCCGGCAATGCGTTCGGCCACCGCCGCACGGTCTCCGGTCGCCAGGAGAATACGCTGCACGCCTTCGCGCCGCAGCCCGGCCAACATCTCGACCACCTCCTCGCGCACGGGATCAGCCATGACGATGTAGCCGGCGATCCGGCCCGCCACGGCGACGGCAACGATGACGGAGCCAGCTTCCGCCTCTGGAAGCGGCAGGCGCGCGGCCTCCGCATGCCTTGCGACGAAGCTGTAGCCGCCCACCACAGCCGGAGTGCCGCCAACATTGCCGCTCACGCCGTCTCCCGGAAACTCCCGCGTGTCGGAGGGAAGCGCCAGCTCAAGACCGCGCTGACGCGCTGCCGTCACGATGGCCTGCGCGATCGGATGTTTCGAGGCCTGATCCAGCGAGGCCGCGAGCCGCACGATCTCGTCCTCCGTCTCGCCTTCCGCGCAAAGCACCGAGGCAATCTGCGGCCGGCCATCGGTCAACGTGCCGGTCTTGTCGAGAATGATCGTCTGGATGCGCGCCATGTTTTCGAGCGGGCGGGCGCCCTTGATGAGTACGCCGAAATGCGCTGCCCGCGAAAGGCCCGCGACCAGCGCCACAGGCACCGCCAGAATCAAGGGACAGGGTGTTGCGACGACCAACACCGCCACCGCACGGATGGGATCGCCGGTAAGCCACCAGGCGGCTCCTGCAATCAAGAGCGTCAGTACCAGGAAGCCGACTGACCATTGGTCGGCGAGACGCGACATCGGCGCCTTGGAGGCCTGTGCATTCTCCACCAGCCGGACGATGCCGGCATAGGTGCTGTCGCGCGCCTCGCGCGTCGCCACGAGGTCGAACGCGTCACCCGCATTCGTCGCGCCGCTGAGGACCGCATCATCCCGCGATGCAGGCACCGGCAGCGACTCGCCCGTCAGCGCCGACATGTTCAGAACCGCATGCGGCGAGGCCACCGTGCCATCGACCGGCACGACATCGCCCTGCCGGATCAAGAGCAGATCGCCCGGCAGGACATCGTCAACGGAAACCTCTTTCAGCCCGCCGTCGACGTAGCGCGTCGCCATTCTGGGCACTCTCGCCAGCAGCGCATGCATCTCGCGCCGGGCTCGCCCTTCGGCAAAGCTCTCCAGAAACGAGCCGCCCGTATACATGAGCGCAACGATGACGGCCGCCAGCGCCTCGCCAAAGGCGAGAGCCGCGCTCATCGACAGCGCTGCGACGATATCCAGCCCGAGTTCTCTCCGAAGCAGGCTGCGGACGATCTGCACCAGAAGCGCAACGAGGATGGGCGCGGTCGCCGCGGCCCAGATGAGCCGCGCGACGTTCTCCTGTCCCGAAAGAAGGAGGATAAGGCCGAGCACGAGCCCGGTGGCCGCGATCGCCAGCAACGCGATCTTCACGCGATCTTCGTTCGTGTGGTTCATGACGGCCCCTCCAGAGGCATCGCCCAAAACAAGGGCCAGTCACTCACTCTGGAGATCGGGCAGCGGGCGGCCTTGTTCTGGATCAAACGCAGGCCAGAGAGATTGCCGGCCCCAGGATCGGGAGGAAGCCTCGCTCAGCCGGTCAGACGGCGACGCCTACCAGTTTGCCGATACCCGCCGTCAGCGCCATCGCGAGCGCACCCCAGAAGGTCACGCGCGCGGTCGCCTTGACGATACCGGCGCCCCCCGCCTTCGCCCCGACGGCACCCAGAAGAGCGAGGAAGAGAAGCGAGGCGATGGCGACGACATAGACAAGGCTTGCCTGCGGCGCGATGAAAACCATCAGGAGCGGCAGGGCAGCACCGACGGCAAAGGTGGCCGCCGAGGTCAGCGCCGCCTCGACCGGCTTCGCAGCAAGATGCTCGACAATGCCGAGTTCATCGCGCGCATGGGAGCCCAGAGCATCATGCGCGGTCAGCTGCTGCGCGACCTGCTTTGCCAGATCAGGCGTCAGCCCGCGATCGACATAAATCTGCGCCAGTTCGTCAAGCTCCGCCGCCGGCTGGGTCTCCAGCTCCTTGCGCTCACGCGCGAGATCGGCGCTTTCGGTATCGGACTGCGAGCTGACCGAAACATATTCCCCGGCGGCCATCGACATCGCACCCGCCACAAGCCCGGCCACGCCGGCCACCAGAATTTCCGAACGTGCCCCGGAAGCGGATGCCACCCCCATGATCAGGCTCGCCGTCGACACGATCCCATCATTGGCCCCAAGCACAGCGGCGCGGAGCCAGCCGATGCGTGAGACGAGATGGTTTTCAGAATGCAATCTGCTCATGGGTCCGCCCTGCTCCAAAAGAATATCAGTCCAACCATATGAGCCGCAGATGACGGTTGTGCAACAGGACTTTGGTTGGAGCGGGCGGGATCGCGGCTTCCCAACAGCAGCTCGCATCTGAGGGTTCGCGTGTATCGTTGCGGAGTAGAATTTTCTACTCTAAGCTGAAATTCATTATATCCGCCGCGTTCTTGCAAAACCCAACGGATGGGTTATTTATGATTGTTGTTCATCGCGCGCATGGCTTCCGGTTCGTCATCTACACCGCCGATCATGAACCGGCGCATGTGCATATAACCGGACCGGGGCAAGCCAAGATCAACCTTTTGGGCTCGGATGGCGAACCAGAGGTCGTCTGGACCATCGGCATCAAGCGCTCGGACCTTCGGCGGCTGGTCGATGAAGTGAGCACATGCCGTAGTCACTTTTTGCAGGAATGGGAGCGTGTTCATGGGCAAACCGACTGACACCGAATTTGACGCCGCGGAGGCGCGCGGACGCGCGGTGCTGGAGACGGAAATGCGCGCGCAAGCCGCCCGCTATGATCGCGAAAGCGGACGGGTCGTCATCGACCTTGTCAACGGCTGCACCTACGCCTTCCCCATTCATCTCGTGCAGGACCTGCAAGGTGCAAGCGCTGGGGACCTAGCCCCTATTGAAGTCGAAGGTTTGGGCCTGGACCTCTATTGGCCCGCGCTCGAAGTGGACCTCTATGTACCTGCCTTGGTCGCCGGGATTTTCGGAACGCGGGAGTGGATGAAGAAGGAGCTCGCGCGGCGAGCGGGACAGGTCAAGTCGGAAGCGAAGACGGTATCGGCGCGAGCGAATGGAGCGAAGGGCGGGAGGCCAAGGAAGGCGGTGGCTGGGTGAAGGTTTTTTGAGCGGCAACACGCTTGCGCTACAGCGGCCTCAATACTACCCCCTGCCTCGCATCAGATTTCCCATGAGCCGAAATTTTCGTGTAACTGACTATCTGATCTGTCCGTGGAGTCTTTCTTTAAGTCCTTCCAGTGCTAATCGCCGTAACTCCGGACCTTTTGCAATCTGATCACTCTTGCCCAAGATATCGTAAATTTTCCAAACCTCGTCGGACGCGGCTTCAACGTCGGAGTCACTTACCGATTTAATGTCGAGATTTGAAAGATCGTTTGTACTTACGGGAACCTTTCCCACTGCCATACAGCTCAACCAATGGAGTATGTAGAAACGCAGATTGGAACGATCGCGCGCGGTCATTTCAGAACGAACTTTGAGAACCTTATCAACATTTCGGATTAAGGCCGCTGCATGCGTGTACATTGATATCGGATGATTTTCCGAAAACACCTGAGAATAGACTGTGTTATCCTTAATGAGGGACGAAGGTCTAGCCCGAGCTGTATCCGGCCGACCGAGTACTATAGACATAACAGCCTGAGCCATAAGAGGTATACTGATTATTTTATCAGCAGGTTTTCCTTCGTTCTTGTAAAAATTCTTGCGCCTATCATAGTATAAGCCCGCCGATTTCAGCGTCTCCTCGATATCTCTTTGTACTTTATCGGTCGCGCGCAATGTTGCGGGCTGGACAGCATTTTGGCTGTTTGTCGCCTTAATAATTTTATCTCTGGTTTCTTCGTCGTCTGCCGAGACGATCTTCACCATCACGTTCCGATGATCATCACCGAAATGCGTGTCAAAATGGCGAGCAATCTGTGTAGATGTCTGAAGACCGTTCACAATCTGAGGATTTTCTATAGTAACAGTATCTCCATTCAGTGTTGCTCTGCTGGCCAAAATAGTCACACCGTTATTCATCCACCAAAATTCGACGGCTTTCTCATTCCTAAGAGTATTGCCGATTTCCGCGTTGACTTCGGTATCCCCCTGAAAGTCGCGGACGTTAGACTCAAATAGCTCAGCCTTGACCTTGTCTCCCCCAGCACGCAGGAATTTATTATACTCGCTGAGTGTAGTCAGCACTACGTGACCATTTACAGCACTAAGGCTCTTGCTAACCCTAAGCTCGTAGGTCGTCTTTGGCCGTCGCCGAGCCAATTCAAGCAGCCTCCGCGCGCCGAGAAATTCGACCAAAACATCGGAACCCTGAAACAGTTCCTCAGCAACCTTCTTCAACTCGTCCGCTTTCAGTTTTAGATTGTCATGAACGTGAGCGTCGGCTTTTTTCGAAGCATAATAGTAACAAATCTTGAGACCCGGAAATCGAGACGCCAAACTACGATAGGCAATCCTAAAGTTATCGATAGCTGCCTTAACCGCGTCGTTGTATTGACTAAATTGAGCGTAATCGGCGTCTAGTCGCAGTAAATGCCTCGAAAGGGAAATCAGCTTGTTTACCGGAACTTCACTAAACCCGCCAGACGTCTTTGACTGAATGATATGCAGCTCAATCTGGACATCCTTTTTAAATGGAGATGTGTCAAAATCTTCGTAGATAAGCTCTCCATTTACAAAAGCATAAATCGAATCAACCCCGCCATCGTGCTCTCCGTCGACGATACCATTTTCTATTTCATCGTAGGACAAATCAAAATCTTTTAGTATTTGCTCCGCGCAAAATACTTCAAAATAATCCTGCTCCGAAACCTCGGGGATCAGCTCCTGACGCTGTTGATGCAATACATCATCAAGTATCTGCTGTGAATTATCTGCCATTGTAATCTCGAATTTTCATGAGGCCGTGCTGTAGCTTGCCTACGTATCCAATTTTGGATATCCAAAACCGGCTCAACAATGTCAACCTTGGGTTTTATGTTGTAAACATAAATTAGCCCCTCACTCCCCCAACAACCCCGACACAAACCCGAACAACCCCGGCCGACGATCGCGCCGCAGCCGCTCCGCCTCGACAATCGCCTTCACCGCACCAAACGCGCGCTCCAGATCGTCGTTGACCACCACATAGTCATACTCGTGCCAGTGCTCGATCTCCGCCTTGGCGTTGGCGAGCCGTGTCGCAATGACGTCTTCGCTGTCCTCCGCGCGGCGGTGAAGGCGGGCGCGGAGTTCGGCGATGGAGGGTGGGAGGATGAAGATGGAGACGACGTCGCCGCGCATCTTGTCCTGGAGCTGCTGGGCGCCCTGCCAGTCGATGTCGAAGAGCATGTCGCGGCCCTCCGCCATGGCCTTTTCGACCTCGGCGCGGGGCGTGCCGTAATAGTTGCCGTGGACGGCGGCCCATTCGAGGAGGGCTTCGCCGTCGCGCATCAGTTCGAAATCGCGCTGGCTCTTGAAGTGATAGTGGATGCCCTCGATCTCGCTGCCGCGCTTGGCGCGCGTCGTCACGGAGACGGAAAGCGAGAGGTTACGGTCCGTCTCGAGCAGATTGCGCGAGATCGTGGATTTGCCGGCGCCCGACGGCGAGGAAATCACCACCATGAGGCCGCGCCGTTCGATGGTCTTCTGATTGGCGTTGCCGGCCATGGTCTACTCCAGATTCTGGACCTGCTCGCGGAACTGGTCGATCACGACCTTCAGTTCCAGTCCGTGCGCCGTCACGCTCGCGGCATTGGATTTCGAGCAGATGGTGTTGGATTCACGATTGAATTCCTGCGCCAGGAAGTCGAGCTTGCGGCCTATCGGCCCGCCCTCGGTAATCAGTTCACGGGCAGCGATGACATGCGCCTTCAGCCGGTCGATCTCTTCGCGCAGGTCCGCCTTGGTGGCGATCAGCGCGGCTTCGGCATGCAGCCGGTCGCGGTCGAGCGATTGCGTGGTGGAGAGCAGCGCCTCGACCTGTGCCTGCAATCGCCTGGCAATTTCAGTGGGCTGGCGTGACGGGTCGGCCTCGACCTTCAGCGCCAGGTCCTCGATCTTCGCCACATGGCCGAGCAGCACGTCGGCAAGGGCAGCGCCCTCGTGCTCGCGCATCATACGCAAGGCTTCCACGGCGTCGCGGAAGCTGGCGAGCAGGGCTGCGGCGCGTGCCTCCACCGCTTCCGGCGCTTCGGCAGGTTCGCGGAAATCGATGATGCCGCGCATGCCGAGCAGGGCCGAGAGTGTCAGCGGTGCGGGATCGATGGCGTCGCCCAGGCGCGTCTTGAGCGCCAGAAGTGCGGCAAGCGCCTCCTCATTGATGACGGCTTCCAGCCGCTCGTCGAGTGTGGAAAGGTTCAGGGCGATCTGGACGTTGCCGCGGGTGAAGACGGCGCCTGCGGTGGCGCGGCAGTCGGCCTCCGGCGCCTCGAGGCCCTGCGGCAGACGAAAGCGCAGGTCGAGCCCCTTACCGTTGACGGAGCGCAGTTCCCAGACCCAGCGAAAGCGGCCGCTCTCGCCTTCCGAACGGGCAAATCCCGTCATCGATTGCAATGCCATCAGGCCCCTGCCCCCAAGTCCGTGCGAAGTCGTGGCACAATCTTTCAGATTCGCGCCATCAGCTTCAAGTGTTTGTTCGGATGCATGCCGTGCGGAAGGGCCAGATCGAGGCCTGCGCGGCATGTCTACTGTTGCGGGGCCGCTGCAGGGGCCGTTGCGCCTGCATCCGTGCCCGTGGGACTCGTCTGCTGGTCCTCGACCTGCCGCCACTTCTTGACATTGGCGTTATGCTCTTCCAGCGTCGCGGCAAAGACATGGCCGCCCGTGCCATCGGCGACGAAGTAGAGGTTGCTGGTCTTGGACGGGTTTGCGACCGCTTCCAGCGCCGCACGGCCGGGATTGCAGATCGGACCCGGCGGCAGGCCGTCGATGACATAGGTATTATAGGGCGTCATCTTCTTCAGGTCCGACTGGTAGATCGGACGATCCGACGGTTTACCAGCCCCGCCAAAGATGCCGTAGATGATGGTCGGGTCGGATTGCAGGCGCATCTTCTTTTCAAGCCGGTTGAGGAAAACGGAGGCGACCAGCGTGCGCTCGTCCGCCTTGCCCGTTTCCTTCTCGACGATGGAGGCCAGCGTCACGAATTGTTCCTTCGTTTTCAGGAAAAGCTCGGGCGAGCGGCGGGCCCAGATGTCGTCGACCAGCTTCGACTGTGCCGCCTTCATCTGCGCGACGATCTCGGCGCGCTTGGCGCCACGGGTAAACTTGTAGGTGTCGGGGCGAAGCGTCCCTTCGTCCGGCATCTTCGCCGGCAGGTCGCCTTCGAGAACCGTGTCGGCGCGCAGGCGATCGAATATCTGCTGCACCGTCAGGCCTTCCGGCAGGGTGACGGAGTAGAGGATCGACTTGCCCGATTCCATCAGCTCGACGATTTCCTTCATCGAGGCACCGGCCTTGATCTCGTATTCGCCGGCCTTCAGCGTGCGATCGCGCAGGAAGCTCTTCGTTACATACTGGAAGACACGGGCGTCGGAAATGAGGTTGGATGCCTCGAGACCGCGCGAGATGTCGCCAAGACCCCAGCCCGGCTTGACGATGAAATTGGAGTTGACGGTGGAGGGCCCCTGTTCGGAGAAGGTCGACAGACCGTAGTAGATCGCGCCCGCCAGAGCGATCGTCAGAAAAACGAGGACGGTCATCAGGAAGTTGAGGAAGACGACGACCTGACTGCGCGACCCGCGCGACTTCTTCAGCTTCGGCGGCGGCGCGGGAACGGGGGTCGGTCGCAGCGCCTCCTTGGCAGAGACGGGGATGATGATTGGACCCTGGCTTGGCGGGGGAGCGGGATGTGGCGCGGCGTGTAGCGGTGCGCGTTGTGTCGATGCTTCCAGCTCGGGCTGAGAAAGAGGCTCTGCGGCCCCTTGCGCGGGAACCTGGCCGGCAACCTCCATGACGTCGCGTTGCACGGGCGAAACGCTTTCAACGGGCGGGACGGCCGGTTCTTCGGCATGTCCCGAAGACGCCGTGTGTCCGGGCACTTCGCTGGCAACCGCCGCCTGCGCGACCGGTGTGGGAGCGATCGGACCAAGTTCAGCGGGGTTGATCGACACGGGGCTCGGGATGGCCGCCGGCGTTTCCGGGACGTGGAGTGCGGGCTCGACGGGCTCTGCCTTGACCGGCTCCGGGGTCGCGGGCGTTGCGGCCTCTGCAGCGGCCGTGTCCGCGTCCGGATGGGGATCGACCGGATGGGTTGGGCGCTGCTCGTCGCCGGGCTTTCGCTCGGTTTCCGGGCGCTCGATTTCCGGGCGCTCGCTTACCGGGCGCTCGCTTCTCGGGTCGATATCGTTCACGGGCATTCCTCGAATATGTTCATGAGCACCATCATGTCCTCATGGCCGTTCAATGCGGCGAAAGCTGGGTATGGACGGTACCGTCCCCCAGCTCTCGCTATCGAAGATGGGCGACCGGCGCGGGGGCGCGGGCCGTATGCGGAGCCTCAGTCTGCGTAGCGCTTCAGCACGAGCGAGGCATTGGTGCCACCAAAGCCGAAGGAGTTCGACAGTGCAACATCAACCTTGCGGGCGCGGGCCTTGTGCGGCACGAGGTCTACCGGCGTTTCCACATCCGGATTGTCCAGGTTCAGCGTCGGTGGCACGATATTGTCGCGGATCGACAGCGTCGCGAAGATCGCCTCGATCGCGCCTGCGGCACCCAGAAGGTGGCCGGTGGCGGACTTGGTCGAGGACATGGAAACCTTCGAGGCATTGTTGCCCAGCAGGCGCTCGACCGCGCCAAGCTCGATCGTGTCGGCCATGGTCGAGGTGCCATGCGCGTTGATATAGTCGATATCGGCGGGCGTCAGACCAGCGCGCTTCAGCGCCATGGTCATGCAGCGGAATGCGCCGTCGCCGTCTTCCGACGGTGCCGTGATGTGGAAGGCATCGCCGGAAAGTCCATAGCCGACGACTTCGGCATAGATCTTGGCGCCGCGCGCCTTGGCATGTTCCAGCTCCTCCAGAACGACGACGCCGGCGCCCTCGCCCATGACGAAACCGTCGCGGTCGCGGTCGTAAGGTCGGGAAGCCTTTTCGGGATTGTCGTTGTGCTGGGTGGAGAGCGCCTTGCAAGCAGCAAAGCCGGCAAGCGAAATGCGGCTGACCGGGCTTTCCGTGCCGCCGGCAACCATGACGTCGGCGTCACCCAGAGCGATGAGGCGCGAAGCATCGCCGATGGCGTGCGCGCCGGTCGAGCAGGCGGTGACGACGGCGTGGTTCGGGCCGCGCAGCTTGTGCTTGATGGAAACATGACCGGAAGCCAGGTTGATCAGGCGGCCAGGAATGAAGAAGGGCGATATGCGGCGGGGGCCCTTGTCGCGGAGCGTCAGGCCCGCTTCCACGATGCCCTCGATGCCGCCAATGCCCGAGCCGATGAGAACGCCGGTGGCGCATTGATCGTCATCGGTCTTGGGATGCCAGTCGGCGTCGGCAAGCGCCATGTCGGCGGCAGCCACCGCGTAGACGATAAAGGGATCGACCTTGCGCTGTTCCTTCGGCTCCATCCAGTCGTCGGCATTGTAGGTGCCGTTGGTGCCGTCGCCAAAGGGAATGCGGCATGCGATCTTCGCCGGCAGGTCCTCGACCTCGAATTCGGTCACCTTGCGAGCGCCGCTCTTGCCAGCCAGAAGGTTCTTCCAGGTCTCGTCAACGCCGCAACCCAGCGGCGTCACCATGCCAAGACCGGTGATTACAACTCGTCTCATCGCCCGCATGCTCCCCATGATCGGCAGCGGTTGCCTTGTCCGGCTTACCACGCCCAACACCCGGTCGCATTACCGGCTCTGCCTTGCGGCTTCAGCTCCTTGCAATGACCGGGATCACTGTTTTTACATTAAAAAAGGTCCGGAAAAACCGGACCTGAAGCGGGCCGGAAAGCCCGCCCCATGTCACCCTGTGACGTCAGGCTGAAATCAGCCCTGAGCCTTTTCGATGAACTTGACAGCGTCGCCGACCGTCAGGATCGAGTCAGCAGCGTCGTCCGGGATTTCAATGCCGAATTCTTCTTCGAAAGCCATGACCAGCTCGACCGTGTCGAGGGAGTCCGCGCCCAGATCGTCGATGAAGCTTGCGCCTTCAACAACCTTGTCGGCGTCAACGCCAAGATGATCAACAACAATTTTCTTCACGCGTTCTGCGATATCGCTCATGTCGGTACCTCGACCCTATTGTCTACTACAAGAATGCCTTTCGGCACTCCTACCCTGTTGAACCATCCGCAGCGTTTGCCACGAAAGGCATTTGATGACTGCCCGTCCAAGCGTTCAAGCCGCCTGCAACCGGGCAATTGCGTTCAGTCATGGCCCGCTTAACACGGTTTAAGTCCGCCGCAAAGCCATAAAAGTTCTGGTTCAATGCTCTCAACAATCAAATGCCGGAGCGGTTGAGCCCAAAGATGAGGCTTGCGCCTCAGATCATCGCCATGCCGCCGTTGACGTGGATCGTCTGGCCCGTGACGTAACCGGCCTCGTTGGAGGCAAGGTAAGCGACGGCAGACGCAACTTCGGCGCCTGTGCCCATGCGGCGCATCGGGATCGCGCCCATGATGGCGTCCTTCTGCTTGTCATTGAGCTTGTGGGTCATGGCGCTTTCGATGAAGCCGGGCGCCACGCAGTTGACCGTGACGTTGCGGGTCGCGATTTCCTGCGCCAGAGACTTGGAGAAGCCAATCATGCCGGCCTTCGAGGCGCAATAGTTTGCCTGGCCCGGATTGCCGGTGACACCAACCACGGAGGTGATGTTGACGATCCGGCCGAAGCGGCGGCGCATCATCGGATGCGTCAGCTCGCGCGTCAGGCGGAAGACGGCCGTCAGGTTCACTTCCAGAACCGCATCCCAATCGTCGTCGCTCATGCGTACGAAGAGGCCGTCCTTGGTGATGCCGGCATTGTTGACAAGGATGTCGACGCCGCCGAGATCGGCTTCGGCCTTCTCGCCCAGCGCCTTGACGGCGGCACGGTCGGAGAGATTGGCCGGGAAGACGAAGGTACGTTCGCCAAGCTCGTTGGCGAGTTCTTCGAGCTTTTCGGCGCGCGTGCCGTGGAGGCCGACGATAGCGCCCTGGCTGTGCAGGATGCGGGCGATTTCCTCGCCGATGCCGCCGGATGCGCCGGTGACGAGAGCCTTGCGGCCAGACAGATCGAACATGTTTTCAAACCCCATTAGAGCCGGTGATTATGCCAGCAGCGCTTCCAGCGTCTTTTCAATATCTTCAGCCGAGTTGACGGCAATGCCGGTCACGGCCTTGTCGATGCGGCGGGCAAGACCCGTGAGCACCTTGCCGGAGCCGATTTCATAAAGCGTCATCACGTCGTTCTTGCCGAACCACTCGACCGTCTCGCGCCAGCGGACCTGACCCGTCACCTGCTCGACCAGAAGGTCGGCGATGATCGTCGCGTCAGCGACCGGGGCAGCACGGACATTGGCGATCAGCGGAATGTTCGGATTGTGCTTCTCGACCTTTGCCAGCGCCTCGCGCATGGCGTCCGCCGCCGGCGCCATCAGCGCGGAGTGGAAGGGGGCGGAGACGGAGAGCATCAGCGCGCGCTTGGCTCCCTTGGCGGTCGCGATCTCGGCGGCCTTTTCAACAGCGGCTTTTTCGCCGGAAATGACCAGCTGGCCGCCGCCATTGTCATTGGCGATCTGGACCGGGCCGAGCGCCGAGGCTTCCGCGCAGGTGGCTTCGACATCGGCATGTTCGAGGCCGATAATGGCGGCCATGGCGCCCTTGCCTGCGGGCACGGCGGCCTGCATCGCATTGCCGCGAATACGCAGGAGGCGCGCGGTGTCGGCAATCGAGAACATGCCGGCGGCGCAAAGTGCGGAATATTCGCCGAGCGAATGGCCAGCGACGAAAGCAACCTTGTCCTTCAGCACGAGGCCGCGCGCTTCCATGACGCGGACGGCGGCCATGGACACGGCCATCAGCGCCGGCTGGGCGTTGGCGGTGAGCGTCAGCGTTTCTTCCGGACCGTTCCACATGATGTCGGAGAGCTTCTCGCCGAGCGCATCGTCGACTTCCTGAAAGACTGCACGGGCCTCGGGAAAGGTGTCGGCGAGATCCTTGCCCATGCCGACGGCCTGGCTGCCCTGCCCCGGAAAGGTGAATGCGAGTGCCATGGATGTTTCCCTGAATTCTTGTGTTTTCTGGCTTCTCCATTCACATTCTTGGGTCTCAAGTCAAGTCTCGCGGGTTTTCAGTCCAGGAATTCGATGTTCCGTTTGCGCGACCCGAGGTCTTTTTCGAGCCAGACGAGCCAACGTTCGCGCGGCACGCCGAGAAACACAGACGCCAGGAAACCGGTCCAGTAATAGATGAAGAAAAAGAACAATGCCGCGACGAAAGTCAGCACCAACGGGTCCTGTCGAGTCCAGTTGATGACGGTGCTCCTGAGATAGTTGGTCGAAGGGTCATTCTCGCGGTAGAGGATGTCCACCGCTGCACCGGGCACCGGCGTGCGATCGAATTTGACGATCATTTGAAGCGACGGCGTTGGGTGATATTCGGTGGATCCCGCGACCAGCGGCGCAAGCTCGGCTCCGCCGATATGCCCCGCGCCATCATGCGCGGCGCCCATCCTGTCCATGAAGCTGTAGTCAACCCTTGCGCCGCAAAGCTGCTGCCTTCTGTGCCTGCTGCGGCAATCGTCCTCGCGCAGTTCCTTGACCGCAGCCTTCACAAAAACGCCATGCGCCAACAGGTCGTTGGCAAGCTGTGCTTCCCGGTCTGAATAATAGAGTGCCAGCGAGGCTGCCACCAAAGCGAGGCCCGCCGAAAAGACCAGGCGTATGAGGATGAGCATGTCCGATCCCGCAGTGTCTCAAAGCTTCCGGTTGCGGGAGGCTAAGATCAAAGCGTGAAGATGGCGTTATGGCCCTCCGACTTTTTGTGCGCCGCACATCTTGCCGATTTTGCAAAGCGCCGTACATTGCGCCGCATCATTTCCAAGAAGGCCCTCCCCCATGAAATACAATCAACTCGGCGCAAGCGACCTCAACGTTTCCGAAATCTGCCTCGGCACCATGACCTGGGGCACGCAGAACACGGAAGCCGAAGCCCATGAGCAGATGGATTATGCCTTCGAGCAGGGCGTGAACTTCTTCGACACGGCCGAGCTTTATCCCACGACGCCGGTTGGCGCGGAAACGCAGGGCGACACGGAGAAGTTCATCGGCTCGTGGTTCAAAAAGAGCGGCAAGCGCGACAAGGTGATCCTCGCCACCAAGATTTCCGGCCGTGGACGCACCTACATCCGTGGCGGCGTGCCGATCAGTGCGGGCGAAATCGAAAAGGCCCTGGACCTCAGCCTGACGCGCCTTGGCACCGATCATATCGATCTCTACCAGCTGCACTGGCCGAACCGCGGCACCTACGGTTTCCGCGCCAACTGGTCCTTCACACCTTCGAAGCAGGATACGGCGCAGGCGACTGCGGAATTGCTGGAGGCGCTGGAAGCACTCGACAAGGCGAAGAAGGCCGGGAAGATCCGCTATTGGGGCGTCTCGAACGAGACCTCCTGGGGCGTCATGAAGTATCAGCATCTTGCTGACCAGCACGGCCTGCCGCGCATGGTCTCGATCCAGAACGAATATAATCTGCTCGACCGCAAGTTCGACACCGATCTCGCCGAAGTGAGCCATCACGAGCAGGTCGGCCTGATGGCCTATTCGCCGCTGGCGGCCGGACTGCTGACTGGCAAGTATCTCGAAGGCAAACGTCCGGCCGGTTCGCGCGCCACGATCAACGCCGATCTCGGCGGCCGTTTCGGCGGTTTTGAAGACGCAGCCGTGCGCGCCTATGTCGAGCTTGCCCGCAAGCACGGCCTCGACCCGGCGCAGATGGCGCTGGCCTTCTGCCTAACGCGTCCGTTCATGGCCTCTGTCATCATCGGCGCGACGACGATGGAGCAGCTGAAGACGGATATCGGCGCGAAGGATGTGACGCTTTCCGACGCGGCGCTGAAAGACATCCAGCACATTCACCGGACCTGGACGCTGCCGATATGATAGCCTCCGACGACAGCGGCTGCCGGCATTGTTAGAGGCCGGCAGTCTCTTCAATCATTGGCCCGCAACTTCGGCGATCAACGCGCCGCGTCCGGCTTGCGCGCCGATATGAAGATCGCCTGAAGCGTCGTGCGGCAGGGTGCGTCTCCGAGTTCCCGGCGAAAGCGGTCGGCCAACTCGCGCACGGCGTTGGCCTTGTCATTGCCGGTTTCTTCGAAAACACGAGCGGCGGACGAGCCCTCGACATGGCCGCGGGCAAACTGGTCCGGATCGGCAATCTGCGTCTCCAGGCACACCACGGACGCCTCGATCTCCTCGAAACCGGCTGCCAGCAGAGAGGTTTTGGCCGCATCGAAGGAATAGCTGAATGGCGCCATCATATGGGGCGGCATCGCCTCGCCGAGCACCGACTTCATATAGTCCGTGCGGACGCGCGCGAAGGGGTTGAACTCCAGACCATCCCAGAAGCTGAACATGTAGCGGCCGCCGGGCCTGAGCACCCGGAAGATTTCGCGGTAGCTGAGATCCTTGTCGGGGTAGAACATCACGCCGAACTGGCAGACCGCGCAGTCGAATGCTCCATCGGGTGCGGCCAGCGCCTGCGCATCGGCTTGCTGAAACGTCACCCGTTCATGGTTGCCGATCTGGCGCGCGGCGCAGTCGAGCATGTCCTGACTGATATCCGTGGCCGTCATGCGGACATCGTGCGGCAGGAGCCGCAGCATAGCGCGCGTGACCATCCCCGTTCCAGCCGCCGTTTCCAGCACCCTACCCGGGTTCAGGTCGGCGACCCTCTGCGCCATTCTCCGAGCATAGGGCTCAAACATGACGGGGCCGAGGCCCCGCTCGTAAAAGTCCGGCACGGTGCCGACAAAGGTTGCAATCTGATTCATGTCCTCGTTCTCCCTGACTGGGGGCAGAAGCCCAAAAGGCGTTGGCTCACTCGCTCGTCACCGGATGGCCTTGAGTCGATCTTCGACCAACCGCGGCAGCTTGTCCTTCGGCGGCACGACCGCCACGCCATCGGGATGGTTGCCCGGCTGAACCACACCCGGAGAAACGGGCTCCCGTTGCCATCCGTCGGCAGATGTCACCTCTGCCAACATGTCCAACCATTCGGCCCGCAGACCGTTGCCCCGCACTGCCGCCGCCAATCGCTGAAGCTTCAGCAAGAGATGCATGTGAGATCGCGCCCGTCTCGCTCAAGAGATTTCCGACGACACAGGCACCTGTCCTGCTGCGTGGAATCGATGGTCAAATTCGTTGCATGAGAGCCGACCGTGCGTGAATGACGCACAATGGCCGGCTGACTTTCGTCAAGGACGATACCGCCGGATGCGGCCCTGTCGACGAAGAAGATTGCGTCTATTTTCATGCTGGCGATCCGCGAGAACCGCGCCAATCCCGAATGTGGTCCCAAAACGCGAAAAGGCGACCAACGGCCGCCTTTTCTTCGTTTTTAAGATTGACTGAAAATCAGCCTTTGCCCTTCAGGGCCGTGTTGCAGAGGCTCCAGAAACCGCCGCCCTTCTGGATCCACTTCAGGTCGCCGAGCGTGCCGGCATCCTTGTTGGCGTGGTAGCTGTCGGCGCAGGTGTGGAGGCGCTGCTTGCCGGGGGTTTCGGAGGCATACTTCTTGTCGACGGCGGCCGGGAACTTGACGCCCTTCGGAGCGGCGGTCGTCGGAGCCGGCGGCTCCTTGTCGGCCGTGGTCTTGGCGACCGCATCGTCGTCCTTCTTGTCTTCGGCGGCCGCGTCGGCGCCGCAGAACTTCGCGCGGTAGTCGTTCCACTTCATGTCCTTGGCAGATCCGTCTGCCTTGGCAGCCTGATACTTGGCGCCGCATTCTTTCATGCTCATGGCGTTCGCCGACGAGGAGAACGCAACACCTGCGAGAAGAACGCCTGCTGCAGTGATTATAAGTTTGTAAGACATGATCGCCTGTTCCACTGGTTGATTGAGAGGTCTTCCACCCACCGTCCGGTATTTTCCAATATCAGGACGGCAGAACTCCGTTCGGGCTTGCCTGATCGACCGCCTTGGGAAGATGTTCAGCAAGCAATTGCGGCAGATTTCCGATGTCGATACCGAGCGCATTGGCAAGAGAAGCCATCTGTTCCGACGAGAGCGCGGATTTGATCTGATCGGCTGATACGGGAAGGTTGGAGCCGGTGCCGATCCAGGAGGAGACCTGGTCGCCCAGGCCCGCCGCCTGCAATTGGGACAGAATGCCGTTAACCCCGCCGGCATTGGCGAAAACCTGCTCGGCAATCGACATCAGGTTGACAGGCTTGCCGCTCAGGACATCGCCCAGGACCGAACCGAGACCATCGAAAAGACCCATCAGCAACTCTCCCCCGTGAGCTCACCGGCACATTCTGAAAAATGAATAACAGCTTGCAGTTTCATTGTCATCAGGAACTGTTAACCGTTTCGCCCGTTGCAAGGGTTCGCATCCCCCGGCCCGTTTTTGCCGCCACATGGACGGCATGCTATCTAGCGGCCGGGGACGACGGACGGGGAATCAGATGGCAGACATGCTCAGGGACGAATGGCGAATCGGGCTGGCATTGATAGGGCTGATCGCGCTGCTCTTCGGCGAGCACGAATTGCTGGCCGGGGGACAGGCGCTTGCGCTGGCCCTGACAGGCGGAGTCGTCCTCCTGATCGTCATGGTTTCGACGCGCGTCGCCCATCATGCGGAAGTGATCGCCGGCAAGGTCAAGGACCCTTACGGTTCCATGGTGCTGACGCTGTCGGCCGTGCTGGTCGAGGTGGTCATCCTCGGCATCGTCATGCAGGCGGAAGATGCCTCGCCCACGCTGGTGCGCGACACAATCTATTCCGCCGTCATGCTTGATATCAACGGCCTGATCGGTCTTGCGGCATTGCTGGGCGGGCTCCGGCACGGCGAGCAATCCTATAATGACGATTCCGGGCGCACCTATGCCGTGATGATCCTGACGGCCATGGGGATTTCGATGATCGTTCCGGAATTCATTCCGCACGACAGGCGTATGGTCTATTCCTTCTTCACAATCGGCGTCATGGCCGTGCTCTACACGCTGTTTCTGCGCATGCAGGTCGGCCGCCACAGCTACTTCTTCTCCTATACATATCCCCGCGGCGAACGCGCGAAGGCAGCCGAGCGTGAGGACGAAGGCGGCTCCGTCATGGTCTCCGGGCTCATCGTGGCTGGCGGCGTCGTGCTGATTGGCCTGCTCGCCGAAGTGATGAACCCTTTCATGAGCGCTGGCCTGAAGAATTCCGGCGCACCGGTCGGCCTGGTCGCCGTCACGGTGGCCGCGATCTCGGCAGCGCCGGAAATCCTGACTGCGCTGCGCGCCGCTCTCGGCAACCGGATGCAGGTCGTCGTCAACATCGCCATGGGTGCGTCGCTCTCCACCGTGATCCTGACCGTGCCGGTGATGGAAGCACTGGCGCTCTACACGGGCCAACCCTTCGAAATGGCGATGACGATGCCGCAAACCGTGATGGTCGCGATCACGATTGTCGTGGCTGCCATCAACTTTTCGGATGGCGAGACCAACGCCATCGAAGGAATGACGCATTTCGTACTCTTCGCGACATTCGTGATGCTCACGATCATGGGACTTTAAGGCCAGTCTTTCATCAGTCCTGTCATCATTATTACAGCATTGTTAGGTGACAGTGCGCGCTCACGCAATTATATGACAAAGTCAAACGATTTTCCCACGAGGCGGTTTTCCGATGCGCATATTTTGGACCATCCTGATCATTCTTTGTTGCTTGGGAGGCGCGGGTTACTACTATCGCGCCGAGCTTGTTCCGTATCTGCCTCCTCAAGTTGCGGCCTATATTCCGCAACCGAAGTCGACGGAGACGGACAAGTCGGCCGATGCGGCTGGCAAGCCCGGTGATGCGGCGGCAAAATCCGGCGATGCCGGCAAGGGCAAGGGCCAATCCGGCAAACGCGGCGGCGGTGGCGGTCCGGTCACGGTCAAGGTCGTGGAGGCGAAGAGCGGCGACCTTCCCGTACTGCGTAACAGTTTCGGGTTCATCGTTGCGCGCGATACGACGTCGCTTGCAAGCCCGATCGCGGGCGTCGTGACGGATGTGAAGGTTCAGAACGGCGCCGAAGTGAAGACAGGCGACGTTCTTGTCACCTACGATACGCGCTCACTGGAGGCGACGCTGGCCAAGGACCAGGCGTCGCTTGCCAAGGACAAGTCGATCTACGACAACGCCAAGATCACGCTCGATCGCGCCATGAGCCTCGGCGAGAAGGGTGCCTCGACGCAGCAGACAACCGATAACGCCACAGCCGCCGTTCAGCAGGCCCAGGCCGCCATGGCGCTCGACAGTGCCCAGATACAGGCAGACAAGGTGGCGCTTTCGAACGCGCAGATCGTTGCGCCTTACGATGGCAAGCTCGGCGTGATCTCGGTCTCCAAGGGGGCCTATGTCGCCGCCGGCACCGCTGTCGGGACCATCGTCGACAACAAGAATGTCTATGCGGTGTTCACGCTCTCCGAAGCAGACCTGCGTGTCGCCCGCGAGGCGCTGTCCAAGAACGAACTGTCGGTTTCCGTTCGTCCGACCAATGCCAGCGACGGGACGCAATCTGTCTCGGTTCCGGTTTCCTTCATCGACAACGCCGTCGACCAGACCTCCGGCACGTTCCGGCTCTGGGCGATGATCGACAACTCATCCAAGGTGTTCTGGCCGGGTGAATCCGTGAGCGCACGGGCCACGGTCGGCATTGTGCACGATCTTGTGCTGGTTCCCAATGTCGCGATTGCGCCGCAGCAGACCGGCATGGTCGCCTATGTCATCGGCGACGACAGCAAGGTGCAGACCCGCCCCGTCAAAGTGGCTTTCCGTTCGGATGGTACCGCTGGCGTCTCGGAAGGCCTGAAAGCCGGTGACAAGGTCGTCATCGAAGGCCAGCAGTCGCTGACGGCGGGCGCGACCGTCAAGATCGACGACGGCACTGCCAAGCCCGCTGGCGAGAAGCCCAAGGGCGCGGGCGGCAAGAACAAGGACAAGCAGTCGAGCGCGGCCGACAAGAGTGCTTCGGCGGCCGATCTGGCCCAGAACCAGAAGGCGGACTGATCGTGAACCTTTCAGAGATCTTCATCCGCCGCCCCGTCGCGACGATCCTCCTGATCGTTGGCGTCCTGATGGCCGGCATCGGCGCCTTCCGGCAATTGCCCGTTGCAGCCCTGCCGCAGGCCGACTTCCCGACGATCAGCGTTTCGGCGCAGCTCGCCGGCGCCTCGCCCGACACGATGGCGGCGGCCGTCGCCACGCCGCTGATCAAACAGTTCCAGACGATTGCCGGTATCGATTCGATCACGGCAAGCTCGTCGCTCGGAAGTACCCGCATCACGCTGCAATTCGTCCTCACGCGCAATATCGATGCCGCCGCGGCCGACGTGCAGGCAGCCATTGCGCGCTCGCAGCGCGCCCTGCCCTCCAACCTGACCAGCACGCCGAGCTACCGCAAGGTCAACCCGGCCGACAGCCCGATCATCTTTCTGGCGCTGACCTCAGACACCGCGCCTGTGACCCAGATGGATGACATCGCGCAGAACGTGCTCTCACCTGCCCTTTCCACAGTGGATGGTGTGGCGCAGGCACAGGTCTTCGGCTCCAAGACCTATGCCGTGCGCGTCGAGGCCGACCCGAACAAGCTGGCCGCACGCGGACTGAGCCTGACGCAGGTTGCCACTGCGCTTAAACAAGCCAACGACCAGACACCGCTCGGCACGCTGCAGAATTCCTCGCAGGCGCTCGCCGTCAACGCGGATACGCAGCGCACCAATGCCGATCAATTCCGCACGCTGATCATTGCAACACCGGGCGGACGCTTCGTTCGGCTCGGAGATGTGGCCGATGTGCAGGACAGTATCGAAAACAAGCAGCAGGGAAGCTGGCTTGACGGCCAGCCGACGATTGCGGTCGCCGTCTATCGCCAGCCGGACGCCAACACTGTCGATGTCGTGGACCGCGTGAATGCACAGATCCCGCAGCTGGAGGCAAACCTGCCGGCCGGCATGCATCTGAAGGTCGTCAACGACGCCTCCAACTCGATCCGCGAAGCGGTGTGGGACGTCCAGAAGACGCTGGCGATCACCATCGGGCTCGTCGTTCTGGTCATCTACCTGTTCCTGCGCCGCTTCTGGGCGACGATGATCCCGGCGCTCGCCGTGCCGCTTTCGATCGTCGCGACCTTCGGCTTCATGTACTGGCTGAATCTTTCGATCGACAACATTTCGCTGCTGGGCCTCACGCTTGCCGTGGGTCTCGTGGTGGACGACGCGATCGTCATGCTCGAGAATATCGTGCGTTACGTCGAAGAGGGCATGAGCCCGTTCGAGGCGGCGATCAAGGGCAGTAGCGAAGTGACGGCGACGATCATCTCGATGTCGCTCTCGCTCGTCGCCGTGTTCCTGCCGATCCTGCTCATGGGCGGAGTCGTGGGACGCGTGCTCAACGAATTCGGCGTCGTGGTGTCGCTGTCCATCTTGGCTTCCGCCGTGGTCTCGCTGACGGTCACGCCCATGCTGACGGCGCGTCTGCCCGACAGCGGGCATCACCATGGCGACAAGAAGACGCTGTTTGACCGGATCAATGACGGCTATGGCCGATCGGTCGGCTGGTGCCTTAACCACAAGGGCATCATCACGATCGTCTTCCTTCTCTCCTTCGCCGGTTCGGGCTGGCTATTCGCCACGCTGCCGCGCAGCTTCTTCCCGAGCGAGGATAACGGGCTTCTGACAGTCTCGACCCAGGCGCGTCAGGATATCTCCTATGATGCGATGGTGAAACTGCAGCAGCAGGCCGCAGCCGTCATGTCGGAAAATCCCGCCGTTTTGCATGTGACCTCATCGCTCGGCGGCGGTCCCGGCGGCTCTACCTTCAACTCCGGCAACATGTTCGTTCAGCTCAAGGATCGCGACCAGCGCCCGCCTCTCGAAGAGACGCTTGCGCAAATGCGCCGCGCCCTTTCGCAGGTTGCGGGTCTCAAGACCTTCATTGTGCCTGTGCAGAGCCTGCGCTTTGGCGGACGTAGCACGCAGAGCCAGTATCAGGTCGTGCTCAAGTCGCTCAACGCGGATGATACGCGCCAATGGTCTACCAAGCTACAGGCGGCCATGGCGGCAGACAGCGCCCACTATATCGACGTTGCAACAGACCTGCAGAACAACGCGCTGCAGGCCAACATCAAGATCGACAATGACCGCGCCAATGCGCTCGGCATCAGCTCGGCCTCGATCCGCAACATCCTCGAGGCGGCCTTCGGCACACTGGACGTCACGCAGATCCAGACGACGGGCAACAGCTACAACGTCATCCTGGAACTCGACCAGAGCCGGCAGTGGGACGAAACCGATCTCGGCGCGCTGCTGATCCCGACGAACACGGGCACCCAGGTTCCGCTGTCGAGTATTGCCACGATCACCCGCACCGCGGGCCCGGTCACCGTCAACCAGACAGGACAGCTCACGGCCGTCACACTGTCGTTCAACCTGCCGCAGGGCGTCTCTCTCGGCGCCTCGACCAACCGGCTCAACGAACTTCGCCGCGAAATCGGCATGCCGGAGACGGTCACGACGGAACTCGCGGGCACGGCTCAGATCTTCGCGCAGTCCACCGGCAACACCGGCCTTCTGATTGTGACGGCCATCCTGACCATCTATGTGGTTCTGGGTGTGCTCTACGAGAGCTTCATTCATCCGCTGACGATCCTGTCAGGCCTGCCCTCTGCTGCACTGGGGGCGCTGCTGGCACTGAAGCTCTGGGGTCTGGACTTCTCCATCGTTGCCCTCATCGGCCTGCTGATGCTGATCGGCATCGTGAAGAAGAACGCGATCATGATGATCGACGTGGCGCTGACATTGATGCGAGACGATGGCATGGACCCCGGCGAGGCGATGCATATCGCGGCCGTCCGGCGTTTCCGCCCGATCATGATGACGACCTTCTGCGCGCTTCTGGCCGCGGTCCCGGTTGCGCTGGGCTCCGGCCCCGGCTCGGAACTGCGCCAGCCGCTCGGCGTTGCCGTGGTCGGCGGGCTCCTGATCTCTCAGGTGCTGACGCTGTTCATCACGCCCGTGATCTTCACGCAGGTCGAATGGATTTCGCGAAAGTTCACGCGCCGCAAGCCCCGCCAGACGGTGGCCCTTCCTGCGGAATAAGGGCAGCACTCCGTCAAGTCTTGCTTCAGCCTGCCCGCGCCAAACGCGTGGGCAGGCTATCAAAGTCGGCATCGCTCATCGGCCGGCCGAAATAGTAGCCCTGCAGGTAGCCGCAGCCAAGCTGACGCAGATAGGCGGCCTGTTCTGCTGTCTCGACACCTTCCACGATGACCGGAATTCCCAGCGCATCAGCCAGCGATACGGTCGCATTGAGGAGCGCCCTGCCCCTCTCGCTGTCAAGCGCCTGCACCAGCGAGCGGTCGAGCTTCAGTCTATCGAAGCTGAAATGGTTGAGGGTGCCGATGCTGGCATAGCCGGTACCGAAATCATCCAGCGCGAAGCGGATGCCCTTTGCGCGAAGCGCATCGATGGAGCGGCGCGCCTGCACCGGGCTGTCGAAGAGCACACCTTCCGTCACCTCGAGGATTAGGCGGCGCGGATCGAATTTCTCCCGCTCAATAACCTCGACAATGCCATCGGCGAAGTCAGGCGCACAAAGCTGAGTCGGCGACACATTGACGGCGATGTCGACACCCGGCCGGTCGGCAGCGAAGCGGATCGACCGCTCAAGGACTTTCCGTCCCAACCTGAAGATCAAGCCCGATTTTTCCGCCAGAGGAATGAAGACATCCGGCGAGACAGGTCCCTGTGGGGTTTTCCAGCGCGCCAGCGCCTCCACACCCACAATTGCGCCAGTTGCGGCCGCTACGACAGGTTGGAAGGCAACGGAAAGCGCATCCGTGTCGAGCGACCGGCGCAATTGCTCTTCAAGTTCGCCCAGAGCTTCGCGGTCCCGGTCCATGTCTGCGCCATAGGCGATGCAGCGGCCCCGGCCTGCCTCTTTCGCCCCATAGAGCGCCATATCGGCACGCCGGATCAATTCGAAGGCGTCCATATCGCGAACATGGGTCGCGTATCCGATGCTGGCTCCCACTTCTGTCGTATGTCCGGCGACGACAAAGGGATCTTTCAGTACGCCCAAGGCTGCTTCCGCCACCTCTGCCGGATCCGTTCCAGGTCGGCTGGCGAGCGCAAACTCGTCACCGCCAAAGCGCGCAGCAAACACGAGCCCCTCATTGCAGGCGACCAGTCGCGCCGCAACGGCAGCAATCAACTCGTCTCCGACCAGGTGGCCCCAGGTGTCGTTGACCGCCTTGAAGCCGTCCAGATCGATCAGGTGCAAGGTCAGGCCGGCCGTTCCCTCCACGCCGTCCAGATGGGCCTGAAGGGCGCGGATCATGCCATTGCGATTGAGCAGTCCGCTAAGCGGATCGCGCGTCGCTTCGCGATCGGCGGCAGCCGCAAAGCGCCTCAGCGCCAAAAGTTCCGCGTAACCTGCAAGAACAGCCGTCGCCAGCAATATGCCGAGCGCGACCATTGCGCCCGTCAAGGTCGGCCGCACCTCATCGAAAAGACGTGTTCCCAGATTTCTCCCCGGCCAGGCCAGATAGGCCAGTGGCTGGCCATCGCTTGCGGCTAGCGGCAAACTCAGTTGATCTGCGGGCTTATCTTTAACCAGATGAAGATTGGGGAGGAAATAGTCCGAAGCCACCGTCTCGATCATGGACGGCGTGACAACCTTGAACATCGATACCGCGTCAAAGCGTCCGCCTGGCGGCATGTTGCGGTCCGGCTGCAACGCCCGCGACCCCACAAGCGCAATGCTGCCGTTCAGGCGATAGAAGTTCATCACGGGGAGCCGATCCGGCACGGTCGCCAAAATCGCCTGTCTGACGAACGCCTCGCCGAATGTCTTGACGGGATCGAATTCGGCGCCGCGAAAATAGGCCACGATCACCCGGCCATCCGGATCAGTGACCACAACGCCGTCATAGAGTTGGTAATCGGCCGATATGGCGCCCCAGTTGGTCCACGCCCATTCCTTGCGCTTGTCCGATTGGAGCGCGACAAAGGCCTCGTGCCAGACCGCATTGTCTTCCAGCGTGCCCGAAAGGCGACGGCGAAACGAGAGGACGGCGGTCTGCGCTGCACTGGCCGCACGTGAATCGTCGATCTCGTTGGCCTTGTCGCCCATGGCCCGCAGAACCATGAGTACGAGAAAAGCCAGAAAAAGCGCAATGACCAGAGTTCCCGCAATGGCGGCGGGAGCGATCCAGTTTCGCCAGTCTCGGACATATTTTCCAGGCGTCAGCTGCAATCTTACCCCCTGATGCAACCTCATAAGTCGGACCGGCATCCCCCCACGAGAGCCAGCCCATTTAAAGCTCTATACCGGCGGCATGAAAAATACATTAATCATTCCATATATACTTAAGTTACAATCCCAACATTGTCCGACTTTGGAGGCGACCTTGCAAGTTCGGATCGGACGCTTTGCACCGTATGGCATTACGCGCGGGGTTGTTTTGCTGGACGACGGCGCCGGCGACATCCCGTTGGCCCTTGCAATCCGCAGCGAAATGCGTATAAGCCGCCCTTGATCGTTTAACCCGGTCTTATGGCTGGTGGCTGAACGGAGGGTCCGGACGTTTTCGTCCGACATGGAAGCAAAAGCTTTCCGGCCTCCCGTGTCTCCGCTCTCGACCGTATGAGACAAAACGCTTTTCTTGCCGCCCTTGTCAAAAGGGCCACTGAACAGTCGTTGAGGCTTGGCGCCATGCCCGGGTTTTGATCGAAACGCAAGAAAGGCAAAATACAATGGCACTTTACGAACATGTATTCCTTGCCCGCCAGGACGTTACCCCGCAGCAGGTCGACGGCCTTGTAGAAAACTACAAGGGCGTGATCGAAGCAAACGGTGGCAAGGTCGGCCGGGTCGAGAACTGGGGCCTCAAGTCCCTCACCTACCGCATCAAGAAGAACCGCAAGGCTCACTACGTCCTGATGGACATCACGGCTCCGGCTGCAGCGATCCAGGAAATGGAACGCCAGATGCGCATCTCGGAAGACGTTCTTCGTTACATGACCGTTTCGGTCGAAGCACACGAAGAAGGCCCGTCTGCCATGATGCAGAAGCGCGACCGTGACGACCGTCCGCGCCGCGATGGCGACCGTCCGGACCGTGGCCCGCGCGAAGGCGGCTTCAACCGCGATCGCGGTGACCGCGACGACCGTCCGCGCCGTCCGCGCGAAGACCGTGCATAAGGAGATATGACCATGGCTGATGCATCTTCCCCGGCACGTCGCCCGTTCCACCGCCGTCGCAAGACGTGCCCCTTCTCCGGCGCGAACGCTCCGAAGATCGACTACAAGGACGTTCGTCTCCTGCAGCGCTACATTTCCGAGCGCGGCAAGATCGTTCCGTCCCGCATCACGGCTGTTTCGCAGAAGAAGCAGCGCGAGCTGGCCAAGGCCATTAAGCGCGCCCGCTTCCTCGGCCTGCTGCCCTACGTTCTGGCCTAAGCCAGAGTGAATACCGGCGGAGGCTTCGAAAGAGCCTCCGCCGATCCCTTCCGTGATGGGCACGGATCGGAACGACTGAAAACCCATGTTGGGATTGAATGGCGCAAGCCCGGTCCCTAACTGCCAGCGGAACCCCAACGGCAGGACAGCGAGATGAAGATGAACCTGGATTTGAAATCGATCGCGATCGGCGCACTCGCCGGATTGACGTCAGCGCTGCTGGTGCTGGCGGCGACGTCGCATCTGTCCGCGTCCATCGTTTTCCTCATTCTCGCCGGCATGCCGGTCTTCATTGCGGGTCTGGGTTTCGGTTTTGTTGCTGCACTCTCAGCGCTGGTCGCAAGCTTTCTGATCCTATCTTTCTCAGTTTCTCCGCTGTTTGCGTTTTCCATCCTTGTACTTCCCCAGTTCCCGGCCGCTTTCATGTCACGGCTGGCAAATTTTGCGCGTCCTGCCGAAGAACTTGGTGGCCCTTCCAATGTGATGGCCTGGTATCCGCTGGCGGACATGATGATGCGACTGTGCACACTCGTGGCCTTTGCCGTCAGCTTCACGCTTCTCGCGACCGGCTACGGCCGCGGTACCGCCTCTGACATTATGGGTGCCGCGATAAAGGCGCTGAGCGCGCAGGACCCAACCTTCAATATGGATGCGGCTGTCCTCGCGCAGGTCACGGCCTTCTATTACTATCTGCTGCCGCTCAATCAGGCGGTCATGTCGGTCATCACAATCTTCGCCGCCTATTATTTCTCCGCAATCATCGTGCGCACCACCACGCAGGCGCTACGTCCGCGCGAGGACATGCCGTCCGCGCTGCGCATGAATCGTGAAAGCATTTACGCGTTCGGTCTTGGCTTGGCGATTCTGATTGCCGGCATGGCGGCGCATAGCAATTTTCTGATCGTTTCAGGCGCCTCAATTTCCGGCGCCTTCGCGGGCGGTTTTCTGCTGGCAGGCCTCGCCGCTTTCCATCTGAAGAGCCGTGGGAAGAGCTGGCGGTTGCCGGCGCTGATCCTGACCTATCTGACCATTTCGCTGACCGCGATCATCTTCGTGATCGTCGGCATGCTTGATACCCGCCGCGCCATCGCGCTGACGCCCGTGGCCGGCAAACCCGCAGACAAGAATTCAACTGACACCTCGAACACCTGAAAGGAACATCATCATGGAAGTCATTCTTCTTGAGCGCGTCACCAAGCTCGGCCAGATGGGCGAAACCGTAAAGGTTCGCGACGGCTACGCCCGTAACTACCTGCTGCCGCTCGGCAAGGCGCTGCGCGCCAACGCTGCCAACAAGGCCCGTTTCGAATCCGAGCGCGCAACGCTCGAAGCCCGCAACCTCGAGCGCAAGTCGGAAGCCCAGAAGGTTGCTGAATCGCTCGACGGCAAGTCCTTCATCGTCGTCCGTTCGGCTGGCGAAACCGGCCAGATGTATGGCTCGGTCGCTGCCCGCGACATCGTTGAAATCCTCGGCAACGAAGGCTTCACGATCGCCCGCAACCAGGTCGAACTGAACAACCCGATCAAGGCCATCGGCCTGCACAAGGTCGAACTGCATCTGCATGCGGAAGTGACCGTTTCGATCGAGCTGAACGTTGCCCGTTCGGCTGAAGAAGCCGAGCGTCAGTCCAAGGGTGAAGACCTCACCTCGGCTGAAGCCATCTACGGCGTCGACGAAGATGCGCTGCGTCCGGAAGACTTCTTCAACCCGGAAGCTGAATACGAAGACGAAGACGAAAACGCATAATCGTTTTCTCCTTCGAGGTTTTGCGAGGCCCGGGTGGAACCACCCGGGCCTTTCTGCGTTTGGAGGCCGCCCGACCGCCTGCCTTTCAGGCATTCGGACGGAAAGGCGCGAATTTAATCACCTGTTAAGAAATTCGGTTGATTCGCGTCGGAAAGTTTGTAATCCTTAGTATCAATACCGGTGAACATGTTTGGGATTGCGTAAATCTGATCCGCGCTGGTGAGAGCGGTTCCCGCTCCTCGGTCAGGCGTCTGCCGTCCGGCAGACAACTCCCCTCCAGCGCTACAGCGGTCGACCCCGTTGCAAAAGGACGGACCTGCGCGGACCGGTATTGCGGTCGTTCGACGCGGCCGTCCAGCCAAGGATCATGGTTTCTAAAGCGGGACTCTGGCGAGACCGTTCGACCCTTCGCCGCCCCGCTATCCGCGCGGAGGCAAGCATGTATCGATTTCTAGACAGATTTCTTTCCCGATCCATAGTTCAGGGCAATCTTTCCATCACGGCGGCGGACGGCAAGACCTACCGCTATGGCGACGGAACCGGCACGCCGGTCCATGCCCGCCTGACGGACGCAGCGACCGAAAACCTGCTGCTGCTCGACCCGGCGCTGAGGCTGGGCGAATGCTACATGCAGGGCTCGCTCCAGATGCTGGAAGGCACGATTTACGACTTCCTGAAGGTCACGCTGTCCAACATGCCGGGCAGCGTGGAGACGAAGAACTCGTTCGCGAAGCTTGCACTCTCGATGCGGAATTTCGGCGCCGTTGTCGGACGCGGCAACAATTTCATGCGGGCGCGGAAGAATGTGCAGCACCACTATGATCTCTCCGGCGCGCTCTATGATCTCTTCCTCGATGACGACCGGCAATATTCCTGCGCCTATTTCTCCACGCCGGAAACGACACTGGAGGAGGCGCAGTTCGCCAAGAAGCGGCATATCGCCTCCAAGCTCAACTTCAACCGGCCTGACCTTTCGACGCTCGATATCGGCTGCGGCTGGGGCGGCATGGGGCTTTATCTCGCAAGCACCTTTGGCGCGAAGGTGACGGGCGTGACGCTGTCCGACGAACAGCTGGCAATCGCCAACAAGCGCGCGGTGGCCAACGGCCTTTCGGGCCGAGCGGAATTCCTGCTGAAGGACTATCGCCATCTCGACCGCAAATTCGACCGTATCGTCTCGGTCGGCATGTTCGAGCATGTCGGGAAGAAGGGCTTCAACGAGTATTTCGAGAAGGCGGCCGCCCTCCTCAACGATGACGGCGTGATGCTGATGCATACGATCGGCCAGGCTTCACCGCCTTCGGCGACCAATCCGTTCATCGAGAAGTACATCTTCCCCGGCGGCTACATTCCATCGATGTCGGAAGTGCTTCCGGCCATCGAACGATCCGGCCTGATGCTCGCGGATATCGAGATCCTGCGCTATCACTATGCCGAGACGCTCAAGCACTGGCGCAACCGCTTCGTCGCCCACTGGGACGATGCCACCCGGCTCTATGATGAAGAGTTCTGCCGCATGTGGGAATTCTACCTCGCCTCGTCGGAGGCCGCCTTCCGCTTCCTCGATCTCAATGTCTTCCAGTTCCAGCTCGTCAAGCGCCGCGACGCACTGCCGATGACGCGTGACTATATGGTGGACACCGAGCGCGCGCTGATCGCGTCCGAACAGACCGACATGAAGCTGGCGGCCGAATAGAGCCGGCTGTTCTTCAACCCTCCCGCCTCGCCGGTTACCGGCGGGGCTTTTTCCTTGCTCACTGCGCGGATTGCGGCAGGCCGAAGATCGAGTCGAAGGCGAGGTTGAAAACGTAGGTGTAGCAGAGGAAATAAATCGCGAAGGAAATCTGGTAGACGAGCGCTTGCGTGAGCGGGATTGCCAGCCACCAGCTCATGAAGGGGATGAAGAGTGCCAGCAGGCCGACCTCAAAGCCGATCGCGTGGGCGGCGCGGCGACGTTTCGAGCGGCCTTTGACTGTCTGGTGTGCTTCCCACCATTCGAAACCGGTCGTGTAGGCATAATTCCAGCCGACAGCGATGAGCGACGTCATGATAGCGAAGCTGCCCGTGTCGAGAAACGGCTTGCCCAGCAGAACGGAAAGCGCGAAGCCGACCGAGAGGACGGCGAAGAACTCATAGGAGGCGACATAGACAACGCGTCTGATCTTCGGTGTCATGAGCCTGCCCCCTCTGCACTGATCCGGCCTGTCCCGTCTATATGAGCGTTGCCGCGCAAGAAAAGGGGCAAAGCACTGATTTTGTTCCGGCGACGCAAATGGAATAGCAATATTCGGCGAACCGCCCTATAGAACCCCTGTCAATCCGGCGTTCGCGCCATTTTCCATTTTCCGGAGCCATCATGTATCTCGGCATTCTCGCGGGCCTGACGACCTGTGCGCTCTGGGGTCTTACCTTTGTCGCCCCGCGCGCGGTCATGCCCTTTTCCGCCTTCGATCTCGCCGCCACGCGCTACGGGGTGTTTGGTGTGACCTGCATTCTGTTGATGCTCAATCGGAGGTTCAGGCCGACAGGCCTGCCGGTGCGTCTTTGGATCTACGGCATCCTGCTCGGCAGCTTCGGCTATGCCGGCTATTTCCTGCTGGTCTCGTTTGCGGTGAAAGATGCAGGCGCGGTCATTCCACCGCTGATCACCGGATTGATGCCGGTATTGCTGCCGATCATCGCGAATGCGCGCGAGAACACCCTGCCCTGGCGGGCGCTGGCTCTTCCGCTCGGGCTCATCGTCGTGGGTCTCGTCGTTGCCAATGCTTCGACGCTTGCAAATGTCGATACCGCCGGCCCCTCCGTGATCAACGGCGTGCTCTGGGCGACCGTCGCGCTCGTCGTCTGGATCGGCTACGGCATCGGCAACGCGGCGATCATGCGCCGGCCGGATGCGCCCGACGGGCTGCACTGGACGGGCATTCAAGGGGTGGGGTCGGCGCTGTCGGCGCTGCTTCTGCTTCCGACCATCTCCTATGGCCTGTTCGCGACCGCCTCCACCGGAGAGATCGTCAACTTCGCAGCCTGGTCGATTTCGATGGGACTTGCGGCGTCCTGGATTGCGACCTGGTGCTGGGTCTATGCGTCCAGACACGTGCCCCTCGCGCTCACATCACAACTGATCATCGCGGAAACCGTCTTCGGGGTGGCCTTCGGGCTGATCTACGAGCAGCGTCTGCCAACGTTGACCGAGGCCGCTGGCGCATTGCTGCAGGTCCTTGGAGTCGCGATGGCGGTTTATGTGTTCGGCCGCAGCAGCCGTGTCGAAGTCTCGGCTGCTTAAGCCGCAGACGACGAGGCGCTCAGGTTGTGCATCTGCGGAACCTCCCGGTCAAATCCGCCTCCCTGCCGCTTGACGCGGTAGGAGGCAGCGTCTGCGAGGCGCATCATGGTGCCGAGATCAGCGGTCTCGGAGCGTTCGACCGTGTAGCCCAGGCTGACGCCGATCGTGATCGGCTTGCCGGAGATCACATAGGGCATGTTGAGGGCGTCGAGTATTCGTGCGGCAAGCAATTCCGCATCTTCCGGGTGATTGGGCACCGACTGAAGCATGACAAACTCATCCCCGCCGATGCGAACCGGAATCTTGCCCTGACCAGCAAGGTCCAGCAGTCGTGTCCCGATCGCGGACAGCAGTTCATCGCCAATGGCGTGGCCGAAGCGATCATTGACAGTCTTGAAGCCGTCGAGGTCGAAGCAATGGACACAGATCAGCACATGGTCTTCGCGCCTCAAAGCCTGAAACGCCTCGGCCAATGCGAGACGGTTCCCAAGCCCGGTCAGCGGGTCACGGCGCGCCTGAAGTTCGATTTCAAGTCGCAGCGAGATTTCCCGCTTGGCCACACGATAGACATGCCAGACGCTTTGCATGGCCGCACCGATGAAAACCGTAAAAATCGTCGCCAGGATCAGATGCGCAATGTCGCCCTGGAGCGCCGCCAGGATTGTAGGCGGAACGGCCGCGATGACGATCGCTGAGGCGGCTATATAGGGTCGAACCGAGACGCGGCTGGCAACGCCTGCGCAATACCCGTAAAGTAGCGCGGTCGCCAGAATCTGCACAGAAAGGTCGCGATAGAAGAACATCAGCGAACCGAGCCAGCAAACGGATCCGGCGAGGATGAACGTGTGAAGCGCGTGAATGCGCTCCCATCTGACTGCTTCGATCATCGAAGCCTGCTGCTTCGCATTGAAGCGCTTGTGGGCACGCATGACGAAAATCTTGGAGATCGACACGGCGGTCCCCAGGCCCACGGCCAGCAGAATCTGGAGGTTTCCGATACTGCTATAGGCAAACAGGCCAAGGACGGTGACGGTCAGGCACATCACCACCGAAGGCATGATGGTGTAGGCAAGTTCCGACACCAGGATCTTGAAAACATCATCCGGCTCTCTCGACGGCACGTCAAACCTCTCGGCGGAAAATGGGATGTTCGCGATCAAACTTGAAGCTCATTGTAGGGACAACTGATTAACACTCCGTCGCCCCACGCCGATAGATGTATCTGCCGAATTGCCAGGTTTCCACCCTGCGATCCGCCAGCGCGCGCCTCCTTGAACACAGTCAATGCGAATTTGCGGCTTTTCCACCCATCTTCGCGGGCGCTGTGGGAATCAACTATAGTCGCGACTCGGCCGCGAAGACGGCGTAAGAGATAAAGATTCCGCATGACAGACATTGGATGCAGACGATGAACGAAGCCGCGCGCAAGCTGGAAATGGTGAAACCGGGCGAGCCGCAGTACCGCGAGGCCCCGAATAACGTTGAGGCCGAGCAGGCGCTGCTGGGCGCCATCCTCATGAACAACGACGCGTTCTATCGCGTCTCGGATTTCCTGAAGCCCGCCCATTTCTACGAAGGGCTGCACCGCAAGATCTTCGAGGTCGCCGGCGATATCATCCGCATGGGCAAGACGGCCAATCCCGTCACCATCAAGACCTTCCTTTCCGCCGACGACCGCGTCGGCGACATGACGGTTGCGCAATATGTGGCGCGTCTCGCCGTCGAGGCCGTGTCGATCATCAACGCGGAAGACTATGGCCGGGCGATCTACGACCTGGCGCTGCGCCGAGCGCTGATCGGTATCGGCGAGGAAGTCGTCAATATCGCCTATGACGCACCGCTCGACATGCCGCCGCAAAAGCAGATCGAGGACACCGAACGCCGCCTGTTCGAACTCGCCGAAAATGGCCGCTACGATGGCGGGTTCCAGTCATTCAATGATGCCGTTGCTCTGGCGATCGACATGGCCGGGGCCGCCTTCGAGCGCGATGGGCATCTGTCGGGCATTTCGACCGGCATCGTCTCTCTCGATAGCAAGATGGGCGGGTTGCAGCGCTCGGACTTGATCGTGCTTGCCGGACGTCCGGGCATGGGCAAGACCTCGCTTGCCACCAACATCGCCTATAACATTGCCGCATCCTATGAGCCTGAAGTGATGCCGGACGGTTCGTTCAAGGCGAAGAATGGAGGCGTCGTCGGCTTCTACTCGCTCGAAATGTCGGCCGAGCAGCTCGCCACCCGTATCATCTCCGAGCAGACGGAAGTCTCGTCCTCGAAGATCCGCCGCGGCGACATCACCGAAGCCGATTTCGAAAAGCTGGTCGCCTGCTCCCAGATGATGCAGAAAGTGCCGCTCTTCATCGACCAGACCGGTGGTATCTCCATTGCGCAGCTTGCCGCGCGCGCGCGCCGCCTCAAGCGCCAGCGCGGGCTCGACGTTCTGGTGGTCGACTATATTCAGCTCATGACGGGGGCGAAGAAGTCGGGCGAGAACCGCGTGCAGGAAATCACCGAGATCACGACGGGCCTCAAGGCGCTCGGCAAGGAACTCAACGTTCCGATTATCGCGCTCTCCCAGCTCTCCCGTCAGGTCGAAAGCCGCGACGACAAGCGCCCCCAGCTCTCCGACCTTCGCGAGTCAGGCTCGATCGAGCAGGACGCTGACGTGGTGCTCTTCGTGTTCCGCGAGGAATATTACGTGAAGAACCAGGAGCCGCGCGATATCGGCGACCCCAAGTACCCGGAATGGGAAGCACTGATGGACAAGGTCAAGGGCACGGCCGATGTCATTATCGCCAAGCAGCGTCACGGACCGACCGGCACGGTGAAGCTCGCCTTCCAGGCCGAATATACCCGCTTCACCGACCTCGCGGACTCGAGCTTCCTGCAATACGAAGAGCATTGAGCCGAACGGAAATTCAAGGCGGAGTCCGGAAGGACTCCGCCTTTCTCATGAAAGTCGGTCAACCAGCCGGCGTTGCAGCGTAAGCCGTGCGTCCGGCGACCCAGGTCCGGCGCACAACGGGCGTCCCCTCCTCCGGCCAGTCGACGAGTACGAGATCAGCGCGCTTGCCCACCGCGATTTCGCCGCGATCCTTGAGGCCGAGTGCCTTTGAAGGATTTCCCGAGACGAGCGGCCAGAGTGTTTCCACCGCGCCGACGCCATCGGCGACCAGCCTTGCTAGGCCGATCAGCATGGCGGGGTAATAATAGTCCGAGGCCAGTATGTCGCAGAGACCTTCGCGCACCATCTCGGCCACGCGCGGCGAACTGCCCAGATGACTGCCGCCGCGGGCCGCATTCGGTGCCCCGAAGACAATGAAGTCACCCGCTTCGCGTGCGGCGCGGGCGACACGGTGGTTCATCGGGAATTCGCTGATGCGGGCGCCCTGCCCGCGGAAATGGTCGCGCGTTTCGATCTGGCTGTCGTCGTGGGAGAGCATGGGTGCGTTGACAGCGCGGCCGAGCGCGGCAACCTTCTCAATGACGGCCGGAACCTCTGGGCGGCGCTCCCAGATGGAGGCGATCATCGCGACCATGGCCTCGCTCGACATCTTGGCGCGCTTGGCCCGCTCGCCCATCTTCTCGACAAAGGCCGGGTTCTGCATATCCACCACCGGAAAGTCCGGCGAGAACTCGAACGGCCGCTCCTGCATGGTGACGGACGGATGCAGCATGGCCATGGAGGTGTGATCGTTGAAGGCGATGGCCGGTGTGAGTTCGCCCTGCAACGCGTCGCGGATAAAGTCCACCGCCTCGAAACAGAAGCTCTCCCAGCGCAATTGCAGCCGGTTTTCGACCAGCAGGCGCGGCTGCAGCCTCGTCAGCGCTTCGAAGACCGCGCGGCCCATTTCGATCGAGCGCAGGCCAGGCTCCCAGCTGAGTGTCAGCGCATGATAGGTCGTGGCGATGCCGTTGGACGCAAGCTGCCGGTCGGTTTCGAGCAGCGCCGCATCGACTGGAAACATCGTGCCCGGACGCGGCATCAACTGGCGTTCGAAGGCGTCGCCATGGATATCGATGAAGGCGGGACCGAGGAGATGGCCGCGACCGTCAAAGACCGTGGCCCCGTCGCGCGGACCGTCAATGGCAGTGATGAGGCCGTCTTCGAAGCGCAGGCTTGCCCTTTCGAGGCGGTCGCCGAGGACCAGTGTTGCGCCTTCGATCACCGTTGCCGCAGTCTTCTCCATAGAGACGATCCTTTCCGCCGGGAGCATTTGACAAGCGCCGACGAATCCACCCTCGCCGCGCAGTTGAGCCGGTCCTAGGCTTAGCCTGTGACGTTTTTACGAATGAGCACCGCGATACCCCGACCGCTCAAAAGCGCGGCCCGGCAAAGCCCGGCCAGGGCAAGGTCTTGGACGCGCGTAGAACCTGAAGAACCGCGACGGACGGCATCGGCGTCAGGACGCGGCAGGCCGCGCCCGCGGCCGCCGGCATGGGCGCATCATAGGCTTCGTGGGTCCATGGATGCAGGCGTCCCTGCCAAAGTAGAGACGGCGCCTTGGGTGCATCCGGCAGCGTCACCATAACCCCATCGGGCAGGTCTCCCAACCGGGCCTCGAAGGTGATCTTGCCACCGTTTGCCGAAAGCCGGGCGGCATGAAGCGCGTTATCCATCGCGTCGGCAGACGGCCGCTCTGCGAAGGCAAGCGTCCATCCCTCCCGATAGGCCTCGTAATCCTCGCGCCGGCATTCGGCGCAGGGGCGATGGCCGGCGGCGAGCGCGGTCGGCTCGTCGGCAAAGAAGAGTGGTGTGTAGCGTCCCGGCGTATCGAAGGTCGCGAGAATGCCGCGCGGATGGGTGAGACGGCAGGCAATCCAGCGCTTCACCTTCCAGTCGCGGGCGATTGCGCCGTGACCGTCATGCAGATCGCCGCGATTGCCCATGAGTTGACCGCGAGCGGGAACGGCCTCGATCCTGCCGAAGGGCGTTACGCGATTTCGCCTGGGATGCATGGCCATGTTGCGCCTTTGATTGAGATGAACTCTGGAACCATTCCAGATGCTTGATCCCACCGGAATGAAACGAGGATCGATCAGATGACCCTTTGAACATAAGGGGGAGAACGCCGATCCTGTGCAATGGGGTCGATAGCCCGTGGACGATGCGCTCAGGACAGCCATCTGCCCGCACTCCTCGATTGGCCAGGTATCTTCTGCTGAAGCGATTGTGTCGCGCCGAGCAGGCAACACTCCTCTTTGGGAGATTGGGATTTGGCGTTTCCGTCCCCTCGGCGCGTCGCCCCTTTGTTGCCTTGTCTGCACAAGCGCCATGCAGCATTTGCTTCATATTTCGGCAAAATCCATTCAATTGTCAGCCTTCGCTTTCGCAGTCCCTCTCCTATCGCCTTCATCGATCGTGGCACGAGGTTTGCTTGACAATGGTCATATCACAAAAAGGACGTGACCATGCTCAGAAGACAATTCATCGCCATCGCAACTGCCGCTATGGCTGCAACCGCGGCATTTGCGGGCGCAGCGCAGGCCGACGCACTGGCCGACATCACCAAGAGCGGTACGATCAAGGTGGCTGTCCCGCAGGATTTCCCGCCTTTCGGCAGCGTCGGTGCAGACATGACGCCGCAGGGCTATGACATCGACATGGCGAAGCTGATTGCCGACAAGCTCGGGGTCAAGGTCGAACTCGTACCGGTGACCAGCGCCAACCGCATTCCCTACCTGCAGACGAAGAAGGTCGATCTGGTCATTTCGAGCCTCGGCAAGAACCCGGACCGCGAGAAGGTCATCGACTTCACTTCGGCCTACGCACCGTTCTTCAACGGCGTGTTTGCGCCGGCCGATGCCGCCATCAAGTCGGCCGCTGATCTCTCGGGCAAGACGATTGCCGTCACGCGCGGCGCCGTCGAAGATCTGGAACTGACCAAGGTCGCCCCGGCCGATGCGACGATCAAGCGCTACGAGGACAACAACGGCACGATCTCGGCCTTCCTGTCCGGTCAGGTCGATGCGGTTGCCACCGGCAACGTGGTCGCCGCCGCCATCATCGCGAAGAACCCGCCGAAGAAGCCGGAAATGAAGTTCCTGATCAAGAACTCACCCTGCTTCGTCGGTCTCAACAAGGACGAGCCGGCGCTTCTCGAAAAGCTCAATGCGATCATCGCAGAGGCCAAAAAAGACGGTTCGCTCGGCAAGATTTCCGAGAAGTGGCTGAACGCACCCCTTCCTGCCGATCTCTGATCGGTGCTGCGGGCCGGCCTCCTCCTGATTTCCTCCCGGGCCGGCCCGCATCTCTTCTATTCCATTCTGATACCCGGCCTTGAGCTGGCGCGAGGTGAGGCTTGGCCTACCATTTCGATTTTTCATGGATCCCCGACTATGCGGGCGTGATCCTCAAGGGGCTGGCGATCACGGTCGAACTGACGGTTGTCGGCGGGCTTGTGGGCGTGACGCTCGGCACGTTCTGCGCCTGGGCGCGGGCGCTCGGGCCAAACTGGCTGAAGCCCGTAATCGGCGGCTATGTGGAGCTGATCCGCAACACGCCATTCATGATCCAGCTCTTCTTCATCTTTTTCGGCCTGCCCTCCATCGGCGTTCACATGAACGAGCTGGTGGCGGCCAATATCGCCATGGTGATCAATCTCGGGGCCTATAGCGCCGAGATCATCCGCGCCGGCATTCAGGCGACGCCGCGCGGGCAGTTCGAGGCAGGCGCCAGCCTTGCCATGTCACCCATCCAGACCTTCCGGCACGTCATCCTCGTTCCGTCGCTGCAGCGCATCTGGCCGGCCCTTTCCTCGCAGGTCATCATCGTGATGCTCGGCTCGGCGGTCGTCTCGCAGATTGCGGCGGAAGACCTGACCTTCGCGTCGAACTTCATCCAGTCGCGCACCTTCCGCGCGTTTGAGGCCTATTTCCTGACGACGCTCATCTATCTGACGCTCGCGATCCTGCTGCGCGCCGCCATGCGCGGCATCGGCACGATCATCTTCCCGAGACGGAGGCGCGCATGAGCGACTTTTCCACCTGGGACATCGTCCGCAACCTGCTTCTGGCCGCGCGCTGGACGGTCGTGCTTTCGCTCGTCTCCTTCATCGGCGGCGGCTTGCTCGGCGTCATCCTGCTCTTCATGCGGATCGGCAAGGTCTCGGCGGCCCGCGTCTTCGCGCGCTATTACGTGGAGCTCTTTCAGGGCACGCCGCTGCTGATGCAGCTCTTCCTCGCCTTTTTCGGCCTTGGCCTCTTCGGCATCAATGTGCCGGCGTGGCTCGCGGCGGGTCTCGCGCTGATCTTCTGGAGTGCCGCCTTCCTCATGGAAATCTGGCGTGGCTGCGTCGATGCCATTGCCAAGGGCCAATGGGAAGCCTCGTCGAGCCTCGGCATGGGCTACTTCCAGCAGATGCGCTACATCATCCTGCCGCAGGCGATCCGCATCGCCGTGCCGCCGACCGTCGGCTTCTCGGTGCAGGTCGTCAAGGGAACCGCGCTCACCTCCATCATCGGCTTTGTCGAACTCTCCAAGGCCGGAACCATCGTCACAAATGCCACCTTCCAGCCTTTCACGGTCTATGGCTTCGTGGCGCTCATCTATTTCGCCCTGTGCTGGCCGCTGTCGAAGAGCGCCCAGGTGCTCGAAAGGAAACTGAATGTCGCTCATCGAAATCACTGAAGTCCGAAAAGCCTTCGGCGACAACGAGGTCCTGAAGGGCATCAACCTGAATATCGAGCCGGGCGAAGTCATCGCCATCATCGGCAAGAGCGGCTCTGGCAAATCCACCCTGCTCCGCTGCATCAACGGGCTTGAAACGATCAATGCCGGTTCGATTGCGGTTGCCGGCGCGCAATTGCTGCCGGACGAGCTGCACCTGCGGGCGCTTCGCTTAAAGGTCGGCATGATCTTCCAGCAGTTCAACCTGTTTCCTCATCTGACCGTCGGCGGCAATGTCATGGTTTCGCAGACCGTGGTGAAGAAGACCGCGAAGGATCAGGCGGAGGCGATGGCCCGCAAGATGCTCGACCGTGTCGGCCTTGGACACAAGTTCGATGCCTATCCTGACGAGCTGTCGGGCGGACAGCAGCAGCGCGTAGCCATTGCCCGTGCGCTGGCCATGGAGCCGATAGCGCTGCTCTGCGACGAGATCACCTCGGCGCTCGACCCGGAACTTGTGCAGGAAGTGCTGGCCGTGGTGCGCGAACTTGCCGCCGAAGGTATGACGCTGGTCATGGTGACGCATGAGATGAAATTCGCCCGCGATGTCTGCTCCCGCGTGGTCTTCATGCATCAGGGCCGCGTTCACGAAATCGGCCCGCCGGAAGATGTTTTTTCCAATCCACAGACGGCGGAACTCAAACAGTTCCTCGGCATGCTGTAACCGCACCCGCCCTGCAGGGGCGGTTGCCGGTGTGACCCTTCATAGGAAAAACCGCATAAGGGCCGCCGTGGCAACGCCGAGCGCGGTTGCGGCCAGAAGCGGCAGTCGAAGGGCGGCGAGCGCGGTCACGGCGGCGGCGGCAGTCTCCGGGAGGCCTGTCGCAAGCGCGACCGGCGCGACAAGCGCCATGAGAACGGCGGGCGGGACAGCCCCCAGAAGCTTGCTTCCGCGCGGGCCGAGCCGCAGGCGGCCCATCAGATAAAGGCCCGACAGCCGCGTGAAGACGGTGGCGCAGGCCATGGCCAGAATGGCGGCGAATGCTGAAGGATCGAGCGTCATGCCGGCAGCTCCTCCGGCCACAGGAATTCCTGCACGGCGGCCGCAGCAATCCCGGCAGCGGCACCGGCGGCGATGTACCAGGCGCCGGGTACCAAACGGTGAACGAGAATGGCCGCAAGCCCGCTTGCGGCAAGGATCAATCCCGTCTCGCGCCCCTTCCAGAAGCCGGTGACGAGGGCGATGAAGACGGCGGTGAAGGCGAAATCGAGACCCAGCGCACGCGGGTCTCCGATGGCCGAACCCGCAAGGACACCGACAAACGTCGATAACAGCCAGGTGAGGTAGAAGGGAACGGCAATGCCGGCATACCAGGCGGGCGTCAGCGTTGCCGCCATGGCGCGCTTTTCGGCCATGGCCCAGACTTCGTCGGCGAGCATCAGCATGGCGAGATAGCGAAGCCAGACCGGAAAAGCCTGAAGCTTGCCGCCGAGCGACATGGAAAGGAGTACATGGCGGATGTTGACGAGAAGCGCCGCGAGACCAAGGGCCAGCCAGGGGGCCGGTTGCCGCCAGAGATCAAGCGCCACGAATTGCGAACCGCCGGCAAAGACCAGCGCGCTCATCAGCCCGGCTTCGGCCACCGAGAGCCCTTTGGCTGCAGCGCCCACGCCAAAGATCATGCCGATGGGCGCGACCGCGATCGTCAAGGGGAGCGTGGCAAGTGCCCCGCCGCGAAAATCATCAAACCACGTCTGTCTCATCATGCCTCCGTCATTGCGACAGAAGCTTTAGCGTCTCGGCACCCGGCGCTCTTGAAGGAAAGTGCTCGGAGAGAAAACCGGGCCGCCGATCACTGATCCAGATGCGCGTTGCGGTAAACGGCGGGCGTGACACCGGTGCGGGCCTTGAACTGACGCGTCAGATGCGCCTGATCGGCAAAGCCGCAATCAAACGCGGTATCGGCAATCGGCGCGCCCTTTTCGAGCAGTGTTCGCGCCGCGCGAATGCGGCGGTCCGTCAGCCAGCCATGCGGCGGCATGCCGAACTCCTTCTTGAAGGCGCGGATGAGATGGGCGCGCGAAAGACCCACCGCATTGGCCACCTCTGTCAGGCCGACGTCGTCGCGATAGCAGGCATCGAGAAGATCACGCGCCTGCCGGACCGCATTTCCCGCCCGCAAAGAGGAGACTTCGATCGCTTCGCCTGCAAAAACATTCATGAGGTTCAGCATCAGGCTCTGGAAATGCGATTCGAGTTCCAACCGTGCCCAGCCCGCCTCGATCTGCCGATGAAGCGACAGGAAGGCGGCAGCCAGCTGGGGCGCCACAACCGTTTCATCCGGAAAGGTGAAGCTCTTCGGCAAATGGCGTTCGGCTGCATCCTCGGCCACGGCGCGCAGCGCCTCCACGCTCGGATACATCATGCGGTAGCGATAGCCGTCCTCATCCGGCCGGCCCTCGTGAATGACGTCCGGGTTGATCAGATAGATCGTGCCGGCCCCCGCGCTGATGGAGGAGCCGCGAATGCGCGACTTCTGGACGCCCGCCTCGATGACGCCGATGCAGAAGGTTTCATGCGTGTGCGGCGCGAACTGGAGCGTCCGGAAGGTGGCGGAGAGGCATTCGAGCCCATCCAAAGCCTCGGCACGCCAGAAGCGCGCGCGGTCACGGCTTTCCAGCGGTCCGGATGAACCTTCTATCTCATGGGCATCGTTCATGGCCCGACGATAGCGACGCGCTGCGGCCGCGTCTTGAAGAAAATGCGCATGGGCGGGCGGCTTGGTAGAGATTGCCGAATTGCAAGGCCATCGCGGAATTTTATACCGCCACGTACACCCCGGCGTGATTGCCTTCGCACATGCGAGGGGGTAGACCATGCGGCATGGATGACGAACTTGACGACGACCTGATTTTCACGCCTTTCGAGGCCGCCCCTTCGCGCCTGACGATCGATCTCGGCGCGTTGACCGAGAATTGGCGGATGCTGCAGAAAGCCTCCGGCAAGGCACGCACGGGCGCTGCCGTGAAGGGCGATGGATACGGGCTTGGCATAGAAGCGGTGGTCCCTGCCCTTTACGATGCGGGCTGCCGCGACATGTTTGTCGCCACGCCCGACGAGGGCATGCTGGCGCGGCAGTTTGCGCCGGAAGCTCGCATCTTCGTGCTCGCAGGCGTATGGCCAGGGGTCGAAGCGCAATTCTTCAGTCATGATCTCGTGCCCGTCCTCGTTTCGGAAGAGCAGATCGCCTGCTGGTCGAATGCCGTTGCCTTCGATGAGGAGCGGCCCTGCGCGCTGATGGTCGATACCGGCATGAACAGGCTGGGCCTGTCGGTGGAAGAAGCTTTGGCGCTGGCAGACGATCCCACCCGGCCGGCCAGCTTCTCGCCGGTTCTACTGATGAGCCATCTGGCCTGTGCCAGCGATCCGTCACATCCGTTGAACCGCAAGCAGCTCCAGTCATTTCAAGCGCTTGCGAAAGCCTATGAAGGCGTTGATTCAAGCCTCGCCAATTCGCCCGGTATCCATCTTGGGCCGGAATATCACTTCGATGTCACGCGTCCGGGCATCGCCATCTATGGCGGCGAGGCGGTGGATGGCGTGAAGAACCCATCGCTACCTGTTGTGACGGCTGAAACGCGCATCCTGCAGATCCGCCATGCAAAGGCGGGCGAGCCTGTCTCCTATGGCGCGTCGCATGTGCTGACCCGCGACAGCCGTCTCGCCATCGTTTCGACCGGCTATGCCGACGGCTATCATCGGGCGCTCTCCGGCTCCGGCGTACCGCTGCGCCAGACGATTCAGGAAGGCGGCTTCGGCTTCGTTGCCGGCCGCCGCGTTCCGGTTGCCGGGCGCGTCACCATGGACCTCACCATCTTCGACGTCACCGATGTGCCGGAAACCGAAATCCGCGCCGGCGACTATATCGAGCTTTTCGGCGCCCATATTCCGCTGGACGATGCAGCCCGTGCAGCCGGAACCATCGGCTATGAACTGCTGACGAGTCTCGGCAATCGCTATCAGCGCGCCTATATCGGTGGTTGAAAGCAAGCTCCGCAAACATTTCAGGTCGGCTAAAAAATCTCGCTGCCATCATGTAAGCTCCGATTAACATTAGCGATATTCCGGCCAACGAGCGCGTCGAAACCGTTTTTCAATATGTTCGTGATATCTAAATGGTCACGCGATTTCGAAGACGAACCGTTGCGCGAAATGGTTTGACGATGACACCTGACGAGAACACACACGATCCGCAATCGGAGGAGGCCGTAGAACGCGCCCGCCGGACGCGTGTGTTCAAGGGTGCCCATGCGGCATTCAACCAGGAGCACAGCGCGGTTCCCTGCATTGTTCGCGACCTGAGCGAATCCGGGGCGAAGGTCGAGTTCAGCCTTGGCTGGATCGTCCCCACAAATTTCACGCTGTTCGTCGAGCTGGACGGCTTCAAGGTCGAATGCGAAAAGGTCTGGCACAGGGGCGACCTTTATGGCGTTCGCTTTACTGGGCCCCGGATACCGACCGACCTTGTGCGCAAGCAGCGCGTCGATCTCTACGACGCCCGTAATGTCGTGGAAGAAGCCGAAACAACGCCGGCCCCCACCCCATCTTTTGGTCGGTCGGCCAAGAAACCCGTCTTCGGCAAATTCAAGTAAATCCGCCCGCCTCGGCAATCTGCAACGCTACCGCTTCCGAGAAATCGCCGCACCGTTCAACCCGGCACCGACTGAACGCGGGTCGCACGCGGCAGTGAGTACCAGTCTTGCTCAGGATCGGTCATGGCGAAAAAACCGCGCGGCGATTGCGGCGGCGGTGCAGGATCGCTAGATAGAGCCCTTGATTCTCTTTTTGTTCCGGGGTGAGTCCAGCAAATGGCTAAAGCACGCGCACAATTCGTCTGCCAGAATTGCGGCACGGTTCACTCGCGCTGGGCCGGCAAATGCGATGGCTGTGGCGAGTGGAATACGATCATCGAGGACGACCCGACGGGCGGCATCGGTGGTGGCCCCGGCAAGGTACCGAAGAAGGGCCGCGCCGTGGCGCTGACCGCGCTCTCCGGCGAGATCGAGGAAGCACCGCGCATCCAGACCGGTATTTCCGAGCTTGACCGCGTGACCGGCGGCGGCTTCGTACGCGGCTCTGCGGTGCTCGTCGGCGGAGATCCTGGGATCGGCAAGTCGACCGTGCTGATGCAGGCTGCGGCGGCCCTGTCACGCAAGGGCCAGAAGGTCATCTATGTCTCGGGCGAAGAGGCGGTGGCGCAGATCCGGCTGCGCGCACAGCGGCTCGGGGCGGAGACCACCGACGTGCTGCTCGCCGCCGAAACCAATGTCGAGGACATTCTGGCGACGCTCGCCGACAGCGGCAAGCGGCCGGATCTTGCCATCATCGATTCGATCCAGACGCTCTGGTCGGACACCGCCGATTCGGCCCCCGGCACGGTGACGCAGGTGCGGGTCGGCGCGCAGGCGATGATTCGCTTTGCCAAGCAGACGGGTGCTGCCGTCGTTCTCGTCGGCCATGTCACGAAGGACGGCCAGATCGCCGGCCCCCGTGTGGTCGAACACATGGTCGATGCGGTTCTCTATTTCGAGGGCGATCGCGGGCATGACTACCGCATTCTGCGCACGGTGAAGAACCGCTTCGGGCCGACCGACGAGATCGGCGTCTTCGAAATGTCCGACAAGGGTTTGCGCGAGGTTTCCAATCCGTCGGCGCTTTTCCTGAGCGAGCGAAACTCCAAATCGCCGGGCGCGGCGGTCTTTGCCGGCATGGAAGGCACCCGTCCCGTTCTGGTGGAAATTCAGGCGCTGGTTGCGCCGACGTCGCTCGGCACTGCACGACGTGCTGTGGTCGGCTGGGACTCGGCGCGGCTCTCGATGATACTCGCGGTGCTGGAGGCGCATTGCGGCGTGCGGCTCGGGCAGCACGACGTCTACCTCAATGTCGCAGGCGGATATCGGATTTCGGAGCCCGCAGCCGATCTAGCTGTGGCTTCCGCACTGGTTTCCTCGCTTGCCGGTATTGCCCTTCCGCCCGATTGCGTCTATTTCGGCGAAGTCAGCCTCTCCGGTGCCGTGAGACCCGTTGCGCAGGCCGCGCAGCGCCTCAAAGAAGCCGAGAAGTTGGGATTTACGAAGGCCGTCCTGCCGGTCTCTGGCGACGCACTCAAGGGTGCGGGCGGCCAGTGGACGGAAATCGAAAGCCTGCCGGATCTCGTGGCGCGCATCGCGGGCTCGAAGCTGAAGGCCAGGCAGAACCAGGACGAAGAATAAGGCCGCCGGAAGCGGTCTCATGGGGAAACGGGCCACGGCATGGCGAAGGTCCGTGGTTCTTGAAAGTTGGAGTGACACTCAATGCCCATTACGCTTCTCGACGGCATCGTGCTTGGCGTGGCGCTTTTCTCGGCTGTCCTTGCCATGGTGCGCGGCTTCTCCCGCGAGGTGCTTTCGGTCGCCAGCTGGGCGGGTTCGGCCTATGCCGCCTACAAGCTCTATCCCTTCGTGCTGCCCTATGCGCAGCAATATACCAGCTCCAAGACCGTGGCATTCGCTGGTTCTGCTGGTGTGGTCTTCCTTGTCGCGCTCATCCTGCTTTCCTATATCACGATGAAGATTGCAGACTTCATCATCGACAGCCGCATCGGCGCGCTGGACCGCACGCTAGGCTTCCTCTTCGGGGCGGCCCGCGGCGTGCTGATCGTCGTTGTCGCGATGATGTTCTTCAATTGGCTCGTCGAGCCGACCAAGCGGCCAGACTGGATCTCGAATGCCAAGTCGAAGCCTCTGATCGACAATCTGGGCAACCGGCTGATCGCCATGCTGCCCGACAATATCGATGCGACGCTGCTTGAGCGCCTGAAGGGTGTGATGCCCCAGAAGGGTACGGAAGAAGCGCCGGACGACGCGGCGGACGATGGCACCGCACCGGACAACGCAGCGCCGGCCAACCCGAAGGCGCCGGATGCGACCAAGTCGCCCGAAACGACCAAGACGCCCGATGCAAAAAAGGCGCCTGACACAACAAAGGCGCCGCGAACAAACGGCACGAACGGATAAATCTGCCTGCGGCCCCCGAACGGGGCCGCAAATGATTTTGCCGAGGAGCAAAGAGAATGAACCATCTTGAACATGAGGCCATGGCAGACGACGACAGCCCGGAAGCCGATGCTTTCCGTGACGAATGCGGTGTATTCGGCATTTTCGGCAAGTCGGAGGCCGCCTCGCTCTGCACACTCGGCCTGCATGCCCTCCAGCATCGCGGCCAGGAAGCAGCAGGCATCGTCTCCTATGACGGCAAGCAGTTCTATGTGGAACGCCATGCCGGCCTGATCGGCGACACGTTCACCAAGACGTCCGTGCTCGAGCGCCTCCCCGGTTCGCGCGCCATTGGCCACACACGCTACGCCACGACCGGTGGCGGCGGCATGCGCAACGTCCAGCCCTTTTATGCCGAATACGAAGGCGGCGGCTTTGCCATTGCCCATAACGGCAATCTGACAAATGCGCTCACCGTGCAGAAGGCGCTGCAGAAGCGCGGCGCGATCTTCTCCTCGACTTCGGACACCGAGACTTTCCTGCATCTCATCGCCATGAGCGAAGGCAAGGACTTCCTCGATCGCTTCATCGATGCGCTGAAGCAGGTGGAAGGCGCCTATTCGCTTGTTGGCCTCTCTGAAAAGAAGCTCATCGGCGCGCGCGATCCGCTCGGCATCCGCCCGCTCGTGCTCGGCGATCTCGACGGCTCCTATATCCTCGCCTCCGAGACCTGCGCGCTCGACATTATCGGCGCGCGCTATGTGCGGGACATCAAGGCTGGCGAAGTTGTTGTCATTACCGGCAAGGGCATTGAAAGCCACTTCCCCTTCGCGCCGGTGCCGACCCGCTTCTGCATCTTCGAATATGTCTACTTCGCCCGTCCGGATTCGAATCTCGAAGGCCGCAACGTCTATGATGTGCGCAAGAGGATCGGCGAGGAACTGGCGCTGGAAAGCCCCTGCGACGCCGATATCGTGGTCCCTGTGCCGGATTCCGGCGTGCCGGCGGCCATCGGCTTTGCGCAGGCGTCCGGCATTCCTTTCGAGCTTGGCATCATCCGCAATCACTATGTCGGCCGGACCTTCATCCAGCCGTCGCAGTCGATCCGCCACATGGGCGTCAAGCTGAAGCACAATCCGAACCGCAAGATGATTGAAGGCAAGCGCGTCGTGCTGGTCGACGACAGTATCGTGCGCGGCACGACCTCGCAGAAGATCGTGCAGCTCGTTCGCGATGCCGGCGCCAAGGAAGTGCATATGCGCATTGCCTCACCGCCGACCATGTCGCCCTGCTTCTACGGCGTCGATACGCCGGAAAAGGCAAAGCTGCTCGCCTCGCGCATGTCGATCGAGGACATGGCGGATTTCATCAAGGTGGATTCGCTGGGCTTCCTCACCATTGACGGGCTTTACCGCGCGGTGCGCGAGCCGCAGCGCAATGGCGAATGTCCGCAGTTCTGCGACGCCTGCTTCACCGGCGAATATCCGACACGCCTGATGGACCAGGAAGTCGATTCCAAGATCCGCAGCCTCTCGCTGCTGGCCAGCAACGGTTGAGGACGGGGACCATGGGGGGAATTCTGCAAGGCCGCGTGGCGCTCGTCACCGGCGCATCGCGCGGGATCGGCTATTTCACGGCCATCGAGCTGGCAAAAGCCGGCGCGCATGTGATCGCCTGCGCCCGCACCACCGGCGGGCTCGAAGAGCTGGACGATGCCATCAAGCGGGAAACGGGCGAGAGCGCTACGCTCGTTCCCTTCGATCTCGCCGACATGGGTGCCATCGATGCACTCGGCCAGGCGATCCATGACCGCTGGGGCAAGCTTGACGTGCTGGTCGCCAATGCCGGTATCCTAGGCGTCATCTCGCCCATCGGCCATGTCGAGGCGAAGGTGTTCGAGAAGGTCATGCTGCTGAACGTCACGGCAACGTGGCGGCTCATCCGCTCTGTCGAGCCGCTGCTGACGAAGTCGGATGCCGGCCGCGCTGTTATCCTCTCCTCGGGCGCTGCTCACAAGTGCCGCCCGTTCTGGGGTCCCTACTCTGCCTCCAAGGCGGCCGTGGAAGCGCTGGCTCGCACATGGGCCGGCGAGCAGGAGAACTTCACGCTGCGCGTCAACGCCGTCGATCCGGGTGCCACCCGCACGGCCATGCGGGCGCAGGCCATGCCGGGCGAAGATCCGGATACGCTGCCGCATCCATCCGAGGTCGCCAAGGCGATCCTGCCGCTAGTGGACCCCGCCATGACCGAAACGGGCCGGCTCTTTTCGGTGCGAGAGCAGCGCTTCCTGACATATCACATGCCGGATTGATGGGCGCGGCCGTAGCGGCTCGTCGTTTCGTCAAAGCCCACCCGGCCATGACACAAGCAGGCGGCCGCCCAATCCCCGGCCGTCATCCCATCGAAGGCATGGAGCCCGCCGTTTTCCTTTCGCACTTGCGTTAAGTCAAAGACATAAAGCGCCAAAATCGATTTTTCCTTGTCCTGACGCGCTCTTAGCAGGCGCAGCGAACTAGCGATTCCTCATGCGCCGCGGCGCGCTTGACAAGGAGCATGCATGTCATCCAAAGGCCGAATTCAGGATACGACCCTCTCCAACCTCATCATGAGCGCAGATGATGCGGCTGCCCTCATTCCATCTGGGGCAACGGTGGGCATGAGCGGGTTCACCGGCTCGGGCTATCCGAAGAGCGTGCCGCTGGCGCTCGCCAAGCGCATCGAGGCTGCGCACGCCGCTGGCAATCCCTTCAAGATCAAGGTCTGGAGCGGGGCCTCCACGGGTCCGGAGCTGGACGGGGCGCTTGCCAAGGCCGACGCCATCGAGTTCCGCCTGCCCTACAATTCCGATCCGGTGGCCCGCGATAAGATCAACAAGGGCCAGATGGATTATTTCGACATCCATCTCAGCCAGGTTGCACCGCTCGTCTGGGAAGGCTTTCTCGGCAATCTCGATATCGCGCTGATCGAAGTCTCGGGCATCACAGCGGAAGGCGCGCTCATCCCCTCCTCCTCCATCGGCAACAACAAGACCTGGCTCGACCGTGCCGACAAGATCATCCTGGAAGTCAATCGCTGGCAGAGCGAGGCGCTGAACGGGATGCACGACATCTATTACGGCACGGCGCTGCCGCCGCATCGGGTGCCGATCCCGTTGGTGCGTCCCGACGACCGCATCGGCCAGCCGCATTTCCGCGTCGATCGCGAGAAGATCATCGGCATTGTCGAAACGGACGCGCCCGACCGCAACGCGCCCTTCTCGCCCCCGGACGACGTGGCAAAGGCAATTGCCGGTCATCTCCTCGAATTCTTCGCCCATGAAGTGAAGATGGGGCGGCTTACGAAGAACCTGCTGCCGCTGCAATCCGGTGTCGGCAACGTCACCAATGCCGTGCTCGCCGGCCTGATCGATGCCCCTTACGAGAACCTCACGTCGTTCACCGAAGTGATCCAGGACGGCATGCTCGACATGCTCGACGCCGGCAAGCTGCGCATGGCCTCGGCCACCGCCTTTTCGCTGAGCCCGGAGGCTGCCGAGCGGCTGAATAACGAGGCGGAGCGCTACCGTCACAAGCTGATCCTGCGCCCGCAGGAAATCTCCAATCATCCGGAACTCGTGCGCCGGCTCGGCTGCATCGCAATGAATGGGCTGATCGAGGCCGATATCTATGGAAACGTGAACTCGACCCATGTCATGGGCTCGCGCATCCAGAACGGCATCGGCGGCTCCGGCGACTTCGCCCGCAACGCCTATCTCTCGATCTTCATGACACATTCGACCGCCAAGAAAGGCGCGATCTCGGCCATCGTGCCGCAGGCCTCGCATGTGGACCATATCACGCAGGACGTTCATGTCATCGTGACCGAACAGGGGCTTGCGGATTTGCGGGGCTTAAGCCCCAAGCAGCGCGCCAAGGTCATCATCGCAAATTGCGCACATCCGGCCTATCGGCCGATGCTGGAGGATTATTATGCGCGGGCGTTGAAGACCGCCTATGGGCTGCATGCGCCGAACATCCTGTCGGAGGCGCTGTCGTGGCATCAGCGGTATGTGGAGACGGGGTCGATGTTGGTAAAGTGAGGTTACCCCCTCACTCCTTGTGATCATCCTGCGGATAATAGGCGTGAATGTCGCCTTCTTCCGGCGCGGAAAATGCGCCGTCGCCATATTTTCTCTGCCAGGCGCGGGCACCGAAGGGCAGGCTCAGGAGGTAGGCGACAACAGCCGCAGATAGCGTCTGCCAGGGGTAGACGCTCAGCGTCGCCACCAGCAGCACGACGCCGAGGATGATGGGCATCATGTAGTTGCGCGGCACCCGGCTGCCGGACTTGCCGGACCAGACCGGAACACGGCTGATCAGCAGTGCGGCGATCAGCAGCGTATAGGCAGCGGAAAACAGCGCCATGGTGTTGTTCGGCGCAACGCCGAGGAAGCTGAGATAGACCGGCAAAAGCACGAGGAAGGCGCCGGCAGGCGCCGGCACGCCGACGAAATAGGACGACTGCCAGGGCGCCTTGACGTCGTTGTCGGTCATGACGTTGAAGCGCGCGAGGCGCAGGCCTGCTGCGATGGTGTAGATCAGCGCGGCGATCCAGCCGAGCGAGCGGGCCTGATCGAGCACGAAGATGTAGAGCACCATTGCGGGCGCCACGCCGAAATTGATGATGTCGGCAAGCGAATCCATTTGCGCACCGAATTTCGATGTCGCCTTCATCATGCGCGCGATGCGGCCATCGATGCCGTCGAGGAAGGCCGCCACCAGCACCATCTGCACAGCGAGTTCGTAGCGGAATTCGATGGCATAGCGAATGCCGGTGAGGCCCGCGCAGATGGCGAGAACCGTGATCAGGTTCGGCACCATCAGGCGCAGCGGGATTTCCTTCAGCCGCGGGCCGCGGGCGGCGTCCGACTTCTTGGGCGTGTTCACGTCCGGCGCTTGCTCGGCCATCGCTTGGTCCTTACGTCCGGCGGCTGACGACGGGGCCACGGCCCGAGCCGAATTCGGCAAGAACCGTTTCACCCGCAATCGCCGTCTGACCGAGCGAGACGCGGGCAACAGCCCCTTCCGGCAGGAAGACATCAAGACGCGAACCAAAGCGGATAAGGCCGAAGCGTTCGCCAGCCTCAAGATTTTCGCCCGGTGTCGACCAGCAGAGAATGCGGCGCGCGACGAGACCGGCGATCTGCACCACGCCGAGATCGCCATGTTTTGTTTCGATGATCAGGCTGTTGCGCTCGTTGTCATCGCTTGCCTTGTCGAGTTCGGCATTGAGAAACTCGCCCTCGCGATAGACGATCTCGCGGATGCGGCCGCGCATCGGTGCGCGGTTCACATGGCAGTTGAAGACGTTCATGAAAACCGTGATGCGCAGGCGCGGTTCGGCGCCGAGGCCGAGTTCCGCCGGCGGGGAATACATGCCGATGGAGGAGACGCGGCCATCAGCCGGCGAGATCACCAGATCCTCGTCCTGCGGCGTGACGCGTTCCGGATCGCGGAAGAAATAGGCGCACCAGAGCGTGAGCACGAGACCGACCCAGAAAAGCGGCTCCCAGATCCAGCCAAGGATCAGCGAAACCACGAAGAAGGCGATGACGAAGGGATAGCCTTCCTTATGCACCGGGACGATCGTTCTGCGGATCGTGTCGAACAAGTTCATGGGTCTCACCTTCTCGAGTATGTCGCGGTTTTGATTAGCCCTATCGGCCCAAAAGGGCAACTGCCAGCGCGTCCAACGGCCTTGCTATGCCCCGCTTTCGGAACCTTCGAGCGGATATAGGCGTTGCAAGCAACAGGTACAGCCGTTCGCGACAGCATGCCAAATCTCAGACTTCAAGCAAGGAGGCTCCCATGAACCGCCAGGAGGAAAATCTGGAAATCCGCCGGATGGCACAGGATGCCCATCTCGACCAGGATATGGAATCCATGGTCCCGCCGACGTCATCAACGACCGGAACAATTATAATGGTCGCGCTTCTTTGCGCCTTGGTCGTTGCAGGTCTCGCAGTTGCGTTTACGACCCTCTGACGTTAGAGCATTTCAGCGTTTCACAGAAACGCTGAAATGCTCTATCTCCTTGTTTTCCGCAATTCCGGACGCGAAACCGGTTTCCACTTTCGGCTCGGAATTGCTCTAAGGACCGGCCCCCATTCAGCGCGCCGGTTCCTTGCGGATGACGATGCCCAGATCGTCGCTTTCCCGCACTTCCTTGAGCTTTGCTTCGGCCTGAACCGCCTCGCGCTGACGGTTCCACATGCGTTCGTAGAGGCCCTTCTGTTCCAGAAGCTCCGCATGCGTTCCGCGCTCGGCAATCTCTCCATCCTTCAAGACGATGATCTCGTCGGCGTTGATGACGGTCGAGAGACGATGCGCGATGATGAGCGTCGTGCGGTTCTTGGCCACCTCGTCAAGGGCCGCCTGGATTTCCTGCTCGGTGCCGGTATCGAGTGCGGACGTCGCCTCGTCCAGCATCAGGATTGGCGGGCTCTTCAGGATCGTGCGGGCGATCGCCACGCGCTGTTTCTCGCCACCCGAGAGCTTCAGGCCGCGCTCGCCGACCATCGTCTTGAAGCCTTCCGGCAGCGAGCGGATGAAATTGCCTACCTGGGCGATTTCCGCAGCCTGCTCGACCTCTGCCTCGGTGGCGGAAGGGCGGCCATAGCGGATGTTATAGGCGATCGTGTCATTGAAGAGCACGGTGTCCTGCGGCACCATGCCAATGACGGCGCGCAGCGAGGTTTGGGTGACATCGCGCACATCCTGCCCATCGATCTTCACCGAACCGCCCTGGACGTCATAGAAGCGATAGAGAAGCCGCGAGATCGTGGACTTGCCTGCTCCCGAAGGTCCGACGACGGCGATTGTTTTGCCCGCCGGCACCTTGAAGGAAATGCCCTTCAGGATCGGGCGCTGCGGATCGTAGGCAAAGTGGACGTTATCGAACTCGATCTCGCCATTCTGGATTTTCAGGTCTACCGCGCCCGGCTTGTCCACCACTTCGGCCTTCACGTCGAGCAGTTCGAACATCTGCTCGATATCCGTCAGGCCCTGACGGATTTCGCGGTAGACGAAGCCAATGAAGTTGAGCGGCACGGAGAGCTGCATCAGCATGGCATTGATGAAGACGAAATCGCCGAGCGTATGCGTGCCGTTCTTCACCGAAATCGCCGACATCACCATCATGACCGCCGTGCCCACGCCGAAGATGACGGCCTGGCCGAAGTTCAGCCAGCCGAGGGAGGTCCAGACTTCCGTCGCCGCCTTCTCGTAGCGTTCCATGGAGGCGTCGAAACGCTTGGCCTCCATCTCTTCATTGCCGAAATACTTGACGGTTTCGAAGTTCAGGAGCGAGTCGATCGCCTTCGTATTCGCCTCGGTATCGGAATTGTTCATCGTGCGACGGATGGCGATGCGCCAGTCGCTCGCCCGCACGGTGAACCAGATATAGCACCAGACCGTCATCGCGGTCACGAAGAGGTAAGAGAAGCCGTAGCCCCACCAGAAGATGATCGCCGTCAGCAGGAACTCGATCAGCGTCGGGATCGAGTTGAGGATGGTGAAGCGGACGATCGTCTCGATGCCCTTCGTGCCGCGCTCGATGATGCGCGAGAGACCACCCGTGCGACGCTCCAGATGGAAGCGCAGCGATAGCTGGTGCATGTGGACGAAGGTGCGGTAGGCAAGCTGACGCACGGCATATTGGCCGACGCTGGCAAAGAGAGCATCGCGCAGCTGGTTGAGGCCGGCCTGCACAAGACGGAACAAATTGTAGGCCAGAACCAGCATGACCGCGCCGAGCAGGATCTCGGGCAGAATGTTCGGTGCCGAATTCTTGCCGTTCAGCGCATCCGTCGTCCATTTGAACAGGTAGGGCACCATGATCAGCACCGCCTTGGAGACGATGAGGAAGACGGTTGCCCAGACGACGCGCATCTTCAGGTCAGGCCGCTCGGACGGCCACATGTAGGGCCAGAGATTGCGAAGTGTCCCCAGCGGATTGCTGTCATCCGCCGAAACGGTTTTCTGTTCGCCTGCCATGCAGCGCCCTGCCCTGTAGAAGATTTTTGTGTTTCAAGATGCGAAAGGCGCGGCTTCCATCCCCGGAAGCCGCGCCTCTCAAATAAGATTAACCATTGCTGCCCGCAATCCCGCAGGGCGAGATAAATCAGGCCGCCCTACAATTAGTGCTTCTTGCGAAGCTCGCGGTTGGCCTTCTCAGCCTCCTCGTCGGACTGCGTGACCTTGCCCGGCACGCCGAAGACCTGACCAGGGGCAATGCGGTTGGGGTTGTCGATCATTTCCTGATTGGCGAGATAGATCGTCGTGTAGCGCACGCCGCGACCGTAGACACGGCGGGAAATCTGCCAGAGCGTGTCACCCTTTCGGATGATGACGCTGTCCTTGCTCTCCTTGAGCGGGGCCTGCTCGATCGATTTCGGTGCCTCTGCCGAGGGCGCAGCTGCGGCGGGCGCATTGGCGGCCTGCTGCGTCTGCCCGGCTGGTGCGGGCGCTGCGGCGGTCGGCGGGGCGGGAGCCGGCGGTGCGGCAGCGGGCGCGGCAGGCTTTGCGACATCGGGCATGGCATCGCGCGCGGCCGCCTCGATCGAGGCGATGGCAGAACCGACAGCCTTGGGGTCGTCGCCGGCGGCCTGCAGCAGCTTCAGCGCATCGGCTGCCGACTTCCCGACCTTGGCGGCAAGGGCTGCAACGTCGGCGCCGGCGTCAGCCGCAGGTTTGAAATCAGCCAGCGCCTTCAGCGCAAACTGGGTGGCGGAACGGGCAGCGGCCAGCTGATCCTTGGCCGGCGTCTTGCCATCGGCAAACAGTCCCTTCAGCAGCACGATCGCCTTGGCCGCCTCCTCGCGCAGCTGTTCCAGCTGGGCGACCACGGGCTGTGACGCCGCCGTCGCATTGCCGGCTGCGGCGGGCTTGGTGGTGTCGGCAACAACAGAGACCTGATCGCCGGCCGGACGGTTGAACGGCACGGAGGCACGGACCACGACCTTCGAACCCGTCTGATCCATGAGATCGGCGCGGATGATGTGGTTGCCGGTGGAAAGCGGCATCGTGTTCTCGGCTTCGAAATGACCGCTGTCGGAGGACTTCGTCGTCTCGATCAGCTTGTCGTCGGCAAAGACCTGAACCGTCGTGTTCGGGCGCGTCGTGCCGGCGACAAAAATCTTGTCGCCCTCGATCTCGACCGCGTCGATGCGGATGGCGGCGGCTTCGGCGGGCTTCTGCGATGCGTCGGCAGCGGTCGGCGCAGGCTGCTGTCCGGCGGGCACGGTCGGCGCGCTGTTTGCCAGTGTCTTGGATGCATCGGGCAGAGGCGGAAGTGTCGTGGCCGCTGCATTGGTGGCCACATCTTGCGTCGCGGCGGCCGGAGCCGCAGGGGCTGACGCTTGAGCAACTTGCGTTGCTCCGTCCGGCTTGGTCAGAATACGGCTAGCCTCGCCCGGCTTGGTGACCATGGCGAGCAACTTGCCGTCCTTGCCGTTCGGAACCGCAACGGTCGCGATTTCTGCTGAAACGACGGCCTTGCCGTCGGCACCGGTTGCCTTCAGGACCAGAGAGTGGTCGCCGGGCTCCAGCGGTTTGTCGAGGGCAATGGCGAAATCGCCGCTCGGGCCGGCAACGGCCGAACCGATGACCTTGTCGCCATCAAGGACCTCCACCCTGGCCTTGGGCGATGCGCCGCCGGCAATCACGGTCGAACCGTCCTTCTCGACGCGCAGCACGTCGAAATTCGGAAGCGTCGCTTCAATGGCATCCGGCTTTGCCGGTGCACTAGCCGCGGGTGCGGCAGGCGCTGCGCCGTTCCGAGCCGTCTTGTCGCTGAACAAGGCGGCAATCTGGGCGGCCGCGTCTGCGGCCTTGCCCGCATCTTCGGGCATGGTCTTCAGCGCGGAGAGCGCCTTGGTTGCGCTGGCAGACAGCCCGGTGACAAGACCGCCAACGGTCGCGTCGGCCCCTTCCGGCGCCTTGAAATCGGCAATCGCCTGAAGTGCCGCCTGCAGCTTCGCCTTGGCGTCCGCAAGTTCCGCGTCCGTCGGCACCTTGCCATTGGCGTAGAGGGCGCGCAGGCTTTCGGATGCCGCGCTCGCATCGGCCTTCAGCCGGTTCATCTTCTGAAGAAGTTCCGCGCCCGAAGCGTTTCCCGTGGGCTTGGTGGCCGTTTCGGTCGCGCTGCCTGCCGCAGACTTGGCGGTATCGGTCGCAGTCTTCGCCGCGTCGCTCACCACGTTCTTGCCGCCGTTCAGCTGAGGCAGGATGAAAAAGATCATGACCGCCGATGCGATCGCGAGCACCAGGACCGCGAGCCAGATGGCGCGATTGTTCTGCATTTCTGTCTCCAAACGAGCGCCTGCGCCGACGTTGCGGGCAGCATATCCCCATCACAGAAGAGCTAAACTCTTCTCCTCAGTTTCACAAGGTATTTCAACGAAATCCGGTTAACGGCACGGTGCGTTCTTGACGGGCGCAAGGCCAAAAGGCCATGGTCCGGGCATGACACAAAACGGGCATCAGATTCGAAACATCTGCGTTTATTGCGGCTCGCAGCCGGGACGCGATCCCTCCCACATGGAAGCAGGGCGCAAGCTCGGCGGGGCGATTGCCGAAAACGGCCTGCGGCTCGTCTATGGCGGCGGCATGCGCGGCATCATGGGGGCGGTTGCTTCCGGCGTCATGTCGAATGGCGGCAAAGTGCTTGGAATCATTCCCGAATTCCTGATGGACAAGGAAGCCTCCAAGCACGAACTCACCTCACTCACCGAGGTGATTGTGACAAACGACATGCACCAGCGTAAGCACCGCATGTTCGAGGAGGCCGACGCATTCGTCACGCTGCCCGGCGGCATCGGCACGCTGGAAGAGATCGTGGAGATCATGACCTGGGCGCAGCTCGGCCGCCACCGCAAGCCGATGGTCTTCGCCAACATCAACGGCTTCTGGGACCCGATGCTTTCGCTCATCAACCACATGCGCGGCCAGGGGTTCATCCACACGAGCCATCTCGTGCAGCCGCTGGTGATCGACAAGGCCGAAGATATCGTGCCTGCCATTCTGGCGGCGGGCACGGGGAACGGGGCTGATCAGGCGATTATAGGGAAGATGTGAGATAGCTGCCCCTGCCTCACCTTGCCGGTTATAAGATCATGATGCGGCTTCGCGTTTTCGCGCGAAGAGCATGACGACGGAGCCCATTCCCGGAGGCGTCAGGCGAAACATGAAGAGAGCCAGGCGCCATAGCAGAGTATTGTTTCCGAAATAGGCCGGCTCGGAATCGTATGTATAGGTCACCACGTCCCAGCGGTCCGCGGTGAAGGCGTTGCCGATGTCGTTTCGCGTATTCAGTCTGTAGAATGTCGGAAACACATCTTCCGTCTTGCGGTTCGGCTGCGCCCGTTTCAAAACCCGGGCATGCAAAGCTTCAGGTATCAATCGCGAAGCGATGCTGATGTAGCCCCATTTGTTGGGTGTCCGCGCGCAAAACCAGCCGCCGGGCCTGATGACGCGCTCCACTTCGGCGCTGAAAGCCGAGACATCCCCTATATGCTCAAGGACCCAATCCGCGAAGGCGAGATCGACGCTGCTGTCTGGCAAAGGAAAGGCATTCTTCTCGATGACATGGGCTTCATCCAGAGACGGGTTGCCGAGTACGGCATCATCCACGTCGATCCCGATGACTTTCTTGCATCGGCCACGGAAACTCATCAGTCTCCTTATGTAAGAGCCTGGGCCATCCACATGCGCCACGCCGCGCCCGGCACCAATGTCAAGTACAACTGAGTCTTCCGAAACGATCGAATTTATGCGCTGGTAAAACTCGACGGATCCATCAACTCTTGTATATCCCCCAGCCCGGCTCTCGGGGAAGAATTTCTCCACCACGGCATGATTCATAACGAATGCCTTTAGAATATCCGAAACTCGTCAATCGAAATGCATAAAATCTTCTGGCAACCTTCATCATACTACGGCCCTTTGTCAACAGCTTTGCCGCGCATCATTGTGCTATGCTCGCTAGCATCCGGGCATATTGCCGCGACATCCCTTGGGTCGGCGTGACCGTCCGTATGGCTCTCCTGTTGCCTGTCAGTGTGGTTCAGAGAGGGTTTGCGATCCTCACGGAAACACCCATCGCATGAAACATTTCCAGATCGACGGCAGGTGTTGAATCGACGACAATCACGCCCGTCGCATCCCCCAGCGGCATAATGGTAACAGGGGATTGCTGGCCCAACTTGCCGGCGGTCAAAAGAACCCAAACTTCGCGGGACTGCCGTGCAATCAGGCGCTTGATGGCCGCCTCCTCCGCATCGCCGGTGGAAAATCCGGCGGCGGCATTCGCTGCTGTTGCGCCGAGGAAGAAGAGATCAGGCCGGATGAGGCCGATGGCCAAGGCTGCCTCCGTGCCAACCGCCACCATGGAATGGCGGTAGAGCCGGCCGCCAATCAGGTTGACTTCGACATTCTTCAGCCGTTCGAACTCGGCGGCAATGGTCGGGCTGTGAGTGATGGCCGTGAAGGCGATCGTCTCCGGCAGCGCCCGGATCAGTTCGGCATTCGTTGTACCGCCATCGAAAAAGACAGTGCTACCGGGTTGCACGAGGCCGGCGGCGGCGCGTCCCAACCCGCGCTTTTCGGCATGTGCGAGCCCCGAACGCGCCGCAAAATCCGGCAGCGGGCCGGAAAGCGGCAATGCGCCGCCGTGAACGCGTGCCAGAAGCCCCTCCGCCGCCATTTCCCGCAGGTCCTTGCGGATCGTATCTTCCGACAGCGACAGGTCCGACGCGAAGCTCTTGGCGATGAGGCGACCATCACGGCGGATCGTTTCGAGGATGAGGTGTTTTCTTTCACTCGTCAGCATCGCTCTTGACTCTTCACGAATTATCACGATTTATCGTCTTTATTCCTGAAAAGACGAAATTTCAATTTATTTCAGGAATTATCGTGAAGCGAGTTTGAGGAGTAAGACATGTTGATCCTGATTGCCGGCCCCTACCGTTCCGGAACCGGAGACGACCCGCAGAAAATGGCGGAAAACCTGAAGCGGCTGGAAGCGCCATCTTATGCGCTGTTCAAGGCCGGGCACATTCCGATGATTGGAGAATGGGTTGCCCTTCCCGTCTGGCGCGCTGCCGGCGGAGCAGCGATCGGCGATGCGCTCTACGAGGAAATCTTCCATCCGACGGCACATCGCCTGTTACAGCTTTGCGACGGCGTGCTGCGGCTTCCGGGTGACTCCAAGGGTGCGGACAATGATGTCCGAATTGCACGCGAACGCGGCATTCCAGTCTGGTTCGACCTGAAGGATGTGCCGGGCGTCACCGGCTGAAGATCAGTGCGCTGCCGATGACCACCAGGAAGGCGCCCACCCACGCGCCGGGTGCGGGCGCTTCCCTCGTCTTCAGCCAGATGAGCGGAAGCTGCAGCGCGGGTGCGGTGGCGGCGAGCGTCGAGACAATGCCGACCTTGCCGCCGGCCAGTGCATAGAGGATGAGCGTCATGCCCAGCATCATGCCGACGAAGCCGACAAGCGCGGTGTAGGCGGCGATCTTCGGCGTCAGCGGGCCCTTCGGCACGATCATCTCCAACGGCGCGAGGCGGAACAGGTTGAAGGCGATGATGGAGATGCCGACGCGATAAAATGAAACGAGGAACGGGTCGATGCCTGTTTCCATGACCGGACGTGCCATGATGGAGCCCGCCGCCTGCCCGACCGCGGCGAGAAGACCGAGCGCCACGCCCTGCCAGAGCGGCCCCTTGATGCTTTCCCAATGATGCAGTTGCGCGCGGCGCTTGCCGAAGACGATGGCCAGAAGCACACCGGCGAAGGCGACGCAGGCACCCGTGAGCGCCAGCGGGGTCAGTGCCTCGCCGAGGAAGAGCCAGCCAAGCAGGATCGAGAGCGGGGCATGCATGGCGAAGAGGATGGAGGTGCGGCGCGGGCCCATTCGGGCGAGTGTGGCAAAGAGCACGACATCGCCGATGAAAATCCCGGCGAGGCCGGACAGCAGGACGGGCGCGAGCTGCCAGCCCTCCAGCCAGTGCCATTTGCCGGTCGCCGACAGATAGATGGCCAGCATGACCAGCACGGCCGTCATGCGGTAACGCGAAAAGGTATAGGCGCCGAGATGATTGACCGGGACAGTGGCGAGAATGCCGGTGACCGCCCAGAGCAATGCGCCGACGAGAGCCGCGACTTCATGGATGGGCAATTCCTGAACAGGCATGGAATCAGGCCTGTTTTGCGGGCTTGCGCCCAACAAGAAGCGCCCGCAGCATCGGCCAGGTGAAGACGAGAAGTGCTGCCCAGATGAAGGCAAAGGCGACGAGCTGGGACAGGCCGAACGGTTCCTTGAAGACGAAGACGGCGATGATGAAGATCATGGTCGGCGCGATATATTGCATGATGCCGATGGTCGACAGGCGCAAGAGCTTCGCACCGTTGGCGTAAAGGATCAGCGGCACGGCAGTGATCAGGCCGCAGGCGAGCAGCCAGAGCACGTCAACATAGCCGGTATCGCCGAAATGGCCGCTCCCGCTTGTCTCGACATAGCCGATATAGGCAATGGCTGGGACCGAGAGCAGCATGACCTCCAGCAGGAAGCCCTGATTGGGGCCGACTGGCAGCGTCTTGCGGAAGAAGGCGTAAAAGCCCCACGAGATGGCAAGCCCGAGCGACACCCAGGGCAGACCACCGGCCTCGACCGTCAGGATCGCAACGGCGCAGACAGCGAGGCCAATGGCCACCCATTGCGACGTCGAAAGCTTCTCGCGCAGGAGCACCGCGCCGAGGAAGACCGAGAAAAGCGGGTTGATGTAATAACCTAGCGCCGATTCCAGCGCCCTGCCCGCCGCAATCGACCAGACGTAGATGCCCCAGTTGATCGTGATGATGGAGGCAGTCAGGGCCGCCATGGCCAGCGTCCGCGGCGACTTCAGCGCCACCTTCAGATCGGACGTTCGGCCCGTCGCGATCAGCACGGCACCCGCCACCGGGATGGACCAGATGATGCGATGCGCAATGATTTCCGGCGCCGGAATATGGGCAATCGCCTTCATGAAGAGCGGCAGGAAGCCCCAGAGGAAATAGGCGGCAAGGGCAAAGGCAAAGCCGCGTGGGCTGTCGCCGGACTGGACACCGGAGGCGGGGGAGGAAGACATGCGAAGCGCTCGAATATAAGTGGGGGTTTACTTTTTCTATTCGGATGGATCGCAATCGACCAATTCATTCTTGTGAAGTGTCATGCCTCCGGATGTGGTGCAGGGGTGGAAACCGGCGGCGTTCGGTCCCATATGCGGACGAGGAATCACCGGAGGATGCCATGAAGACGACAAGGACCGCCGCAGCGCTCACCCTGACGGCGCTTGCCGCCTCAGCCGCACTCTCCCCTGCCATGGCACAGGTCAACGCAGCGACCGTCAAGGAAACCGCCGAAGCCCCCTTCACGCTCTCAAAGATCGCGCAATTCGACTATCCATGGAAGATCGCCTTCCTGCAGGATGGGCGCATGCTGGTGACGGAAAAGCCGGGCAAGCTCTGGATCGCGACGCAGAAGGGGCAGAAGGTCGCGGTCGCCGGCGTGCCGAAGGTGGTCTATGAGGGTCAGGGCGGTCTGCTTGGCGTTTATATCTCGCCGACCTTCGAGAAGGATCGCGGCGTTTATCTCACCTATTCCGAGCCGGGCGATGGTGGCTCCAGTCTGGCGCTGGCCCGCGCCACGCTCGCTGAGGGCGACACGCCGGCGTTGAAGGACCTGAATGTCATCTGGCGCGAAATGCCGAAGGGACATGGCGGACAGTTTGGCGGCGCGGTCGCCTTCTCGCCGGACGGGAAATACCTGTTTCTGGCGGTCGGCGATCGGCAGCGCATGACGCCGGCGCAGGATATGGATCTGGCGCTCGGCAAGGTGCTGCGTCTGACGCTGGATGGCAAGGCCGCGCCCGGCAATCCGTTTGCGGACAAAGAGGGCGCGAAAACCGTGCCGGTGATCGCGCCGCCGCGAGACACGGAAGCCGCGAAGAAAGCGCCCGTCGTCTGGCGCTATACCTTCCCGGACAAGAACCCCTACCCCGCCGAAATCTGGACACTGGGTCACCGCAACCCCTACGGGCTTGCCTTCTCGCCCGATGGCCGGCTCTGGGGTCTGGAGCATGGCCCCCGCGGCGGCGATGAATTGAATCTGATCGAGCCGGGGAAAAACTATGGCTGGCCGTTGGTCTCCTATTCGACGAACTACAACGGCGTGCCGATCCCCAGCCCAGACACGCGCCCGGATCTGCAGAAACCCGTCATTTACTGGACCCCCGTCATCGCCCCCAGCGACCTCGTCTTCTATCGCGGAACCTTGTTCAAGGACTGGACCGGCTCGGCGCTTGCCGGCGGGCTCGGCAGCATGACGCTGTCGCGCATCGCGTTTGACGGCAAAGGTGGAGCTACGCCGAAAGAGCGCTGGGATGTCGGGTTCAGGCTGCGCGATATCGAAGAGGCGCCGGACGGGTCGCTCTGGATGATCGCGGATGACGAGCCGGGCGGGCTTTATCGGGCGGTGCCGAAGTGAGGTGAAACTTTAAGCGGTCTTAAGTTGCTGGTTGGCTTGTTTTGCTAACAGCAGGATCACCTCAACCAGGGCCTCTCTGTCACCGGAAAGCGAGGTGATTTCAATCGTGATGAGGGTTACTTTTGCCCGCGGAATGATCAGTCGACGGAGTGCCTGCGGTCCCTTCAAAACGCCCTCGAATTCAGGACGCATGTAAAGTGCGACCGAAGTGACCCCACGGTTTACCTGGATCACGGGCGTGCGCGTAATATCGCGCCATTCGATAACGCTGTCGGAGACCCGCATATCGAGAATGCCCTGTCGAGTAATCGTCAGCACGTCAGAGGGATGAGTGCTGGCACAATGCATATTCCACAAAAGGGAATAGGCAGACAGGATCGTGGCGCAAAGGAAGACAATAAACCCAATGAACAGGAATGGACCGCCAATAGGCCCCAGTTTCTCGGACGTCAGCAATGAGGGCCAAGTCGGCACACCCAAAACGAAAATTAAAATGAGCATGATGTTGGCCGGTAGCGTCATCATCCATCGCGCCCTGCCGGAACCCGACACTCCGTAAACTGCAGGTAGATTGACCGCGACGGGTGGAATATCCGTTGTCTTGGTGAGTGTCCGCCTACCGGGAACCCAAATGATCGATTGATCGTCACTGATCTTATCCAAGGTTCCGGCCCTCCGCGGCTACCATGTCGCAACGCTATGCGGGTTTCCGGACCGAATATAATTAAATTCCCGTAATGGTAGAGAAGAGGGATTTGTTACGCCGGATCAAGCGTATAGAGTTAAGCTCAAAATCTCGCATCGAGCGGAATCACAATGCATACCATCCTTTATGCTAGCGAGCGCGCTGGCGATTCCTGTTTAACGATAGCGCTTGCCAATTTCTGGATCGGTCCGCTGTTCGGGCTCATGCTACTGCTTGCCGTGCTTCTCCGAGCCCCAAAGGGGACCAGCCCCTATGTTCTCCTCCTTCCTCTGGCGGGAGGACTGCTTATAGGAGGCGTGGCGGCGGCTGGACGCACAACGACAGACGTCTATCTCGAAGGGACCGAGATCGTTCAAGACACCTGTCGCGCGGGCAAGGCGGAACAGGAACGTTCGCCCGTTTCGGCGACGCACTCGACGGTCCAGTTTGTCGGAAAGGGCAATTATCCCGTTCTCGATATCTATTGGCCAAAACAACCGTTCAAACTCCAAATACCCTTGGATTCGGGTCGCTATCTGGCGAGTGTGCAATGGTTTGCGCCTGAGCAGGTCGGGGAATATGTGAAGGGCCTGAAGGCGAACGGCATCAACCTTCCCTGGGGCTTGAGCTATCCTTCCACGCCGGGCCAGTAGCGTTGCACCGCTCCCTCACCCTGCCCTTCGGGACACCTTCTCCCCAAGGGGAAAAGGCATCACTCCGCCGCCACCTTCCCCGCCAGTTCCCGGTTCTTCATCAGCTTGTAGACAATACTATCCATCAGCGCCTGGAACGAGGCGTCGATGATGTTGTCAGACACGCCGACGGTCCACCAGCGCGCGCCGGTGTCGTCTGAGGATTCGATGAGGACGCGGGTGATGGCTTCGGTGCCGCCGTTGAGGATGCGGACCTTGTAGTCCACGAGTTCGAGATCGGCGATTTCGGGCTGGTAGCGGCCGAGATCCTTGCGGATAGCAATGTCGAGCGCATTGACGGGGCCGTGGCCTTCGGCGACCGACATGACCGTTTCGCCGTCGATCACCGTCTTCACCACGGCTTCCGACACGGTCTTCAGCTGGCCATTGGCGTCGAAGCGGCGTTCGACCATGACGCGGAAGCTTTCAACGCGGAAGAAATCCGGCACGGAGCCGAGCGTGCGCCGCGCCAGCAGTTCGAAGCTCGCATCCGCGCCCTCATAGGCATAGCCGGTCGCCTCTCGCTCCTTGACGATGGTGATCAGCGTGTCGAGGCGCGGATCGTCCTTGCCGACGTCGATGCCGCGGCGCTTCAGCGCATTGATGAAGTTCGACTTGCCGCCCTGGTCGGAGACCATGACCTTGCGCAGATTGCCGACGGTTTCGGGCTCGACATGTTCGTAGGTGCGCGGGTCCTTCAGAAGCGCCGAGGCATGGATGCCGGCCTTGGTGGCGAAGGCGGAGGAGCCGACGTAGGGCGCCTGCGTTTCGGGCGAGCGGTTCAGCAGTTCATCGAAATCGTGGCTGAGCTTGGTCAGGCCCTGCAGCGCCTCGCGGTCGATGCCGGTCTCGAAGCACTCGTTATAGGCGGGCTTCAGCACCAGCGTCGGGATAATGGTCACGAGATTGGCATTGCCGCAGCGCTCGCCGATGCCGTTCAGCGTGCCCTGGATCTGACGCACGCCTGCCTCGACCGCCGCGAGCGAATTGGCCACCGCCTGCCCGGTGTCGTTATGCGCATGGATACCGAGCCTGTCGCCGGGCACGCCGGCCGCGATCACCGCCGCAACGATCTCGCGGATTTCCGAAGGCTGCGTCCCGCCATTGGTGTCGCAGAGCACGATCCAGCGCGCGCCGGCCTCGTAAGCGGTCTTGGCGCAGGCCAGCGCGTAGGCCGGGTTCGCCTTGTAGCCGTCGAAGAAGTGCTCGCAATCGATCATCGCGCCCTTGCCGGCGTCGATGGCCGCCTTGACCGACAGGTCGATGCTCTCAAGGTTCTCCTCATTCGTGCAGCCGAGCGCGACCTTGACGTGATAGTCCCAGCTTTTCCCCACAAAACAGATGTGGTCCGACTTGGCGCGCAGGAGTTCGTTGAGGCCCGGATCGTTGGAGACGGAGACGCCGGCGCGCTTGGTCATGCCGAAAGCGACGAAGCCGGCGCGGCCGGTGCGCTTCTTCGAAAAGAAGGCCGTGTCGGTCGGGTTCGCGCCCGGATAACCGCCCTCGACATAATCCATCCCGAAGGCGTCCAGCATGTTGGCAATCGCAATCTTGTCCTCGACGGAAAAATCGACGCCGGGCGTCTGCTGCCCGTCGCGAAGGGTCGTGTCGAAGAGATAGATGCGTTCTTTTGCCATGGTCATTTCCCGAATTTCGGGGCTCCTTACTCTTTTCCTGCATATTTGTCAGTAGCGCGGATCAGGCGGTCGAGAATGCCAGGTTCGGAATAGGCGTGCCCTGCCCCCTCGATCAGGTAGAACTCCGCCTTCGGCCAGCCCTTGTGCAGCGCCCAGGCATATTTCGCCGGGCACGGCATGTCGTAGCGGCCGTGGACGATGGTGCCGGGAATGTCTTGAAGCTTATGCGCATCGTTGAGCAGCTGCCCCTCTGTGAGCCAGCCGGCATGGACGAAATAGTGGTTTTCGATGCGGGCGAAGGCGAGCGCGAAATCCGGGTCGGCGAAGGCATCGGATGTCGAGGGTTCGGGCAGAAGCGTGATCGTCTGGCCTTCCCAGGTGCTCCAGGCGAGTGCTGCCTTGACTTGCTCCTCGCGGTTGGTCCCGGTCAGCCGGCGGCGATAGGCGGCCATCATCTCGTGGCGCTCGTCTTCCGGGATCGGGGCGAGGAAGCGCTCCCACTTGTCGGGAAACATTTCCGAGACGCCGAACTGGTAATACCAGTCGAGCTCGGCCTTGGTCAGCGTGTAGATGCCGCGCACAACCAGTTCGCTGACATGGGCCGGATGCGTTTCCGCATAGGCCAGCGCCAGCGTCGAGCCCCAGGAACCGCCGAAGACGAGCCATTGATCAACGCCCATGATATCGCTCCGCAGCCGCTCGATATCGGCGACGAGATGCCAGGTCGTGTTGTTGTCGATGCTGGCATGCGGGGCGGAACGCCCGCAGCCGCGTTGGTCGAAGAGGATCACATCGTAGAGCGCCGGGTCAAAGAGCCGCCGATGGCTCGGCCCACAGCCGCCGCCCGGCCCGCCATGAAGAAACACGGCTGGCTTGCCGCCCTTGGTGCCGACGCGTTCCCAATAGACCTTGTGGCCATCGCCAGTGTCGAGAAAGCCGGTCTCGAAGGGGGTGATTTCGGGGTAGAGGGTGCGGAAGGTGGTCATGCCGTATCCTTTGAAGGCCATTGGTCGGTATCGTGATCGGGATGCTGATGGTTGCTGAGGCGGATCGTTTCCAGTCCGCATTCGAGATCCGACCGGTCGCTTAACCGCTCCGGCTTTTGCGTGAGGGCAGAAAAGAAGCGAACGCGGGATTCAACACCGTCGTTGCTTTCAGGTTCTACCGCGGACGGGTCGTCGAGCGAGCCCAATGTGACCGCAATCGTGTCGGAGCCGATGGTCTTGAAGAAGAGCGGCGTGCCGCAGCGCTGGCAGAAGCCGCGTTTCACCGGCCCGGATGATTGAAACCACGCCGGTTCGCCGCGCGTGACGGCAAATTCCGTTTCGGCAGAACTGGCCAGCGGCATGAAATAGTTTCCGGCGGCCTTCTGGCACATGCGGCAATGGCAGAGATGCGCGCCCTCAAGAACGCCCCGGACATGGTAGCGCACCGCGCCACACTGACAGCCGCCGGAAAGGCTCATGACCGCCCCTCCGGCCACGCATCCGTATCATGATCGGGATGCTGGAACGATTTCAGATCGGCGAGGAAGGGGGCGTTCGACAGGTCGTCGTCCGTCGGATGGCCGGGCAGTTCGGGCAGGTGATCGACATAGGAAATCTTCGCCTCCGTGCCGTATTGCAAGGTGGGCACGATGCGTTCGGGCTCATCGAAAGCGCCGATGGCTATGGCCATGCCGTCCGGGGCCTCATAGGTCAGCGGCGTGCCGCAGGCCTCGCAGAAGCCGCGCTGGACCACGCTCGACGACTGGAAATGTTTAGGCTGACCGCGCGTCCAGCGGAAATTCAGGCCGCGCACGGAGGCGAGCGGCGCATAGAAGCCGCCGAAGGCCTTCTGGCACATGCGGCAATGGCAGATCGAGGCGTCCTTCAGGTCGCCCTCGACGCGAAAGCGGATCGCGCCGCACTGGCAGCCGCCGGTATGGATCGTGTCAGGCATGACTTCCTCCGTTGTTCGGGCGAAAACCCCCTCTGGCCTGCCGGCCATCTCCCCCACAAGGGGGGAGACGATCTGTGGCACCGCCTCGCGCCACGCAAGGCAGGTGGGCACAGCAGTCACTCCCCCTCCCCCTTGTGGGGAGGGTTGGGGAGGGGCCATCGGTCAGTCCTCGGGCCATTTTTCCGTGTCGTGATCGGGATGCTGCCAGTTTTCGATGCTGGCGAAGAATTCGGTCATGCCGGGGCTTTCGAACGGCGGCTTGTCGAAGAGGCGGTCGATCCACGGCAGGCGCTTTGAATGATTGACCTGGATCTGCGGCTCGAAAAGTTCCGGATGGTCGAACGCCCCGATCGCAAGCTCGATCCCTTCCGGGTGGCGATAGACGAGCGGCGTGCCGCATTTCTCGCAGAAGCCGCGATGCACCTGTTTCGACGAACGGAACCAGGTCGGCTGGCCGCGCGTCCAGGTCAGATGCGCCTGATCGGCGGTCACGAAGGCCCCGAAGAACGAGCCGAAGGCCTTCTGGCACATGCGGCAATGGCAGATCGACGGCCGCCCGAGATGGCCGGCGCTGAACCGCACCGCCCCGCATTGGCAGCCGCCGGAATGGGTGGTCTCAGTCATTGTCGGTCCTTTCCAGCCAGTTTTCGATTTTCAAGCCTTCGACGCGGGAGAATTCGCGGAGGTTGTCGGTCACCAATGTCAGGCCGAGAGCGCGGGCATGAGCAGCGATAAAGAGATCATTTGGCCCGATCACACTGCCTCGCGCCTGCAGGGCCTGCCGGATATCAGCGTAATGAACCGACGCCTTATCGTCGTAGGGCAAAACAGCGACCAGGCGAAGCACTCCTTCCACGAGCCGCTCCAGACGATCTGACCCGCGCTTGTAATATCCAAACCGCAGTTCCGACGCGACAATAGAGCTGACGCAAACGGCATATACGCCCAACTTTTCCACTTTCCGCTGAACGGCCCCTTCGGGGTTGCGGATCAAATCGGAAATCATGTTTGTATCGAGCATGAAAACTGCATTGCTCATAGCTCGACATCATCTGGTGGAGGCAGCCCTTCATCGATATCGGGAAACTCCTCGTCCCAGGGCTCGATTGTCTTCAACCACTCCAGCAAATCCATCCTGGGCTCAACCGGCTCAATGATGATCCTCCGGCCCTGCTTGGTTATCGTCACATCGTCACCGGGAAACTCGAATTCGACCGGAATGCGGATCGCCCGGTTGCGGCCGTTCTTGAAGACTTTCGCGTGCTTGACCATTCCCATGTCCGGCTCCTTCGAAGCATTTGGCATATGCCAAGCATATGCCAAATGTGCCACCTTAGCAAATCAGCGCTTCACTTCCCATGTCGTCACCCGCTCCCCGGTTGCTGAATCTTTCGAATCCTTTAGCTGAATGCCTTGAGACGCCAGTTGATCGCGCAGGCGGTCGGCCTCAGTGAAGTTCTTCGCCTTCAGCATTTCCAGCCGAAGCTGGACGAGGGCTTCGACGCTTTCGGCAAGCGCGTCCGACACGCTCACCTTCTTCGGCAGGACGCCCAGAAGGGCAGCACTTGCGCCAAATTCCGGCGCGTTGGCACTCGCCAAGGCGTGGAGCGCCTGCACGGCCGCGACGGTGTTCAGGTCATCGGACAGCGCGTCGAGAACGGAGGGATGAGCGTCGCCTTGCGGCTCCTGCCCGGTGGGCCACTTCCGGAGCAGGGCTTCCGCCTCCTCCAGCCGCTTCACACTGAAATCGATCGGCTCGCGATAATGCGTCATCAGCATCGCCAGACGCAGCACCTCGCCCGGCCATTTCCGGCCGGCGAACTTTTCCGTTTCCAGCAATTCGTTGATGGTGACGAAATTGCCCTCGGACTTGGACATCTTCCTGCCCTCGACCTGCAGGAAGCCGTTATGCATCCATATATTGGCCATCACGCCGGTGTCGAAGGCGCAGCAGGATTGGGCGATTTCGTTTTCGTGGTGGGGGAAGATGAGGTCGAGGCCGCCGCCGTGGATGTCGAACTGGTGCGGGCGCGCCTTGGCCTTGGGCGACAGGCCGTCCTTGATCTCCTCCCACAGAAAGCGGTCGGACATGGCGGAGCATTCGATATGCCAGCCGGGGCGGCCGTAGATCGAGACGGTTTCGCCATCGACGGTGTATGTCGCGTCCCAGCCGGGCTGGTCGGCGGCGCTCTCCTTCCAGAGCACGAAGTCGGCCGGGCTCTTCTTGTGCGCTTCCACCGCAATGCGCGCGCCCGCCTGCTGGTCTTCAAGCTTGCGTTTGGACAGCTCGCCATAGGCTTCCATCGAGGGAACCGAAAAGAGCACTTCCCTGCCCTCCGCGCCCGTTGCGACATAGGCATGGCCGCGGTCGATAAGCGACTGGGCGATTGCGATCATGCCGCCGATATTCTCTGTCGCGCGCGGCTGAACCGTCGGATTGATGCAGCCGAGGGTCGCGACATCGGCAACATATTGCGTCTCGGTCTTCTCGGTGACGCGGCGAATCGCCTCGTTCAGGGAGAGATCGGGGAAGTCGCGGAGCGCCCGCGCGTTGATCTTGTCGTCCACGTCCGTGATGTTGCGGACGTAAGTCACATGGTTTTCCCCATAGACATGGCGCAGCAGCCGGAAGAGCACGTCGAAGACGATGGCCGGACGCGCATTGCCGATATGGGCATAATCGTAAACGGTCGGGCCGCAGACATAGAGCCGCACGTTTTGAGCATCGATGGGCTCGAAAACCTGCTTTTCGCGGGCGAGCGTGTTGTAGAATTTCAAAGTCGGCGTATCCGCCATGTCCTTCTCCCGAAAGGCAAAAATAAGATGAGCGACCCGGCTGGCCGGGCGTTTTGAGCTCTTTTCTTTCGAGAGACGAAAACGGCCGGACCAGCGAGGCGCTAGTCGATAATCTTTCCGCAGATGATGCAGCGAACCGTTTTCATGGCGCCTTTTATTGCCGCTTGCCTTCATTCCGTCAAGCTGCCGCCGGGATCGAAATGTAGCTTTGATTTCGATCAGTTTACTTAAGTGAAAACTGACGTAGAATACATGCCGTCTTTCCGCCGCAATTTGCGGCGACAGGGCGCGCAACATATCGACACGTTCACAATAACAACACGTCCAAATGGGGCAAAGGAAACAACCATGGCTGACAAGGCCGCGAGCAACGTCAACATCAATCTGGTCGATCAATACAAGCCGGTCGGCCTCAAGGCCGTTCTGGCCGCCGCATTGATGTGCGCCAACGACCCGAAGAAGAAGGGCGTAGAGCCCGCCAAGACGGCCGGCAAGGTCGCCTGACTTTCGCCTCGCGGCTGTCGCCGGGGGACGTCTGAATTTTAGAACAAATCCATCTGGCCGCCGTCGCTTTCGCGTCTGGCGGCCTTCGCTTTTGGAGGCTTTGGTTGCGCCACATCTGCGCCGGGTTCGACCCTGTCCTGTATCTCCGGACCGGTATTGGCCACCTTGTTGACCCGATCGGAGACGGGTATCGCCTCGAACAGCTCTTCAGGGGGACTGACCATGAGGCCAGCGACATCGCGAGGCTCCTGGGTCTTGCAGTCGAGCCAGCGCGCAAATTCCTCCGGCGGAATGACAACCGGCATGCGGTCGTGGATCGGCGCGAAGGACGGGTTAGCAGGGGCGGTCAGGATGCAGGCGGTGTCAACCTCGGAGCCATCGGCGGAGGCCCATGTCTCCATCAGGCCGGCGAAGGCGACGATCTTTCCGTTTTTGGGGCGCACCCAATAGGCCTGTGACTTCTGTTTCGATCCCTTGTCCGGGCGATGCCATTCATAGAAGCCGGAGGCCGGGATCAGGATGCGGCGATGACGCATGGCGGCGCGAAAGGAGGCCTTGTCGATGGCCGTTTCGGACCGCGCGTTGACCAGAAGCGGAAATTCGCGCGGGTCCTTGACCCAGCCGGGCATGAAGCCCCAGCGGGCGAGCATGGCCTTGCGCCTGGGCATGTTGGAGCCGGGCGCACCGGTCTCCCCTTCGATGACGATGAGAATCGGCTGGGTGGGGGCTATGTTGAAGCGGGCCGGGAAATCCTCGATTAGCGCGATGGAGAAAAACTCCAGCACCTCATCTGCCGTTGCCAACAGCGCATAGCGTCCACACATGCTCTTGCATCCCTGCCTTCGTAACCTCCAATATAGGAGCCATGACCACGCAATTGAAACCCGCCGCCTCCGCAATCGTCATCGATGGCAATCGCTATCTCCTGATCCGCCGCGCCCATCCTCCGGCGCAAGACCTGTTTGCCTTTCCGGGCGGACGCGCCGAGCCTGGCGAAAGCCCGGATGAAACGGCGCTGCGGGAACTGGAAGAGGAAACTGGTTTGAAGGGTGAGAACCCGCGCCTGTTTGCAACATATGACCTTCCCGGCAAAAGCGGCGGCGGCTATTTCCTCTCGGTCTTTCTGGTGGACTGCCCGGAGCGCGGCAGCGTCAGGGCGCTGGACGACGCGCTGGAGGCAGGCTGGTACTCTGCAGCGGAGATCGCATCCATCGCGGTGCCGGAGAGTGTCGCCGATTGTATTCAACGGCTGGAAGTGTGGCGTTCGACTGCCGCAACATTCGAGAATTAACTTGCAATAATCGATGATTCGGCGTTGTAGATGGCCTCATGAAGCGGTTCTTTTCTTTCGCCATCGCCCTTGTTGCTGTGTTTCAGCCAGTCTGCCTTCTTGCGGCGGGCTCGGTGCAGCAGATAAAGACCGAAAAGCAGGAACCGGCTCCCGCCTTCAAGCAGGCGCCCTATGACGACAAGCTCGTGCAGCTTGCGGAAATCCTCGGTAGCCTCGATTTCATCCGCAACCTCTGCGAACGCGACGGCGAGCCGCAATGGAAGGCGATGATGGGACAATTGCTCGACAGCGACGCGAAGGACGAGGCCGCGCGGCGGGAAAAGCTCACCGCAGCCTTCAATCGCGGATATCGTACTTTTTCCGCCATTCAGACAACCTGCAGTGCGCAATTGCGAACAACGGCCGAGCGCTACCGTAACGAAGGAGCAACACTCGCGACGGAAATAGCGACGCGTTACGGAAATTAACGAATTATTCACCCCTTTTCGTGGCAAGCCGTGTCGTATTGGAAAAAGGCTGCTAATGTTGTTAAGAGAGCGGTAAGGAATAACCCCTTCCGCCAGGGACTGCGAAATGGAACAAAGCCTTTCCGAACTTGACGACATGATCGTCCATGAAAAAATGCAGGCAGCGCTCGAGTATCAGAACGAAGCCTGGGCTGATGGCATGGCAGACGGCATCGAGCCGGAAATCATCGCCGATGCAGCCATTGCGCTAGCGATGCGCGAAACGGTGCGCATCCATGGCGAAGCCGGGGCCGAAGCCATGCTGGAGAACTTGCGCGAGCGGATGCTTGCCGGCGAGTTTTCGCCCGAGCGCATCCTGCAATAGAGCAGAAACAATCCGGCGGTAAACGTTAGGGCCTTCCTCTCCCAGATGGCCAAGCTCAGATAGGACATTCCCCATGCAGATCGCATCCGGTCGCACACGTTATTCCCGTTTTCTCAAGTCTTCTCTCTCGGTCGCACTCGTGCCGGCCTGGCTTGCGATCGGCGCACCGGCCTATGCGCTGAGCGATCTGCCGGCCGCACAAGCGACGCCGCCGGCAGCGTCTGCTCCGGCTGCAACGGCCCCTGCCCCGACTGCGCCTGCTGCCACCGACAACAAGCCTGCAGCCACGACGAATGCCCCTTCGGATGCGGCGAAGGCGAAGGCGCCAGTTGAAATCTCCTTCGATATCACCAAGGCGCCTGCCGCCGTGCAGAAGACCCGCCAGGAGATTATCGACGCGGCAACCGCAGGCGATGTGAAGAAGGTCGCAGCACTTCTCAAGGCAAACCAGGCCGATCTTGGCCCCGACAATGCCAATGCCGATCCTGAGTCCGCGCTGAAGGACATGTCTGGCGACGGCGACGGGCTGGAAGTGCTTTCCATCATGCTCGACGTGCTGTCTACGGGCTATGCCCATGTCGGCGCCGGAACGGCGAACGATATGTATCTCTGGCCCTATTTTACCCAGAAGGACATCAAGACGCTGACGCAGGCCGAGAAGGTCGATCTGATGCGTCTGGTGACCGCCGGCGACTTCGCCGACATGCAGGAATATGGCAGCTATAATTTCTACCGCGTCGGCATTGCCGCTGACGGCAAGCTGAAGCAGTTCACGTCAGGCAACTGATCATGGCCCACGCATTCCTTGCGACCCGAGGCTGGCTTGTGGTCTCCGGACCGGATGCCTCAGACTTCCTGCAGGGACTGATCACCACCGATCTCGACACACTGGAGCCGGGGGCCGCAGCGCCCGGCGCCCTGCTGACGCCGCAGGGCAAGATCATGTTCTTCTTCATGATCTCGAAGTCGGAGACCGGGTTTCTCATCGAGACGGACGCCGACGCGATCGATGCGCTGAACAAGCGTCTCACCATGTACAAGCTGCGCGCCAAGGTCGAGATCGCCAAACGCGAAGAGACAGGTGCGACGGTCGCCTGGGGTGAGCCGCGGCCGGAAGGGTCTGCAAAGGACATCCGCTTCGCCAAGGCCGGTATAGACCTTTATCGCCTGCCCGGCGGCCAGGGCTCTGCCGGTGGCTATGACGCGTTGCGGGCGCAGGCCGGGGTTCCCGAAGCGGGTTCTGACTTCGCGCTGCAGGATGCCTTCCCGCACGATATACTCCTCGACAAGTCCGGCGGCGTATCCTTCAAAAAGGGCTGTTATGTCGGCCAGGAAGTCGTGTCGCGCATGCAGCATCGCTCGACGGCGCGGCGGCGGCTGGTGACGGTTTCGGCCGGTGCAGCACTTCCCGAGACGGGCACGGAAATTCGCACGGGCGGCAAGACGATCGGGGCTCTCGGCACGGTCGCAGGCGATCAAGGTCTTGCCATCATCCGCATCGACCGCGCCGGCGCCGCCATGGCCGCAGGCGTGTCGATCCTTGCCGGCGAAACGCCGGTGACAGTTGCGCTTCCCGCATGGTCTGGTCTCGAATTCATCACGGCCGAGAGCGAGGATTGAGCCTTGGCCACGGAGAAGGATGTTCGCGCCTGGCAGCGCATGCTTTCTGGCCGCAGGCTCGATCTGCTTGATCCGTCTCCGCTTGACGTTGAGCTCATCGATATTGCCCATGGGCTGGCCCGCGTGGCACGCTGGAACGGTCAAACGCGTGGCGCGCATGCCTTTTCGGTGGCGCAGCACTCTCTCTGTGTCGAGGCGATCTTTCACCGGCAGAACAGGAATGCCAGCGCCGACGAGCTGCTGACAGCGCTTTTGCACGACGCACCGGAATATGTGATCGGCGACATGATTTCGCCCTTCAAGGCGGTGGTCGGTGGCGGCTACAAGGTGGTGGAGAAGCGACTGGAGAGCGCGATCCATATCGCATTCGGCCTGCCAGCGGAGACCCCGCGATCGCTGAAAACCGCAATCAAGAAGGCGGACACGGTCTCGGCCTTTTTCGAGGCAACGGTTCTCGCCGGCTTCACCTCGGAGGAAGCGCGCAAGTTCTTCGGGCAGCCGCGCGACATCACTGCCGACATGCTGATCCTCGACCCCCTTCCCGCCATGGAGGCGCAGGCGCTGTTTGCCGCGCGCTTCGAGGCGATCTGCGCGATGAGGGGCAAGTGAGGAGCGACCTTTCATGCCAGTGATCGCCGTCTCTCCCCTCTCGCGCATCGCCGAGATCGCGGTGAAGATGAAGGCGCGGGAGATGATCTCGCTGCTCGCCGAAAACCAGCACTTCCACCGCCCCGGTGTGATTGATGCGGCGCGACACCTGAAGCTCGGCGTCAACGACGTCGCGAACCCGGCGCGGGGGCTGGTGCATCCGCAGGAGGAGCATGTCGCGGCGATCATCGACTTCGCGCGCGGCTGGGACAAGTCTGCGCCGCTACTTATCCATTGCTGGTATGGCGTGTCGCGTTCGCCGGCGGCGGCGCTGATTGCGGCACTTGCCGTGCGGCCCGATCTGGATGACGCGGAGCTTGCCCGCGACCTGCGGGCGGCGTCGCCGCAGGCAAGCCCGAACACGCGGCTGATCGAAATCGCCGATGCACTTCTGCAGCGCGAGGGGCGGCTGATCGAGGCCGTGCGGGGGATTGGGCGCGGGGCGGAGTTTGTCGGAGAGAAGCCGTTCGTGTTTGCTTTCGGGGAATAGAACCTACGGCGTGCTGCCGAGATGGAGGTCCGGGTCCATGCGCTCGTGGAGGATGCGGATGACAATTACCCTTGGGGCTCCGTCTCCATATTCGGTTCTATAGTAGACGACGTGCGAAGCGCCATGGCGCCTCTCCGAGAGGGCCGACATGTTAATCGAACGCAAACCCGTCCGTACATTGTTACGAGCCCGCGAGCCGGGTCTCTCGGGAGCCTCCTCGATCAGGGCGAACAATCGGTCCATGAGGGCAGCATATCTTTGCGCTTGAACTTGGCCGAAATCGTCAAGCGTACTGTTCAGGATCGTTCGGATATCTTGCTTGGCCGTATCGGTCAGCAGGAGAGGCATGCTTCAAGTCCGATCAAGAAGCTGGGAAAGTATCTCCTGTGCGGAACCGACCGAAACGCGGCCATGGGCGAAATCATCCTCTCCACGCGCGATCTCCTGGCGAAGCCGCTCAAGGCGCGCCGCCCTCTCCTCCCGCCCGGTCTGCAACAGCCGCAGCGCATCCCGCACGACTTCGCTGGCGGATGCATAGGCGCCGCTTTCCACCTCGCCTTCGATGAAGCGGACGAATTCCGGGGTGAGCGATACGTTCATCGTGGGCATGGCAAGACCTCGCATGGTTGCTGCAAGAGCATTCTACATCCATTGTCAAAAATTGCCAATCAGGACCCCGGCATCCAAATCAAAAGGCCGACCGTCCTTTCGGGCGACCGGCCTTTTTCAGCATTCGTGCGTGACACGATCGGAATTGCCTTCCGCTTACATATAGGTCGCGGGGCTCTTCTCGATATGGCGACGGATGGCCCGGCGCGCCTCTTCGGCGTCGCGATAGCGGGCGCCATCCAGATCGATGACAGGGAATTTGACGGCGATGAACTTCATCGCGTCACCATCGGGAATCACGATCCCCACCGGAATACCGGCGTGTTCAATAACCTGCTTGTTCATAGGTATTCTCCCGCAGCAGAAAGCTGCTTGATCTCAAGTCTTCATTTGCGAACTGAATTGCTGACGATCCGGGGCGGCCCGGGTCACATTCGGCAAAGCTGGCGACATTTGGCGCCAGAGATCATCGTCACGCGGGATACACGCCAGGAGAGAACTTCACGAACGTTGTTGTCAAACACCATACATTCCTCCGAACGGCTCTGCTGGCCTCTTGAGGCACAGCCCGCAAGTCGTTTACGGGTTCATCCGAACCACTCCGATTTGCGTGGGCAGAAGGTAGGAGCGAGCCCCGCATTCGTCAACGGGTCCCTCGACAAATTTAGAATTAAATTTTTTCCATCTGCGGATATTGCGGTTTCAAGACAAAATTCGTTCCGGATGCCATAATTGAAGAAATCTGAATCTCCAAAATGCCATACTGGTTTATTGCGACGCACACCGGATTTGCGTCTTCTTTCGCAGTCGCGAGCGGTTTGCGGGCCTTGTTGCGTGGCCCGCAAAAGATGAAACGATTCACCGCACCTTGAACGGCCATATTTCCTTACGGCTTTCGACGACCTTGACTGGATCGCCCGCATGCAGTTCAACCTGACCGCGTGGAACGGCGTTCCAGCCGAAGATCGGGCCCGGCGCCCGGCGATCGGTGGAGAAATGCAGATGCCGCACCGCCGGCAGCGGGTCGCCCCTGCCCTGTTCGCCCGTCATCTGATCCTGCGTGGTGATGACGCAGCGCTCGCAGGGCTTGACGATATCGAGCCGGACGCCGCCGATCTCGATCGCCGCCCAGCCGTCCTCCGCCCATGCCTCATCGCAATCGATGACGATGTTGGGACGAAAACGCTCCATGCCGACAGTCGTTTGGCCTTGTTCGCTGAGATAACGATTCAAGGCGGCAAGTGAGCCGGTCGTCGTGACGAGGACCGGATAGCCATCGGCAAAACCCATGGGCACGTCGTCGCCTGCCCATTCAGGATTGGCGATGCGCTCGGCCTGGGCATCGGCAAAGACGAGTTTGGCGTCGCGGCCGATCCAGCGCGAAAGCGTCGCATTGACGCTGTCGGCGGCCACGGCGGCATCGACGATGGAGCGCCAGACGGCGACCTTCATGCGCGGGCCGGTCGGGATGGCGACAATCGCTTCCTCGTCTCCCTTGCGCAGCATCAGATAGCCCGCCTGCGGCAGCGCCTGGATCTGCGCCAGTGCTGCGCATTCTCGCTGCGTGATGAACTGTCCGTCCGGGTCCACCACCATGAAGCGGCGGTCGCCCAGCAGCCCGGATGCGGTCAGGATGGTGCGCTCGACCGGAATGCCGCGCATGCTCTTCACCGGATAGACATGCATGCTTTCGATACGCATCAGGCGATCTCCTCGAGGAAGTCGTTGTAGAAGGCGACAAGCCGATCGTGCCGCTCGGCGGCCATGCGGCGGCCGGTAAGGGTCTGGAAGCCTTCGGCCAGCTTGAAGAGCTTGATCGGGAAATGGTCGATGGCAAAGCGCTTGTCATCAAGCTCGCGCGTTTCGGCGCGCGGATCGGCGACATCGTGGAGGCCGGAATTCATCCGTCCGCCGATATAGAAGCATCGCGCCACACCTATGGCGCCGATGGCATCCAGCCGGTCGGCATCCTGCAATATCTTCGCCTCTATCGTCTCCGGGGTGATGCCGGCGGAGAAGGAATGCGTGGTGATGGCATGCGCGACCGCGGCGACATCGTCGGCCTGCCAGCCAAGACCTGCGAGAATGCCTGATGCCTTTTCAGCAGCCAAACGCGAAGCCTGGGCGCGCAGTGGCGAGTTCTTCTCCACCGACACGCAATCATGCAGCAGCACGGCCGCCGCCAGAACCGCACCATTGCCGCCTTCTTCCGCGTGGATGCGCAAGGCGTTGCGGAAGACGCGCAGGATATGAGCGATGTCATGCGAGCCGTCGTCGGTACCGCAAGCGTGGGGAATCAGTTGGGCCGCAAGCTTCTCATGCGGCTTGAAGGCATCGGCAAGGCTGGACATGGTCTCTCCTGATGGGTGTCAGGAAGAGGTATCGCCCGGTGCTTCGTCTGACAACCCGTTTCCTGCCGCCGGCTTCTCGATCGTCCTGAGCACTTTCTGATAGAAAAGCCCGATGCCGATCAGCACTGCGCCGAGGCCGATGAAGGAGGCCGCGCGGAAGATGCCTTCGAGGTTCGACATGTCGATGAGGAAGACCTTGAGCACCGAGGCGAAGACCAGAACGGCGGAGGCGAGCCGCAGGCTCTTTGCCTGGAAGCGCGAGCCGGCGACCAGAAGCCCGACGCCGAGAATCAACCAGACGACGGAATAGGTATACATTTCGGCCTGGTCGAAACCCTTCCAGTCAGCCAGCCCCGGTCCCTGCCAGAAGCGGCGGACCGAGAGCGTGACCCAAGCAAAAGCCATGACGGCGCCGCCTGTCGCGAGCCCGTAGACATAGGGCTCGGGGCGCTTGCCGCGCGCATAATAGGCCAATCCGAAATAGCCGAGCGCCGGCAGGAGGTAGCCGAGCAGCAACAGGTTGAAGAAGGGCCATTCGCCTGTGAGTTCGCCGGTGAAATACGGATTCAGCGTGATCAGATGCGCGAAGAGCGCAGAGAGTAGCGAGATCGTGCCGACGATCATCGAGCCCCAGCGGAAGACCGGCGACGGGCTCTTCATGTCGAGCGTCATCAGCACGGCGGAGCCGCCCACCGCGATCAGCGTGTAGATGGCCTGTTCGCTGAGCGTCGGTTCGTTGCCGGCGAGCGACCCGCCGTTCAGCGCATGGCGCGTCAGGATCGCCACCGTCATCAGGCCGAGCAAGCTCGCCAGCGCCTGCAGGAAATTGCGAGCGCGGATCGAGGGGCCGTCCTTGATCATGTAGGCGCCGAGGCCTGCCAGAATTGCCGGAATGCCATAGCCCGGCAGCAGCTGGTTGAAGAACGGCGTCTTCGACAGCGTCATGTCGCCAACAAGGCTCGGCTGCCAGGCGATGCGAGCCAGCACCACGACGCCGGCAAGGCCCATCATCCAGGTGAGCGCGGGCCAGGGCTTGATGCGCGAGGCGTAGAGATAGGCAAAGCCGGCGACAGCGACGAGGATGGTCGTGACGACCGTATGTGCCAGCGCGTGAAGCGCAAGCACGACGCTCAGATAAGAGCCGGTGACGAGAGCGCCGATGACGGCATCGCGCCAGCGCGGCGCGTCCATGCGCTTTTCGATCCATTGGGCAATCGCGAGGAAAAGTACCGCGTAACCGATGCCGACGCCGCCATGTTTCAGGTCAAGCGTGAAGTTGCCGAATTCGAGGAAACTCAGCATGGCGAGTGTCAGCGGCACGATCAACATCAGCCAGGACCACAGGACCGCATAGGCGGGCGCGGAGCGGGCGTGACGATGGAGCGCAAGAACACCGAGCGCGGCAAAGCCGAGGCCGATACCGAGCAGCGGACCGACGAGGCTGTCACCCAGAACCGCGACCGGCGGCATCTCGCCGCTTGCCAGCAGGCCCATCCCGCTGAAGGCATCGCCGGTGGCTGCGTTGAGGCTGCCGAGGAGCGCCGCGACAAGACCGCCAAGCGCAAAGAGGAAGCCGGAGGAGCGCCATGCGCCGACGGCCGCGATGGCGGTGCAGAGCACGCCGAACTCGATCATTTCCATGGTCGAAATGCCATCGAGGCCGCCGAACACCACGAGCCCGGCACCGGCAGCGAGCGCGGCCAGCACGCCCGTGACCCGCACCCAGCGATGCGGCACGTGCGGCAGCGCTTCGCTGCGCCAGATACGGAACGCGGAGGGCCTCGGCTTCTGGGTGCCATCGGCTTCGTCCGACACTTCGACCGGTACTTCGATCTCCTCCGCCTCGCCATCGCCCGCCGGCCAGAGCAGTGCGAGACCCGCCATCATGGCAGCCACGGAGAGCACCATGGCCCATACGCCGAAGGGCGGCACATGCGCCATGAAGACGAGATACCAGAGCATCATCATGGTGTTGGCGAGCGCCGGTACGGCATTCCAGCGACGGATGCGCGCGGCAGCCATGGTCGCGAACCAGGCGATCGTCAGATAGGTGAAGAGGCCCCAGGCACTGGGATCGTCGCTGCCGACGAGGGCCGGCGTGATCATGGCCGCAAGCAGGCCGAGGCCCGCCAACGCCTGCCCATGCAGGAGCGAAAGTCCGACAGTCACCAGCGCAACGATCGCAAGCAGTGCGAAGGCGGGCGTCGGGCCGAGATAGTCGTAAAATCCATAGGCCGCATAGATCGCGCCGAAGAGTGTTACGGAACCGGCCGCCGTCAGCGCGCCGGGCACAAGCGCGTGCTTGAGCGCAGGGAGATCGAGAGGGCTCTGGCGGCGGCGCACCCATTCGCCGAGCGCCAGCAGTACGAGACCGAAAAGGCTGGCCATGGTCAGGCGCACGGCGGGGCTTACAAGACCCTGCTCGATCGAATACTTGACCATGAAAATGCCGCCGAGCGCCAGCGCCAGGCCACCGACCCAAACGGGCCAGCGCGCGCCAATCATGCTTTCAAGGCTCTGCTGCGGCTTTTGCGGCGAGGGCTCGGAGACGGCTGGTTCCGGCAACATGTCCTTCGACACATGCACGGCCATCTCGACCGGTTCGGTGGGCTCCAGCATCTCCGTCGGTTCGACATCCACGACCGGCGGCGCGCTTGCCGTCTCGTGCGTTTCCACCAGTCCCGGCGCTTCTGTTGCGACCGCCGCCGCAGCGATACCGATTGGCCGCGCTTCCAGATCCTTCACCCTGTTTTCGAGCTTCGATATGCGGGTTTCCGCCCGTCTCAGCAGGATGACAGCAACCAGGGCAAGAACCAGGGCAATCACTTCGTACATCGAATTCCTCCGGACATCATGCCCGTTGCGGCCAGCCGGTGCGGGTGGCGTACCCTCTTCTTATCGCATCATGTTCTCGATTGGAAAGATGGCGCAGGTCTCCGTCCCATGCGCAAGCAATTTGCCGTTCGTGTCGCGGAGATAGCCCTCCGCCGTGGCAAGCGTGCGCCCGCGATGGAGAATGCGCGCCTCGCAGACGACTTCGCCCATGCCGGCGGTCAGGGGGCGCACGATATTCACCTTGAACTCGGCGGTCGTGTAGCCCTCACCCGGCTTCAGCATGGACATGACGACGCAGCCGAGCGCCGAATCGAGGATCGTGGCCGTCCAGCCGCCATGCACGGCCCCCATCGGGTTCAGGTGATCAGCCGTTGGCACGCCCCGGAATTCGACGCGGCCCTCTTCGGCAGAAGACATCGCAAAGTTCAGTGTCCGGGCAATCGGTGCAGCCGGAAATTCGCCTGAGAGTATCTTCTGCAGGGTCTCAAGCCCGCTCAGCTTCGCAGCCTCGGCAAGCGGCACGGGCGCGAAGGCGCGTTCAGTCTCGGTCATGCGGAAATTTCCTTTTCTTGGGCGTGGCGCAGAACCTTCAGCGCGGCCTCGCGAAGACCATCACGGGCCTCGGTCATTTTCAGGCCGCGCGGTTCGTAGACATGGCGTTCGAGGAAGTAGGCGGTCAGGCCAAAAGCGTCGACAAGACTGTCGGCATTCGCTGCCTTGCGGCTCTCCTCGCCGAGAAAGGCGGGCAGACGCAGCATGCGCCCGGCATAGGGCTCGCCGGCTGCGCGGCTGACTGCCCGGCCGGATTTCGGCGAAACATAGGCCAGATCGGTCCGCGTGCCGGTTGCTGCGCATTCGGCGAGATCAAGGCCGAAGCCGAGATCGTTCAGCACCGCCAGTTCGAAACGGATATAGAGTTCGCAGGCGTCGAGCGGATCGTCGAAGTGATCGAGAATGACGTTCAGCGCGTCGAAGAGATGCGGATGCGGATCGCGCTCGGGCAGGAGGCGCAAGAGAGCTGCCATCGCCTGTACGCCATAAATCGAAACCGCACTTTCCATCAGCGCCGCCGCGCGGCTCCTGACGGGTTCCAGCCTGAACTCGCCCAGATGTTCCTCCAGGCGGGCCCGCCACGTGACCTCGACCAGATTACCCGGTTGGAGCACCGGCTGCATGGCTTTCGACCGCCCGGAGCGCACGATCCCCATATGCCGCCCCCGCGCCCGCGTCATCACCTCCGCAATCACGGAGTTCTCTCCATGCTTGCGGGTTCCCAGGATAACGGCTTCGTCGGTCCATTGCATGGGGCGGTTATAGCGGGGTGGGCGGCGGGGGGGAAGTCACCCCACCGGCTGCGGCACCACCTCAGTGTCCTTCTTCGCCTCGCCCATCCGGTTCCAGGCGTCCAGCCCGGCGATCTTGTAGGCTTCGGCGAGGGTTGGATAGTTGAACGTGTTCTCGACGAAATATTCCACCGTGCCCTTCAGGTTCAGCACGGCCTGGCCGATATGGATCAGCTCCGTTGCGCCCTCGCCGACGATATGGGCGCCGAGCAGGCGGCGGGTCTTGAGCGAGAAGATCATCTTCAGCATGCCCGTATCGAGGCCCATGATGTGGCCGCGGGAGGTCTCGCGGAAATGGGCGATGCCGCATTCGTAGGGGATGTTGCGCTGCTGGACTTCTTCTTCCGTCAGCCCGCAGGTGGAGATTTCCGGCACGGCATAGATGCCATAGGGGAAGAAATGCGGCGGCTCGTTGGCGGGTGCGCCGACCGCGTGGCGGGCGGCGATGCGACCCTGTTCCATCGAAGTCGAGGCGAGCGAGGGGAAGCCGACGACGTCGCCGGCGGCGTAGATGCCGGGAACGGAAGTCTGGAAGGTCTCTGGATCGACCTTGATGCGGCCGCGACTGTCCGGCTCGATTCCGATCGCGGGAAGATTGAGCGTATCGGTCGCGCCCATGCGGCCGGCGGCGAAGAGGACCATGTCGGCGGTCAGCGTGCGGCCGGTCTTGAGCGTCACACGACACTTGCCACCTTCATCCTTCTCGATCTTGTCGACCGGCTGGCCGAACAGGAGCTTCATGTTGCGATCGCGGAGCTGATAGGTAAAGTCCTGCAGGATTTCCTTGTCGATGAAATCGAGCATCGTATCGCGCGGTTCGATCAGCGTGACGTTGGTGTCAAGCGCCGAGAAGATCGTCGCATATTCGACGCCGATAACGCCGGCACCGATGACGATCATGGAGCGGGGAACCTGCTTGATCTCCAGGATCTCGTCGCTGTCGATGATGCGGTCATGGTCAAAGGGAATGTAATCCGGGCGGAAAGGGCGCGTGCCGACGGCGAGAAGGACCGAGGCGGTCGTCACACGCAGCTGCTCACCGTCTTCCTTGACGATTTCCAGCGTATTGCGATCGACGAAACTTGCCCTGCCGCGCATCTGCTGGACGCGGTTTCGAGCAAACTGGTGTTCCAGCACATCGACTTCGTGGTCGAGCGTGATGAGCAGCCGGCGGCGCAGGTCGTCCGCGCTGATCTCCTGCTTGACCCGGTAGGAGCGGCCATAAAACCCGCGCTCGCGCCAGCCGCTCAGATTGAGCGCCGTCTCGCGCATCGTCTTGGACGGGATCGTGCCGGTGTGGACCGAGACGCCGCCGACGCGGGTTCCCTTCTCAATGACGAGAACCTTCTTCTCGAGCTTGGCAGCCTGAATGGCGGCGCGACGGCCGGCGGGCCCGCTGCCGACAACGACGAGATCATATTGAAACATCCACTACCCCTGAAAACCGCATTCGCCCCGGATTCGCGACCCATGTTGCAATGCAATATGAAGACGGCCGAAGTTTCAACAGTGTGCCAGCGGGAAATGACAAATTTCTCTCCACTTGATCAAAAGCTTGCGATGAGGCAGAGAATATATATGTCCAGCTCCATCTATCAGGCGACTATATCATTATGAGTTGCATTTTTCTCGCTACACCCTGCTCAGGTTGGCATTGATGCTGACCACTCAAACCATTTCGGCCCACCCGCATATCCTTCCGGTTCTTCGGCAGCAGGCTGGCTCCTTCCTCGCGCTTGGTCGTGTTTCGCCGCGCGGGGCCAGCATATTCGGCACGCACCAGCGTTATCTTCTGGCTCAGCTGGGCGCATCGATGATGTTTCGGAGCCCGGATGGGACAATGAACCTCTCGAGATTTCTCCAGGCGGTGCAGAGCCACCGAGTGGCCAGCCGGAATACGGCACATGACTTTATCAGGGAGATGGACAAGTACGGGCTCATCCACACCTTCGCCGCAGCCGAGGACAAACGGTTGCGCCCGTTGAAGCTAACAGAGGAGACGATCGGTCTGCTCGGCATTTGGGTGTCTATCCATATGAAAACGCTGGATGCTCTGGATGGCGGAACCCGGTCGGCGACGTTTGCCCACTCGCCTCGCCTGATCGCAAAATTGCATCCGCGGATCACCGATCGTATCCTCGAGTCGAAGCGCTCAACCAATCCGGACGGGACATTCTCGCTGTTCACCTGGATGAACGACGGCGGACTGGTGATGGACAAGATGATCTCGACGATTTCGGATTTCGCGCCGAAGGACGACCGGATCGTGACCGGTCTCACGTCGCTGGACGAAATCGCCGCTGCGCTGCGCGTCACCAAAACGCATCTGTCGCGGAAAATGGCCGTGGCAGAAGATAGCGGAAGCGTTGGCTGGCTCGGGCGGCGCGGCGCTTCGCCCCTTTGGGTGTCGCCGGGTTTCCTCGCCGAGTACGTAGCCTATCAAGCGGACAAGCTGTGGCGCATCGACGAGGCCTATGCCGAAACGATGGCAATGGTTTCTGCCTGAACGTTTTCGCCCATAGTCCCAAAAATGGTCGCCCACACTCAGCGGTTTCTGTGGCAGATACAGGACCTGTCGCGGTTGGGGTCTGGACAACTGAAACCGCTTACGGAGCTTGAAACATGAAGTCTGCCGTACTCCTGGCGGCGGCCGCTCTGGCGGCTTCCGTGTCGATTGCGCATGCCAGCGATTATGCATTCCGTCTCCACAACCGGGCGACGGGCTATTCGATCAATGGCTTCTACACCTATCAGAACGGCCAGTGGAGCGATAACTGGCTGAAGAACGGCCTCCGGGTTGGTCCGGGCGAAGGTATCGATATGGACTGGTTCAGCAACGAAGGCGCCTGCATGGTGCCGTTCCGCGTGAGCTGGGACGACTACGGCGCCGACGATTTCGGGCTCGACTGGTGCAAGCACCCGCGCAACGTCTACATGCAGAACAAGGGGTTCAGCTGGGACTGATCGCAAAATTTGTTTTCGTTTGCCTTTTCTGCAAACGCGCTTTCCGCCTTTTCCTGACAACCTCGACCGATTGCGCAAAAAGACTTTTCAGCACGCAGACGCCACGGGACAAACAGGCGGCGGCATTTGAATCCGAGCTTGCCCACGCGTCGCAAGGTGTCGGGGATTGCGACGCGGTTTCTGTTTGGGGCTCATTTGCGGCGCATGGCCTCGGCCAGCTTGGCGGCCAGCGCGCCCTGCCCTTGCGCCGCATTATCAGGCTTCGGGCCTGCACTCATCGGGCGATTGCCGGGGCGTGCAATGCGGTCGTCACGCTGCGTCGGCCTTGCATCGCGCTCGCCGCCTCCATCCTTGCGCATGGTCAGTCCGATGCGCTTGCGCTTCACGTCCACTTCCGTCACCCGCACCTTCACGACATCGCCGACCTTCACGACCTCGTTGGGGTCCTTCACGAAACGGTCCGCCAGTTGCGAGACGTGCACAAGGCCATCCTGGTGGACCCCGATATCGACGAATGCCCCGAAGGCAGCGACATTCGTCACCGTGCCTTCCAGCAACATGCCGACCTTCAGGTCTGTCATTTCCTCGACACCGTCGGCAAAGGTGGCGGTCTTGAACTCGGGGCGCGGGTCGCGGCCGGGCTTCTCCAGCTCGGCTAGGATGTCCTTGACGGTGGGCAGGCCGAAGCGATCGTCGACGAAGAGCTTTGGATCAAGCTTCTGGAGCGCGGCGCTATCGCCCATCAGCGCGCGGACATCCCGGCCGCAGGCGGCGACGATCTTCTTGGCGACGCCATAGGCTTCCGGGTGAACGGAGGACGCATCCAGCGGCTCGTCGCCACCCGGAATGCGCAGGAAGCCGGCGCATTGTTCGAAGGTGCGCTGGCCGAGGCGCGAGACCTTGAGCAATTCCTTGCGGCTTCTGAACGCGCCGACCTCATTGCGGTGGACCACGATGGCTTCGGCAATCGAGGGGCCGAGGCCGGAGACGCGGGCGAGCAACGGCACGGAGGCGGTGTTGAGATCGACGCCGACGGCGTTCACCGCGTCTTCCACCACGGCGTCCAGCGAGCGGGCGAGCCGTGACTGGTCGACATCGTGCTGATACTGTCCGACGCCGATGGACTTGGGCTCGATCTTCACCAGTTCCGCCAGCGGGTCCTGAAGACGGCGGGCGATGGAGACGGCACCACGTAGCGACACGTCGAGGCCTGGAAATTCCTTCGCCGCGGTCTCGGAGGCCGAATAGACCGATGCACCGGCTTCGGACACGACAACCTTCTGCGGCGGCTTCACGCCCTGCAGGCTGGCGATGACTTCCGCCGCCAGCTTCTCCGTCTCGCGGCTCGCCGTACCGTTGCCGATGGCGATCAGCTCGATCTTGTGCTTGCGGATGAGACCGGCCAGCGTCGCCATCGCACCGGATATGTCGTTGCGCGGCTGGAAGGGATAGACGGTCGCGGTCTCCAAGAGCTTGCCGGTCGCATCCACGGCGGCAACCTTGACGCCGGTGCGGATGCCGGGGTCGAGGCCGAGCGTGGCCTTGCCGCCGGCGGGGGCTGCGAGCAGCAGGTCCTTCAGATTGCGGGCGAAGACGCGGATCGCCTCTTCTTCGGCGCGTTCGCGCAAGTCGCGCATCAGGTCGAGCGAAAGCGACGAGGAGAGCTTGACGCGCCAGCACCAGCCCGCGACCTCCATCAGCCATTGATCAGCCGGACCCCCAGACCCGATGCCGAACTCGGCGGCGATCATCCGGTGGGCGGGCTTCACGGGCGATGTGTCGTCAGCATCAACATCGATGGAGAGTGTCAGCACTTCCTCGTTCCAGCCGCGCAGCATGGCCAGTGCACGGTGCGACGGAACATTGGCCCAGCGCTCATCGTGGGTGAAATAGTCGGAGAACTTGGCGCCCGCCTCTTCCTTGCCGGTGACGACACGGGCGCGGAGGAAGGACTTTTCTCTCATGTGATTGCGGAGCCGGCCGACAAGCGCTGCATTCTCGCTCATCGTTTCCGCGACGATATCGCGCGCACCTTCGAGCGCTGCCTTCACATCCGGCACATCGTCCTTGATGTAGCTGGCTGCAAGCGCCTGCGGATCTGCACGGCGGTCCGCCCAGATGGCGTCGGCGAGCGGCTGCAGGCCGCGTTCGCGGGCGATCTCGGCCTTGGTGCGGCGCTTGGGCTTATAGGGGAGATAGATGTCCTCAAGCTCGGCCTTCGTCATCGCCTTGGCGAGAGATGTGGCGAGCGCATCGGTCATCTTGCCCTGCGACGTGATCGAATCGGCAATCGCCGCGCGGCGGGCTTCCATCTCGCGCAGATAGGTGAGCCGTTCGGCGAGCGTTCGAAGCTGGGTGTCGTCGAGCCCGCCGGTCACTTCCTTGCGGTAGCGGGCGATGAAGGGGACCGTTGCACCCTCGTCCAGCAGGCCGACAGCGGCCTTCACCTGGTCCGGCCGGGCGTTGATCTCGGCGGCAATGACAAGGGAAATACGGGCAGCAACCTGAGCTTCGGCTTGCGACATGAAGGTCTCCTAGAGGCATGCGGGCATGGGCGTATACGAGGCACGATTTAGGGATGGGGGCGCCGAAAAGCCAATCCGAATTGCCCCTATTCACAGGCGAGCATCAACAAAATGCGGAACAAGAGCCTGTGGGGGACGTTCATTAGCCGTATCGGAAACAACCCGAAAGGATAGACCGATGAAAAAGTCCCTGTTGATCCTTTGTACGATCGTGGCTCCTCTTGCAGCCACGCCTGTTCTGGCCAATGACGGCACGGTGACCGGCGCGGCCGGTGGTGCTGTGACTGGCGCAGTGGTCGGCGGACCGGTGGGCGCAGCCGTCGGCGGCGTCGTGGGCGCGATTGCGGGCACGGCGCTCAACCCGCCGCCGCGCGAAGTTGTCACCTATGTGCGCGACCGTCCCGTTCCGACGGCCGAGCCGGTGATCATCCGCGACGAGGTCCGCGTCGGCACGAGACTGCCCCGCGAAGTCGTCCTGTCCCCGGTTCCGGAGAGCCCGGCATATTCCTATGCGATCGTGAACAAGGAACGCGTCATCGTGGATCCGCAGACCTATGTGGTCGTCGGCGTCGTACACTGATGCCCCTGGACGACCCAGCGACGGCGGCAGAGGAGTGCCGCCGTCGCCCTTTAATTTGATTGCATGAATATCCGATAATCAAGTAATTCGCCTATTGATGCAGCTCCCAGGCGCGATCGAGCGCTTCGCGCAGCTCGTCCTCTGAAACGGCGCTCAGAATGATTGTCGTCGCGCCCTTCTCTCCCCACTTGTTCGGCAAAGGAAAGAATGCATCCGGCCGCGCCGCGCAAAAGCGCTTCTGGTCGCTTGGGCCATACATGAGGTTCGCGGACTGTCGATCTGGCGCCAGCGTGGCGTAGATGCGGCGGACCCGGTAGGCCGTCCGATCCACATGCGGCCGCGCTTCGGTTCCGGGCAACGACAGTGCGATGCGTTCGAAGTCCTTGTCGGTCGCCATGCCCTGTCCTCCGTCTTGCGTAGAATCGTCTCGCGTTGGCGGCGGCGAGTCAAGCAGCCAGCGCCCCTCTGACGTGGCCCGCTTGACGATTTAGGACAATTGCCCTAATTGTTGAATTAGGTCATTTGTCCTAATTTAAAGGCCCTTCCGGAAACCGCCTTCATGCCTCAACCATCCACCCATGACCACATCGTTGCAGCCGCCGACGATCTCTTTTACCGGCGCGGCTTCGATGCGACGTCCTTTGCAGATATTGCGGAAGCCGTTTCCATCTCGCGGGGCAATTTCTATTATCATTTCAAGACGAAGGACGAGATTCTCGACGCGGTGATTCAGCGCCGCCTCGACAAGACCAGGGCGATGCTTGATGCCTGGGAAAAAGATGGCGCGGATCCCAAGGCGCGGATTGTCAGCTTCATCGAAATCCTCATCCGCAACCGAACGGACATCATGGCCCATGGCTGCCCCGTCGGCACGCTCTGCGCAGAGTTGTCCAAGCTTGACCACGCCGCGAAGGCCGACGCGGCGAAGCTCTTTACGCTCTTCCGAGAATGGCTGGCCGGGCAGTTCACCGCGCTTGGCTTGACGCAGGATGCCGACTGCCACGCCATGCACTTGTTGGCGATGAGCCAGGGCGTGGCGGCGCTCGCCACTGCTTTTCGCGACGAGATCTATATTCGAGACGAAGCCGACCGCATGCGCGACTGGCTCGATACGCTTTCCATCCCTGAAAACGGAGTTCATTGATGTTCGTTGTCACGCTGAAATTCGCGGAGAACCGCGCCGCAGCAGCCAGCCTCATGCAGGCGCATAACGACTGGATCAGACGCGGCTTTGAAGACGGGGTATTCCTGACCGTCGGCAGCCTGCAGCCGGGGCTGGGCGGCGCGGTGGTTGCCGATGGGGTCGAGCGCGCGGCGCTGGAGGCGCGCCTGGAAGAAGACCCGTTCGTGGCCGAAGGCGTCGTCAGCGTCGAAATTCTGGAGATCACCCCGGCGCGCACCGATGCGCGGCTGGCTTTTCTGATGAACTGAGGCGGCGGACTTGGAGAGGCCGATCTCCTGATCTATGAGAGTGGCCTGCTCTTCAGAAAGGCCATTCCGATGCAACCCTGCCCGTGCGGTTCCGGCAAACTCATCCTCGCCTGCTGCGGCCCCATCCTTGCCGGCAAGCCTGCACCGACAGCAGAGGCGCTGATGCGCTCGCGCTATACGGCCTATGCGACACGGAAGTTCGCCTACATCGAAGAAACCTGCGCCGGGCCAGCCGCCAAGGCGTTCGATCGCCGAGAGGCGGAACGTTCAGGCGCGGATACGGAGTGGCTGGGACTGACCATCACCGGCCGCGAAGCGGGGCTTGAGGGCGACGAGATCGGCAAGGTGGGCTTCACCTTCCGTGTGCGCCAGAATGGGCAAGAAGCCGCCGCCAGCGAGGTCTCGATCTTCCGGAAAATCGACGGGCGCTGGTTCTATTGGGATCGGGAAGACAGGGGTAAGCCGGGACGGGTCGGCCGAAACGATCCCTGTCCCTGCGGCTCGGGGAAGAAGTTCAAGGCGTGTCACGGGGCGTGAAGCCCCGTAGTTCCTACTTCGAAAAATCCAGCCCCATCTCGCGATAGCGTTCCGGGTCGTCCGACCAGTTCTCGCGGACCTTGACGAACAGGAAAAGATGCACCGGCTGTTCCAGGATGGCGGAGATTTCCTTGCGGGCGGCGGTCGAGATGGACTTGATGGCCTCACCGCCCTTGCCCAGCGTGATCTTCTTCTGGCTGTCGCGCTCGACATAGATGACCTGTTCGATGCGCACCGAACCGTCCTTGCGCTCTTCCCACTTTTCGGTCTCGACATGCGAGGAATAGGGAAGTTCCTGATGGAGGCGCAGGAACAGTTTCTCGCGGGTGATTTCGGCGGCGAGCTGGCGCATCGGGAGATCCGATATCTGGTCTTCCGGATAATACCATGGACCCGCCGGCAGTTCCTTGGCGAGATAGTCGAGCAGGTCGTCGCAGCCTGAGCCGGTCGTGGCCGAGATCATGAAGGTTCGCTCGAAGGCGATCTTCTCGTTGGCGTCGGCGGCAAGCTTCAACAGGTCTTCGTGTTTGACGCGGTCGATCTTGTTGAGCGCCAGCAGCTTCGGCTGCTTGACCTCCTTGAGGCCTTCCAGAATGGTCTCGACATCGCCCTTGAGACCGCGTTCGCTGTCCACGATCAGCAGGATATAGTCGGCGTCCTTCGCCCCGCCCCAGGCGGTCGTGACCATGGCACGGTCGAGCCGGCGGCGCGGTTTGAAGATGCCGGGCGTGTCCATGAAGACGATCTGGGCATTGTCATGAATGGCGATGCCGCGCACGATGGCGCGCGTCGTCTGCACCTTATGGCTGACGATCGACACCTTGGCACCGACGAGGCGGTTGACCAGCGTCGACTTCCCCGCATTGGTCGCGCCGATCAGCGCCACGAAGCCGGAATGGGTTTCAGCGGGTTGGCCCGCCTCAAGGTCAGTCATCACGAGTATCCAGTTTTTGAGAATATAAAGCTTCTTACTTCCAGACGCCTTCGCGTTCCAGAAGTTTCGTCGCGGCGACCTGTTCGGCCGTGCGCTTGGAGCGTTCGATGCCGGTCTCGGGCGCCACGCCCTTGACTTCAACCACGACGGTGAAGCGCGGTTCATGGTCGGGGCCGGAGCGATCGACGATCTTGTAGACCGGCGTGACCTGGAAGCGGGCATGCGCCCATTCCTGCAGCTCGGTCTTGGCGTCGCGCTTGGCGGCGCCCGCCTTGGTGGCGCGCTCGGTCCAGTTGGCGAGCACGAAACGGCGCGCCACTTCCAGGCCGCCGTCAAGATAGAGCGCGGCAATCAGGCTTTCAACGACATCGGCGCGCACGTTCAGCATGCGGCTGCCGGTCACCTTCTTCACGTCGGCGCCGGTGCGGATATATTTGTGCAGTTCAAGACTGTCTGCCACTTCGGCGCAGGTGGCGGCCGAGACGAGCTGATTGAGACGGACGGAAAGCTCGCCCTCATCCGCGTCGGTGAAGCTCGTGAAAAGGAGTTCGGCGACGCAAAGGCCAAGAACGCGATCGCCGAGGAATTCCAGCCGTTCATAGTTCGTGCCCTTGGATGTACGGGCGCTCGAATGGGTCACGGCGCGTTCGAGCCTGTCCTTGGCCCGGAACTCATGCCCGATCACCTTCTCCAGCGCGGCGCGCTCCTCCGGCCTCAGCGTCATCAATCGACGCCCTTGAACAGACGGTTCCAGCGCATGTTGGTGGGCCACTTCCAGATTTCGGAGAAGGCTGTGTCATTGCCAAGCGAGAAGAAGATCATCGACGCCTTGCCCACGAGGTTCTCGGCCGGCACATAGCCGACGTCGAAGCGGCTGTCGGCGGAGTTGTCGCGGTTGTCGCCCATCATGAAATAGTGGCCCGGCGGGACGATGAATTCGCGCGTGTTGTCACCCAGCGTATCGGGGCTCTCGTCCAGCGTGTCATAGGTCACGCCATTGGGGAGCGTCTCACGGAAGACGGGAATGTTCTGGCCCGGATCCTTGGCATAATCGGAATTGAACGAACCGTCGGCCACCTTCGGCACGGCCTGACCGTTGACGTAGAGAACGCCGCTCTTCATCTGGATGCGGTCGCCCGGCAGGCCGACGCAGCGCTTGATGTAATCGATTGAGGGGTTCGGCGGGAAGCGGAAGACGACGATGTCGCCGCGCTTCGGATCGGACCCGAAGATGCGGCCGTTGAACAGATCCGGCGAGAAGGGCAGCGAGTATTTCGAATAGCCGTAGGCGAACTTGTTGACGAAGATATAGTCGCCCACGAGCAGGGTCGGCATCATGGAGCCAGACGGAATGGTGAAGGGCTGGACAAGCACGGTGCGGATGAGGCCGGCCAGAATCAGCGCCTGGATGACGACCTTGACCGTTTCCCAGAAGGAATTCTCGGGTTTGACTTTCTCAGACACGTTGCTCATTTCCTTGTAGCGCCTTTCTCCGGCGATGCAGTGCGGCCGTCCCGCACGTTAAACGTTGCGTGACAGCGCGTCGGGATTGTCTAACCACTTCTGAACCGGGCGGCAAGCGTCTTGAAACCAAGCGTTTGCGCAAGTTCTGCAGGCTCAGTCGCATCAGGATTGCGGCAAAGGAAGGGCTTCCAGGATTACAAATGCTTGAGCTAACGGAAAATCGTCCGTGATGGTCAGGTGAACGACCGCATAATGGCCTGCCGGCGTGATGGCCGCGAGCCGTTCGGCAGCACCATTGGTGAGCGCCATAGTGGGCTTGCCGCTCGGAAGGTTGACGACGCCCATGTCGCGCCAGAAGACGCCCTGGGCGAGCCCCGTACCCAATGCCTTGGAGCATGCCTCCTTGGCGGCGAACCGTTTGGCATAGGAGGCGGCACGCTCCTTGCGGCGGTCGGACTTGGCCCGCTCGACCTCGGTGAAGCAGCGATGTGTGAAACGGTCCCCGAAGCGTTCGATGGACTTTTCGACGCGGCGGATGTCGATGAGATCGCTGCCAATGCCGATGATCATGCGTCTCTGCCTCCAGCCATGTCCGTCAACGTGCGTTGAGCCGCGCCTGCCGTCTGGCGCGGAAGATGGTCACCGCCTGCACCATGATGAAATAGCCGATGAGGCCGCCGGCGAGGCCAAGGGGAATAGATCCGATCAGCAGCGGCTTGAGGATCGGCGCCCAAAGCTCGCTGAGCGACAGCCTGTGCACGAGTTCATGGAGGTGGATAGTGCCCATCGACTTCGCCTTGGCGCCGAGAATCATCTGCCCGGTCTCCCAGGTTGCGGCCCAGATGAAGGGATAGGTAAAGGGATTGCCAACCAGCACGGTGCAGGCCACGGCCGCAATCATGTTGCCGCCGAAAATCCAGGCGAGTGCCGCCGCGAGCGCCATGTGCACACCAACCAGTGGCAGAAAGGCCGAGAAGATTCCCGTTCCGACACCAATGCCGATCGCCTGCGGCGTGGCGCGGATGCGCATGAATTTCAGCATCTGGTAGCGCATCGCCCGGCCGAAGCTCATTCGCTTGCGCGGCGGGCTTTCGGACGACTCAAATGCGAGATCGGCGGTCTTGTGTTTCATGGCAACGATATAAGACCTGGCGTTTTCCAGCACAATGGGGAAGACAATCTGCCTCGGTTACAAGCAGCGGCCCGTCGCGATCTCGCTGGACGGCAGAAACAAAAAAGGGCGCGGAACCCGCACCCTGCTTCTTCATCTTTCCCGATTTGGGGGCACGTCCCAAGCGCACCCGGCGCAAGGGAGACGACCTTCGAGGCTTTTCAGACCTCAGAACTGACCACGGCGGAATTCGCCACGATCGATCTGGCGCATGCGAAACTCGAGATCATAACGATCCTTCGCGCCATTGAGATAAGCCATTTCACGCTCCTGCTCCGTGGGAATGCGGAGCGCACGAGCCACTTTTTTCAGCGAGCCGAACATCTTTTCAAGTCCTTCTTGATCAACATCTGTTTACGAACATGAAGATAATGCTGCATCGCAACATCAACAAGCGCAAGCTTGCCTTGGCAGCCATGCGCGAGACGCATGCCGAAATTTTAACCTTTTATTTTCAATTTCTTGGAGGCGATTACTCGAACAATCGCTTCACTGTTGCAACGCACTGAAGCTCTTTCAGCTGGGTAATCAGCTGGTTGAGCTGGCGCAGATCCCACACCTCGAGTTCGAGCTGCATTTCCGTGAAGTCGGCTGCAACACGCGTCATGGTGAGCGTGGCGATATTCACGTCAGTCGTGGCGACATTCTGGGCAATCGTGGCCAGCGTTCCAGGCTCGTTGATGGCGCTGATCATGATGCGGGCGTTGAAGCGCGACTTGTTGGCGAGGTCGAGATCCCAGCGCACGTCGATCCAGCGCTCAGGCTCGTCCTCGAACTGCTGCAGGCCGGGCGACTGGATCGGGTAGATGGCAAGACTCTTCTCACCGTCGAGAATGCCGACAATGCGGTCGCCGGGAACTGCGCCGCCGGTGGCGAAATGCACCTGGATGTCGTTCGAGAGGCCACGGAAGGGCATAGGCTCGCCCGATGGCGTCTTCTGCTGGCCGGGCACCTTGAAGATCATGCCGGAGGCGGAGTTCATGGCGAACCAGCCGTCATCGGAATTCTGCTTCACCGTGACGCGCTCGTCCTGATAGTCCGGGTAGACGGCGCGAAGTACGTCGAGCGACGACAGCTCCCCTCGCCCGACGGCGGCAATCGCGTCTTCCGCCTCCTTGTGGCCGAGGCGGAAGAGCGAGGCCTTCAATACATCGCGGGAGAAGACCTTGCCGGCGCGGTCGAAGGTGCGCTCCAGGATGCGATAGCCCAGGCCGGCATATTGCTTGCGGATGGCGAGCCGCGTGGCGCGACGGATAGCCGAGCGCGCCTTGCCGGTCACGACGATCTCTTCCCACGCTGCCGGCGGCACTTGGACACCGGAGCGGATGATCTCGACTTCATCACCATTGGCGAGCCGCGTCACCACAGGCATGATACGGCCGTTGATCTTGGCGCCGACGCAGGTGTCGCCGACATTGGTGTGAACGGCATAGGCGAAGTCGATGGGCGTGGCGCCGCGCGGCAATGCGATGAGCTTGCCCTTGGGGGTGAAACAGAAGACCTGGTCCTGGAAGAGTTCGAGCTTGGTGTGCTCAAGGAATTCTTCCGGGTTGTCGCCTTCGGACAGCGCCTCGATGGTCTGACGCAGCCAGGAATAGGCGTTCGATTCGCGCGCCAGCGTGTCCTCGGCCTGCCCGCTCTGGCCGTCCTTGTAAATGGAATGCGCTGCGATGCCGTATTCGGCGATTTCGTTCATGCGCAGCGTGCGGATCTGCAGTTCGATTCGCTGGCGAGACGGCCCGACAATGGTCGTGTGGATCGAGCGGTAATCGTTCTGCTTCGGCGTTGAGATATAGTCCTTGAACCGGCCGGGCACGACGCGCCAGCGGGTGTGGACGATGCCGAGCGCGCGGTAGCAGGAGGGAATGTCCTCGACGAGGATGCGAAAGCCGTAGACGTCGGAGAGCTGCTCGAAGGAGAGCGACTTCGACTGCATCTTGCGAAAGACAGAGTACGGCTTCTTCTGCCGTCCCTTGACCACGGCCTTGGTCAGGCCGTTCTGGGAGAGAAGCTCCATCAGTTCCCGTTCGATGTTCTCGATCAGGCCTTCATTGCTGGCAGACAGGCCCGCAAGCCGCTTCGTGACCGTATCCCAGGCTTCCGGATTGAGATGGCGGAAGGAGAGTTCTTCCAGCTCGTCGCGAACGCCCTGCATCCCCATGCGACCGGCAAGCGGCGCATAAATTTCCATAGTCTCTTCGGAAATGCGGCGGCGCTTCTCGTCGCGCATGACGTCGAGCGTGCGCATATTGTGCAGCCGGTCGGCGAGCTTGACGAGAAGAACGCGCAGGTCATCCGATATCGCCAGCAGCAGCTTGCGCAGGTTTTCCGCCTGCTTGGCCTTCTGCGAGACGAGTTCCAGCTTCTTGATCTTGGTCAGGCCCTCGACGAGGCGGCCGATATCCTTGCCGAAGATTTCGTCGATCTCGGCACGTGTCGCCGTCGTGTCCTCGATCGTGTCATGCAGGAGCGCGACCGCAATGGTCGATTCGTCCAGATGCATGTCGGTGAGGATGGCGGCGACTTCGAGCGGATGAGAGAAATAGGGATCGCCGCTGGCACGCTTCTGCATGCCATGTTTCTGCATGGCATAGACATAGGCCTTGTTGAGAAGGGCTTCGTTGACATCCGGCTTGTATTGCTGAACCCGCTCAACAAGCTCGTATTGTCGCATCATGAAGCCCGTCTCCCCGGAATCGCAAATGCGCCGCTCCAGACAAGGACCGGCGCATCCAAATGTCGCATCGAAGTCATAGGCTTGTCAGCGACTAAAATGTGGCAAAATCAATAATCGTCGCTTTTTTCCGGCGGCACAAGACCTTCGATGCCGGCGAGCAGTTCTTCTTCCGTCATGCGGTCAAAGGTGAGCGCGTCGGGAAGATCGTCTTCTTCCAGAACGCTACCGGTTGCAGCAGCCTCAGCGAGCGAAGCCGCGTCGGGCTCGGGCTCATCCACTTCGACATGCTTCTGAAGCGAATGGATGAGGTCTTCCTTCAGATCTTCCGGAGAAAGCGTCTCGTCAGCGATTTCGCGCAGCGCCACGACCGGGTTCTTGTCGTTGTCGCGATCAATCGTGATGCCGGCACCCTGCGAGATCTGGCGAGCGCGATGGCTGGCGAGCAGAACAAGCTCAAAGCGGTTGTCGACTTTATCAATGCAATCTTCTACTGTGACGCGGGCCATTGCCTGTCCTTCGTGAATTCGTTTCCTTAAGGGATTGCGGTCTCGATACAGCCAAAGCGTCGCTAGTTCAAGTTTTTCCTCAGCATGGAACTTTTTGCCTGGCTCAGCGCTTATACCAAGGATCATTGATTAGAACCCATTTGACCGGATCGATTTTGACTTCCGGCTAGGAGAAAACCGCAGTCGGACCACAAGGTCCGGCGAGGATTTGCGACAACGTCCGGAAGCCAAAATCGACCGGCCCCACTCGCCAGGCCGCTTTGCTGAAAGCAAAGCGATTGCACTGGCGAGCAGCTTTATCCGTTTGCAGGATTGCAATCGCAATCCTGCGGGCGGGTGGCATGGAAATCGGCCACCGGAGGGCGTCGAAATCCTCGACCGATGCTTTTGCATCGCTCTCCGGTTTCTCCTACCCGGATGTCCGTTTCCATGCCATCAAATGGGTTCTAATCAATGATCCTTGGTATTACACAAGTTATTGCATCAAATGTAGCCTAATTTGGTTGCAATTCATTGGTAAATCTACGGATATGCGGTTGCTTGAAGCCCCGCACACCACCAGATAATAAGGGTGCGAAACCGAACTCGCCTGTTGACGGTTTCGGTTTATAATATTAGCCGTTTCTTAAAAAGACGGTAGAGAGCAGGGATGGATCGATGTTCGACCCCAGAGAAAAAATTGCACTTTTCATCGATGGCGCGAATTTGTATGCGGCGTCAAAGTCACTGGGTTTCGATGTCGATTATCGTAAGCTCCTCAAGGCCTTCCAGAAACGCGGCTATCTGCTGCGCGCCTATTATTACACGGCTCTGATCGAGGACCAGGAATATTCCTCCATCCGTCCGCTGATCGACTGGCTGGATTACAACGGCTACCGTGTCGTCACCAAGCCGGCGAAGGAGTTTACCGATTCCCTTGGTCGCCGTAAGATCAAGGGCAACATGGATATCGAACTGGCCATCGATGCGATGGAACAGTGCGAAACGGTGGACCACCTGGTTATTTTCTCGGGTGACGGCGATTTCACGACCCTTGTCGAAGCGCTGCAGCGCCGCGGCCGCAAGGTCTCAGTTGTCTCCACCATGGCAACACAGCCGCCGATGATTGCCGATGACCTTCGCCGTCAGGCCGATCACTTCATCGATCTGAATTCGCTGAAGGCAGAGGTCGGACGCGACCCGTCGGAGCGTCAGGCGCGCGTCCACGAGCCTGTGGCCGAAGAGGTGGAAGACTGAAGTAAGGGATGCTTAACCTTGAGACTTGGCAGTTTCGCAAGGTCGATCTGCCAAGCTCCGACGATCAAGATCGTTCCGGTTAACTCATGTCAGACACGCCATCCCACCGCACGCCTCTCCCGGACCTGCTCAAGCAGACCGTTGAACAGTTCGACGTTTCTACTGTCGTCACAAACCCGGACGTGTTGCTGGCAGGCGAAGCCTCTCGGCATTTCCCCGAGCCGCGCAACCGCCGCAAGGACGATATCGAGGCCGCCGAAATCCGGCGCCTGCGCGCGCTCCGCGATGCGATGAAATCTGAGATGGCGCTTGCGGATCAGGCGCTTGAAAATGAAAATGCGCCGGTGCATTCGCAGTTTTACAGGCAGTTCTAGATCGTTTCGGAGTTTCATCGAAACGCTGAATCGAACCGTCTCTTTGCTCTACGAAATTCCGGATGCGAAACCGGTTTCCAATTTCGCTGGAGTTGCTTTGCGGCCAAACAGGTTCCAAATCGGCGAAGCCTGAAGCTCAACCGCGATCCTTGAGGAGCCGCCCCTTCTGGCGGTTCCAGTCGCGCTCTTTCTCGGTCTCGCGCTTGTCGTGCAGCTTCTTGCCCTTGGCAAGCGCCAATTCCATCTTGGCCCTGCCCTTCTCGTTGAAGTAGATTTTCAACGGCACGAGCGTCATGCCCTCGCGGTTGACGCCAATACGCAGGCGATGAATCTCGCGCCTTGACAGAAGCAGTTTCCGGCGACGACGGGTGTCGTGATTGAAGCGATTGCCCTGCAGATATTCCGGCAGATAGGAATTGATCAGCCAGATTTCCCCGTCCTCGTCGGAAGCGTAGGATTCCGCAATGTTGGCCTTGCCGTCACGCAACGACTTGACCTCCGTGCCCGTCAGCACGAGGCCGGCTTCATAGGTATCGAGAATCTCATAGTTGAAGCGGGCCTTGCGGTTTTCCGCAACGACCTTCTTCACTACGCGTTCGCTACCCTTGGGTGCCATCAGTTCAACAATCCTGCATGTTTCAGCGCCGCATCAAGGGCAGCCTTGGTGGATGCCTCGATCCCGACCAGCGGAGAGCGAACCGTTTCACCCATGCGGCCGAGACGCGACAATGCATATTTAGAGCCTGCGACGCCCGGTTCAAGGAAGATGGCCTTATGAAGCGGCATCAGGCGGTCCTGATATTCGAGCGCTGCGGCATAATCGCCCTTCAGCGTGAGGGCCTGGAACTCGGCGCAGAGGCGCGGCGCCACATTGGCCGTGACCGAAATGCAGCCGACGCCGCCATGGGCGTTGAAGCCGAGCGCCGTTGCGTCTTCGCCAGACAACTGGATGAAATCCTTGCCGCAGGCCATGCGCTGTTCGGAGACGCGCTCGATCTTGCCGGTGGCGTCCTTGACGCCGACGATGTTCTTGTGGGCCTTGGCGAGTGCTGCCATCGTGTCCACGCTCATGTCGATGACGGAACGGCCTGGAATGTTGTAGATGATGATCGGCAGCGTGATCGCCTCGGCAATCGCCGAATAATGCGCGATCAGGCCCTTCTGCGTCGGCTTGTTGTAATAGGGCGTGACGACGAGCACGGCATCGGCCCCTGCCTTTTCGGCATGGCGCGCGAGATCGATCGCCTCGACCGTGTTGTTGGAGCCCGCGCCGGCAATGATCGGCACGCGCTTGGCCGCAACCTCGATGCAGAGTTCGACGACACGCTTGTGTTCGGCATGGGACAGCGTCGGAGACTCACCGGTCGTGCCGACCGGCACGAGGCCGCTCGAACCTTCCTTGATCTGCCAGTCCACATGTTCAGCAAAGGCTTTTTCGTCGATCTTCCCCTCGGGCGTGAAGGGTGTGACGAGCGCGGGCATTGATCCCTTGAACATGCGGTATTACCTCACTAGGCGGCCCACAAGCTTTAGCCGCAATCCTGATTATTGTTCTTGGTCAGGCGCTTTCTGCTTCGAGCTTCAGACCTTGTTCCCGATCGCGTTTCTTAGAGGAGTTTGTGACGCCTTGGAAGAACGAAAATCGTAACCGGGACAAGCTTTATGCAACGCGCGAACCGTATATTGTGACGGAAGACCCATCGAGACGCATGACGAAAGTGACCGCACCCATCGCCATAGCTCTGGCCGTCCTCGCACCCATTGCCGGGTGGGAGGCGATGGGCCCGGTGCTGCTTTACAGCGTGGCAACGCCGACGCTGATGGGCGCAGACAAGGATGCGACCTCCTCCTCCGACAAGACGCCGCAAAAGGCCATTATCGCCGCCTCGCAGGGTGCCTTTGCGCTGGGTGTGGAAGCGCTTAAGCGCAATGACACACAGGCGGCTCTCAACGCGCGCGACGACCTTGTGCCGCGCGACGGCATCGAGCGCAAGGCGCTGACCTATGCCATCGTCACGTCGGGGCTGTCCGGCGTTTCCAGCGCGGAATATCTCTCGGCGCGCGAAGAACTATCCGGCTGGCCAGGCCTCGCCGACCTGGATCGCCAGTTTGAACGCGCGCTCTACCGTGAGCGCCCCAGCGACGACGCGATCTTTGCCGCCTTCCGCCTGCGTCAGCCGCAGACGCCGGAAGGGAGCCTGCTCTTCGCCCGCGCGCTGAAGAATGTTGGGGAGGCTGATCGGGCCAGGGGAATCATCGCCAATCTCTGGGCAACGAATGCACTCAACACCTGGCTGGAAGGCGAGGTCCTTACACGTTTCCCCGACATGCTCACCCCTGCCGACCACAAGGCGCGGATGGCCTATCTGCTTTACCGCGACCGGATGAAACAGGCAGCGCGCTTTGCCAAGCTCGGCAATGCGCAGCCGCTTTACGATGCATGGGTTGCGGCGATCAAACAGAGCCCGAAGGCACCTCAACTCCTGAAAGCGGCAGAGACCGGCTTCAAGGGCGACAGTGCGCTGCTCTTTGCCAACGTCCTGCAAAAGGAGCAGGCAAACGATTTCGACGGGGCTGCCGCGCTCCTGCAAAGGCTGCCGCCGGCCGCTTCCGATCGCGTCAATTCGGACGAATGGTGGCACGAGCAGCGGATCGTCAGCCGCGGCCTTTTCGAGGAAAGCAAGTTCAAGGCGGCCTATGATCTCGCCGCTGCCCATGTTGCGGCTTCGCCTGCCGCCATGGCGGATGCCGAATTTCATGCCGGCTGGTATGCGCTGGTCGGGCTGAAGGATGGCAAACTCGCCAAAGCGCATTTCGAGAAGCTGCTTGAGGGAGCGACCACGCCGCAGACGGCCTCGCGCGCCCTCTACTGGCTCGGCCGCGCCGACAGAGCCGCAGGTGGTGACGGGAAAACCTATTTTGCCGATGCGGCCGAGTATGACCACTCCTTCTATGGGCTGATCGCAGCGACGGAGATTTCCGTGCGCCTGCCGGAGGCTGACAGCGAGAAGAGCCAGCCGACACCCTCTGAAAGGCTACTCTTTGCCGGCCAGGAGAGCGTGCGAGCGATCGACCTGCTGCAGAAGGAGAACTATCCCACCGCCGCCAAGCGTCTCTATCGCGGTCTTGCCGACCAGATCGATGATCCGGACGTTCTGACAATCCTGGCGGAGAAAGCAAAGCGCGATCAGGACAGCGCATTGGCGCTCGATATCGGCAAGAAGGCCTATGCGAAGGGTGGCGATGACGCGGCGCTGGCCTATCCGCTTGGCGCAATCCCGGATACGGCCGGTCTCACCGGGCGACAGCTTGCGCTGGCCTATGCGATTGCACGGCAGGAGAGCGGCTTCAACGCCAAGGCAGTCTCGGCGGCCCGCGCGGTTGGCCTCATGCAGATCCTGCCGGGCACTGCGAAAGACATGGCCTCACAGCTCGGCCTCGCCTATGCGCCGGAAAAGCTCACCGCGGATTCCGCCTATAACGCCATTCTCGGCACGCAATATCTGGACAACCAGATCAAGCGACAGGCGGGCTCCTATGTGCTTACCTTCGCCGCCTACAATGCCGGGCCGGGCAAGGTGCGCGAATGGCTCGCCCGCTTCGGCGATCCGCGCGGCAAAGACCTCGAATTCGTCCTCAACTGGATCGAATCGATCCCCTACCCGGAAACGCGCGACTATGTGATGCGCGTCATGGAGAATTTCGAGGCCTATCAGCTTCAGCTCGGGCTGGGGGCGAATATCAAGGCGGATTTGACGGCGGGTGGATAAACGAAACCGCTTGCCGCAGTATCACTAATGATACTAGTGTTCCTTCATGAAGCAGATCGACAAGATCGTTCAGGAGATGGAGCAGGCACCGCGGGACGTAAGGTTCTCCGTGCTATCTTCAGTCTGCGAGCACTTTTTCGGGCCGCCCCGGCAGAAAGGCACGAGCCACAATGTCTATAAAACGCCTTGGATGGGCGATCCCCGCGTGAATATTCAGAAGGGGAAGAATGGCAAGGCGAAAGCCTATCAGGTCAGACAAGTGCTGGCGGCTATCAGGAAATTGGACGGAGGCGACCGTGGTTAATCACCTGCATTACACATACCGCATTACATGGTCAGAAGAGGACCGGGAATACGTGGCGCTTTGCGCAGAGTTCCCGAGCATGTCTTATGTGGCATCCGATCAGGCTGCGGCGCTGAAAGGCCTGACCAAGCTGGTCAAGGGGGTCGTGGAGGATATGCTTGCCAGCGGTGAGCACGTCCCTACTCCGCTGGCTGAAAAGGAATATAGCGGCAAGTTTCAGGTCCGAATTCCGCCGGAGCAGCATCGAAACCTTGCGATCCAGGCGGCAGAACAGGGTGTCAGCATCAATCGTCTCGTGTCAGCGAAGCTCAGCTGAGTTACCGCGGTCGGGAGGAGCCATGACATGACAACACACTATCTCGAACATCACATCCCCTCGCCGGATGGATTGACGCTCTACGCGCGGGAATACGGACGGGATGCAAATGGCGCGTTGGACCGGCTGCCGGTGGTCTGCCTTGCCGGGCTCACGCGCAATGGCCGCGATTTTCATCAGCTGGCGCTCATGCTTTCGACCGATGCGCAGACGCCGCGCCGTGTGGTGACGATCGACACGCGCGGCCGCGGCGGTTCTGAGCGAGACAGCGATCCCTCGCGCTACACCGTTCCGCATGAGGCCGGTGACGTGATGACGGTGCTTTCGGCGCTGGGTATTGATCGCGCCGCCTTCATCGGCACCTCGCGCGGCGGGCTGATCCTTCATGTGCTCGCGGCGGTTCAGCCGCAATTGCTGGGGCCGGTCGTCCTGAACGATGTCGGGCCGGCAATCGGCATGGAGGGCTTGAGGCATATTCAGTCCTATCTTGGACACCGCAGCAGCTTTGCGACGCTTGCCGAGGCCGCCGCAGCGCTGAAGTACGTTCACGCACCGGCGTTTCCCAAGCTCACGGATCAGGACTGGCTGGAATTTGCTCAAGCGAACATGCGGGAAACGGACGGCCGTTTCGAGCCCGACCACGATCCGGCGATAGCGGCGGGCATGGCCGCCCTTGATCTCAGCCAGCCGCTGCCCGAACTATGGGAACAGTTCGACCTGTTTCGGGCCAATCCGCTGATGACGATCCGGGGCGAGAACTCCGTTCTGCTCACGGGGGACATTCTTCAGCGGATGCGAGACAGGAACCCCGACATGGAGGTGCTTGTTGTTCCTGATCAAGGCCACGCGCCCTTGCTTCACCTCGATGGAACAGCGGACGCCATCGCAACGTTTCTCAACCGGGCAGCGTAAACCACGCTTCAAGGTTTTCCAGCCTGTCCGGGTTTTCCCGCCGAGGCATCTCCTGTAGGTTGCCGCCGTTCGAGGGCGGTTTTTGCGCATACCCGGCGCCGCCGGAAGACAGTTGATCGCCTTCTGCGGTCGGTTATCGGAGAGATGTTTTGACGAATTCCCAGAAGATCATCCCCATCCTTCTTGCAGGCGGCGCAGGCGCGCGGCTCTGGCCGGTATCCCGCGATGATCTGCCCAAGCAGTTCCAGCCGCTGACTGGTGAATTTTCCAGCTATCAGGAAACGTTGCGCCGAGTGGGTGACCCAAAAGTCTACGACGCGCCGATCGTCATCACCAATGACGCATTCCGCTTCTTTTCTCGCCGTCAGGCAGAAGCAGCCGGGCACCCGGCAACCGTGGTGCTGGAACCGGCACGCCGCGACAGCGCGGCAGCCGTGGCTGTGGCTGCGGTGATGGCCGAGCGAAGAGCCGCCGGATCGCTGGTGCTGGCGCTCGCGGCAGATCACATGGTTCTGGACGACGACCTGTTCACAAAATCCGTAGAGCTTGGTGCGACAGCCGCACGTGACGGCAAGATCGTCGTCTTTGGCCTGAAGCCGACCGAACCGCGCACCAGCTATGGCTACATCCGCCCCGGAACGCCCATAGGGGGCAATCCGGATCTGGCCCTCGTCGACGCATTTGTGGAGAAGCCGAATGCCGAAACCGCATTGGACTATCTGCGCAAGGGCTATCTCTGGAACTCCGGCAACTTCCTCTTCCGCTCGGATGTGATGATTGCGGAGTTTCGCAAGCATGCGCCGGCCATTCTCGAGGCTGCGGAAGAATCGGTTGCGAAGGCCACGCACGATCTGGGCTTCGTACGGCTGGATCAGGAGAGCTTCGAGCGCTCGCCGAAGAACTCCATCGATTATGCCGTCATCGAGAAGACGAAGGAGATGGCGGTTGTGACCGGACATTTCCGCTGGTCGGATGTCGGCTCCTGGGATGCGATCTGGGAAGTGCTCGACCGTGACGACAAGGACAATGTCATCTATGGCGAGGGCATGGCCCTGAATTCGTCAGGCTGCCTGATCCACTCGGAGGGCATCTACACAACGCTGGTGGGCGTTGAAGACCTGATCGCGGTGTCGACACGCGATGCCGTCATGGTCGTGCCCAAAAACAAGGTGCAGGACGTCAAGAAGCTGGTGGACGAAATGAAAGCCCGAGCGATCCCGCAGGCCGACGGCCACCGCCGCAGCCATCGGCCCTGGGGCACGGTCGACAGCGTCGTCGACGGTGCGCGATACGCGGTCAAGCACATCACGGTCGATTGCGGCGGCATGCTGTCGCTTCAGAAACACATGCACCGGGCGGAACATTGGGTCGTGGTTAGTGGCACGGCGACGATCACCATCGGCGATCACACGCGGCTGGTGACGGAAAATGAGTCGGTTTACGTGCCGGTCGGCGTGGTCCACCGCATTGCCAACGAAGGCAAGGTGCCGCTGGAACTCATCGAGGTCAGGACCGGCAGCTATATCGCCGAGGACGACATCCAGCGGATCGAAGACATTTACGCCCGCGTCTAAGCAGGTCGTGTACGCCCTTTAACGGGGTCATTCTCCGCCGGACCGAGTCAGCGCTTCGTGGATAGGTCTGGCGGCAAATTTGCCTCGAGTTCCTGCAGCCAGACGTTGGCGTTCCCATCCGAGGGCGCGCGCCAGTCGCCACGCGGCGAGAGCGAACCGCCGGAAGACACTTTCGGACCATTCGGCGCGGCTGAGCGCTTGAACTGGCTGGTGGCGAAGAAGCGACGCACGAAGACGCGCAACCATTTCGCAATCGTCTCCAGATCGTAGCTCACACGTTTGTTGTCCGGCGTCATCGGCGGCCACATGCCCATGGCAGCCTCCCGCCAAGCATGGTGGGCGAGGAAGGCGATCTTGGAAGGCGCGAAGCCGTAGCGCGTGGTGAAGTACAGGTTGAAGTCCTGCAAGGCGTAGGGACCGACGAAATCTTCCGTTTTCTGCGCCGGCTCGCCCTTGTTGTCGTCACCAGGAACCAGTTCGGGCGAGATTTCGGTCGCCAGAATCGCATGAAGCACGGCCTTCGCCTCCTCGCCGAAGGTGCCGGTATCGGCGACCCACCGGATGAGATGCTGGATGAGGGTCTTCGACACCGACGCATTCACATTGTAGTGCGACATCTGATCGCCGACGCCATAGGTGCACCAGCCAAGCCCCAGCTCGGAAAGGTCACCCGTTCCGAGCACGATTCCGCCATGCATGTTGGCCAGGCGGAAAAGCACCGAGGTGCGCGCGCCGGCCTGCACGTTCTCGAAGGTGATGTCATAGACCTTCTCGCCCTTGGCGTAAGGATGGCCGATGTCGAGCAGCATGGCCATGCTCGCATCGGTGAGGTCGATTTCCTGTGCCGTCACACCCAGCGCCCGCATCAGCGCCCAGGCGCTCTCCTTGGTCTTCGCGCTCGTGGCAAACGACGGCAGCGTGTAGGCAAGGATGTCGGTGCGCGGGAAACCGAGACGGTCGAAGGCATGGGCGGCGACGAGGAGCGCCTGGGTCGAATCGAGCCCGCCAGAAACACCGATGACGACCTTGCGGACACCGGAGGCCTTGAGGCGCTGCACGAGGCCATGCGACTGGATGTTATAGGCTTCGTAGCAGAGTTCCGCGAGACGCGCGGCATCATCGGGCACGTAAGGAAAGCGCGGCACGGCGCGCATGAGGCCCAGATCGCTCTTCATGTCGGGCTGCAGACGGAAGGACACCCTGCGGAAGGTCCGGCCCCGCACCGACTGGTCGGCGCAATCGCCGAAGGTCACCTGACGCTGCCGTTCGGTCTCGATGAGCCCGAGATCGATATCGGCGAAAATTGTCTGCGGGGTTGGTGCGAAGCGTTCGGCTTCCGCGAGCAGGCGGCCGCATTCATAGATGGCGCCCTGCCCGTCCCAGGCCAGATCCGTCGTCGATTCGCCGGCACCTGCCGCCGAATAGAGATAGGCCGCAAGGCAGCGCGAGGATTGCACGCGGCAGAGCGCGTGACGTTCCTCTGCCTTGCCGATCGTGATGTTGCTGGCGGAAAGGTTCACCAGCACCGTCGCGCCGGCCATCGCCGCATAGGTGCTCGGCGGTACAGGAGTCCACACATCCTCGCAAATCTCGGCATGCAGGACGAGACCTGCCATATCTTCCGCCGCGATCACGATATCCGTACCAAAGGGAACCAGCTCTCCCGCGATTCGAATCTCCGCCGGAACGGCGCCGCCGCCGGAAGCGAAGTGCCGCTTCTCATAAAATTCGCGGTAATTCGGCAGGTAGGTCTTGGGATATGCAGCAAGGAACCGGCCGCCATGGATGGCGATGGCCGTATTGTAGAGGCGTCCGCCTGCAGCGAGCGGCGCGCCGACAAAAAGCACGCATGCCATATTACGGCTCGCCTCGGCGATGAAGGCAAGCGAATCGTGCACCGCCTTCTGGAGCACTGATTGCTGGAGCAGATCGTCGATGGAATAGGCTGAAATGCCAAGTTCCGGAAAGAGCACGAGCGATGCGCCCTGCGCGTCAGCGTCGCGGGCCATCGAGATCGTGGCTTTCGCATTGGCCATCGGGTCCGCCAGAACAACCGCAGGCGTGGCGACGGCCACGCGGACGAAACCGTGACGGTGAATATTGAAGAAGCCGCTGTTCATGATCCGATCCCGCCTGTGCCTGTTTCAGGAGATAATGGCGGCGGGAAGCAAAGGCAAGCATGTTGGCCGAATGCGATTCAGCCGGCCGGTGCCTTGGCGCTACCGACCGAGGCAGCCGCAAACGACAAAGGGCCGGAACGCTGTGCGCCCGGCCCCGTGAAATGAGCGCGGAACCGTTGAGGTTCCGCGCATGTCTTGATGATTAGAAGTTACGCTCGAAGCGCAGGAAGCCACCGGCTACGCGGTCGCTGTCATAACGGCCTTCGACCAGGACATCGAAGCCCTTGGCAACGTTATAGCCAATGTTGCCGACAACCAACTGATAGCGCGGAGTGAAGGCATAGGAGTAATCGACGGCCGCGAACAGCTTCGGAGAGATGTTGACGCGTGCGCCAGCAAGCAGCGTGAAGCCGCTATAGCTTACGCCACGAACCGTTGAAAGAGCATAAGCGCTGGTCGACGTCTGCGAATACGTACCCATCAACTTCAGCATAACCGGGTCAATCGTCGCACTGACGTAACCCTGCCCAGCCCACGAACGGTCAGCAACATCGTAGTTGAAGCCCAGAGCTGCTTCGTAATTGCCGAAAGTGCCCTTGCCGGCTGCCAGAATGCCAGCGGTCTTGCCGCCCGTGTTGGTCAGGTCTTCGGCGCCTGCAATGTAGGAGAAGGCGCCAACCTTACCCTGAGCAACGGCATAGGAGCGAACTGCATAGAGGTACAGACCACCCCAATCGGTGAAGCCGCCATAGTTGAAGAAGCGAACCCATGCGGTTTCATTGTAACCGACTTCAAAGCCGGTCGCGCCAGCGTCGATGCCTGCATGGAACCAGGCAGCGGTTGCGTTGTAGGTGTTGCCGGTGCTGACGCCCGTGCCCGCTACAGAACCTGCAATGCCACGATACTGCAGCCAGGAGTAAACAGTGCCGACGTCGGTGCTGTTCTTGGCTTCAACGGTCAGACGAGCCTGCGTCGAGCTGTTCGCGTTCACACCGTTGGAATAGGTGGTCCACTTGTAGTTCTGGTTAATCGGACCAGCGCCGAACAGACCGGAGTTGCTGCTATAGCCCACGTCATAGCGAACCATGCCGCTGATCTTGAGGCAGGTTTCCGTGCCGGGGATGTAGAAGTAGCCGGTGCCGAATGCGTCGCAAACCTTTACGTATTCCATAGGTTCCGGAGCCGCGGCAACGATGGCGTCAGCAGCGTTTACACCAGAAACCGCGGCGAGAGCTGCGGCGGAGCCGAAAAGCAGGCCCTTAATCTTCATGATATCCCCTCATAAGGTTGGTTAATGACCAAATGAGGTAACTTATTCGACCAAGCGTGGCAACCTCTGCAAACTCGTGACACAAAACAGACACAGAATAAACGAAGCAGGTGCAACATTTTTGCAACTAGGAGCCGCTCGCACGCCCCCCCAGGCAGTCTTGTTCCGAACAAAAAGCCGTCCGACTTATACCAAGGAGCATTGATTAGAATGTGCGCTCGAAGCGGAGGAAGCCGCCGTAGCCGAAGAAGCGGGTCCAGCAGCGGTCGTATGAACCGACTTCCATTCCATAAGCGCCAGAATCGATGCCCGCATTGGAAGCAGGCGATTTTTCCGTTGTCATTGGTTCCGGTGTTGATGCCGTTATCAGCGACGGAACCGTTGCAACCGCGGATCTGGACGAAGGAGTAGAATGTGCCGACCTCAGTCGAGTTCTTGGCGGCGATGCTGAGGCGGTAGAGCGAGCCGTTGCAGGAAGACCACTTGTAGCCAGGACTCGTGGAACCCAGCATCAGCGGGTTATTGCCGCAACCGACCTGCCAGCGAACGAGACCGCCGATACGCAGGCATGCTTCGGTGCCGGAAATATAAAGTAGCCGGTGCCGAAAGCGTCGCAAACATTGACGTATTCCATGGGTTCCGGAGCTGCAGCAATCATTGCATCAGAGGCCTGTGCGCCGGAAACAACTGCGAAGGCGGTTGAGGAGCCGAGAAGAACGCTCTTGATGTTCATTTTTGACCTCCAGTCAAATATGAACATTCCGGGCGTCTTGACCGCTGCGAACAATCGACAACCCGCTCGGCAAGAGGTTGTCACCCAAGTCTTGGGGACAATCTGTTACCTATCTCTTCGGTATGTACAAGAGTTTCAGTGGCGGAGAGGAAGGGATTCGAACCCTCGATACCCTTATGAGGTATACTCCCTTAGCAGGGGAGCGCCTTCGACCACTCGGCCACCTCTCCAACCACGAAGCGGCTGATAAAGAAAAGGCTGCGTTGAATCAACAGCAAACTTCATCAAAAACATATTGCGATGATCTGCTGTGCACAGGAGATCGGGCGAAAACGATTCCAGGCGTTAAGAGAATCGCCGGAGGGACTCACTGCGCATCTCGCGCCGGATAGCTCCCAAAAGTTGCTCAGGGACCGTTTTCTGCAACCCTGCAACTCGTCACAAGACCCAGGCTGGGTGCGCCAAACCCGTTTCAAAACGGGATCTCCATGCCTTCCGAACGCATCCAAAAGATTGATAAAATCTTAAATTCCGCACCACAAGCTTTTGATCCAAAAGAACTTTTGTTAATTCATCGGTAACGAATTGCCGCTGCGTCGGTCCAATTCGTGTCTTTTGCGCAACAACGTTTCATGAAGCGAGGGGAAACGATGCCTCGGGACGCAGTTGATGATTGCGCCATCGAAACGGTTTTGTATTTTCAAATCCGGAAGCGAGGCGGAAGTCGCCGCTCTTCTTTTGGTTTGGGAACGGGCAGGGAAACTGCCTTGCAGTTAACTCGCTCCCAATTTGAACAATTGACTGGAGGTCAAAAATGAACATCAAGAGCCTTCTTCTCGGCTCCGCAACTGCCTTCGCAGTTGTATCCGGCGCACAGGCCGCTGACGCAATCGTCGCTGCAGCTCCGGAACCCATGGAATACGTCAAGGTTTGCGACGCTTTCGGCACGGGCTATTTCTACATCCCCGGCACCGAAACCTGCCTGAAGATCTCGGGTCAGGTTCGTTGGCAGCTGAACTACTCCAACGCACCGCTCTTCGGCGCTACGCAGACGAACCCCGGCTACAAGTGGTCTTCGTTCAACAGCGGCTACGGCAAGGTTGAAATCGACGCCAAGAACTCGACCGAAGTTGGCACCGTTTACTCCTGGCTCCGCATTCAGGGCAACAACGGTTTCGTTTCCGGCTCGGGCGTAAGCACCGGCAACACGTATAACGGCTTCAACGCAGCCTTCTACGCTGGTGTTGACGCTGGCGCATTCGGCTTTGAAGTCGGTTCGCACGACACCTACGTGCACCGCAACATCGTTGCTGGCGGCTTGACGGATGACGGCGGCAACCACAAGGGCATGACGACGTCCTACGCTGCCGTCTACGGCAAGTCGGGTGCGATCACCTGGGCAGTTGGCGTTGACGACTGGTCGAACGTTGCTGGCAAGACCGCTGGTCTGATCGCTGGCGTTCGCTATGGCGACATCGCCAAGGATCCCTTCTCGGGCGCTATCGATGTAAACTACGATATCGCAGCCAAGGCTTTTGGCGCGAAGGGCTATGTTCAGGCGATCTTCAACCCGGTTACGCTGCGCTTGATCGGCGTCTACTCGGCTAAGGCAAACAGCCAGTACGCTCCGGCTCAGGGCTTCAGCATCGTAGCTGGCGGCAAGGTTCAGCTTACCCCGCAGTTCTTTGCAGCTGTTGACTACTCCTACTCCTTCACGCCGAAGACCTGGCAGGTTGCCGGCGACCTGGGTTGGAACGTTGCCAAGGGCTTCGACCTCCTCGTGGAAGGCAAGTACACCAGCGCCAAGGTTTCGTCTGGCTTCCTGCGCGTACAGCGCAGCTTCTAATCCGCAAGGGTTTTTCTGTGGAGGTCCGGTTCGCCGGGCCTCCATTTCATATCCGGGATAGCCCGAAGGCTGGCCGGCAAAAAGATGATCGCAGCACTTTGTATGCGTGCGACGCTTTTCTCCAGAATGTCGATGAAGGCCGCCTCTCTTCGGGGACGGGCTAGTTGACGTTACCTAACACTCTTTGAATGGGGTCATTCAGATGAATATCAAGGGTCTCCTCCTTGGGACGGCGGCTGCGTTCGCAGTTGTTTCCGGTGCCCAGGCTGCTGATGCTATCGTTGCTGCCGCTCCGGAGCCGATGGAATACGTAAAAGTTTGTGACGCATTCGGTACCGGCTACTTCTACATTCCCGGCACCGAAACATGCCTCAAGATCAACGGCAGCGTTCGCTGGCAGTTGAACTACTCCAACAACCCCGCCCTTCTGACAACGCAGGCCGCCGGCACGCCGACAAATGCGGGCTATCACTGGTCGTCGAATACGGGCTCTTATGGTCGTATCGAAGTCAATGCGAAGAACTCGACTGAAGTCGGTACTGTTTATTCGTTCATTCGCATCACGGGCAATAGCGGCTCGGTTGCGGGTAGCGGCGTCAGCACGGGTACGACTTACAACGGGTTCACCACCGCATTCTACGCTGGTGTTGACGCTGGCGCGTTCGGTTTCGAAGTCGGTAACTTCGATACCTACCTGCACCGTAACATCGTTGCCGGTGGTCTGACCGATGACGGCGGCAACCACAAGGGTATCACGACGTCCTACGCTGCCGTCTACGGCAAGTCGGGTGCCCTTACATATTCTGCTGGCGTTGATGACTGGTCGAACGTTGCTGGCAAGACCGCCGGTCTGAACGCTGGCGTACGCTATGGTAACATCGACAAGGATCCCTTCTCGGGCGCGATCGCTGTTAACTACGACATTGCAGCCAAGGCTTTTGGCGCGAAGGGCTATGTTCAGGCGATCTTCAACCCGGTTACGCTTCGCTTGATCGGTGTATACTCGGCTAGCGCGAACAGCCAGTACGCTCCGGCTCAGGGCTTCAGCATGGTAGCTGGTGGCAAGGTCAACCTGACCTCGCAGATCTTTGCTGCAGTTGACTACTCCTACTCCTTCACGCCGAAGACCTGGAACGTTGTCGGCGATCTGGGCTGGAACGTCGCCAACGGCTTCGCAGTCCTCGCCGAAGGCAAGTATACCAGCACGAAAACCTCCTCGGGCTTCCTCCGCTTCGAACGTTCGTTCTAAGCAACTCACCAAAATCCCTGATAATTTTGGGGTGCATAGGTTGAAAAAAACACCAGGGGGCGAAACTATCGCCCCCTTTTGCTTGCGTAATATATATGAATATTTATATGAAATGAATTGCAAAAGCCTATTTGACCGGGCGATACGCAATCAATTTTGAATTAAACAACGCCAGGAACGCACCATCAACTTCGCTGTCCAGGAAGGCCGAATGTTTCGAGATCCCACGCGTCCAGCCTGCTGGAGCTCTGGAACAGTTATTCCCATGAACTGCGTTGGTAGAAGTCCGCTAAATCAATGACTTGATATCAACCCCGAGGTCGGAGACCGCGTCTCGCACGCGTGCAGGCCTGCCGCTGTCCAGCAGCTTCTTGGCCACCACGTAAGCCTTGGCATCATTGACGGCATCCACGGCGATGAGATCGCCGGAAGCGAAATACCAGACGGAAGACGCGCCCTCGCGCGCGCCGGGACGGGCGATCGTTTCGTCATAACCGGCATTAAAGCCGGCAATCTGCAGCTTGACATCGTATTGATCGGACCAGAACCATGGCTTCGGGCGATAGGGTTCATTTGCTCCGGTCAGGTTGAGCGCGATATTTTCTGCCTGGTCAACGGCGTTCTGGACCGATTCCAGGCGGATTGGCCGGCCTTTCCAGTCCTGTTCGGCGCAATCGCCCATCGCGTAGACGTTCGGGTCGGAGGTGCGGCCGAATTCGTCCACCGAAATACCGTTGCCGCAGGCGATTCCAGCAGCGCGTGCCACGCCATCCTCGGCAAAGGCACCTATTCCGGCAATGACCAGATCGATCTCCAGGCGGCGGCCATCCGAGAGTTCGGCGCCGGTTACATGGCCCGCCTCGCCCACTAATGCGGCAAGTCCAACGCTTTCGATAATCTCGACGCCATGATGGCGGTGGATCGCCCGAAAGATGTCAGCGGTTGCCGGAGATGCCACGCGTGCAAGAATGCGCTCCGCCGCCTCGATGACGGTCACCTCGAGTCCGAGATGCCGCGCAACGGAGGCTGCCTCCAGGCCAATATAACCGCCGCCGACGACGAGCAGCCGCTTTCCGGCCACCATATGGGGGCGCAATCGGTCGGCATCGGCGAAGCTGCGGATTGTGAAGATGCCGCCGAGCCCTTGCGTCATGGATTCGGGCAGGCTGCGCGGGGTTGAGCCCGTGGCAAACACCGCCTGACCATAGTCAAGGCTTTCGCCATTTGAGAGAGTGACCTGTTTGCCCGCGCGGTCGAGCGACACGGCGCTGACGCCTGTCACAACATCGACGGCGTTTTCGGCAAACCATTCCGTGGTGCGGAACATCAACCGATCAAGCGACATCTCACCCAACAGATACTTCTTCGACAGCGGTGGCCGCTGATAAGGATAGGCGTCTTCGCGGGAAACGATGGTGATCGGACGCATGTCGTTCAGCGCCCTCAGCTTTGCCGCGCAGGCGAATGCCGCCTGCCCTCCCCCGATGATCACCAGCCGTTCGGACACGTCATAATCTCCACGCTTCACCCTGTCGCGCGCGAAACTAGCCGGAGTGTGTGGCATTGGAAAGCCGTTTCAGTCCAATTCCGTTCTGAATTCAAAACCCTCGTCGGCCCAGCCGGTTATGCCGCCGATCATGATCTTTACCGGGCGGCCAAGGCGTGCGAGGCGAAGAGCGGCCCGGTCCGCACCGTTGCAATGAGGGCCGGCGCAGTAGACGACAAAGAGCGTGTCCTGCGACCATTCAGCCATGCGGTTGGCGGTCATCTTGCCGTGCGGCAGGTTCAAGGCACCCGGCAGATGCCCCTTGCGGTAAAGATCTGGGGACCGGACATCGAGAAGAACGAAGTCGCTTAGCCCAGCCTGCTGCGAGGCATGAACATCCCAGCAATCCGTCTCAAAGGTGAACTTGGCGGCAAAGTGGCGTTCTGCATCTGAACTAGCGGCTGCGGGAATCTCGGCGACCGGGCTTGGCATATGTTGGCTCCTCTTGTTCTGCTTCCGTTGCGAACGATTGATACAAAAGGTTCGCTCCGCTTGAAATTGGCGTGAATGACAACTATCGTCGAAATCATGCCAGACCACATTTCGCCCACCCATGGCCCGCGTGTCGCCGTGCTCGCCTATGACGGGCTCTGTACCTTTGAATTCGGCGTGGCCTATGAGGTTTTCGGCCTGCCGCGTCCGGAAATGGGTCCCGGCTGGTATCGCTATCAGGTCGTGGCTGTCGAAGACGGCCCATTGCGGGCAGCCGGCGGGTTGACCGTCATGGCCAGTGGCGGGCTTGATCATCTTGGCGAAGCAGATCTCATCGTGGTTCCCGGCTGGCGCGCGATCGATGCCTTAGCGCCGGAAGAACTTCTTCAGGCCTTGCGTGATGCGAACCAGCGTGGCGCGCGCGTCATGTCGCTCTGTTCGGGTATCACGGTGCTGGCGCAGGCCGGCCTTCTGTCGGGACTGAAAGCGACGACTCATTGGCGCTATGCTGCCTCGATCACTGCACGCTTTCCGGACATCGACCTCGATCCGTCGGTGCTCTATGTCGACAACGGCTCGGTCCTCACCGCCGCCGGCAGCGCCGCGGGGATCGATCTCTGCCTGCATGTCGTGCGGCGGGATTTCGGGACGGAGGCGGCCAACAGTGTCGCGCGGCGGCTTGTCGTGCCACCGCATCGCGAGGGCGGACAGGCGCAGTTCATTCCCGGCCCGGTTGCCCGCGATCACCAGAAAGAGCGGCTGAGCCCGCTCTTCGACTGGATGCGGGAGAATATTGGGAGCGACCTGCCGCTCACAATGCTGGCCAAGCGCGCCGGCATGAGCCTGCGTAGTTTCCAGCGCCGGTTCGAAGAGGCCGCCGGCGTATCGCCGGGCGAGTGGATCGCCATGACAAGGCTACGTGAAGCGCAACGGCTGCTGGAGGCGGACGCGCGGGGCGACCTCGAAGAGGTCGCCAGAGTCGCGGGCTATGGGAGCGCAGCAAACCTGCGCCATCACTTCCGCACCCGGCTTGGCATCAGCCCTGCAGCCTACAGGCGGCAATTTGCGTGACATTGCGACCGCAGGACGCTCCCAAATCTGGAAAAGCCTAAAACTTGACGGAACGCATTAAGCTTCCGGCGAGAGGTCTACGTTATTCTGCAATCAGGTTTAACAGTCGATATGGGGGCCAAGCATGGGCCTGCATTTTAACGGGACTGAACCGCACCGGCCGGGAGCCGAGTTCGACTACGAACGATTTCCGGTCAACCTGCCGACGCGGCTCATTATGATCGGCCATCACTTCAAGTCCAGCGAAGCGCTGTGCATGATGAAGGATGTATCGGTGAGCGGCGCCAAGCTGAAGGTCGAACCCGACCTGATGGTGCCGAGCCATTTCTTCATCATCATCAACGGCCTTCACGACGAGATGGGCTGCACGCTGGTCAAGCGGACGCTGGAATCTGTGTCTTTGAAGTTCAACATGCTGCTGGCAGATGATTTTCTAGAAATGATCCTGCGCCGCAACGCGGCGTTCGAACTCAGCAACTGAACCCTGAAATGATTTGGCGATCGATCAAGTCTTAACGATTTCCTTCAGTCCGATGGAAGGGATCTGCGCCAGAGTGGGGGAACCGAAAGACAGGTCCCTCCGATGCTCGACAAATCCACCTACATGTCCGACGTTCAATCCGGCGTCTACGACCGGAAATTCGAGCATTACAAGGTGCGGCAGAACGCACGAATCGTGACCATCGGGCGCGGCCTGACCGGGCTTTACGAGCGCCAGGCGAAAGTGGTGGACATATCGGTTGCAGGCGCCGGTCTGGAACTCAGCCACTGCATCGGTCTGCCCAAGCATTACTATCTGATGATCGAGGGTTTTCCCAACCGCATCGGCTGTGCCGAGATCTATCGCAAGGACCGGAAGGTGGGCGTGAAGTTCATCGCGCAGATCGACGAACACCTCATCCACAAGATGATCCGCTCGGACTATTTCAAAACCAAGTAGCCCTTGCCGACGATGCGTTTCTCCCTATTCTAGCGCAACGCCTTCAGGGAGCATTTTCGTCGCATGTCCAGTTTCAGCCGTTTCACGCCGCTCATCAATTCGCTGCCCACCACCATCCCTTTTATCGGTCCCGAGGCCATCGAACGAAGCCGCGGCCTGAAGGTGAAGGCGCGCATCGGCGCGAACGAGAACGGCTTTGGCCCCTCGCCGAAGGCGATCGCTGCAATGGAACAGGCCGCGCGCGAGACGTGGCAATATGCCGACCCGGAGAATTATGATCTGCGAGTGGCACTTGCAGCCCATCTCGGCGTCACTCCCAATCACCTCAATGTCGGCGGTGGTATCGACGGGTTGCTCGGTCTCATCGTGCGCATGATCGTGCTGCCAGGAACCCCGGTGGTCACCTCGCTCGGTGGCTATCCGACCTTCAATTTCCAGGTCGCAGGCTTTGGCGGCCGTCTGGTCGCCGTGCCCTACAAGAACGACCACGAGGATCTGGAAGGGTTACTCGATGCCGTGAAGCGCGAGAACGCGCCGCTGGTCTATGTAGCCAACCCGGACAACCCGATGGGCAGCTGGCACAGCGCGGAGAAGATCGTCGCGTTCGCGAAGGCGCTGCCGGAAACGGCGCTGCTGATCCTCGACGAGGCCTATGGCGAGACAGCACCTGCCGGCTCCATTCCGTCCATCGAGAGCCTGATCGACCTGCCGAATGTCATCCGCACGCGCACCTTCTCCAAGGCCTATGGCATGGCGGGTTCGCGGGTCGGCTATGCGATCTCGACGCCGGAGAATGCCAACGCCTTCGACAAGATCCGCAACCATTTCGGCATGAACCGGATTGCGATTGCAGCTGCCATGGCTGCGCTTGCCGATAGGGATTATCTCGAAGCAACGCTCACCCGCGTCAAGTCGGCGCGCGATCGGATAGCCGATATCGCCCGCGCAAACCAGCTCTCGCCGCTGCCTTCGGCCACGAATTTCGTTGCCATCGATACCGGCCGCGACGGCCCCTATTCGCGCGCCATCGTGGATGGTTTGATGGAGGAAGGGGTGTTCATCCGGCTGCCGGGCGTTGCGCCGCTCAATCGCTGCATCCGTGTCAGCGTCGGGCCTGAAGCCGATCTCTCCCTGTTTGAAGATGCGCTGCCGAGGGTTCTCCGGCGGCTCGGTTAAACGCCGCCGTTAACCTTCGGTTTACCATAATTAAGGTAATTCTGCGGCACCGAATCCTCTCCCTCCCCCGAAGGAAAATCCATGCCGATCACCCGTCGCAGCCTTCTTCTCGGCTTTTCCGCAGCCCTTGCCGGCTGCACCACGCAGAACGCCCAGCAGGCCGCGAATTATGGCCCGAAGCCGCAGGAAGAGCATCCGCTGCCGGGCATGCCGCTCGACAAGATCAAGCCGGAACTGCGCCGTGCGGAAATCGACTATCCTTCAAGCGAGAAGCCCGGCACGGTGATCGTCGACACGCCGGCACGGCGGCTCTACTTCATCCTCGGCAACAACAAGGCGATCCGCTACGCCGTCAGCGTCGGCCGCGAAGGCCTGCAGCTGCGCGGCAATGCCTATGTCGGCCGCAAGGCCGAATGGCCGACCTGGACACCGACCGCCAACATGATCAAGCGCGACCCCGGCAAATACGCCAAGCTCGCCGGCGGCATGTCGGGCGGCCCTAACAATCCGCTTGGCGCGCGCGCCCTCTACCTCTATCGCGGCGGCAACGACCTGCATTTCCGCATCCACGGCACCAACCAGCCGGAATCCATCGGCTACGCCATGTCGTCCGGCTGCATTCGCATGCTGAACTATGACGTCATTGATCTTTACGACCGCGTGCCGACCGGCACGAAGGTCATCGTGATCCAGGAAAATCAGGTCGGCTAAATTCCCGGCCTCGCTTTTGCTGCGCGCCCTCCCCGTTGGCCGAGCATGATGCTGCAAAAGATCAGCGCCATGCCGGCCCACTGGAAGGGCGTCAGCATTTCATGGCGGAAGATCAGGCCGAGGGTGACGGCGGCGACGGGGCTGAGGAAGGCCAGTTGCGAAACGCGGTTGGGGTCGAGCTTCGCGATGCCGCGGAACCAGAGCGCATAGGTGAGACCCGCGCCGATGAAGCTTAGATAAGCGACGGCCCCGAGATTGGCGGCGGTCAGTGTCAACAGATCATGGATATGCAGAAAGACGACCGGCAGCAGGAGAATGCCGCCGGCGCTCAACTGCCATGCGGTGAAGGTCAAGAGCGGCACTGGCGGCTGCCAGCGACGGGTGAGCACCGTGCCAAACGCCATGGAAAGCGCGCCGAACAGCCCGGCCACCACGCCGAGCGGGTCGAGGGCCGCGCCTGGTTTCAGGATCAGGATCGCGACGCCCAGCGCCCCACCGAGAGCAGCAAGAACGGAGACAGCGCGGATCGGCGTGCCGACGAGCGCGCGGGCGAGGAAGACGATGATGAAAGGCTGGACCGCGCCAACGGTCGCGGCCACCCCGCCCGGCAGACGATAGGCCGTGATGAAGAGCATCCACCAGAAGATCGAGAAATTGAGCGCGCCGAGGACGAAAGCGCGTAGCCACCAGATGCCGGTTGGCAATTGCCGTGTCAGCACCAGCAACAGAATGCCGGCCGGCAAGGCTCGGAGCGCCGAAACGAAGAGCGGATCGAGACCGGGCAAAAAGGTGGTCGTGACGATATAGGTGCTGCCCCAAATCAGCGGTGCAAGCGCAGTCAACAGAATGTCGGAGAGGGCGACGGCGGGCATGAAAGCCTCCATTTATCTTGACCTCAAGATAAATGGATAAATCTTGACGTCAAGATAAATTCGTGGTGACGTTTTCTGCATGAGTGAAAAGACCCCGGATGACATCGACAGGATCGTGGCGCAATGGAACCGGGAGCGGCCGGATCTGGATGTCGCGCCCATGGCCCTCATCGGTCGGCTGGGGCGGCTGCGCGAAAAGATCGTGCGGGAGCAGGAAAAGGTCTTCGGCCGCTTCGGTCTAAACAGCGCCGGCTTCGATGTTCTCGCGACCCTTCGGCGGCACGGCGCGCCTTATGCACTCTCACCCGGCGCGCTGATGGACAGCATGATGATCACGTCCGGAACGGTGACGAACCGTATCGACCAGTTGGAAAAGGCAGGTCTTGTCTCCCGAGAACCCAACCCCGAAGACCGCCGCAGCATGATCGTGGCGCTGACGCCGGAGGGGTTGAGGTTGATCGATGAGGCCGTGACGGCGCATGTGGAGAACCAGCACCGGATTGTCGGCCCGCTATCGTCGGACGAGCGGATGGCGCTGAATGCGCTTCTGTCGAGTTTTCTCGGCGGCCTCGCATCGGGCGACGGCTGAAGGACAGCACCGCCGGCCCAGTCATCTATTGATCCGTCAGAAGCGCGCGATATCGGATGCGCGCCAGCCACTGGCGGCGCAACCAAGGCCAGCGTGAGAGCATGAAACCTCATCAAGACTGGCGATGTCGGCAAATCCTGTTGGCCGGACGTCCGGGCCGCGTCGCTCACGGCATGGGCGCGGTGACGCCTTCGTAGACGATCTTCGCCTCCGTACCGGCCTTGAGCGCTGTTTCGGAGACCGGCAGGCCGCTCTTGTCATCGATGAGAACCGTCAGCTTCTCGCCGGGCAGGTTGCCGGTCGCCGCAGTGGGCGAAATTTCGTAAGCCGTTACCGCGACACCGTCCATCTGCTGGGCCCCGAGCTTGCTGCAATCGGTGATGGTCTTGGGCGAGGCTGTCTTCTCCTTCATCATCGCACGAACTGCAGGGCTCAAGGGAGTCTTGTCCCAAGTATCCGCGGCACCGACACGGCCGTAAAGCGCATCCTGCGTCAAGATCAGTTCAGCCGGGTCCTTCATGCCTGGCGTCTTCACTGTCTTCTTCATCGCGGGCACCTTCATCTGCGCTTCATAGGCGTCGAAGACAGGCTGGCAGTCTGCGGCCGCCTGGGCGGCGGAACTGGCGGCCCAGAGGACGCCAAGGGCGAGAAGCATGGAAGAGTATCTGCTGGTCACGATGAAGCGGTACATCCGGGGTTCCAATCCTGAGTTCGCAAGCCGGCGCCTCTTTCTGTCAGAGCAGGGCACGGCGCAGGCTTGCTGTTTCGAAAGCAAGGTCGCAAATGACCGACAACGGTTTAGGTACAGGCGATAGAATATACGTCTGACACTGCAACCTCTGCTGGGCGGATGCCTTTTGCGCCCGAACGCGATCTGTAGGGCCTGACATCCGATTGTACTACGGATGAACGGGCCTGAATATTCGGCTCCCGCCGAAATCAAACAGATCTATCGCTGAAGGTTCCATTCTTTATACACCGCTTCGATTGCCGCGGCCGAGGGTAGATGGATCTTGGGCAGGCCGACATCGGCGAATGTCCTGCGATTCCGTTCCCGGTTCCTCGGTGTCACGACCGCAATGTGTCGGATCATCATCCATTTGATGCTGTCCCGACCGCCAGACAGACTTCCGATCCGGTCACTCTGAAAGAGCGTTCGGCGAAAATAGCGAGCGAGGCTGAGCGCGGTCGAGATTTCGAGGAGGATGACGCCGGTGGCGCGGGCGAAGCGTTGCGGCATGCAGGCGGAGTAGTTCCCGTCCATCACCCAGCGCTCGCCGGCAATCGCCTCGTCATGCAACGCGAAGAATTCCTCGCGCGGGCGCGGCACCCAGTCGGTGCCGGGCATATGATAAAGCTGGTCGAGATGAACAGCCGGCAGATCGCGCTTGCGGGCTATGGCATTGGCCAGCGTCGACTTGCCGCTATTGGACGGGCCGAGGATGCAGATGCGGTCGCCAAGCTCAGCAAGCTCCATCGACGCAGCCCCTCGCCCCGCCAGAAGGCTTACTGGAACGCCGTCTCGAAGAAGCTTCTGAGCTTGCGCGAGTGGAGCTTTTCCGAGGGCATTTCGGCCATTTTCTGGACGGCGCGGATGCCGATCTGGAGATGCTGGTTGACCTGCGTTCGGTAGAAGGCAGTCGCCATGCCGGGTAGTTTCAACTCGCCGTGGAGCGGCTTGTCGGAAATGCAGAGCAGCGTTCCGTACGGCACGCGGAAGCGGAAGCCATTGGCGGCGATGGTCGCCGATTCCATGTCGAGCGCAATGGCGCGCGCCTGGCTCAGGCGCTTCACCGGGCCGCGCTGGTCGCGCAGTTCCCAGTTGCGGTTGTCGATGGTGGCGACCGTGCCGGTGCGCATGATGCGCTTCAGCTCGTAACCACTGTAGCCGGTGACTTCCTCGACGGCCTCTTCGAGCGCCACCTGCACTTCCGACAGCGCCGGGATCGGCACCCAGACCGGCAGGTCGTCGTCGAGCACATGGTCTTCGCGCATATAGGCATGCGCCAGAACGTAGTCGCCGAGACGCTGGGAGTTGCGCAAGCCGGCGCAGTGGCCGAGCATCAGCCAGGCATGCGGGCGCAGCACGGCGATATGGTCTGTAATCGTCTTGGCGTTGGACGGGCCGACGCCGATATTGACCATGGTGATGCCGGCATGGCCCTTCTTCTTCAGGTGATAGGCCGGCATCTGCGGCAGGCGGGGAGCGCCACCTTCGCTGGGCTCAGTCTCACCCGGATAGGTGATCATGTTGCCGGGCTCGACAAAAGCGCTGTAGCCGTTGCCGCCGCCGGCCATCTGCTCGCGCGCCCATTTGCAGAATTCGTCGATATAGAACTGGTAGTTCGTGAAGAGGACGAAATTCTGGAAATGCGTGGCCCCGGTCGCGGTGTAGTGGCTCAGCCGCGCCAGCGAATAGTCGATGCGCTGGGCGGTAAAAGGAGCAAGCGGGCTTGGCTCGCCGGGTGCCGGTTCATACTCGCCGTTGGCGATCTCGTCGTCGGTCGTGTTGAGATCGGGCGTATCGAAGAGGTCGCGCAACTGGACTTCCGCACCCTCAACGAAATTCGCCTCGACATGGGCGCCCTCGCCGAAGGCGAAATGCAGGGGAATCGGCGTCGTCGATTCCGAAACCACGACGGGCACGCCGTGGTTCTTCATCAGCAGTTCTAGCTGGACTTTCAGATAGTGGCGGAAGAGTTCAGGACGGGTGATCGTCGTCGTATAGACGCCGGGCGCCGTCACATGGCCGTAGGAGAGACGCGAGTCCACATGGCCAAAGCTCGACGTCTCAATGGAGACCTGCGGGTAAAATGCCCGGAAGCGCGCGCCGGGCGTCACGCCACTGGCAATCGCCTTGAAGGCGTCGCTAAGAAAAGCGGTGTTGCGCTCATAAAGCGCCTTCAGCGCATCGACGGCTGCTGCAGGGTCATCAAAAACCTGCGGCTCGTACGGATCGGGAGAAATGAAAGGAAGGGGTCGGGTGGGGAAGATTCGCTTGTCCATGTCCCATTATAGACTGAACAGTGTAACAAGCAATCGACAGCCGCGGCGCGCCTCAAGGACGACTACTTCACGCCGCCGCAGAGTGGATCGGCGTTCAGCACGCAGGCGACTTCAGGACCGTGATAGAAGCGGACATTGCTGCCGGAGGCCGACGTGATGACCGCCGATGTCGACAGGCCAAAGACCATCCCGACCAAAGCGATGATCACCATGCGTCTGACCTGCCCGTCCATATCTGCCACTCCCGATCCACTCTCATTGTGTGATCCGGTTGTAGCAAGCTCGGACTGAACGCGGGCTGAGACGGCTATTCAGCCACCATTCAGATTGGTGAACACGAAACAGCGAACTCAACATGCAAAAAAGCCCGACGTCGCCGCCGGGCCCTTCGCAAACCTTTCACCGGGCGTTTACCGGTTATTGCCGAGCCAGGCTCTCGCTCTTGCAGATGAGGCCGCCGAGCGCGCAACCCGAAAGCGTCATCGTCTTGCCCTCGACATGGGCCTTGCCGGAATAGGTCTTGCCTTCGTCAAGCTTATTGACGGTGCCCTTGTAGTCGGCGCCCTTACCGGACATGCAGCCGATGGACTTGCCCTTGTATTCGTTGTTCAGCACGGTGCCGCAGAATTTGTCGCCCGAGCCGGAATACTGGATGAGCGTGCCGTTCGAACGCTTCCATGTGCCCTCAATAGGCTCGGCTGCGAAAGCCGGTGCGGCAAAAGCCGAAATCACGATTGCTGCCGAAATCAATTTCATCATTCAGAGACCTCCTCCAAGGCGTCGCGGCCGTGCCCGCATCCTCTGCCGGGCAGGCATTTGCCATGCTCCTATGAAAACCAGCGTCTGCCAAGCCCCTATCAAGGCCCGCAGACAGACACACATTACTTTACGCGCACGTAAAGGTAAACCGGATTTTCATGTCGTTTCGGCGGCAGGCCGGCGGCGAAGAAAAAGGTCTTCGTTTTGCTTGGTTAGCGTTTGGTTGAAATCGCAGATTGAATAATCCGTAAAATTTATCGCAAAAGCCCGGCATCGCAAGGCTTCTGATGTTTAACAAAAAGCCAAGTTTACCAATCATTTGAACTTTGTTTTCGTCCAATTAAGGATGCCTTTTAAGCGGGTGTTGAAGGGCTCGTGGGATAGTGAAGCCACAAGACGAGCACGGGAAACAACCCGGCCAGATGCACCAGGCAGGCCCCAGTCCGCAACAAGACGGGCGGGGCCAGCAGGGTGACCCGCAAGGGAAAACAGGGATTAAAGAAACAAACAAAAACAACAAAGAAACAGGCACAGGGATTAATACAATGGCACGATTTGAAATGAACGAGACGTCGACGATGGGCTGCGAAACCCGCGCGGACGTGTTTTGCGAAATGGGTCTGATGTATGCCGCCGGTCGTGGTTGCGATGTCGATCTGGTGGCCGCTCACAAATGGCTGAACATTGCCGCCATCAAGGGCTCCGACCGCGCCGCCTCGCTGCGCGCCGATCTCTCCACCGCGATGACCAAGATGCAGCTCGCTCAGGCACTCCGCGAAGCCCGCGAATGGATGACCATGCACTGATCCGAAGTAGATCGGATCGCGACGTGATCGCCACCACAGTTTATGACAAGAACAAGAAGCCCGACCAGGGACAGAATGCTTCGCGCAAGCAAGCTCTCGCATATTCATAACCGCGTCGGACACCCTGGCGCGGTTTTTGCATTTTGGTATTTCGACCCGGAGCCGGTAACCACACAGGAACGCGAACAGCCACTTCTGTTGACTCGCGCCGTAAAAAGGCCAATAACGTCCTATCTTTAGGCGTTTCTTTTAGGCGTAGTTACAATTCAGAAGGCCTCGTAAACCATTTGGTTACCATAGTTTGTCACACTGGGCTCATCAGTTCCCCGCGAGGCTTCCGTTGCCTCAATGCGGGTCTGCGTAACGAGTGGAGCCGAGTTTAATGGCAAATGTGGCAGATATCGCCGGCAGGTTCGGGGCTCACGCTCGTCCGCGACAGGCGAAAGCGACGAAGGCTACCGGATTGAGCATGTCCCAGGGAGCGGCTATTGCGGCAACGGGCGCGACAGCGCTGTTGATTGCATTCGCCACCGTTACATCCACGCACAATGCGCCTGCAGAAACAAGCAAGATCCGCCTCACGCTGACGGATCCGCTGCCGCCCACGCAGGCTCAGATCGAAGCCCGCAATATTCGCACAGAGAAGTCGTCGCGTCTCTATCCTTTCGTGGCCGACGCCGTCGTGACCCACGCCGCCAAGTCCTTCACCGTGCCGCCGCGCGAGGCAGTCGCCTCCGTAGATGTTCCGGTTCTGCCGAAGAAGGCAGAGGTCTTTGCGCAAGCGGACATGCAGAACATGCTGCGTCTCGCAAGCGTTCCGACGCCCACCGCAGCACCGCAGACCGAGGCCGAGCCGGCTGTTGCCACCGCGTCCATCCCGCAGAAGCCGCAGGCCGACCAGCAGGTTGCCAGCCTTGTGACGCCCGATAGCGCCGAAAGCCGCTTCAAGGTCGTGATGCAGGAGCCCGATTTCGACGCGCCGCTGCCAATGGCCCGCCCCGAAGGCTGGCCGAAGCCGCCGGCGCCGCCAGCTACGGCGAAGACCGAAGCACCCAAGCAGGTGCTCGCTTATGCAAACACGAAGACGGATAACGAAGACATTGGCCTGCCGCGCAAGGCGACCGCGCCGAAGATGCAGGCCGGCGTTGCCATCTACGACATCACCGCAAAAACAGTCTACATGCCGGACGGCACCAAGTTCGAGGCGCATTCCGGTCTAGGCCAGTATCGCGACAATCCGAAGTACAAGAACGTCAAGACCAAGGGTCCGACGCCGCCGAACACCTACAAGCTTTCCATGCGCGAAAGCCCCTTCCATGGTGTGCCGGCCCTTCGCATGACGCCGCAGGACCGCAGCCGCATGTTCGGGCGCGACGGTATCCTGACGCATACCTATCTCCGCCGCCGCCCGGGTGACTCCGCCGGATGTATCGCTTTCAAGGACTATTACAGCTTCCTGAAGTACTACAAGCGCGGTGATGTGCACACGATTGTCGTCGTCGAAAGCCTCGGCAGCGACGCTCCGACAGGCGGCAAGAAGTCCTTCCTCGCCTCCCTTTTTGGCGGCTGAGAGACCTTCCATTTCCATATGCTAACGTCCGGCTCCGAAAGGAGCCGGTTTTTCATGCCGTATTGGCGAAGTAACGCAGAGCAGCCCCCTGAAGTTCCGTCTGGTCTTCCGGCGGCACGACATGCGCGCCGTCCCGTCCGCAGAAAACATAGGTCTGGCCCCAGATGGCCAGTGCCCGGATCACCGGCTCCATACTACGGCCCAGCGGCGTCAGATCGTAATCGACATGCGGTGGTACGACGGGATGAACTGTTCGGCGAACCAGGCCTGCCTCCTCAAGCTCGCGCAACTGCCGGGTCAGCATGCGCTGCGTCACCGAGGGCAGCTTGCGGCGCAGCTCATTGAAGCGCTGTGTGCCCGACAGAAGATGGAAAAGCAGCACGCCTTTCCACTTTCCGTCGATGAAACTCAGCGCCGCCTCGACGGCGCAGCCAGGGAAATCCTTGACGAGCTTGGCTCTGGGGCGGGACATTCACAGTATCCTTTTTGGTACTACTGGCCAAAAATGTGCATTCTTGCAGGTTTGTTCTTTAGTACCTTAATAGCTCCTGTCTTTCAAATACAGGAGAAGACCTATGCGTGCCGTTGCCTACTCACAACCTTTGCCGATTTCGCATGAAAACTCGCTGATTGATCTCGAACTGCCAGTGCCGGAGCCCGTAGGACGCGACATACTGGTCGAAGTCAAAGCCGTCTCGGTCAATCCCGTTGACGTCAAGGTCCGGGCTCATCGCACGCCGCAAAATGGGCAACCCTTCGTGCTCGGCTGGGATGCGGCCGGCGTTGTCGTGAAGGCGGGGCCGGAGGCCAAGCTCTTCAAGCCTGGCGACCGGGTCTACTACGCCGGCGCGATTAACCGGTCTGGCTCGAACGCGGAATTCCAGTTGGTGGATGAACGCATTGTCGGCAGGATGCCCGGCAATCTGAGTTTCGAGGAAGCGGCGGCCCTGCCCCTCACGACAATCACCGCCTATGAGGCGCTGTTTGATCGGCTGAAGGTTCGTGATGCCGTGCCGGGTGCCGCGAACGCCCTGCTCGTCATCGGCGGCGCCGGCGGTGTGGGGTCCATGACAATCCAGCTGGCCCGCGCGCTCACAGATCTCACGGTGATCGCCACAGCGTCGCGACCGGAAACGATGGACTGGGTGAAGACGCTGGGCGCGCATCACGTCGTGGATCACACCCAGCCTCTGGCGGCGCAAGTCGGAGCCCTGAAGACCGGCCAGCCGGGCTTCGTCTTCTCGACCAACCAGTCTGACAGCTATGTCGCCGATGTTGCTGCGCTGATGGCGCCGCAGGGACGCTATGCGCTGATCGACGATCCGGCGAGCTTCAACATCATGCCCTTCAAGTCCAAGGCTATCTCCGTCCATTGGGAAATGATGTTCACGCGCCCGCTCTACCAGACCGAAGACATCCAACGGCAGCATCAATTGCTCAACGAGGTGGCGGGCCTGATCGAAGCCGGCTCCATCCGCACGACGCTGACGGACGTGCTGGGGACGATCAATGCTGCCAATCTCAAAAAGGCGCATGCGCTTGTCGAGACGAACAGAACCAAGGGAAAGCTGGTGCTGGCGGGGTTCTAAACCAGCCTGAAGCCGCGTATACAACGAGACGCGCCGGACATATCCTGCGCGTCTTGATGGAGGATTGCGATGACCGGTTCGAAAGTGGCCCTGATTACTGCGGGCGGCAGCGGCATGGGCGCAGCGGCGGCCCGGAAACTGGCGGCCGATGGCTACAAGGTCGCGATCCTCTCCTCCTCCGGCAAGGGCGAGGCGCTGGCCGCCGAGCTTGGCGGATTGGGCGTCACCGGCTCCAATCTCTCAAACGACGACATCAAGCGGTTTGTCGACCTGTCGCTGGAGCGCTTCGGCCGCATCGATGTGCTCGTCAACAGCGCCGGTCACGGTCCGAAAGGGCCGGTCCTCGATATTTCGGACGAGGACTGGCATCTCGGGATGGATTATTACCTGCTGAACGTTATCCGCCCGACCCGGCTCGTCACACCGCATATGCAGGCACAGGGCGGCGGCGCGATCGTCAACATCTCGACCGCCTGGGCCTTCGAGCCGGATGCGCAGTTCCCAACATCCGGCGTTTTCCGCGCAGGGCTTGCAGCCTTCACCAAGCTCTTTGCCGACAAATATGCGAGCGACAATATCCGCATGAACAATATCCTGCCCGGCTATATCGACAGCCTGCCGGAAAAGCAGGAGCGCCGCGACAAGATCCCCATGGGCCGCTATGGCTCCATGGACGAAATCGCTGCGACCGTCGCCTTCCTCGCTTCGGAGGGTGGCGGCTATATCACGGGGCAGAACCTGCGGGTTGACGGCGGGATCATGCGCTCCATCTGAACGCCAGGCAAATTGCTGCAATGCAATATTTGCTTTACGTGCCTCAGCTCTTCTGTTACGCCTAATGCAGTCGAACCATTGCGTTCGATTGTGACACCTCACATCCCCCGTGTTCGATGCCGCGCATTTCGCGCGTCGCGTCGATATTGATTCGAGAGACCGCGTTTTGAGCGATTCCGTCTGCGCTGATTGCATGCCTGCAGCCGAAGGGGCTGCGCCCCGCCCCTACACCCGCTTTGAAGTCGCGCTTGTCATTTTTGCGCTCGCCGTCGGAGGCTTCGGCATCGGCACGGGCGAATTCGCCGTCATGGGCGTGTTGCCGGATATCGCCTCGAGCTTCCATGTGACAGCGCCGCAAGCCGGTTACGTGATCAGCGCCTATGCGCTGGGCGTTGTCGTCGGCGCGCCGATCATCGCCATGCTCGCGGCAAAGCTCTCGCGGCGGAACCTGCTGCTGGGCCTGATGGGCGTGTTTGCGGCTGGCAATATCATGAGCGCATTTGCCCCGACTTTCGAGAGCTTCACCCTCCTGCGCTTTTTGACCGGCTTACCGCACGGTGCTTATTTCGGTGTTGCCTCGCTGGTTTCCGCCTCGCTGGTGCCACTGAACATGCGAGCGCGTGCCGTCGGCTGGATGATGTTGGGCCTGACGGTCGCGACACTTGCCGGCACGCCCATCATGTCCTTCTTCGGCCAGTTGTTGAACTGGCGCGTTGTCTTCGGCGGTGTCGGCATGATCGGGCTCGTCACCGTGGTACTCTGCGCCATCTACCTGCCGCGCGATACCGTGGCAGAAGGTGCGAGCATGAAGCGTGAGCTTGTCGCCTTCACGCGACCGCAGGTCTGGCTGACGCTGCTGATAGCCGCCACCGGCTTCGGAGGCATGTTCGCGGTGTTCAGTTATGTGGCACCGACGGCACTCGAAGTTGCGATGATGTCACCAGCCTGGATTCCCGTGATCATGGGCATTTTCGGGCTTGGCATGAATGTCGGTAATATTGTCGGCTCCCGACTTGCCGATCTCTCCATCATGGGGACGATCGGCGGCATGCTGATCTTCAATATGGCCATCATGTTGCTCTTCAGCCTCACGGCCGCAAACCCTTACATGCTCTGCCTCTGCGTCTTCTTCACCGGCTGCACGTTTGCGCCCGGCCCGGCCGTACAGACGCGCCTCATGGATGTGGCGGCGGAAGGTCAGGCGCTCGCCGCCGCCTCCATGCACTCGGCCTTCAATGTCGCCAACGCGCTCGGCGCCTGGCTCGGCGGCCTCGTCGTCACACTCGGCTTAGGCTATCCCGCAACCGGCTATGTCGGTATGTTCCTGGGCCTGATCGGCCTGGCGATCTTCGCGGTCTCTTGGCGGATGGAAAAGACGGCGCGGATGATGACGACCAGGGGATAACGCCCCGTCCTCTGCCCCTGTGGGAGAGGATAGCCTGCCCCAAGAGCGACAAGCGATTGGCGTGGCAGGCTTGGTGAGGGGTCCATGCGGCAAATGCTGCGGCCAAAATCGGGACCCCTCACCTGCAAAATCTAGCACTTGGCTACCGCTAAGATGCTGATTTTGCTTCCTCTCCCACAAGGGGAGAGGAAAAGTCTCACATATTCGGATAAACAGGGCCCTCACCACCCTGCGGCGGCACCCAGTTGATGTTCTGGTTGGGGTCCTTGATGTCGCAGGTCTTGCAGTGGACGCAGTTCTGGGCGTTGATGACATAGGTCTGCTCGCCGTCCTTCTCGACCCATTCGTAAACGCCGGCAGGACAGTAGCGCGAGGACGGGCCGGCATAGACACCGAGTTCCGAAGCCTTCTGCAGCGCCATGTCCTTGACCTTGAGATGGACCGGCTGGTCTTCCTCATGGTTGGTGTTGGACAGGAACACCGATGAGAGGCGGTCGAAGGTGAGCACGCCATCCGGCTTCGGATAGTCGATCGGCTTGTGCTGCGAGGCGGGTTCGAGCGAGGCCGCGTCCGTCTTGCCGTGCTTCAGCGTGCCGAAGAAGGAGAAGCCGAAGAGCTGGTTGGTCCACATGTCGAGACCGCCCAGCCCAACGCCGATGGCGGTGCCGAACTTGGACCAGAGCGGCTTGACATTGCGCACTCGCTTCAGATCCTTGCCGATGGCCGTATCGCGCCATTCGTTTTCGATCTCGACCGGCTCGTCATTGGCGCGGCCTGCGGCAATCGCGGCGGCGACCTTGTCGGCGGCGAGCATGCCCGAAAGCACGGCATTGTGGCTGCCCTTGATGCGCGGCACGTTGACGAAGCCTGCCGAACAGCCGATCAACGCGCCGCCGGGGAAGGAGAGCTTCGGCACGGACTGCCAGCCGCCTTCGGTGATGGCGCGCGCACCATAGGAGATGCGCTTGCCGCCCTCGAACGTGCCACGGATCGCCGGATGCGTCTTGAAGCGCTGGAACTCTTCGAAGGGGAAGAGATAGGGGTTCTTGTAGTTCAGATGCACCACGAAGCCGACCGCGACGAGGTTGTCTTCGAGATGATAGAGGAACGAGCCGCCGCCGGTCTTCATGCCGAGCGGCCAACCGAAGGAGTGCTGCACGAGACCCTGCTTGTGGTTCTCGGGCTTGACCTCCCAGAGTTCCTTGATGCCGATGCCGAATTTCTGCGGCTCGCGATCCTTGGAGAGATCGAATTTCGCGATCAGCTGCTTGGCAATCGAGCCACGCACGCCTTCGGAAATCAGCACATATTTGCCAAGCAGCGCCATGCCGCGCGCATAGTTCGGGCCCGGCTCGCCATTCTTCTCGATCCCCATGTCGCCGGTGGCCACCCCGATGACGGCGCCGGCTTCGTTATAGAGCACTTCGGCGGCGGCAAAGCCGGGATAGATTTCAACGCCGAGTTCTTCGGCCTTCGTGGCCAGCCAGCGGCAGACATTGCCGAGCGAGACGATGTAGTTGCCGTGATTGTTCATCAGCGGCGGCATCAGAATGTTCGGCAGGCGGAGCGACCCGGCAGGGCCGAGCAGCAGGAAATGGTCGGCCTTGACCTCGGTCTTGAAGGGATGGCCCTCCTCCTCGCGCCAGCCGGGCAGCAGCGCGTCGATGCCGATTGGATCGACGACCGCGCCCGAGAGGATATGCGCGCCGACTTCAGCGCCCTTTTCGAGCACGACGACGGAAAGCTCCGGATTGACCTGTTTCAGGCGGATCGCGGCGGAAAGACCGGCCGGACCTGCGCCAACGATCACGACGTCGAATTCCATCGACTCGCGTTCCGGAAGTTCTGTCTCTCCGCTCATCGCTCTCTCCTCTAGCAAGCCGCAGATGTCTAAGTTCGCCCCACGCACGGCCCGACGATTAAAAATGGTCAGGCTTTTTGACAAAGGCTTTAGGCCTTGTCGAGCGTGGATGCGTCAAATCCTTTGCAATTCTTGCATGTGCGAAATTACAAACGATTTATCCACTTACGTTTACGTTAACGTCAATTAAATGGCAAGGAAAAATCGTGCAGGATGAAGCCCGAATGGCTCGTGATCGCGGCTTTGCGGATCGAGTCGATCAGACTATAAGTCGAGGGAAATAAAAGGAGAGACATCATGGATCTGGGTATTTCCGGCAAGCGCGCGCTGGTGCTTGCGTCGTCGCGCGGCCTGGGGCTGGGTATTGCCGTGGCGCTGGCACGGGAGGGTGCGGATGTTCTCCTGTGCGGCCGCAGCGCCGAAAAGCTGGCGGCCAATTGCGCGGCTATCAATGCCGAAGGCAAGGGCAAGGCGCAGTACGTTGAGGCCGATATCGCCGACAGCGGCTTCCCGGCCTTTATCGCCGCCGAAGCAGAACGTCTGCTCGGCGGCGTCGATATCCTCGTTAACAACACTGGCGGCCCTGTGCCTGGCACGGCGCAGGACGTGCTGACGGCGGACAACCTCAACACCTATTTCCAGTCGATGGTGGTCAGCGTGATTACGCTCACCAATCTCATCGTACCGCAGATGAAGGCGCGCGGTTGGGGCCGTGTGCTGACTGTTGCGTCTTCCGGCGTATTCGAGCCGATTGCCAATCTCGCGCTTTCCAACACGCTGCGCTCCGCACTCGTCGGCTGGAACAAGACGCTCTCGGCGGAGATTGCCGGCGCCGGCGTGACGGCGAACCTGCTGCTGCCGGGCCGGATCCATACCGACCGGATTGACGAACTCGACGGTGCGAACGCCAAGCGGAGCGGCAAGACGCTGGAAGAGGTGCGTGAGGCTTCGGTCAAGTCGATCCCGGCAGGGCGGCTTGGGACGGTGGAAGAGTTTGCAAGCGTCGGGGCGTTCCTCTGCTCCGTACCAGCCAGCTATGTCACCGGCACGCTGGTGCGCTGCGATGGCGGCGCGGCGAAGTCGATTTGATCCTTTAAAGCCCAAGTGGAGACCACCGCCATGAAACGTATCGTACTCGTCGGCATCGGCATTCTCGCCGTCCTGTTTGGTGTGGTCTGGATCGGTCAGGGAAGCGGCTATTTCCCCTACCCGGCCTCCAGCTTCATGATCGCGCAGCCGCAATGGATGCTCTATGGCGCAATCCTCGCGCTTCTGGGCATTGGCGCGATCGTCGCCGGGCGACGGATGTAATTTCTCAAAAACTTCATTGAGCACGCCTTGATTTCGCTCGGTCGCCATGCGATCAGGCGCGCCCTGCCATTTGCCTTCCATCCCTAAACACAGGCTGCGCCCTCCCCGCGGCCGGACAAGGATTTGCCATGACCGCCCTCGGCTTCGATTTCGGCACGACCAACACCGTGCTGGCCGCCAAGGCTGGCGATACGACCCGGTCGCTGAGCTTCACCAGCAACGCGGAGGTGACGGAAAGCCTGCGCACCTGCCTCTCCTTCATGAAGGACAAGGACCTGGGCGGGCTTGCGCTGAAAGTGGAAGCTGGCGCCGCTGCCATCAGCAGCTTCATCGAGAATCCGGGCGAATGCCGCTTCCTGCAATCGATCAAGACATTTGCGGCGAGCCCGCTTTTCCAGTCGACCATCGTGCATGCGCGCCGGCACTCGTTCGAAGACCTGCTGGAAATCTTCACCCGCCGCATGATGGCCTATTCGGGAGAAGGCTGGCCGTCCGATGTGACGCGGATCGTCGCCGGCCGTCCGGTGCGCTTTGCGGGCATGAATGCGGATGCGGAACTCGCCATGGAGCGTTACCGCACGGCACTGGCCCGTTTCGGTTTCCCGGATGTGCAGTTCGTTATGGAGCCGGTGGCGGCGGCCTTCTACTTCGCCCAGAATCTCGCGCAGGATACGAATGTCCTCGTTGCCGATTTCGGCGGCGGCACGACCGACTATTCGATCATCCGCTTCGAGAAGATTGCCGGCAAGGTGAAGGCGCAGCCGATCGCCCATGGCGGCGTCGGCATTGCCGGCGACATGTTCGACTTCCGCATCATCGATAACGTCGTGAGCCCGCAGATCGGCAAGGGCGGCTATTTCCGCAACTTCGGCAAGCGGCTGGAAATCCCGTCGAACTATTATGCGAATTTCGGGCGCTGGAACCAGTTGTCCATCTTCAAGACCCTGCGCGATTTCCAGGACCTCAAGTCGCTGGTGCGGCAGGCGGAAGACCCTGATCAACTGGAACTCTTCGTCGATCTCATCGAGCATGACGAGGGCTATCCGCTTTATCAGGCAATTTCGAAGACGAAATTTGCGCTGTCCTCGCAGGAAGAGGCCGAGTTCCATTTCGAGCCGCTGGGGCGCTCGGGCGACCGCGTGGTCAAGCGTTCGGATTTCGAGACCTGGATCGCACCGGATATCGCGCTCATGGAAAAGGCGCTGGACGAAACGCTGGCGGAAGCGAACATGCCGGAAAGCGAAGTCGGCGCGGTGTTTCTCACCGGCGGCACGTCCTTCGTGCCCGCCGTGCGTAATCTGTTCAGCCGCCGCTTTGGTGTGGAGCGGATTCAGGGGGGCGGCGAGTTGCTGTCGATCGCCCATGGCCTGGCGCTGATTGGCGAGCGCGACGATATCGTCGACTGGGTCTCGTGACCGCCGCCCCTGTGGATCAGCGTTTGCCGGTTCCCTCGCCATCCTTTAAAGAGGAGACATGATCGAAGTCTCACAGCTCAATGCCGGAGAACTGGCCGCGCTTCTGCATTTTCATGCGGATGCGGGGGTGGAGTTCCTGCTGGAAGATGAGGGGATCGATCGCTTTGCCGAGTTTGCGGCATCCGCTGCCATACGGGTGCCGGCACAAACTGCGGCTCCACAGGAGCGCGCCCAGCGACCAAGTGAGCGACAGAGCGCCGCCGCAGCAAAGCCCGCGCCACGCCCCGTCTCTGCGACCGCGGTTGCCATCCCCGGTGAGGAAGCCATCGAGATGGCTCGTCGTGCGGCAGAGGCTGCTACCAATCTTGCCGAACTGAAACAGGCCATCGATTCCTTCGAGGGCTGCAATCTCAGGGCCAGCGCACGCAACAGCGTCTTCCCGAGCGAGGCCGGCGCCTTGCCGATCCTCGTCTTTGGCGCAACGCCTTCGGCGGAGGACGACCGTGAGGGTATTCCCTTCTCGAGTGCGCATGGCGAGCTGCTGGCAAAGATGTTCGGCGCGATCGGCATCGATGTTGCCCAGACGACGCTGGCGCATACCGTTCCGTGGCGCCCGCCAGGCGGACGGCCCCCGACACCGGCCGAAGCCGAAATCTGCCGGCCGTTTGCCATGCGACTCATCGCGCTCGCCAAGCCCCGCTTCGTTGTCATGCTGGGCAACTTCACCACGCGATTCTTTACCGGATCGACCGAGGCGATCCACGCTCTGCGCGGCCAATGGTTCGAGATCGGCACACCACCAACGCAGGCCGTGGCCATGCTGCATCCACAGGATCTGATGACCGCGCCTCTCAGCAAGCGCTTGGCCTGGGCTGACCTGCTCGCCTTCGAGCAGCGTATGAAACAGGCAAATGCCTGATCGACCTTAAGAATTAGGGCGACTCCCGCCTTATTTGACAGCAATGTGTCGGAAGCCATGCGCATTGTGCATGGCAGTTGCCCGCTCTACCGCATTGCAAAAATCATGCTGCATTGCGATATTGCCTTCGTGTCTTGGGAGGAATCGATTTTTAAGGAACCAAGGCCATGCACGCTACCTTCCGCTCTACCCATTCGGGGTTTGAAACGCTACGCAAGATGTCCCGCACCCCGGGCCAGTCTGCCTATCGCCGTTTTCAGATCGCCACGAACGAACAGTTGACCGCACGCGGCTACGCAAACCCTGCCAAGCCGATGGCGCTGTTCAGCGATTTCATCCAGAAGTAAGGAGCCCGCGATGCGCTATAACCCCCTTCAGAACCTTGCCGGCACGATCAAGTCGGTCAAGCTCGCCGTTTCGGCCGCCAGCGACTACCGCGAGCGCACCGAGCGCCGACGCGCACGCGTATCCGGTCGCGTCTGATCCTGAAGCTCGTCACCCCTGTGGCGTGACGAGCTTTCGCATCGCCTTGCGCTCGAGTCCGAGGCGACTTTCGCGATAGATGATGAAGATGCCAGCGCAGATGACGATGGCGGTTCCGACAAGCATCATCGGCTCAGGCACATCTCCAAACAGAAAATAGGATACGATCAGCCCGAACACGATCGACGTGTATTCGAAGGGAGCGATCGTCGAGACCTCGGCATAGCGATAGCTTTCCGTCATCAGGATCTGCGCAAGCCCGCCGCAGAACCCCGCGATCATGAGCAACAGCTGCTGCTCCATCGTCATCGGTGGCCAGCCCAGCGGGATCGAGAAAAGCGAAAAGACGGACGCCGTCAGCGAGAAATAGAGCACGATCGTCGAGCTCTTCTCTGTCTGCACGAGACGACGCACCAGCAGCATTGCGACAGCACCCAGAGTGGCCGAAGCGATCAGTGCCATCGCACCGAAAGCCGCTTCCGACGAACCCGCATGCTCGATAAGCGTGAGCTTTGGCCACGAAATGATGAGCACACCCGTCAGGCCGATGATGACCGCGGTGATGCGATAGATGCGCAGCACCTCTTTCAGGAAAATGGCCGCGAAGATCACCGAGAAGAGTGGCATGGCATAGTTGATGGCGATGGCGTCCGGTAGCGGCAGGCGCACCAGCCCGTAGAAGCTGAAGGTCATCGAGACCACGCCGACAAAACCTCGCGTGATCTGTCCCCAGATGCTCTTCGTCTGGAAGGCGGTCTTCAACTCCCCTCTCCATGCCAGATAGCCGAGAATCGGAAAGATCGCGAAGAAGGATCGGTAGAAGGTGATTTCGCCGGTCGCCATGCCGTCGCCTGCCATCTTGATGCAGGTCGACATCACCAGAAAGACGAGCACGGAGAGGATTTTGAGCACAATCCCCCTAATGGGGTTGGCAGCTGAGCTTTGCATTTCATTTCCGGGAATTGGCAGCCGAAGGGCGGACCGTGCCGATTTGGCACAAACGCGATGATGACCGCCCAAATGTAGCAGGTTTTAGGCGTCGGTCATGCCGAAATCGCGAGAGAAATCGAAAGAATATGCTTGTATTCTGAACACCGAAAATAAGCGCCCACCTAAAATTTCGGGAGGAAATGCCGATGAAGGCGCTCGGTTGGTTCAGTCTGGCACTGCTGGCGGTCGCCTTCTTTGCTCTGTTTGCGATCCAGAGCCTAGTTGCGATGAACAGGCCCCGCGAGCCCGAGGAGCTGCGTAAGACTGCGGTCATCGAGATGCCTGTGCCAACCGCCGGCGAGAACGCCTCTATTCCCCGTGTCGAGAATTTCGAGGCGAGAGACCGCTCCCTCATCGGTTACCGGCACTATCACAGCAAACAGCCTACTCGGATCAAGCTTTATCTCGTCCATGCAGAGACCTGGGACGATCTGCAGTTCACTGCGCTGGCCACCACGCTTGCCACACGTCTGGGTCTTGCCGATGTGTTCACCTTCGACATGCGGGGCCATGGACAAAATCCTTTGCATCGTGGCGATGTCGCCTATGTGGGCCAGCCGACGGATGATCTGGCCGATCTTGTCCGGGCAACCTCCGCGCAGGGCGATGTGGTTGTCATTGGCGGTCATTCAGCCGGCGCGGCCGTGGCGGCGCGGTTTGCGGCAGCGCCCGGCCAGATCAAGCTGGCAGGCCTGCTGCTGCTGGCGCCAGTTCTTTCACAGGATTTTGAGGCAAACAAAGCAGACTTTGGCGGATGGGCCTTACCGCTGAAGTGGCGGGTCGCGGCTTTGAAGTTGCAAAACGCCATTGGTATTCACTGGTCGGATCGGGAAGTCGCCGTGCAATACGCTGTCCCGCAGGCTGTCTGGGAGGGTCCGCTCGGGTTTTCGGTCACCAGCGACTACACATGGCGCTTTGTAAAATCCCTGCAACTCCCCTCACCCGACGGTTCTGACCTCGGAAACGTGCGCGCTCCCTATCTTGCAATCGTCGGGAGCGACGATGAAGTGATTGACGCTGCGAAGCTCGAGCAAGCCATCAAGACATTCAACAAAGTCGGCGAGACGTCAGTTGTGCCGCAAGAAACGCACTTCAGCATCGTCAATTCGCAACAAACTTTAGCAATCCTTCAGAATTGGCTGTCAAAATTGCACTGAGGAATGTCTTTCCCGCCTGCAGGAAAGACAAACTGCGGGCGTGGATTTGCGGATTTCCAGGCCGGTATGGGGACACGGCAAGTATCCGCCGCACTCGGGACATTTCATGCGCACTGAAACGGGCCAGGTTTTCACTCTGGCGGACTACAAGCCCACAGACTTCATCCTCGAGCGCATCGACCTGACATTCGAGTTACATCCGCTGGAGACCAAGGTCACCGCGCGGTCCCTCTTCCATCGCCGCCCTGGCGCGGCCACGGATGCGCCGCTGATCCTGGACGGCGACGAGCTGGTCATGACATCGCTACTGCTCGATGGGATCGAATTGGCGCGAGACCGCTACGAAGAGACAGGCAGGCATCTGGTCATCGACGGCCTCCCCGAAGAAATCGCCTTCGAGATCACGGTGGAGACGATGCTGGCGCCGGCCAACAATACACAGCTGATGGGGCTCTATCGCTCCAATGGCGTCTATTGCACGCAGTGCGAGGCCGAAGGCTTCCGCCGCATCACCTATGCCTATGACCGGCCCGATGCGCTGGGCGTCTACACGGTCCATATCATCGCCGACAAGGCGACCTGCCCTGTCATGCTGTCCAACGGCAATTGCATCGGCAAGGCCGGCTATGGCGAAGGCAAGCACTTTGCCTCCTGGTTCGATCCGCACCCCAAGCCGTCCTATCTCTTCGCGTTGGTCGCCGGCGATCTCGGCGTCGTCGAGGATACGTTCACGACCATGTCCGGCCGCGAAGTCGCGCTGAAAATCTATGTCGAGCATGGCAAGGAGCCGCGCGCGGCCTATGCGATGGATGCGTTGAAGCGCTCGATGCACTGGGATGAAGAGGTGTTCGGTCGTGAATACGATCTGGATATCTTCATGATTGTCGCGGTCTCCGATTTCAACATGGGGGCCATGGAGAACAAGGGCCTCAACATCTTCAACGACAAGTATGTTCTCGCCGATCCGGAAACGGCCACCGATGCCGACTTCGCCAATATCGAAGCGATCATTGCGCATGAATATTTCCACAACTGGACCGGCAACCGCATCACCTGCCGCGACTGGTTCCAGCTCTGCCTCAAGGAAGGCCTCACCGTCTATCGCGACCACGAGTTCTCCGCCGACCAGCGCTCGCGCGCTGTCAAGCGCATTACCGAAGTTCGGCATCTGAAGTCCGAGCAGTTCCCGGAAGATGCCGGGCCGCTTGCCCATCCGGTGCGGCCGACGCGCTACAAGGAAATCAACAACTTCTACACCTCGACCGTCTACGAGAAGGGCTCGGAAGTCACCCGCATGATCGCGACCATTCTCGGCCGCGAGACGTTCAAGCAGGGCATGGACCTCTATTTCGAGCGGCACGACGGCAAGGCCGCGACGATCGAAGATTTCGTCAAATGCTTCGAGGACGTTTCCGAGCGCGATCTGGGCCAGTTTTCGCGCTGGTATCATCAGGCCGGAACGCCGCTTGTCAGCGTTTCGACCGAGTATGACGCAGACCAGCAGGAGTTCAGTGTCTCGCTGGAACAGATCGTGCCGCCGACGCCGGGTCAGGCGCGCAAGGAGCCGATGCATATTCCGCTGAAATTCGGCCTCATTCTGCCGAACGGAAACGAGGCGGAACTGGACGGTGTCACCGGGGGGGATGTCACGGAAGACGTGCTGCATCTGACCGAGCGCAGCCAGACCTTCACCTTCACGAATATTCCGGCGCGTCCGGTTCTGTCGCTCAACCGCGGCTTCTCCGCGCCGATCAACGTGGATTACACGCTGACGACGGAAGATCTCACGCAGATCGCCGTACACGATCGCGATCTCTTCGCCCGATGGCAAGCACTGAACAGTCTGGCGCTGCCGGAGCTGACGGGTGCGGTCAAAGCGCTGCGCAAGGGCGACGCTCCGACCTTCAATCCCGCCTTCATTGCCGCGCTGCTTGCTGCAGCGGCAGACGAAGATCTTGAACCCGCCTTCCGGGCGCAGGCGCTAGCACTGCCGAGCGAAAGCGACCTCGCCCGCGAGATCGGCGCGAATAACGATCCAGATGCCAATCTCGTTGCACGCCTCAGCCTGCTCAACGCCATAGGACTGACAGGGCGGAAGATCTTCGCGAACCTGTTCGAGACGATGTCGTCGTCGGCACCGTTCAAGCCCGATGCGGCGAGTGCCGGCAAGCGTGCGCTGCGCAACACGGCACTGACCTATCTCTCCTTCGCCGACAACGATCCCACGCTTGCGCGCGAGACCTTTGACAAGGCCGACAACATGACAGACCTCAGCCATGCGCTGACGGTGCTGGCGCATCACTATCCGGATAGCGCGGAAACGGCGGAGGCTCTGGAGGCATTCGCCAAGCGCTTCGAAGGCAATCCGCTGGTGCTGGACAAGTGGTTCGCCATCCAGGCGACGACGCCGGGGCCGGATGCGCTGGACCGTGTCAAGTCTCTGATGGAAAGTCCGCGCTTCAATGCCGGTAACCCGAACCGCGTGCGCGCGCTGATCGGCACGTTTGCGTTTTCCAATCTCTCGGGCTTTGCCCGTGCGGATGGCGCGGGCTTCGCCTTCCTCGCCGATCAGGTTCTCGACATCGACACGCGCAACCCGCAGCTTGCGTCGCGACTTCTGACCTCCATGCGCTCCTGGCGCATGCTGGAACCGCAGCGCGCCGAATACGCAAAGCGCGCGCTGGCGAAGATCGATTCCTCAGCCAGCCTTTCCGTCGATGTACGCGATATCGCAGAGCGCATGCTGCAGGACGCCTAAGTCCCGCAAAAACCGGTGCATAATCCAGACGCCCGCAAAAAGTGATTTGCGGGCGTTTTGAATCCTGCGCGTGCAACGCAACATTCACGCAAGCTCCGGGCTGAAAAAGTCCACGAACTCAACAAGAAATTACGCGCAATTTCATATGGTTAAAAAAGAGTTACGATTTCTGCTGGACAAGGGGAATCAGCTTTGATTCACTAGAATCACTTCGGGCACGGCGGCCCGAATCACCTGCAATTGAAGACCGGAAATTGGCTCCGGCATAGGCAGGGACGAGTGACATCCGGCGGTCTCATGCGATGCGGGCATGAGGTGGATGTTCAAGCACAGGAACGGGGAAATTATGGCGGACGCGCAACGGGGAAGCGTAGCCGATGGTCGGCTGCGTTTGAAGTTTCCGGGGGTGGGTGCAATGCGGCACTCTTTCCATGTTCGGAGCCATGTTCGCGGTGATATGCCGGGTCATGCTCCGGGTTACATTCCCGGACGTACTTCCGACCGCGCGCCGGGCCGCAGCCCGTTTTCGGCCGGGCGGACAAGCGGCCGGCTGGAGCCGATCCTGAAGCGGTCCATCCCGGTTCTCATCGTGGCTTTCCTGATCGTCGTTGCGGCTTCCCGAGTCATGGGCATCTATCTTGAGCGTGACCGGCTGGAAGGCGCCGTGCGCCAGGCCACCATTCTGTCCGTTGCTGCAGCCTCTGCCGCGCTTGCAGAACATGCCGATTACTTCGTTTCCGCAAGGCGGCCGGAGGCCGAGGCACTCCTGAAGCGCTACCTTCCGCAGGAACGGCTGCCCGATGCCGGCTTCGTTCTGCTGGTGCAGCGTTCCGGCCAGGTCTTTGCGGCATCGCCGGCCGGTGCTGCGTTTGTCGGCCGCTCGCTCTCCTCAATCGCGCCGGACGCGCGCATGACGAGCGCCTTTGGCGATCGGGCGGGCACCTTCCACACGGCAGTCGGCGGACAGGATCACTACATGGCGATCGCCGCCCTGCCAGAGGATGCCGGCTATATTCTCGTGGCCAACTCCATGGCCGATGTGGACGAGCGCTGGCGCGACGAGGTTTCGCTGAATGTCACCCTGTTTGCCGGCATTACCTCGATCCTCCTGGTCATCCTGATTGCCTATTATTCGCAGGTGAAGCGCACCCGCGACGCAGATCAGGTCTTCGTCGAATCGAATATGCGCGTCGAGACCGCGCTATCGCGCGGCCGCTGCGGGCTCTGGGATTTCGACATGCAGAACCGCACGCTGTTCTGGTCCCGCTCCATGTATGAGATGCTGGGCCTGCCGCCGGCAGCAGCGGTACTAAGCTTTGGCGATGCCGCACGCCTCATGCATCCGGACGATGGCAGCGTCTATTCGCTCGCCCGCTCGATCATTCGCGGTGAGTCCAAGCAGGTCGACCGCGTCTTCCGCATGCGCCATGCCGATGGCCATTACGTCTGGATGCGCGCCCGCGCCCAGATGATCCGCACCGCTTCGGGCCGCGATCGCCTGATCGGCATCGCCATGGACGTAAGCGAGCAGCATCGCCTGGCCGAGCGCTATGCGGAAGCAGATCAGCGTCTCGCAGACGCCATCGAGTCGACTTCCGAGGCCTTCGTGCTCTGGGACAAGAACGATCGTCTCGTGATGTGCAACAGCCATTACCAGCAGGCTTATGGCCTGCCGGAAAAGGTGCTCGTGCCGGGCACCGAACGCGCCACCGTCAATGCCGCCGCCGCCCGCCCCGTCATCGTGCGCCGCATCGCGGACCCGGACCAGGCCGGCGTCTGCTCGCAGACCTCGGAAGTGCAGCTTGCCGATGGCCGATGGCTGCAGATCAACGAACGCCGCACCCGCGACGGCGGCCTCGTTTCGGTCGGCACCGACATCACGGTGCTCAAGCGCCATCAGGAGCGCCTGCGCGAATCCGAACGCCGGCAGATGGTCACGATCGGCGACCTCTACGCCTCGCGCAAAATTCTCGAGAAACAGAAGGCGGAGCTCTCGCTCGCCAACGAGAATTATGTCTCGGAAAAGGAACGCGCCGAGGCCGCCAACCGGGCAAAGTCCGAATTCCTCGCCAACATGTCGCATGAGCTGCGCACGCCGCTCAACGCCATCCTCGGCTTTTCCGAAATGCTGCTGAACCACATGTTCGGTCCGCTCGGCTCGGAGAAATACGATGAATATGCGCAGGACATCTTCGACAGCGGCAAGCATCTGCTGAACGTCATCAACGACATTCTCGACATGTCGAAGATCGAGGCCGGGCATATCAAGATCGAGCGCGAGCCGGTCGATCTCGCCCCCCTGATAGAAGAAGCCGTGCGCTGCATGGCGGTCACCGCCGAATGCAAGGCGATCCATATCGATCGCGAAGTGAGCGCCGGTCTCGTCCTTCCTGCAGACCGCCGGGCGATCAAGCAGGTCCTGCTCAACCTTCTTTCCAATGCCGTCAAGTTCACCGGGCATGGCGGCACGGTATCCCTTCGCGCCCGCATGCATGATGGAGCGGTCACGGTATCGATCAGCGACACCGGGATCGGCATTCCGCGCGATGCGCTCAAGAAGATCGGCCAGCCCTTCGAGCAGGTGCAGAGCCAGTATGCCAAGAGCCAGGGCGGCTCGGGTCTGGGGCTTGCGATTTCCAAGTCCCTCATCACGCTCCATGGCGGCCGCATTCGCGTGTTCTCGCGCGAAGGCCGTGGCACGACGATTTCGCTGCGCATCCCGACGCCCGCTGCCGAGCCTGTCGTGGAACCGGCACTGGAGCCGGTGAAGATCTCAGCTTGAGGCCTTCATCAACATCTGGAAGGCCTTGCGCACCGCACGGGTCCTGGCCTTCATATCCGCTTCCAGAAACTTGATGTCGGGCGCATTCGCGACCCGGCAAACGAGGTCCACCAGACCGCCCGGCGCATCCTTCGGCTCGAACCCGCCGTCGATGCAAAGACGGATGACCTGAGAGAGATTGCTTAAAAGCGCGAAGGTCGTCGCGACAGTCTCCATATCGTCCTGAGACAGCGCCTGCGGACCAAGCCGCTGCAGCACCTCGCCCGTTGGCGTTCCGGCTTCGATGCCACCCTCCGCCATCATCGTCAGAAACTGTGCGATGAATTCCATGTCGATCAGGCCGCCGGGGATCAGCTTGAAATCGAAGGCGCCGGATGGCGGCTTTTCCTGATCGATCAGGGCACGCATTTCGGCCACGTCCTTGGCGATCTTGGCACGATCGCGTTTCATCGCGACAATCTCGCCGATAATAGCCTGTGCCTCCTGCATCAGGCTCTCGTCGCCCGCGATCGGTCGGGCGCGCGTCAGCGCCATATGCTCCCAGGTCCAGGCCTCCTCGCGCTGATAACGGGCAAACGCGTTGATGCGCGTGGCGACCGGCCCCTTGTTGCCGGATGGGCGCAGGCGCATATCCACTTCGTAGAGCACGCCTTCGGCGGTAGGTGCCGAGAGTGCCGCGATCAGCCGCTGTGTCAGGCGTCCAAAATAGCGATTGGCGTCCAGCGGCTTCGGCCCATCGGATTCGGCCGCTTCACCATCGTAGTCATAGAGGAGGATGAGATCGACATCGGAGCCGGCCGTGAGTTCGCGGCTGCCCAGTTTGCCCATGCCGATGATGGCGGTGCGACCGCCGGGGAAGCGACCATGCGAGGCCGCAATCTCCGTCTCGACAGCAACAAGCGCACGCTCCAGCGTGAGTTCGGCCAGATCGGAGAATGCAGCGGCGGCACGCGGGCCTGTGATGGCACCAGTCAAAAGGCGAATGCCGATGAGGAAGCGCTGTTCGGCCGCAAAGATGCGCAAGCCGTCCAGCACGTCTTCGAAATTGCGCGCTGTGGCCAGCGCCTGCCCCAGCCGCTCGGCGAGATAGGCGCGCTCGGGAACGCGGGTCAGCAGCGTCGGATCGAGCATACCGTCGAAGACATGCGGGCGCGCCGCGATGATGCCAGCCAGCCGGGGTGCGGCGGCCATGATCATGACGAGCAGGTCGAGAAGCGGGGGATTGTTGCCAAGGAGGGAGAAAAGCTGGATGCCGGCAGGCAGACCGGCCATGAAACGGTCGAAATGCATCAGCGCATCATCGGCGCGCGAGCTTGCTCCGAAGGCGGCCAGAAGCTTCGGCATCATCTCCGTCAGCCGCTCGCGCGCTTCCACGGAATGCGTGGCGCGGTAGCGGCCCGAATGCCAGGTGCGAATGACGCGGGAGATATCCGCGGGGCGCTGGAAGCCGAGGCCTTCCAGTGTCTTCAGCGTGTCGGGATCATCTTTCGTGCCGGTGAAGACGAGATTGCCCGAGCTGCCCGAGAGTTCCGCCGCCTGTTCGAAGAGCTTGGCGTAACGATCCTCGACCGTGCGGAGCACCGAGACGAGACGGGTCGAGAAGGACTTCACGTCCCTGAACCCCATCATCAGCGCGATGCGTTTCAGTTCGGCTTCCTTGTCGGGCAGGATGTGGGTCTGCTCGTCATGCACCATCTGGATGCGGTGCTCGACATCGCGCAGGAACCAGTAGGCCGAGGTCAGCGTCTCTGCCGTCTCCACGCCGATCCAGTTGGCGCGGGCAAGGCCGGCGAGCGCATCGTCCGTGCGACGAGACCGCAGCTCCGGCATGCGGCCGCCTGCGATCAATTGCTGCGTCTGGGCGAAGAATTCGATTTCGCGGATGCCACCGCGCCCGAGCTTGACGTTGTGACCCTTGACCGCGATCTCGTCGAAGCCCTTGTGCAGATGGATCTGCCGCTTGATTGAATGGATGTCGGCGATCGCCGCATAGTCGAGATATTTGCGGAAAATGAAGGGTATCAGTTCCTTCAGAAAGCCCTCGCCCGCCGGAACATCGCCGGCGACGGGTCGCGCCTTGATGAAGGCGGCGCGCTCCCAGTTCTGTCCCCTGCCCTCGTAATAGATCAGGGCGGCTTCGACCGGGATCGCAAGCGGCGTGGAGCCTGGATCGGGGCGCAGCCGCAAGTCGATGCGGAAAACATAGCCGTAGGCAGTCCGCTCCTGCATGATCCGCACCAGCCGGCGGCAGAGCCGGGCGAACGCCTCGGACGCCTCGTCGGGATCGGTGACGATGCCACGGTCGGGCTCAAAGAAAACGACGACATCGATGTCGGAGGAGTAGTTCAGCTCCGACGCGCCGAGCTTGCCCATGCCGAGCACGATGAGGCCGGAGCCCTGCGACGGATTTTCGGGATGGGCAAGCTTGAGCTTGCCCTGCTCGTCGAGGGAAAGGAGCAGGAAGTCGACTGCCGAGGAGAGGCAGGCGTCCGCCAGACGGCTGAGCCAGCGAGTGGTCTCGGGCGCTTCGAAATAGCGGGCGAGATCGGCGAAGGCGAGAAGGAAGGACACCTTGCGCTTGGCGAGACGCAGGCGGTTCATCAAAGCCGTTTCGGCGCTCGTACCACCCTCTTCCGCGGCAGACCAGCAATCGCGGGCGGCGCGGATTTCGGCCTGGATTTCCACCGCGATATCGCCGAACAGGGCCACATCCAGAAGCGGCGGCGCGATGCGGGCTATCTCGGCGAGATAGGGGGAAAGTGACAGAACGGCCACGGTGAAATCGTGCAGCGCGCCCTCGGAAGCGGCGAGCACCTTCAGGCGCTCGCATTCGCGCCCCGCCTCGCGCAGCGCCTGCAGCGCCTCCCTGGCGGCTGTCTTGTTAGGCGGTTCGATCGGGCTCGCCAACAGGAATTCGGCAAGCGTTGCAGGCCTCGACATTGCGCATCCTCCCGCGCCCGAAGGCCGGAGATAGCGGATCAGGCGGCATTCAGCGGGAACAGCATCCTGACGGTGAGTCCCTTGTTTTCCGCAGTCTCGTCTTTTGTGGATGCAAGTTCAAGCGAGCCGCCGTGGAGCGCGGCAACGGCCTCCACCATCGAGAGACCCAGACCCGTGCCCGGCTTAGTGCGGCTTTCGTCGATGCGGACGAAGCGCTGAACGGCGTCCTCGTAACGATGCGCCGGAATGCCCGGCCCTTCGTCAGCGACCGTCAGCAGCGCCTTGTCGCCCTGTCTGGCAAGCGAAACCGTGATCGCGCTTCCCGTGACATCGCCGGCATACTTGACCGCGTTGTCCAAAAGATTGAAGAGCGCCTGACCGACCAGTTCGCGGTTACCGTGTATATGAATTCCGGAGGCGATCTCCATCTTGAGCGTCAGCCCCGCCTCCTCAAGCACCGGCTCGTAGAGCTCTGCACTGTCGGCGGCAATCGCGCTCAGGTCGATGTCGTTCATCTCCGCGGTCGAGGAGCCAGCCTCGACGCGCGAAATCATCAGGAGTGCGTTGAACGTGCGGATCAGCTGATCCGATTCGGCAATGATGCCTTCCAGCGACTGGCGATATTCGTCTTCGTTCGTCGAATGCGCCAGACCGTCGGTCGCCTTGTTGCGGATGCGGGTGAGCGGCGTTTTCAGGTCATGCGCGATATTGTCGGAGACCTGCTTCAACCCCTCGTTCAGCTTCTCGATGCGGCCGAGCATGCTGTTGAGCGAGGTCGACATGCGATCGAACTCGTCGCCCGAGCCGACGACGGGCAGGCGTTGCGAGAGATCACCGGCCATGATCTTGGCGCTGGCATCCGACATGCGGGCAATGCGGTTCAGCGCGTTGCGGCCGATGAAGAACCAGATGACGAGCGCGCCGATGCCCATGACACCCAGCGCCACCACCAGCGCCTGACGGACGAGCACCTTGAAATGCTCCGGCTCGCCGAGGTCGCGTCCAACGAGGACACGAAGGCCATTGGGCAGCACGAAGACATTTGCGAGCGCCATATGCGGCTGGAGTTTGGACTTGTCCTTGTTTTCATCCCCGAAGCGTTCATAGCGGAAGGGCGTGTCCGTCCAGCCCGGATCACCCATGATGCCCGGCTGGATCGCGGCAACGTTGCCGGCGAGGAAGTCGCCCGAGGGGCCTGCAATGACATAAAGGTTTGCGCCGGGCTGCCGAGAGCGGCGCTCCAGCGTCTTCACCAGACCATTCAATCCGCCCACTTCATAGATGTGGCTGATTTCCTCTACTTCCGCCGCAATCGCATTCTGCGTCTGCTCACGCAGAAAGTTCGCCGACATGCCCGCGACATAGATCACGAGGAAGGCGGCGCAAAAGGCGAAAAGGAGGATGTAAAGAGCCGAAAGCCTGACAGCCGTGCTCTTCATCAGGATTCGAAGCTGATGAAGCATGGGGCTTACGCTTCATCCTTGATCATGTAGCCCGCGCCGCGCACCGTCTTCAGAAGCGGCCGCTCGGTGTCGCGCTCGATCTTCGAGCGAAGGCGGGAAACGTGAACGTCGATGACGTTGGTCTGCGGATCGAAGTGATAGTCCCAGACGTTTTCAAGCAGCATGGTGCGAGTGACGACCTGCCCGGCATTCTTCATGAGATATTCCAGCAAGCGAAACTCGCGAGGCTGCAGCAGGATTTCCTTGCCGCCGCGCTTCACCTCATGGGCAAGCCGGTCAAGTTCGAGATCGCCGACGCGGTAGACCATGTCCTTGTCGGGCGCACCCTTGCGGCGGCCCAGCACTTCAACACGGGCGAGAAGCTCGGAGAAGGCGTAAGGCTTCGGCAGATAGTCGTCGCCGCCGGCCCGCAGGCCTTCGACGCGGTCATCGACCTGGCCGAGGGCCGAAAGGATCAGCACCGGCATGTCCTTGCCGCGTGCGCGCAGTTCCGTGATCAATGAAATGCCGTCGCGGCGCGGCAGCATGCGATCGACCACCAGAACGTCATAGGAATTTTCCGAAGCCATGAAGAGACCGCTTTCGCCGTCGCTTGCATGATCGGCCACGATGCCCGTCTCGCGAAAGGCTTTCGAAAGGTAGGCCGCGGCCTCCAGGTCATCTTCAACAATCAGAATCTTCATACGCATGATGATAGCCTCTCCAGCGGAAAATGGCGACATGAGGCGCGCGGCGCCGGATTTCTCCAGCGCCGCCCGTTCATGAGCACCTAAAGGGGGATCAACCCTTGTCGGTCGGCAGGGCCACGAAGCGGCTGCCGTTGTCGGTCTCGACCTGGAAGAGCGCCTTCGAGCGGCCTTCCTTCTTGGCAGCGTCGAGCTGGCTGGCGATGTCCTTGCCGGAGCTGACGTCCTTGTTGTTGACGGCCGCGATGCGGTCGCCCTGCTTGATGCCGGCGTCGGCGGCTGCCGAGTTCGGATCGACGGAGAGGATCTGCACACCCTTGCCGTCATCGCTCGGACCGACGGTGATGCCGAGGGATTCCAGCGAGGTCTGCTTCTGCTCGCCCTGATCCTGCTGGCTCTTGTCGTCCTTGGCCGCCATCTTCTGTTCCGGCGGCAGCGTGCCCACCGTCAGCTGCAGCGTCTGGGACTTGCCGTCGCGCCAGATCGTGATGTCGGCCTTGGTGCCCGGACGCATGCCGCCGATGCGCTTGGCGAGATCGCGGGCATCCTTGACCGGCTCGCCGTTGACGGCGGTGACGACGTCACCCTTCTTGATGCCCGCCTTGAGACCCGGGCTGTCTTCCTGCGGCTGGATGACCAGCGCACCCTGGGCCTGTGCCAGGCCGAGCGATTCAGCGATGTCCTTGGAGACAGGCTGGATCTGCACGCCAAGCCAGCCGCGATCAATCTTGCCGGACTTGATCAGTTCGGAGACGACCGTCTGCGCCGTGGAGGCCGGGATATCGAATGCAATACCGATGCTGCCGCCCGAGGGAGAGAAGATCGCGGTGTTGATGCCGACGACTTCGCCATTCAGGTTGAAGGTCGGGCCGCCCGAGTTACCACGGTTGACGGCTGCATCGATCTGGATGAAGTCGTCATAGGGGCCTGAGTTGATGTCGCGGCCCATGGCCGAAATGATGCCGGCGGTGACGGTGCCACCGAGGCCGAACGGGTTACCGACAGCTACGACCCAGTCGCCGACATTCGCCTTGGCGTCGTCGGCCCACTTGACGTAGGTGAACTTGCGGTCCTTGGCCTCGACCTTCAGGACAGCGAGGTCGGTGCGCGGGTCAGTGCCGACGAGCTTGGCAGGCAGTTCCGTGCCGTCGTTCATGACAACGACGTAGGCGCTACCGTCATTGACGACGTGGTTGTTGGTGACGATATAGCCGTCTTCAGAAATGAAGAAGCCGGAGCCCTGAGCAACCGGGCGCAGCGGGCCCTTGTCGCCGGGCTTCTTCTGACCCTGCTGCTTGCCGGGACCCTGGCCATCCGGGCCGCCGAACTGCTTGAAGAAGCGCTTCAGCGGGCTGTTGTCGGGAAGCTGGTCGAAGCCGGGGCCGAAATCGAAGTTGAAGCCGCTGGCGTCATCAGAAACCTGCTGGACGCGGGACTCGACACGGACCGAGACGACGGCGGGAGAAACGGCTTTCACGATGGGCGCGAAACCCGTCATCTGGGGGGCTTCGATGCGGACGGGCTCGGCAAATGCGCCAGTCACGCGCGCCGGCAGACCCGAGGAGAGAAGGACGACCGCAACGCCGGCAACCGCCGTCGACTTGAGGATCGTCTTGTAGGACAGGCCACGATTGGAATTCGAAGAAGACATTGGATCTACCACCCTTTTTCAGTTGTCAGGTTCATCTATCGCGAACCTGATCAGTTGATGACAAAGAGATAGACCAGAAGACCTTACTGTGAAGTGGCTAAGGAATGAATTTTTCGTAATGTTTCAGAAAAATCATAAGTGAAGCATAGTTATTCTTTGAGAAGTGCTTCAACGCGCGCCTTTTCTTCATCGGTCAAAGCAACCGCTTTTCGCTTCGTATTGCGGGATACGGCAACGAGGCCAAGGGCCATGATGCCGATCAGGGCGAGCACAGCCGGCGCGCCCCACAGAAGCAGCGTATGTTCGGACAGGCGCGGCTTCAGCAGCACGAACTCGCCGTAGCGCGAGACCAGATAGTCATAGACCTGCTGATCGGAGGCACCGGCCTTCAGCCGCTCGCGCACGAGGAGACGGAGATCGCGCGCCAGTTCGGCGTTGGAATCGTCGATGGACTGATTCTGGCAGACGAGGCAGCGCAAATGAGAGGAGATTTCGCGCGCGCGGGCCTCGAGCTGAGGATCGGCCAGAACCTCGTCCGGATTGACCGCATGGGCGGGCATCGCAGAAAACAGAAGAAACAGCGCGAGGACGAGCCGGCGGATCATTCCGCTGCCTCCAAGGCGGGCGCTGCAACCTTCCTGGCCCGCCGCGCCGGCGCGCCGACACGCAGGCGCCGGTCGGAGAGCGAGATGAAGCCGCCGAACATCATGATCAGCGCACCGAACCAGATGCAGACGATGAAGGGCTTCCACCAAACGCGCACGACAATCCCGCCGTCCGGCATCACATCGCCCAGCGCGACATAGAACTGGCTGACGCCGAAGGTGCGGATGCCGGCCTCGGTCGTCGGCATCTGGCGGGCCATGTAGACACGCTTGGACGAGGAAATCGTGCCGAGCGATGAATCGGCCTTCGAGAGGCTGAAGCTGCCGCGATCTTCCGTGAAGTTCGGCCCCTGCCCGCGCTGCATGCCCTCGAACTTGAGCACATAGCCGCCCGCCTCGACCGTCTGGCCAGGCTTCATTTCCAGAACGTTCTCGGTCTGGAAGGAACTGACGGCGATGATGCCAAGCACGCTGACGCCGAGGCCGAAATGGGCAAAACCCGTGCCGATGGCCGAGCGCGGCAGGCCGGTCAAGCGGCGCAGCGCGGTCGAGAATGGAACCTTGCCAAAACCGCCGCGCAGCCACAGATCGGTCAGCGCGCCCACCATGAGGTAGAAGGCGAGCGCCATGCCGAGCACGGCGAGAACAGGGCCGCCGTTTTCGAAATACCAGATGGCGATCGCGATGATGAAACCGGCTGCAACGGCGAAGAAGAGTCGTTGGGCAGCACCGAGCAGGTCGGCGCGCTTCCACGCGAGCAGCGGACCGAAGGGGACAGCCAGGAGAAGCGGCAGCATCAAGAGGCCGAAGGTCAGGTTGAAGAACGGCGCGCCGACGGAAATTTTCTCGCCCGTCAGCGATTCCAGCGCCATCGGATAGAGCGTACCGATGAGGACGGTGGCGGTCGAGACCGTCAGGATCAGGTTGTTCAGCACCAGCGCGCCTTCACGCGACACAGGTGCAAACAGGCCGCCGGCTGTCAGGCTCCCGGCGCGCAGAGCAAAGAGCGTCAATGCACCGCCGATGAAGATCACCAGAATGGCGAGGATGAACACGCCACGCGAGGGGTCGCTGGCGAAGGCGTGGACGGAGGTGAGAACGCCCGAGCGGACGAGGAAGGTGCCGAGCAGCGAAAGCGAGAAGGTCAGGATCGCCAGAAGCACCGTCCAGATTTTCAGTGCCTCGCGCTTTTCCATGACCAGGGCGGAATGCAGCAGCGCCGTGCCGGCAAGCCAGGGCATGAAGGAGGCGTTTTCGACCGGATCCCAGAACCACCAGCCGCCCCAGCCGAGTTCGTAATAGGCCCAGTAGGAGCCCATGGCGATGCCGGCGGTGAGGAAGGTCCAGGCGGCCAGCGCCCAGGGGCGCACCCAGCGCGCCCAGGCGGCATCGATGCGGCCTTCCATCAGCGCGGCAACCGCGAAGGAGAAGCAGACAGAGAAGCCGACATAGCCGAGATAGAGCAGCGGCGGATGGATGGCGAGGCCGACATCCTGCAGAACCGGGTTCAGATCGCGGCCTTCCGGCGGCGGCGGGGAGATGCGCAGGAACGGGTTGGAGGTGAGCACGATGAAGAGGATGAAGGCCGAGGAAATCCAGCCCTGAACGGCGAGGACATTGGCCTTCAGCGTCGCCGGCAGATTGCCGCCGAAGATGGCGACGAGCGCGGTGAACAGCGACAGGATGAAGAGCCACAGCATCATCGAGCCTTCGTGGTTCCCCCAGACGCCCGAGACCTTGTAGAGCGTCGGGATCAGCGAATGCGAATTCTGCCAGACATTGACGACGGAGAAATCCGAGACGAGATGCGCATGCATCAGGATGCCGAAGGCGATTGTCACCAGAGCGAACTGCGCCAGCGCCGCCACAGGCGCGACCGCCATCAGGTTCGCGTCACCGCGCCGAGCGCCGAGGATCGGCAGGACAGAGAGAACAATGGCGGTGGCCAGCGACAGGACGAGCGCATAAAGGCCGAATTCGATGATCACTGGATCTTCTCCTTGCCGCTCAGCTGGACGCCCTGCGCCTTCAGCCGGTCCGCCACATCCTTGGGCATGTAGGTCTCGTCATGCTTGGCGAGCACCGTATCGGCCACGAAGACCGGATTGCCGGAAACGAAAGATCCTTCCGCCACCACGCCCTGCCCCTCGCGGAACAGATCGGGCAGAATGCCGGTATAGGTCACCTTGACGGTCGAAATCGTGTCCGTCACCTCGAACGTCGATGTCGTCCCCTCGCCGCGCACCCAGGATCCGGTCTTCACCAGCCCGCCGAGGCGGATGCGGGTTCCGGGCTTGACGTCAGCCTTCTGCAGATCGCCGGGCACGTAGAAATAGGACACCGACTGGCTGAAGGCGAACATGATGAGCAGGACGGCAATCACGATGAAGCCGACGCCGCCGGAAATGATCGCGAGGCGCTTCTGTTTGCGGGTCATGGTTTTGCCTCCGGGGCCTTGATGCCTAGCTGGGTGGCGAGCGCGACAAGCTGCTTGCCCTGCTCCCCTTCAGCCGGGAACGCCTTCAGCGCGCGGGCGAGCGCATCGCTCGCCTTGTCGGCCTGCTTCAGCATGGCATAGGAGCGCACCAGACGCATCCAGCCTTCGAAATTGTTCGGATTGCTTTTCAGCTTTTCGTCGAGACCCGCCACCATGTTCCCGATCATCTGCTGGCGGTCGCCGGCGTTCATGTCCTGGGCAGCCGCAACATCGGCAGCGGTGGGATTACCCGGCGCATCGGGATTGGGCTTCGTCTCGGCCGGCCCCTTCTGAAGCGTGGCGATGTGCTGCGCAACGATAGGCTGCCACGGGGCATCCGGAGGCGAGGTCTTGGCAAGAGACTGGAACGCCGCCAGCGCCTCCATGCCGCGCCCTTCCTGCTCCAGTGCAAAGGCGAGATAGAATTCCGAGCGGGCGTCGTTCTTGTCGAGGCTCAGGGCCTTGCGGAATGCGTCGGTCGCTTCGGAATTGATCAGCCCCTGATTGGACGAGACGATGGATTCGCCGAGACCGGAAAGCCGCTCGGCGCTTTCGCCGCGAATGCGGATGGCCTGACGATAGGCATTGGCCGCATCGGCGGGCCGGCGGTTGCGCAGATAGATGGGAGCGACGAGATCCCAGCCTGCCCCGTCATCGGGGTTCTGGATCAGATGATTTTCCGCCTTGGCGAGCAGAAGAGCGACGTCGTTGCCGGGATTGGCAAGGCGCGCGGCCAGCGGCGCATCAGGCACACCGGGGCTGCCGGCATGGAGATAGAGGCCGATGCCGATGGCAGGAAGAACGAGGATGATGAAGGCCTGCGCCAGCGGATGGCGGCTCGCCTTGGCAGCGACGCCCGTCTCCTTGCTGGCCTTGTCGGCAGATGACAGCAGCCGGCGACCGATTTCGGCGCGCGCATTCTCGGCCTCTTCCGCAGAGATCAGGCCTGCGGCGGCGTCGCGGTGGACCTCCGCCATCTGATCGCGATAGACCTCCACGTCATGGGCGTGCTCGCCGCCAGCCGTTGCGGAGCGGCGCAGCAGCGGCGCGAGGAGGGCGACCGCCAGAAGCGCGGTGACGCAGGAGACAATGATCCAGAATAGCATGCCGCTCAATTACCCGAATGCCCGTTGGTTTCCAACTGACAAAAGGCAATACACGGCAATTTGACGCGGGCGTTTGACCTCGCTCAAATGGTTGCCCGGCATCAATTTTTTGTGAGAGTCAGGTGAGCGGCGTCCAGGTGCCGTTGGGATTGCGGCAGGCGGCCCCGCGCGCAACGAGCGAACGGCCATCGACACTTACGGTCTGGGTATACTGGCGGCAGTTCTGCGTGCCGACCTGATAGGGCGTTGCGGCAACGACCGTGCCGCTCACGCCGGTGGCGCCGGACCACGGAACAGCCTGTCCGCCGGGGGCATCTTCCAGCGCCTTGTATTCGGCCTGCAAGGCAAGCTTGCGGTCTTCAGCACCGAGGTCAGCGCCTTGAATTTGCGAGACAAGTCCGCCGTCGAGAGCGCGCACAAAAGCATCGCCTGATGAGTAGGACGTCTGCGGCGTGGCAAAGGCGAGCGGAGCCGCGGCACGCTTGCCCGTGGCGCAACCTGACGTAATGGCAGCCATCGCCAACATGGCGCCTGTCACCATCAGCTTCACAATCTTCGCCTTGCCCCCGACCGTCATTTCCCCGTCTTCCGTCCTCGCCGTATCGTCCGCTTCAGTCCTCCACTTTAATTATGGGGAACAAGCGCCTCATAATCAACCACGTTTCGGCTTTTCTTGCGCGACAATAGGCAAAATAAGCGAAGCGCGCAGTCCACCGGACGCGCCACGCGACAGGCTGAAGCGCCCCGAATACTCGGAAACGATTTCGCTGACAATGGAAAGACCAAGCCCGGAGCCGGGACGGCTCTCGTCCAGCCGCCTGCCCCGCTTCAGCGCTTCCTTGATCTCGTCCGGCTCCAGACCCGGCCCGTCATCCTCGATGGCAAGTTCGGCCATGTCGCGGCCATCCTGCTGATCGAGCTCCACGAAAGACACACGAATTTCGGATCTGGCAAAACGTGCGGCATTCTCCAGAAGATTGCCGAGGATTTCCTCGATATCCTGCTGCTCCATGGCGAGCACGGCACCGGGCGCCTTGTCATCCATCTCGAACTCGATCTCGCGATTGAGCTTCTGCATGACGCGTACGATGCGATCAAGAACGGGCCGCGCCTCGGTGCGCGCCAGAACCGTTTCGCGCTGGGCGGCGATGCGGGCGCGGTTGAGATAGGACTGCACCTGCAACTGCATCGCCTCGGCCTGCTGTGCCACCAGTGTTCCATGTGCCTGCGTCATGGCGCGGGCTTCGTTGAGGAGGACCGCGATCGGGGTCTTGAGCGAATGGGCTAGATTGCCGACCTGCATGCGCGCGCGCTCGATGATGCGGCGATTGTTGTCGATCAGCGCGTTGACCTCATTGGCCAGCGGCCGGATTTCACTGGGGAACCGCCCTTCCAGCCGCTCGGCCCGCCCGGTCCGGATATTCTCCAGAGCATTGCGCACACGGTCGAGCGGGCGCAGGCCGATGAGAATGGCGAGCGCATTGGCCAGCAGGCTGCCGGCACCGAAAATGGTCAGCGCCAGATAGAGACTGCGGTTGAAGGCCGTCACACTCGCCTCCACCACGGCCTTGTTGCCTGTGACGCGGAAGCGCACGATATCTCCCTGGTCATCCAGCTCAACCTCGGTCTCGGCGACAGAGAGACTGTTTCCGGCCGCGTCCTTGATGTCGTAGAAGCGCTGGAAACGGATATCGAAAGGCACTTCGCTTGCCGGCTTTTCCGGTAGCGGGGTCGCACCCAGCGAGGGCGAAACGAGCGGTGTCGTCTTGTACTGTCCCACCCCTTCCGCGATCCAGTACCAGCCGGTGCCCGGCTGCGAGAACTGCAGGTCGCCGAGTTCGGGCCGGCCGGCCAATTGCTTGTTCTCGTTGATGGAAACGGAGTTGACGACGTTGAAGAGATGGGCGCGCAGGAGATCGCGGAAGCTCTTTTCCGCATCGCGCCGATAGAGCGTCGAGATGGCAATGGCAATCACCACGAGACCGGCAATCGCCCAGATCGAAACCGACAGGACGACGCGGAGCGTCAGCGATTGTGCGCCGAAGCCTCTCATGCGCGGCATCTCATTCGGGTGGCCTCATCGCGGAGACCTCATTTGGCGGGAGCCTGCATGCGGTAACCGAGACCGCGCACGGTCTCGATCATGTCGACGCCCATCTTCTTGCGCAGGCGGCCGACAAACACCTCGATCGTGTTGGAATCGCGATCGAAGTCCTGATCGTAAAGGTGCTCGGTCAGTTCGGTGCGCGAGACAACCTCGCCCATGTGATGCATCAGATAGGACAGAAGCCGGAACTCGTGGGAGGTCAGCTTCAGCGTCACGCCATCGACGGTCGCCTTGGAACTCTTCGTGTCCAGGCGGACGGGGCCGCAGATGAGGTCGGACGAGGCATGGCCGGCGGCGCGGCGGATGAGTGCGCGCAGCCGCGCCAGAACTTCCTCGATATGGAAGGGCTTGGCGACATAGTCGTCGGCACCCGCATCAATGCCGGCCACCTTGTCGGACCAGCGATCGCGGGCCGTCAAAATCAGAACCGGCATGACACGCCCTGCGGCGCGCCATTTTTCCAGAACGGTGATCCCGTCCATTTCCGGCAGGCCGATATCGAGCACGACGGCGTCATAGGGCTCGGTGTCGCCGAGGAAATGCCCCTCCTCGCCGTCGTATGCCTGATCGACGACGTAGCCCGCCTCTTTCAGCGTATCGCTCAGCTGCCGGTTCAGGTTTGCGTCGTCTTCAACGACCAGAATGCGCATGCGTCAAATCCCGTCTTTCGCGCCACTTAGCCGGCGCATATTACATCGGCCCATTACATAGGTTTGTGAACGACCTTCTTCTTCGGACGTTCGCCGCTATTTTGCACCAATATCGTGATGACGCATTCGTTGCCAACGGGCTCGACCGAAAGAAGCGTTCCGCCATTCTCCGACAGCGCCTCGCGGGCGGCTGCCGAACAATCGCCACGAACGGCGATAATGTCCTTGTTGGCGTGGTTGGCGGGTGCTCCCGCCAAGCCAAGTCCTAGGGCCGCCACGGCCAAAATCAGATGCGATCCCATTGCATTGCTTTCATGAGCTTGAATGTCTCAAATCGAGCTTATTCATACAGATGTGCATCTGAATGACAAATGAACATGAGGCGAAAAGTCGCCGCCGTGCAAGCCGAAAGGCCATGCCGAGCGCGACGTTTCCCCGCTTTCCCGAACGGCAGGACGCCAGGATAGTCCCGCCGGCGAGCCGTTCAATCGCCCGATTTCATAGAGCGCGGTTCGTGAGCCACATAGGCAAAGCAGGCGAGACCAACCGCAACGGGCAGGACGGTCCAGATCAAAATCTCGAAAAACATGTGTGCACCCAAAATAGCCGAAACGAATCACTTGAAGATATCCGATCGGCCGCCTTCCGCACCCCGAAAATCAGGGGGTACGGAAGGTGCCGCAAGCCTCACGCCACTTTCGCGGTGGCCTTCATCCGGCCCCAGATGGCCACAAGCCCGCCGACCGTGCCGGCAAGCGACAGCGCGGCATCCGCCAGCTGCCCCTGATCGGCAACGGAGAGATTGTAACCGCCGGCATGTGCCAGCGAGGCGGAAATGGCGATCACCGCACCCCAGATGGTGCGGGACTGATACCAGGTCTTCATGTCTTCCATGGGTCTTCTCCTTCGGGTTGAAGAGGTTCATGCATTTAAAGGGAGATGCTGGCCTCGGCAGGCAGGCCGGCGGCGACGGTCCAGCCGATCTGACGGACGCGGTAGTGAATGTTAGAGGGTGGCGCTCCGAGATCAGCGAGCGCATCGGCAGCGGCGTAGGTAAAGCCTGCTATCGTTGTTTCGGCGCTGCGCAGGCGCGCGCCGCTTCCATCCAGGATCTCGATGAGATAGCGCTCCTCCGGCTCGTCGAGCGGGATGTCGTAGGCGTCCCAGTTGTCGCCATCGATACGGCCGGCGCGCGTCCATGATAGGCCGATATCGCCCGACGGCCGACGCTCGGCGCGAAGATGAAGCGGAGCCAGTGGTGTGGCCGCCCGCCGCCCGCCGGCAAAGGCGAAAGGACCGACGGTCGATATCCCTGCTTCGGCCCGCCAGTTGAGAGAAAGCCCCGCCTCGCCCGGATCGAGCCCCAGCGAGACGACGGCATCATCGAGGCGCACGACATCCGCGCCGCTCATCGCACCCGCCGTCATGGCGTCCGTGGTACCGAACTGGCCGCGCAACAGTCTGGTGAGCCGCCAGCGGCCCACGGCCACTTCCTCCGCCATCGCGAAGCTGACGATCTCGAAAACGCCATTGGCCGCGCGCACCGCCAGCCGGTTCGAACCGCCGGAAAATTCGGCCTCCGTCACCGAGGCGAAGCTGCCGAATGCCAGCGTCACGTCGAGCACGCCGCCCAGATCGATCCGGCCGGAAATGCCAGGCGCCAGCGGGCTTGCAAGCGTGCCCATGGTCGCCGGGCGCGTGGCGATGGCGCGCGGGCGATAGCCTTCCGTGCCCATGGATGCAGACAGCGTGACCGTCCGCCAGGGTCGAGCCAGAACGGCAGCGCTTGCATAGGCTTCCGGCGGCTTCGATCCCAGACGCGGCAGATCGAGGAAGACCACCTCCGGCGCGAAAGCCTCTGCCGCACCGCCGGAACCGACGCGCGCCACACTCTGCGCATAGGCATGCGCGCCGACCGGGGGACTGTATTCCAGTGCCTCCACCGCGCGCGCCGCGCCGTCTTCGACACGGGCAACGCGGAAGCGCCCGGCAAGACCGGGCAGAGTGACGACGTCGCCGGGCTCCAGCTCCATCTGAAAGGGCGCGACATCAAGCTTGATGGACCGGCGACCCAGCCGCTGGTCGCGCAGGGTTTCTTCTGCCGCCGCAGCCGCCGTCGCTTCCGCCAGCACGCCGGCGATCGCGCCGGACGCAACGCGATCATTGCCCACCGCCATGCGCCGCGAGCGGGCAACAGCGCTTTCATAATCGCCCGCCTCGTCATAGTAGTCGAGCGTCACCTGAGCGGCGACATCGCTTTCCTGCGCCCGTGTCTCGGTCCAGAGCGGCTTGTCTTCGAGATCGGCGAACACTTCGAGCGCAAGCGGCGGGTTCGACACTTTGGCGCGCGAGGAGAAGACGAGCCTGCCGCCGCTCTCGCGGCAATCGATCTGAAACGCCGACATCAACGGCTCGATCATGGTGCGCGCCGAAGCGACATCGCCCTGCACATAGCCGGTGAGGTCGCCCGAGACCGCGGAGACATCAAAATCCGCAAAGCCGTGATCGGCCAGGATCGCGGCAATGACATCGGCGAGCGTCCCCGCCCCCAGCCGCCCGTTCAGCCAATGCCCCGTCTGCCAGTTGCCGCCATCGGCGAAGAGCGCGGTGTCGTAAGGAAAGGCGGGGATCGGTCGCGCATCCCAGGTCCAGACCGTGATGTCCCGCATCGCCAGCATCCCGGCGGGCGCCGTCCCGCTCTTCCAATGCGCGTAATGCGCCTCCAGAAACCGCCGCTGCATCGCGTCGCTGCGCTGGCCGGAGGAGAAATACGGCATGGCGCTTTCCGCCGATTTCGGATCGGGAAAGACATTCGGCTGGTTCGCGCCGCGCTCGACCGCAGGACAACCGAGTTCGGTGAACCAGACCGGCTTCATGCCGGGCAGCCAGCCGGTGGGGCTTGCCAGTTCCACCCCGCCGCGCCGCTCGTAATGGCGGTTCGCCCACCAGCCGGCGATATCCTTGGCGCGGAACACCCAGGGCTTTCCGGCCGCGCCATCGGTGATCGCCATGCGGGTCCGGCTCGCCCGTGCGGCATTGCTTGCATAATACCAGTCGAAATATTCGCCGCTGTTGATTGCACGGGCCATGGCCTCGCGATCGTCAGCTGTTCGCGCACCGTCCGGATTGGCGGCAAGCAAGTCGTCGTCGCGCCAGTCGGCGAGCGGCATGTAATTGTCGATGCCAATCGCATCGATATTGGGGCTCGCCCAAAGCGGATCGAGGTTGAAGAAACGGTCTCCCGAACCGTCTTCGGGATGGAGCCCTGAATATTCGCTCCAGTCGGCGGCGTAGGTGAGTTTGACCCCACTGCCGACAATGCCGCGCACATCGGCGGCCAGGGTGGTCAGAGCCTCCACAAAGGGAAACGCACCTGCCTGATCGCGCAGCCGCGTCAGTCCGCGCATTTCCGAGCCGATGATGAAGGAATGCACCCCGCCGGCGAGTGCCGCCAGATGCGCATAATGCAGGATCATGCGGCGATAGCCCTCGCCCGATCCCGTGTAACTGACCGCACCGGCCGCGACGTTGAAATCACCCGGAGAGGCGCTCCCGCAAAACGCATTGACGGCGGCGCGTGTCGAGGCACTTTTGTCCGCCATCGCCGTGATGCGGCCCCGCCAGGGATAGGCGGCCTGCTGGCTCGCGCCATAGGGATCGGGCAGGCCGCTGCCTGCCGGGATATCCATCATCATCAGCGGGTAGAGCGTCACCGCCAGCCCGCGCGCCTTGAGGTCGGCAATGGCGGCGAGCACTGCCGCATCATTCGGCGTGCCGCCATAGGCCGGGCCGCCATTGACCGTCGAAATCAGATGCGCGGCACTGCGCGGCACGCCGGAGACTTGCCAGGGCGTACTTTCGTCCGTGCGGGCCGCCACCTCGACGCCCGGCACGATGCGGCACTGTTCGGCCCGCAAATCCGTCCCGAACCACGATACGACCAAAGAGACACGCTTCAGGTTGGGGCAGAGCGCCTGCAGCTCGTCAAGCGAGGCCTGCCAGTCGGTCGCGGCATAGCCGACATTCCGATTGAGGATGCGCGAGGCGCCCGGCCCGGTCGTTTCCGTGACCTGAACCGGCGCATAGCCATGCTCGCTCGCGCCGGGAATGATGGTGACCGCCTCGATCTCCTTCTCCAGCGTGCCGATGGCGCGGACGACTTCGAACTGGAGCACCGGAATACGATTGCCGAAATCGTCGAGCGGCAGCCGCTCGAAGACCACATAGGCGGTGTTGCGATAGGCGGGCGCATTGCCCACGCCCTGTTTCGCCTCGATCAACGGATCGGGCAGCTGGTGTGCCGTGCCGCGATGAAGCCGCATCTCGACGCCCGAGAGATCGAGTGGCTGCCCATCCGCCCAGACGCGGCGGATGGCCGTGACCTCGCCCTCACAAAGCCCGACAGCGAAATTGGCGAAATAACGATAGCTTGTCGTTGTGACGCCGCCACCGCCGAAGGCCTTGCCGCCGGATCGTTCCGTCGTGACCTCTTCTTCGAAGCGTGTGGCCCAGAAGAGCGTGCCGCCAATGCGCGCCGTGCCGTAGAGCCGTGTCATCGGCGTGCCCTCGTCGGCGCCCGGAATGCGCGCCGTGGCCAGCCGCGCGCCCGTCACGGTCGATCCGGAGCCGATCAGCGCGCGATCGATGGATGCGCCCGCAAGCGCGCCCACCGCCTGCCCGATGGCAGAGCCCACGGGACCGAAGACCGAACCGAGCGCCGCGCCCGCCGCCTGCAACAGCAATGTCGCCATGATGAAATGCCTCAGATATCGGGAAAGCGATGGACGGCAGCGATCCGCCGCGCCCAGGAGGGAACGAGCGGCGAGGAGACGACGCCCGCCGGTTCGTAGGCGTGAATGAAGCGCCCTTCGCCGGCAAAAATGCCGAGATGCTTGGCCGCCACACCGGGCCTGAACCGGAAGAGAAGGATATCGCCCGGCTGCATCTCTGCCCGGTCGATCGGCGGGCCGAAATGGCGCAGCGCCGCATCCGCCAGCCGTTCGGCACCGCCGCGTTCGGCCCAGTCGGGCGCATAGGGTCCAGGCTCTTCCGGCTCCTCGCCGCAGAGCTCGCGCCAGAGGCCGCGCACGAGCCCGAGACAATCGCAGCCGACGCCCTTCAGCGAGGCCTGATGGCGATAGGGCGTGCCGATCCAGCCGGCGGCCGCGTTAAGTATGCGCGCAGAAGTTTTCACCGGGTTCATGTCCAGTTCAGATTGGATCGTGTAAAGAATTTGTTAACGGTGCGGCTGACGGTGGAACTTCTGACCTGCATCGCGATTACAGAGAGTATCGAGTCTGTATTTGGGGATCGCACATGACTTACCAGACGCTCATTATTGTCAGCCTTGTCTTCGCAGGCTTCTTCCTGATTTCCGCGCCCGAGCGCGCCTCGCTGATCGATATGCTCGGCCTTCGCCGGAAGGCGGGACGCTGATCGCTGCCTCCCCTTTTCGGCAGCGTAGCTCAACCCGCCAGCACCGAACCGTCATGGGCGGTTGCGCCACTCACATAGCTATAGGCAAAGTCGGAACCCGGCATGTGCGGAAAGCCCTGAAAATTCAGAGCATTGCCGAATTTGCCCTTGCAGGTCGCAAAGGCCTTGTCGCAGCCGGCAACGATCTCGAACGTATCGCCGGCGGACGGGCTTTCAGGCAACGGCAGCCAGAAGGTGAGCCGCGCGGGATCGCCCGCCTGATGCCCGGCAATATCGACCGCACGGCCCGTCAGCGCACCGCTGGTAAAGGTCAGCACACCGAAGCCGAACCAGCCACTCGCAAAAGCTGAAACTCCGGATACGCTTGCCTGCAGTGTATCCGCCGCCACAATACTTCCCGTCGCCCGGAATGCCGCGAGACTGACGCCGCAGCGTGCATCCCCCAGCCGCGCATCGCAGCGGCGGCCATAGAGGCGACCGCTCGGCTGATCCAGCCGGCCAGCCAGCCCGCGCAGCTCGGCGCGGAAGCTGTTTTCGGTGCGCGTCACCTCGCCGATCTCGCGGACATGCTCCAGCAGAAACTGTGACGGATCGGCCCAGTTGACCAGCAGCACGTCGACCCGCGCGCCGTCATAGCGCCCGCGTTCGAGATCGACATCCGAAATGGCATCCGACGAAAACGCCCCGGCCACCTCACCGTTTGGCGCAGCCAGCCCCAATGCGGTTTCTGCCTCGCTCGCCGAAAAGCCGCTGGCCGCGAAAAAGCGCATGCCATCGACCGTGAGGTCTGCATCGTGTTCGGTGAAGCCCAGCACGGTTCCGTCGCGCCGCGTCAACCGCCAGCAGCGGCAGAGCGTCGTCGCCCCCGTGTCGATATGCGCCGTCAACGCGGCCGGAAGCGTTCTCATGGCAGAACCTCGATCAGCGGAATGGTGGGAATGCGCCCGGCATTGAAGGCGGAAAGATCGATATCGATCCGGCTCACCGCAAAGCGCACCGGCACGTCAAACTCGAACCCCGCCTGCACGATCGCACCGGCCGGCGGGATATAGGCATTGCCGAAGGTGACGCGACCGCTGGTCGTATCGAGGGAGTACCGGGACGCCGCCTGCTCCGCGCCATTGACCGCCACCCGCACGGTGCCCGCCACCGGCTTGGCAATCGTCCGCACGGTCGAGGCGCCGGCATCTGCGTAGGTCTTGACGAGCTGAAAGGTCGCCGTGACGCCGTCGCCCGTCCCGATCACCTGATCCGTCGCCGCGACCGCCTGCCCCGGCGGTCCCGACTGATGGTCCACCGGATCGCGAAAGCGAAACCCGTAAAGCTCTCCCGCGCGCGCCTCGAAGAAGGCCAGCACCGCATACAGATCGGCCACCGAGCGGATGCCCGAGCCCGCATCGTAGCTGCGCCGCGAATTGCGCCACCGCGCATTGCGCGCCTCGCGCCCATTGGAAAGATTGACAATATCCGTCATCCGCTCCGGCCCGCCACTGACGCCCAGCGCCAGCCGCAGCGGAAAACGGACCTCATGGAAGGAGGTCATGGGTGCCTTTCCTCCTCTCCCCCTGTGGGAGAGGATAGCTCGCCCCAAGAGCCGGAGGCGATTGGTTTGGCGAGCTTGGTGAGGGGTAAATCTCCGGTTGCGTCTCCCGAAGTTTCAGAAGACACTTGGCGGTGTCGAAGAGGTCTTATTCATGCCCCATCATGAACCGCCGGAGCGGCATCGGCGACATGCACGGTCCATGCGCAAGGAGGGAACCAGAGGAGAAGCAATCCTCTGGAGCCAACTCAAGGACCGCCGCATAGGCGGCATAAAATTCCGGCGCCAGGTTCCGCTCAAAGGTTACATCATCGACTTCATTTCCTTCGAGGCGCGGCTGATTGTCGAGGTCGATGGCAGCCAGCACGCGGAAAGCGCAGCGGACAGAATACGAGACGAGGCCTTCGCGGCCGATGGCTTCGTGACATTGCGCTTCTGGAATGATGAAGTTGAGCAATCGCTGGATTTGGTCGTTCGAAAGATACTGATGGCATTGGACAAGCCAATCTGAAGGATCAAAGAACACCCCTCACCAAGCTCGCCACGCCAATCGCCTGCGGCTCTTGGGGCGAGCTATCCTCTCCCACAAGGGGAGAGGAAGAACGACCCTCACACCCCTCGTCTCCCCCGTGCTGTCGCCCGCGTCAGCATCGCGGAGATCTGCGCTTCCGACTTGCGGAAGCTGCCGGCGTCGGGGGTGGAGACGTTGAAGACGATGGTCTGGCCACCACCTCCGCCCGCTCCCGCCGCGACGCCGAGACGGCCGTCGGGGCCGCGCTTTAAGGGGAGGATGGCTTCAGACCCAGCCTCGCCCATGAGGCCGATCCCGCCGCCCGTCGGGAAGTAGGTGGGCGCCGAAACGACGCCACCGGCGGCAAAGGGCTGGATTGCGCCGGGCACGCCACCCTTGGCGAAGCCGAGGAGGCTGGAAAGCCCGCCGGACAATCCGCTTGTGAGAGTGGATGCCAGGCTGCCGGCTGCGCTGTTGACGAGATTTTCCAGCGGCTTCGTGCCGGCGGAGAGTGCGATATCGGTCAGGCGATGGGCGAGGCCCTTCAGCACATCTTCCAGGCTCTTGCCATCAACGCTCGCGGACTTGAGCGCCGAGGACAAGGCCGCGCCGAAGGATTTCGAGCGTGCCTCAAGCTGCGTCATCGCCTGATCGAGGGCGGCGGTGTCGAGGCTGCCGGGGCCGCCGGGGCTTGTGGGATCGGTCATGAAATGGGCTCCTTGTCGTCCGGATAGCGCGCCATCAGATCTTTCAGCGGCAGGTCGAAGCGGGGGCTGAGGCCGCCCGTGATGGCGTGGAACTCGATGGGCGTCAGCGCCCAGAAATCGCGGGGGGAAAGCCGCAGCAGGAAAAGCCCGGCATGGATCGCCTCGCGCCAGGGGAACGCGCGGGGCTGCTCCGGCTCTTCTGCTGCGGCGCTCAAGGGCGGGGCGTGAGGCTCTCGCCCAAAGTCTGTCCGTCTGCCTGCGGCGCAACCGACAAGGAAGGCGCAGCACCCGTTCCATCCCCGCCCTGCGGCCCGAAGGCCGAGAGCAGCAGTTCCGCCACGATCCGCGCCGCACCGGCAAGCCCGCCCTCGATCTCCATCTCGCCCACGTCCTCATCCGACAGCAGATTGCCGCCGCCGCGAAGCCCCGCGCCGATGATGCGGATCATGTCGCCGGCCTTGAGACGGCCGGTCGAGAAGCGCGCGGCAAGGTCATGCAAGCTGTCCGAACCAAAGGCAGTTTCCAGCTCTGCAAGACCGCCCAGCGTCAGGCAGAGAACGCGCCGCTCGCCGCCGATCACCGCCTCGATTTCGCCGCGCCGGCGGTTGGCGCGGCCTTTGCTCAAGCGCTCCATCAGAGCGCTCCGAAGGTCAGTTGCCCGGCGGATTCCAGCGAGAGATCGAACAGAACCTCGCCATTATACTGGCCGGAATATTCGAGTGCCGCGATCTGGAACGGGCCCGTCACGGTCCCGAAATCCGGGATGACGACCTGCCAGTTGAGGATCGCGCCGGAGAAGAAGGCGGAGCGCACGAGTTCGTCGGAAGCCTGATCCTTGAAGAGGCCCGAACCTGAGAGCGCGGCGCGGTTGATGCCGGCGCCGGCCAGCAATTCGCGCCAGCGCCCGGCGCTTTCGGCATCGGTCACGTCGACCTGGCTCGCATTGAAGGCCAGCTTGCGGCTACGCAGGCCCGCAACGGTGACATAGGCGAAGGTGGTCGAATTGAAGACTTTCAGAAGCAGATCGCGGCCTTTTTGCGCGGTCATGGCACTTTCCTTTCGAGGATCATTGCGATATGTTCATATTATGTTCACGGGACGTGGCCAGAGTGTCCGTGCATCTCAATCCACAGGCTCTCTCTTGTCCGTCGCACCCTTGCCCGCTTCGCCGCTGCCCGTTTCGCTGACGAAGCTCCGCCTGATTGCCGTCCTGTCGGTCTCCCAGCTTGTCGGCTGGGGCACGACGTTCGACATGCCCTCCGTGCTCGGACGGGCGATGGAGCGCGACCTTGCCATGCCCTTCGAGACGATCTTCGGCGGGCTGACGATGATGATGGTTGTGATGGCGCTGGCGAGCCCCAAGGCCGGGCACCTGCTGGTGCGGCTTGGCGCGGCTCGTGTGCTGGCCATGGGGTCGGTTCTGATGGCGGCGGGGCTTCTGGCGCTGTCGCTTTCGCAGGGGCCAGTCAGCTATTTCGCCGCCTGGCTGGTGATCGGCCTTGGCGGCACATGCGCGCTGACGGTCTCCGCCAATACCGCCGTCGTCGAGCGGCAGGGTGTTGCGGCCAAGCGCACGGTCGGCACGCTGATGATCTTCACCGGTCTCTCATCCGCCATTTTCTGGCCGATCCTGAACTATGCCGAAGCCGCTATCGGCTGGCGCGCAGCCCTGCAGATTGCGGCCACCGCACATGTCGCCCTGCTGCTGCCGCTACACATGTTCGGCCTGCCTGCGCGGGTCGAGTGCGCGGACGGGGAAGCAGGCGCACCGCCGGCGACAAGCACACTGCCAACGCTCGATGCGCGCGACAGGCTGCGCGCCTTTCTGCTGATTGCCTCGGCCTCCAGCCTCAACAGCCTGACGTCCTTTGGTATTTCAGCCTCGCTGATCGAGCTTCTGAAACTCGCAGGCGCGGCTCCCGGTCTTGCGTTGACGCTTGCGTCGCTGCGCGGCGTCATCGGCATTTCGGCGCGGCTTGCCGATCTTCTGGCCGGGGAGCGCACCTCGCCGGTCGCCTCGGGGCTTGCAGCCAGCCTTGCCATGTTCGGCGCTTTCCTGCTGCTCGCCGCCTTTCCGGCCTCGAGCTTCGTCGTGCCGCTCATCTTCGTGCTGCTTTATGGTGCGGGCTCGGGCGTGGCCGCTGTTGCCCGTGCTCTGTTGCCGCTCGCCTTCTTCACCCGCGCAGACTTCGCCCTCATGTCCAGCCGCGTCGCACTGCCGCAAAACATAGCCTCGGCCCTCTCCCCCGTCCTCTTCGCTGCCATGATGGAGAATTTCGGGCTGACGGGCGTGATTGCGCTGGCCCTGACGCTGACCTTTCTCACCTGCGCCAGCATGACCGGGCTGATGCTGCTGAAGGCGCGGGCGGCGATATCCGGGCCGTCATGATCCGATATTAAGTGCAATATCCTGAAGCGGCAGGAGCAGCGTTCTCTCGCTGCCTCTCGCGGCGCGGAAGCCGTATTTCGCGTAAAAGCCTGTGGCCTCGTCATCCATCGCATGGACCATCAGCGCCCGAAAGGCGACATGCTCGGCACCCGCGACTGCGGACAGAATCGCGGCCCTGAGCAATTGCGCGCCCAGCCCCCTGCCCTGATGCCGCCGGTCAACTGCAAGCCGCGCCAGAAGAGCCACCGGAATGTCACGCGGGCTACCATGTCCGCCGATCTCGCGCGGCGCTTCGTTACGGGCAATCATGGCGGCGCAGAGCGAATAGTAGCCGACGACTGAAAAGTCTTCCGTCGCGATGACGAAGGTGCGGGCGAGACCGTTTTCGTGATTGGCGACGGCGATGTCTTGCAGATAATGATCCAGATCGGGCTTGCCGCTCTCGAACCCCTGAAGCCGGTGCCGGCTCTGAAGCGCTACCGGCCGGCGATACATAGCTCAGTCGATCCAGTCGCGATGGGTGCCAAGCAGCTTTTCCAGCGCCGCATTCGCCCGGGCAGGTTCCGAAAGCAGCGCTTCCACGGCGTCGAACGCCTCCGGATCAAGAGCCACGAACCGCTGGTCCAGCAGTTCCTTGCGCGCCGCCGCATAGGCCGCCTCGGTGACGAACGCAGTCAGCGATTTGCCCGCAGCACCCGCTGCGCGCTGGATCGTTTCCAGCGTGGCGGGTTCCATACGGAAAGTCACCGTTTCGTTCTTGCGGGCAAGAGCCATGGCAGGATCCACGTTGTAATGAGCGCGTAAAATACCGCCACGTCATAACAACGTCAATACATCAACCGTTCGTCGTCACGGCCCGAAACACCATTTCCGCCACATGCGCATCCGTCTTAGCCTCGCGGCGCGTGCGGGTTTTCACATGCAGAAGGCTGACCAGCGTCACTCCGCCGGAAAGCGTCAGCGCAGCATTGTCGAGGCTTGCCCGGACGAGGCCGGCGATGGCCTGGGCCTCGCGGTGACCGGCGAGCGATGACCAAGCGTCGAGCGCGATCTGGTGTTCCAGCCCACCGTCATTGTCCGCGCCCCATTCGGTCGAGACGATGTCGCGCAGCACGACATAGGGCATCGCCGCCCTGGTCAGCAGGCGGTCGTGGATGGCGTTCGGGCCGATGATCGCCGTCAGTGCGGCATTGGCGTTCAACGCCGCAACGACAGCGGCGGAAAGGGCCGATTGCGGATCTGTCATAGCGCGCCCTCCTCGCACAGGCAGACGAGATAGCGTCCGGTTTCGTCCGGCTCGCGGATGGCGCGGATCGTGAAGACGCGCGCGCCTTTTCGAAAGCGCATCCCCTCGGCCACGCCCTCGCGGGCGCGGATCCAGATGCGATGGGTGAGTTGTCCGCGCATCTGCCCCGCCGTCTCGGCGAAGGTGAAGTTCGCGGGCTCGATGCGCGCCCAGAGCGAGGCGGCGACCGTCCAGGCGGTCACCGCGCCGCCCTGCCAGTCGGCCGTTGAACTTGCGGCTTCGAGGTCGAGCCGGGCGGTGAACTGGCCGGGGTCGAGAAAGGTCATGTTCATGGCGTCAGAGCCTCACCGGGCGAAAGGGCGACACCAGCCGGTCGTAACCGGCGGGAATCGCGGCGGGCTGCATGTCGGAGGGGACCGCGCCGCGCAGTTCGTACATCAGCGCGACATGCATCAGCATGGCCCGCTTCAGCGCATCGGGCACGTCGGCTCCCGTGTCGCCAAAGCCGGCCCTCACGTCGATTTCGATGCCGTTCAGCGTCCGGCTCGTCGGCGGCAGGGTGGGCAGGAAGAGACGCGCGGGGCTTGCGGCGGCATCCAGCACATAGCCGGTCAGTGCCACGGCCTGCGGATTGCCCGCCGCGTCATAAACCGTCACGCTTTCAAGGCTTTGCAGCGGCGCGATGGCAAGTTGAATCAGCCCATCCGCCGGCCAGTCGTCGAGATAGAAGCGCAGCGTCTGCGTGATCAGCGCGAGGCCGGTTGTCGCTTCGAGATATTGCCGGGCAGCGGCGATGAGGCTGGTCAACAATGTGTCCTCGCCGCTCCCGTCGAGGCGCAGATGAGACTTTACATCCGCCAGCGTCAGCGATTCGGCGGCGGGCGGCGTGATGATGGTGTGGGTCATGGGGGCCTCGTGTTTTCAAAGATGTCAGCTGCATCTGAGGGTGGGGCGAAAGACCCCTCCCCACCCTCCCCACAAGGGGGAGGGAGACTGTGCCGCGCCTGTTTTCCCGTCTCTCATGCCAGTGCAAAAACCTTGAACGGGAATGAGAAGGTTGCGATTTCCAGCGAGGGCGCGGCCATCCGTCTCCCCCTTGCGGGGGAGAGGGCGGCAGCCAGAGGGGGTTTTGTCCTCTCCCCCTGTGGGAGAGGATAGCTCGCCCCAAGAGCCGAAGGCGATTGGCATGGCGAGCTTGGTGAGGGGTGAATGAGGCGAGCGCCGAGGACGATGGAACCCCTCACCTGGAAAATCTAGCACTTAGCTTACAGCTAAGATGCTGATTTTCCTTCCTCTCCCACAAGGGGAGAGGAGACACCAAATCAGGCCGTGCCGAACTTCACCAGCTTGATCGCCTCGAAGTTCTGGATGCCGCCGCCGACGCGCTTGGTCGTGTAGAAGAGCACATAGGGCTTGGCGGAATAGGGATCGCGCAGCACGCGCACGCCCAGGCGATCGACAACCAGATAGCCGGCGCGGAAGTCGCCTATGGCGATTGCAAAGCTGTCGGCACCGATATTCGGCATGTCTTCCGCCTCCACCACCGGATAGCCCATGAGGCTCGCCGGCTGGCCGGGGCCTGTCGGCGGCAGCCAGAGATAGTTGCCGTTGGCATCCTTGAAGCGGCGAATCTGGTTCTGCGTCTTGCGGTTCATGACCACCGTCGCGTTCTGGCGATAGCCGGCCTTCAGCGCATAGACCGTATCGATCAGCACATCCGACGGCCCGGAGGACGCAAAGCCGCCCGCAACGCCGGTCGCCACATAGCCGAGCTTGCCCCAGCTCCAGCTTGCATCCGCCACCTTCGTGGCGGTGAGAAAGCCCGACGGCTGCGTGACGCCATCGCCATTGACGAAGGCAGCGCCCTCCTGCTCGGCAAAGACGATCTCGATTTCGGAGGAAATCCAGGCCTCGATATCGACGGCGCTGTCATCCAGCAGCGCCTGCGTGGCGGCCGGCATGGCGTAAAGCTCCATCACCGGGAAGGCGAGTTCGGCCAACTGCGCGCTCGCCGTCTGCGGCCGCGCCGCCGTTTCGCCGGCCCAGCCGGTCGCCATGCCGGACGTCGCGAACGGCTTCTTCAGCACGGCGGTCGAGACCTGCCGCACGGTCGCCAGCGCCCGGATCGGCGAGACGACGGAGAGGCGGCGGCCGATTTCGGCATCCAGCTCCGGCGTCACCGTATAACCGCCATCCGCGCCTGTGCCGATGGCCATGGCCTTGGCTTCGATGGAACGCAGGTTCGCCTCGTCGCCGCGGCGGATATAGGCCTCGAAAGCCGCCTTGTGCTCCAGCGCTTCGGCCGCCGAGACACCCGGCCGGCCGAGCGGTGGGCGGGCGCCCTTCAGCGCCAGACGGTCCAGAAGCTTCTTCTGTTCGTCCATCGCCTTGTCGATGCGGCCGAGCTTTTCGACGGTCAGCGCATCGGCGACCTGCTTCTTCTCCATCTCGGCCAGCCGCCGGTCATTCGTCTCCTTGAACGCCTCGAACCCTTCCATGAAGGTATCGAAAGCCGCATTCACATCGTCCGGCGCCGCCTTGATTTCCGGCGCGGTGGTCAGTGTTTCGTGAGTCATGAGCATTTCCTTTTTCGGGCAACAAAAAGGGGTCGCAAATGCGACCCCCCCATTTCAGGCAACAAAAGAGGGGTCGCTTTGCGACCCCTCGGCGAAACCGGCGCGTGTGGCAGGCCGGAAATTTCCTTCTTTCAACCCCGCATCACCGCCGCCGCATGCCTCAGCTTCGCGGCCAGCATCGCCCCGCCGCTCATCTCCTTTACCTCGCTGACGCGGGCAGAGGGGAGCATCGGAAACGTGACAACGGAGATTTCCCAGAGGTCGGCTTCGAGGATGTGGCGGATGCCGGTCTTGGCGTCGCGTTTGGAACGCACCGTCTGGAAGCCGATGGAAAGGCCGTCGAGCGCTCGGGCCTTCATCAGCCGGCGCACTTCATCGGCCTTCGAAACGCCCGGCGCAAACTGGCCCTCGACATAGAGCCCGCGCGCATCCTCCTTCAGCGTCACCCAGTGGCCGAGCGGGCTGGCCGGGTCGTGCTGGAAGAGCATGCGGATGCCGGCGACGCCCCGGCTGGAAAGCGAGCGCGAAAACGCCCCGCGCTCGATCACGTCCTTGCCGAGATCGGGTTCGCCGAACAGGCTCGCATAGCCAGAGAAGCGGCCTTCGGCGCTGAGGCCCTTGAGTTCGAGGTTCAGGAATTTGCGCTCGCAGTCGATGGTCAGCATGGGGTGGGTTTCCTCGTGGGTGGCATATGTTGATTTCCGGCATGCCGGGCCTGATCCCGGATGACGGACCAAATTGAATGCGCCTTCGGCGTAGTCCCCCTCTGGCTGCCGCCATCTCCCCCACAAGGGGGGAGACGGATGCGGCACCCGCTCCGCCCGTTTCTTGGGCGAACCCGGCGCGGCACTGGCTCCCTCCCTCATGTGGGGAGGGGTATTTTTCTCCCTCACCGCCCCCACCGCTCCGCCACCCTTTTCAGCGCGCCCAGCGCCCACCAGGCGGTGAGGCTGACGGCGGCGGAGCCGGAGAGGACGATTTCCGGGGCGGAGAGCGTGGCGAGAAGGTCGAGTTTTTCGGCGCCGAAGAGACCCGTCGCCGGGCCGAAGACGAGGCCGGCAACGAGGCCGGTGGCCAGTCGCGTGGCGGCCTCCTGCCGGCCCTTCGGCAGCATGTAGATCAGGGAGAGAGCCACGCCGGCCACGGAGCCGGCAATGCGCGCCGCCATGATCTGGCCGTCGCCCGCGATATAAGTCATCGTTAAACCCTCGCTGATAGAGTGTCTGAAGTTCGCATCCGCGCGGCCAGGCCTTTTGCGCGCCGGCGAAGCTTTGACCTTGAGTCAGGCGAACCGAATTTTCTGAATCATCTGAACCCTCTGGCGGGATGTCTTCAGACATCGGGCCCGGCTCGCTGCGTCGATCCGCACAATCCGATTCGGAAGAGCGTCGCAAAGCCTTGATAAGCTTGGTCGAATTCAATCCGTGCAAGCCGATTTCGCGGACCGGACACGTTTCGCGTGCTGGACAGGGGCCCTGAAACGCGAAACATTCCTTCGCCAATCAGGAGCCCGCCCTTGCCCACGACAACCTCTTCCGATTTCGCCGTTTTCGATCTCGCTGCCTTCGAGGCCGCCACCGGGGAGGCCCGTAAGAGCCTCGCCCGCGAACTCGACCGCATTTGCCGCGAGACCGGCTTCCTGGCGATTTCCGGCCATGGAGTCCCGCCGGACGTCATCGCCAACTTGAGCACAAAGGCGCGCGCCTTTTTCGATCTGCCGCCGGAGGTAAAGCATCGCGCCGCCCCGCCCTATGCGGGCTACCCGTATGGCTATCTCGGCCCCGGCGTGGAGGCGCTGGCGAAATCGCGCGGCGTCGATTCACCGCCGGACCTGAAGGAGAGCTTCAATGCCGGCCCGCTCTCCACGCCGCCGGGGATGACCGACGCGGACGCCCTGTCCTTCTGCTTTGCCGACAATATCTGGCCGGAGGGGCCGGAGGGTTTCCGCCCCGCCTGGGAGGCCTATTTCACCGCCATGACGGATCTGGCCAGGCGCATCATGCGCGCCTTTGCCGAGGCGTTGAACCTCGAGACGCATTTCTTCGACGCCTGCCTTGAAAATCCGATCAGCGCCATGCGGGCGCTGAACTATCCGGAGCTCGACCGCGCGCCGCCGGAAGGGCAGCTGCGTGCCGGCGCGCATACGGACTATGGCAGCCTGACGATCCTGCTTCCCGATGCCGGCTCGCGCGGGCTCGAAATCATGACGCCGGAGGGGGCATGGCGCGAAATCCCGCCCGTCGATGGCGCCTTCGTCATCAATATCGGCGACCTCATGGCGCGCTGGACCAACGACCGCTGGGTCTCCACCCTGCATCGCGTCGTCAACGTCTCGCCCGAACAAGGCGGCCTCAACCGCCGCCAGTCCATCGCCTTCTTCCACCAGCCCGACTGGCACGCGGAAATCGCGACCCTGCCTTCGTGTGTGGGCGCGGGGGAAGAGGGGAAGTACGAGCCGGTGCTGTCGGGTCCGTATCTGATGGGGAAGTTCAGGAAGACCGTGATGTGAGGCGCGCCGGGCGCGAGGTTTCACCTGTCATATCCCACCGCCTGCCTTTTCTCAGCATCATTCAGGAACCCCGCCGCCCCCACCCTTGCCCACAATTCCCCGCGCTCGGCAGAGAGCCCTGCGACCTGGTCCAAATCAAACCCCAGCGTCACGCCCGGATAGACATCCGCCAGCCAGCCCGTCATCGCCTCGGCCGTGCGAAAAATCAGCGGCAGCACGGTCAGCCGCCACAACGCGCGGTTGGCTTCAGCATAATTGGCATAGGTGTTATCGCCGGGAATGCCGATCAGCATGGGCGGGACGCCGAAGGCGAGTGCGATGTCGCGCGCGGCACCGTTTTTCGCCTCGGCGAAATCCATTTCGCGGGGGCTGAGCCCCATCGTTTTCCAGTCGAGCCCGCCTTCGAGCAGCATGGGGCGGCCTGCGCGGGCGGGGCCGGAATAGCCCTCGGCCAGTTCCGCCTTCAGCCGCTCGTATTGGCTTGCCGAGAGATTGCCGCCCTCCTTGGGCTGGTAGACGAGCGCGCCGGAGGGGCGGGCGGAATTGTCGAGCAGCGCCTTGTTCCAGCTCGCTGCCGCGTTGGAAAGATCGAGCGCCTTGGCTGCGGCCTCCAGGGGCGCAAAGCCCATATGGTCATCGAGTGGATGGAAGAGCCGCAGATGCAACAGCCCCGGCTCGGCCTCGACGGAGAAGCGACGGACCGCGCCGCCGACGCGATATTCATAGGCGCTCGGCCAGCCGTCCGGCCCCTCAATAACGCGGATGCGGTCGGGGCGCAGGAGATGCAGCTCGCGTAACTCCCCGCCGACCTCGACGGGCTCGACGAAGGCATTTCCGGAGAGGAGCAGATGCCCATAAAGCGCCTCCATGAACTCCGCCCCGCCCTGGCGTGGATTGGGCCGGGCGAGCAGCGCTTTCATCGGATGGTCCGGCGCTTCAGTCCCGTCTTCGGACACGATCCACGGCACGGAGGCCGCCGCTTCTGCAATCATCCGCACGGCGCGATAGGCGACCGGATTGCGCATGAAGCCCTCGCGGGCGAGGCTCTGGTAGGAGCGCTGCGACCAGTGGGCCGGGCCGGAAGTGGCGAGCGCAAAGAGGGTCGAAAGGCCGGTGGATTTGGTCTCGGCGGGGGTGGCGCGGGGTGTGAGGAAGGGGATGCGCATTGTGGGTCCTTTCGGGATGGGGTTCTCCTCTCCCCTTGTGGGAGAGGATAGCCTGCCCCAAGAGGCGTTAGCCGATTGGCATGGCAGGCTTGGTGAGGGGTAATTTGCGACAGTGCCAGAAAGGAAACCCCTCACCTGCGATTTCTAACACTTAGCCTTTGGCTAAGATGTTGAAATCGCTTCCTCTCCCACAAGGGGAGAGGACGACACGGCCCCCAACCCCTCCCAGAACACCCGCCCATAGCCCGCCACCAGATCCGCCTTGTCGCGGCCGTTGATAATCGCGCGGGCCTTCACCCAGTCTTCGCGGCCGGGGCGGAAATAGTCCGAGAGGCGGGCACCGGAGAAAGCGCCGCTGACCATGCCGTTGATGAGGATGCGGGTGGCGATCTGAGGGTCCAGCGCCTTGTCCGGTGCGCCCTCGATGCCGAAGCAGCGATAGTTGCGCCGGCCGGTGATCTGCACCAGCCCGCGTCCGCGAAACCGCCAGCCGTCGCCCGTCGCCTCGTCGCCATTGCCCATGCGGCCGGCATAGATGTGGTTGGCGATCTTCTCCGGCTGGCGGGCATAGGCCTTTGCGTCCTCGGCGGAAAAACGGTTCGGGAAGGTGGCGATGAGCCCGCGCGCCGAATAGTTCAGGTTCTCCGTCACCGGCTGCATGCGCCCACCTGTCTCATGCCAGGCGGTGGCGAGGATGTAGGCCTGATGGCGTGGATCGAAGAGATCGCGCCGGGCGGCGAAGGCATCGAGAAGGCGCGTGAGGCCATCGATCTGGGCGGGCGAGAGTGTGCCGCGTCCGAGGGTCTGGCGAACATGTGTGAAGAATCCGGTGCGGTCGGTCATGGGGGTCCTTTGTTTCGATGAGCCGCCCACACATGCCGTCATGCTCGGGCCTGTCCCGGGCATCTGCTGAAGAAGCCAAGCAATTGAGGGAGAGGCAGAATTTCTTCCGTGGCAGTTCCTCGGCACAGGGCCGGGGATGACGACAGAGGGGGTTCACACCTCCCGCACCCGCGGCTCGCCGTGGCCCTCCAGCATCAGCGCGGTCAGCGCCCAGACCAGCGCGTCGAGCCGGTCCGGCGAGCGGCCGGAGGAGAGGCCGTCGGGTCCGAAGTCGCACATCTGGTCTTCGAGCGCCTGGAACCGTCCGGCATGGGTGACACGGCCCTGTTCGTAGAGGGCTGCCACCGGTTCGGCGCGGGCGACCTTGCCGCGGGCGGCGCGGACCGTGGTGATCGGCAGGTTCTCGTCGATGCCGCGCAGCGTCGAGACCACCATGTCGCCGCCCTGGTTGATTTCGGCCACCACACGGTCGGCCTCGAAGCGACGATAGGCGCGGGCGACGGCCAGCGCCCAGCCGGCGGGCGTCGCGGCCTCGACCGAACAATCGGCCAGCACCACCGCCCTGCCCTTGCCATCGATGCCCGCGACCACGATGCCGCAGCAGCTTGTCGCGCCGTGGCCGACGGGCGGGTCGACGCCGACGACGATGCGGGTGAGCGGGCCGATTTCGGCCAGCGACGCCACCGGGATCGCATCGCGCCGCCAGAAGGCATCCTCGCGGTCCTCGATCAGCTCGCCGTCAAGCTCCTGCCTTCCAAGCCGCGTGCCGCCATAGCGCGCCTCGAGCGCTGCGATGAAGCCCGGCGCGAGATTGCCGGCGTTCGCCTGCGTCGCAATCCGCGTCAACGCCGTGCCGGGGTCAGCCATCAGGCGTTTGAGCAGCGGCAGCGGGCGCGGGGTCGTGGTGACCAGCTGGCGCGGATCGTCCCCCAGCCGCAGGCCGAATTGCAGCATGTCGAAGGTTGCCTCGGCATGCTTCCACTTGGCGAGTTCGTCGCACCAGGCAGCGTGAAATTGCGGGCCGCGCAGACTTTCCGGGTCTTCGGACGAGAAGAGATAGGCGCTCGAACCGTTCGGCCAGACGAGCCTTCGGCGCGAGATTTCGAAGACCGGACGCTCCCGCCCGGCAATGCGCATGATCCCGGATTGGCCGTCGATCATCACCTCGCGGGCATCCGCAAACGTTTCGGCCACGAGCGCGATGCGCAGGCCGGACATGCGCCGCGCCAGCCCATGCACCCATTCGGCTCCCGCGCGCGTCTTGCCCGATCCGCGCCCGCCGATCAGCAGCCATGTCCGCCAGTCACCCGGTGGCGGTTGCTGTTCGGGGCGGGAAAGGATGCGCCATTCGCGCGACGCGGCGAGAAGTTCGGCATCGGTCAGAAGATGCGGGCCGATGCGCCAACGGGGGGTGGCGGCAGAGGTTGGGGCACCCCCCTCTGGTCTGCCGGCCATCTCCCCCTCACGGGGGGAGATTGACTCGTGGCGGCCGCCCGGCTCAGCCGATCCATCGGCGACGATTGGACCAGACGTGCCAGTCAGCGTGTCCCGACCGTCGGGTTGAACGGGTGCCGGATCAGCCTCGGCAGGCGCCTCCTGCCAATCTCCCCCCTTGAGGCGGAAATGCCTGGCAAGGCAGAGGGCGGTGTCGGCGGCATCAGCGCTCGGGGCAAGCCCCCCACTGGCTGCCGCCATCTCCCCCACAAGGGGGGAGACGGATGGAGCGCCCGCCTGCCCCATGATCTCCATTTCGGATGCGGCATCCGGCTCCGGTCCCGCATCAAGGGAAACCGGTCCGACACGGTCCCCCTCCCCCTTGTGGGGAGGGTGGGGAGGGGTCTTCTTGTCGCCGTCCAAGACAGCTGCCAAAACCCGACCACCCGCAAACTGTGTCCGCACTATCGCAATCCTGTCGATCTCGTCGGCGAAATCCTGCTCCAGCCGGAAAAGCTGCCGGAGCATCAATACTACCTCATCCCGGCGCGTCGTCCGGAGGAGGCTCTGCTGGAAGAGGTCCGCTGGCGAGACGATCGCGGGCAAGCGCATCGGCCCGAACAGCGATATGGCGGTTGAGGCTTTCGCAGAGGCGGTCGAGCGTTTCATCGTCGACATGCCGCGCCCGGTCCGCCTCGCCCGCATCGTCGATCTTCCTCTGCAATTCGTCGGTCTTGTCGAGCGTGCGCACGATGAGCGAAATGGCATCGGTGGCGGCCTTGAGGTCGGCGCGGGCGAGCTTGTGGTCGCCATCGGGATCGTCCAGCATATTGGCCGCCTCGCGGCGCAGGCGCTGGAACAGGCGCAGCTGTTCCTTCAGCTCCTCCGTCGCCTCGTTGAGAAGGGATCGGAGATCCGCGCCGGCAGCCAGCGCTTGCGCCGACTTGATTTCCAGCGCCAGTTCCTGCGCAAGGTCATAGGTGACGCGCCGCGTCCGCCGGTCAGGCGCGGGCGACATCGCAGTCGCGGCAGCGCAGCCGCAATAGCCACCCTCGCCCCAGGCACCGTAAAGGCCGGGGTCAATGTCGTCGAATGTCATGATGGTCTCCAGCCGAAACGAGCCGAAAGCGAAAGCCAGCGTGCCGCTCAACGCGTCGCCGAACCAGCAGTTCCAAATCATCAATTCCCGGAAACGCCGACGGGCGGCCGGATCAAGGAATAAATTCCTTATATGATCCGGAACCGCCCGTCATCTTTGCGCGTTCAAACCCGTATGACCCACGCTGCAGCTTCCATCAGAAAGCCAACGATTCTAGGCCCGGGAGGGGAAATCGGGGTTTCCCTCTAGCGCAGCCACAACTCTGTGACTGTGCCTTATAAGTACCAAACGACCGTATCGCCGTCAAGGCTTATTTTCCTATTTTCGTCGATTTCCGCTAACCGGTTCGAGTCAAATGAGAAATTCGCCCCCTGCCCTCACGCGGTCATGACCCCTTCAGCGGCCGAGAACTGCTCGAAGGCTGCAACCGCATCGGCGGCATACATCAGCGACGGGCCACCGCCGAGATAGACGGTCATGCCCAGCACTTCGTTGAACTCTTCGAACGTGCAGCCGAGCTTCACCAGCGCCTCGACATGATAGCCGATGCAGCCGTCGCAGCGGGTGGCGATCGCTATGGCGACCGCAATCATTTCCTTGGTTTTTGCCGAGAGCGCCCCGTCCTTGCTGGCGTTTTGCGCCAGTTGCGAGAAGCCGGCCATGGTCTCGGGGATCGCCTTGCGGATCTTGCGGGAATTGGCGGATATGCCCTTGATGATCTCGGGATAGTTCTTGGTCATGCTCATGTCTCCTGTGATGGAATAGATATAATATTTCATATCTATTATCGCAAGAGGCATGGCGCCTTGCGTTATATCAAGAGTGCGGCCGCGCGGTGCGGCGTGGAAAGACGATCACCCTTCCCGGTTGACCGGCCAGTCAACGAGATAATCTTCGTAGTCGTCGATATCGATGCCGTCTTCGCTGATCGTCTGGCCGCGCACCGAAATGCCGGCCTCGTGCACGGTGTCCGGATTGCCGGAGACGAGCGGATGCCACCATTTCAGGTCTTCGCCATCGCGGACGAGGCGATAGGCGCAGGTGGGCGGCAGCCAGGTGATTTCGTTGACGGATTGCACCGTCAGGCGAATGCAGTCCGGCACCGTCTTCTGGCGATTCTCGTAATCCTTGCAACGACAGGTGTCGCCGTCGAGTAGCGTGCAGCGGATCGAGGTCCAGGCGATTTCGCCCGTGTCCCAGTCTTCCAGCTTGTTGAGACAACAGAGCCCGCAGCCGTCGCACAGGCTTTCCCATTCGGTGTCCGACATTTCAAGAAGCGTCTTCGCTTTCCAGAAGGGAGCTTCGGTCATGATTGTGCCTGCATTCTTTTCTTGTGATTTCCGTTCAAATCAACGAAATCTGAATTATACGAGAGGTGTCCCGTTTCCGGACACGCATCCGAGCAAAGCCAAGCCTGCGCCATGACCGATCCGAACGACCCTTCAAAGAACGAAAAGCGGCGCATCCGCAAGCGGTTTTTCTTTCTGCAGCTCGACGCGGCGCTGGATTCGGCGCTGTGGACGCTTGGCGACCGGCTGGCCTCCACCTGGCAATCGATCACAATCTTCTTCCAGCGTTTCCGCGCGCGTGGCCTCTGGAAGGCGCTGTTCGAGGTTGCGGGCGAAGCGATGACGCTGGGCGCTGCCGGTTTCGTGCTCATGCTGGCGCTGGCGCAGCCTGCGTTTCAGGAGACGAAGGACGACTGGCGCAAGCGCGGCGACTACGCCGTGACATTCCTAGACCGCTATGGCAACCAGATCGGCCATCGCGGCATCATCCACGAAAAATCCGTGCCGGTCGACGACCTGCCGGACTATCTCGTCAAGGCGCTGCTCTCGACCGAAGACCGCCGCTTCTTCGACCATTTCGGCATTGATATCATTGGCCTTTTCCGTGCGCTCTCGACCAATGCGCGGGCCGGCGGCGTCGTGCAGGGCGGTTCCACGCTGACGCAGCAGCTGGCGAAGAACCTCTTCCTCTCCAGCGAGCGCTCCATCGAACGCAAGATCAAGGAAGCCTTCCTCGCGCTGTGGCTGGAATCGCATCTGACGAAGAAGGAAATCCTGCGGCTCTATCTCGACCGTGCCTATATGGGCGGCGGCACCTTCGGCGCGGAAGCGGCGGCGCAATATTATTTCGGCAAGGACGTCACTGACGTCAATCTCGCCGAAGCCGCGATGATGGCCGGACTTTTCAAGGCGCCGACCAAATATTCGCCGGCCGTCAACCTGCCGGCGGCCCGCGCCCGCGCCAACGACGTGCTGACAAATCTCGTGCAGGCGGGCTTCATGACCGAGGGCCAGGTGGTCGCGGCACGGCGCAATCCGGCAAGCGTGGTGGACCGCGCCAATTCGCAGTCGCCCGACTATTTCCTGGACTGGGCCTTCGACGAGGCCAAGCGGCTGGCGGGGCCGAAATCCTCGCACACGCTCATCGTGAAGACGACCTTCGATCCGCAGCTGCAGCAGGCGGCTGACGAATCCATGCAGTCGACGCTCCGGCAGTTCGGCGAAAGCGCCCATATCGGCCAGGGCGCGCTCGTGCTGATCGAGAATGGCGGCGCGGTGCGCGCCATGGTGGGCGGGCGCGACTATGGCGAAAGCCAGTTCAACCGCGCAACGCGTGCGCTGCGGCAGCCGGGCTCGTCCTTCAAGGTCTATACCTATTCGCTCGCCATGGAGAACGGCTTCACGCCGGAATCGATGATCACCGACGGGCCGATTTCCTGGGGCAACTGGTCGCCGCAGAACTACGAGCGCTCCTATGAAGGTCGCGTTTCGCTGATGACGGCGCTGGCGAAGTCGATCAACACCGTGCCGGTGCGGCTTGCGAAAGAACATTTCGGCATTCCACCGATCATCAAGATGGCGCATGACATGGGCGTCGAGACGCCGATCAAGAACGACGTGACGATCCCCATCGGCACGTCGGAAGTGACGATCATGGACCAGGCGACCGCCTATGGCGTTTTCATGTCCGGCGGCATGCAGACCCGCCGTCACGGCATCGTGCAGATCACCGACGATCAGGGCAAGATCGTCTATGATTTCAATCGCGACGAGCCGCCGGCCAAGCGCGTGCTGTCCGAGCAGGCGGCCACCTCGATGAACCGCATTCTCGTCACCATCCCGGTCAACGGCACGGCGCGCCGTGCCGCTCTCGACAATGCGATCCCGACCGCCGGCAAGACGGGCACGACGCAGTCCTATCGCGATGCGTGGTTCGTCGGCTTCACTGGCAATTTCACCTGCGCTGTGTGGCTCGGAAATGACGACTTCTCGCCGACCAACCGCATCACCGGCGGCTCGCTGCCGGCCGCGACTTTCAAGAAGCTGATGGATTATGCGCATGAGGGCATACCGCTGCGCCCCATCCCCGGCATCGACAATCCGACGCCCGCGATCATCGCCAGCAACGTTTCCAGCCAGAATGGTGAAAAGAAGCCGGGAGGCGAGGATACGCGTCTTTCGATCGAGCGTCCGCGCATGCTAAGCCCGGCATCGACCAAGCTGATCGAGAGCATCGGCAAGGCGCTGTCGACTGCGCCGCCGCTGACGGGTGCAAGCGCAGATGGTGTGGCGTTGCCGGTTCAGGTCGGCAGCAAATAGGGCGGCGCGAGACGTGTATCTCGCCGGCATATGCCCATGAAGACAATGAGATAGAACGAGAAAGAAGCAAGCCAGTTCATGTTCCGGGTTCCCTTTCTCGTTGCCGTTTCCTTATCGATCGCCTTCGGCGTCGGCATCCTGATCACCAGGAGTGCGATCAGCCGATCGTCCGGCTTCAGCGCGCTGACGCTCGGCGCATGGCAGGCCTATCCGAAGGCGCAGACATCGGAAGCCGATCCATACGCCCGCAACCATCGCGCCAAGGCCACCGGCCTGCTGCTTGGCAGCGCCGAGGGGCTCGTCTTCTATGCGGATAACGACGATGCCGGCGAGGCGCTGGTCGGCGGCTGCACCTACCGGGTCTCGGGCAAGGTGCCGCAGGCGCGCTTCTGGACGCTTTCGATCACCAACGCGGCCAACGCACCGCTGACGAACAGGCCCGGCCTGCCCGCAGCGCTCAATGCGCAATCCGTGCTCTACGACAATGACGGGACGCTCACCGTCTCCGTCTCGCAGAATCCGCAAGCCGGAAACTGGCTCTCGGTGCCGCCAATCGGGCACTATCGCCTCGCCTTCACGCTGTTCGACACGCCGGTCGCCGGCAGTTCCGGCCTCCTCGACCTGTCGATGCCGACGATTGTCCGGGAGGGATGCGGCGATGCGTAGCCTCTTCTATGCCGTCGGCGTCGGCCTGCTCGGCGCGCTCGTGCTCCACATCACCGTCATTCTGGCGACCCCGGTCTATACGGGCGCCGACATCTATGCCCGCGTGCTCGATCTCGGCGCCGACGGCGAGTTCCGCCCCTTGCCCGACAAGCCCGTCGACGGTGGTCTCGCCGTCAGCGGCCCGTTCCTGAAGGAAGCGGTCTGTGCCTTTTCCGTTGATGACGGACCGGTGAACCTGACTGCCGAAGGCAGCGTGCCCTTCTGGTCGGCAGCAATCTATGACAGCCGCTCCAACGAGATCTTCAGCATGAGCGACCGCACCGCCGTGCGCGGCACGCTCGACATCATTGCCGGCACCGAAGCGCAGATCACCGCGCTCAAGAACAGCGGCGTGAATGCCACCGAAAACCACATCCTCGTCACCCTCCCCGCCGACGACGCCTATGTCGTGCTCCGCGCCGTCATGCCGGAGACAAGCATGGCGGCGTCCACGCAGGCGTTTCTGGATAGTGCGAGCTGCGATGGGTTGTAAGCCTTACAATTTTTCGCCAGACGGGTTAAAAACACCGTAAAGTTGTTATATCCTCCCTAGCATATCGAAACTGAGGCCGTGATATTTCAGACGGCCCATCGGTGCATTGCAGGGACAACCGTGTTTCATAGCAATCGATGGCTGCAGGATACAGTCGAAGACCTCAAACATGCGGTCGATGCTGCAGGCGTCGGCCTGGGGCGTTGGGACGAGATCCCAAAAATCATCACCAAGCGCTTCCCGGACTCCTTTTGCGGCATCTTCAACCAGAATATTTCATCTGGAGCCGTCCATTTCTCCATGGTCGAAGGACTGGAGCGAAAGGCCGTCAGCGCCTATGACGAGTATTACTGTACGGTAAATCCACTCAACGCGCTTTGGAATTTGACGGACGAACGCGGCATCGTGGAGACGGAACAGTCGCTGCCCATTTCCACTCTCGACAACACGGAATTCTACAGAGATTTTCTCCGGCGGCAGGGGGATTATGACGCCGGTTTTGGATTGAAAATCGACACGACCGACGCCGACCAGCTGCTGATGACGCTTCACTTTCCGCTGCCGCTGGCGAATGTCTATTCGCCGGCCATCAGGCACACGCTGCAAGGCATTTCGAATTCCATCCGGCATGCGGCGGAGCTGAACCATCTCCAGCTCAGGCAAATCTCACGGTCTGCTTCCATTGCATCGCTTGCGGCGCATTCAGACAGGATAGCCTTTGTCTTGAACACCCGCCTGAAGCTCGTTGAGGCCAATGACCTTGCCGAGCGCGCGTTTGCGCAAGGCGCCCCCGTTCAGCTGTCCAAAGGCAAGGTTAGCTTTCAGGCGGCAGACGCCAACAAATGGCTCAATGCAGAGATGGACGCACTTGCCGGAAGATTGCCGTCTAAAGGCACGACCTGCTATTTCCGTGACGAGACGACCACCTGGAAATGCCGGTTCTATCCGATCCCGGTCGCAGCGGCACAGTTTAGCCGGCTGAGTTTCGGCATCGAGCGTCTTGCTCTCGTTCTGGTTCAGGACATTTTCAGGTCGCCGGACATGGATGCTCAGGCGCTCCGGACATACTTCAATCTGACGCCAGCCGAAATCCGTCTCTGCCAGCTTCTTGAGGCGGGATACGAACTCGGCACGATCGCCGACATGCTGTCCCTTTCGCGCGCGACCTTGAGATCGCAACTGAAAAGCATCTTCTCAAAAACCGGATCACGCCGGCAGAGCGAGCTCGCGCGGCTTCTTTCAAGATAATGGCATACAATCCCCGCCTTGTGAGACGGATATCAATGCCTTACCGGCTCGCCGCGCTCGTCCAGCTCTACCCGTTCCGGGGCCTGGCCGAAGCGTTCGTAGCGGATGCCCGTGAAGAGCAGGATCTGTGCGTCCTGAACGCCGGGTTCTGCCCGGCGCGGCGTGCGTGGCATGCGCTCGCTGATGCTGATTACCTGTGCCATTCTCGTCTCCTGAAACCTTGAGACGGATGAACGAAGAACAAATTTCACCCTGTCCGCCTGTCGCTCGCGGACCAGCGCAATTTCCGGATGGCTCGATTTCAAGCACCGGTTCGTCCCATCGGACACACGGCGCTCTAAAACCCCCTTGCCGCCAGGCCGGGACATCTGCGCTTTCTCATCCCCTGTCTGCGGCCTTTCGGGCCACCTGCCAAACGATGCTTACCGCGGAGATTTAACGCTCCACGACGGTTGCGGTTCCCCCCGCGCTCCGTGTGATCATCAAGCCACACCGATAGTTAATGGGTTGTAAACGGTTTTCCCCTAATTTGAGTGAATAGGGGACAGGCAGCACTGCGGCGCGTTTCGCCGGCCGGTCCGCGACTGTATTGCGTAGCGTCAGGTGTGCCCGTGTTGGACAGGTTCAGAGAGTTGGAGAAGCCGCACTCTATCCGCAAGCGAGATGTGGTCTTGATGGCAACCGTCACCAGTTTCGAGGCACTCAGCACGCCGACCCGGATCGAGCTGAAGCAATTCGCCGAACTGTTCCGCCCGCTTTATGAACAATCCACACCGGAGGCCCGCCGTCAGGCGGTCGCCGCGCTCTCGCGCCTTCAGACACTTCCCCAGGCCGTCTGTTTCTTCGTCGGCTCGCAGCCCATCGCAATTGCCGCGATCTTCCTGTCGCAATCGGTTGCCATTACCGATGCCACGCTCATCGACATTGCACGCAGCCAGGGTGAGGCGCATGCGCGCGCGATCGCCACGCGGGCGAACCTCTCTCCCATTGTCGTGGATGCGCTTGCCGCCCTCCATGACGGCAGCAGCTATCGCCGCAACGTGAAGCCTGCGGAGGATACGGAACTGTCGCAGGCAGACGCCGTGTCCGATCCATCAACTGTCGCCGTCACAACCCAGGTTACCGCCGAGGCCGCCGCGCCCCGCCTCGGTCCCTCCACGCCGGAACAGGCGCGGCAGGCCCGCGAAGAAGCGCTGCGCAACGAATTGCGCCAGCTGGTTGCCGCCAAGGCGCCGGAGGATGTTCGCCCCGCCGTCATGCTGCGCGCCGCCGACGAGATGCATCAGGCGCTGCTGGTGCGCTTCGCGCGCGTCCGCCAGATGCCGCTCCTTGCCCGTGTTCTCACCGAGGCGCTGGATGCCTCCTCCGCTCTTTCCGAACGCATTCTGCTCGACGTCTCCGGCTCGCAGCTTGCCTCGACGTTGATTGCGCTGGGCCTGCGTGCTGCCGATACCCGCCAGATTCTCACCGGCATCTATCCGCATCTTTCCCAGATCGTCGACGGCCGGAACCGTGCCTTCCAGCTGGTGCGCAGCCTTGATCCGGCCGATTGCGTCGCCCGCGTCATCGCCTGGCGCCGCGCCGATATCTATACCCGCACGGGCCGCTACGAGGATGTGGAAGCTGACATGGCCGCGCAGGCCGAGGCCGCTGCGGCTGCTGCCGGCAACAGCAATGTGGCGCCGGCGGACAGGCTGAGCGCTCGAGGTTAGGCTTCCGCCGTCTCTATATAATCGCCGAGCGGCCTCTCCGTCTCCACCTCGACCACCCAGAGGTCCGGATCGAAGCGGATTTCGCGCGACAGCGCCTCACGCACCGTTTCCTCCTCCACCCGATCCAGCCGCTGCTCGAACTTGCGGCCTCGTTCCTCGCCTTCCTCGAAGAAAGTCTGCGGCGCCGGCGCATAGAGCGAGACAAGGCCGTCGCGAAAGCGCTGCGTGAGGAAGATCGCGCCCGCCTGCTCCTCGCCCTTGCGTTCCACCGCCGCAAAGCCGCCATCGGAAAAGATGCGGCGGACGAGGGCCGAGACGACGATTTCGGTTTTGAGGCGCATGCGTGATTTCCGGAGCGTTTCAAGCCGTGATGACGGAGAACTGTGGGCAAGTCTAGGGTCAAAACTCAATCAGGATAGGTGTTCTGTTGATCGTGGTGGGCCGCCTGATTGTGAACAATGCTCGACAAGGCTCCAGTGCGGCAATCGGTCCGCATCCGCCACAATTGACCAAAGGCACGTCTGGCGATAGCCCTTGGCATGGAAAAAAAGGGCTTCAGGCCGAGGGAAGATGCGCTGGATTTGCGCTGTGTCAACGATGGAAAGCCGTTTCTGACGCACACCACACGCATATTCTTGACGGGTACTGCAATCCGGATCGGGACGGGACAGGTTTCATGCGGCAAAGGCTGAACATAATGATGCGCATGATGATCGTCGTCGCCCTGACGATGATCGGCTTTGCGCATCAACCCGTCATGGCGGGCTCGCTCCCCACCTCCGTCGAATATGCCGCCTATACGCTGCCGGACGGCACGCTTCCGGTGATCTGCATCACCGTCACGGGCGACGAGGACATGGGCAGCACCGCCAAGGGCGGCATGGGTGCATATGGCTGCGATGCCTGCCGGCTCGCCGCCTCGATCCTCGTGCCCGAACCGCCGACCGTCAATGCCAGCGCGGTCGAGTTTCCGCGTCAGCGCTGCGCGCATTGCCGGGACATTCCGAAGCCTGATCTTGCCGAAACTTCGCGCGCCCTGCCCCGCGCCCCGCCGTCAGCCCTCCTTGCCTGACAACGGTTTCCGTGAGCCGGCCCGAAGCGCTTGCGCTTGTCGCATCCGGGCTCGCGGAAAGCGAAACCTATCCAATCCATCCTGACGGCCAGATGCCGGGATCGATGCGCCAAAGCCTGCGCGCCGGCCTGCCGTCACTTGAACTATGCAAGGAACAACCATGTCCAAGTTTCTGAAATCCACTCTCGCGCTCGCGCTTGCTTCCACGCTTGCCTCCAGCCTCGCCGCCCCCGCCTTCGCCCATGTGACGATCGAGGCCAGGGAAGCCACGGTCGGCGCCGGCTTCAAGCTGGTTCTGCGGGTGCCGCACGGCTGCAAGGGGCAGGCGACCAGCTCCATCCGCGTGCAACTGCCGGAGGGCGTGGTGAACGCCAAACCGATGCCAAAGGCCGGCTGGACACTCGACAAGGTGAAGGGCAAATATGCCGCCACCTACAAGCCCTATGGTCATGAAGTCTCGGAAGGCGTGAAGGAAATCGAGTGGAAGGGCGGCAACCTGCCCGATGACGAATATGAAGAATTCACCGTTTCGACCTATATTGACGCGAGCCTCAAGGCCGGCACCATGCTTTATTTCCCGGTGGTCCAGGGTTGCGTCGACGGGTCGGCCACGCGCTGGATCGAAATTCCGGTCGAGGGCAAGGGCGAGCCGGAATCGCCGGCGCCGGGCGTCAAGCTGATCGAGAAGAAGTAGCGCATGACAAGGCCGTCCCCCATTGTCGACATGTCCGGCGCCAAAGACCCCCTCTGGCTGCCGCCATCTCTGCCCTTGAAGCGGGGGAGACGGTTGGGGCGGCCACCCTGCCATCTCGGACGATCTGAGAACAAGGCTCGCCGCAGCAGCCACTCCCCCTCCCCCTTGTGGGGAGGGTTGGGGTGGGGTCTGGGCAGCCTTCCCCGCACCCTGTTCCGGACGATCTGGGCACTCGTCGCCCTCATCCTTCTGCCTAACCTCGCGCTTGCCCACGCCCAGCTCCTCTCCTCAGACCCCAACGACGGTGCGGTCTTGGCTTCCGCGCCGGCGGCCGTGACGCTGACCTTCAACGAGCCTGTCTCGCCCATCACCATAAAGCTGGCGCGGCCGGATGGCTCGGTCTCGCTGATCGACACCATCAGGAGCGACGGCAGCGCAATCACAATCACGCTGCCCCCGGCTCTCGCCAATGGCAGCTATGCGCTGAGCTATCGTGTCATCTCCGAGGACGGTCATCCGATCGGCGGCACGCTGGGCTTTTCCATCGGCGCACCGAGTGCCGGCGGTTCGGCGATAGCGGCGGACACGACGCCGCAGGCGAGCCGGCTGCTCATTCTGGCCCAGCGCGTGGCGCTCTATCTCGGGCTCTTCCTGGGTGTCGGCGGGGTGTTTGCGCTCAACTGGTTCGGTCGCGATGGTCGAGAAAGTGTCCTGATGATCCGGGCGTTCCTCGGGCTGGGCCTCGTTGCTGCCGTTACGGGTATCGGGCTGCAGGGGCTGGACATGCTGGCCGTCTCGCCCACGGCGCTCGAAAGTGCCGCACCGTGGCGACAGGGGCTGACGGCGACCTATGCGGCAACGCTGGCGCTGGCCGCCATCGCGATGCTCACGGCGCTTGCCTCGCTGACGCGACGCGGACGATGGGCCGCTGTCCCGTCCCTGCTCGCGCTGGTCATGACGGGTCTTGCGGTCGCGGCCAGCGGTCATGCCAGTGCTGCCGAACCCCAGTGGCTGATGCGCAGCGCCGTCTTCGTTCATGCGATCTGCGTGGCGGTGTGGATCGGCGCGCTGCTTCCGCTGACACTTGCGCTCAAGCGCGGCGGCGCGGCGGGTGCTGCGATGCTGCAACGATTTTCGCGACGCATCCTTCCCGTTGTCACCCTGCTGCTCATCTCCGGCATCGCGCTTGCCGTGGTGCAGGTCCGCAAGGTCGAAGCGCTTGTGACGACCCAGTATGGCACGGTCCTGTCGATCAAGATCGCTCTTCTCGTCGCACTCTTTGCGGCGGCGGCGGTCAACCGGGCGTTCCTGACGAAGCCGGCTCTGGACGGGGTCAAAGACCCCCTCTGGCTGCCGCCATCTCCCCCACAAGGGGGGAGCGTTGGGGATGGGTCTTCAACAACCGTCGGCCGGTCGTTGCGCATCTCCATTCTCCTCGAGATCCTGATTGTTTTTGCCATCCTGATCACCGTTGCCAACTGGCGCTTCACGCCGCCGCCGCGGGCGTTGCAGCTCGCGGCACGGCAAGCGGTCGCGACCGAACTCATGTCCGACAAGGCAATGGTCGAGCTCAGCATCTTTCCGGCCGCGCCGGGACCCGTCACCGTCACCGTTACCCCCATGGCGCATGGAACGGGCGATCTCACCGTGAAGGAACTCTCCGTCATCGTCTCCAATCCCGGCGCCGGGATCGAACCGATCCGCAAGAAGGCCGAGTTTAACGGCGACGGGGAGTATGTCGTGGAAGGCTTGCGCCTGCCGCTCCCCGGCCGATGGCATATCCGCGTCGAAATCCTGATCTCCGATTTCGAGATGACGGCACCGGAAGGCGAAATGACGATCAGCCCGTAAGGGGTCGTCCGGCGGCACGCAGCAAGAAGCAGCGCAGCGTTTCGATCTCCAGCCGCGCCAATGCCTGCGGCGGGTAGATGAGAAAATAGGCGAGCGCATTGGCCACGCCCTGCGGGAAGGGCGCGACAAGCGTCCCTTCTTCCAGCTCGCGCACGACCAGTGAACGGCGGGCGAGCGCCACGCCGAGCCCCGCCTTGGCCGCATCGATGGCGCCATTGCTGCCTGTAAAGATCGGGCCGCCGCCGGCGTCCACGCGCTCGGCACCCACCGCCGCCAGCCAGAGCCGCCAATCGTCGCGGGTTTCGTCATGCAGCAACGTCAGCCCCGCCAGCGACTCCACCGCGGAGAGCCGCGCCGCCACGGCGGGGGCCGCAACCGGTGTCAATTCGTCATCCAGCAGCCGTTCGGCAACCAGACCGTCATAGCGCCCCAACCCATGGCGGATCGCCAGATCGACCGCGTCGCGGCTGAAATCGACCAGGCGATGGGAGATGCTGATGCGCACATCGAGACCCGGATTTTCCGCCTCGAAGCGGGCGAGCTTGGGCACGAGCCATTGCACGGCCATCGTCGAGGTGCAGCTCAACGTGATGACACGTGCGCAGGCCGTCTTCTGCAGCGCCTCGGTCGCCTCGCGCAGCATGCGGAACGCGACCTTGAGGCTGGCGAAATAGGCCTGGCCCTCGCTCGTCAGTTCCAGCGCGCGGGGCTTGCGGATGAAGAGCCTGAGCCCCAGTGTGGCCTCCAGTTCCTTGATCTGGAGGCTGACCGCACCGGGCGTCACGCAAAGCTCTTCCGCAGCCCGGCTCATGCTCATGTGCCTGGCAGCGGCCTCGAAGGCGCGCAGGCTGACAAGGGGTGGAAGCGGCGGGCTCATGGTTTAGTAGAACTCAATCGTTGCAAGAAAAAGTCTCGATTGCAGGAAACGGGTGGATCATCGATCTTCCGGCGAAAATAATGGCGCATGACATCGCCTGCAACCTCATTCGGCTTTAGCTGAATTATCGATGTGAAGGAACTGGACATGACCGTGCGCAGAACGATGGGACCGGCGGAATGGGCGATGCTGATCGCGCTGTCGCTGCTGTGGGGCGGCTCGTTCTTCTTCAACGGCGTGGCGGTCAAGGCGCTGCCGCCGCTGACGCTGGTCTTCCTGCGGGTGGCGCTCGCGGCACTGACGCTCAACGCCGTTCTCATCCTGCGCGGCACGCCGCTGCCGTTCGATCGGCGGGTCTGGATGGCCTTTTTCGGCATGGGGCTTCTCAACAATGTCGTGCCGTTCACGCTGATCGTATGGGGGCAGACGCATATCGCGAGCGGCGTCGCCTCCATTCTCAATGCCACGACCCCGCTCTTTGCCGTCATCGCCGCACATCTCCTGACCGCTGACGAGAAGATGTCGGCGAACCGGGTGGTCGGTGTGCTCGCCGGCTTTTCCGGCGTGGTGCTGATGATCGGGCCTTCTGCTCTCACGGGAGCGACGGTCAATCTCTGGGCGCAATGTGCGGTGCTGGGAGCGGCGATTTCCTATTCGTTTGCCGGCATTTTCGGGCGGCGGTTCAAGGCAATGGGCGTTTCGCCGCTCGCCACCGCAACGGGACAGGTCACGGCTTCCGCAATCCTGCTCGCTCCGATCACGGCCATTGTGGACATGCCCTGGCGGCTTGCCTTTCCGGCCGCCGATGTGTGGCTTTCGGTCGCCGGCATCGCGCTGCTCTCCACCGCGCTCGCCTATATCCTCTATTTCCGCATTCTTTCGAGCGCCGGTGCGACGAACATCGCGCTCGTGACCTTCCTCATCCCCGTCAGCGCCATCCTTCTCGGCGCGGTTTTCCTGGGCGAAAGGCTGATGCCGCGCCATTTCGGCGGACTTGCCCTGATCGCCATCGGACTTGCCGCCATAGACGGACGGCCGGTGAAGGCGCTGCGGAGATGGGTGAGCCGAGGGGCCAAGGACCCGGAGGGGTTCAAAGGGCAGGATATCTAGATCGTTCTTGCGCAATTCCGGACGCAAAACCGCGATACACTTTTGCTGGAATTGCTTTGCGGGTCACACCTTCGCCGCCAGACGCACCCCGCCCCAGTGCCGGCCGTTGACGAAGATCGGGGCGGAGATGTCCTTCATGATGATGAAATTGCCGCCGCCCATGTCGCGGCGGTAGGTCTGGACGAGGAAGGGTTCCTTGTTGCGGCCGGCGCCCAAGCCGGTGCGGTCGTTGAAGATGCGGCGGTTGCGGCTGTTGGCGGTGTTCCATTCCACCTCGCCGGGCCGCTGCGCCTGCGAGAACTTCAGGTTATGCGTCGGCAGGTAGCCGTTTTCATCGACGCAGGCGCAAAAGGCGAGCAACGGGTCCGCCTCGATGACGCTCTCCTGGATCGGAGTAAGCACCCGGTCGGCGAAATCGAGATAGCGGGTGGAGAACTGCTTGGGGTTCGTGCCCGGAATTTCCCGGTAGTTGCGATCGAAAAGGTCGGACATGGAGACGCGGCCGGAGGCGATCCCCTGCTCGAAGGCGGCCGAGATGCGGGCCGCCACATCCTGCACCTCGACAATCAGGCGGTGGTCCGGCGTCTCGATACCGGCGCTGGCGGCGACCTGGATGATCTTTTCCGACATGTCGACCAGGCCGTCGACCCGTTCGGCCGCACCCTGAAGGTGCTTGTTGGAGGCCAGCATTTCATCGAGCGCCGATTCGAGCTGGCTGACGAAACCCGTGCAGCGGGTCTCGACGCCGGCAGTCGTGCCGGAGAGTTGCTGCGAATTGTCGAGAATGCGGGTGAAGACCTCTTCCATCAGGCGGAAGGAGGCATCCATCGCCACTGTGATCTCCTTGATTTCGCCCGCAGAACGCGCGGCCCCCTCGCCTGCATGGCCGAGACGCAGGATGCGGTTGCGGATATCGGAGAGCGTTTTCTGGATTGTTGCCGTCACCGTGGAGGTCTGCAGCGACAGCGCGCGAATTTCGGCGGCGACGACCGCAAAGCCCTTGCCGGCCTCGCCGGCGCGGGCGGCTTCGATGGCGGCATTGAGCGCCAGAAGATTGGTCTGGCGGGCAATCGAGCCGATCTCGCCGGCGAATTTGTCGACATCGTTGAGGGAGACGGCAAATTGGGAGATTTCACTGGTGATATCGGCGCTCACTTCCACCATCGCATCAATGCCGGTGGAGGAACGGGTCAGGTCGTCCGCCGATTGTTTCAGCGCATCGCGGGCGCGGCCGGCCATCTGGTCTGTGCCGCGCAGCGCATTAGCGATGCTGCGATTGGCCTCGGCGATCTCCTGCGCCGTGCCGGTGAGATGGCGGAAAACCTGCGTATGTTTGGACGAGGACGCCGCCACCGTCTGGATGGCGCCGGCAATGTCGACAAGATCAATGCCAAGCCGCGAGGCGTCCTGCGAAAGCCGCACGATCACGTCGCGCAGAACTTCCGGCGCGGGCGGCGCAGGCGCTGTGCCCGGCGCGCGCTCCTCATATTCCATCTCAGATGGCAAGCTATAGGCAGCCGCGTTCATCCCCATCCCCTTTGTCACGGTTAAGAGAGGGTGACGGAAGGTAGTAAAGAAACTTCTAATATCCGCTGCAGGGTTTCCGGCGGAGCGGGACATTTGTTTCAGTTCTGCGACAGACGCGGGATTTTGGTGCAGGTATTGCTACTCGACCGCTGCGGACCACGGCAAAAATTCCGCCCGGAAACCACTTCGCATCCTCCATTTGAGGGATGTCCCGACAGGAACAGGCTTGTAACGTCCGGCCAGATTGCGCCCGGCGGAGCGCCCTGCCGCCGGACGTATGCCGATTTCAGAACCAAAGCATTGGTTTTCAAGCATTTGACCGGAGCATTTCATGACGCCATTCAAGCCGAACCACGGCGAATTCCGGTTCGCCGCGCCAGGGACGATGGACGCGGAGGCGCTTCGGCTTTCGAAAGTAGCCGGCCTGTTCACGAAGCAAGCGCGGTTGCGCAATGCAATCTCTTATGCGGGCATTTTGGGGTTCGGCCTTACTGCGAGCATGGCAACCGGCGCATTTGCCGGTAGCGTAACGACACCGGGAAGCTATAGCGACCTCGGCACCCTCGGCGGGACAAACTCCTATGCCACTGGCGTCAACGCCGACGGCTCCGTCGTCGTGGGCTATGCCGGCACGGCCAACAACGCAGGAGTCCACGCCTTCCGCTGGACAACAACCACCAACGCCATGACCGACCTCGGCACACTCGGCGGGACAGACTCCTATGCCTACGGTGTCAACGCCGACGGCTCCGTCGTCGTGGGCTATGCCAACACGACCAACAACGCCGCACGTCACGCCTTCCGCTGGACGACAACCACCAACGCCATGACCGACCTCGGCACCCTCGGCGGGACAAACTCCTCTGCCACCGGTATCAACGTCGACGGAACCGTCGTCGTGGGCTATGCCAACACGCCCAACGATGCGGCACAGCGCGCCTTCCGCTGGACGACAACCACAAACACCATGACCGACCTCGGCACCCTCGGCGGGACAAGCTCCTCTGCCACCGGCGTCAACGCCGACGGCTCCGTCGTCGTGGGGCATGCCGGCACGGCCAACAACGCAGGAGTCCACGCCTTCCGCTGGACAACAACCACCAACGCCATGACCGACCTCGGCACACTCGGTGGGACAGACTCCTATGCCTACGGTGTCAACGCCGACGGCTCCGTCGTCGTGGGCTATGCCAACACGACCAACAACGCCGCACTTCACGCCTTCCGATGGACGACGTCCACCAACGCCATGACCGACCTCGGCACCCTCGGGGGGACAAACTCCTATGCCTACGGTGTAAATGCCGACGGCTCCGTCGTCGTGGGCCAGGCCCTCGCGACCATCAATGCCGGATCACGCGCCTTCCGCTGGACGCAGGCTTCGAACATGGTCTCGGTGGACGACTGGCTTCGGGCCCAGGGCGTCACCCTCGTGAGCGATGTGACCGTAGAGGCGAGAGGCGTCTCCGCCGACGGGAATGTCATCGTCGGGACGCTGCAGAACGGTCACGCCTTCATCGCGCGCGGCGCGACCACGGTGACGACACCCGATCCGACGGTTCCCCATCAGACGGTTCCCGCGCAGACGGTTCCCACACAGACCGTGAGCGCCGGTCTGATGGATGTCACAAACTTCCAGCAGAGCCTTGTCAGCGCGCCGCGCGTGTCCGGGCAGCTGCAGAATGCGGACGTCGCGATCAACGGCGCGCATTCCTCGCCGCTCTTCATGCTGCTGGATGCCGGTCAGTCGTCTGTCTGGTTCACCGGCGATGGCGGTTACACCAGCATGAGATCCGCGCAGGGCGGGCTTGGCGCGGGTGAATTCGGCTTCGGGCGCGGGATCGAGGGTGGCTGGACTGTCAGGCTTGCAGGTGGCGGGCAATATGGCCGAATGGATACGCCGAATGCCGGTAACTCCGTGTTCTCCTCTGGTTATGTTGCTCCCGATGTCTCCTATGCCGTTGGCGGCGGCGTGGTCGCAACGCTCTCCGGTTACTTCAACTGGGGCAAGGCCGATATCCGGCGCGGCTATCTCAACGGCACGGCCAACGATTCATCCTTCGGCTCGGCCGCGACGCAGACCTATGGGGTTCGCGCCCGTGTCGACTGGCAGGATGCGTTCAAGCTGGCCTCGACCGGCGTCTCGCCGTTCGTCAGCTATACCTATCTGAACTCGCAGATGAACGGGTACACGGAAACCGGCGGGAGCTTCCCCGTGCGGTTCGACGGCAGCCGGGAAATCTCAAACACGGTCCGCATCGGCGCGGATGCAAGAACCCCGCTCACCGACAATCTCGGCCTCGTCACCCGCCTCGAATACGGACACCGCTTCGAGAAGGCAGGAGCCGGTGTCAGCGGGCAAATTCTCGGGCTTTCCGCCTTCTCGCTCGACGGCGCGAGCGTACAGCAGGACTTCGTGCGCGGCGGGCTGGGCGTGAGCTACAAGCTCGGCAATGGCGACGGGCTCGTCATGGTCAACTCGTCGAACCAGACGGGGAAGAACACGACCTGGCTCTCGGCGAGTTATCGCGTGAAGTTCTGAAGCATCGTCGATCCCGACTGTAGGGCGGCGGTAACTCCTCGGAGCACTGTCTTTTCACGCGCGAGCAAAGTCGTCCCGCTTCACGGAAGCTACTTAAGAAGTTCATCAAATATAAAATAACATACCTAAAATCTCCGGTTATCGGGGATATCCTCCCAGATATGTTACGGGCTCCGGCATTGACCAAACGCAAGCCGGATTGATAGGCGTGAGGCGTTTATGCGTTAAGGATTTATTCATGTTTCAGCGGGTCAACGGGGCAATTGCCGCCCATCGGTCGCAGCAGAACGATACGGGCCCCGCTCTCCCTCTCACCGCGCCGCCCAGGCGGCTTGCGGCCCTCGCGACAGCCGCCCTGCTGGCGAGCGCGGCGCTGACGCCGGCGATGGCGACCCAGGTGAACCCGCAGCCGGGCAATCCTCTCGACATCGGGACGCTTGGGGGGCCGACTTCCGATGCATTTGCGGTGAGCGGCGACGGATCGGTCGTCGTCGGACAGGCGGAAAATGGCAGCTGGACCCATGCCTTCCGATGGACGCAGGCAGGCGGCATGGCCGATCTGGGCGACATGGCCGGGGCCGGTGGCGGCAATTCGTTTGCCTATGGCGTCAACGCGGACGGAACGGTCGTCGTCGGGTCAACAGACACCGGAAACGGTTACTTCGCATTCCGCTGGACTCAAGCCGGCGGCATGATCAACCTCGGCGCCTTTCCAAACGGCGCTGGTTCCACGGCTAGTGCTGTCAACGCCGACGGGTCGGTCGTGGTCGGACAGGCAAATGCTGGCTCCTTCAACAGGGCGTTCCGCTGGACGCAGGCAACAGGCATGTTCGACCTGGGAACCTTGCCAGGAGGGTTTACGTCTTCGGCCACCGGCGTAAGCGGCGACGGATCGATTGTCGTCGGAGAGTCGGACGACGGCACCGTCAGTCTTCCGAAGCGCGCCTTTCGCTGGACTCAGGCAACAAGCATGGTCAGCCTTGGAACCCTCAATGGCGGCACGGAGTCCCGCGCGACAGGCGTCAGCTCGGATGGAACCGTCATCGTCGGTTATGCCAACGATGGCAATGACAGCAACTGGCAGCGGGCGTTTCGCTGGACACAGACCGGGCAGATGGTCAGTCTGGGAACCCTGGCCGGCGTATCCTTCGCGAAAGCCGTCAATGCCGATGGGTCCGTCATCGTCGGCAACTCTGACGACGGCAACACGCAGCTCGGCTTCCGCTGGACCCAGGCCACGGGCATGATCTCGGTAGACCAGTGGCTGCGCAATAACGGCGTGACGCTGAACGCCGACGTCACATCGACCGCCACCGGCGTTTCGGCCGACGGCAGCGTCGTCGTCGGGACATTGCAGAACGGCCATGCCTATATCGCGCGCGGTCCGGTGCCGGTGCAGACGCCAGCTTCCGGCGGGACAGACACTCCGGCAAACACGACATCGACGACAACCGGCACCACGACCACCACGGCCGGTCTCATGGATGTCACCAACTATCAGGCGAGCCTTGCCGCGTCCCCGCGGCTTGCACCGCAGGTGCAGAATGCCGATCTGGTCATGAACGGCGCGCATTCCTCTCCGCTCTTCATGCTGCTGGATGCCGGGCAGTCGTCTGCATCGTTCACCGGCGATGGCGGCTATTCAAGCGTGAGGTCCGCGCAGGGCGGCATCGGCGCCGGTGAATTCGGCTTCGGGCGCGGGATCGAGGGCGGCTGGACGGTGCGCGTTGCAGGCGGCGGGCAGTATGCGCGGATGGATACGCCGAATGCGGGGAATTCGGTGTTCTCGTCCGGCTATATCGCGCCCGATGTTTCCTATGCCGTTGGCGGCGGCGTGGTCGCAACGCTCTCCGGTTATTTCAACTGGGGCAAGGCGGATATCCGTCGCGGCTATCTCAATGGCGCGGCCAACGATTCCTCCTTCGGCACCGCTGCGACGCAGACCTATGGCGTTCGTGCCCGTGTCGACTGGCAGGATGCATTCAAGCTGGCCTCGACCGGCGTCTCGCCCTTTGTCAGCTATACCTATCTGAACGCGCAGATGAACGGTTACACAGAAGCCGGCGGCAGCTTCCCGGTCCAGTTCAACGGGTCTCGGGAGATTTCCAACGCGGTGCGCATCGGCGCTGACGCCACGACGCCGCTGAACGACCAGTTCGCGCTGGTGACGCGCTTCGAATATGGCCATCGCTTCGAGAAGGCCGGTGCGGGTGTCAACGGCCAGATCCTCGGACTTTCCGCCTTCTCCATCGACGGCGCGTCCGTCCAGCAGGACTGGCTGCGCGGCGGTCTGGGCGTGAGCTACAAGCTTGGCAACGGCGATGGGCTCGTCATGGTCAACACGTCGAACCAGACGGGCAAGAACACGACCTGGGTTTCGGCGAGTTATCGCGTGAAGTTCTAGCCTTTCGCAATACAGATCGTGAAGCCTTGAGACTTTCCAAGTACAGACCGAAAGGTCGACGCGAATTCATAGATTTTGCATTATATAATATTTTAGTTAAATAATAAATGAACGGAAATATACGCAAAAATCTCCGCGCGCGACTCAAATCCTCCCAGTTTTATTTGCCGCGTTCGCGTTGACGAAAGGCAAACTTCGCTGTTAGGCGTAGCCACAATTTATGCGTTAAGGATTTATTAATGTTGAAGCGGATTTTCAGCGCAGCCTCCACCCTCCAGTCCTTGCAGGGCAATACGAAAACCGAAGCTCATGCCGCGCGGACGGCATCGCGGGTGACTGGCCTTGTAACAGCCCTGTTGGCAAGCGCGGCATTCGCGCCGGCCATGGCGCAGCAGGTGCCGCAGGCTAACCCGCTCGATCTCGGAACGATGGATGGCGCAGGAAAATCGTGGGCCACTGCCGTGAGCGCGGATGGAACGACGGTGGTCGGGGGCAATGGCGGCGATGTTTTCCGCTTCGTCCAGGGCGGCACGATGCAACCGATACCGGGCTTCTTGCAAGCCGCCGGAATCAACGGAACGTCCGGCTTGGCGACGGCTGTAAACGCTAACGGAACGGTCGTCGTCGGCTGGGCCTATAACTCCCAAAGGCAGGAGATCCCCATTATCTGGACCGCCACAAACGGTGCTTCCGTTCTGGACCCGAACAATCCGGTCTTTGCCATCCCGAATGCCGTCAGCGCCGATGGCACCCGCGTGGTCGGTGACAGGCCGGGCACGGAGAGCAGCGCCTTCTTGTGGACGCAAGGAGTAGGTTATGAAGCCCTGAATACACTGGATAACAGATCCTCTTCGCACGGGGTCGGCATCAGCTATGACGGCAACGTCGCCGTCTATAACGTGGATGACGGCAACGGGACGGGCCTGAATTCGCGCGCGTACCGCTGGACTGCCAATAGCACAATAGCCCTTTCAAGACTGAACAACGGAAACGCTGTTCACGCAACGGCTGTGAGCGGCGACGGCATGGTGGTCGTCGGTTATGCCAACGACGGCAATCTCAACAATGTTCAACGCGCATTCGCCTGGAGGCTTGTCAACGGCGTCGGAACCATGACCAGCCTCGACATTCTGAATGGCGGCAGCGTGTCCCGCGCCAACGCGGTGAACAGGGACGGCTCGGTCATTGTCGGCATCGCCGATATCGACGGCCAGAACGCGATCACGCGCGGCTTCCGCTGGACCCAGGCCACGGGCATGATCACGGTCGAACAATGGCTCCAGAACAATGGTGTCGCGGTTGGAAACAACCAGACCACGACCGCCACAGGCGTTTCGGCCGATGGCAACGTTGTCGTGGGCTGGTTGCGGAACGGCCATGCCTATGTCGCGCGCGGCGCGGTGGCGGTGCAGGCGCCGGCCGCAGGCGGGACAAACAATCCCGCGACCCCCGGGACGACCACCACCACCGCCGGCCTGATGGATGTGACCAACTACGCCACCAGCCTTGCCGCCTCGCCGCGGCTGGCGCCGCAGGTGCAGAATGCCGATCTCGTCATGAACGGCGCGCATTCATCTCCGCTCTTCATGCTGCTCGATGCGGGGCAGTCCTCCGCATCGTTCACGGGCGATGGCGGCTATGCCAATGGCGCTTCCTATCGTGGCGGCCTCGGCGCAGGCGAATTCGGCTTCGGGCGCGGGATCGAGGGCGGCTGGACGGTGAGGCTCGCGGGCGGCGGACAATATGCCAGGTTCGATACGCCGAATGCAGGGAATTCGGTGTTCTCTTCTGGTTATGTTGCTCCCGATGTGTCCTATGCGATCGGCGGCGGCGTGGTCGCAACGCTCTCCGGCTATTTCAACTGGGGCAAGGCCGATATCCGTCGCGGCTATCTCAATGGCGCAGCCAACGATTCGTCCTTCGGCTCGGCTGCGACTCAGACCTATGGTGTCCGCGCCCGTGTCGACTGGCAGGATGCATTCAAGCTCGCATCCACCGGCGTCTCCCCCTTCGTCAGCTACACCTATCTCAATGCGCAGATGAACGGTTACACCGAAACGGGCGGGAGCTTCCCGGTCCAGTTCAACGGGTCGCGCGAGGTTTCCAACGCGGTGCGTATCGGGGCGGATGCCACGACACCGCTCAACGACCAGTTCGCCCTCGTCACCCGTTTCGAATACGGCCATCGTTTCGAAAAGGCCGGTGCGGGAGTGAGCGGGCAGATCCTCGGGCTTTCGGCCTTTTCCATCGACGGCGCTTCGGTGCAGCAGGATTGGCTGCGTGGCGGTCTGGGCGTGAGCTACAAGATCGGCAACGGCGACGGGCTGGTGATGGTCAATACATCGAACCAGACGGGGAAGAATACGACCTGGGTTTCGGCGAGCTATCGCGTGAAGTTCTAGGTGTTCGTTACGATTGCATCGGATTGCCGGGCAAGACCGGTGATGTTTTTATTCGCAGCGCCCCCTCACCCCGCCTCCGCTTCGCTCGGCAGACCTCTCCCCGGTGGGGCGAGGAGGAACGGAGAGGCTGCGGCAAACTCCCTCTTCTCCCCTTGGGGAGAAGGTGGCCCGAAGGGTCGGATGAGGGGACTGCCAAGCGCAGAGGCGCTGGTGTAGCGGGCTGTTTCTGCTTTCGGCTCGCCGTTGCTAGAGCGCGCCGATCTTCTTCAGCTTTTCCAGCACCGCCTCGTTCGGCTCGCCGGTGACGGGGAGACGGTAGTGCTTCTCGAAGTGGCGGATGGCCTCCTTCGTCTGCTCGCGGGCGACGCCGTCGACGGTGACGTCGCGATAGGCGAGATTGGATAGGCCCTTCTGGATGGCCATCGTGAGGTTCGAGGGCGTGCCCCCCGATTTGGCGGGGGCTTCGGCCTTCGCCGGGATGGCGGCGGGCCGCTGGCTGGTCGCGACGATTTTCTGCGGCGCGGGCTTTTGAGCGGCCCTCTGTGCGGCATTGTCCGACGGCTTTTCCGCTGCCTTCTGAACCGGCTTCTGTTTCGGCTTTTCGGCCTGCTTTTCGGCGGGCTTATGCGGCTGTTTCGCCGTCTTGGCCGAGGCATTCGGGATCGGCGCCGGGGGAATGGGCGGGGCCACGGCAGGGCGGGCGGCCTTCACGCTCTCGGACCGCGTCATGTCCGTCTGCGGCTTGGACGCTTGCGGACGTGGCGTCTTGGCAATCAGCGCGGCGACCGGGTCGGCCGCCTTCGGCGCGGGCTTTTCGGCGGACTTCTCAACGGGCTTGTCGACGGGCTTCTGGGGGGCCTTGGCGACAATCGCGCCGGTCACGTCGCTGGGCCTGTCGGGCGGGACGACGTTGAACTCGGCATTGTCCTTTTTCAGAAGATCAAGCACGGCCGCATCCGCTGCCCCGGTCTGCTGCAGACCACGCGTTTCCTGATAGAACATGATGGCCGCTTCGGTCTTCGAGCCCATGACGCCATCGACCGGGCCCTCATAGAGACCGCGGCGGGCGAGATTGGCCTGGATCTGACCGACAATATTGTCCGCGCCCGGCGCAGGATCGTCATGCACGACAACCCCGTCCACCGGCTTCTGCGCAGCTTGCTGCGGGGCGGCTTCCGCGGGGGCGGTCGCGTCGCGCTCGATGCGATAGGTCGTCGCGGCGTCTCCGCCCGGATGCATCGCCTTGGCGGCATAGTCGCGGAAGGCATCGCGCGTGTCGAGCCAGGGATGCGGATGCGAGCTCGGCTGATACCAGAGCGCATTGGCGGCTACGAACGAGAAAACGATGGCAAAGGCTGCCGTCCCGCCGGTCGCAACCGGGTTGCGCATGGCGGCCGCACCGATCATCGCCGCGCCGCCCGCAATCAATCGCGAGACGCGCCCGGCCTGCCTCTTAGGCGGTCTGCGCTTTCGCGTGGTCATGGGCATTTTCCTTCTTGTCATTCATGCTTTTCGCTGCGACCGGCAGGCGCGGCGGAAATTCAGCTCTTGCGTCGAGAGGGACAATCTCGACGACGGCAGGTGTCGTTTCATTCGAGGTTTCAGGACCGGCTTCGGGGAAGCTGACGGAGACGACGGTCCCCTCGCCCAGCCGGCTTGCGATGGAAACACGGCCGCCATGCAGCTCGACCAGGCCCTTGACGAGCGAGAGGCCGAGGCCGGTGCCTTCATAGCGGCGCGCATAATCGTTCTGCACCTGCATGAAGGGGCGGCCGAGCAGTGCGATCTTGTCTTCCGGGATACCGATGCCGGTATCGCTGACTGTGTAGACGATGTCTGCGCCCTTGCGTTCGCAATCGAGCGAGACGACGCCGCCGGCATCGGTGAATTTCAGCGCATTGCCGACGAGATTGATGAGCACCTGCTGGACGGCGCGGCGGTCGGCCACGAGTTCGCCGGCATCGCGGGCAACACGGCTCGTCAGCGTCACGCCCTTGTTCTTCGCCTGGAGCGAGAGCATGGATTCGCAGGCGGTGACGGCGTCGGCGGCCGCGAAATCCTCGCAGACGAGTTCGTAGCGCCCTGCTTCGATCTTGCTCATGTCGAGCATGGTGTTGACCACGGCGAGCAGATGATTGCCCGACTGGTTGATGAGGGCGACATATTCGCGCTGGCGGTCGTTTTCGAGCTTGCCGAAATATTCGCCGGCCAGAATGTCGGAAAAGCCGAGAATGGCGTTCAGCGGTGTGCGCAGTTCGTGGCTGACGGCGGCGAGGAAGCGCGTCTTCGCCTCATTGGCGGAATTTGCCTCTTCGGCCTTTGCCGAAAGCGCACGCGTCACCGCCTCGTCGGCAGCCGTGTCGTGCATCTGCGAGAGGAAGCCGGCGAAGTCGCCGCCGCGGCTCTGAATGGCGCTGAGCATGAGGCGGCGGTGAACGAACTGGCTGCGGGCGTCTTCATCCGTACCGCGCGTTTCGAAGCGCAGGTCGATCGTCGAGCCCCTGCCGCCCTGGCGCATCGCATCGACGGCCTGCAGGAAAAGGATGCGGTCGGAAACGTGGATCTGGTCGAGGAAACCCTTGGCGTCGAGCGCGCGCAGGTCGCGCATCATCAGGGCACGGTCGCGGCCACGCACACGAATCACAAGGCCGCGTTCGTCGTGGACGGTGACGAGGCCGGGCAGCAGGTCGAGCAGCGGGTCGTCGGTTGTGCGGGCCATCGCGTCGTCGGCAACGATCTCTTCCGGGGCAGCAGACTGTTGCGTCTTATTGGAAAGCCAGGCGGCGGCGGCGAGCGCGAGCGCCGCAACGCCACCGACACCGGCGGGAAGCGCAACGGCGGGGCTGGCGACGAGGCAAAGGGCGGCGGGCGCGACCATCATGCCATAGAGACCGAAGGCGGCGATGCGCTCGACACGCCGGGCGGCAGCAGGGTTTTCCAGCGCAAGGCCAGGCGCCCATGCGTTCGCCAGCCTTGGCGGCAGCGACGACATTTTTCCGGCCATGTTACGCAGAACCCGCAACGCGATTACCCTGTGACTCATATTCTTATATGGGACGACATTGGCGCACCCGGCTTAAGGAAAGTCTAAAAACGGGAGCCGAACCGTTGAGTTTTTCTGTCGCAATCCCGTTTTGGAGCGAATTATCGAGGGCATCGGAGATCGTGGTTAACACCCCGTAAGCGCCTGAAAAACCTCAATTTGCCGCAAGCGTTAACGTTTCGGCCGCAGCCGATCCCCGCAAAGCCCTGCAAGAACTGGACTTCGGGGCGGCCAAGATTAACGAAGATCGCTCAAATGCGGCTCAAATGCTCCAAAAGGCAAAATCGATAAAATTTGAGACAAATTCGCTTCAAAGCCTCGCATTTTTTGAAAAGCGGTTTTTGCATCTTCAAGCCTAATGTCTTCTCAAGCCGGACGGGAACACGAACCGGCAGACAAGAACCGGCAAAAAGACCGGGACAAGAGCAAGAAGACAGGAACCGAAACCATGGGCATGCTGATCAAGGGAACCTTCTGGTTTTGCGCCGTACTGGTCGTGCTGCCCTTCTTTGATGGCGAAGCCCAGAAGAAGCTGGAAGGCGCGCCGCAGGTGGAAGCCGCCGATGCCGTGAGCGCCGCCACCGGCGCACTCTCCTATATCGGCGAAATGTGCTCGCAGCGCCCGGAAGTCTGCATCAAGGGCGCCGAAACCGTCTCGGCACTCGGCAACCGCGCCAAGGAAGGCGCGCTCGTCGCCTACAAGCTTCTCGACAAGAATTTCTCGGACAAGCCGGCCACGACAGCCGCTGCAACCGCTGCCGCCAAGGCCGAAACCAGCCCGAACGTGGCGGAAGCCACCAAATCCATTCCCGCTGCCGCCGAGCAGCCGCTGCCAGATGCAGTGGTCACCGGCACAGTCATCCCCGTTCCTTCGGCCCGCCCGAAACACTAAGTTTCTACTCATCTACCGATCCTGCCTGAACTCGCGACTTTCGCGAACGCCGCAAGCCCCGTGCCTGCGGCGTTTTCTTTTTGTCCAAATGGAAAAGGTTTCATTCGGCGGAATTTGTCTCTATATCCGGGCCTGACAAAAAATGGACAGGCACTGCATGGCGACTATCGAGCAGATCATCGAGGACTTCTCCTTTCTGGACGAATGGGAAGATCGCTATCGCTATGTGATCGAACTGGGCAAGGCGCTGCCGGATCTCCCGGCCCACGAGAAGACGGCTGAAAACAAGGTGCAGGGCTGCGCCAGTCAGGTCTGGCTCGTCAGCCATAGGGGCGAAGGGGCAGACCCGGTCATGACCTTCGAAGGCGATAGCGACGCCCATATCGTGCGCGGGCTGGTGGCCATCGTGCTGTCCATCTATTCCGGCCACAAGGCCTCCGAGATTGCCGCAACGGATGCGATCGACACGTTCAACACGATCGGGCTGGTGGAGCACCTGTCATCGCAACGGGCGAACGGGCTGCGCTCGATGATCAAGCGGATCAGGGCGGAGGCGGTCGCGGCGGCGGGGTGAGCTTGCGGGTTTGAGAAGTCCCTTCCCAACCCTCCCCACAAGGGGGAGGGCTATCGCATTTGAAATTCCTGGGTGACGGTGTGCGGTCCTCTCCCTCTTCTCCCCTTGGGGAGAAGTGCCGAACGCAGTGAGGCGATGAGGGGTTCCCATCTTGCGCAGGGGTCAAGAGAACCCCTCATCCGGCCCTTCGGGCCACCTTCTCCCCAAGGGGAGAAGAGGGAGCCAAGACAATTTGCACCTTCATATTGGCCATATGCGATTGCCCTGCCCTTGTGGGGGAGATGGCGGCAGCCAGAGGGGGTATTTCGCCCCCCCTCACAACTCCGGCCGAAACCCCTCCTCGCCCCATTGCCGCATCTCGCGCCGCGCCGGCGGCGTGTAGTGCCGGTGCAGCGCCATTAGTGCCGTTTTCAGCATCAGTTTGGCCGAGCGCGGGGGCCATTGGCGTTCGCGTTCTACCGTTTCCAACCCCTTCATGAAGCAGCAGATGTCGAGCGCGACGCCGGAGAGTTCGGGGCCCAGCGCTGCGAGTGCGCGGTTGACGCGCAGGCGCGCGGCGATTGCCGTGTCGGAGAGATCGGCGACACTGCCTCGATCGCCCTTGACGGATGTGCCGAGGCGCGGCTCGAAGCGCATGGTGATCTGCGGCTGCAGCTGGCCGCGGGTGAAATCCAGATGCAGGCGTTCGCCGGCAGCCAGCGCCTCGCACGGGAAATAGGTCTCGCCCGCCCTGCCCTTCAGCCGCTCAAGCGCTGAAAGCGGTGATTCGGCGAGGTTGCGGGTGACACGGACGGTCTCGCCATCGACGGAAGCGGTTGTCTCCTCGATGTCGCGATGCGGGCGAGCAAAGTCCGGCTCGGGCGTTTCGTGGCGCGCCAGATAGGCTTGCGCCTCGGGCAGCGGGCGGATGCGCGTGCCTTCACGGGCGATCAGCCCCTGCCGGGCGGCGAGGAGCAGGATGGCGGGCGCAACGCCGAACCGTGCCGTCGGCGTCCGCAGTTCAAGCGTCGCGGCCGATGCACCCGTCTTTGGCGCGGCGGTCGCGCAAATCTGCGCACCGGCGGGCGGCAGGGATTTGAGGAAACGGAGCAGCGCCGGCACGGATTTCGTCGCATTCTCAGTCATTGGCGACCTCGCCGACATGGCCGAAGGCGAGAAGAGCGATGCGCTCGATCGCGGCGACGAATTCGTCGAAGTCGCGGTCGTCGCGGCGATCCTCGACGACCGCGCAGGCATGCGCCACGGTGGAGCGGTCGCGGCCGAAGCCCTCGCCGATGGTGGTCATGCGCATCTGCAGTGCGACATGGCAGACATACATGGCGATCTGACGGATATGGCAGGCGAGCCGACGACGCTCGCGGCGCATGCCGATGCGGTCGCTGCAGACGAAGAGAAATTCCGCCGTCATCAGCCGCACCGACTGGCAGATGATGCGTTCCGGCCGCGCATCGCGCAGCGCCGAAAGCGGTTGCCGGGCAGGTTGCCGCCTCGGCGCGCGGGGTTCGGTGCGCTCTGCCGCCCCCGGATCTTTGCTGAGATTCATGAAAGCCTCCTACGTGATAGGAATTTATTCATACACCCTAGAGGGATTCCATGGATGTTTGGAAGCCGCCCTCAGCAATCTATGATTGTTTTTTCTTAAGTTTTCGGAAATTTGACGAATGTTTTGGGATTTTTTTCCTCATATCCTGAAACTGTGCATCACGAAAGAAGGGCGGGCTCCGCGAGGAGCCCGCCCTTTCCAAAGGGTGAAACAGTAATTGGATCAGGCGAAGTTCAGCCGGCCAAGCTCCGTGAAGCGGGCGAGCGCGCCCGAATTGCGCCAGGTCTTCATGATCGTCACCGTCGTGAAAGTGATCAGCGCCTCGAGACCGAAGACGGGCATGTAGGCGAGCGCCCAGCGGCCCCAGTCGACAAGGGCGAAACTGTCATTCGAGATCATCAGCCAGAAGGCAACCATGGCGGAGACGCCGGCATAATAGACCGCATCGATGCGCAGCACGCGGGCGAAGCTGAAGCGGTCAGCCGCGTTTGCGGCAAAGAGGCGCTTGCCGAAGGTCTCGTGGACGGCCACCAGCGGCAGCATGAGGGAGAGCGAGTTGACGCCGAGATGGAGGAGATCCTGCGGCTCGAAGAAGAAGCCCTGCAGCAGGAGGCCGAGCGCGAAGCCCAGCATGGCCGGCGTAAAGCCGAAGAGCAGGTAGACGGTCGTTGCGCCGATCAGATGCAGTTCGGACGGGCCGACGGCGAGATGCCAGGACTGCATGAGGACGGAAAAGACCACCGCCGCAAGGCCGGTCTTGACGATGTTGAGCGGCGCGCGGACGAGCGCCGGGAGCTGCGTGGCCACAACGGCGAGTGCTGCGGCATTGGCGGCTGCCACGCGCAGGGGATCGATGATTCCAGGTTCGATATGCATATTCGTTTCCTTGCTTTGCGCCCACCGCGCAAAAGGTGTTTTGTCGAACCGCAGCCTTGTGGCTGCGGCGGTCCATGGCAGGTCTCCTGGCTTGCGGGTCTTCGCCTTTTCCTTCGCCTTATCGGTCATCTTTGCTGGCATGTCGCGCAGGGACATGCCTCAGACCAATGGCATTCGAAGGAAGGCTCTCCGCTCACAGTTGCGGGGGCAGCCACGGTTTCGGGTCCTGATGGATACGCCTCACCGTGTTCCCTTTTAATCCTCGCGCCTCAAGGCGCGATGGAACCACTGTGACAAGTGCTAGATGGTTTGTTGGCCGCGGGCAAGCGGGTGAGCGCCACAGACTTGTGGAGTTGCGCCAGCGCAAAGTCTTCCGTCGCGATCTGAGCTATCCGGTCTGATAACGGATGGAGAATCACCCCACCGATTGGGCAAGAATGCCGCATTGACGTTTCACGTCCTGCGGCCTATCCGTGGTGAAGGACGAGGGAATTTATCTGCCGATGCAGTCGAAACGGGCGACATTGACGGGGATCGTGACGCGCTTCTTCTGCGCGATCGCTCTCCTGTCGCTTGCGCTTTCAGCCCCGGCGGAGGCCAATTCGCGCGCGCTGTCGAGCGAAGAAATCGCAGCCTACATGCTGCCGGACGGCTCGCTGCCGTCGCTCTGCGTCACCATTCCAGATGGCTCCGGCCAGGGCAAGATCGTCAAGCTGGGGGCCGACAGTCTCGGGCTTCATCATCATGACGTGATCCTGCCCGTTCCAGCCGAGACGGCCGGCGCGCGCCTCGTCATCGTGGCCGAAGGGCTCGATCCGGCGCGACCGGATGCGCTTCGCCACCGTCTTTATCCGCCCGGCGCCGGCCCGCGCGCACCACCCGCATCCGCCTGACAGACCGAACCGGCGCCGCGACCTTGTCGTGCGGCGCCCTCTGTCACGAGCGGATCCGCGCCACACCCTCATCGAGGCGGCGCAATCCGCCAGCCAAGCGGAATTTTCCCATGCTTCATGTCAACACGCGGCAAGCGATCCTGCCGCATCCCGTCACCGTCCATATCGGCCTGAAACCGGTGGAGACGGTGAAATCCTTCGTCAACTTCATCGCGCCCGGCGAAGATCTCGGCGTTTCCGAGACGAGCCCGCGGCTCTACCGCGTTGTTGATGGCTGCCTTGCCGTCTACCACCTTCTGGCCGACGGACGCCGGCAGATCACCGACATTATCGGACCCGGCCGGGCGATTGCGCAGCAGCCCGCGCATGACGGCAACCGCTCGATCAAGGCGCTGACCTATACCGAGGTCGAGGTGCTGGACCCCGCAGCAAACCCCGCACTGGCAGCCGAGACCGCGCTGGAGGCGCTGATGCGGCTGACCCGCCACGCCACGCTGCTGGGCCGCATGAATGCTGCGGAAAAGGTGGCCAACGGGCTTCTCGACCTTGCCGAACAATTCCCCCGCAAGCTGCGCCAGGGCCGCCCGGTGCTGACGCTTTATCTGACGCGCAGCGATCTGGCCGACTGGCTGGGGCTGACGATTGAAACGGTGAGCCGCACGCTCAACCAGTTCAAGCGCGACGGCGTGATCGACTACGCCCATGCCGAAATCGTGACACTCACCCGCCCCGAGCGACTGAAGGAAATCGCATCCGGCAACAACCCGACGACCTCGGCGCGCAGCAGCAAGGGAAAAGCAGCATGACCATCTTCAAGTCACTGGCGCTTTCCGCCGCCGCTCTTCTCCTTGGCGCAAGCACCGCGCTTTCGGCCACCGTCACCGACGTTCTCGATCGCAAGGTTGAGCTCGCATCGCCGCCGCAGCGCATTCTGCTCGGCTTCAACTTCGAGGACTTCATGGCGGTCGGCGGACCGGGCGTCATGGACCGCGTCGTTGCCGTTTCCGCCCCCGTCTGGCGCGACTGGCGGCCGGGACAATATGCGGCCTATGTAAAGGCGATCCCTTCCATTGCCGACAAGGTGGATGTGGGCGATGCCGAGGCCGGCACGTTCTCCGTCGAAAAGGCGATTTCGGCGCGGCCGGATCTCGTCATCCTCGCCGCCTGGCAGTTCAAGGCGCTGGGCGAGACGGTGAAGCAGTTCGAGGCGGCGGGCGTCCCTGTCGTCGTCATCGATTACAATGCGCAGACGCTCGACAAGCATCTGCGCTCGACAACGGTTCTCGGCGCGGTGCTGGGCCAGCCGGAGCGGGCGAAAAAGCTCGGCGATTTCTACAAGGGCTCTGTCGAGGACACGATTGCCCGCGTGAAGGAAGCCCAGAAAACCGAAGGCGGTCCGCCGAAGAAGGTCTATGTGGAGCTTGCCCAGAAGGGTCCGGGCGAGTTCGGCAATTCCTATGGCGACACGATGTGGGCCGGGGTGATCGACATGGCCGGCGGCGTCAATATCGCCAAGGGTCAGGTCGGCAACTGGGGGCCGCTGCGTCCGGAATATGTGCTGTCCGCCGCGCCCGACGCCATTTTCCTCGCCGGCTCCGAATGGTTGAGCAAGCCGCAGGCCGTTTCGGTCGGCTTCGGCGCCGACCCGGCGGTCGTCAACCAGCGGATCGCCGCCTATCTGAAGCGGCCCGGCTGGGATCAGCTGCCGGCGGTGAAGGCGGGCGAGGTTCACGCCGTCTATCACGGCGGCAGCCGCACGCTCTCCGATTTCGTCTATGTGCGCTACATGGCGAAGGTTCTGCATCCGAAGGCGTTCGAGGATGTCGATCCAAATGCGGAGATCCGCGCCTTCTACAAGGCCTGGCTGCCGATCGAGGCCACTGGCGTCTTCATCGAGCAATACAAGGCCGCCGTCCAATGAGCGAGGCCGCCGTTCTTGCAAGCCCGGCTTCAAGGACCGCGCGGGCCGGCGCGACGGGGAAACTCGTCGCGCTGGCGCTTTGCGGGCTGGCGCTGGTCGCGGCATTGGCCGTCGATCTTTCGACCGGGCCGTCCGGCATGCCGCTCGACACGCTCATTCCGACACTTCTTGCCGGGCCGCACGGGGCCGACCGCATGGCCGCCACGATCCTCTGGCAGCTTCGCATGCCGGAGGCCGCGATGGCGACACTGGTCGGGGCGTGCCTCGGCCTTTCGGGATTGCAGATGCAGACCATCCTCGACAATCCGCTGGCAAGCCCGTTCACGCTGGGCTTTTCCGCCGCTGCCGGTTTTGGTGCTGCGGTGGCGATCCTGTTCGAACTCAGCCTGCCGCTGCCGGCGATCTATGCGATCCCGGTGGCCGCCTTCGCCATGACGCTGGTGGCGGCGGCCATCGTCTATCTGATTGCGCGCGTCACCGGGGCGAGCCCTGAAGTGCTGGTTCTGGCCGGTATCGCGGTTCTCTTTTTCTTCCAGTCGCTGCAATCCTTCCTGCAATATATGGCCTCGCCGGAAGTGTTGCAGCAGATCGTGTTCTGGCTGTTCGGCAGCCTGCAGAAGGCGACGTGGGGCGGAGTCCTGACCGTCGCGGTCATTCTCGCCGCCACCCTGCCCTTCATCATCCGCGACTGCTGGCAGCTGACGGCACTGCGGCTCGGCGAGGACAATGCGGCAAGCCTTGGCGTCAAGACCTGGGCGCTGCGCCGCCGCACCTTCGTGCTGACCGCGCTGCTGACGGCGGCGGCCGTCTCCTTCACCGGAACCATCGGCTTCATCGGCCTCATTGCGCCCCATGCGGCGCGCGCGCTGGTCGGCGAGGATCACCGCTTTGCGCTGCCGCTTTCGGCGCTGGCGGGGGCCGCGATGCTCGCCGGGGCCTCCGCCTTCGGCAAGGCCGTGTCGCCCGGCGGGGTCATCCCGGTGGGCATCGTCACGGCGGTCATTGGTGTGCCGGTGCTTTTCGCCATTCTCGTCCTCGGAAAGAAAGGACGGCTGGCATGAGCCTCGAGATCCGCAACATGACTGTCATGCGCGGCGGGCGGAAGACACTGGCCGATGTCTCTCTGTCGCTGTCCGGCGGCGGGGTGACGGCGGTTGTCGGGCCGAACGGTGCGGGCAAGTCCACCTTTCTGTCGGCCCTTGCCGGGCTTCTCCCGCATGATGGCGCGATCACCTGGAAGGGCGCGGCGCTCGACCGGCGGGCGCTCGCCTATATGCCGCAGAATACCGATATGCGCTCGGCACTCACAGTGCTCGAAGTCATGCTGCTGGGACGGCTGGAGCGGCTGGGCGTGCGCGTTGGCGAGGAAGACATTGCCGATGCGATGGCGCTGCTGGCCCGCTTCGGACTATCGGATCTCGCATCGCGCACCATGCCGACGCTCTCTGGCGGGCAGCGCCAGCTGGTCATGCTGTCGCAGCGGCTGATGCGGCGGCCGGAGGTTCTCATCATGGACGAGCCGACCAGCGCGCTCGACATCCGCCACCAGATGGAAGCGCTCGGGCACATCGAGACTTACGCGCGCGAAAGCGGTGCGCTGGTCCTGGTGGCGCTGCATGACATCAATCTCGCCGCCCGCTTCTGCGGGCAGATGCTGCTCTTCGCGCGCGGTCGGCTGATCGGGGCCGGCGCGCATGAAGACGTGCTGACGGCGACCACCATTCGCGGGGCCTATGGCGTGGAGGCGGAATTCGTCGCCTCGCCCGCCGGCCATCGTGTCTTCATCCCCACCGGGCTTGCCCCGGCGGGTTTCTGACAACGGAAACACTCGTTCAACAAGGAGAATACCCATGAACATCATCAAGACCATCGGCCTGACGATCGCTGCCGGCCTCCTCGCAACAGCCGCCTTGGCCCACGAATACAAGGTCGGCGAACTCGAAATCGTGCATCCGGCCAGCCGCGCCATGGTGCCGGGTGCGGCTGTCGGCGGCGGCTTCATGGAGATCACAAACCATGGCAAGGCCGACGACACGCTCGTGTCCATCACCTCGCCCGCAACGCCCGACGTGCAACTGCATGAAATGGCCGTGACCGACGGCGTGATGAAGATGCGCCAGCTGAAGGACGGCATTCCGGTGCCGGCCGGCAAGACGGTCGAACTGAAGAAGGGCGGCCTGCATGTCATGTTCATGGACGTGAAGACGCCGTTCAAGGAAGGCGACAAGGTTCCGGCCGTGCTGCACTTCCAGAAGGCCGGCGACGTGAAGGTCGAATTCCAGGTCGGCCCGGCCAATGGCGGCGAGATGAAGCACGACATGAAGGACATGAACGGCCAGAAGCCGAAGGGCTGAGCGTATCGTCGCGGAGGAGATGACATGACGAACTGGAAACTTGCGGCGGCTCTCGCCGCCGCGCTGGCATGCGCCGGCAGCGCTCTGGCGCACGATCCGAAACAGCATGACCACGCCGCGTCCGCCGCCGTTGAGCAGCCTGCCGATCCGCAGGCCGCGATACCGCTGGTGCTGAAGGCGATGTTCGAGAAGGAGGGTGCGCCGCTGACGGTGGAACCGGTGAGCGTCGCCGGCGACTGGGCCGTGGCCGGCTGGGCGCAATCGGGCAATGGCGGGCGGGCTCTCCTGAAAAAGGGCGAAAAGGGCTGGGCCGTGCATCTGTGCAGCGGGCAAGGCATCCGCACGCTCGAAGGGCTAAAGGCTGCCGGCATCCCCGCTGCGGAGGCCAACAAGCTTGCCGCCGACATCAAGACCGCCGAGGCGAAGCTGGGGCCGGAGCGGATTGCGCTCTATGACAGTTTCGAGGGGACCGTGATGATGGGCGAAGACGGCCATCACGGCGGGGGCCACGACGCGCACAAGACGAAATAGTCTTCCTGCTGCCGCAGGTGAAATTTCCCCTGCGGCAGAATGCTGCACTGCGATTTAATTGCTTTACCGCAAATATGATCGGCTCTAATGCGCTATTCGGAAATTGACGAAGATCACAGGGAAGAAGAGATCTCGGCCAGACGGCAGGCTTTCTTCGACCATCTCGCTTTGCATTTCGTCAATTCTTGATCAAACGCAAGTTTTGGAAGCCTCCGGCTTGCCGAACAGGGAAAGGACTGTGCCATGCAGGCTGTCATCTACAATATCCCCCTCTTTGGATGGATGCTGCGCGAGGCGGCTGAAGGCACCGTCACGGCGAAGCTGCTCTTCGTCATCAACTGCCTGCTCATCTGGGCGCTCGCCATCGTGATGTTCGGCTTCCCGGCGATCATCATTCCCGCACTTGCCGCCGTTGCCGGCATGTTTGTGATTCTCTTCATTCTGTCCTGGCCCTATCTTGGCGATTGAGGCCGACTGACGCCTTGAGATGGATCAACCGGGCGGTTGACGGAGATCAAGCAAAAGCTTGATTTCAATCAATGCGGGTTTGTCAAAAAAGACGGAACCTCTCCACCAAGACGGCGGCATTGAAGCGAGGCCCCCTGGCCCCACGATGCCGCTGCCGGATGGAGAGCATCATGTTCAAGAAAATCATTGTCGCGGTCGATATCGCCCAGATCGACAAGGGTGCGAAGATCCTGAAGAAGGCCGAAGCGCTGGCCGATGATGGCGGCGAGATCGTGGTTCTCAACGTGGTCGAGGATGTGCCCGGATATCTCGCCATCGACGTGCCGGGCCATGTGATCGAGAACAACCGCAAGCAGGCGCTCGATACGCTCGACAAGATGCGCGCCGAAATCAAGGTGCGCACCCGCGCCGAGTTGCGCACGGGCCAGCCGGCCAGCAATATTCTGGCCGCCGCAGAAGCGCATCACGCAGACCTGATCATGGTCGCCTCGCATCGGCCCGACATTTCGAACTATTTCCTGGGCTCGACCGCCGACCGCGTGGTCCGCCACGCCGACATTTCGGTGCTGGTCGATCGCTGAACGAAAAACATTCACCCGGAGAGAGGGCGATGAACGCCATGAACCCACATGAAGCGAGACTGCTCGCGCGCAAGCACGAGCTGACACGACGGCTCGGCAAGATCGAGACCGACCTTGACGCGACGCCCAATCCCGACAGCGAGGAGCGGGCCACGGAGCGCGAGAATGACGAGGTTCTGGAAGAGCTTGGCCTGCAGGGACAGATGGAGCTGAAGGCCATCGAGGCGGCGTTGCGGCGAGTGGCCGATGGCACCTACGGCACCTGTGTTCGCTGCGGCGGCGCCATCAGCCGCGAACGGCTGGAGGCCGTGCCCCATGCGGCGCTCTGCAGAGAGTGCATGGGATAATCAAGCGGGCAGCCGGCGCGGGCTCATGCGGCGGCTGACAACGACAAAACGAGGCGCGGACCGTTCCCGGGGTGAGGCGGTTAAACCCTTTCTCCGCGCAACGTTGAGGCCGGGTGTTCACGGGGACCACCCGGCCTCATTTTGTTTTGACGGTATGAAACGCACAAGCGGTTCATTCCTGTCCAAAACATTAGATGTGCAGTCCTGATCCGGCCCTTCGGGCCGCCCCCTCATCTACCCTTCGGACATCTTCTCCCCGCTGGGGAGAAGCGGGAGTTCGCCGCAGCCTCTCGGACCTCCTCGCCCCATCTGGGAGAGGTCCGCCGAGCGAGAGCGGAGGCTGGGTGAGGGGGAAGCCGCAAATGCAACCGCAGTTGGCCGACGTTGCGCAAACTTCCCTCTCCTCATAGCCCTCACTTATCCGGCGTGAAATTCATCGCCGTGCCGTTGAGGCAATAGCGCAGGCCGGTGGGCGGCGGACCGTCGGGGAAGACGTGGCCCAAATGGGCGTCGCAGCGGGCGCAGCGGATTTCGGTGCGCACCATGAAATGCGAGCGATCCTCGATCTCCCTGATCGCATCGTCCGATACCGCCTTGAAAAAGCTCGGCCATCCGCAACCGGCATCGAATTTCGTGTCCGACACGAAAAGCGGTGCATCACAGCAGACGCAGGAATAGGTGCCACGATCGAACGTGTTCCAGAAGGGGCCGGTAAAGGGCCGCTCCGTGCCGTGCTCGCGGGTGACATGATACTGCGCCGGCGTGAGCTGGTCGCGCCATTCTTCGTCCGACTTGGTGATGACGGGGACTATGCGTGCCATATGCGCCTCCATGCGACTTGCCTCGCCTCTCGCAGAACCTGAGAAAGCTCAGAGACTGATTCAAGGCGTGGCGTTCTGCCAATTGATTTTGTTGAAGTTACGCGACGAAAGATGGGGATGTCGAGACGCTTCAGCAATGGCGCGGGAGATCAAGCGGGATCAACTTGGTGTGAGTGGGGTCATTTCTGATCAGGCGCGGAGCTGCTGGACCTTGCAAACCGCTCTGACGTCTTCTTGCCGGACGCGGCCCGCAGTAGCGTATCCCAATCATCAGGCGGATTGCCGTCATTGAGCATCCCCCTGAAAACCGCGTAGGCATCCGTTTTCGAGCCATAGGTTCTCAGCGAATTCTCGTCGTTGATCCATGCGAAAATGATGACGCGTGCTCGACTGCTATAGCGGAAGAACAGGCGGAAGCGCCCTGCCCCGAACTTGGCACGGAACCAGTGGCGGCGATCCGGGCCAAGCGTCTTGCCCTGCACGTAAGCGGACGACGTTGGATCGCCGGGGATTTTCGAGAACATCAGCGTCAGCAGGGCGGCGAGCAGCTTGGCGTTTGCGCTGCTGCTGTAGCCTTCCGGATCCTTCCGCTTCTGGACCTCGACGGCTGCCGTCAATTTTTCCAGTTGATCGAGAAGGAGCGGATGGGCGAAGACGGTCCAGCCGTTGATGACCGGCATCGGTCAGAGCACCACATCGCCGTCGATGGGCGCCTCGGGATCGATCTGCATGCCTTCCGTTGCCGTGACCATGCGCTCCACAAGCGCCGGCGGGAATTTTTGAATCCGGTCAGGATGTTGCGCCATGTCTTCGGCAAGAAAGTTCAGGAAGCGGCTTATGAGCGGGTCATCCTCGCCCTCTTCCTTTTCCCGACGGATCGACACTGTTCGATCTTCATTGACGTAGAAGGCGACACGTCCGCCGTATTCAACGCCCAGCGCCTCGCGCACGGCCTTTGGGATCGTCACCTGACCCTTTTCCGTGATGGCGCTGATCTTTTTCAACAGTGCAGGCATTGGCTTCTCCTTGGCTCGAAAAGTAAGGGAAAATCCTTACTTTGTCAATCTGCCGGTCGGCTCATGGCCAAAATCCGAATAACAGCGACTTCCTCACTCCCCCGGAAAATCCCCGCGAAAGCTTGAGCCCACCGCCACATTGCCCTATCCCTTCTCCTCAACCCTGACGGAGAACTCATGGCGGCGAGCGACGCGCCCTACATCTTCCTGGCCCTGATGGCACCTTTTCTGGCAGCGGCGGCGGCACCCGTTCTGACACGGGCTCTGGGGCATTGGGCGGCGTTGCCGCTGGCGCTGGTGCCGGCGGGGATTTTTGCGTTCTTCTGCCGGGCGTTGCCTGATGTGCAGGGCGGGCAGGCGCTGACGGGTGGCTATGTCTGGGTGCCGTCCTTCAATGTCAGCTATTCCTGGCTGATCGACGGGCTTTCGCTGACCTTCGTGCTGCTGATCTCGGGCATCGGGGCGCTGATTCTTCTCTATGCCGGCGGCTATCTGAAGGGGCATCCGCAACAGGGGCGGTTCTTCGCCTTCATCCTGATGTTCATGGGCTCGATGCTCGGCGTCGTCGTCTCAGACAGCTTTCTCATGCTCTTCGTCTACTGGGAGCTGACCTCGATCACCTCTTTCCTGCTGATCGGCTTCGACCATGCGCGCGAGGCCTCGCGGCGGGCGGCGATCCAGGCGCTGGTGGTGACGGGCGGCGGCGGACTGGCGCTGCTCGCGGGCCTCATTCTCATCTGGAACGTCACCGGCATCAGCACCATTTCGCTGCTCACCGAATATGCGCCGGCGCTGAAGGCGAGCCCGTATTACTTTGCAGCGCTCTTGCTGATCCTCGGCGGCGCCTTTACCAAATCGGCGCAATTTCCGTTCCATTTCTGGCTGCCGAACGCCATGGAGGCCCCGACCCCGGTCTCGGCCTATCTGCATTCGGCAACCATGGTGAAGGCGGGCGTGTTCCTGCTCATGCGGTTGCAGCCGGCGCTCGGCGACACGCCGGCGTGGGAAACCATCCTGCCGGTCTTCGGCGGCGCCACGCTGATTGCGGGGACCATCATCGGGATCGGGCAGACCGATTTGAAGCAGATGCTGGCCTATACGACCGTTGCCTCGCTCGGGCTTCTCGTCATGATGACGGGCTTCGGCACGCCGCATGCGCTGGAAAGTGCGGCGCTCTATCTCGTCGCGCATGCTTTCTTCAAGGGCGCGCTGTTCATGGTGGCCGGCGCCATCGATCATGAGGCGGGCACGCGCGACGTGACGCGGCTCAGTGGTTTGCGGCGGGTAATGCCGGTGACCTTCGCCGCCGCCATCGTTGCGGCGCTGTCCATGGGCGGATTGCCGCCGTTTCTGGGATTTCTCGCCAAGGAAGAGGTCTACGAGGCGCTTGCCGGGGGTAATCCGCGGGCGATTGCCTTCACGCTGGCGGCGATCGTCGGCAACGGGCTGATGTTTGCACTCGCCTTTGCGGTGGCGCTGAAGCCGTTTGCCGGGGCGGAGCGGGATTTACCCGGGCCGCATCATGAGGCGGAGGCTGGGACGGAGATTGGGGCACCCCCCTCTGCCCTGCCGGGCATCTCCCCCTCAAGGGGGGAGAATGGCAAGCGGCACGCACCCCATATCCACGAAGCCCCTGCCCTCATGCTGGCCGGTCCGGTGGTGCTGGCGCTGGCGGGACTCCTGGCTGGCGTCTTCTCCCAGGCATTCCACGCGACCTTCGCCTCGCCGATGGCGTCTGCCATCGCGCATGAGGCGCGTGCCATCAGCATCTCGGCGATCCCGCATCTCTCGCTGCCCTTCCTGCTCTCGCTTGCGACGATTGCGCTTGGCGTCATCGTCTACCTCTTCCTCGACCGTGCGCGCGAGGCGGCAACCGCTGCGCTGGAATCGATCGGATGGGGACCGGATCAGGGGTTCGACCAGGCCATGAGGGGGCTGGTCAGGGGTGCCTATCTGATCACGCGGCGCATCCAGACCGGCCGGCTGGAGACCTATATCATGGTGACCTTCATCGTGATTGGCGCTTCGCTCCTGCTGCCGATGGCGGTCTTTTCCGAATGGCCCGCCCTGCCCGGCTGGCCGGTGGGGGTCGCGTTCCATGAGCTTGTCATCTTCGCCATTGCCGTCATCGGTCTGTTCGCCGTCGTGGGTGCTGCCGATCGGCTGACCGCCATTGTGTCGCTCGGCATTCAGGGCTTTGCCGTGGCGCTCATCTTCATGCTCTACGGCGCGCCGGATCTCGCTTTCACGCAGTTCATGGTGGAAACGCTGTCAGTCGTGATCCTCGCGCTCGTCATGACGCGGCTTGACCTCAAGCCCAGCGACCACCGCCACGGGCGGGAACTCGTCAAGGACGCGATCATCGCGCTGGCCTGCGGGGTGGGCTTTACAGCGCTTCTCCTGCGCGCGGTGCAGGGGCCGTTCAACACGGCGCTGACCGACTTCTTCAGCCAGTGGTCGAAAGTGGTGGCGCATGGGACGAATGTCGTCAATGTCATCATCGTCGACTTCCGCGGGACGGATACGCTGGGCGAGATCGCCGTCGTCACCATCACGGGCCTCGCGATCCTCGCGCTGATCCGCATCCGCGCGGGCGGCGACGTGAAGCCGGCCGACAACGATCCGGAAAGGAGCGCCTGATGGCCAAGCCCAAACCGGCAAAAGCGCCTGCATCCCGTTCGGCAGGCGCCCCGAAGCGTAGCTCCGGATATCGGGGCATGGACACGCTGATCTTCCGCACCATGGCGCCGTATCTCACGGCGCTGATGGTGCTCTTTTCCGTCTTCGTGCTGCTGCGCGGGCATAACCAGCCGGGCGGCGGGTTCATCGGCGGGCTGATCGCGGCCTCGGCCTTTGCCATTCTCGGCATTTCCAACGGGGTTTCGGCGGTGCGCCGGGCGCTGTGGTTCGATCCGATCGCCATTGCGGGCACGGGGTTGGCCGTGTCCGCAATCGCGGGCCTTTTCTCGCTGTTTGCGGACGTTCCCTTCATGACGGCGCTCTGGGCGTTTCCGAACATTCTCGGCACTGAAGTGGCGCTTTCGACGCCCATGCTCTTCGATATCGGCGTCTATCTGGTGGTGACGGGCGCGATCACCGCCATCGCACTGGCGCTTGAAGAACGGGAGGACGACTGATCATGGAAGGGTTCATGGCCATCATCGTCGGCATCTTCTTCACTGTCGCGATCTATCTCATGCTGTCGCAATATATCATCCGCATCCTGCTGGGCGTCGCGATCCTCGGCAATGCGGTCAACCTGCTGCTCTTCATTGCCGGGCGCGTGACGCGCGAGATCCCTCCGATCATCGGCAAGGGTGCGGACGTTCTGCCGGCAAGTGCCGCCAATCCACTGCCGCAGGCGCTGATCCTCACGGCCATCGTCATCTCGTTTTCCTTCTTCGCCTTCCTGCTGGTGCTCGCCTATCGCGCCTACCAGACGCTGAAGACCGACGACACGCACCAGATGCGTCTCGCCGAGCCGGAAGACGCCCCGCCGCCGCCGCTGGGCTATTGAGTGGGAGATTGAACGGGTTCATGGCCTCCAACAGCATCCCCCTCGAAGCGCTTGAAAAGTCTTTTGTGCTGGCACCCATGCCGGCGTCACACTGGCTTGTCATCGCGCCGCCCGTCTGGTGCCTGCTCATAGGCGCGATCCTCATCATGGTGCGCAAGCGGCCTGGGCTGCAGTCGTGGCTGGCTGTCCCGGCGCTGGGCGCGCTCGTGCTGATCGATGCGGCGCTGCTTGTTGCCGTCACCCGCGAGGGACCGATCACCATGGTGATGGGCCGCTGGCTGCCGCCCTTCGGCATTGCGTTTACCGTGGACCTCACCGGCGCGCTCTTCAATCTGGCAACAGGCATCGCAGCGTTCGCCGCCGGCATCTCGGCACTCGGCGACATCGACAGGACGCGGCGGGCCTATGGCTTCTTCCCCTTCCTGCTCATGATGGTCGGCGGCGTGTCGGGCGCCTTTCTCACCGGCGATATCTTCAATCTCTATGTCTGGTTCGAGGTGCTGCTGATCTCCTCCTTCGGGCTTCTGATCCTCGGTTCCGAGCGGGAGCAGCTCGACGGCGCGACGAAATATGCGATCCTCAACCTCATCGGCACGACGCTTTTTCTCATTGCGGTCGGCATTCTCTATGCCGTCTTCGGCACGCTCAACATGGCCGATATTGCGTTAAGGGCGCCGACGCTCGGGCAGGCTGCCCCGATGATGACGCTGGGGCTGGTCTTCATTGCCGCCTTTTCGATGAAGGCGGCCGCCTTCCCGGTGAATTTCTGGCTGCCGGCCTCCTATCACACGCCGCGCATCGTGGTGGCGGGGCTCTTTGCGGGACTGCTGACCAAGGTGGGCGTCTATGCGCTGATCCGCGTCATGGTGATGCTGTTTCCCGGAGCGGGAAGCGCCTATTCGACCTTGATCGGGGTCGTTGCCGTTCTGACCATGCTGACCGGCGCTCTCGGCGCGCTGGCGCAGGCGGATCTCCGCCGCATGCTCGGCTACATGGTCATTTCCGGCATCGGCATCATGCTGACGGGCGTGTCGCTGGGCGGGCAGACGGCCATCTCCGGTGCAATCTTCTATGCGCTGCATTCGATGATCGTCATGCTGGCGCTCTATCTGCTGGCAGGCGTTGCCGGCCGGATGGGCGGCTCGTTCTCGCTGCATGAACTCTCCGGCCTCTATGCGCGCAGCCAGCTGCTTGCCGCCTTCGCGCTGGCGCTTTTCCTTTCCGTATCCGGCCTGCCGCCCTTCTCCGGCTTCTGGCCGAAGGCAGTGCTGGTCAAGGCCGCCTTCGATTTCGGCGCCTGGTGGCAGGGTGCGGCGATCCTCGTCTCCGGTCTGCTGACGACCATTGCCGCAACCCGCGCCTTTGCGCTCGGCTGGTGGCGCATGCCGGCCGCAGGCGCCGTTGCGCCGATGCGGATGCCTGCTACCGAAATCCTGCCGCTGGCCATCCTGACATTCGTCAGCGTCGGCATCGGGCTTTACCCCGAGCCGCTGCTGGCTCTTGCCCAGACGGCGGCTGCGGGGCTTCTCGATCCGACAGCCTATCTGCATTCGGTCTTTCCGCAGGGAGTGGCGACACCATGACGCGACTGCTGGTCCTCATTTTCTTCACACTGGTCTGGGCCGCCTTGACGGGGTCGTTCACGCTGCTCAATCTCGGCTTCGGGCTCGTGCTTTCGGGGCTGGCGCTGTTCCTGATCCGCGAGAATGTGCAGCCGAGCCGCATTGCGCTCCGCCCCGTGAAGGCGCTGCTGCTGGCCGGACTTTTCTTCAAGGAACTGGCTCTCTCGGCCTTCAAGGTCGCACGCCTCGTGGCCACGCCGAAGATGGACCTGAAGCCCGGCATCCTTGCCTTTCCTCTGACGGTGGACCGGGATTTCGAGATCACGCTGCTGGCCAATCTGATCACGCTGACGCCCGGTACGCTCTCGGTCGATGTCTCCGAGGATCGCCGCTTTCTCTATGTGCACGCACTGGATTGCGCCGACCCCGCCGCCACGATCCGCGACATTGCCGAAGGGTTCGAAGCGCGCATACTGGAGGCATTCCGATGACGGCGGGCGATCAGATCCTTGAGCTTTCGATCTGGTTCGCGCTTGTTGCGCTGCCGATCGCCTTCCTGATGACGGTCGTCCGCGTCATGGCCGGCCCGAGCCTGCCGGACCGGGTTGTGGCGCTCGACATGCTGGTGGCGATCGCCATCGGCTTCCTGGCCGTCGTCGCGCTGAAGACCGGATTTCATCTCTATATCGATATCGCGATGGCGCTTGGCCTTGTCGGCTTCCTGGCGACGATTGCTTTCGCGCGCTTCCTTCTGGCCACGGCCGGCAAGGCGAAGGCGGGCGTCCCGAAGGAGAGCGTCGCGAAAAAGGGCAAGGTGAAATCGGAAAGCGTGACCGGGAGGCGCAAGACATGACGCTCTGGCTTGCCATACCCGTCAGCCTGCTGATCGTGGGAGGGGCGCTGTTTGCAGTTCTCGCCGCACTGGGGCTCCTGCGCCTGCCAGACGTCTATACCCGCATGCATGCCGCCTCCAAGGCGGGTACTGTCGGCTCCGGTCTGCTGCTGATCGCCGCGGGGCTCGGATCACAGGATCCGGCGATCTTCATCCGCGCCCTGGCCGGCTTCATCTTCTTCATCCTGACGGCACCGGTTTCGGCCCATCTCCTGGCGCGCGCAGCCCATCTTGCGCATGTGCCGCTCGACCCTTCCAGCATCCGGGACGATTATGCCCGGGATGAAGCCCGCGATGAGGAAACCGTGCATCCGAAGTAAATTTGGCCGTTGCGCAACTGAAAAGACTGAATGTTCCAATCCGGGATCCAGGTGTGGCGTGTCCGAACATTCCAATTGTTCTATTCCTGTATCGTTGCGAGCAATTGTTACGGATTGGTTAGAATTGAAAAAATCGCCCTATTTCGATATGGACTTTTACTGAAACGGTGGTAATCACGACAACTGTAAAGGTTGTGCTTCGCCGGAAGTTCCTCTCAGTGCCTTTGTACTCAGAGGATAGTGCAGCATTCAAGTGGACATAGACTTCAATGCGTCCATGGCTCGGCGTGGGTAACATGTATTTTTTTCGCAACTGTCCATCATTCGGTGGGCGGATCTAGCTTAGTGAGAGACGCGCTTCGGGCGTTTTTCGCCTTCTCTAGGAGAATTCCATGACAGAAACCGTCAAAACCCCGGATCAGGGCCTTCTCGTCGAACTGACCTCGGATATCGTCTCTGCTTATGTCGGGAACCATGTCGTTCCGGCCAGCGATCTTCCGAACCTGATCGCGGAGATCTTCAACGCGCTGTCGAACACCTCCTCGCCTGCTCCTGTCGTTGCCGTGGTCGAAAAGCCGAAGCCGGCCGTTTCGGTTCGCCGCTCGGTGCAGGACGACCAGATCACGTGTCTGGAATGCGGCGGCTCCTTCAAGTCGCTGAAGCGCCACCTGATGACGCATCACAATCTGACGCCCGAGCAGTATCGCGAAAAGTGGGATCTGGCCGCAGACTATCCGATGGTGGCTCCGGCTTACGCTCAGGCCCGCTCGCGCCTTGCCAAGGAAATGGGCCTTGGCCAGAGCCGCAAGGGTCGCGGCCGCTAAGACTTAGACAGGACATGCCGTGCCGGGCCCTTGATGGCTCTTGCGATTGCGGCATGCGATGATGACAATGAAGCGTGGATGCGATTCTAAGAGTTCGCATCCACGCTTTTCTTTTTTGTATTGTCGCCTGTCGCGCGAGGGGCTGCGAGAGGCTTTGACGTTCAGGGGCGGGACGAAATGCTGACGATCTATGGTGTGTATCTGTCGCGCGCGTCGCGGGTCTACTGGACGGCCGAAGAGCTTGGCATTCCGTTCAAGGCGGTGAAGGTAACGCAGGCGCGGTATCTCAAGGATCCCTTTGCCGAAGACGCACCCTTCAACACGCGCTCTTCCGATTTTCTCGCCGTCAATCCATCGGCGCAAATCCCCGCCATCGACGATGACGGTCTGGTTCTGACCGAGTCGCTCGCCATCACGCTCTACCTCGCCAAGAAGCACGGCGGTGAGCTCGCCCCGGCAGACATTGCCGAAGAGGGCGAAATGCTGCGCTGGACGCTCTGGGCGGCGACCGAACTGGAACCGCAGACGGTGCAGATCGTGCTTGTGCACGATGCCGGGCAGGAGACGAGCGAAGGTGGCCGCAAGACGATTGCTGTGGCCAGCCGCATGCTGAAAATGCCGCTCTCGGTGCTGGAACTGCATCTGGCCGGCCGCGACTATCTCGTCGGCGATCGCTTCACCGTTGCCGACATCAATGTCGCGGAAGTCCTGCGCTATGCCATGGGCGAGCCGAAGCTTTTCGAAGACAAGCCCAATATCCGCGCCTGGTACGACGCCTGCCACGCCCGCCCGGCGTTCGAGAAGATGATGGCCGGGCGACGGGCGGAGGCTGCGGCGCTGAGCGCGGTGGGGTAGTTGCCGGGCGGCGCCTGTTGCCTCCCTCTTCTCCCCTTGAACTCCTCCCGCACCGATGAACGGAAGGCCTGAACGGCCGGTGTGAGCAGGAAAATCACGCCCCGGACAATGCACGCGATATCTCGTGCGATGACATTCTGCGGCATCCGGCTATCGAGCGCATGGATGAACGGCAGTGGGGCGATCTGCCCCTGCCCCGGCCAGAACCGGGCAACGCGGTGAACGGTCAGCGAAACGGTGCCTGCCTTGGCGGCAGCGCGGGTACGTCGATGTGATCGGCGGCGAGGCCTGCGCGGGCGCGGGCTGCCATCATCTCGAAGGCGATTTCCAGATGGCGGGTGAAGCGCTCGCCATCAAACAGTGGCAGTATCCGTGCGTTTTCAGAGAGCCTTGCCCTGATTTCCTTCAGGCGTTGCGGATTGTCGTGCAGCGCCACGGCGAGGTCGGCATAGGCGGCGCGGTCGTGGACGGCAAGTTCCGGCAGACCGGCAGCGTGGAGCAGACTTTCCGACACGCGCGACGCGAAGCTTTTTCCGGAAAGCGCGACCAGCGGAACGCCGGCCCAAAGCAGATCGGAGGTTGTCGTGTGGCCGTTACACGGGAAGGTGTCGAGCGCCAGATCGGCAAGTGGCACGCGATCCATGTGAGGCCCGTAGGACGTTGCATCGGCAAAGACGAGGCGATCGGCGGGAATGCCGACGCGCGCGAAGGCGGCCAGAAGATTGCCGCGCGCCGCAATGGGAGCGAGGCACCAGAAGATGGCGCCCGGCGTGCGCAAGAGGATCTGCCCCCACAGATCGATCATTTCCCGGTTGATCTTGCTGACATTGTTGAAGGAAGCGAAGACGAAGGCGGATTCCGGCAGACCGTGATCAGCGCGGCGCGCCGCGCGCGGCAAGGCACGCGCGATACTGTCGTTCGACTGATAGCTCTCCGGCAGCCGGCAAAACTTCTCGTCATAGAAGGGCTTCGCGCTGTCAGGCGTGACGATCCGGTCGGAGATCGTGTAGTCCAGCCCAACCCCGATCACGGAACCGGGATAGCCAAGCCATGTCACCTTCACCGGCGCATCCGACTGCGCGACGATGCCGAGCCTGTTGTCGCCGGTGAACCCCTTGAGATCGACCAGGATGTCCGCACGCCAGCCGGATATGACACGGGCAGCCGCCGCGTCATCGAGATCGCGCAGCGGAACGATGGCCGCCTTCAGGAGGTCCGGCCAGCTCTCCCGCTCGGCGGCGCGCTCCGCGCTGGTGTAGCAGAAGAGGCCGATCTCGAAACGGTCGCGATCATGCGCCATCAACACCTCGCGCAGGAGGATCATGGTGGCGTGGCCGTAGAAGTCGCTGGAAAGATAGGCGATGCGAATCTTTTCGCCCTCTGCGCCGAAGCGCCGGCGCGCCGGTGGGCCACCGTTGACCATGCGCGCCATGAGGAACTGATCGAGCCCCGGCCGTGTGTTGGCGGCCTCATCGTCCGACCACATCAGCCGGCGATGCAGCGACTGGGCGGCGAACATGTTCTGCCCCGCATCGTCCGTCTCGTCCATGATGCGGCGCAGGCAGTCCGCCTGGGTGTCGAAATCGCAGAGGTCGAGGGCGGCATTGAAGCGCTCGGCATTGAGCATGCCGTCGGTCGGGAAATTGCGAAGGGCGGCATCGAGCAGCGGCGGCAGCGCCTCGATCCGCTTTGCCGCGCGCAACACGGCGACGCCGAGCATGACCTGCGCCGGATCGGACGTGTCCAGCAGCGGGACGAAACCGGCGGCCTCCGCCGCCCGTCCCCCTGAAAGCAGCGCCCCTAGCGTGGCGCTTGCCAGCGCGGCATCGTCCCGGACCGATTGCAGGATTTCGACACCGGCTTCAGCGAGAAGCGCCGTTTCGCCGGCCTGGTCCAGCATGCGGCCGGCAAGGCGCAGCAGAAGCGCCCTGTCGGCGCCGGGCATGCGGGCGGCCTTGAGGAATGTTTCTCCCGCCGCCCGCGTCTCACCGCGCCGGGCAAAGATATTCGCCTTCAGCGCCAGCGCCTGCAGCGGCATCGCCCCATCCGGCATATGCGACAGAAGCACCAGCGCGCGCTCGAAATCGCCCGCCTGATAGGCCGTCACTGCCTCGACCAGATATTGCTGCATGCGCCCCGCCCGGAATTGACCGCACCGATTCTAGCGCCCGCTGCTTGCCCGAAACGGGCGGGAAAGCCTGATCTCAGGCCGTGAGGCTCAGCGCCTTCTTCACCGCCGGGCGCTCGTTCATGCGCTTGAAGTGATCATGTACGCGCGGGAAATTGGCGATGTCGACGCCGTCGCCGGCGAGCCAGGTGCAGATCGTGTAGAGATAGGGGTCGGCGATGGTGTAGGTGTCGCCCATGACCCAAGGGCCCCGAAACATGCCCGTCTCGATCAGATTGAAGCATTCGGTCATGTTGCCCGGAACGCGGCGCTTCATGTCCTCAAGCGAGCTTTCCTCGTCGGCCCAGCGGCTGCCGCGCGGGCGGTGGGCGTGGGCGACGTGGACAGTGGAGGCGAGGTAGGAATTGAAGGCCTGAAGGTCGCCGAGCGCAAACGGATCGGAAAGCGGCGCAAGCCCCGCCTGCGGCGCGATCTGGGCGAGATAGAGCAGGATGGCCACTGTCTCGGTCAGGATGCCGCGCTCGGTCTTCAGCGCAGGCACGCGGCCCTTTGGATTGATCGCCAGGAATTCCGGCGTCCGCGTGCCGCCTGCCATGGTGTTGACAAGATGGACATCGTGGTCGAGCTCGAGTTCGTTGAGCGTGATCAGCGAGGCGAGCGAGCAGGTTCCGGGCGCGTGGAAGAGTGTCAGCAAGGGATGTCTCCGTCCGTTGGTTTGATGCGCGATCATGCGCATAAAGAACGGATGGACAATCAAGTTTCGCTGATCAAATGATCAACCGATGTGAAGCTTGCCGTCACGACGACGGAATGATCGCCAGCTCTCCGTGAGTGACATTGCGCTCGGCCGTCACATGCTCGGCAAAATGACGAACCTCTTCTGCCGAACCTTTCAGGATGCTGACTTCGAGACAGCGGTCTTGATCGAGATGCACATGCATGCTGGCGACCGAGATGTCGTGGTGATCGTGGAAGGTGTTGGTCAGCCGACGCGCCAGATCGCGGGCCTTGTGGTCATAGGTGTAGGAGAGCACGCCGACGCAATGGGTCATGTCGCCCGCCTCGACGCGGGCCTGCTTGAGGCCCGCACGCGCCAGATCGCGGATCGCCTCGGAGCGGTTCTGGTAGCCGCGCTCCGCCATGACACGGTCAAGTTCGGCCATCAGGTCGTCGTCCAGGGTCACGGTCACGCGCTGCATCGGGGTCTTCTCCTCGCCGGAAACTTGCGTGGTGAATTAGCACAGGCGCGCGCCGCATTCGAGCCTGTGAAATGTCGAAATCCGTGATGACAATTCTCATAAAAGATCATACTTTGCTCACCGACGCAGGACCCAAACCGGGCTGCACAGGGAGACCAGGCCATGCATATTCCAGACGGATATCTTTCACCCGCGACCTGCGCCGTGACATTCGCGGCGGCGGCGCCCTTCTGGTATGTCGCCTCTCGCAAGGTGGGGCGCATGCTGACCACCAGGGCGGTGCCGCTGATTTCCGTGGTTTCGGCCTTTTCCTTCACCGTCATGATGTTCAACCTGCCGCTTCCGGGCGGCACGACCGGCCATGCTGTCGGCATGGGGATTGCGGCGATCGTGCTCGGGCCCTGGGCTGCGATGCTCGCAGTCTCGATTGCGCTTCTGGTGCAGGCGGTGTTCTTCGGCGATGGCGGGATTCTCGCCTTCGGGGCCAATGCGCTCAACATGGCAATTGTCGGTTCGCTGGTCGCCTACGGGCTCTACCGGCTGATTGCCGGCAGTTCCGCCCTGACGTCGACGCGGCGCGTGGTGGCGGGTGCGATGGCCGGTTATGCGGCGATCAATGTCTCCGCGCTGATGGCGGCCATCGAGTTCGGCATCCAGCCGATCTTCTTTCACGACGCCTCCGGCGCGCCGCTTTATGCGCCCTACCCGCTCTCCATTGCCGTTCCGGCCATGATGATCGGGCATCTCACCTTTGCCGGCTTTGCCGAACTCGTCATCACCGGCGGGCTTGTCGCCTATCTGCAGCGTTATGATATCGACCTCATGAAAGCGACCGCTCCCGGTGCTGCCACCGGCATTGCCAGGAGTGGCGCAACCGGCTGGATGGGAACGCGCAAGCTGTGGCTTGGCCTCGCGGCGCTGATGATCGCCAGCCCGCTCGGGCTGCTGGCCGCCGGCACGGCCTGGGGCGAATGGGGGCCGGAAGCCTTTCAGAATGCGGCGGCCCGTGCGGAGATTGCCGCCGCCTCGGGTAATGTCGCGCCGCCAGAAGCCATACCGTCCGGGCTTGAGCGGCTCTCCAGTTTCTGGACTGCACCAATCCCCGACTACGCGCCCGCCTTCATGCATGGCCACGCCTTCGGCTATATCCTCTCCGCGCTCTTCGGCGGCGGGCTGATCATTCTCTCCTTCCTCGCGCTTTCCGCACTGGCCGGCCGGGCGCGGCCGCAGACGCCGGACGCGGCGTGATGGAAGACGGAGAGACCGTCGCGTCTCAGTCTGAAGAGAAGGCTCCTCCCCAACCCTCCCCACAAGGGGGAGGGAGAGCGGGCGTTGTGCCCTCATCAGCCGGCGGATTGGCCGGCACGGTGCCCCCATCCGTCTCCCCCCTTGTGGGGGAGATGGCGGCAGCCAGAGGGGGACTTTCTACATACGCAGCCCTCTCATCTGTCCTTCGGACATCCTCTCCCCGAGGGGAGAAGAGGGGCGTACGATTTGCCGCCCCCTCGCACCTTCTCCATGCGCTCACCCATGCCATGGAAGCCGAGGATCTGGCGAACCGGGACGGGCTGTTGCAGAGCCTTGATCCGCGCGCCAAGGTGGCCGGCGCACTTCTGCTCATCATCGCCGTGACGATGCTGCATTCGCTGGTCGGGCTTGTGCTTCTCTTCACATTTGCCATCGGCCTTGCGCTCGCATCGCGCATTCCGCTCACCCGGCTGCTGAAACAGGTCTGGCTGGGTGTGCTCGCCTTCACCGGCGTCATCGCGCTCCCCTCGCCCTTCGTCGTCCCCGGCAAGGTCGTCGCGACGCTGCCCGTGCTGCATTGGACGATCAGCGAACAGGGGCTACGCAGCGCCGCCTTTCTGATCGGCCGCGCCGAGACGGCGGCAACGTTTGCAGCACTTCTCGTGCTCACGACAAGCTGGCCGCATGTGATGAAGGCGATGCGGTCGCTGGGCGTGCCGGTGGCGGTGGTTGCGGTGCTGGGCATGACGCATCGCTATATCTTCGTGCTGATGACCACGGCGGCGCAGATGATGGAGGCGCGGCGCGCGCGCCAGCTCGGCCCCTTGAGCCCCGCCAACCAGCGGCGGCTGATTGCGGGGAGCGCCGGCGTGCTGCTCGGCAAGACGCTCGCCATGGCAAACGACGTGCACATGGCCATGATCGCCCGCGGCTATCGCGGCGAGGTGCGCCTGATTGACGACTTCCGTTTCCGCGCCGGCGATTGCGTGGCGCTTGTTGTCGCCGCACTCGTGCCCGCCACCATTTTCTGGATGCAACGATGACCGAACCCGTCTTCGCGCTCAATGATGTCGACTACACCTATCGCGACCACCCGGCGCTGGCGGGACTTAGCCTGACGGTGAACTCCGGCGAGCGGATCGTGCTGATCGGGCCGAACGGATCGGGCAAGTCGACGCTCCTGCGTCTTCTGTCAGGCCTCACCTTTGCGGCAAGTGGCGCCGCGCAGGCCTTTGGTGCACCGCTGACGGAAGCGCGTTTCGAGGAGGAGGAAGCGCACTATGGCTTTCGCCGCCGCGTCGGGCTCGTGTTCCAGAACCCGGATATCCAGCTCTTCAACCCGACGGTGTTCGACGAAATCGCCTTCGGCCCGCTGCAACTCGGCTGGGACAAGCCGCGCATCAGGGCGGCGATCGAGGAACAGCTGGAGCGCTTCGAGCTCACGCATCTGAAGGACCGCGCGCCGCATCGCCTGTCCGGCGGCGAGAAGAAGCGCGTGGCGCTCGCTTCCGTTCTGATCACGGAGCCGGACGTGCTGCTGCTGGACGAACCGACCGCAGCGCTCGACCCTCAAAGCCGCGACAAGCTGGTGCATTTCCTGGCCGGGCATCTGGGTGACGGGCGCACGGTGATCACCGCGACGCACGACCTCGACATCCTGACCGCGATCTCCACCCGCGCCGTCGTCATGGCCGGCGGCCATGTGGTGGGCGACGGGCCGGTGCACGATATCCTCCACGACACCGACCTGCTGCGCCGCGCCCGGCTCACGCATTCCCATGTCCACCACCACGCCAACGGCAGCCCGCATGCGCACCACCATGTGCACGCGCTGGACCGCGACGGGCATGTGCATGGGTGAAATCTAGATAAAAGTCTAGATTGACTTGACGCCGTCTCTCCGCAGTTCCATCTTATACCATGGAATTCGAATGGGATGAGACGAAGCGGCAAACGAACCTCCATCAGCACAAGGTGGATTTTGTTCGTGTGCTTGCGACATTCTCAGACCCGGATCGAAAGGTCGTGGTCGACGATCGCAAGGATTACGGCGAAGTGCGGCTGAATATGCTGGCCAAAGTGGGCGGACGCGTTTTCCACGTGACCTACACGCTGCGCAGTGATGTGATCCGGATCATCTCGGCACGCAAGGCGAATGAACGGGAGCAGAAACGTTATGAACGCGAATGAGATGACACGCGTTGTTCTCATCGAAGGCAAGGCCTATCAGCGGCATGCCGATGGTGCGTTGACCCCGCTTGCAGATCTGACAGACGATGCGGGCCTCGACGGGCTCTCCGCCGCAGACATCGAAGCGCAGGCGCATGCCGACCCGGATGCTGCCCCGATGAGCGATGAGGCATGGCTGAAGGCCCGGCTCGACAAGCCGGAAAAGATGCCTGTCGGGCTGAAGCTGGATCGCGATGTGGTGGAGTGGTTCAAGGCGCAGGGCGGGCGCGGCTACCAAACCCGGATCAATGCCGTGCTGCGCCGCTACATGGAAGCCAATAGAAAGGCATCGTAAACGCAAGCGCGGCCCGCCTGCCGGCGAGCCGCGTCATGTGATGCTCACAAATTCTCATTCGCAGACGAGAACCTTCTTGTAGTAGGCCTTGCCGCTCTTCTTGTGGCGCAGCTGCTTTTCATACCAGCAGTCGCCGTCATAGGCGGAAGTGTGCTGGCTGGCTGCGGCGGCTGCGATGACGCCGACGGTGGCGAGGCCGAGACCGAGGGCAAGCGCGTCGCCATCACTCAGGCCACCCTTCGGTGCCGGAGCCGGACCGGGGCCCGGGAACGGAGCCGGGCCCCCCTTCACCGGCGGAAACTTGAACTTGGGGCCGGGAGAAACAGGATTCTTGAAGACGCCCGGATTGATCTGGCCGACCTGCAGCGGCCCCTTGGGCGTCTTGAAGCCGGGATCGACTTTCTGGCCGATCGGCGGGATCTTGAAGCCGTCTGCACGGGCGGCGACGGAGGTGAAGGAAAAGGCTGCGGTTGCGATGACGAGCGTTGCGATTGCGAAGGTTTTCATGGCGGTATCCCCTGTTTCTCTGAAGTTTCAGCACCGTGTCTGGCGGTTGCGGTGAACGAGCCGTCTCGTTCAGTGACTTCAATTTCTCACGAGACGCGGGGCCGCGCTGTTTCTTGGGGAACAGGCAAACCTAGACTGTTTGTAATTTATAAATTACAACCTTCACAAGACTGGAAAACAGTGGAGTGACGAACTTGAGTGAGAGGTTTCTCGATTTCGACCCGGCCGATCTTTTGAAGAGTGACGAGGCGGTCGCCGTGTTTCTCGCGGAAGCCTTCGAGACAGGCGATGCCGGGCATATTGCCAATGCGCTGGGCGTCGCGGCACGGGCCAAGGGCATGACGAAGATTGCGCGTGAAACTGGGCTTGCGCGCGAGCAGCTTTACAAGTCGCTGAGTGAAAACGGCAATCCGACGCTGGCAACGACGCTTGCCGTGCTCAAGGCCATCGGGTTCGAGATTACGAGCAAGCAGACCGCCGCCTGAACGTAAAAAGGGGCACCTGTCGGCACCCCTCTTCGGTCACTCTTGGGAGTAAAAATCGTCAGCTGTCCAGTTCGCCCAGCAGCTCAGCCGCGCGGCCCGGATTGGTGCGTCGGATGTCGATTTCGTCGCGGCGTTCGGAGAGGATGCCGCTGGCGAGTATTTTGTCGGCGAGGTCGGCGGGGAGCGAGAGGATGACGCGCTCGGCCTCGTTGTTGAGGCCGCCGAGGTCGCCGCGCTTGGCCGAAATCATGCCACCTGCCACCGTGTTGTTGGTGTCCGGGTCGATGAGGATGAAGGCGCCCGTCGTGCGGTTCAGCTCATAGGCGTCGAAGATTGCGGCTTCGTCAAACGAGAGATGCACCTTGCCGATGGCGTTCATCGGCAGCGCGCCGTCGTGGCGGTTCCACTTGCCGGACTTGAGGTCGAGCAGGCTGGACGGCTGCACAGAAACGCGCTGGCGGCGCGAGCCGGATTTCAGCCAGTAGCGCTTGCCGGGCTCGATGCCGCCGGGCTGGAGGGCCACGAGCTGCGCATCGAAGGCAAGACCGACCTGCGGCTGGGCGTCGATGGTGGCGATCATGTCGCCGCGCGCCACGTCCACCTGACGGTCGAGAACGAGCGTGATCGCATCGCCGGCGACGGCCGCGTTGCGCACCAGGTCGAAGGTGACGATCTGCTTGACGTTGGCGACCATGCCGGAGGGCAGGATGACGACGCTGTCGCCGGGCTTCACCGCGCCGCCGGCCACCGTGCCCTGATAGCCACGGAAGCTTTCGCCCGGACGCGAGACGCGCTGGACGGGAAGACGGAAGCCGACGGTCTGGGCGGAACGGACGGTTGCCAGTTCCAGCACCTCGACCAGCGTCGGGCCTTCGTACCATGGCATGGAAGCCTTGCCGTCATAAACGACGTTTTCGCCCTTGAGCGCCGATACCGGGATCGCCGTCACCTGCTTGACGCCGAGCGACAGCGCGATTTCCTTGAATTCCAGCGACAATTCATCGAAACGGGCCTTGTCGTAGTTGATCAGGTCGATCTTGTTGATCGCCAGCACGAACTGCTTGATGCCCATGAGGGTCGCAATGGTCGCATGGCGGCGGGTCTGTTCGAGAATGCCGGCGCGGGCATCGACCAGCAGCACGGCGAGATCGGCGGTGGAGGCGCCGGTTGCCATGTTGCGGGTGTACTGCTCGTGGCCGGGGGTGTCGGCCACGATGAAGGAGCGCTTGTCGGTGGCGAAGTAGCGATAGGCCACGTCAATCGTGATGCCCTGCTCGCGCTCGGCCTGGAGACCGTCGAGCAGCAGCGCGAAGTCAGGCAGGCCGAGATCGTTCTGCTTGCCGCTATCGCGGTTGAGCGCTGCGGCCTGGTCTTCCTTGACGGCCTTTGTGTCCCAAAGGAGGCGGCCGATCAGGGTCGACTTGCCGTCATCGACGGAGCCGCAGGTGATGAGGCGGAGCGGACGCGTGTCGCGAAGGGCAGGTGCGGCTTCGGGTGCGGGAGCGATTACGGCGGCGGTGGCTGTAGCAGTCATATCAGAAATATCCTTCGCGCTTCTTCTTCTCCATCGAACCGGCCTGGTCGCGGTCGATGGCGCGGCCTTGGCGTTCGGAGACGGTGGCGATTTCGAGTTCGGCGATTACCTCGTCGAGCGTGGTGGCGTGGCTCCGGATCGCGCCAGTCAGCGGCCAGCAGCCGAGCGTGCGGAAGCGGATGTAGTCTTCCTGCACCTGCTCGCCCGGCAGCGCCTCGAAGCGCTTGTCCTCGGCCCACATGAGCATGCCGTCGCGCTCGACGAACTTGCGCTTGGCAGCGTAGTAGAGCGGCGGCAGCGGGATGTTTTCGGCCTGGATGTAGCGCCAGATGTCGACTTCGGTCCAGTTGGACAGCGGGAAGGCGCGCACGCTTTCGCCGCGGCGGATCATGCCGTTATAGACATTCCAGAGTTCCGGGCGCTGGTTGCGCGGGTCCCACTTATGGTCGGGCGTGCGGAAGGAATAGATGCGCTCCTTGGCGCGGCTCGCCTCCTCGTCGCGGCGCGCGCCGCCGAAGGCTGCGTCATACTGGCCGGCGTCGAGCGCCTGGCGCAGCGCTTCCGTCTTCATGATGTCGGTGTGGAGCGCCGAACCATGCGTGAAGGGCGAGATGTTTTCCTTCGCGCCGCGCGGATTGGTGTGCACCACCAGATCGAGATCGAAGCGCTTGGCCATCTCGTCGCGGAAGGCGATCATCTCGGGGAACTTCCAGCCGGTGTCGACATGCAGAAGCGGGAACGGGATGCGGCCGGGATAGAAGGCCTTGCGCGCCAGATGCAGCAGGACCGACGAGTCCTTGCCGATCGAATAGAGCATGACCGGACGCTCGAACTCGGCGGCCACTTCGCGGAAGATGTGGATCGCTTCGTTTTCCAGCGCCTTCAGATGCGGATCGAGCGGCGGCTTCACCTGCTTGTCCTGCGTGTGGGCATCGAATTCGGAAATGTGCATTTTGTTTTTCCTTGGGTCAGGCTTGCGCCCAGAAACTCACAGAGAAGACGAATTGAGCGAGGGGGCGGCAGCTTCCGGCACATGCAGGCCGCATTCGCGCTTTTCGTCGTTTTCCCACCACCAGCGGCCGGCGCGTTCCGGTTCGCCCGGACGGATGGCGCGGGTGCAGGGTTCGCAGCCGATGGAGGGATAGCCCTTGTCGTGCAGCGGGTTATAGGGGATTGCATCCGCCTTCACATGGGCGCGGATCTGGTCGATATCCCAGTCGGCCAGCGGGTTGATCTTGATGAGGCCGCGCTCGGCATCGAACTCGGCAAAAGGCGTCGTGGCGCGATTGCCGGACTGGCCACGGCGCAGGCCAGTGATCCAGAAGGAAGCGCCTTCGAGCGCGCGGGCCAGCGGCTTCACCTTGCGCACGCCGCAGCAGGCGTGGCGGGCTTCAACGCTTTCGTAGAAACCAAACTTGCCGTATTGCGCGATATAAGTCTCCACATCGGCCACTTCCGGATGGAAGCGCTGGATTTCGATCCCATAGCGCGCTTCCGTCTCGCCGATCAGGTCGACGGTTTCCTTGAAGAGCATGCCGGTTTCGAGCGTCGCGACTTCGATCTGAGGACAGTGCGTGCCGATGGCAGCGGTGATCACCTGGTCTTCTATACCCAGCGATGTCGTGAAGACGGCCCGGCCGCCGAGCGATGCCACAAGCTTGAGGCGGCCTGCAAGGTCGAGCCTGGCAAGTTCCGCGTCGAGCGAGGATGCAGCTTCGATGCCGGGCGTGAGGCCCGAGATGTTCAGGGTCATTGCGATTTCCCGAGGGGTGTTGCGATGTTGGAGGCAATATCGCAGCCGGTGAGATCAAATGACAGAAACAGGGATTTAAAGCGGCGGCGGAACAGAAGAAATATCTCTCAGGAAACACGGTTTCGCGAAAAACATCCCCAAAGTAAGTTTCTGAATATCCACTATATTACTAGATATTTCAGACTTGAATTTGAGAAGATTTTGCGAACGGATGCCTCGATCAGTCTCGCCGCAGGCAAGGCAATCGCATATGCCAGATGGAAAGGCGGCAATTGCCTTGCGCCCTCTTCTCCCCTTGGGGAGAAGTGCCGAACGCAGTGAGGCGATGAGGGGTTCCCATCTGGCTCAGCGGCTGCAAGAACCCCTCATCCGGCCCTTCGGGCCACCTTCTCCCCAAGGGGAGAAGAGGAAGCGCGAACGCCCCGCCCTGCCCTCAATCCGTAAACTCGATATAGGTCGCGGCATCCTTGAGCGCCGGATCAAATCGTCCGACGATGGTCTCGCCGTTGAAGACGGCCGTAATGCTCTCCGGTTTGTCGCCCGCCACGGGCACATTGGCGCTCGCCACGTGCGGGACAGGGTCGTTCGGGTCGATGCCGGGGAGAATGAGGCCGTTGGCGGTTGCCTGATCGTCGGGGCCGAAATAGCCGCGCGGGCGCTTCACGAAGATGAGATTGCCCTGAGCGGGGGCCGGCTGCAGGCGCAGATCCATGTAGCGGAAGGAGCGCGGCAGCAGGCCGCGGAAGATGCGCGTTTCCGGATAGCCGTCCGCCTTGATATCGAATTCATAGGTCTGGCTCGGGCGCGCGTGGAAATCGCCCCAGACTCCATCGGCGCCCACCGTCTTTTCATAAACCGGCGAGCCGAAACGCTCGCCGGTCTTGGGATCGGTCGCGTAGATCGATAGCTTGGCACCGGGGACCGGCAGATTGGTTGCGGCACCGTTTTCGTAGCCGGTGATCATGCCGGAAAGCACCGGGTTCTCCTCCGCAACGATCGCATGCGTGCCGGCCTTCTCGCCGGTGATCGCCTGATAGATGATCTCGAAGGCGAGCTTGGAATAGGCCGTCTCGCGGTGGTCGGCACCGGGGATGACACGGTTGTCGGCGCCCTTCAGTTCCTGCGATTCATAAGAGATGCCGGTCGACTTGCCGGCCATGCCGACATATTTGCCCTCCGGCTGCGAATAGAGGTCGAACTTGTCAGAGCGGATGACCGTGACCGGCATGCCGGCCGGCACTTCCGGCTCGGCGGAGAGGTTTTTCAGGAACGGTGCTGCGCCGTTGAACTCGGAGCCCTGCGCCGCATTCGGCAGGACGAAGACGCCATGGTGGACGCAGCCGCCAAGCACCATGCGCTCGACCTTGGCCGCGCCGCCGAAATTCTTCACATAGTTGCGCGCCGTCTGGCAGCCACGCGAATTGGCGACCAGCACGACCTTTTCGGCCCCCGTTGCCTTCAGGGCCTCATCCACTTCGGCCGCCACGGCCTGCGCGGCGTCGGTGGTGGAGGAGCGGTTGACTTCCTGCGCATTGTCGTCGGCGCGCGCGCTCGGATGGGGGATGTCGACGGCAAAGAGATGGTCTTCCGGATAGCCGTTGCTTTCAAAGCGCCAGAACTGCGTCATCCAGAGTGCTGCCGTGTCGCCATTGCCATGCACGAAGACGACGGGCGGGAATTTGGCATCGGCAGACTGGGCGGAGGTCATGGAGGCAAGCGAGGCAATCGAAGCGAGAAAAAGGCGCGGCAGCAGGGACATGATATCTGTTCCAGAATGGCGGGCGGACCGGCCCGAATGATCACGTCCTCCCATGGGATCGTGACATGATCATGTCGGGCCAAAATTCAATTGAATTCACGCATGAACATCCTTCTCGGAGGCGGCATTTGAGCCGCGCCCGTGATTGCGCTGATGCCGGATCGTATCGGCCATGTAGGCGCGGGACAGTCCGTGATAGAGCGGTTCGCGGTTGATGAGGCGCGAGGTGATGTAGCCGAGCATGGCGGTGGCCATGAGGGCAATGACGTTCTGGTGGCTGTCAGTCATTTCGAGAATGATGACGAAGGCGGTCATGGGGGCCTGTACGACGCCGGCAAAGTAGCCCGCCATGCCGAGAAGTGCCGCGATGCCGGCATTCGTGCCCACGACGAGTCCGATGGTCGAGCCGATGCCGGCACCGACGGCAAGCGACGGTGCGAAAAGGCCGCCGGGAATGCCGGACATGGTGCACAGGAACGTGGCGGCGAGCTTCTCGGCGAAATAAAGCGGCGGCAGCGGGGTACCCTGTAGCGCGGCGCGCGCCTGATCATAGCCCGTGCCGAAAGTCAGCCCGCCCGAGACGATGCCGATGAGCGCAACGAGAAAGCCGAAGCCGGCGGCAATCGCGATCAGCCGCGGCACCGGCGCGGCCTGACGCCAGCGCTTGAGCCGGATCGTCAGCCTGAGCACGGCGGTGGAGAAAAGCGCGCCGCAGGCCCCGCCGCCGATGCCGCAGAGCAGCACGAGCCACCAGTCTCTCAGGCCCGCCATGACGTCATGCGTCGAACCGAAATAGGTGTTGTAGTCGCCGAGCAGGCCGAGCGCTGCAAGGCCCGACAGGATGACGGCCGTCAGCACGGCCCCATTGGCGCGGATTTCAAAATTGCGGCTCATCTCTTCGATGGCGAAGACGATGCCGGCGAGCGGCGTGTTGAAGGCCGCGGCAATGCCGGCCGCCGAGCCCGCAAGAATGAGGCCCCTCGCCTGAACGACGCCGCCGATGCGCGCGGCCTGCAGCATGATCGACGCGCCGACCTGCACCGTCGGCCCTTCGCGTCCGATGGAGCCGCCACAGAAGATGCCGAAGACCGTCAGCACGACCTTGGCGGCGGCGAGCTTCAGTGAGAGCAGGAAATTGCGGCTTTCGGCATCGTGGAAGTGGCGGGCAGCGATCGCCTGCGGAATGCCGGAGCCTTGCGAATTCGGAAAATAGCGGAAGGCAAGCCAGGCCGAGAGCGCAAAGCCGGCCGGCGTCAGCGCCAGGGGAAAGAGGAAGGCATAGGGACCGGCATGCGTGACATGATGGAACGCATCACTTGCCCAATCGGAGGCCTTGGCGAAGGCGACACTGACGAGACCAATCGCCAGCGCGCCCACCCAGAAGACCAGCCGCGACTGCCACATCGTGCGCCTTCCACGCATGACCTTCACACGTCGCAGCAGTTTCAGTTTACGGAGGTTTGGCATGGAGCACGGTCTCACGGGGATGAGAGGGGTGAAGGCGCCTTTAGACCCCCTTGTCTTGGCAATTTCAAGGTTTTATCGACCGCTTGGGGGCAAACGGCGAAATGCCTCATTTTCATTCACATCGCGATACTGACCGCAGAATGAGCAAAGCATCGCTCAAGAAAACCCTGTGCCGGATTGGTCAGTTTGCGGATTTATAAGCACTCCGTACAATTACACATTTACTGAATCACTCTGGAAACACAGCTCATTCATGCGATCCTCTCAAATTTTCTTGGGATAGACTTTAAAACTTCATTTATTTGTCATGTCTATATGCGTGAACCCGTGATAAGGGCCGCGATTGGCGTCCGAGTGGGACATCAGGATCAAATATGCTCGAACTAACGGCTTCGACCGCACCGAACACCGCAACCGAGATGGGTCATGCGGGGGAATTCGCAGCTCCCGCATATCGGGGGCGGCGCCTCACCTCGCGCTGGGCAGCGCCGGCGGCCATTTCGGCGCTCGCCCTGTTTGCGGGCGTCAGCACCGCTTTCGACGGCGCGATCGTCGGGCCGCTGCTGCGGCAGGGGATGAAGCATGTCTTCGACCAGCCGGTCGGCGGCGGCGTGGCGCTTGCCGCCACAATCAGCGTTCTGGCCGGACGCCGCGCGATGCGTGCGTGGCGCCAGCGCGGACCGGCACCCGGGCGCGACGATCTGCGCCGCGCCAACGAGATCGTGGCCCGTTACGACAACGCGGCAGCCGGGCTCGTCCGGCTGGGCGACAAGAAGCTCCTGTTCTCAGATTGCGGTCAGGCCTTCATCATGTATGGCTGCCGCGGCCGCTCCATGGTGGCGTTGTTCGATCCTGTGGGACCGCGTCATCTGTGGGAAACGCTGGCGCTGAAGTTCCGCGCCGAGGCTGAACGGATGATGCTTCGCCCCGTCTTCTATCAGGTCTCGGCCGATTTTCTGCCCGTCGCGGTCGAGATCGGAATGCAGCCTTACAAGATCGGCGAAGAGGCGGCGATCGACCTGAGTGCATTTTCGCTGGCCGGCGGCGACTGGCTGAAGCTTCGCCGATCCATCAACCGGGCAGAACGCGACGGGCTCTCATTCGAAATGCTGTTGCCGGAGGCCGTGCCGGCTGTGCTCGGCGAGCTTGCCCGTGTCTCCGACCTCTGGCTCTCGACACAGAACGCAAGGGAAAAGGGTTTTTCGCTCGGCACGTTCCGCCACGATTACGTGGCCTCGACGCCGGTGGCCGTCATCCGGGTCGATGGTCACATCGTTGCCTTTGCCAATATCCTGACGACCGAAAACGGTCACGCTTTCATCGACCTGATGCGTTCGCTTCCCGGCGTGCATCGCGGCGCGATGGACCTCCTGTTCGTTCGCATCATGGAGAGCCTGAAACAGGCAGGCTACACGAAGCTCAATCTCGGCATGGCCCCGCTCGCGGGCCTGTCGGATCACGCCGTCGCGCCGTTGTGGAACCGGATCGGCAAGCAGGTCTTCGAAAAAGGCGAACGCTTCTACAATTTCAAGGGCGTGAAGACCTTCAAGTCGAAATTCGACCCGGAATGGCAACCGCGCTACCTGATCGCCTGCGGCTTCGGCCTGCCGGTTTCGGCCATGCTGGACGTGACGCTGCTGATCGGCGGCGGCTTGCGCGGGGTTTTCCGGCGGTCTTGAGGCGGGGCGGATACGGCGGCAAGCAATTTGCCGCCGCAGCCTCTTTTTGTTACTTCGCGCCGAAGAAGTCGCGCACCGCCTTGGTGTAGCCGGCCGGATCCTGCAGCATGGCGAAGTGGCTGGCATCCTTGAGGATGATGAGCTTGGCGCCGGGAACCGTCTTGGCGATGTATTCCGTGTGCGTGCGATCCACAGCCTCATCGTGGTCGCCAAGCACGATGGCGGTCGGCACCTTGATCGATTGCAGGTCGCTGTCCGGCCAGTTCGGCTGGCTGGCCCACATGTCGCTGATCTGCTTGACGAAGGCGTCATACTCGGTCGGCGTCGGGGAGATCTTCTTGTAGACCTCGCCGCTGCGATCGATATAGGCCGCAAACGTCTTGTTTTCCATCACATCCGACTTCACACCCTCCACCTTGGTGTTGGCGGCCTGGGCGAAGAGCTTGTCCAGACGTTCCGGATGGTGGATGGCGATGTCGAGACCGATGATGCCGCCATCGCTCCAGCCGACGAGATCAACCTTCTGGACCTTCAGGAAATCCAGCAGCGCCAGATAGTCCGACGACATGAGATCATAGCCATAGGGATCCGTGTTACGCGTCGAGCGGCCATGGCCGCGGCTGTCCGCGACGATCACCGTGTGATCCTTCGACAGGTCAGCGACCTGGTTCGCCCAGATATCCGCATAGCCGAGGCCGCCATGGATCATCAGGATCGGCGTTCCCGGCGCAGTGCCGTAGACCGCATAATACATCTTGATGCCATTGACCGGCGCGGTGCCGGACTTGACGGCGGCGGGCATGGCCGGCGGTTCCGGCAGTTCGGTCCAGCGGTCGGCGGCCTGAGCGACCGATGCGGCAAGAACGGCAAGCGCACAGCCTGCCGCGACAATCCATTTTCTCATGTCTTTCCCCTTTTTCGCGGGTTTGTTGCGATTTTGTGAAGACAGCTTGAAAGCCGGCATTCGGCTGATCATACTGCTCGTAATTTCACGCCCGTTATCCGTTTTACGCAAGAGGCGGCGATGTCCCTGGAAACCGACCCCGCCGGCCTGACCGTGCACCGCGACCGCTTCGCCGATATCGACCGGCAGGCGGCGCAGCTGAGCGGCTATGACCAGATCTATCGCCAGCTGAGCCGCGGTGCCTTTTCCGGCAGCTTCACCACCGTGGAGGGTGCGAACGGGGCCGGCGTCTATGTCGAGACGGTCAATCAGGTTATAGAGCAGTTCAGCGGCGTGCCGGCCGGCCAGACGAGCCTCGTGTTTTTGTGCGGCGATCAGCCCGCAGCGCGGTTCGGCACGCGTTCCTTCGCCCCCGGCACCGCGATGCTGCTCGGCGCGGGCGCGGAGATCGATTTCCAGAGCGCTACGGGTACGCATGTCTGTGTCGTGACCCTCAGCGACGAGGCCTTGCGGCATGATGGCGAGGCCGGCGGCATCCGCCCGCCCTCGCATGGGGAAACACGGCTCATCGACAATCCGGCCGCAACGGGCCGGCTGTTCCAGACGGTCAACACACTCCTGCAATGTGCGCTTCTGGCGAGCGGTCTTGGCGCGGACACGTTTGACGGCGATGGTTTCAGCGCAGAGATTGCTGCGATCATGGTGGCGATGACCGGCCTTGCCGGGGCAGGTCTGGCGAACCGCCTCCCCTCGCTAGACCGCCGCGCCGCACTCTTCCGCCGGGCGCGGGACACGATCCACGACACAATGGGCACCGTCACCGTGCCGCGCCTGCAAAAACGGATGAATGTCAGCCGCCGGACGCTGGAATACGCCTTTCAGGAGGCCGTGGGCATGAGCCCGCACGCCTATATCGCGGCAGTCCGCCTCGATGCCGTGCGCCGCGCGCTGAAAACGAGCAGCGACAGCATCGGCGACATTGCCGCGCGCTACGGCATCTGGCATCTCGGCCGGCTGGCGGGCCAGTTTCGCGAGGCATTCGGCGCGCTCCCGTCGGAGATGCGGCGGGAGTGAGAGGGCACGAGCGAGGTCTATAGGCCCTCGATCGTGGCAAGCGGCATGAAGAGTTGCAGGGGCTTTGTCACGAATGGAATAAAACCGTGATGACAGTAGAATGCGGCTGCCGCGGCATCCTTGGCATCGACAATCGTGGCGTAGACCCCGAGACCGGAGCGATGTGTCCGCGTCATGGCGTCCCACAACAGCGCAGCCCCAAGGCCCTTGCGCTGATGGCGCACATCAGTGGCAAGACGCCCGATGCGGGCGACAGGAACGACGGGATAGCGCGGCAAGCGGCGCGCGATCTCTTCGGGCAGGTCATGCAACAGAACCTCCCCGGCCGAAAGCGTGTAGAAACCTGCAACTGCGCTGTCCCCGGCAAGACAAGACACGTAGCATGCGCTGACACGCCTTTTCATGTCTTGCCGGGCCTGCGTTCTCAGGTAATGATCGAGCGGAGCCACGCCGGAGGCAAAAGAACTGCGATCATGCGCAGCACTCAGTTCCTCGATCACATAAGGCGCGGCCAACGGCATGCCTCTCAGCTACGATTGAATCAGGCGCTGATGGCTTGCCTTTGCGCGTTTCAGCGCATCTGTCGGGGCTTGTGGCGTGATCAGCGCTTCGGCAAAGCGCAGTTGGTCCTGTTCCGCAAGCCGTACGATGTGGCTGTCCTCGATAGTGCGGCGGGCGGCGGCCTGCGCGGCGGCAACGACGAAATCGCTGAGGCTGCGGCCCTCGATCTCTGCCGCACGCTTGACCAGCGCCAAGGCATCTGGCGCAATCCTCGCTTCGATGCGAGCCGCTTTGGCATGTTCGTTCATGACCCACTCTTCTCGATCAGACTGTGCAGTATGACGTTATTGTACGTGAATTCTCCGTACAATTGAAGAGGTGTTGTCATCTGCACGCTGCCTTCGCCAGCACATCTTCCGCCCACTGGTTCAGGCTCTTGCCGGAGAGTTCGGCGGCAATCGCGGCGCGGCGATGGGTTTCGGGATCGACGCGGAACATCATCTTGCCGGAATAGGGCTTTTCCGGCGACTTGCCGATCTTGCGGCAGGTTTCGAGATAATCGTCCACGGCCTCTTGAAACGCCGCGTTCAATTCGCTGACGCTCTGCCCATGAAAACCTACGCCGTCCGCGATACCCGCGATGCGCCCGAAGAATATCTCGTCTTCGGCGTCATAGTCCACCCGTGCATTGTAGCCCTTGTAGATCATTACGTTGTTCATGGCGTTATTTCACTTACGCTATACAATGCGGACAAACACCGAGAGTTGCAACGACATTTGCTGAAAGCCGCGTCTTCCCCGTCATGCCGGACTTGATCCGGCATCCAGCCGCGCGAAGTCCTTCGCGGGAAAGGACTCTTTTCTAAGGAGTCTTCTCAGCCCGCAGACGCGCGCTGACTGGATCCCGGATCAAGTCCGGGATGACGGAAAAATGGATCGCTCGCAGGAGGCAAAGGCTAGACACCCCTCACCGATCGCTCACCTGCCAACGCGGATTGATCCAAGGCTCCTGATTGGAGCGCGCCAGTCGCGGCTTGCCCAGAATATGATCGGCGGCCTTTTCGCCGGTCATGATGGAGGGGCCGTTGAGGTTGCCGTAGGTGAGGCGCGGGAAGATGGACGAGTCCGCCACACGCAGGCCCTCGACGCCGATGACCTTCGTGTCGGGATCGACGACTGCCATCGGGTCGTCCTTGGAGCCCATCTTGCAGGTGCCGCAGGGGTGATAGGCGCTTTCGAGATGTTCGCGCAGGAAGGCGTCGATCTGATCGTCGGTCTGCACGCCCTCGCCCGGCTGGATTTCCGGGCCCCGGAAGGGGTCGAAGGCCTTCTGCGAGAAGATTTCGCGGGTGAGCCGGACGCAATGGCGGAACTTCGCCCAGTCTTCCTCGTGGCTCATATAGTTGAACTTGATGACCGGGTCGGCCATCGGGTCGGGCGAGCGCAGCGTGACCGCGCCGCGCGACTTGGAATGATTGTAGCCGACATGGACCTGGAAACCATGGCTCTTGGCCGCCGCCTTGCCGTCATAGGAGATGGCGACGGGCAGGAAGTGGAACTGGATGTCGGGCTGCCTGACGCCCGGTGCGGAGCGGACAAAGGCGCAGCTTTCGAACTGGTTGGATGTGCCAAGGCCCGAGCGCGCGAACAGCCATTGCGCGCCCGCGACCCCCTGCCAGAACCAAGGGAGCCAAGAATAGAGCGAAACGGGCTTGGTGGCGACCTGCTGGAAATAGAATTCCATATGGTCCATCAGGTTTGCGCCCACGCCGGGACGATCGGCCACGACCTCGATGCCCATTTCCTTCAGATGCGCCGCCGGGCCGATGCCGGAGAGCATCAGCAGCTTCGGCGAATTGAAGGACGAGGCCGAGACGATGACTTCGCGATTTGCGCGGATCACCTCGATCTTGCCCGCGCGATCCACCTCGACACCGACGGCGCGCTTGCCTTCGAAGACGACGCGGCGGGCAAAGCAGCGCAGGAGATCGACATTCGGCCGCTTCAGCGCGGGCTTCAGATAGGCCGAGGCCGCCGACCAGCGCTTGCCTGCATGGATCGTCTGTTCCATGAGGCCGAAGCCTTCCTGCTTCTCGCCGTTATAGTCTTCCGTCGTCTCGAAACCGGCCTGTTGTCCCGCCTCGACAAAGGCGCGCACCAGCGGGTTTTTTGCCGGCCCGCGCTGGACATGCAGCGGCCCGTCCGTGCCGCGCCAGCCGGCCTGCCCGCCCTTGGAGTTTTCCTGCCGCTTGAAATAGGGCAGCACGTCGGCATAGGCCCAGCCGGTCGCGCCGAGTTCGTCCCAAGTGTCGAAATCCTCGGCCGACCCGCGCACATAGACCATGCCGTTGATCGACGACGACCCGCCGATGACCTTGCCGCGCGGCGCGGTGATGCGACGATTGTTGAGGTTCGGTTCGGGTTCCGAGAGATAGCCCCAATTGTAGCGCTTCATGCTCATCGGCCAGGCAAGGGCCGCCGGCATCTGGATGAACGGCCCGACATCCGAGCCGCCATATTCGAGGACCAGGACTGTGTTCTTGCCGTCTTCCGAGAGGCGGGCGGCGAGCGCGGAACCGGCTGAGCCCGAGCCCACGATGACGTAATCAGCTTGCATGGTCATGAGGAGAGACCTTTGGATGGGGTGGTGTGGTTGCGGGAAATATAGCTCTCTGCTATAAATCCATCATGAGAACCGTCATCGTTTCGAAAGAGGCCGACAAGGTGCTGCAGAGGATGCAGCCGAAACGAAAGCAGGCGATTGTCGAGAAGATCAACGCCTATGCGCGTGGCGAGCGCGTCGACATCAAGAAGCTGGTGGGAACCGACCTCTACCGTATCCGCGTTGGACAGGACCGCATCATCCTCGATGATAAGGGCGTCATCGTTTTCATCGTCGAGGTCGGCCCTCGCGGTGGCATTTACAAGGGATAAGACATTATGGGCGACATCCAGAAGATCACGCTCGACGGCAAGAACTACGTGCTGCTCAGTGAGGACGACTTCGAAGACATGATCGACGGCTTGAAGGCTCAGGCTGTTCTGGCTCGTGTCCAGGCCGGCGAGGAAACGTGGCCGTGGGAAATCGTCGAGGCCCGCGCGAACGGCGAGAACTCGGTCCGCACCTTCCGCAAATATCGCGGCCTGACCATGACCGAATTGGCTTCGGCGGCGGGCATTTCCCAGCCGCATCTGTCCGATATCGAGAACGGCAAGAAGACGGGCTCGGTGGATGTGCTGAAGCGGATTGCTGTGGCGCTGAAGGTCGATCTGGACGATCTGGTGGTGTGAGCGGCGAAGACCCCCTCTGGCCTGCCGGCCATCTCCCCCACAAGGGGGGAGACGATATGCGGCACGCGCCTGCCCCATCACATCGTAACAACGTGTAGCATCATCGCGTCTTGACGAGCGTACAAATGCCGGGCGTGACGGCGCGGCCCGGTGAGCCCACCCCCTTGTGGGGAGGGCGGCGAGCACAGCGAGCGGGAGGGGTCTTTCGGCTCTCGCCATCAATACGGCGCCTCGCACTTGCCCATCGCCACATAGACCGTCTTCAGCTCGGTATAGTGGTTCAGCGCGGCGAGTGAATTCTCGCGGCCGAAGCCCGACTGCTTGACGCCGCCGAAGGGGATTTCGACGGGGCAGAGGTTGTAGGTGTTGATCCAGACCGTGCCGGCTTCCAGCGCATCGACCACGCGATGCGCGCGGGCCATGTCGGCGGTGAAGACGCCGCCGGCGAGGCCGAATTCGGTGGCGTTGGCGCGGGCCACGACCTCGTCCTCATGGTCGAAATCGAGCACGCACATGACGGGGCCGAAGATTTCCTCGCGGGCGATCGTCATGTCGTCGGTGACGTCGGCGAAGACGGTCGGCTGGACGAAGCAGCCTTCGGAGGAGACATCGTTGGGGATGCCGCCGCCCGTGAGAAGACGCGCCCCTTCGGCCTTGCCCTTCTCGATGTAGCCCAGCACCTTTTCGCGCTGCGAGCGATTGACCAGCGGCCCCATCTGGGTCGCTTCGTCCAGCGGCTCACCCATGCGGATGGCCTCGGTGCGCTCCTTCAAGCGCGACAGGAACTGCTGCTTGATGCCCTTCTGTACGAAGACGCGTGTGCCGTTGGAGCAGACCTGGCCGGCGGAGTAGAAATTGCCGAGCATGGCGCCGGAAATGGCGCTTTCGACATCGGCGTCGTCAAAGACGATCATCGGCGACTTGCCGCCGAGTTCCATCGTGACATGCTTGAGCTGGCCGGCGGCAGCGCCCGCCACCTTGCGGCCGGTCGGCACGGAGCCCGTCAGGGAGACCTTGGCGATGTCCGGATGGTTGACCAGCAGCGGACCGGCATCGCGATCGCCCTGCACGACGTTGAAGAGGCCTTTGGGCAGACCCGCCTCGATCATGATTTCGGCGATCTTCAGCGCGCCGAGCGGGGTGACTTCCGACGGCTTGAAGATGAAGGCATTGCCGGCAACGAGCGCGGGCGCGGCCTTCCAGCAGGCAATCTGCTGCGGATAGTTCCACGCGCCGATGCCGAGCACGATGCCCAGCGGGATGCGCTTCGTATAGGCCCAGTCGCCGCCCAGCGGGATCTGCTCGCCGTTGAGCGCAGCGGGCGCCACGCCGCCGAAGAATTCCAGCGCATCCGCGCCGGAGGTGCTATCGGCCACGATCGTTTCCTGGATCGGCTTGCCGGTGTCGAGCGTTTCCAGTTCGGAGAGTTCGCGGTTGCGCTCGCGGATGATCTGCGAGGCACGATAGAGGATGCGGCCGCGCGCCGTCGGGCTCATCTTCGCCCATTCCTTCTGCGCCGCCTTGGCAGAGGCGATCGCCTTCTCGACGATGGCGGGCGTTGCCGAATGCAGCCGCGCGATCACCTCGCCGGTCGCCGGATAAACGCATTCGATGACGTTGCCGGCAGTGTCTTCGACATACTCGCCGTTGATGAAATGGCTGGCTTTCGGTTGGGCGCGCATCAGATGACTCTCAGTTCTTCGTAGGAAACCATGACATGCTCGCGGTAGGGCTGACGGCCCTCGAGCGTTTCGTAATAGCGCCGCAGCGCAGGCCGCTCGGCGCGCTCTATGTCGATATCGAAATATCGGTAGAGCACATGTCCGAACTGGATATCGGCCAGGGTAAAGTCGTCACCGGCAATGAATTCATGGGCCTCAAGCTGCGTCTCGGCAATGTCGAGAAAGCGGCCCAACTCGCCGAGCGCTGCCACAACTGCGGCCGCATCACGCTTTTCCGGCGCGGTGCGCACCACCCGCCAGAAGATGGGGGCCGTGAACTTCAGCGCCACATTGAGCTTCGACCATTCCGCCCATTTGTCGATATGGGTTCTTTTGTGCAGATCCTCCGGCCAAAAGGCCGGGCTTCCATATCGGGCCGCCAGATAGCGCAGGACAGCGCCGGTCTCCCACAGGAACTCCCCCTCCCCGTCGCGCAAGACCGGCACGGTGCCATTGGGGTTCATGGCCAGGAATTCGGGCGTATCGTTGCCGCCGTAGCGATGACCGACGTCATGCCGCTCATAGGCGAGGCCAAGTTCTCCGACCGCCCACATCAGGGCCTGAACATTCGAGGAAGTTTTCCGTCCCCAGATCGTCAACATCTCCATCCTCTTCCTTTTCAGCGGCCCGTTTCAGGCTTTACCGCGTTCAGTTTGAGTGTCACGTAATCTTCGACCAGCGCCGCCGCCTCGCCGACATCGAGCCGCGCCGCATCCAGCGCGCGACGAATGTAGAGGCCGTCGATCAGCGCCGCGGCTCCTTCCGCGACATGCTGGGCTTCCAGTCTGCCGCAAAGCGGCGACAGGGCCGCGACAAGGTTGGAATGCAGGCGGCGGGCGTAGACGGTGAGCAGACGGCGAGTCTCCTCCGAGCGCTGCGCCTCGACATAGAAGGCGAGCCAGGCGGCGACGGTGGAGGCGGCGAATTGCTCGGCTCCGAAAGAGACGGCGATCAGCGCGCTGACCTTGCCGCGCGGCGTTTCGGCCTGACGGATGGCGGCAATCGCCTCTTCCTTCAGCTGGCGCAACAGGCTGCGCATGGTGGCGAGCAGCAATTGGTCCTTTGAGCCGAAATAATGGAAGGCGAGCGCTGCCGACACGCCGGCGCTCCTGGCGATTTCCTGCATGGTGACGTCGAGCGAGCCGTGATCGCCGATCGCCTTCAGCGCGGCATCCACAAGCGCCTTGCGGCGGACTGGCTCCATCCCGATTTTCGGCATCTCGTTTCCCCTTGATGGATGCCAGTTTAATTTTGATTGATCCATCAATCAATAAAAAACCGCCAAGTCGGAAACTTCCGGCGAAAGATTCTTCTCCGGCTGGTAACGGTTTGAAACTCCTTCCCTTCTCCTCCCCCTTTCCTGGCCTTCTCTTGGCTTTCTTCGGGCGTGCACGCGCCTGGCTTGCCACGGAGCAGGAATTCACCCTGGGTGCAAACCCTCTTCCCCGCGGCACAACAACCTCACGCCTCGCTGGGGGCGGAGGTCGCTGTCGCGTGCTGGGTTGCCTCGCAACGGCCCAATAGGCTGCAGGTGAATATCCTGCCCGAATGGCCACCCGCTCGGGCGCGACGACGCCTGAAGGCGATACACAGGGGTGCGAACTCTCCTATTTGGTGCTTTTCAAAATATTTCTTCTGATAGTTGTATTTTGTTCTGGACATTTGGTTGGTGTCGCGCTCTCCTGTGCCTGTACCCAATATCCTGGAGGGGCGGGATGCGGTGGTTTCGCATAATGGTGGGATGCCTGATGGCGCTGACGACGGCGGCCTGCAATCCCCTGTCCGATCAATATCTGGCCGGTGGCGTCGGCTCGGCGCTCAATTCGGGTCAGCTGGCCCAGGAGACGGACCGGCAGGACGAGTATGTCTATCTCATCTGCCGTCAGAGCGCCGGCTCCGGGACTGCGGTTGCGGCCGGAAAAGGCTGCTCGATCGGCAGCTGGGCGACGTTCATCAGGGCCGGGATGAACGATATCGACCGGCGATGCGATGCCTATCTTACCTGGCTTGACACCCAAAGGCGCAACAGACCTGCAGTGCTTGAACAAATCTCCGCCACGGGGACGACGACAAACGGAATATTGGGCCTGACCGGTGCCGGAACGAAAGCCATGGCACTCGTGGCCGCGGCTTTCGGACTGGCCGGGGCGACTTATGGCAACTGGAACTCCAGGCTGCTGCTGGAGGTCGACCATTCCACCGTGCAGGGGCTCGTTTACAGGCGACAGGAACAGTTTCGGCAGGACAATTCCATTGCAATCACAAATGTGTCGGACCGTCCGACGGCGCTTTATCTCTTGCGCGGCTATCTGCGCCTCTGCATGCCGATGACGATCGAGACCGACATCAACAGCACGATCACACTGGTGCAGAACAATGCACCGCAAAGTGTGGTGCGCGCAGCGATCGTGCGCCCGGCGGGCATTGCGGGTGTGATTACGGATGTGCGCAAACCGCTGCCCAGCCCGGAGCCTTATGTCAGCCAGGATCTGACCGACAGGCTGACGGATAAGGAACGCGGGCTGTTAGGCAAACGGATTGAGGCTTTGCAACGGGCACTCTGCATCAAGACGCCGACGCAGAGCTTCGGGCCGAAGGGATCGCAGGTCCGGAAAGCGATGTCCGAGTTCTTTGTTGGCGCCGGTCTGGGAGCGTTCGGGAAAATCGAGGATCAAACGATGCTGGACAGCCTTAGCGAGGGGGCCGACGACATCATCGGCGAGCATAACACCTGCGAAAGCAGGGGCTTTCCGAATGCCCGCGCGGTCGGCGAAGCCGTGAACCCGTCCAAGAAACGCTAAGTCAGTTCCATTGAAGTGGGAACCGGTCTCGCGACCACCCAACCGGAAAAACGGAGGCTGAAATGCCAGATATCAATCCGAAAGTCTTTGCAGAACACTGTGTCACGGTCGCTTGCCTATATGGAGCCAGCGCTCATTACGTCATGGCCGTGGCGAAGCTGCGATCACAGCTCAAGGATGACGTGACGGATGGCAAGGTCGGCCCGTATGCCTGGACGCAGGCCGAATGGGACGCCAATCCCGACCGGCAGAACCCGGCATTGGGCTCCGTCTACCCAACAGACCGAATTTCCAAATGGCGCGCGCAGGTCAGTGTCTTCACGCTCATGACGGTCCGGCAGTTCACGGCGCTGCAACTGAAACTGGGGCAGAATCCGAGCGCCCTCCAGCTCTATCAGGCGCAATGGCCCGAAGAGGGCGACGCGCTTGTCGGCAGCCTGCAAAAGGCCTGCGACGACACCAGACAGGCAATCCTCAATGCCCTCGACAACCAGTTTCCCGATCCCGCGCAAGCGGCGTCACAGGTCATAGACGACCCGAAGCTTCCCCTTTCGCAGCAAGCCGCTCCGCCCGTCACCCTCACGACGAGACTGCAGCGCAACCAGTGGATCGCCTATCATGCTGCAATTGGCGCCGGTCTCAGCGATCCTGCCGCGCGTGCCCTGGTGGCCAATTTCAGTGGCGAAGCTCTTCATTTGCCTGCGGACAAGCATTTCGACAGGAAACACGATGCACGCGGCATTGCACAATGGGACCCGACCCGTTCGGATGCGATCAAAGAGCATTTCGGCCGATATCCGAACGAGATGTCGGTCGAAGATCAAACGCGGGCGGCGATCTGGGAAATTCAAACAAACGATGCCTACAAGGAGACCAGGGACGCACTTTTCACGCCCGACAAGACTGTCGAGGAGATGATCAAGGTTCTGGTCAATAACTACGAGAGGCCCCGCGATAAAGCCAAAGCGATCGCTGACCGTATCCAGTTTCTGCCGGGTCTGGCGCAGGTGCTCCAGGCCGCAAAGGAATTGCCGGGTTCTCCCTGATGGATGCCGACCTCATCTGATCAGGCCTTCAACCAGCGAAAATCCGCCTGCGGAGGCGAAATCCCGGAAGGCTTCGTTTGCGTCTCCTTAACCTTGCGAAAACGCAATGATTTCAAACCCATCGCATCTGGGCCCATGTCACATAAGTTTCATATCCGGTGAAGGATTTGTTGACGAATAGAATTGAAGTTCGTGATCATATTCCAACACGCCCCGCTCGCCCCCCGCCGGAGTTTCCCATGCCCGCAATCCTTCCGCTGAAAGGTCACGATCCGGCGGCTTATAGCCGTATGGCGCTGATGCCGCTGGCCAAGGCTGCGCTCGATACGGCGTTCCAGCCGATCGTGGAAACAGTGTCCGGCAAGATCCATGGCTATGAATCGCTGATGCGCGGCCACGACAAGCTGGGCTTTGATGCGCCGCCGGCGCTTCTCGATGCCTTTGCGATGTCGGGCGAACTCACGGAGCTTGAGCTTTTCACCACGTCGCGCTCCTTTGCCAAGTTCACGTCGCTCGTCGAGTTCGAGAAGCGCACGCTGTTCCTCAATCTGGATCATCGCATGCTTCAGGCCGGCCAGCGCCTGCTGCCGCTTCTGCTCGCCTATCTGCAGAAGAATGCCATCTCGCCCTCTTCCGTCTGCATCGAACTGTCGGAGCGTTCCGACAATTCCAGCGCGCCGGACTTCCCCAATCTGATCGCCCAGATGCGGCGCATGGGCTTCAAGCTGGCGATCGACGATTTCGGCACGGGACATGCCGAGATGAAGCTCTTGAGCGACTATGATCTCGACTATCTCAAGATCGATCGTCATCTCGTCTCCAGGATCGACGCTCTGCCGCGCAAGCGGCACCTGACCAAGACCGTCGTCGACATGGCGCATGTTCTGGGCGTGCGGGTGATTGCCGAGGGCGTCGAGACGGAAGGCGAGTTCCTCGTCTGCCGCGATCTCGGCATCGACCTCGTGCAAGGCTGGTTCGTCGCCTATCCGTCGCTGGAGCCGTCCGAGTTTCGGGATGGTTTCCCGCATCTGCGCGATCTCGGGCAGAACCGGCGCGTGCGCCGCTCGGTCGATGAAGTGCTGGTGCGCCAGCAGGTCGAGGCGGTGCCGACCATCCGCGAGGATGCGGCGATCGAGACCCTGTTCGAGATTTTCCGCCAGCATTCCGACCTGCCCTTCATTCCGGTCGTCAATGCGCATGGCGAGCCGCGCGGCATCGTGCAGGAAGCGCGTCTCAAGAGCTACATCTACCAGCCCTATGGCCGCGACCTGTTGCAGAACCGTTTCTATGGCGGCACGATCGCCCGCTTCATCGATCCCGCCCCCGTGGTCGATATCGGCGCCGATTCCAGCCGGCTGATGGCAGTGTTCTCAGGCACGGAAGACGCGAAATGCGTGATCCTGACGGAGAACATGCGCTATGCCGGCGTCATCTCGGCGGCCGCGCTCGTCAAGATCATCAATGCCAAGCTGGTGCGCCAGGCGCAGGACCAGAATCCGCTGACGGGGCTTCCCGGCAACCAGGCGATCCATTCCTATCTGGAAGAGACGATGGCGGATGGCGGCACGACGCGGCATTTCTGCTATTGCGACTTCGACAATTTCAAGCCGTTCAACGACCATTACGGCTTCCAGCGCGGCGACGAGGCGATCTCGCTCTTCGCGCGGCTGATGAAGCGCTACTTCTTCTCGCCCTCGATCTTCCTCGGCCATGTCGGCGGCGACGACTTCTTTGCCGGCATGACCGGCTGGTCGAACGAGGAACTGGAAATGATCTTCGAGCGGCTGCTTGAAGATTTCGAGAATGACGCGCTTCGGCTCTATTCGGCAGAGGATCGCGAGCGGGGCCATATCGAGGGCGTCGACCGGGCCGGCATCCGCCGCGCCTTCGATTTCCTGAGCTGCTCGGTGGCCATCATCGAAGTCCCGGCCGGCCGCGTCTTCGGCGATCCGGCCGTGCTTTCAGCGCATATCGCAGGCCTGAAGAAGCGGGTGAAGTCCAACCGCGACGGGATCCTGTTCGAGACGCTTTAACACCTCTTTACAGCTTTATCCGGCCGCTTCGGGGGCACCATCTCATCAGTAATGGTAATGGTGGTGATGCCGCCTGTAATACCCGCCATAATACCGCGGCGCATAATATCCGCGGTCACGGTAATAATAGCCGCCGCGATAGTAGCCGGGATCCGAGTAGTAGTAACCGCTATGCCGAACCACGACCACGTCGCCGGGCGCATCCACGCAACCTGCCAGTGTTCCCGCTCCCAAGGCCATCATGGCCAAAATCATCAGACGCTTCATGTGACTGTCCCCAAAAACATGCGACAACATGGCGTGAGCGCAGTTTGCGGCAAAATTTGGCTGAAACTCGCGCACCAGTGCCGGGAACGGGATTGTCTTAAAAATGTCCGGCCGTTGGGGCGCCATTCCCTTTCATCCGACATGGGCTGAAACAATCGCCGCGCTGGACGGCGGCACATCGGACGCCTATGTCAATGAGATCGGAAAAAGACTTTCGGAGTCCGCCCATGACCACCCTGCCCCAGACCATGCGCCATGTCGATCTGCCCGCCCCCGGCGGGCCGGAGGCAATGCGGATCGTTGACGGTCCCCTGCCTCAGCCAAAGGCGGGAGAAGTGCTGATCAGGGTTCACGCCGCGGGCGTCAACCGGCCCGATGTGGCGCAGCGGCAGGGCACCTATCCGCCGCCGGCGGGCGCGAGCCCCATCCTCGGGCTCGAGGTCGCCGGTGAGGTCGCGGCTCTGGGAGATGGCGTTTCGGATCTTTCGGTTGGAGACAAGGTCGCAGCACTCGTGAACGGTGGCGGCTATGCCGAATATTGCGTTGCGCCGGCCGGACAGATCCTGCCCTGGCCAAAGGGTTACGATGCGGTGCGCGCGGCGGCCGTGCCGGAAACCTTCTTCACCGTCTGGGCCAATGTCTTCGACATGGCCGGGCTCAAGGCGGGCGAGAAATTTCTCGTCCATGGCGGCACGAGCGGCATCGGCACGGTGGCAATCCAGCTCGCAAAAGCCTTCGGCGCGGAGGTCTATACCACCGCCGGCTCGGGCGAGAAATGTCTTGCCTGCGTGCGGCTCGGGGCAAAGCGGGCGGTCAATTACAAGACGGAGGATTTCCTGGCCGTTCTGAAAGAAGAGGCCGGCTCCGTTGACGTCATCCTCGACATGATCGGCGGGGCATATTTTGACAAGAATATCGGGTTGCTGGGCAAGGACGGACGGCTTGCGATCATCGCGCTTCTCGGCGGAGCCGTCGCTGAGAAGGCCAATCTCGGCGCGATCATGATGAAGCGGCTGCGCGTGATGGGCTCGACGCTTCGCCCGCGAACGGCGGAAGAGAAGCGGGCGATCCGCGATTCACTGCTTGCAAAGGTCTGGCCGAAGCTCGACGCGGGCGACGTCGCCCCGGTCATCCATGCCGTGCTGCCGTTCGATCAGGTGGCGGATGCGCACCGGATGATGGAAGAGAGCGGACATATCGGCAAGATCGTGCTGACGCTCTGAGGGCCGCGCTTCACGCGGATGGCAGACTGGCAACCCTCGCGCAGTCGCGTCCGGCCGCCTTGGCGGCATAGAGGGCACCATCGGCGCGCCTCAGCAGCGAGCGCACATCGTCGCGCGCAACCCTGCCCGCGATGCCTGCGGAAAAACTGTAGGAATGGCCGAGCTTTGCCGACGCCGTCGCGGCAACGGTCTGCCGAATTCGTTCGGCAAGTGCGAGCGCCTCGCTCTCTCCGGCGCCCGGCATGATCAGCAGGAATTCCTCTCCGCCATAACGCGCAATGGTATCGCCGCGGCGGACCAGCCGGGCGACTTCATCGGCAAAATGCGCCAGCACGTCGTCTCCGGCGAGGTGCCCGCGCGTATCGTTGATCGCCTTGAAATGATCGAGGTCGATCAGAACGACGGCAAGGCCAATGCCCCGGCGTTCGGCAACACCGATCTGGTGATCGAGTTCGGACACGCCGTAACGCCGGTTGTAGAGCCCTGTCAGCGGATCGGTGTCGGCGCTGCGCAAGGCCGTGTCGCGCGCCACGAGGAGCGTCTGCTCCTTCGATTTCAGCGAGGTGATGTCGGTGTAGAAATTCCAGATCCAGCCGCCGTCGACGCAGCTTTCGGTGACCTTGTACCAGGACCCATCAAGGAAATCGACTTCGAAGGAGCGCACTTCGCGGACGCGCCGGCGCGACGTCGCCATGGCAAGCCACGCCTCCGGCTCCATGGACAGAACCATGCCCCGCCCCGTTTGGTAGGCGTGGCGCACCACGTCGGCAAAGGTGCGCGCCTCGGGCGGCACGTTCATGAGCGTGCGATAGGCGTCGTTGGCAAAGGCGATCGTATCGTCCGGCGCAAAGAGCGCGACGGGAATGGCGCAGGCTTCGAAGCCGATGGCCATGAGTCGAGCAAGCTCAGCCGACTGCACCGATCGCAATTCGGTCAGGCCGTCGGCAAGCGCCTCGACCGCCAATCTCTCCCTGGACAGTGCACCCGTCATCGACATCCACCCATGTCTGCAAAGCCGGACAGTGGCTCCGGGAGGGTTAATTTCTTATGAACGAAGAGGTTCAGCGAAGTTATGCACAGGCCTAAATTTGGGGGTTTTCGGCCGCTACGGACCCCGCTCAGGCGGCTTTTTCCATGGGTACGCGCCGCTCCACCGCCACAAGAAGCACGGCGGCTGCGAGCGTGACGCCGGCACCGACGATGGCCGTACCCTGATAGGTGGTGAAGTGGGCCGACACCGCAAATATGCCGGCGGCGGCGCCAGTACCCAAAAAGGTCTGCATGGGGTAGAGCGAGGTGCCAAGGCCAGGGCGGCCCGGAAACATATCCTGAAAATAGGAAATGGGCACCGAGAGGATCGCGGCAGCACCGGCGCCGGCGATCGGGATCAGCGCATGAACCTGCCAGACGCTGGTTGCCCTTGCCAGTCCCAGCAGGAAGACGGCGTAAAGCAGGCTGCCGGCCGCCAAGGTATTTACAGGGCCAAGCCGTCTCATCCCGGCCGCCCAGCCCAGCATGAAGGGAATTTCCACCAATGCGATTCCGCTGGCCATGAAACCGGTATCGGCGAGCGAGCCGCCGAGCGTTGTCTTGATGACCAGCGGCTGGATATAGCCGTTGAGCCAGTTGACCGAGGTCAGCAGCGAGACGGCGAGGAGGCGCAGGAGAACGGCGAGGTTCCCCAATTCCCGCAGCGCCGAAAAGAAACCGTTTACACCGCCGGGAACGTTTGCATCGCGTATTGTCGGCGGCAGGAATATCCGCACCAGTGCAAGGCACACGAGATAAAGCAACGCCATGACGCCCCAGACATTCATGACGCCGAGGCCGCCGAACTCCAGAACAGCGGCAACACCCACTGGAATGGCAACCCAGGAAGCCGACATGGTCGTGCGGACCACGGAATTCACCGCGCCGGCCTCACCCGCCGTCATGGCTGCGGTCTCCTTGCGCGTCCCCGCATAGATGAGCGGGTTCATATTCGCCAGAGGGATCAGCAGGATGACGACAAAGGCCATCATCCAGGCCGTCTGCACCATCCATAGCAGGGACGATCCCACCAGTCCGACAATCACGAGGATGGACATCAGGCGGCGGCGGTCGCCGGCGAAATCGGAAACGATCCCGATGGTGACACCGAACACGACATTCGTCAGCGTGGCGAGCAACATCATCAGTGCGAACATCTGTTCGCTCATGTGAAGGGTCTCAATCGCCATCAATGAGCGATAGGGTAGCGAAGCGGCGCTCGCGCAGGACGCAACGAACATCAAAAGGCCGTAGACGCGCAGCACCGGATGGTGCGCGACGAAGCGAATGGTGGATAGCATGAGACAACTCCCGAGTGTCCCGGCTAGCCTTTTCACCGAGTCGATTCAAGGGCCCTCAGCGACTATTCGCGCGGCACGAGCCTTTCCACCACCACCAGCATCAGCGCCGCAGCCAGCATGACGCCCGCGCCGATAAAGGCGGTGCCCTGATAGGTGGTCAGATGGGTGCCGACGGCAAAGATGGCGGCCGAGACCCCCGTGCCGATGAAGCCTTCAATGGGCGAGAGCGACGTGCCGAGGCCGGGACGGCCGGGAAAGAGATCCTGGAAATAGGAAAGCGGCACGGAAAGAAGCGCCGCCGCACCAGCCCCTGCCAGCGGGATCAGCGCATGGATCTGCCAGACAGCCGTGGCAGAACCCATCAGCACAAGGTAGGTGCCGTAGAGCGCCGCGCCCGCGAGGATCGTATTGACCGCACCAAGCCTGCGCAGACCGGCCGCCCAGGCGAGCATGAAGGGGATTTCCAACAACGCCACACCGCTCGCCATGAAGCCGGCATCCGAAAGCGAACCGCCGAGCGTCGTCTTGATGACCAGCGTCTGCAGATAGCCGTTCAGCCACTCGCCCGCCACGATCAGCGAGACGGCGAGCAGACGCAGGAAGATGCCGGGATGGGTCAGTTCCTTGAGCGCCGAGAAATATACCGAAAGCCCGCCCTGCGTGGAGCCGGCCCGCGCGGTGTTCGGCAGGAAGAGAAGGACGAGGGCGACGCAGATGGCAAAGAGCAGCGCCGTGACGAGCCAGACATTCATGACGTCGAATCCGCCCGATTGCAGCACCAAGGCGACGGCCACGGGGATGATCACCCAGGCCGCCGACATGGTGGTGCGGACGATGGAATTCACCGAGGCCGCCTCGTCCGGCTCCATGTCATCGACCTCCATGCGCGTGCCGGCAAAGACCAGCGGCGCGATATTGGCGAAGGGAAGCACGACGATCAGCGAAAGCGCCAGCATCCAGGGGGACTGCACCAGCCACACGAGCCCCGCGCCGGCCACACCCAGCAGGGCGAGGATGGCCATCAGCCGCCGCCGGTTGCCGGCAAAATCCGAGACGATGCCGATCGTCACGCCGAAGACGAGGCTGGTCAGCGTCGAGACGAACATGGTGAGCGCAAAGCCCTGCCCGCTCATGTGCAGCGTGTCGATGGCCACCAGCGCCATATAGGGATGCATCGCCCCGCCCGCGCAGGCCGAAACGAACAACAGAAGGGCATAGACGCGCAGCACCGGATGGTGCGCGACAAAGCGGATGGTGGACAGCATGGGAGATCGCTCCAGAAGTCACCAGCGCTAGATGCTTCGCGGGGCGGGATCAAGGGGAGAAAGCCGCGAGCTGCCAATTTCCGACAGGACAGAACAAGTCATTCAGTTTGCTATATTTATAGAGGGACGGGCCTCGTTTCCTGGAAGCGACGTTGTAACACTGTCCGCAGATGACCGATGGATATCGAACGGAAGACGTTGCGCCGAACTTCCCGAAGCGCTTCAAAAGCGACTGGATATCAGACGCGAGGTGCGACGTACCGAAAAGCCGGAGAATGAGGACGAAAAGCTTACCCGGAGGTAGCGATCCTCCCCTTGCCTTCCCCCCTCGTTTCCTCCCATAAGCGTTCAAAGCAGAAAAACACGAGCAAGAGGCAGGTCATGGCCAATCCGGTTCTGGTGGAAGTCACGCGCGGCGACGTTGTCGAGAGCCGGCATCGCGGCATGGTCGTGGTGGTGGACGGCGACGGGAAGGTCGTCTTCGAGGCCGGCGATATCGAACATCCGGTGTTTCCGCGCTCGTCCTGCAAGGCGATGCAGGCGCTGCCGCTGATGGAAAGCGGAGCGGCGGAGGCCTATGGCTTCGGGAATAAGGAACTGGCGCTCGCCTGCTCGTCGCATTCCGGCGAGGACGGCCACGCCGTGCTTGCGCGCGCCATGATCAGGGCTGCGGGCCGCGATGAGGATACGCTGGAATGCGGCGCCCACTGGTCGTTCCAGCAGCCGATCCTGATCGAGCAGGCCTCGCATGGTCCGAAGCCCGGCCAGCTCTACAACAATTGCTCCGGCAAGCATGCCGGCTTCATCTGCGCCTGCTGCCACACGGGCACGGACACGAAGGGCTATGTCGGCTACGATCATCCTCTGCAGGCGGAAATCCGCGGCATCATGGAGAGCCTCACCGGCTCCATCCTCGGCCACGACAATTGCGGCGTCGACGGCTGCTCGATCCCGACCTATGCGAGCCCGCTGAAAGGTCTGGCGCATGGTTTCGCCAAGATGACGACCGGCGTCGGGCTTGAGCCGATCCGTTCGAAATCGGCGAAGCGCCTGATGCAGGCCTGCATGGCCGAGCCCTGGTATGTCGCCGGCACGAACCGCGCCTGCACCGCCCTGATGCAGGCAGCGCCGGGCCGCATCTTCGCGAAAACCGGCGCTGAGGGCGTCTTCGTTGCCGCCCTTCCCGAACAGGGCCTCGCCATGGCAATGAAATGCGACGACGGCGCCACACGCGCCGCCGAGAGCATGGTGGCGGCAACGCTGGCGCGGTTCTTCAAGGGTGAGCCGGAGGTTCAGGGCAGGCTATTGGCGATGGCCAATAGCGAGATGCGGAACTGGAACGGGATCAAGGTGGGAGATGTGCGGGCGACGGCTGCGTTCGCATGAGACCCTCCTCTTCCTGTGGAGGGAGGACCTTCCAGATCGTTTCAATGTTTCTTTGAAACGCTGGAAACAATCCATCTCTATTTTATGCAGTTCCGAAACGTGACTTGAAGGCCTCTCGCCGTTTTTTCAGGAACGCGCGCACAGGTTCGTCGTAATATTTCAGCAGCACGTAGCTGGCGAGCCAGACGAATCCGATAACCGCCAAGATCGACCAAAGACCCTGCTGGCTCGGCGGCCCCAGCACGGGCGCCAGCAGCGAACGCAATGGGCCGTGGAGTATGTAAACCGGATAGGAAAGCGCGCCGAGAGCCGTGCCAAGGCCGGCGAACCGGCCGCCCATGCGCGAGCCGGCGGCAACCCAGACCACGAGCGGAAACACGAAAAACACGACGAACAGATCGCCAGCCCACCGCAACACAATGCCGAGAGAACCGGCGGCAAGAAAAATTGCCGCCAGCCCGCACGCGACGATCGTCCAATGTCGTTCGATCCTGGGGAGACGTTCGCTTTGCCAAAGACGCCAGAGCATGACGCCCGCAAAGAAACTGAACGTTGTCCGTGGAACGCCCCACCAGAAATTGGCCGGCCCCCAACCCAGTTCCACCGAGTAATGAATCCGCGCCGCGGCCACGAGGGCAATGGCGGAGACGACGATAACAAGCCAAACGATCCCGTCCGAAAGCCAGCGGATCGTGGCGGCATAGGCAAGATTGACCGCCATCTCGAAGAACAGAGACCATTCGGCTCCGTCCAGACGGAAGATGCTCAAAGCGCTCGGCCAGAAGGGAAGCACAAGGACCTGGCTCAGAAATATCGCAAACCAGTAGGGCTCAACGTTGCCATTCAGATGCCACGCCAGCAGGCCGAGACACGATGCCACCAAGACAAGCGGATACAGGCGTATGACACGCGTCACGAAGAATGACCGGAGGGGAAGCCCGTCCAGGAGCTTCTCTTCATATGAGCAAGCGATGACAAAGCCACTGAGCATGAAAAAGAAGTCGACCGCCAGGTAACCGCTCTGAAAGTAATAGGTCGCGAAACGCGTATCCCTCTCGACATGGAAAAAAAGGACGAAGGCGGATGCAACGCCGCGCAAGGCGTCCAAAACTTCAAAGCGATGCCTGCTCATATAACCCATGCTCAATTCGACTCACTCATGATTGTTCTGAACGCGCAGAGCAACCCTGACCAGCACCTTGCACAGACTTTGTTCCTATTTTTTGTCCCCCGACGCTCCGCCCATCGCGACCCTTCATCGCAGTTGCGCCCTTCGCCCTTGCCCTCTAAGACTAACCGCACTTGAAGACCCAAGCCTTCGGGGGATGACGATTTGGGCGAGCAGGCATTCAATTTTCCGGTTTCGCCGGAGCGGGCGAGCGCGCTGGGGGAAATTCACTCGCGGCCTTATGCGCTGGTGACGTCGCCGCGCGTGATCCTGCAGCTTGCTTTCATGTCGGATGGCGGATCGGGTGTGGATCATGCCGTCATGGCTGGGATCTGTCGCGAGCGGGGGGCGGCGCTACCCTCGCGCGAGGCGCGGCATCATGCGATATCCTGGGGTGCCGGCACGCTGCGCTGGGAGCGGCATACGGAATTTTCGACCTGGTTCTGGGATGCACCGCCGCCGGAAATGTTTGGCGGCGATGTGCCGGTGCATCCCTTCGGAAGCAGCTTTTCCGCCCCCGGTTCGCTGATTTCCGGTATCCGGCTGGAAATCCGGCCCGATGACGAGGTGGCGCGCGCGGCCATCGCGCAATTCGAGCCGCAGAGCCTCTGCCATTCCATCGTCAAGGACGGACAGGCCGAGATTTTCACCGATTTCCGCCAGAACGGCGACGGCCTGACGCAAATCCTCGTCATCGACAAGGGGATGACGCAGGCGGGCACGGGCGCGCTTGTGCAGCGCGTGCTCGATCTCGAGACCTATCGGACGCTCGCCATGCTCGGCCTGCCGATGGCGCAGACGCTGTCGCCGGAAATCCGCCGTTGCGAGGACGGGCTGACGGGGCTGACGCATGACATGCGCACCGAGGCGCGCTCGAAGGCCGACCGGATGCTGGCGGAAGTGACACGACTTGCTGCCGAACTGGAGGCGAACGCCGCCGTGAGCCTCTATCGCTTCGGAGCGAGCCGCGCCTATTACGGCATCGTGCAGGAGCGCATCCGGGCACTTGGCGAGACCTCCGTGCCCGGCTTCGAAACGCTGGGTTCCTTCCTCGAAAAGCGGCTTGCGCCCGCCATGCGCACCTGCCAGTCGGTGGAGGAACGTCAGGCGAACCTGTCGCGCAAGCTAGCGCGGGCCACCAGCCTCATCCGAAGCTGGATCGACGTGGAGCTGGAGCGGCAGAATTCGGACCTGCTGAACACCATGAACAAGCGCGCCGAAATGCAGCTGCGCCTGCAGCAGACGGTCGAAGGTTTGTCGGTTGCGGCCATCTCCTATTACGTCGTCGGACTGTTCGGCTATTTCATCAAGGCGATCCCGCATGAGGACCTGCCCATCGACCCGGTGATCGCAACGGGGCTCTTCGTCCCGATTGCGGTGGCGGGCGTCTGGTGGACGGTGCGGCGGATCCGGTTGCGGCACGGGGAGCATTGAGGCTGTCGTTGTAGTCTGACCCGGCCGCTAAAGCAGCCCAGTTTGACGTCAGGCCGCCCTTCGGCTATCCTCTGTATTACAAATAGAGGCGAAAATGATGTCAGAACGTGAGCTCTCCAATCCGATCACCATGCGCCTGCCGCTTGATGTACTCTCCGAGATCGAACAGATTGCAGAAATCTGTAATCGCAGCCGAAGCTGGGTGTTCGTACGCGCCCTCAAATCCTATCTCGCCGCCGAGGGGCGTGAGATCATCGAGATCGCGGAGGCGCGGCTCGATATTGAGAACGGTCAAGGGCATGACCTTGACGATGTGCTGGATGAGTTGGAGTCCATCGTCAACGGAGCCGCGGCTTGAAGGTCACACTCTCCCCCAAAGCACGGGACTATGTGAAGCGGGAGGCTGCCTATCTCAGATCGAACAGCCAAAGAGCCGCTCAGCAGTTTCTCGACGATTTCAAGCGGTTGAGGCTGGGGCTGAGCGGGTTTCCGGAGATGGGAAAATTCAACGAGGAACTCCCAGTTCCGGGCGTCCTGCGCTTCGTGATGGGGTCTTATCTCGTCGATTACGAGATTGTGACGGGCGAAGTCTTGATCTTCGCTATCCGCCATCGACGCGAACGTCCGCCGCAGTTCGAACTCGACGGTGACTTCAATCTCGAAGAGTCTTCAAGCGAGTCCTGATCTCGCCAAACGGACTGGCCGGATAAGCAAATCAAGCCCGGCATGACGGAAACTCGTGCACCGGGTTTCCTGCCCCTCAATTCGACGCCACCCAGCGATGCCAATCCTCGGCGCTGCCGTAGAACGTGTTCAGGTCTATGCGGCCGGTGACGCCGTGGGAGAGGCCGGAGCCGGAATATTGCCAGAAGACCCAGCGGCGGTTCGGGTAGACCTTGGACGGGTGTTCTGCCACGGCGCGCAGCCAAAAGGGATATTCGGCAAAGGCGCCCTCAAGGTTGTCCTCATAGAAGTCCGGTGCCGTGTAGATGATGGGGCGCTTGCCGTAGTGCCGCTCGACCTTTTCCATGAAGACCTTCATTTTCTCGCGCACCAGCTTGGGGCTCAGCTTCTGGCGGCAGGCGGAATCATGGTTCCATTCGACATCGATGACCGGCGGCAACGCTTCCGGATCGCGCGGCACATTGCGGATGAACCAGTCGGCCTGCTCGCCGGCAGTCCGGCACCAGTAGAAGAAATGATAGGCGCCGCGCTTCAGGCCGGCTGACTTCGAGCCGTTCCAGTTGGTCTTGAACATCGGGTCGGTGTGATCGCCGCCATCGGTCGCCTTGATGAAGGCGAAGTTGGCGCCCTGCGTGCGGAGCTTGGCCCAATCGATATTGCCCTGCCAGCGCGACACGTCGACGCCATGTACGGCATAGGCCCGGGGGGATGCGCGACCGAAATTGATCGGCTTGGCATCGCGGAAGCGCTGGCTATAGATCGGCATGCGGCTGCGAGGATGCATCGACCCCGCCCCGGTCGGGCTGGACGGAATGACGAAATTGGCCTTCTCGGCCGTCGGACGTGCCATGGGTTCAGCCACGGCGGGGATCAGCTGCGGCTGGACATTTTCAAATGGAACGGGCCTCTGCGGCGGCGTTGCCATGGCGAGTGCCGGAGCGGAGCCTTGTCCGGGAACGGCTGCCGGAGGCATGATCGGCGCGCGCGCGGTCTTGGTCGCGGCGGCAGAAGGGATGTTCGCCGAGGGCATGGCGATTGCGCCCGTCTTTTCCGACGACGTGCCCACCGACAGCACATCGCTGGTGGATTGCGACTGGCAGCCGGCAAGGGTTGCCAGGAGGCCGAGATACAGGAGACCGGCGGGCAAACGCATGAACATCGTCACTCTTTACAAACAGGACATTCGGCCGCCTGCCGCAACGGAAACGCTGGCACGACGGAATTGCTAACAAAGTTTTACCGGGAAAAGCTGAATCGAATCTTTACGCAGCCCAGGAAAGCGTCCCTTCTTGTCCTGAAACTGAAAGGCTGAGGCGATAACGGCACATATCCTGATCGTGGGCGGGGGCATCAATGGGCTCGCGAGCGCCTGGACGCTTGTGCGCAAGGGCTATCGCGTCAGCCTGTTCGATCAGGGACCGATCCCCAACCCGGTCGCAAGCTCGTTTGACGAACACCGCATCACGCGCCATGCCTATGGCCCCATGCATGCCTATGCAGAGAGGATGCCGCAGGCCTTTGCGCTTTGGGATCAGCTGTTTGACGATATCGGCGCACGGCATCTGGAGGCGATGCCGATGATCGCCTTCGAGCGCGAGGATACTGGCTGGATCGGGCCGTCACTCGATGACCTGGGCGCCATGGGTGTTGGCTGGCGCGAACTCGATCCGGCACAATTCAGCGCCGAACATCCATTGATCCGGACGGACGGCGTCACCCGCGCGGTGGAGCTTTCCGGCTCCGGCATGCTGTTTCCCAGCCGCATCGTCACCGATCTGGTCGTTCATCTCGCCGCACAAGGCGTGCGTTTCTATCCGCACACGAAGGTCGAAGAGATCGGGTTCGAGACGGGCCGCGTCAGAGCGGGCGGCATGGTGCATGTGGGTGATCACGTCATCATCGCCGCAGGCGCCTGGGTGAACAACCTCCTGCCCGACACGACAGGCGAACTGGTGCCATCACGGCAGACGGTCGTCTTTCTCGCCCCGCCGCCGGAGCTGGCAGCTCTTTGGTCCAGGGCTCCGATCTATCTCGATCTCGATGCGGAAACGGGCACATATGTCCTGCCGCCGCGCCCCGGCACAAGGCTGAAGATCGGCGACCATCGCTTTTCGAGAACAGGCGATCCGGATGCGCCGCGCATTGCATCCGAGGACGAGGTCGCGAACCTGATCAAGGCCGGTCACCTCGCATTTACGGATTTCGAGCGCTACACGGTCCTGGAGCGCAAAGCCTGCTACTATACGGTGACGGAGGACGAGCATTTCGTCATTCGCCCGGCGGGGAGCAGGGCGACACTGCTCTCGGCCTGCTCCGGTCATGGATTCAAGCTCGCACCGCAATCGGCGGCAGAGGCGGTCGCGTTGGTGGAGAGGGCGCTGTGAGCGCACTCCTCCTCGACTCTTTGCACGGGCAAACGGCATAAACGTTGCGAGGGCTAAAACCTCTGTCGCCCTTACAACAGCCCGATATACCAAACGCGAGACGTCAGGTTCTCGTTCGATTCATTTAAGGCATTTTCCGATGTCGAGACATGTCGATGGGCTCATCGCGACACCAAGCCAGAAGCCCTTTCAGGCTGAATATCAGCCCCTGTTGAGCGACATAGGTTTTCTGTTAATGTCCGAGCCCGGACTCCGCGTTCACAGCGTTTACGTTTATGGAAGCATAGCGGAAGGACGCGCGATTCCCGAAAAATCGGATCTCGATTTGTCGCTCATCCTGTTTCAGCCACTCTCCAGAGAAGAGAGCTTTTTGCTGGAAACGTGCAAGGCGCGCTTTGAGGCAGCCTACCCCTTTCTGACCAAAGTGGATTTCGATGTCGGCTCGCTGCAGGATCTGAGGTCGGAAAAGACTGCATTGGCGTGGAGTTACTGGCTGAAACACCACTGCCGATGCATCGCCGGCGAGGACCTGTCGACGGAAATTGAACCATACCGGCCTTCGCTAAGGCTCGCGCTTGCCGTGAACGGCGACTACAGCGCCGTTCTGCACCGGTATCTGGCCGAAATCAAAGCCAGCAAAACGCGTGCCCTGACGCAACGCTTGCTGAAAGAAGCCTCCCGGAAGGCAATACGGTCAACGAATATCCTGCGAACCGAACATGCAACCGACTGGCCTGCGACCCTTGAAGATCATGTTGACAGAATGGGCCGGCTGTATCCCGAACGCCGCGAAGACATGGAGATGCTCTTGACATGCGCGACCAGTCCGCAGTCGGCGCCTGACGATTTTGCCGCTCGGCTGGAGAGATTTGTCAAATGGATGGACGAAGCGCGTCGCTAGCGCCAGAGCGCCTAATGCCGCTGGCGCCTTGTCTTCCTGTTCACGCACTGCGGCGTGACTGCCGCCTGTATCAGCATCCCGATCAGGCGCGCTCGGGTTTCGGTTGCAATTTCCATGCGGCCCATGCGCGTGATTTCCAGCCGTGCTGCGGTTGCGATATCAGCGCCTTGCGGCTGAGCAAACAGCCAAACGAGGAAGAGACCTTCCGGCGTTTCCTGGCTGGAAGTCCCCTCGCCCATGATCGTCATGCCTCGATTTCGAGCGCGCTCAGCGGGCGTGAGCAGCAGGCGAGAATGTAGCCTTCATCGATCTCGCGGGTGGTGATGCCGCCATTGTGGTGCATCTCGACCTCGCCCGAGCGCTTCTTGACCTTGCAGGTGCCGCACATGCCGCTTTCGCAAGCCGCCGGGATGCGGACCTGGACCGCGCGGGCGGCCTTGAGGACGGTGTCGCCCGGTGCGCAGGCGATGTGCTCGCCGGTGGAGAGGAAGTCGATGGTGAGGGCGTCAGAGAATACCCCCTCTGGCCTGCCGGCCATCTCCCCCACAAGGGGGGAGACGGATGGAGGCACGGCGGTCACTCCCCCTCCCCCTTGTGGGGAGGGTTGGGGAGGGGTCTTGGAGGCAGGCTGGATCGGCGCGTTAGCTGGCGTCGGCGCGAGGCCGAAGCTCTCCTGGTGATAGTGGCCCATGTCGAAGCCTTCCGAGCGCAGAAGACCGCTGACGGCTTTCATGAACGGGTCCGGGCCGCAGCAGAAGGTTTCGCGGGAGAGGAAATCGGGGGCGAGAAGCTGGAGCTTCGTGCGGTCGATACGGCCGGTGAGGCCTGCCCAGGGCGAAGCCGTGGTGGCTGCTTCCGGGATGAAGCCGAGTTTTAGGTTCGGCATGCGGGTGGCGAGCAGTTCCAGCTCGGCGCGGAAGATGATCTCATCCGGACGGCGCGAGGCGTTGAGGAAGGTGACATCCGTCATCGGCGCGCAATCGACGAGCCAGCGCAGCATGGACATCATGGGCGTGACGCCGGAGCCGGCGGAGACGAAGAGGTATTTTTGCGCCAGCGGCCGCGTGAGTGTGAAATGGCCCGAGGGGCCATAGGCGCGCATGCGGCTGCCGGGCTTGATGTTCTCGAACATCCAGCGCGTGCCGATGCTGGTGGCTTGAGCCTTCACCGTGATCGACAGCGCGTAGGGCCGCGAGGGCGTCGACGAGATCGTGTAGGTGCGATGCAGGTCGCCGCCCTTGGCGCGCAGTTCCACCGTGATGAACTGGCCCGGCGCATAGCGGAACCAGCCGCCGCCTTCGACCGCGAAGGTGAAGGTCTTCACATCCGGCGCTTCATCGGCCACGGAGAGGCAGACGAGCATCTGCCGCGCCGAATTCCAGGGCTTCAGCTCATCGAGATGAAGCGCATCGGGCGTCTGCCCCATCAGCGGCTGCATGTTCATGGGCGGCAGACCTTCTTCAAGCAACGGAGCGAAGGCGCGGACGGCCGGTGAGCCGCTCGACCATGAAATCGGAATACCATTCGACGAACTGGGCGACGCCGCCCTCATGCACCTCGGAGTAAGGGCCGGGCTGATAGGCGGGCGACGCGATGCCGCGGGCATTTTCCTCGACGATCTGGCGGTCCTGATCGTTGGTCTCGGTCCAGACATGGGTCAGTTCCTCGAGACGGTAATCGATACCTTCAACGGCGTCCTTGTGGACAAGCCACTTGGTCGTCACCGCCGTTTCCGTGGCGCTGATCGGCAGCACGCGGAAGGTGACGGCGTGGTCGGAGAGGACGTGGTTCCACGTCGTCGGGTAATGGAAGAGCAGCAGCGTGCCGATGCGGTCCATGTTGACGCTGTCGGAAAGCCGCATCTGCACGGCCTTGCGGCCCGAAATCGTGTAGCTGACGGCATCGCGCAAGAGCGGCATGCGGGCGGCGCGGAACTGGCCAGACTGGTCCATCACGAAGCGGCTCGGCAGGCCGATGCTCTCGCATTTCTGCCAGTGTTCAACCGTTTCCGGATCGTCATCCGCGCCCGAAACGCCGGTCGCCGAGGGGGCTTCCGGATAGGTCTTGCAGAGTTCCGGGTGGTTGCCGGCGCAGTGGTAGCATTCGCGGTTGTTTTCCCAGACGAGCTTCCAGTTGCCCTTCTCGATGATGGTGCTTTCATAGGCCACCTTGGCGTCGCGCAGGCGATGCGGCAGGAAATAGGGCTCCATGAAGGCGCGGAAGGGGGCGAAATCCATCGGCTGGTCAGCGAGACAGACGAAGATATAACCGCCGGCCGTCTCGCAGGCGACGCGCTTCATGCCGAATTCAGCGCCATCGAAATTGTCGCCCATCTGGCGGGCGAAAAGCAGCTTGCCTTCGAGATCGTAGGTCCACTGGTGATAGGGGCAGACGAGCTTGGTGGCGGAGCCGCGATGTTCGGTGCAGACGCGCGAACCGCGATGGCGGCAGGAATTGTGCAGCGCGTTGATGCGGCCATCATCGGCGCGGACGATGACGATCGGGTATTCGCCGATCTGGACGGTCATGTAGTCACCGGGCTTCTGAAGCTCGCAATCGTGACCGACGAAGAGCCAGTCCTTGTACCAGATATGCTCGAGATCGAGCTTGTGGAAATCCGCATCGAGATAGAAGGGGCGGTCGAGCGTGAAGCCCGGGCGGCGGCCCTGAAGGCGCGAAAGCATGTCGGCGCGGGTATCCATGGTCTCAGTCCTTATCATCGCAAAGATTTGACGCTTTGGGGAAGGAAACGATTGCCGCGCGCAGACACAGCGTGAAAACGCTGTCGCCAAGCATCCGCCTCCCGATCGCCCACCGCGATCAGTCCGGGTTCATGCGCCTGCGGCTGGTTTCCGGGCTCCGGAACCGTCCCTCGCCGGGACTGACGCGACACCTTCCCGGACACATCGTCCAGTGGCTCCCATCGCGTCTTTCAGTTCCGCCACCGTTGCGGGGGCAGCGCCGGGATAGGGTCATATTTCTGAGCAAGTCCGGACGCGAAACCGGTTTCCACTTTCGCTGGACTTGCTCGGAACCCGCACCGGCTTCCCAATTCTCCGGAAGACCTCCCCGTCCCCCGGCACCTCAAGCATCGCGATATGACCACAGGAGAAAGGGCCGCGCGATGTCGTTTGCGACATGACGATGGCGTGGGAGGACAAAGTTTTGGGTGGGTGTCTTGCGCATGGATCAGGAGAGCGAGAAAGCTCGGCGCCATTCTGTTCGCGAGACCTCGTACCAGACCTCCCCCTCATCTGCTCCGGGAATAGAACTGGATGTCACTTCAACCGTTCGAACATGGCGCATGCCGAGCTTTTCCATGACCCTGCGAGAACCGAGGTTTATCGCCATCGTGCATGCCACGATCTTTTCATAGCCCGCACTCGCGAAGCCCCAGTCGAGGAGCGCCAACGCACCCTCAGAAGCAATGCCCTGCCCCCATTGGATTTTCCTCAGCCGATAGCCGATCTCCGCTGATCCGTCATTGCCGGGAGACAGGCAGAACCAGCCGACGAATTCGCCACTCGTCGTCAAACGGGCTGTCCATACAAAGGGCTCCGTTCCTCGCGGCATCAGAAAGTCTACCGCATCCGGATCGGTCGTTTCATGATCGACGGGACCGCCGTTGAGGAAATACATGACATCCGGATCGAGTTCGAGCGCGATAAAGTCATCGCGGTCAGTGGCGCTACAAGGAGAGATCGTCAGGTTTTTCGTGTGAAATGTCATCAATTGCGTTTGGCACCTGACTTCATGTCTGACCGCCGTGCGAGACGTATAGCCTTCGCTTCTTGTAGAGCTGCGCGCGTCTCCTCGTTTGGAATTTTCAGCTCCAGGGGGAAGCTCTGTGTCGCCACTACGCGACGCAGAAAAATCCGAGCGGCATCCGACATCGACATGCCGAAGGACTCAAGGACCGCCGAGACCTCTTCGCGTAGGTCGTCGTCAACGCGGACGTGGATCATCTTTGTGTGGGCGGTCATCGTGCCGTCTCCCGTTGAAATGGCAATGTGTATCTCAATTGCGATACAGCGAAACATCCCCCGCGATCGCCGTTTCTATCACCCTTCGAACGAAATCGCTCTTCTCAGTCGTGTACCGATCGCCGTCGTAGGGAAACTCCAGCGCCAACCGATGCTTCAATCTGGTATATTCCGCCGCCGTGTCAGAATGCTGGCGTAGAAAATCGCGAAAGAGGAGACGCAGCCGATGCGTCTGGTTCTCAGGTGCGCAGAGATAGACCCGCAGCGCGGGCAAGCTCGACTTCCAGAGGAAGGCCCACATGTCGTCGTCGTACCGATTTCCGCGCGCCTCGAAACCGGCGTTGACCAGTGCCAACCCTGCACCGGATATCGCTGAGAAATCAGTCAATGTCACATCAATGTCTATGAGCGGCTTTGCGGACATGCCGGGGACGGCAGTGCTGCCGATGTGATCAACGGTGAGAACCTGACCCATCAAAATCCCGCGCAATCGCTCTTCGGCTACCCGAAATTTTTGCGGCCAAGATGGATCGTGGGGAACCAGTTGCACCAGCGTCGGCATGAATCTCCTCCCTGTATTCAGGTGCATAGCCTTGCACCGAATCGCGCCTTTGGCTACCCATGTTCCCGGCTCCTCCCAAGCCTCCCTCCCTCCTTTCGGGAAAGCATTGCACATGCAGGGTGACTGACACACGTCGAACCATCTGTTCGGGCATCGCATGAGGAGGGATTGCGTTTTGGCTCGCAATGGAGGTTTTGATGAAGCTTTCTGCACCCATTTATCAGCTCAAGCGACGCGCCAAACTGATGGTCCGGAAAGGCAGCGTTCCGCTGCATCAGGCGCTGGATACGATTGCCCAGGAAGAAGGGTTCGCGCGCTGGAGCCTTCTCTCGGCCCATGCGGCGGCCGGGCCGCTTTCCAGGACGTTGCTCTCGCAACTGGAGCCCGGCGACCTGCTGCTTTTGGCGGGGCGACGTGGACAGGGCAAGACGGCGCTCGGCCTCCAGCTTTTGCTGGACGCCGTGCGCCTTGATCGAAAGGCGGTCCTGTTCACGCTGGAGTTCACCGAGAAAGAGGCGCGCGAGCATCTCCGCACCCGCAGCGACGGCGTGGATGATCTATCCGATCAGGTCGAAATCGTCACGTCGGAGGAGATCAGCGCCGACTATGTTGTCCTGCATCTTTCCGGAGCGCCGGCGGGAACCGTGGCGGTGATCGATTACCTGCAAATTCTCGACCAGAAGCGAAACAAGCCGCCTCTTTTCGAGCAAATCGGCAGCCTCGGCGTTTTCGCCAAGCAGAGTGGGACCATCCTCGGCTTCATCTCGCAGATCGACCGCTCCTTCGATCCGTCGAGCAAACCGCTTCCCGATATCAGCGACATCCGCATGCCGAACCTTGTCGATCTCGGTCTCTTCAACAAGGCGTGTTTCCTGCATGACGGTGCGGCGCAGATGCAGAATATCGGATGAGGACTACAGAGCTGCGGCGTTCAGACGCCGCAGCTTCCCTTGCGCCACCGCATCCGGAAACTGTGCGGTCACCTTATATAGGCGATAGTGAAGTGCGGCGCTGCGGCGCGGTCCTTGATATCGGCGCTATGAACCATGAGTTCCCCCATACGGAGCTTTGTCGTGTGAAGCCTCCCGATCGAGATCTCAACCGGCGCTCAATCCAGGTCCGGCCTCAGAGCAGGATTGTCAGGCTTGCCGGGCCTTGCGGTCGGCGTAGCGCTGATCGCGTTTGGCCTTTCGCTCTGCCTCGTCTTCGATCACGCGGGAGATCCGTGCCTTCTCGGCACCTTCGCGGGCCTCGATTTCGGCGGTGGCTGCAGCCTCGGCTGCCGCATGCCGTTCTGCGGCTTCGGTCTCGGCGCGCGTCCGTTCTTCGAGCTTCACGCGTTCGCGTTCAAGGCGTCGTTCTTCGCGCGCTGCCGCGTTGGCCGTTCGTTCGGCCTGTCTTGCCAACCTGTCCGGTTCGGCGGCTGTCTTTGCGGTACGGTACGCAGCAAGGAGTGCCGCCTTGGCGTCGGCGGATGCGGTGTTACGGTCGGCAAGGTCTTTGTTTCTGGCGTTCTTCATTCTTATCCCAACAATGAGTGAAGGAGAAATCAGCGCATTTTGGCGCGCTTTGCGATGAGACTGGATGTGACCGACACACGATCGGCCACCTCTTTGGCGATGCGCGCCTCTCTCAGCCGGAGAGTCTTGGCATCCCGCGCGTAGGCGACGGATACCAGTTCCTCTACCGCGTCATTCTTCGCAAAGAACTGCGTCTGAATGCTGCTGAAGGCGCGCTCCGCCTGCTGGCGGGATTTGCTATAGGTCTGGGTCATGGAAACCTCGTTGGTTTCAGCGTGAACGCCGAAACGAAAAGGCCAGGCAAAACGCCTGGCCTTAATGAAACAGCTTCCTGCAGTGCCAGTACATCCGTGGTCAAAGGGAAGCGAATTTCGATTTATGCGGCCTGAAGATTGATGGCCGCCATCTTGCCCGACTTGCTGTCGCGCTCAAGTTCGAAGCCGATCTTCTGGCCTTCGACGAGTTCGCGCATGCCCGACCGTTCGACGGCCGAGATGTGAACGAATGCGTCAGCGCCGCCGTTGTCAGGCTGGATGAAGCCGAAGCCCTTGGTGGAATTAAACCATTTTACTGTGCCAGTGGTCATGTTGAACCCTTTCAAAGCATAGATTGAGGTGCCGCGAAGCTCATGCTGCGCAGGTCGAAACCGACTATTTTTGAAAGAGAAGTTCGCTTAGGGCGCGGTGCCAATCGCGCAGTAGACAAAGCTCGGCAAGCAAAAGATCGATGAGATATATGTAATGGATTACGCCGGGGACGTCAACGGAAAGTTTTTAAATGCGTATAAATACAATCTTTAAGAGCATATTCTTGTCATATATTGGAAAGGCCCTGCGTGCCCACGTCTTCCAGCCGTGGGCACGTTCGAGGGTCCGCCCTTAATCTCCTCACTCCGCCGCCTCGCTCACCGGCACGTAATTCAGCACCGGCCCCAGCCAGCGCTCCACTTCGCCCACACTCATGCCCTTACGCGCCGCATAGTCCTCCACCTGGTCGCGCTCCACCTTCGCGACGCCGAAATAGTAGCTTTCCGGGTGGCTGAGGTAGAGGCCGGAGACGGAGGAGCCGGGCCACATGGCGTAGCTTTCGGTGAGTGTCACGCCGGTTGTGGCTTCGGCGTCGAGCAGGCGGAAGAGGGTTTTCTTTTCGGTGTGGTCGGGCTGGGCGGGGTAGCCGGGGGCGGGGCGGATGCCGGTATAGGGTTCGGCTGCAAGCTCTTCCGGTGCGTAGGCCTCGTCGGGGGCGTAGGCCCAGAAGTCCTTGCGGACCTTTTCGTGCATCCGCTCGGCAAAGGCTTCGGCGAAGCGGTCGGCGAGCGCCTTGACCATGATGGATGAATAATCGTCATTGGCGCGCTCGAAGCGCTCGGCGATCGCCACTTCCTCGATGCCGGCGGTGACGACGAAGCCGCCGATATAGTCGGGCTTGCCGGTCTCGGCCGGTGCCACGAAGTCGGCAAGTGCGACATTCGCCCTGCCCTCGCGCTTGGCGAGCTGCTGGCGCAGCGTGAAGAGCGTGGCAAGCTCTTCGCCGCGGGTCTCGTCGGTGAAGAGGCGGATGTCGTCGCCTATCGTATTGGCCGGCCAGAAGCCGATGACGGCGCGCGGGGCGAACCATTTCTCGTCGATGATCTTTGCAAGCATCGCCTGCGCGTCGGCAAAGAGCTGGTGGGCGGCCTCGCCCTGCTTTTCGTCATTCAGGATATCCGGATAGCGGCCCTTCAGCTCCCATGTCTGGAAGAAGGGCGTCCAGTCGATATAGCGGGCAAGTTCCGCCAGATCCCAGCTCTCGAAGACCTTGGTGCCGGTGAAGGTCGGCTTCGGCGGGGTGTAGCCGGACCAGTCGATCTTGTGGGCATTGGCGCGGGCAGCCGAAAGGCTCGTGCGCTTCTTGGCGGCCTCGGCCTTTTCGTGGGCTTCGGCGACCTTCTTGTATTCGGCGCGGATGCTTTCGACATAGCCGGGCTTCATTTCGGAACTCAGGAGGCTCGAGACGACGCCGACGGCGCGGCTGGCGTCGGTGACGTAGATCGCCTGCCCTTTTTGATAACGCGGATGGATCTTGACGGCGGTGTGGACGCGGCTCGTGGTCGCGCCGCCGATGAGCAGCGGGATGTCGAAGCCCTCGCGCTCCATTTCGGCGGCCATGTGGACCATTTCGTCGAGCGACGGCGTGATGAGGCCGGAGAGGCCGATGATATCGACCTTCTCGGCCTTGGCCGTTTCGAGGATCTTCGCCGCCGGCACCATGACGCCGAGGTCGATGATCTCGTAATTATTGCAGGCGAGCACGACGCCGACGATGTTCTTGCCGATATCGTGGACGTCGCCCTTGACGGTCGCCATCAGCACCTTGCCCGCCGTTTCGCGCTCGCCCATGATGCCCTTGGCGGCATTGGCGGCCTTTTCGGCTTCCATGTAGGGCAGCAGCACGGCGACGGCCTGTTTCATCACGCGGGCGGACTTGACCACCTGCGGCAGGAACATTTTCCCTGAGCCGAAGAGATCGCCGACGACATTCATGCCGGCCATCAGCGGGCCTTCGATGACATGCAGCGGGCGCTCGGCGGCCTGACGGGCCTCTTCGGTGTCGATGTCGATGAATTCGGTGATGCCGTTGACCAGCGCATGTTCCAGCCGCTTTTCCACCGGCCAGTCGCGCCATTTCAGGTCGCGTTCCTTGGCTTCCTTGCCGGCGGCGCCCTTGAAGCGTTCGGCGAGTTCCAGCAGGCGCTCGGTGGCGTCGTCGCGGCGGTTCAGCACCACGTCTTCGCAGGCTTCGCGCAGGTCCGGCTCGATCGTCTCATAGACGGCGAGCTGGCCGGCATTCACGATGCCCATGTCCATGCCCGCCTGAATGGCGTGGTAGAGGAAGACGGCATGCATGGCTTCGCGCACCGGCTCGTTGCCGCGGAAGGAGAAGGAGAGGTTCGACACGCCGCCCGAGACATGGACATGCGGCAGCGTTCTGACGATCTCGCGCGTCGCCTCGATGAAGTCGACGCCGTAATTGTTGTGTTCCTCGATGCCGGTGGCGACCGCGAAGATGTTCGGATCGAAGACGATGTCTTCGGGTGCAAGGCCTGCCTTTTCGGTCAGGATCTTGTAGGCGCGGGTGCAGATTTCGATCTTGCGTTGTTTCGTATCCGCCTGCCCCTGCTCGTCGAAGGCCATGACGACGACGGCGGCGCCATAGGCGCGCACCAGCTTGGCATGATGCAGAAACGCCTCCTCGCCTTCCTTCAGCGAGATGGAATTGACCAGCGGCTTGCCCTGCACGCATTTCAGGCCGGCTTCGATCACCTCCCATTTGGATGAGTCGATCATGACCGGAACGCGGGAAATGTCGGGCTCGGCGGCGATGAGGTTCAGATACTCGATCATCGCCTGCTTCGAGTCGATCAGGCCCTCGTCCATGTTGATGTCGATGATCTGCGCGCCGTTTTCCACCTGGTCGCGTGCGACATCCAGCGCTGCCGCATAGTCGCCGGCCGTGATCAGCTTGCGGAACTTGGCCGAGCCGGTGACGTTGGTGCGCTCGCCGACGTTGACGAAGGGAATGTCCTTGGTGAGCGTGAAGGGCTCGAGGCCGGAGAGGCGCATCAGCGGCGCGCGTTCCGGGATTTCGCGCGGCTTGTGCCTGGCAACGGCCTCGGCAATCGCCTTGATATGCTCCGGCGTCGAGCCGCAGCAGCCGCCGACGATGTTGACGAGGCCTTCGCGGGCGAAGCCTTCCACCTGTTCGGCCATGAATTCCGGGCTTTCGTCATACTGGCCGAAAGCGTTGGGCAGGCCGGCATTCGGATAGGCGCAGACGAGCGTATCCGCGACTTCGGAGAGTTCCGCCAGATGCGGGCGCATGGCTGTGGCGCCGAGCGCGCAGTTCAGGCCGATGGTGAAGGGCCTGGCGTGGCGCACGGAATGCCAGAACGCGGTCGGCGTCTGGCCGGAAAGCGTGCGGCCGGAGAGATCGGTGATCGTGCCGGAAATCATGATCGGCAGATCGACGCCCTTTTCCTCGAAGACCTCGAAACAGGCGAAGATCGCCGCCTTGGCGTTCAGCGTGTCGAAGATGGTTTCGATGAGGATGATATCGGCCCCGCCATCGATCAGGCCGCGCAGCTGTTCGGCATAGGCGATGCGGAGATCATCGAAGCTGACGGCGCGGTAGCCGGGATTGTTGACGTCGGGCGAGATGGAGGCTGTACGGTTGGTCGGCCCGAGCGCGCCGGCGACAAAGCGCGGGCGTCCGTCGATGGCTTCGGCCCGGCGTACTGCGCGCTTGGCGAGGCGCGCACCATCGCGGTTCAGCTCATAGACCATGTCTTCCATGCCGTAATCGGCCTGGGCAATGGTGGTGGAGGAGAATGTATTGGTCTCGACGATATCCGCGCCGGCGATGGCATATTTGAAATGGATTTCCTCGATCGCCGCCGGCTGGGTGAGGATCAGCAGGTCGTTATTGCCCTGCTGATGACAGGCGCAGGTGCCGAAACGGTCGCCGCGGAAGTGATCCTCGTTGAAGCCGAGGCCCTGAATCTGCGTGCCCATCGCGCCGTCGAGCACGAGAATGCGCTGGCGCGCAGCCTCCATCAGCCGCTCGCGCGCAGGCTTTTCAGGTGCGGCGGGAGAACCGAAGAGCGTATCCATCATGGGCGACATAGGAGCCTCGCTTTGCGACATAAAGGCATCCTTATATGGTTATGCAAAACGGGAAGCAACACCTATCGGCCTAAGAAATGCGGGCAATTGCAGCGACTTGCGTCAAAACGGCGCATAACGGCACGGCACGGGGTTCGGATCGTAAGACATAGGAAAATTGTATATAGTCAATTTTATATTTAATCCCGAGTTAATAAATATAAAATATATATACTGTGGTCAGCAGATAGCAAAACGCAAATCTGCATGTATATCTGAAGTTGCATAGGGGCATTTGGCGTATTTTCGAGCTGCATTCAAAATTTTGAATTTCAGTTTTACATAAAATACGCCGAACTTCGGAAACTTTACTTTAACCACGGAAAACCTTGGGGGAATTTGTGAGTATACTGTCTTTTGGAATGAGCACCTCAGCAGCAACACTTGCCGCATTAAGTAAATCTGCGGCAATGATCGAGTTCGATCTCGACGGGAAAATTCTCACAGCGAACGAAAATTTCTGCAGCGCGCTGGGTTATGAGCTTTCCGAGATCGTCGGCAAGCATCACCGCATGTTCGTCGACCCCAAAGAGAGCGCCAGCCCGGACTATGCGGCGTTCTGGGCGAACCTGAAGCGGGGGCAGTTCGACCGCCGGCAATACAAGCGCATCGCCAAGGGCGGCCGCGAAGTCTGGATCGAGGCTTCGTATAATCCGGTTCTGTCCGGCAAGACGCCGGTGAAGGTGGTCAAGATCGCCACGGATATCACGGATATCAAACGGAAATCCGCAGAGGATGCCGGCAAGCTCCAGGCGATCTCGCGCGTCCAGGCGGTGATCGAGTTCACACCGACCGGGGAGGTGCTGACGGCGAACGACAATTTCCTCAATCTGCTCGGCTACACGCTGGCCGAGATCGCGGGCAAACATCATTCGCTGTTCTGCGATCCCGACTATGTCCGCTCCGAGGCCTATCGTCGCTTCTGGGCCGATCTTGCGGACGGCAAGCCTCATGCGGACGAGTTCAAGCGGGTCGGCAAGGGCGGCAGGGAAGCGTGGATCCAGGCCTCGTACAATCCCATTTTCGACATGAACGGCAAGGTCTTCAAGGTGGTCAAGTTCGCCACCGATGTGACCGACCGCGTCAAGGCCGTCCATGCGCTGGGGCAGGCGCTGAAGCAACTGGCGCAGGGCGATCTCGAACAGACCCTAGACACACCGTTCCCCGCAAATCTCGAGAGTGTAAGGCACGATTTCAATGCGTCGCTGAGCCGCCTGCGCGATGCCATGAGCAATGTCGCGCAGAATGCGGTCTCGATCGCGGCGGGCTCATCCGAAATCCGGGATGCGGCAGACGATCTGGCCAGGCGCACCGAACAGCAGGCAGCCTCCATCGAAGAGACCGCGGCCGCGCTTGAGGAAATCACCACGGCTGTCGCAGACGCCTCCCGCCGCGCCGAAGAGGCTGGCCGGCTGGTTGCCACCACGAAGAAAGATGCCGAGCAATCGGGTCTCGTCGTCAAGGAAGCGATTACCGCGATGGGCGACATCGAAAAATCCTCGGGGCAGATTTCCAACATCATCGGCGTGATCGACGAGATCGCCTTCCAGACGAACCTTCTGGCGCTGAATGCCGGCGTAGAGGCCGCGCGGGCGGGCGAGGCCGGCAAGGGCTTTGCCGTCGTCGCGCAGGAGGTCCGCGAGCTTGCGCAGCGCTCGGCGAAGGCGGCCAAGGAGATCAAGACGCTGATCGGCACATCGTCCAATCAGGTCAAGCAGGGCGTTGTGCTGGTGGACAGGACGGGGCACGCCCTTGAAGAGATCGTGCAGAGGGTCAAAGACATAGACCGCAACGTCGCGGCCATCGTCGAGTCGTCGCGTGAACAGGCAACGGGCCTGAAGGAAATCAATCAGGCCGTGAACATCATGGACCAGGGGACGCAGAAGAATGCAGCCATGGTCGAGGAAACGACGGCGGCAAGCCACAGCCTTGCATCGGAAGTCGACGCACTGAACGCCCTGCTCGCGACCTTCAAGACCGGCGACCAGGCATCGTTGCGGAATTTCCGTGGGACGTATCGAGCCGCAGCAGCGTGACCGGCAAGCCATTGGGAATACTTGCCCATGCACGCGCGAAAAAGCGGCACCCGCTGGGGGAACAGAAAAAGCGGCACCCGCTGGGGGAACAGGTGCCGCTGACAAGACGACATGGCTTGGGGGCAAATCAGTCATGCCATCATCCGCGACCCCGATAAGGTCGCGGCCGGGCGCAGGCGCCCGGGAAGGCGGCTGACCGCTTAATTCTGAACGTCGGTCCAGGTTGCCTGAACGTCAGTGGCCTTCTTCGACAGGTGAACATGGGCGTCGACATGATCGACCCAGTCGAGCGGGATTTCATGATGCTTGCCGTCGCGCGAATCCTGCTTCGTCAGCTTGATGCGGCTATTGCCGTCAAGATGGTCGACAGTCCCGATATGCTTGCCATCGACAGACTTTACTTCCATGTGGTCCTTGATCTGGCTTGCGGAAATCATGGGCGTTTCTCCTTTGTCGTGTTTTGTCTCGGGTTAACTCGACAGGGCCGCGAATGTTCCTCGCGCAGGCGGGCTTCGTCAGCCCAGATAGGCGGCAAGCTCTTCCGGCGTCCCCTGCGGGAAGGCCGCCTTGAGATAATCGAGAAAGGCGGAAACGCGGGCGCTCAGCAGTCGCCGCGAGGGGTAGAGCGCCCAGAGCGCGATCTTGACGCCCTCGATCTCGCCCCACTGGACAAGCCTTCCGGCGGCAATGTCGCGACTGACAAGGGAAAGCGGCAGCCGCGCCGCGCCCGCGCCCATGGAAACGGCATCGCGGATCATGACGTTGGATGACATGGCCAGCACCGGAAGGACCGATAGCTCTCGCGGCCCTTCCGGCGTCGTCAGTTTCCAGGTATCGGCCTTGCTGATCGCACCCCGGACAACCGCCGGGACCTGACCGCCGTCCTGCGGCCAGGCGAGACCGGGTGCCGCAACCACCACCTGCCGGTCGCTCAGGAAGGCACGGCCGATGAGATTGATGTCCGGCTCGGGATTGACGCGGATGACGAGGTCATAGGCTTCCTCGATCATGTCCACCGGGCGGTCCTCGACAACGATCTCGACCCTGACCTCCGGATAGCGCATCACGAAACCCGCCGCCAGCTTGCCCAGGGCGGCCTGCGAAAACAGAAGTGGCGCGCTGATGCGCAGCCGTCCGCGCGGGGCCTGACCGCCCGAGGCGATGGCCGCCGTCGTCTCTTCCAGTTCGGTCAGAAGCTGGCCGGTGCGCTCATGGAGCGCCCGCCCCTCTTCCGTCAGCTTCAGGGCCCGCGCGCCGCGCTCGAAGAGCCGAAGACCAAGACTGGCCTCCAGTTCAGCCACGCGGCGCGACAGGGTCGCCTTGGGTCGGCCCGACAGGCGCGCGGCCTTTCCGAAGCCGCCATGGCGGGCCACCAGATTGAAATCGGCCAGCGCGAGAAGATCCATCCGTTCCACCTGTGAGACGATGAGTCCAGATATAGCGTCTATTGGAACGAATGTGGATCCTTAAATTGAGACTTGTCTTTCGACACCGCGCCGCCGGCCGGTTGTCCCGCATAAAGTTTCGAACCGCATTTCACAGGAGAACCACAATGACCGATCTCTGGACCCCAATCACACTTGCAGGTGCAACACTGCCGCATCGTCTCGCCATGGCCCCCATGACCCGAAGCCGCGCGAAGCCAGACGGCACGCCGGGCGACCTCGCCGCAGACTATTATGCCCAGCGCGCCTCGCTCGGCCTGCTGATTACCGAAGGCACGCAGCCTTCCGATGACGGGCAAGGCTATCTCGCCACGCCGGGCATCTATACGGACGCGCATGTCGCGGGCTGGCGCAAGGTGGCTGACGCCGTGCATGACGGCGGCGGACGCCTGTTCATCCAGCTCATGCACGTTGGCCGCCGCTCGCATCCCGACAACACGCCGCATCATCGCCAGCCGGTGGCGCCCTCGGCGATTGCCGCCGGCGAGGACATGTTCACGATGACCGGCATGCAGCCGGTTCCGGTGCCGCGGGCGCTGACGACGGCGGAGGTGCGTCAGACCATTGCCGATTTCGCCCATGCCGCCAAACGGGCTGTCGAAGCTGGAGCCGATGGCGTCGAAATCCATGGCGCCAACGGCTATCTGGTGCACCAGTTTCTGGCGACGAACTCCAACCAGCGAACTGACGAATACGGCGGCGCGATGGAAAACCGGGCTCGCTTTGCCGTTGAGGTTGCGCGCGCGGTGTCAGAAGCGATCGGCCCGGAAAGGACCGGCATCCGCCTCTCGCCCGGCGTTCCGACCGGTGGCATCGCGGAAGGCGAGAGCAATGACGATCTCTATCGCTATCTGGCGGCTGAACTCGGCAAGATGAAGCTTGCCTATCTCCACGTCCTGCATATCCGCAGCGATGCGTTCCTGGAAGACATCCGCCGCGCCTTCGGCGGCACCCTGGTGCTCAACCGCCCCGGCCGTCCGCGCGACCAGATCGGCGCAGATGTGGCGGCGGGTCGTGCCGATATCGAGGCGCTGGGTTCGATGGCGCTCGCCAACCCCGATCTCGCGCAGCGCCTCAAGACGGGGGCGCCGCTCAACGAACCCAAGCGAGCCCTCTTCTACGCCGGGAGCGGTGCAGAAGGCTATACGGACTATCCGGCGATGGACGCGGCCTGACACGGGACCGGGCGGGTGCGTGTGCTCGCCCGGCTTTTCAGCTTCGAATTTTCAGAAACGGAAACTTGTTCGAGCCCCCATGGGCCCTGACGGGCCTGCACGCTACCAAGCTCCGGGAACCCGCATCCGTCGCAGTGACGAGCAGAAGCCAGCTTCGCAGGCGAAACTGCTTCACATAAAGCTCTGAATATCATGGGGAAATTAGCTGGTCGGAGTGGAGTGATTCGAACACTCGACCCCCACGTCCCGAACGTGGTGCGCTACCAGACTGCGCTACACTCCGATGCCAGCGAGGGGGTCTATAAACCAGCGATTTTGAAACCACAAGCGCCGTGTGACGGTTTTTCGAATTTTTTTTGGGGCACGGGCGGGATACGCAGGCGAAGGCCTTAACCTTGCCGCGGGATGGGCGTAAAGCATTGGCGAAAAAGGAGATTGCCATGCTGGAGCTTTATCGACCCCTGGCCGCGCTTGCGGCGTGCATTCTTGTGGCCGGCTGCACGACCACAGAGGATGCGCAGCGTTCGGTGGCGAGCCGCTGGCCGGGGCAGCCGGTCGACAGCTTCTTTTCCGCCTATGGACCGCCCGTTTCGAACTACAAGCTCTCCGGCGGGCGCACGATCTATACGTGGCGTGGCGGGCGGATGGACAAGTATATTCCGCCGGACTACCAGATCGTCCGGCGCGACCCCTTCTACGATCCGATCCTGGGGCCGATGTCCGGTCCCCGCTTCGGGCCGCGTTTCGGGCCATGGTATGACGATCCGCAGATGGTCATGGTCTCCCCCGGTCGCGACGTGCGGCTGCAATGCGAGGCGCAGATCACCGTCAACAAGGCGCGTGTCATCGAAACCATCAGCCTGTCGGGCGACACGGAAGGCGACGGCATCTCCCGTTCGCGCTGCGCGGAAGTGTTCGGCGTGAAGAAATAAAGGGCTGAGATCGAGGGAAAAGGGCTGAAGACCGGGGATTGGCTGCAACATTTTCGATTTTTTGCGCGCCGACCGTTGCCACGCGCATTGCGAATCTTGCAAACCTGATAGCGGCGATTCGGCGGTTGAGGCCGGACAATTTCGAGTGGGCGATCATGAAACTTAAATTTCTTGCACTGGCAGCGGTTGCTGCGTCTCTTTCGGCTTGCGCAACGACGGGCGGCAGCCTCGGCGATCCGATCTCATCGGCCTGGGTCGGCAAGTCGGCCGGCAAGTTCTTCGCGGCCTATGGCCCGCCGCTCGCCGATGACGGCACCGGCTCCACCTTCACCTGGAAGGGCGGCTACAAGCGCGTGCGTGGCGACTATAAGAGCTGCTCGGCCACGATCACCGTCAATGGCGATTACAACATTCGCTCCATCACCATCACTGGCGACCGGCAGGGCGAGTTCAGCCCCTCCTATTGTCGCGAGCTTCTGGCGCCGGCCAGCGTCGTCAAGACGGCGCCTGCTCCTGCTCCGGCGAAGACTGCCGCAAAGGGCCCGAAGCCGGCCAAGAAGTCCTGACATCGAGAGACACCGCCCTGCGGCGGGCGCGTTGACGCATTGTCGCAGGCGGCCTCTTCACTTCAACTGGAACGACGCGGGAGATTGGCCGATTTCCCGCGTTTTTCGTTGGCCCGCTCTACAGGCGTCACAGAGCGCGGGACCTATTCGATTGTGACAAGGCTTGCCGGAGCCTTCTGATCACGGGCCTCGGCGTCGAGCCGCGCGCCGACCAAATCGCGCTCCAGGGGCTTCGCAAAATAGTACCCCTGCATGGCATCCACACCGAGCGATGTCAGAACGCGCACTTCCTCTTCCCGCTCCACCCCTTCGGCAATCGCCGTCAGGCCCATTTCGCTGCACAGCGTGAGCACGGACTTGACGATCTTGTAGCTCGCGGGTCGCTCGTCGATGCGGTCGACGAAGCAGCGATCGATCTTGATCTTCGACAGGGGCAGCTTGTGAACGTGGTTGAGGCTGGAATAGCCGGTGCCGAAATCGTCGAGCGATATCTGGCAGCCCAGCGCCCGCAGCAGCTCTATCGAATGGGCAGCCTGTTCGAAGTCGCGCATGATCGCGGTTTCGGTAATTTCGAAATTGATCCGCCGGGGCGCGATGCCGCTGGCATTGACGGCGGCGATGATGCGCAGAACGTTTTCCTCGACGGCCAGATCGTGCGGCGACAGATTGAATGACAGATAGGGCTCGCCGGGCCAGGTTTTCGCCTCGGCCAGCGCCCGCGTCAGCAAAAGCCGGGTGATGACGTTGATGCGGCCGTGCTGCTCGGCAATCGGGATGAATTCGGCCGGAGAGACGGGGCCGAGCACCGGGTTTGTCCACCGCGCCAATGCCTCGAAGCCGACCGTCAGATTGGTTTCCGCGGCAACGATGGGCTGATAGGCCAGCGACAGTTCACGGTCGAGATCGGCCGCGAAGAGCACCTCCTCGACCTGTCGCTGACGCATCAGTGCCTTGGCCTGGCGCGCATTGAACACGACAACACTTGCGCGGTTCTCCCGCTTGGCGCTGTAGAGCGCATAGTCGGCGCGTTCGTAAAGATCCTGCCCGTTGAGCCCGACATCCGGGTAAACTGCTATGCCCATCGAGCCCGTCACGTGAACCACGCTGTTGCCGATCATGATGGGCAGCGAGATGCTGGCGCAGACGCGCTGGCCGAAATCGATCAGAGCCTTCTCGTCCATCGCTGACGAGTCGATCAGCAAGGCAAACTCGTCGCCGCCGAGGCGAAATATGCTGCAGTCGGAGGACTCGAACGCCGACAGCCGATCGGCGACCTCCACCAGGACCTTGTCGCCAGCCGAATGTCCGTAGAGATCGTTGACAGGCTTGAAGCCGTCCAGATCGACGACGCCGATGGCAAGACGCCCGTCGTCCTCACGCGCCCGCTCAAAGGCCGAGGCGAGATTGGAAAAGAAGCTGCGGCGGTTGGCAATCTGGGTCAGGCTGTCGAGATTGGCGAGCCGCAGGTTCTCGTCCGACAGACGCTGCATCTCGCGGTTCTTGTCGCGCAGTGCCGTTCGTTGCGCCAGTAGCGTCAGCCGCTGTTCGTTGAGCTTGGTGAAGTCGGAATAGTGGCGCAGCATGATCGCGATCATGGCAAGCGACACGAGGAACATGTTGACCGCCGTGGCGATCAGGGTCGGCTCGCCGGACATGCCCATGACCACGGCGAAAGGCAGGATGACCAGAAATGTCACCATCAGCGCTGCGGAACGCAGGTGCATGAGGCAGAAGATGACCCCGATGACGGTGATGGACATGAAGAAGGCCACATGAGCCTTCTGGTAGTCATTGCCATAGGGGATCAGGGAGATGGACCAGAGAACCGACAGAACCGAAATGGGCAGGACAAGACGATTGGTGGCAACCAGACGGCGATAGGCATAGGCCGCATCGACCGTCTTGCGGGATTCGCGGATCCAGCCAAGCCCGCGCGAGATGAAGCCCACGGCAAATATGGCCGGAATGACCTTTACCAGCCAGAAGGGCGCGCTGTTCTGATGCGTTCCGGCAAGAGACAGCATGTTCGTCAGGAGGATGAAGTAAAGAAGCGGGACCTGCTTCGAGAAGGCCTTGAACTGCGCGAGCGTCAATTCCGGATTGTCGTTCGGAACCGTCAACAGACGTTTCAGAGACTGAAACAGTGTCACTCCCCCCATTCCATTCATCAACGCTGCTCGCGACACCTCAACTCACATCTGGGACACTATCGATCGGAATGTTAAATTTCCGACAAATCGGAAGTCACTAATTTTTGTATATCTAATAATGCTTCAATCCCGTCATCGACCGAGCGCGTAAAATTCATCATTGGGGCGCAGTGTCACGACATTCGCGATCCTGTTTGAAAAACCAAACAGACCCGTGATGGCCATGATATCCCAGATGTCTTCCTCGTCAAATCCGAAGGCCTCCAGCGCAGCGAAATCGGCCTCGTCCACCGAGTAAGCCGCCTTAGACACCTTCATCGCGAAGTCCAGCATGGCCTTCTGGCGGGGCGTAATATCGGCCTTGCGATAGTTGATCGCGACCTGATCGGCGATCAGTGGGTTCTTCGCACGGATGCGCAGGATGGCGCCGTGCGCAATGACGCAATATTGGCACTGATTGGCCGCACTCGTCGCCACGACGATCATCTCGCGCTCGGCTTTCGTCAGGTTGCCGGGCTTGTCCATCAGCGCGTCGTGATAGGCGAAGAAGGCGCGGAATTCCTCCGGGCGGCGGGCGAGCACAAGAAAGACATTGGGCACGAAGCCGGATTTCTCCTGCACGGCCTCTATGCGCTCGCGGATATCGACGGGCAGGCTTGAGAGGGCGGGAACCGGGTAGCGGCTGATCGGCGGCGCGGTCGCGTTGCTCATGTCATCGGCCCTCCTCCGGCCTTCGACAGGTCTATCCCCGCATCAGTCGTTCGCCCATGAATTCGGCGATGCGGCGGGCGAGATCATCGGGCTCTTCGGCCAGGGTGTCCAGCCGCAGCTCCGGGTTCTCCGGCGGCTCATAGGGCGAGCTGATGCCGGTGAAGTTGGCAATCTTGCCCTCGCGCGCCTTCTTGTAAAGGCCCTTGGGATCGCGCCGGGCGCATTCGTCGATGGGCGTGTCGACGAAGATCTCGATGAACTCGTCCTCCTCCATCATGTCGCGCGCCAGCCGCCGCTCCGCCTTGAAGGGCGAAATGAAGGACACGATGACGATCAGACCGGCATCGGCCATGAGCTTGGCGACTTCGGCGACACGGCGGATGTTTTCAACGCGATCGGCCTCGGTGAAGCCGAGATCGCGGTTGAGCCCATGGCGCACGTTGTCGCCATCGAGCATGTAGGTGTGGCGGCCCTCCGCGTGGAGCAGCTTTTCGAGGCTGTTGGCGATGGTGGACTTGCCCGAGCCGGAGAGCCCGGTGAACCAGAGAACGGCGGGGCGCTGGCCCTTGATCTCGGCACGCGCCTGCTTGTTGACCTCCATCGCCTGCCAGTGGACGTTTTCCGCCCGGCGCAGCGGAAAATCGATCATGCCGGCGCCAAGCGTGGCATTGGTGTAGCGGTCGATGAGGATGAAATTGCCGGTCGACCGATTGTCCCGGTAGGCGTCAAAGGCAACCGGCCCCTGAAGCGAGAGATTGCACACGCCCACACCGTTCATGGCGAGCGAGCGCGCCGCATCGCGGGCGAGCGTGTTGACGTTGACCTCATGTTTCAGCGCGGTCACCGTGCAGCTCACCGTATCGGTTTCGGTGCGCAGGATATAGGAACGGCCGGGGATCAAGGGCCTGGCGTCGAACCAGACGAGATGGGCCTGAAGCTGGTCGGCCACATGCGGACGATCGGTGGGCGCGACCAGCATGTTGCCGCGCGACAGTTCGATCTCGTCGGCCAGCACCAGCGTGACCGCCTGGCCCTCGACCGCCTCGGCCAAGTCGCCGTCCTTCGTGACGATGCGGGAGATGCGCGAGGTCTTGCCGGATTTGGCGGCGACGATCGGATCGCCGACCGCGATGCGGCCACCGGCAACCTGCCCGGCAAAGCCTCGAAAATCCTGGTTGGGCCGGACGACCGACTGGATGGGGAAACGGAAGGGCTGGTCAGGTCCCCTGCCCGCGATCTCCACCGTTTCCAGATGGCCGAGCAGGCTCGGCCCGGCATACCAGGGCGTATTGACCGAGCGCGCGATGACGTTGTCGCCAAAGCGGGCGGAGAGCGGGATGGCGGTGACGGTCTCGAAGCCGAGTTCGGCCACGAAGGCACGATAGTCGGCGGCGATCTGATCGAAGACCGCCTGATCGAAATCGACCAGATCGAGCTTGTTGACGGCCAGCACGACGTGGCGGATGCCGAGCAGCGAGGCGATATAGCTGTGGCGGCGGGTTTGGGTTAGGATGCCACGCCGGACATCGACCAGCACGACGGCGAGATCGGCGGTCGAGGCCCCGGTCGCCATGTTGCGCGTATATTCCTCGTGACCCGGCGTGTCGGCGACGATGAACTTGCGCTTGCCGGTGGCGAAGAAACGATAGGCGACATCGATGGTGATACCCTGCTCGCGCTCGGCCTCCAGTCCGTCCATCAGGAGGGCGAAATCCAGCGCCTCGCCATTCGTGCCATGCTTGCGGCTGTCGATGGCGAGTGCCGCAAGCTGGTCTTCGAAGAGAAGCTTCGTGTCGTAGAGCAGCCGGCCGATGAGCGTCGACTTGCCGTCATCGACCGAGCCGCAGGTCAAGAAGCGCAGCATGGATTTTTCTTCCTGCGCACGAAGGTAGGTGGCCAACTCAGTTTCAGGGCTTCGCTTCGGCATCAGAAATAGCCCTCACGCTTCTTCTTTTCCATGGAGCCCGCCTCGTCTCGGTCGATTGCGCGGCCCTGGCGTTCGGAGGTTGTTGCGGCGAGCATTTCGGCGACGACCTTTTCGAGCGTAACGGCCTCGGACGGGATTGCGCCGGTCAGCGGATAGCAGCCGAGCGTGCGGAAACGGACGGAGCGCTCCTCGACCCTGTCTTCGGGCCCGATCGGCATGCGCTCGTCGTCGACCATGATCAGCATGCCGTCGCGCCTGACCACAGGGCGCTTCGCGGCCAGATAAAGCGGCACGATGGGAATATTTTCCTTCAGGATATATTGCCAGATATCCAGTTCGGTCCAGTTGGAGAGCGGGAAGACGCGGATCTCCTCGCCCTTGTGGATGCGGGTGTTGTAGGTCTTCCACATTTCCGGGCGCTGGGCCTTCGGATCCCAGGCATGTTCCTTATTACGGAAGGAGAAGATGCGTTCCTTGGCGCGCGACTTCTCCTCGTCGCGCCGTGCGCCGCCAAAGGCTGCATCGAAACCGTATCTGTCGAGCGCCTGCCGGAGCGCCACCGTCTTCATGACATGGGTGTGGTGGCTGGAACCATGCGTGAAGGGGCCGATCTTCTCGGCTAATCCATCCGGATTGACATGCACCAGGAGATCGAAGCCAAGCTCGGCCGCGATGCGATCGCGAAAGGTGATCATCTCCTTGAATTTCCACAGCGTATCGATATGCAGAAGCGGGAATGGCGGGCGGGCGGGATAAAACGCCTTCATCGCCAGATGCAGCATGACGGATGAATCCTTGCCGATGGAATAGAGCATGACCGGCTTTTCAAAATTCGCCGCCACCTCCCGCATGACATGGATCGCCTCGGCCTCAAGCCGCTCAAGATGCGGCCGGTCAAGATAAGGTAGCGCCTTCGACACCGTCGTTCCTCCGGGCCACGGACGGAGCCGCAGCCGCTTCAAGCATGCTGGCGAGGAGGTTTATCGGGGCTGGATTGCCCGGAACTGGTTTGGCGATGGCGCAAGGTTCCGGGGAAGAAGGTCCAGCACGCGCAATCCCACCCGTCGGATATATTCGTTTGCAAAATTCGTACTTTCAGTACATGTGCTGGTCGATTTGAGTTTTCTAATCTCTGAAAGACACTTTCCATGGCGCGCGACACTTCCGATCACACCTCCATCGGCTCGATCGGCGACCTGACCGACTATCTGGCCAAGGGCTGCAAGCCGGAGGCGGACTTCCGGATCGGGACAGAGCACGAGAAATTCGGCTTTTTCCGCGACAGCCA